>CAWDLZ010000005.1:0-198178 GCA_963803265.1 uncultured Alphaproteobacteria bacterium | reverse complement strand
ACCTAGAGCCTCGCCCGCCTTAAGCGCAGCGCATTCGCGATGACCGATACGGAGCTCAGCGACATCGCCAACGCGGCAATGATCGGATTGAGAAGAAGACCGAAGGCCGGGTAGAGGACGCCTGCTGCAATCGGGATGCCGATGGCGTTGTAGGCGAAGGCGAATACCAGATTTTGGCGGATGTTCCGCATCGTAGCGCGGCTCAATGCGATGGCCCGCGCGATGCCTGCGAGATCGCCTTTCACCAGGGTAATCCCGGCACTCTGGATCGCGACTTCGGTTCCCGTTCCCATGGCGATGCCAACAGCGGCTTCGGCCAAAGCCGGGGCATCGTTCACCCCGTCGCCGGCCATGGCGACAATGCGTCCCTCGGCCGTGAGTTTTTTGACGATCCGGTTCTTGTCCTGCGGCAGAACGCCGGCTTGGACTTCCTTGATGCCAAGTTTGCGGGCGACAGCCTCGGCCGTCGTCTTGTTGTCGCCGGTCAGCATCACGATCCGTATCCCGTCCTTGCGCAGGCTATCGAGGGCCGCTGGTGTCGTTGACTTGATCGGGTCGGCGATGGCGATGACGCCGCCCGGCTCGCGGTCCAGCGCGAGAAATAGAGCTGTCGCGCCGTCGCTGCGAAGCTCGTCGGCCTTGTGTTCGAGCTCGCCGAGCTTGATGCCAAGGTCCGCCATCAGCTTCGCATTGCCCAGTGCCACCGACCTGCCGCCGATCTTGCCGGTAACACCCTTGCCCGTGACCGAGGCGAAGTCCGCCGCCGCCCAGATCGAAGCACTGCGTTCCCGCGCGGCGGTGACGATAGCTGCGGCGAGAGGGTGTTCGCTGGATTGCTCAAGACTGGCCGCCAACGGCAGAATCTCGGACTCCGACAATCCCGCTGCGCCAACGATAGCCGTCACCTTGGGCTTGCCTTCGGTCAGCGTGCCGGTTTTGTTGACGACTAGGGTATCTACCTTCTCCATGCGCTCAAGGGCCTCGGCCGACTTGATCAGGACGCCGGCACTGGCGCCTTTGCCGACGCCTACGCTGATCGACATCGGGGTGGCCAGACCAAGCGCGCACGGGCAAGCGATGATAAGGACGGAGACCGCCGCAATCAGCGCGTAAGACAATGCGGGGGCAGGACCCCAGACAGCCCACGCGACGAACGAAATGACGGCCGCGCCGAGTACGGCCGGGACAAAGTAGCCCGACACGGTGTCGGCCATTCTCTGAATCGGTGCCCGGCTCCGCTGCGCCTCGGCGACCATGGTCACGATGCGCGCGAGCATAGTGTCCGCGCCAACTTTGTCGGCGCGCATCACCAGCGAGCCGGTGCCATTCACCGTCCCTCCGATAAGCCTGTCGCCGGGCTGCTTGGCGGCGGGCATCGACTCGCCAGTGACCATGGATTGATCCACGGCGCCCTTGCCCTCAAGAACTTCGCCGTCAACCGGCACGCCGTCGCCGGGCCGCACGCGGAGGCGATCGCCGACCTGAACCAGCTCAAGCGCGACTTCCTCGTCCTCGCCACCTTCCTTCAAGCGGTGCGCGGTTTTCGGCGCCAGTTTGAGCAACGCGCGGATCGCGCCGCCGGTCTGCTCGCGGGCACGGAGTTCCAGCACCTGACCCAACAGAACGAGAACGGTGATTACCGCGGCGGCTTCGAAGTAAACGGCGACCGTGCCGCCCATCCCGCGAAACCCTGCGGGGAACGTTTCCGGCGCAACGGTTGCAAAGACGCTGTAGAGGTAAGCGACGCCTGTCCCGAGGGCGATCAGGCTGAACATGTTCAGGCTGCGGTGCAAGACCGACGCCCAGGCGCGTTCGAAGAATGGCCACCCCGCCCACAACACGACCGGCGTTGACAGAGCGAATTGAATCCAGGTGGAGCTGCGCGGCGGGACGAGATCATGCAGGCCAGGAGCGGGGATGTGGCCCCCCATTTCCAGGACAAAGACCGGCAATGCCAGAGCCAGACCGACCCAGAACCGCCGGGTCATGTCCGTGAGTTCGCGGTTCTCGCCGGACTCCGCCGTCGTCTCTATCGGCTCGAGCGCCATGCCGCAAAGCGGGCAGGCGCCCGGCCCCGCTTGGCGGATCGCGGGATGCATCGGGCAGGTCCAGAGACGGCCGGGCCGCGGCGGCAGCGGCGGCGCCGCGGGGTGGTGGTGATGGTGATCGCTCGCGCAGCTCATCGCCGCGATCCTAACACGCAAAGAACCCGGAGGCGCATCGTGCGGCCTTCGACTACGCTCAGGCCGAGGAGATTTCTCAATGTCATCAAAGAGGTTTTTCGTGCTGGCCGACTCCGTTCGATCGCTTTGCGATCAAACCCTTCGGGTCCGACCGTGAAACAGTCGGACGGGTCGGCAGTCGAAGCACGCACGATATGTTTGCAGCCAAGAAAAAAAGCACCGCGCCTCGCTAGTCGTTCCCGCCACGTCCAAGGATGTCGCGCTTCTTTTGCAGATATTCATCGCGGTTGATTTCGCCGCGCGCGTACCGTTCCTCGAGAATGCTCAACCCCGAGGAGCTTGGCTCGATTCGCGGCGGATAATGGCCGCCGTGCGGGGAAGCGCGCACGACCCACACTACGGCCACCACGCCGAGGACCAGGAGAATTACCCAGAACATCCCGCCGAAGAGCATCATCCACTCGGAGCCCCACCCGCCGCCATAGCCCATCATCCCGGAGGGTCCATAGCCCCACATGACTCACTCCTCCGTCGGCTCCATAAAGCCGGAATGCCGGTTGATCTCGTAGCGCTGCACCAGCGCGTCCTTGTCCGTGGTGACGATCTCGGCGGTAATGGTGTCGGCATCCTTCGCCGCGACGTTGCCAACTTTGATATGCGGGTTGCCGCTTGACCTTACCCAGCGCTCCATATTGTTCTTCACCTGGTCGACGGTGAGGTTGAGATTTGCCTGTTGCGGCGGTCCGTACCCGCCGGCGCCGGGGCCGTAGCCGCCGTACCCGTACATCATGCCCGGACCCATGCCGCCGGGGCCGTAGCCGCCCTGGCCGTAGCCATACATCATGCCCGGACCCATGCCGCCGGGGCCGTAGCCGCCGCCCTGGCCGTAGCCATACATCATCCCGGGACCCATCCAGCCGGGGCCGTACTGAGCGGCTGCTGGACTGCTGTATCCGGATGTTGCGACGGCAACGGCGATCGCGAAGGCGGCACTAATGAGTGTTCGCTGGCTCATGGTCGCAGCTCCTCTTATCCGATTGATGCGTGCTACCGGCCCGCGCGGCGCCGATGCGCAAGCGAGCCGACGATGCAAACAAATTCGCTTTTATAGAAATCGGATCGTTGCACATTGATATAGGTCAATTCTCGGTCACAAGGCCATTCCTTCGACACGTCGCTTTTCAGCCGGAAAGTTAGAGGGGCGGGTCCTTACCCAACTCAAGCAACGCATGATTCGAATTCAACAGAGCGCTGTCGCGAGCCTCTCGAAAGTTTTTTGGGCGCCCTCTCCCGTTCCGTCGGGTCGCGCCCGATCCGCGCGCCAGGATTAGTCGCGGATCCGGGTGACGGTCGTCGCTGCAAAGAAAAGGGCCGCGGCTTGCGCCGCGGCCCGGTGGTTTAGTTTGCTTCGCACCACGGCGAAGGCCTCAATTCGGCCTTCGCCTGTGCTACGCCATCAGAAATCCATACCGCCCATGCCGCCGCCGTGCGCATGCGGCATCGCCGGTGCTTTCTTCTCGGGCTTCTCGGCGACCATCGCTTCCGTCGTCACCAACAACCCCGCGACCGACGCGGCGTCCTGCAAGGCGAGCCGCACGACCTTGGTCGGATCGATGATCCCGGCCTTGATCATGTCGACGAACTCGCCCGATTGGGCATCGTACCCGTAATTGGGGTCGTTCTTGTCCATCAACTTGCCGATCACGATCGAGCCGTCGGTGCCGGCATTCTCGGCGATGAGCCGCGCCGGCGCCTGAAGCGCGCGGCGGACGATGTCGATGCCGATCTTCTGGTCGTCATTCGCGGGCTTCAGCTTTGCAAGCGTCCGGCTGGCATAGAGCAAGGCCACGCCGCCGCCGGCGACGACGCCTTCCTCGACCGCCGCGCGGGTGGCGTGCATGGCATCGTCAACCCGGTCCTTGCGTTCCTTCACCTCAACCTCGGTGGCGCCGCCGACGCGGATCACCGCCACGCCGCCCGCCAGCTTGGCGAGCCGCTCTTGCAGCTTCTCCTTGTCGTAATCCGAGGTGGTCTCCTCGATCTGAGCCCTGATCTGGCCGACCCGGGCCGCGATGTCGGCTTTCTTGCCGGCGCCGTCGATGATCGTGGTGTTTTCCTTCTCGACCCGGACCTTCTTCGCCTTGCCGAGCATGTCGATGGTGACGTTCTCCAGCTTGATCCCGAGATCTTCCGAGATCAGCTGGCCGTTGGTCAGGATCGCGATGTCCTCGAGCATCGACTTGCGGCGATCGCCGAAGCCGGGCGCCTTCACCGCCGCGACCTTGAGGCCGCCGCGCAGCCGGTTGACGACGAGGGTCGCCAGGGCCTCGCCTTCCACGTCCTCGGCGACGATGAGGAGCGGCTTGCCCGACTGCACCACCGCCTCGAGCACCGGCAGCATCGCCTGGAGGCCCGACAGCTTCTTCTCGAACAGCAGGATGTAGGGCTCTTCGAGCTCGCACACCATCTTCTCGGCGTTGGTGACGAAATAGGGCGAGATATAGCCGCGGTCGAACTGCATGCCCTCGACCACGTCGAGCTCGGTCTCGAGGCTCTTGGCCTCCTCGACCGTGATCACGCCCTCATTGCCGACCTTCTGCATCGCCTTGGCGATCATGGTGCCGATCTCGCGCTCGCCATTGGCCGAGATCGTGCCGACCTGGCTGATCTCGTCATTGGTCGAAACCTTCTTCGAGCGCTTCTTGATGTCCTCGACCACGGCTTCGACCGCGAGGTCGATGCCGCGCTTCAGGTCCATCGGGTTGAGGCCGGCCGCGACCGCCTTGACGCCCTCGCGCACGATCGCCTGGGCCAGCACGATCGCGGTGGTGGTGCCGTCGCCGGCGAGATCGTTGGTCTTCGAGGCGACCTCGCGCAGCATCTGCGCGCCCATGTTCTCGAACTTGTCGGCGAGCTCGATCTCCTTGGCGACGGTGACGCCGTCCTTGGTGATGCGCGGCGCGCCGAACGACTTGTCGAGGACGACGTTGCGGCCCTTCGGGCCCAAGCGTCACCTTGACCGCGTTGGCCAGAATGTCGACGCCGCGCAACAGACGGTCGCGCGCGTCACTATGAAACTTCACTTCCTTTGCAGCCATGATCTATCTCTCTTTCCTGAATTCGTGAGTTCGGGCGCCTATTTCCGCGCGGGCTTGGCGCCTTCGATGACGCCCATGATGTCGCTTTCCTTCATGATCATCAGCTCTTCGCCGTCGAGCTTGACCTCGGTGCCCGACCATTTGCCGAACAGCACGCGGTCGCCGGCCTTGACGTCGAGCGGCTGCAGCTTGCCGCTTTCGTCGCGGGCGCCGGGCCCCGCCGCGGTGATCTCGCCTTCCATCGGCTTTTCCTTGGCGGTGTCGGGGATGATGATGCCGCCCGCGGTCTTTTCGTCCTGCTCGATGCGGCGCACGACCACGCGGTCATGCAAGGGACGGAACTTCATGAAACTCCTCCTGAATTTGCGTTCGATTGGGTTCCGCCAGAGGCGGATGTCTGGGGTTTTGGCACTCACCGTGTATGAGTGCGAATTTACTAGCACTCATTGTTGTCGAGTGCCAGAGAAATAAGCGGCGACGGGAGGATTTCAAGACCCGATCACGGCGAAATGGCGGAAAAGGGGGTTTGGGTGGTGGGCGCTGTAGGGATTGAACCTACGACCCCACCCGTGTGAAGGGTGTGCTCTCCCGCTGAGCTAAGCGCCCGATCCGCGTCGGGTTTAGGGCCGCAATTCGCACCCTGTCAAGCCGGCGCGAGCGACGACTCCCGCGGCAACCGAGCGGGATTCGCGATGGATCCGACGTAACTCGTTATTGACACGGCGAGTCCCGCGTGATTCTCTCAACGAATGTACGTCATGGCCGCAATCCGGCAGCGCGCGCGCGTCATCATCGGCCCGACTCTCGGCATCGCCCTGGTGGCGTATTTTGCCTACCATCTGGTGCAGGGTGACCGTGGCCTCGTGGCCTGGCTGCGGCTCACCCAAGAGATTCGGCAGGCGCGCGGGACGCTCGCCGAGATCGATGCCGAGCGCCGGCCCCTGGCCAACCGCATCAACCTGTTGCGCGGCCCCGTAGATCGCGACCTGCTCGACGAGCGCGCGCGCGCAACCCTCGACCTCGTCGGACCGAACGAAGTCGTCATCTTCAATTTGCCGGCCAAGTGAGCTTGCGCAAAAAAGCCGCCGGCGCCGCTCGCGCTTAAGCCGTCTCGCAATTGCGGTTTCATCCTTCGGCTTCGATTCCAGCGCGCTTAACCGAAATTCAGTTACCTGTTATTTTGTCTTGCAAAACAATTATTTATCCACAGGCTTATTGCGTTGTTAAGCGCGCCGGTCCATCCTAGCGGCAAAACCACTTGCGGCTGCCCGCGATCGCGGGAGCCGAGCGCGATAAGAGCCGAGGGTAAACGCGATGCCGGTGTTGAAGCGCAGGACCAAGCCATCCCACCACGAAGCGGCCGCCGAGCCGCATATCCTCCCCGCCAAGCTCTTAAAGCTCTACCGCGACATGCTGCTGATCCGCCGCTTCGAGGAGAAGGCCGGCCAGATGTACGGCATGGGCCTGATCGGCGGCTTTTGCCATCTCTATATCGGCGAGGAAGCGGTGGTCGTCGGCGTGATGGCGGCGAGGGAGGACGGCGACACCGTGGTCACCTCCTATCGCGATCACGGCCACATGCTCGCCTCCGGCATGGACCCGAAGGGGGTGATGGCCGAGCTGACCGGGCGGCGCGGCGGCTATTCCAAGGGCAAGGGCGGCTCGATGCACATGTTCTCGCGCGAGAAGAACTTCTTCGGCGGGCACGGCATCGTCGGCGCCCAGGTGCCGATCGGCACCGGCCTGGCGTTCGCCCATCGCTACCGCAACGACGGCCGCATCAGCGTCACCTTCATGGGCGACGGCGCGATGAACCAGGGCCAGGTCTCCGAAAGCTTCAACATGGCGGCGCTGTGGAAGCTGCCGGTGGTCTACATCATCGAGAACAACAAATACGGCATGGGCACCTCGGTCAGCCGAGCCTCGGCCTCGCATGACCTGTTCGGGCGCGGCGCGCCCTTCGGCATTCCCGGCCGTCAGGTCGACGGCATGGACGTCGTCGCCGTGGCGGAGGCGGCCAAGGAGGCGGTCGGCATGTCCGCGCCGGCAAGGGCCCCTATATCCTCGAGATGCTGACCTATCGCTATCGCGGCCACTCGATGTCCGATCCGGCGAAATACCGCAGCAAGGACGAGGTCAGCCGATGCGGCAAGAGCACGACCCCATCGATCAGATGAAGAGCCGCCTGATCGAGGCCGGTCTCGCCGACGAGGCCAAGCTCAAGGAGATCGACAGAGAGATCAAGGACATCGTCACCGAGGCCGCGGAATTCGCGCAGGACAGCCCCGAGCCGGATCCGGCCGAGCTATGGACCGACGTCTACGGCGAGGCGTGAGGGCGCGATGCCGATCGAAGTCCTGATGCCGGCGCTGTCGCCGACCATGACCGAAGGCAAGCTCGCCAAATGGCACAAGCGGCCGGGCGATGAGGTCAAGGCCGGCGATGTCCTCGCCGAGATCGAGACCGACAAGGCGACGATGGAGATCGAGGCGGTGGATGAGGGCACCTTCGCCAAGATCCTCGTGCCCGAAGGCACCGAGGATGTCGCGGTCAATCTGCCCATCGCGGTGATCGCCGGCGAGGACGAGAGCGTCGCTGACGCGGCCAAGACCGCGCCGGTCGCGCGCGCGCGCGCCGCCCCGCCGGAAGCGGCACCCGCGCCGGCGGCGCTGGCCCCGGCACCCGCGCCCGCGCCGCTTCCAGCGGCCGCCGCTGCCAGCCCCGAGTGGACCGGCGCCACCACGACCCTCACCGTGCGCGAGGCGCTGCGCGACGCCATGGCCGAGGAGATGCGCCGCGACGACGCGGTGTTCCTGATGGGCGAGGAAGTCGCGGAGTATCAGGGCGCCTACAAGGTCAGCCAGGGCCTGCTGGAGGAATTCGGCGCCCGCCGCGTCATCGACACGCCGATCACCGAGCAGGGCTTCGCCGGCCTCGGCGTCGGCGCGGCGATGGCGGGCCTGCGGCCGATCGTCGAGTTCATGACCTGGAACTTCGCCATGCAGGCGATGGACCAGATCATCAACTCCGCCGCCAAGACGCGCTACATGTCGGGCGGGCAGATGCATTGCCCGATCGTGTTCCGCGGTCCCAACGGTCCGGCTTCGCGCGTCGCGGCGCAGCACAGCCAGGAATATTCGAGCTGGTACGCGCATGTCCCCGGGCTCAAGGTGATCGCGCCCTATACCGCCGCCGATCACAAAGGCCTGCTCAAGTCGGCGATCCGCGATCCCAATCCGGTGATCTTCCTCGAGAACGAGCTGGTCTATGGCGCGAGCCATCCGGTTCCGGACACCGCCGATTATCTGGTGCCGATCGGCAAGGCGCGGGTCGCGCGCGAGGGCACCGCTGTCACCATCACCGCCTTTTCGCGCATGGTGCAGGTGGCGCTCGAGGCGGCCGAGGCGCTTGCCGCCGAAGGCATCTCGGCCGAGGTGATCGATCTGAGGACGCTGCGGCCGTTGGACGTCGATACCATCGTCGCCTCGGTGGAGAAGACCAACCGCCTCGTCAGCGTCGAGGAAGGCTGGTCCTATGCCGGCATTGGCGCCGAGATCGCGGCGCAGATCATGGAGCGGGCCTTCGATTATCTCGACGCGCCCGTGCAGCGCGTGACCAGCAAGGACGTGCCGCTGCCCTATGCCGCCAATCTCGAGCACCTGGCCTTGCCGCAATCCGCGGAGATCGTTGCCGCCGCCAAGGCCGTGCTGTACCGCTGAGCGCGAAGGGGAGCGAGATGCCGATCGAGCTTCTGATGCCTGCGCTGTCGCCGACCATGACCGAGGGCGCTCTCGCGAAATGGCACAAGAAGGAGGGCGATGCGGTCAAGCCCGGCGACGTCATCGCCGAGATCGAGACCGATAAGGCGACGATGGAATTCGAGGCCGTCGATGAAGGCACGATCGGCCGCATCCTCGTGCCCGAAGGCACGCAAGGCGTGAAAGTCAATCAGCCGATCGCGCTGCTGCTGGAAGAGGGCGAGGACGCGAAGAATCTTAGCGCGCCGAAGCCAGCGGCCGCGGCGAAACCGGCAATGCCAGCGCCACCATCGCCTCACCCTCCCGCTGCGCGGGTCGCTCCCTCTCCTCCTCAAGGAGGAGAGAGCCGGGGTGAGGAGGTTGCGCGGGCTTCGGTTTTGCCGGCGCCAGCGGCGCCGGCCGCGGCCAATGGCCATGCGCCGGGAGGGCGCATCTTCGCCAGCCCCCTGGCGCGCCGGCTGGCCAACCAAGCCAAGCTCGATCTGACGCGCGTGCCCGGCAGCGGTCCGCATGGCCGCATCGTCAAGGCGGATGTCGAGGCCGCGCTCAAGGGCGGCGCGCCGCTTGCCGTGGCCGCGCCCGAGCTCTTGTCGAAGGGGCCGGCGCGTGGCGCCGCCGCTCCCGCCCCGGGCCGCGCGCAAGTGGCGGCGCTCGCCGGCAACATTCCTTATACCGAGGTTCCCCTCACCACCATGCGCCGCTTGATCGCGACGCGGCTGGCCGAGTCCGAAATCGTCCCGCACTATTTCCTGACCGCCGATTGCGAGATCGACGCGCTGATGAAAGCGCGCGCCGACATCAACGACGCGCTCGACATCAAGCTCTCGATCAACGATTTCGTCATCAAGGCGGTCGCGCTGGCGCTTCGCAAGGTTCCGGCCGTCAACGCTTCCTGGAGCGAGGATGCCATCCTCGCCTGGACGGATGTCGATGTCGCGGTCGCGGTGGCGCTGCCCGAAGGGCTGATCACGCCGATCATCCGGCACGCCGACCAGAAGCAGATTCCGGCGATCTCGGCCGAGATGCGCGAGCTGGGCGAGCGCGCCAAGGCCGGCAAGCTCAAGCTCCACGAATTCCAGGGCGGCACGATCTCGATCTCCAATCTCGGCATGTTCGGCATCGCGGCAGTTCACCGCGGTCATCAACCCGCCGCAGGGCGCCATCATCGCGGTCGGCGCCGGCGAGAAGCGCCCGGTCGTTCGGGGCGACGCGCTGGCCATCGCTACGGTGATGAGTTGCACCGCGACCTTCGATCACCGGGTGGTCGACGGCGCGCTGGGCGCCCGCTTCATGGCCGCCTTGAAGAAGCTCATCGAGGCGCCGGCGGCGTTGTTGATTTAAGGAGACGAGGCGTGGCGGACACCTCTTTCGATATCGTCGTCGTCGGCGGCGGCCCCGGCGGCTATGTCGCGGCGATCCGCGCGGCGCAGCTCGGCATGAAGACGGCCGTCGTCGAGCGCGAGCAACTGGGCGGCATCTGCCTCAACTGGGGCTGCATCCCGACCAAGGCGCTGCTGCGCTCGTCCGAGATCAACCACCTGCTGCATCATCTCGGACGATTACGGCTTTTCGGCCGAAGGACATCGCGTTCGATCTCGCGAAGATCGTCGAGCGCTCGCGCAAGGTGGCGAAGCAGCTCTCGAACGGCGTCGCCTTCCTGATGAAGAAGAACAAGATCACGGTGTTCGACGGGCACGGCGAAGCTCGCCGGCAAGGGCAAGCTCGCCGTGACCAAGGACGGCAAGCCCGTCGGCCACGCTTGCGGCCAAGCACATCATCCTCGCCACCGGCGCGCGGGCGCGCGCGCTTCCCGGCCTCGAGCCCGACGGCAAGCTGGTCTGGACCTACAAGGAGGCGATGGTGCCCGACGAGATGCCGAAATCGCTGCTGGTCGTCGGCTCGGGCGCCATCGGCATCGAGTTCGCCAGCTTCTATCGCACGCTCGGCGCCGAGGTGACCGTGGTCGAGGTGCTCGACCGCGTCCTGCCGGTCGAGGACGAGGAGATCTCGCGCCTTCGCGCACAAGGCGTTCGAGAAGCAGGGCATGAAGATCTACACCGGCGCCACGGTCGAAGGAGCTGAAGAAGGCCGCCGACAGCGTCACCGCCACGCTCGAGTCGCCGGACGGCAAGACGCGAAACCGTCACGGCGGAGCGCGTCGATCCTCGGCGGTCGGCATCGTCGGCAATGTCGAGAATCTCGGGCTTGAGAAGACCAGGCGTGAAGGTCGAGAGGACCCATATCGTCGTCGACCGAATGGTGCGCGCACCGGCGAGCCCGGCCTCTACGCCATCGGCGACGTGGTCGGCCCGCCCTGGCTGGCGCACAAGGCGATGCATGAAGGCGTGCTCTGCGTCGAGCACATCGCCGGCCTCGACGATCGTCCATCCGCTCGATGTCGCCAATGTCCCGGGCTGCACCTATTGCTGGCCGCAAGTGGCCAGCGTCGGCCTGACCGAGGCGAAGGCGCAAGGCAGGCGGGCCGCGAGGTCAAGGTCGGCCGCTTCCCCTTCATCGGCAACGGCAAGGCGATCGCGCTGGGCGAGCCAGAGGGCCTGGTCAAGACCGTGTTCGACGCCAAGACCGGCGAGCTGCTGGGCGCCCATATGATCGGCGCGGAAGTGACCGAGCTGATCCAGGGCTTTGTCATCGCGCGACACGCTCGAGGCCACCGAGCCGGATCTGATGGCGACGATCTTCCCGCACCCGACGATCAGCGAAACCATGCACGAGTCGGTGCTTGACGCCTATGGCCGCGCGCTCCACATCTGACGCGCGAAGCCGCTCCGCGTCGCGCCGATAGAAGGCAAATTTCGATGATCACCCCCGCCTATGTACGAACGATGGCGGCCTATAATTCCGAGATGAATTCGGCGGCTCTATGAGCCCGCCTCGCGCCTGCCGGATGCGGTTCGCAAGGCCGATCGCGGCGCCTTCTGGGGCTCGCTCCACAAGACGCTGACGCATATTCTGTGGGGCGATTGCGCCTGGATGTCGCGCTTTTCCGGCTGGGACAAGCCTGCGGGCACGCTGAAGCAAAGCGCGCAAATGTACGACGATTTCGACGAGTTGCGCGCCGCGCGGCAGGGCGCCGACACGCGCATCGAGACTTGGGCCGCGACCGTTGACGACGACTGGCTCGAGCGCCCGCTCGTCTGGTTCAGCGGCGCGGCCAATCGCGAGGTCACGGCGCCGCGCACGCGGCTGGTCGCGCATTTCTTCAATCACCAAACCCACCACCGCGGTCAGGCTCATGCGCTCATCACCGCGGCGGGCGAAAAGACCGACGATACCGACCTCTTCCTGGTCGTGCCCGGAGTGATCGCGTGACGCCAGCTCCGTTGCGTCACCCCGAGAAATCGGGCAAGCCCGACAATCCCTCGTCAAGGAAGCCCGACTGGATCCGAGTCAAGGCGCCGAATTCGCCGGAATATTTCGCCACCCGCGATCTCATGCGCGAGCTCAAGCTCAACACGGTGTGCGAGGAAGCCGCGTGCCCCAATATCGGCGAATGCTGGAAGCAAAAGCACGCGACCGTGATGATCTTGGGCTCGACCTGCACCCGCGCCTGCGCCTTTTGCAATGTCGCCACGGGGCGGCCCGATCCGCTCGACCCGCACGAGCCCGCCCATGTCGGCGAGGCGGTGGCGCGATTGGGCCTTAGCCACATCGTCGTCACCTCGGTCGATCGCGACGATCTCGCCGACGGCGGCGCGGCGCAGTTCGTCCGCACCATCGCTTCCATCCGCGCCGCCGCGCCCGCGGCCACGATCGAGGTGCTGACCCCGGATTTCCTCAAGAAGGACGGCGCGATCGAGGCCGTGGTTACGGCCCGGCCCGACATCTACAACCACAATCTCGAAACCGTGCCGCGGCTTTACGGCAGCGTGCGGCCGGGCGCGCGCTATTTCGCCTCGCTTCGCCTGCTCGACCGGGTCAAGGAGCTCGACCCGTCGCTGTTCACCAAATCCGGCTTGATGGTGGGCTTGGGCGAGGAGATGCAAGAGGTGCTGCAGGTGATGGACGATCTGCGCGCGGCGAAGGTCGATTTCCTCACCATCGGGCAGTATCTGCAGCCCAGCCGCAAGCACCACGCGGTCATGCGATTCGTGCCGCCCGGCGAGTTCGAGGCGCTCCGCCGCCACGCTTTCGGCAAGGGGTTCCTCATGGTGTCGGCGTCGCCCTTGACGCGCTCCTCCTATTTCGCGGGCGAGGATTTCGCCAAGCTCCGCGCCGCGCGCGCCGCGCAAAGCTGATGCCGACCCATGCCGAGAAGAAGCTGCTCCCTTACAGCGCCGAGCAGCTTTTCGATCTCGTCGCGGATATCGAGCGCTATCCCGAATTCCTGCCGTGGTGCGTCGGCGCGCGCATCCGCGAGCGCGACGGCAACACGATCGTCGCCGATTTGCTGATCGGATATAAGATGGTGCGCGAGCGCTTCACCTCGCGCGTCGTGCTCGACCGGGCGCGCCGCATCGATGTCAGCTATACCGAGGGGCCGTTCAAATATCTCACCAACCATTGGCTGTTCGTGCCGCAGGAAGGCGGGTGCCTGATCGACTTCTATGTCGATTTCGAATTCCACTCGCGCCTGTTGCAAAAGGTGATCGAGGTCTTGTTCAACGAGGCGGTCAAGCGCATGGTCGGCGCCTTCGAGACCCGCGCCCACCAACTTTACGGGGCGCCAAGCGGCGATTGACAGGCTCGGCCTTTGGGTCGAGACTCCGCGTTACTCTTTAGGCCGAGGAGACCCGTCATGGCATCGCCGACCATCCGCCACATCGCGATTTTCTCCGAGAATCCCACGGCGCTCGCCAAGTTCTACGGCGATGTCTTCGGGATCGGCGTCACCGGGGTTGACGATCTCGGCAATGCCTGGGTGACGGATGGCTACATGGACATCGCGCTGTTGCGGCGGCGCAGCGAAAAGGCCCCGGCCAAGGGCATCAACCATTGGGGCTTCACCGTGGACGCGGCCGAGAAGCCCGCCATCTACGCCCGGATGAAGAAATACGGCATCGAGCCCTACAGCCCCTATGTTGACGCGCCCGAGGCTCATCGCCCCTACGCCGAGGACGCGGTGAAGGACCCCGACGGCAACCGCTTCGACGTCTCGAGCGGCATGAAGGATGTGCGCGCCGCCTCCGGCAAGACCGATACGGCGGGCGCTCATAGCCCCAAGATCAGGCACATCGCGCTGTTCTCGGAAAATCCGGCCAAGCTCGCGGCCTTCTATTCCGACGTCTTCGGCATGAAGGTCACCGGCGAGAGCCAGGGCGATATCTGGATAAGCGACGGCTATGTCGATTTCGCCTTGCTCAGCCGCAAGCGGCCGACGGCGCCCCGAGGAATCCACCATTGGGGCTTCACCATCGACCCGGACGAGAAGCCGAAGCTCTATCAAAAGCTGATCGAGCGCGGCCTGCCGCCCTCCGATCCGCGCGCCGAGGATCCCAGCATCGACCGGCCCTATGTCGAGGACAAGGGCCACGACATCGACGGCAACCGCTTCGATCTGACCACGGCCAAGCGGGACATGGATGTCGAAAAGGCGCGCACGGCCGAGCGGCTGAAGAATTTCGTTCCGGCGAAATAAGCCGGAGCCGGCTTTCGGGCGCTGTCATGTACACGGCGACGAAGGACATCACGCTCCCCACCACGATCACCGGCTCGCTGCCGCGCCCGACTTGGTACACCGAGAATCTCGGGCGGCGCAGCTTCATGGAAGCGATGATCAACAGCCGCTTCCGCGAGCAATACACCGACGCGGTATCTTCTTTCCTGCGCGATCAGGAGCTGGCCGGGCTCGACATCGTCACCGATGGCGACGCCCGGTTCGACACCGAGGTCGGCGGCTATAGCTGGTTCTCCTATCCGCTGACCAGGCTCGACGGGGTCGATTATTCGGCCGCCTATGGCCGGCCGGCGCTGCTGGGGCGCGTTCCGTTCGCGCGCGGCCACATCCTCCATGAAGGGCTCGAGGCGCGCGCCCAGCCGACGATCGTGGCGCCCATCGGCCGCGGCCGGCTGCACTACGCCGCGCTCTATCTCGCCGCGCAAGCCCTCACGCAAAAGCCGGTGAAGTTCGGCACCATCACGGCCGAACTGCTCGGCCTCGCGCTGCGCGACAAATACTACAAGAGCCGGCGCGAGCGTATCCTCGCCATCAGCGACGCGCTCCGCGCCGAGCTCGAGGAGGTCGTCGCCGCAGGCTGCACCGTCATCCAGATGGAAGAGCCGCAAATCCATCTGCTGGGCTTACGCGGCGGCATCGATGCCGAGATGACGCCCGAGTTCATGGTCGAGGTCTTCAACAACACGGTGCGGGGCTTGCGCGCAAGCTGCGAGGTCTGGAGCCATAGCTGCTGGGGCAACCCGTCGCAGCAGCGCATGTTCGCGAGCGTCCAGACCTATAAGCCGGTGCTCGAGCTCTACGACCGGTGCGACGCCGACGTGCTGACCTTCGAGACTTGCAGCTCGGGCGGCGCCGATCTCGAGGCGATCGGCAAGGCGATCCGCGCGAAGAAAATCGCCATCGGCGTCATCGACCATCACACCTTGCAGGTGGAGACGCCCGAGGAAGTGGCCGGTCTCATCCGGCAAGCGCTGAAGCACATTCCGCCCGAGCGCCTGGTGATCTCGTCCGATTGCGGCATGGGTCGCGAAGGCATGAGCCGCAAGCACGCCTTCTTCAAGATGGTCGCGCTGGTGCTGGGCACGAACATCGTGCGCCGCGAACTGGGTCTGGCTGAAGCGCCCTGCCGCGCCGCCGACGGACGGTTCTCGCTGACCGCGATGGGGTGAAGGACCTCAGGCGCCGAAGGGCAGGATATTGCCAAACCGGCCGGCGACCTCCTCGGGCGATTCGGTGAATTGCAGGCCGATTTCGTTCTCGGTCACCCATACGATTTCAGCCTGGAACTTGCCGAACTTGCCGAGGACGAGCGTCACCTGCTGCAGCAGGCCGACCGGTTCGGAGATGCGCAGCCTCGCGCCGCCCAGCGACAGATCGAGAGTGATGCAGTCGAGCGTGCCATTGGGCGTCTCCAACTTGGCCGCCCAGATGACCGCCTTGCGGCGGAACTGGCGGCGTTCCGCCCAACCGATATCGGTGCGGGGTCGGTCGCCCTGCGATCTGATGATTCCGCGCGTGGACACGGGTGCTGGCCTCCGTAGCCGCCATGCTAGTTCGGATGAGTTAACCCAGTCTTACGACGGGCGCCGGTTTCGACGGCAAGAAGCGGGATGGGAGGGGCGGATAAACCTGCCGCCCATCGCCGCCTTTTGGCTTTCGGTAGGCCGAGCCGAATGCTAGGTTTCGCGCGGATTCCCGATAATCGGGGAATGTCATCAAGGGAGGCGATCATGAAGCTTTACATGCATCCGGCTTCTACCACGAGCCGCCCGGTGGTGCAGTTCGCCGCCGACGCCAACATCCCGCTCGACCTCCAAATCGTCAACCTCTTCGCCGGCGAGCATTACGGCGAGGCCTATGGCAAGCTCAACCCGAGCCGCCTCGTGCCGATGCTCGAGGACGGCGATTTCCGCCTGACCGAGAGCGCGTCGATCCTGCGCTATCTCGCCGAGCGGGCCGGATCGCCCGCCTATCCCAAGGAGCTGAAGGCGCGCGCGCGGGTCAACGAGGCGCTGGATTGGTTCAACTCGCAATTCTATCGCGATTGGGGCTACGGCTTCGTCTATCCCCAAGTCCTGCCAACTCATAAGCGCGCGGACCCGGCCGTGCAGGCGGCGATCCTTGCCTGGGGCAAGGAGAAGTCGAAATTCTGGATGCGGGTGCTGAACGATCATTGGGTCGGGCCGACGCGGCACTATCTCGGCGGCGCCGAGCCGACCATCGCCGATTACTTCGGCATCGCGCTCACCACAGCGGGCGAGCTCATTCATTGCGACCTCTCGGCCTTCCCCAACGTCCAGCGCTGGATCGGCAACATGAAGGCCCGGCCGAGCTATGCCAAGGTCTACGAGGCCTTCAACGGCATGGTGCAATCGACCAAGGGCCAGAATTTCGAGCGTCTGTGACCGTCGATGTTGGGTCGGTTGAGGGCGACCGAGGCGAGGGGGAGGGTGGCATGAGGCGCGAGCGCCGGGCACGCATCGGGCTCCTTGCGGGCTTGGCTCTCGCTCTCGGCATCGCCGCCGGCGGCGCGCCGCCGCCGGCCGTGGCGGCGACGCTGCGCGTCGGCAAGCCGCAGGCCGAGGTGTTCTCTTTCGTGCCGCTCGACATCGGCATCGCCGAGGGAATTTTCGCCAAGCACGGCGTCGCGGTCGAGGAGTTCGTCTTAGGCGGGGCCGCCAAGCAGCAGCAGGCGCTGACCGCCGAGGCCATCGATGTCGGTCTCGGCTCGGGGCCCGCGCTGTCCTTTATCGCAAAAGGCGCGCCCCAGCTCGGAATCGCGGCGATGGCGGGACCGCCCTCGATCATGGCGCTGATCGTCGCGAAGGACGGCCCGGTCAAGACGATCGCCGATTTGAGGGGCACGACCCTGTCGATCTCGGCGCCGGGCGGCGTGCCCGAATGGCTCGCGCGCGAGCTGTCGCGGCAGCAGGGCTGGGGACCGGACGGCATGACGCTCGTGGGGCTCGGCTCGGATTCGTCGCAGATCGCAGCAATGCGCACCGGCCAGGTCGTCGGCATGCCCAACGACATCTTTATCGCGACCAATCTCGAGCAGCAGGGTGTCGCGCGAATCCTGGTGCGGTTCGGCGACATCGTTCCCGTGTTCATCATGCATGTCATCTTCGCCACCGACCAGGCGATGAAGGAGCGGCCCGACGATTTGCGCAAATTCCTCGCCGGCTGGTTCGAGACGATCGCCTTCATGCGCAAGAACAAGGCGCCTTCCGTGGCGCTAGCCGCGGAAGTCACGCGGGTGCCGCCCGAGATCGTTGACCGGGTCTATGATCAGGTCATGCCCATGTTCTCGGATGACGGGCGCTTCGACCCCAAGGCGCTTGCCGTTCTCGCGCGGTCTTTCGTCGACTTGAAGCTGCTTCCGTCCGAGCCCGACATGGCACGCTCTACACCGAGAAATTCCTGCCGGACGCGGCGAAATGACCGCGCGCGGCTAATGCGCCTCGTCCTCGTCGAAGCGGCCGAAGCTGCGGCGGTCGAGCGCCACGGTCTTGACCAGCGCGAACACCGGCTTGCCGGGGCCGAGCGCCAATTCCTGTAAGGCGCGCAGCGTGATGCGCGCCCACAGCATCACCGGCTGGCCGGCCGCGCCGATGTCGAGCCTAAGGTCGACGAGCGGCCCCTTTTCCGCCGACACCTCGACGACCGTGCCGGCAAAAGCGTTGCGGATCGAGAGATGCGCCGGCCGCTCGGTCGCCAGCACCACGTCGCGGGCGCGGATGCGCACCCGGATCGGGGTGCCGAGCGGCGCCGCCACCCTGGTCACGCGCAAGCGTCCGCCCGGGAAGGCGAGCTCGCTCAAGCCATAGGTCGTGTCGTGGCCGCGCAGCACGGTGCGGATGACCGAGCCGGCCTCGTACCGGCCGGTGAGGGGCCAGAGATCGAGGCGGCTGGTCAGCTCTTCGACAGAGCCGACCGCGGCGACCTTGCCGTCATTCATCAGCACCAGCAGATCAGCCAGCCGGATGATCTCGTCCATCTCGTGGCTGACATAGACGATCGGCAAACGGAGCTCGTCGCGCAAGCGCTCGATGAAGGGCAGGATTTCGCCCTTCCTCGGCGCGTCGAGCGCGGCCAGCGGCTCGTCCATCAGCAGGAGGCGCGGGCGCGCCAGCAGCGCGCGGCCGATGGCGACGCGCTGCTTCTCGCCGCCCGACAGCGCCGCCGGTTGCCGGTCGAGCAAGGCGGCGATGCCGAGGAGGGCGACCACCGCATCGAAGCTTAGGTCCCCAAGCGCCGCGCCGCGCTTCGCGCCGTAAAGCAGATTCCCGCGCACCGAATAATGCGGAAACAGGCGTCCTTCCTGAAAGATGTAGCCGATGTGCCGGCGCTCGGGCGGGAGGTCGATGCCGGATTGAGAGTCGAACAGCACCTCGCCGCCGACGACGATACGGCCGCGGTCGGGGCGCATGAGGCCGGCGAGAGCATTCACGATGCTGGTCTTGCCGGCTCCCGAGCGCCCGAAGAGGGCGGTGATCCCGGAATCGGGCGCGGCGAAACGGGCGGACAAGGCGAAGCCGCCGAGGCGCTTGTCGATGTCGACCTCGATCAATCGAGCCCCCGCACCAGCCGGCCGAGCCGGCGCGCCAGAATCTCCGAGGCGATCAGCGCGCCCAGCGCCAGCAGCACGGAAAGGATCGCGAGCCGCCACGCCCCCGCTTCGCCGCCCGGCACCTGGGTCAGCTCGTAAAGCGCAAGCGGTAAGGTGCGGGTCTCGCCCGGAATGTTGGAGACGAAGGTGATCGTCGCGCCGAACTCGCCGACGCTGCGGGCAAAAGCGAGGATCGCCCCGGTCAGGATGCCCGGCGCCATCAAGGGCAGGGTGATGGTGAGCGCCGCGCGCCAGCTTGTCGCCCCGAGGCTGCGGGCGGCGGCTTCGAGCCGGCGGTCGACGCCGTCGAGCGACAGACGCATCGCCCGCACCATCAGCGGAAACGCCATCACCGCCGAGGCCAGCGCCGCGCCCTTCCAGTTGAACGCGACGGTGAAGCCGAGATGGTTGTAGAGGAAGGCGCCGATCACGCCATTGCGGCCGAACAGCACCAGCAGCGCGAATCCGACCGCGACCGGCGGCAGGACGAGGGGCAGATGTACGATCCCATCGAAGAGGAGCTTGCCGGGAAATTCGCAGCGCGACAGCAGGTAGGCGCAGGCGAGCGCCACCGGGAGGCAGAAGATCACGCTGACGATGCCGACGCGAAGGCTGAGCAGCAGCGCCACGGTTTCGAGCGGCGAGAGCGAGAACATTTTGGCTCAGCGCGCGGCGTTGAGCCGATCGAATCCGCGCTCGAGATCGGCGATCAGATCGTCGATATCCTCGAGCCCGGCATGGATGCGGAGGCACGGTCCGCTGTCCCAGCCGCACGCCGTCCGCAAGCGCTCGGGATGGGTCGGCAGGATCAGGCTTTCGAACCCGCCCCAGGATGCGCCCATGCCGTAAAGCTCCAGCCCGTCGAGTATCGCATCGACCGCCTTCTTTGGCGTTCCCTTTTTCAGCACCACGCCGAACAAGCCGCTCGCGCCGGTGAAATCGCGCCGCCAAAGCTCATGGCCGGGATCGCCGGGCAGGGCAGGGTAGAGGACGCGCTCCACCTCGGGGCGCTCCGCGAGATAGCCCGCGAGCGCGAGCCCCTGGCGCTGGTGCTGGCGCATCCGCACGCCGGCGCTGCGCAAGCCCCTGAGGGCGAGATAGCAATCGTCGGGCGCGGCGGAATTGCCGATCTCGGTCGCGGCGTTGCGCACCGGCAGGAAGCTTTTCTCGGTGCACACCGCGATGCCCATCATCGCGTCGGAATGGCCGACGATGTATTTGGTCGCGGAGATGATATCGACATCGACGCCCAAGGCGAGCGGCTTCAGAAACATCGGCGCGGCCCAAGTGTTGTCGAGCATCGTCGTGACGCCGCGCGCCTTGGCGACGGCTACGATCGCGGGCACGTCCTGGACCTCGAAAGTCAGCGAGCCCGGGCTTTCGAGATAGACGATCTTGGTGCGGGGCCGGATCAGCGCGGCGATCCCGGCGCCGATCAGCGGATCGTAGAAGGTGGTCTCGACCCCGAAACGGGCGAGGAAGCCGGTGCAGAAGCCGCGCACCGGGCCGTACACCGAATCCACCATCAGGAGATGATCGCCCGCGGCGACGTAAGCGAGGATCGAGGCAAAGCACGCCGCCGCGCCCGAGCAGAACGCGACCGCGCGATAGCCGCCCTCGACGAGCGCCACCGCCTCTTCGAGCGCGAAGCTGGTCGGCGTGCCGTGCCGCCCATAGGTGACCTGATTATAGCGATTCTTGCCGGCCGCCTCGTATTCCGCGACGGTGCGATGGATGATCGTCGAGGCGTGGTAAACCGGCGGGTTGACCACGCCGAAATTATGCTCGGGATCGCGGCCGGCATGGGCAAGCAACGTGTCGGGCTTTTTCGATTTGGTGCGCATCGCTTGTACTGCCTGGGGCTCGGGAGGTTGCGCGCATATCTTGCATCGCGGCGCGCCGTTTATCCATCGCCAGGAGCCCGACGCCGCCCGCGGCGATTTGACCGCGAGGGCGTTTTCCGGCAAGAACCTGCCCCATTTCCCCTAGCGGAGCCCGCGCCCAGCCGTGACGGATCGGAAGCCCCATCATGGTGCGGTCACGGCCGCGGCGCTTGTCTTGGCCGCGTGCGCGGTCGGGCCGGATTTCACCCAGCCCGCCGCGCCGCCGGGGGCGGGCTATACGCCCGAAACTTCGCTGGCCCCGACCGCTTCGGCCGCTGTGGCGGGCGGCGAGGCGCAGCATTTCGCCGCCGGCGCCAATATTCCGGGCGAGTGGTGGACGCTCTTTCATTCCGAGCCGCTCGACGCGCTCATCGCCGAGGCGCTCAAATTCAACCCGACGCTCGAAGCGGCGCAGGCGACGCTGCGCCAGGCCAAGGAAAACGCGGCCGCGGAAGGCGGGGTGCTGTTTCCCGCCGTGAGCGGAAATTTCTCCGACACCCGGCAGAAAACTTCTGGCGCGGTGCAGGACCAGCCGAACTCTACCTCGATCTTCTCGCTGACGACGGCGTCGCTCAACGTCTCCTACGACGTCAACGTGTTCGGCGGCGCGCGGCGGCAGCTCGAATCGGCCGAGGCGCAAGCCGAGTACCAGCGCTTCGAGCTCGAGGCCGCCGATTTGACGCTGACCTCGAATGTCGTTGCCGCCGCGATCGAGGAAGCCTCGCTGCGCGCGCAAATCGCCGCGACCCAGGACATCATCGACGCGCAAAGCCAGCAGCTCGGCGTGCTGCAAAAGCAGCTCGAGCTGGGCGGCGTGGCGCGCGCCGCGGTGCTGGCGCAGCAGGCGACCCTTGCCGCAGACTCAGGCGACCATTCCCAATCTGCAAAAGCAGCTGGCGCAGCAGCGCATTCTGCTCGGCGCGCTCGCCGGCCGCCTGCCGAGCCAGGCGATCAGCGAGACTTTCGATCTCGCCCAACTGCAACTCCCGCAAGAGCTGCCGCTGAGCTTGCCGTCCGCTCTGGTCGCGCAACGGCCCGACATCCAGGCCTCGGCGGCGCAGCTTCACGCGGCAAGCGCCGAAGTCGGCGTCGCCATCGCCAATATGCTGCCGCAGCTCACGCTAACCGCCGCCTTGGGCAACGACGTGACCCAGATCGGCAATCTGTTGACCGGCCCCGGCACGTGGAGCCTCGGCGTCGGCGTGCTGCAGCCGATCTTCAAGGGCGGCGAATTGCTGCACGAGAAGCGCGCGGCCGAGGCGGCGCTCGACGCCGCGGCGGCGCAGTACCGCGCCACCGTCATCGCCGCGTTCCAGAACGTCGCCGATGCGCTGCGCGCGCTCCAATCGGATGCCGATGCCTTGGCGGCCCAGGTCGCGGCGGAAAGCTCGGCCGCCGCCAATCTCGAGATCACGCGCAGCCAATACCAGATCGGCGCGGTCAATTATTCGACCCTGCTCGATGCCGAGACCACCTATCAGCAGGCGCATGTCAATCTCGCGATCGCCCAGGGCAATCGCTTCGCGGACACGGCGGCCTTGTTCCAGGCGCTGGGCGGCGGCTGGTGGAACCGGAGCGACGTCGCCGCGGCAGGCGACGAGCCCAAGTAAGTAAAGGAGCGGGCACTTGGCCAAGCGCATGATCGCCATGCTGGTCCTGACCGGCGTCGTCCTGGCGGGGATTTTCGGCTTCGAGGCCTTTCGCGCAACCATGATCAAGCGCTTCATCGCGACGCAAACGGCGCCGGTGCAGACCGTGTCGGCCAGCCCCGCGGTCGCCTCGGACTGGCAGGCGCGCCTCACCGCGATCGGCAGCCTGAGGGCGGTGCGCGGCGCCGATTTGAGCGCGCAAGTGGGCGGCATCGTCGCCGCCATTCATTTCGACTCGGGCGTCGAGGTGCCGGAGGGCGCCGTGCTGCTGGAGTTGCAGCAGGCCGACGACCTCGCGAAGCTCGCCTCGCTCGAAGCAAGCGCCGCGCTGGCGCGGATCACCTACGCGCGCGACTTACGCCAGCTTCAGGCGCAGGCCGTCAGCCAGCAAACCGTCGACACCGACGAGCAGAACGCGAAAGCCGCCGACGCGCAGGTCGCCGAGCAGCAGGCGACCGTCGATTACAAGACCATCCGCGCGCCCTTTGCGGGCAAGCTCGGCATCCGCCAGGTCGATGTCGGCCAATATCTTGCGCCGGGCACCATGATCGTCACGCTCCAGGCGCTCGATCCGATCTATGTCGACTTCACCTTGCCGCAGCAGGCGCTCTCGCAAATCGCGGTCGGCCAGAAGGTCGCGGTGACGGTCGATACCTACCCGGGCCAGGAGTTTCCCGGCACCCTCATCGCGATCAATTCCGCGGTCGATACCACCACGCGGAACGTCCAGGTCCGCGCCAGTCTCGGCAATCCGGATCATCGCCTGCTGCCGGGGATGTTCGCGACCGTCGCGATCGCGGTGGGCGCGCCCGAACGCTACGTCACGCTGCCGCAATCGGCGATCACCTTCAATCCTTACGGCAGCACGGTCTATCTGGTCGACGACACCGCCAAGGATGCCGCCGGCAAGCCGATCCTGACGGCGCGCCAGAACTTCGTCACAACCGGCGACACGCGCGGCGATCAGGTCGCGGTGCTGAAGGGCGTCGAGGTCGGGCAAAACGTGGTCACCAGCGGCCAGATGAAGCTGCGCAACGGCTCGCCCATCAAGATCGACAATACCGTCCAACCCTCGAACGATCCCAATCCCACGCCGTCCGAGCAATAGGCGCGCCCGAGATGAACTTTACCGACATCTTCGTCCGCCGGCCGGTCCTCGCCACCGTCCTCAGCCTGATGATCCTGGTGTTGGGCCTGCGCGCCGGCGCCTCGCTGCCGATCCTGCAATTTCCGAAAACCGAGAACGCGGTGGTCACGGTCACGACGACCTATTACGGCGCCGATCCCGACGTGGTCGCGGGCTTCATCACGACGCCCTTGGAGAACGCGATCGCGCAGGCCGATGGCATCGACTACATGACCTCGACCAGCCAATCGAGCACCAGCACGATCACGGTCAATCTTCGCCTCAATTACGATCCCGACAAGGCGCTGACCGAGATCACCAGCAAGGTGAGCTCGGTGGTCAACCAGCTCCCGCCCGGCGCGCAGCAGCCGGTGCTCTCGATCAAGATCGGCCAAACCTTCGATGCCCTCTACATCGGCTTCAAGAGCGACGTGCTGGCGCAGAACGAGATCACCGATTATCTCGTGCGCGTCGTCCAGCCCAAGCTCCAGGCCGTGGCCGGGGTGCAAACCGCCGAGCTGGTCGGCGGCGAGAATTTCGCGCTGCGCGCCTGGCTCGATCCCGAAAAGATGGCCGCCTACGGCGTGACCGCCGCCGATGTCAGCCAGGCCCTCGCCAGCAACGATTACATCGCGGGGCTGGGCAATACCAAGGGCCAGATGGTCCAGGTCAACCTCACCGCCTCGACCAATCTCCATTCCGTCGACGAGTTCAAGAAACTCGTGGTGAAGCAGGCGAACGCCGCGGTGATCCGTCTCGAAGACGTAGCCAATGTCACGCTCGGCGCCGACAGCTACGAGTCGCAGGTCGAGTTCGATGGACAGAAGGCGGTCTATGTCGGCATCGAGGTGGCGCCCGCGGCCAATCTCCTCGATGTCGTCAAGGGCGTCTATCGTGTCCTGCCGGATATCCGCTCGCAATTGCCGCAGGGGTTGGTGGCCCAGGTCATCTATGACTCGACGGATTTCGTGAACAGCTCGATTTACGAGGTCGAGCGCACCCTCGCCGAGGCGATGGTGATCGTGATCTTGGTCGTGTTCGCCTTTCTCGGCTCGTGGCGATCCGTGGTGATACCGGCGATCGCGATCCCGCTGTCGCTCATCGGCACCTTGATGATGATGCTGATCTTCGGCTTCACCATCAACCTGCTGACGCTCTTGGCCATGGTGCTGGCGATCGGCCTCGTCGTTGACGACGCGATCATCATCGTCGAGAACGTCAATCGGCACCTCGACGAGGGGCTCTCTCCGGTCGCGGCGGCGATCCAGGCGGCGCGCGAGTTGGGCGGCCCCATCGTGGCGATGACCGTGGTGCTGGTGTCGGTCTATGTCCCCATCGGGTTTCAAAAGGGGCTGACGGGCGCCCTCTTCACCGAATTCGCCTTCACCCTCGTGGGCGCGGTGACGGTTTCGGCGGTGGTGGCCCTGACGCTCTCGCCAATGATGTGCTCGCGGCTCCTGAAGCATCGGGAAGCGGCCGCCGCCGGATGGCAAGATCGCTTCACGATCTTCATCGACCGCAATTTCGCGCGCTTGCGCCGGGGCTATGGGCGCTGGCTTAGCGGCAGCCTCGACGCGCTCCCGGTGACAATCGTGTTCGGCCTCATCGTTCTCGGCAGCGTCTATTTCCTCTATGCCGGCGCGAAATCCGAGCTCGCGCCGATCGAGGATCAAGGCTTCATCATCGCGCAGGAGACCCCGGCGCCCGACGCGACGCTGCAGCAGCGCCTGCTTTATACCCAGCAGCTCTATGGCCTCTTCTCGGCCTATCCCGAGATGCAGCACATCTTTGCCATCGATGCGCCCGGCATTTCGCTGACCGGTCTCGCCCTGAAGCCGTGGGACGAGCGCGCGCGGACCACCAACGAGATCCAGCCGGTGCTGCAGCAGCAGATCAACAACTCGGTCGCGGGCGTGCGCGCGGTGGTGTTCCAGCCGCCGCCGCTGCCGGGCGCGTTCGGCCTGCCGGTGGAATTCGTCATCGTCACCACCGAGCCCTTCGAGCGCCTGAACGAAGTGGCGCAGGATTTCCTGCGGCAGGCGGTCGCCACCGGCGAGTTCTTCTTTCTCGACACCGACCTGAAGATCGACCAGCCGCAAACGAGCGTCGTCATCGACCGCGACAAGACCGCCCAGCTCGGATTGACGATGAGCGACGTCGGCGGCTCGCTCGCTTGGGCCTTGGGCGGCGGCTATGTCAATTACTTCAGTCTCGGCGGCCGATCCTACAAGGTGATCCCGCAGGTCGAGCAGGTATCGCGCCTCAACGCGCAGCAGCTTCTCGGTTACTACATCCGCAACTCCGCCGGCTCGGCGATTCCGCTCTCGACCGTCGCCAGCATCGCGACGACGACCGTGCCGGAATCGCTCAATCACTTCCAGCAGCTCAACGCCGCGACGGTCCAGGGCGTGGCGGCGCCGGGCATCTCGCAGGGCGAGGCCTTGGCGACGCTCGACGGCCTGGCGCGGCGCATCCTGCCCCAGGGCTATGCGGTCGATTACGGCGGCCAGTCGCGCCAATTCGTCCAGGAATTGAGCGGCTTCCTGGCGACCTTCGCCTTCGCGCTCATCATCATCTTCCTGGCGCTGGCCGCGCTCTTCGAGAGCTTCCGCGATCCGTTCATCATTCTGGTTTCGGTGCCGATGTCGATCGCGGGCGCGCTCGTCTTCATCAGTCTTGGCGTCGGCGGCGCCACGCTCAACATCTACACCGAGGTCGGGCTGGTCACCTTGATGGGACTTATCAGCAAGCACGGCATCCTGATCGTCGAATTCGCCAATGCGCTCCAGCGTAGCGGGCGCTCGAAACGCGAGGCGATCGAGGCGGCGGCGCAGATCCGCCTCCGGCCGATCCTGATGACGACGGCGGCGATGGTTCTGGGCGTGCTGCCGCTGCTGGCGGCAAGCGGCGCCGGCGCGATTTCGCGCTTCGACATGGGGCTCGTGATCGCGGCCGGCATCGCCATCGGCACGGCGTTCACCCTCTTCGTGGTGCCGGCCGTTTATCTGCTGGTCGCCGCCGATCGTTCTCACGAGCGCGCCGAGGCGGCAACCGGGGGCTAGAGGCTCCGCGTCGTATTAGAGCGACGCGGCACGAACCCAGACTTGGAGATCGATGCTGGACTTCGACACCGAACGCCGCCGCCCGCCGGCCCTGCCATCGCCTAGCCTATCAACATCCCCATGGAGGCTGCCATGATGCTCGATTGGAACGGGTATCGCGATCAGATCAACGCCGCGGTCAAGGAAATGTCCGCCGCGAATCCGGAACTCGTGAAGGCCTATGCCGGCCTCCATCACGCCAACGCGAAATCGACTCGGATCGACGCCAAGACGCGCGAGCTGATCGCGCTGGGCATCGCCGTCACCCTGCGATGCGACGGGTGCATCAACGCCCATACCGACGGCGCGATCAAAGCGGGCGCGACCAAAGAGGAAATCGTCAACGCGCTGGGCGTCGCGATCATGGTCAATGCCGGAGCCGCCATGGTCTATTCGGCGCGCACCATCGACGCCTTCGATGCGAAAACCGGCTGACCGGCGGGTCTCGAAACGCAGCTTCGCCTGGGGCGGGCATCCGAGGCCTGCCGGCGAACAGGATTGACGCGGCGCTGCGCTCCCTTCTAGAAGGCCCGGCCGCGGGACGGCGGGGTGACGAATCGGCGGCGAAGCCCCCTCGAGGGTTCTCGTTTGCCGCCTAAGCCATTGATTTTCCGAAGTCTAGGAGTGTAGCTCAATTGGTAGAGCACCGGTCTCCAAAACCGGGGGTTGGGGGTTCGAGCCCCTCCACTCCTGCCATCGCATTAGGACTGGAAATGTTCTGACGGCGGCGCTATATAGTGGCCCTTCCCACGGTTCAAGATGGCAAAAACCAATCCGCTCGAATTTCTGCGGCAGGTCCGCCAGGAAGTTGGCCGCGTTACCTGGCCGACCCGCAAGGAGACCACCGTCACCACCGCGATGGTCTTCGTGATGGTGATTATCGCCGCGATGTTCTTCTTCATGGTCGACGAGTTGCTGGCCCGCGGCGTGCAACTCGTTCTCGGAGTTGGAAGCTGATACGATGACGGCGCGCTGGTATGTGATCCACGTCTATTCCGGCTTCGAGAAGAAGGTCGCGTCCTCGATTCGCGAGCAGGCGGAGCAGAAGGGCCTGGGCGAGAAATTCGAGGAGGTGCTGGTGCCGACCGAGGAAGTGGTCGAGGTGCGGCGCGGCGCCAAGGTGAATTCCGAGCGCAAATTCTTCCCCGGCTATGTCCTGGTGAAGATGGACCTCACCGACGAGAGCTGGCACCTGGTGAAGAATACGCCGAAGGTGACCGGCTTCCTGGGCGGCAAGGGCAAGCCCTCGCCGATCTCCGAGGCCGAGGCCACGCGCATCATGAAGCAGGTCCAGGAAGGCATCGAGCGGCCGAAGCCCTCGATCACCTTCGAGATCGGCGAGCAGGTGCGGGTCTGCGACGGGCCGTTCACTTCCTTCAACGGCCTCGTCGAGGAGGTGGACGAGGAGAAGGCGCGGCTCAAAGTAGCGGTGTCGATCTTCGGCCGCGCGACGCCGGTCGAGCTTCGAATATTCGCAAGTCGAGAAGGTTTAAGGGCATGGCCAAGAAGATTGTCGGCTACATCAAGTTGCAGGTTCCCGCCGGCAAGGCGAATCCGTCGCCGCCCATCGGGCCGGCGCTCGGCCAGCGCGGCCTCAACATCATGGAGTTCTGCAAGGCGTTCAACGCGCAAACCCAGCAAGCTCGAGCCCGGCATGCCGATCCCGGTGGTCATCACCGCCTATGGCGATCGCAGCTTCACCTTCGTCACCAAGACGCCGCCCAATTCCTATTTCCTGATGAAGGCGGCGGGCATCGAAAAAGGCGCGCAGACCCCCGGCAAGGGCACGGTCGGCAAGGTCACGATGGCGCAGATCCGCGACATCGCGGAAAAGAAGATGGTCGATCTCAACGCCAAGGATCTCGACGGCGCGTGCCGCATGATCATCGGCTCGGCGCGCTCGATGGGCCTTGAAGTGGTGGAGTAAGCGATATGGCAGGAAAGCGGCTGACCGCGGGATATGAGGGCATCGACCGCACCGCGTTCTACGATGCGGCCGCAGGCGATCAAGCTCGTCAAGGAGCGCGCCAAGGCGAAGTTCGACGAGACCGTCGAAGTTTCGCTCAATCTCAACATCGACCCGCGCAAGGCCGAGCAGAACTTGCGCGGCACGGTGCAGCTTCCGAACGGCACCGGCAAGTCGCTGCGCGTCGCCGTGTTCGCGAAGGGCGACCGCGCCAAGGAGGCGCAGGCCGCGGGCGCGGACATCGTCGGCGCCGAGGACCTCGCCGAGAAGGTCAATGCCGGCCAGATCGAGTTCGACCGCTGCATCGCGAGCCCCGATATGATGGCCATCGTCGGCAAGCTCGGCAAAGTGCTGGGCCCGCGCGGGCTGATGCCGAACCCCAAGCTCGGCACGGTCACGGCCAATGTCGGCGAGGCCGTGAAGGCGGCCAAGGGCGGCCAGGTCGAATACCGCGCCGAGAAGGCCGGGATCGTCCAGGCCGGCGTCGGCAAGGCGAGCTTCACCGAGGCCGCGCTGCTCGAGAATCTCAAGGTCTTCGTCGGCGCCGTGACCCGCGCGCGGCCGACCGGCGTGAAGGGTGCCTTCATCAAGCGGGTGAGCCTTTCCTCCACGATGGGCCCCGGCTTGAAACTGGATATCGCGAGCGTCGCCGGCGAGGCCGCGGCGAAAAACTGAATACCGCCGCCGCTCGCGAGAGCGGCAGCGGCAACCGGGATGGGCGACCATCCCGTCCTGTCCGAGATTGCCGGTGCTGGATCGCTCCAGCTTAAGGTCCCGCGGGACGCCAGCATGAGACGGGGGTAGCCCAATGCTAGCGATGGCGGCGGGCACTTCTGGGACAGGCGAACCGGGAAGCTGGACGAAGTGGTCCGGCTGCCCTCGTGCAACCGATCCGCTTGGAATCCCCTCGGGAAGCCTGGCGGGTCATAAGGTCGGAGACGAAACGTGGACCGGTCACACAAGGAAGAGCTGGCCGCCGCGCTGCATCAGTCGCTATCCGCCACCGCTTGCGTCGTTGTCACTCACCAGACGGGGATGACCGTCGCGGAAGTGACCGATCTGCGGCGTCAGATGCGTGCAGCCGGCGCCAACTTCAAAGTGACGAAGAACCGGCTCGCCAAAATCGCCCTCGCCGGCACGAAATTCGAGCGCCTTGCGCCGCTGTTCTCCGGACCCACCGCGATCGCGTTTTCGCGGGACCCGGTGGCGGCGGCGAAAGTCGCGGTCGAGTTCGCCAATAAGAACGAGAAGCTGACGATCATCGGGGGTGGCCTCGACGACCGGCAGCTCGACGCAGCGGGCATCAAGGCCCTGGCAACTCTGCCCTCGCTCGACCAGCTCCGCGCCAAGCTTCTGGGAATGCTGCAAACGCCCGCGACACGGATCGCGAGTGTTCTGCAAGCGCCCGGCGGCCAAGTGGCCCGGGTGCTGCAATGCCTATGCGAAAAAGGCGGACCAGGCAGCCTAAAACGTCGAAACATCTTGCAATTTTCCCAGGAGTGCTAAAATGGCAGACTTGACTAAGCTGGTCGATGAGTTGTCGGGCCTCACCGTGATGGAGGCGGCCGAACTTTCCAAAAAGCTCGAGGAAAAATGGGGCGTCTCCGCGGCGGCGCCCGTAGCGGTGGCGGCCGGCCCCGCCGGTGGCGGGGCGGCGGCGGCACCGGCGGTGGAGCAGACGGAATTCACCGTCATTCTGGCCGCGGCGGGTGAGAAAAAGATTAACGTTATCAAGGAGGTGCGCGCGATCACGAGCCTTGGCCTGAAAGAGGCGAAGGATCTCGTCGAAGCTGCGCCCAAGCCGGTCAAGGAAGGGGTCAACAAGGACGAGGCGGCGAAGCTCAAAAAGCAGCTCGAAGACGCGGGCGCGACCGTTCAGATTCAATAGCCCGCGATGGCATTGGCAGTGGCAGCCGGGCGGTTGGACGATTTGCGAATCGCCGTCGCCCGGTCTCGCCAGGGCCTTCCAAGCCGGGGCGCGTGCAGTCCGCGCCTACCGGCTTTTGTCGTCCCGAGCGCGGCCCCGCCGTCGGCCGGGGGGATTCAGGTATCAAGGATTGGGCCGTCGGCCCGTTCAGGTTTTGTGATGAGGAGCATTCATGGCTAAGTCGTTCACCGGCAGGAAGCGCATTCGCAAAAGCTTCGGGCGCATCCCGGAAGTGGCGCCGATGCCGAACTTGATAGAGGTTCAGAAGAGTTCCTACGACCATTTTCTGCAAATGGGCGTGACTCGGGAGCGGCGCACCAATGTCGGCCTTCAGGAAGTCTTCAAGTCGGTCTTCCCGATCAAGGATTTCTCCGAGCGCGCGCGCCTCGAATTCGTGAGCTACGAGCTCGAGCCGCCAAAATACGATGTCGAGGAGTGCCAGCAGCGCGGCATCACCTTTGCCGCGCCCTTGAAGGTGACGCTGAGGCTGGTCGTGTGGGACGTCGACGAAGAGACGGGCGCCCGGTCCATCCGCGACATCAAGGAACAAGACGTCTACATGGGCGACATGCCGCTCATGACGAAGAACGGCACTTTCATCATCAACGGCACCGAGCGCGTCATCGTCTCGCAGATGCATCGCTCGCCCGGCGTGTTCTTCGATCACGACAAGGGCAAGAGCCATTCCTCGGGCAAATATCTCTTTGCCGCCCGCGTCATTCCCTATCGCGGCTCGTGGCTCGATTTCGAGTTCGACGCCAAGGACCACATGTATGTCCGCATCGATCGCCGCCGCAAGCTGCCGGTGACGACGTTGCTCTATGCGCTCGACAGCAATGCCACGGCAAAGCTCCGGTCCGAGCGCGCGGCGCAGTCGAAGGGGCTTGCCCCGCACGAGGCGCAGGGCATGTCGAAGGAAGAGATACTGTCCGCGTTCTACACGCCGGTCTCGTTCTCCCGCGACAGGAACGGCTGGAAGATGCCGTTCGATCCGTCGCGCTATCGCGGCTTCAAGACGACCGCCGATCTGGTCGATGCGAAGACCGGCAAGGTCAAGGCCGAGCTGGGCACCAAGCTGACGCCGAAGCTCGCCAAGAAGCTTTATGACGACGGCCTCAAGGAGATTCTGCGTCGGGCGCGAGGACATCATCGGCAAGTATCTCGCCACCGACATCGTCAACGACGAAACCGGCGAGATCTACGCCGAGGCCGGCGAGGAGGTCGTCGAGACGTTGCTCGACACCATCGAGAAATCGAACATCGCCGAGGTGCCGGTGATTTCGGTCGATCACATGACGGTCGGTCCCTACATCCGCAATACGCTGATGATCGACAAGAACGCCGGCCGCGAAGAAGCGCTCATCGACATCTACCGGGTGATGCGGCCGGGCGAGCCGCCGACGCTCGAGACCGCCGAGACGCTGTTCAACAGCCTGTTCTTCGATCCCGAGCGCTACGACCTTTCGGCCGTGGGCCGGGTGAAGATGAACTCGCGCCTGTCGCTCCAGACCGAGGACACCGTGCGCGTGCTGCGGAAAGAGGACATCATCGCGATCCTGCGCGTCCTCGTCGAGCTCAAGGACGGGCGCGGCGAGATCGACGACATCGATAATCTCGGCAACCGGCGCGTGCGCTCGGTCGGCGAGCTGATGGAGAATCAATACCGCGTCGGCCTCTTGCGGATGGAGCGCGCGATCCGCGAGCGCATGAGCTCGGTCGAGATCGACACCGTCATGCCGCACGACCTCATCAACGCCAAGCCCGCGGCGGCGGCGGTGCGCGAGTTCTTCGGCTCGTCGCAGCTCTCGCAGTTCATGGACCAGACCAACCCGCTGTCCGAGATCACGCATAAGCGCCGGCTCTCGGCCCTCGGGCCGGGCGGCTTGACGCGCGAGCGCGCGGGCTTCGAGGTGCGCGACGTGCATCCCACCCATTACGGCCGCATCTGCCCGATCGAGACGCCGGAAGGCCCGAATATCGGCCTCATCAACAGCCTTGCGACCTATGCGCGGGTGAACCCCTATGGCTTCATCGAGAGCCCGTATCGCCGCGTCGTCAACGGCAAGGTGACCGACGAGGTGGTCTATCTGTCGGCGATGGAGGAAAGTCGCTACGCCATCGCCCAGGCCAATGTCGAGCTCGACGCCCACGACAAGATCAAGGCGGACCTCACCTATTGCCGCAAGGCCGGCGATTTCGTGATGGCGCGGCCGCAGGACATCGACTTCATCGACGTGTCCCCGAAGCAGCTCGTCTCGGTCGCCGCGGCGCTCATTCCCTTCCTCGAGAATGACGACGCGAACCGCGCGCTGATGGGCTCGAACATGCAGCGGCAAGCCGTGCCGCTCATCCAGGCCGAGGCGCCGCTCGTCGGCACCGGCATGGAGCAGACGGTGGCGCGCGATTCCGGCGTCACCATCATCGCGCGGCGCTCGGGCGTCGTCGATCAGGTCGACGGCATGCGCATCGTCATCCGTGCGACCGAGGACACCTCGGCCGACGCGCCGGGCGTCGACATCTACAATCTGTTGAAGTTCCAGCGCTCGAACCAGAATACCTGCATCACCCAACGGCCGCTCGTGCGCGTCGGCAATCAGGTGAAGACCGGCGACGTGATCGGCGACGGACCCTCGACGCAATTGGGCGAGCTGGCTCTGGGGCGCAACGTGCTGTGCGCGTTCATGCCTTGGAACGGCTACAATTTCGAGGATTCGATCCTGATTTCCGAGCGGATCGTGTCGGACGACGTCTTTACCTCGATCCATATCGATGAATTCGAGGTCATGGCGCGCGACACCAAGCTCGGCCAGGAAGAGATCACCCGCGACATCCCCAATGTCGGCGAGGAGGCGCTCAAGAATCTCGACGAGGCCGGCATCGTCTATATCGGCGCCGAGGTGAAGCCCGGCGATATCCTGGTCGGCAAGGTGACGCCGAAAGGCGAATCGCCGATGACGCCCGAGGAAAAGCTGCTGCGGGCCATCTTCGGCGAGAAGGCGTCGGACGTGCGCGACACCTCGCTGCGCCTGCCGCCCGGCGTATCGGGCACCATCGTCGAGGTGCGCGTGTTCTCGCGGCGCGGCGTCGACAAGGACGAGCGCGCGCTCGCGATCGAGCGGGCCGAGATCGAACGGCTCACCAAGGATCGCGACGACGAGAGGGCGATCCTTCAGCGCAGCTTCTATTCGCGCCTCGAGAAGCTCTTGCACGGCCAGGAAGTGGCCGGCGGCAAGGGCGTGAAGGCCGGCACCAAGCTCAACAAGGAAGAGCTCGAGAAAATCCCCGAGCATCAGTGGCGCCAGATCGCGATCAAGAACGACCGGCGCATGGCGGATATCGAGACGCTCAAGAAGCAGATGGACGATTCGACTCAGAAACTGCAGGAGCGCTTCGAGAGCAAGGTCGAGAAGCTCCAGCGCGGCGACGAATTGCCGCCCGGCGTGATGAAGATGGTCAAGGTCTTCGTCGCGGTGAAGCGCAAGCTCCAGCCCGGCGACAAGATGGCCGGCCGTCACGGCAACAAGGGCGTGATCTCGCGCATCATGCCGGCCGAGGACATGCCCTATCTCGAGGACGGAACGCCCGTCGACATCGTGCTCAATCCGCTCGGCGTGCCGAGCCGCATGAATGTCGGGCAGATTCTGGAAACCCATCTCGGCTGGGCCTCGGCGGGATTGGGCCATCAGATCGGCGACCTGCTCGACAAGGCGAAGCGCAGCGGCAATCAGACGCGCGAGCTGCGGCGGTTCCTCAACACCGTCTATGACGACCGCACCGACCAGAACGACATCAAGGAGATGGACGAGGAGCAGGTGCTCGAGCTGGCGCATAACCTCCGCAACGGCGTGCCGGTGGCGAGCCCGGTGTTCGACGGCGCCCGCGAGGAAGACATCGTCAAGATGCTGGAAGAGGCGGGGCTCGATTCGTCGGGCCAAGTGACGTCTGATCGACGGCCGCACCGGCGAGTTCTTCGATCGCCGCGTGACGGTCGGGTACATCTATATGCTGAAGCTCCATCATCTGGTGGACGACAAGATCCACGCGCGCTCGATCGGTCCCTACAGCCTCGTCACCCAGCAGCCGCTAGGCGGCAAGGCGCAGTTCGGCGGCCAGCGCTTCGGCGAAATGGAGGTGTGGGCGCTCGAGGCCTATGGCGCCGCCTACACGCTCCAGGAAATGCTGACCGTCAAGTCGGACGACGTCTCCGGCCGCACCAAGGTCTACGAGGCGATCGTTCGCGGCGACGACAATTTCGAGGCCGGCATACCCGAAATCCTTCAACGTGCTGGTGAAGGAGCTCCGCTCGCTCGGGCTCAACGTCGAGCTCGAGACGCGCAGCTATTGATCGCAAGAGACCGGGTACAAGCGATTTACCGAAAGAGGAATCGTTCATGAACGAGTTGACGAATATCTTCGGACAGGTCACGAGCCCGCAAAGCTTCGACCAGATCAAGATCTCGATCGCCAGTCCCGAGCGCATCCGCTCGTGGTCCTACGGCGAGATCAAGAAGCCGGAGACGATCAACTACCGCACCTTCAAGCCCGAGCGCGACGGGCTGTTCTGCGCGCGCATCTTCGGGCCGATCAAGGACTACGAGTGCTTGTGCGGCAAATACAAGCGCATGAAGTATCGCGGAATCATCTGCGAGAAATGCGGCGTCGAGGTGACGCTGTCGAAGGTCCGGCGCGACCGCATGGGCCATATCGAGCTGGCGTCGCCCGTCGCGCATATCTGGTTCTTGAAGTCGCTGCCCTCGCGCATCGGCCTGCTGCTCGACATGACGCTCAAGGATCTCGAGAAGGTCCTCTACTTCGAGAGCTACGTCGTCACCGAGCCGGGCCTTACCCCGTTGAAGCTGCATCAGCTCCTCAACGAGGAAGAGTACGTCGCGGCGCAGGAGGAGCATGGCGAGCAGGGCTTCGAAGCCAATATCGGCGCCGAGGCCCTTCGCAAGATGCTGGAGAAGATCAAGTTCGAGGGCGAGGACGGCGAGCGCGAGCGGCTCCGGTCGGAGCTGCGCGAAACCACCTCCGAGGCCAAGCGCAAGAAGCTGGTCAAGCGCCTCAAGCTGGTCGAGGCGTTCATGCAGTCGAACAGCCGGCCGGAATGGATGATCCTCGAAGTCGTTCCGGTCATCCCGCCCGAGCTCAGGCCGCTGGTGCCGTTGGACGGCGGCCGCTTCGCGACCTCCGACCTCAACGACCTCTATCGCCGGGTCATCAACCGCAACAACCGGCTGAAGCGCCTGATCGAGCTCCGGGCGCCCGACATCATCGTGCGCAACGAGAAGCGCATGCTGCAGGAATCGGTTGACGCGCTGTTCGATAACGGTCGGCGCGGCCGCATCATCACCGGCGCCAACAAGCGGCCGTTGAAGTCGCTCTCCGACATGCTCAAGGGCAAGCAGGGGCGGTTCCGCCAGAACCTCCTCGGCAAGCGCGTCGATTATTCCGGCCGCTCGGTCATCGTCGTCGGGCCCGAGCTCAAGCTTCACCAATGCGGCCTGCCCAAGAAGATGGCCTTGGAGCTGTTCAAGCCCTTCATCTACTCGAAGCTCGAGCTCTACGGCCTCGCCAGCACGATCAAGGCGGCCAAGCGCATGGTCGAGAAGGAGCGTCCCGAGGTGTGGGACATCCTCGAGGAGGTCATCCGCGAGCATCCGGTGCTGCTCAATCGCGCGCCGACGCTCCATCGCCTCGGCATCCAGGCTTTCGAGCCGATCCTCATCGAGGGCAAGGCGATCCAGCTCCACCCGCTGGTCTGCACCGCCTTCAACGCCGATTTCGACGGCGACCAGATGGCGGTGCACGTGCCGCTCTCGCTCGAGGCGCAGCTCGAGGCGCGCGTCCTCATGATGTCGACCAACAACATCCTGTCGCCCGCCAACGGCAAGCCGATCATCGTGCCCTCGCAGGACATCATCCTCGGCCTCTACTACATCACGATGGAGCGCGCGGGCGAGAAGGGCGAGGGCATGTCGTTCCGCGATATGGGCGAGATCGAGCACGGCCTCGAATCCGGCGCGCTGTCGCTGCACGCCAAGATCACCGCGCGCGTCGAGACCATCGACGCGAGCGGCAACACGGTCGTCCAGCGGGTCACGACGACCCCGGGCCGCATGATGCTGTCGGCAATCCTGCCGAAGAATCCGAACGGTCGGCTTCGAGATGCTCAATCGCCTGCTCACCAAGAAGGAGATCTCGAACGTCATCGATCAGGTCCATCGCCATTGCGGCCAGAAAGAAACCGTCATCTTCTGCGACCGGCTGATGGCAATCGGCTTCCAGCAGGCTTGCAAGGCCGGAATCTCGTTCGGTAAGGACGATCTTATCATCCCGCAGGCGAAGCTGAAGCTCGTCGCCGAAACGCAGGACAAGGTGAAGGAGTACGAGCAGCAATATCTCGACGGTCTCATCACCCAGGGCGAAAAATACAACAAGGTGGTCGACGTCTGGTCGAGCTGCACCGAACGGGTCGCCGACGAGATGATGAAGAGCATCCGCACGGCCAAGAAAGGCGAGCCGATCAATCCGGTCTGGATGATGGCCGATTCGGGCGCCCGCGGCTCGGCGGCGCAGATCAAGCAGCTTGCCGGCATGCGCGGCCTCATGGCCAAGCCCTCGGGCGAGATCATCGAGACGCCGATCATCTCGAACTTCAAGGAAGGGCTGACCGTGCTCGAGTACTTCAACTCGACCCACGGCGCCCGCAAGGGTCTGGCCGACACCGCGCTCAAGACCGCGAATTCGGGCTATCTCACGCGGCGCCTCGTCGACGTGGCGCAGGATGCGATCATCACCGAGATCGATTGCGGCACGACGCGCGGGCTCACCATGCGTGCGGTCGTCGAGGGCGGCGACGTGATCGCGCCTCTCGCCGACCGGATTCTCGGGCGCACCGCCGCGGTCGACATCCTCGATCCGCTCAGCGGCAAGGTGCTCATCCCGGCGGGCGAACTCATCGACGAGCCGAAGGTCGACGTGATCGACCGCGCCGGCATCGACTCGGTGCTGATCCGCTCGGTGCTGACCTGCGAAACCCGCGTCGGGTTGTGCGGGAAGTGCTATGGCCGAGACCTCGCGCGCGGCACGGTCGTCAATATCGGCGAGGCGGTCGGCGTGATCGCGGCGCAATCGATCGGCGAGCCGGGCACCCAGCTCACCATGCGCACCTTCCACATCGGCGGCGCGGTCCAGCGCGGCGCCGAGCAATCTTCGGTCGAGGCCGCTTTCGACGCCAAGGTCAGGATCAAGAACCGCAACGTCGTAGTGAATTCCGTCGGCATTCCGGTCGTGATGGGCCGCAATTGCGAGATGGCATTGTTGGACGAGGCCGGCCGCGAGAAGGCGCGCCACCGGGTTCCCTACGGCGCCAAGATTCTCGCCGACGAGGGCAAAACGGTGGAAAAGGGCCAGCGGCTCGCCGAGTGGGATCCCTACACCATCCCGATCATCACCGAGAAGAACGGCATCGCCGGTTACGTCGATCTCGTCGAGGGCGTGTCGATGCGCGAGGTGGTGGATGAAGCGACCGGCATTTCCTCGAAGGTCGTCATCGACTGGAAGCAGCAAGCGAAGGGCGGCGACCTCAAGCCCCGCATCATGTTGAAGGGCGCCAAGGGCCGCACCCTCACCTTGGCCAACGGCATGGAGGCGCGCTACTTCATGTCGGTCGACGCGATTCTCTCGGTCGAGAACGGCGCCGAGGTCAAAGCCGGCGACGTGCTCGCGCGCATCCCGCGCGAATCCTCGAAAACGCGCGACATCACCGGCGGCCTGCCGCGGGTGGCCGAGCTGTTCGAGGCGCGCAAGCCCAAGGATTTCGCGATCATCAGCGAGATCGACGGCCGGATCGAGTTCGGCAAGGACTACAAGACCAAGCGGCGCATCCTCGTCGTGCCCAATGAAGAGGGCGCCGAGCCGGTCGAGTATCTGATCCCGAAGGGCAAGCACATCAGCGTGCAGGAAGGCGATTTCGTCCAGAAGGGCGATCTGCTGATGGACGGCAACCTCGTTCCGCACGACATTTTGCGCGTCCTCGGCATCGAGGAGCTGGCGAACTACCTCATCAACGAGATCCAGGAGGTCTATCGCCTCCAGGGCGTGCGCATCAACGACAAGCACATCGAGGTGATCGTCCGGCAGATGCTGCAGAAGGTCGAGGTCCTGGATCCCGGCGAGACCACCTATCTCACCGGCGAACAGATCGACCAGTCGGAATTCGACGCAGAGAACGCCAAGGTCGATGCCGAGAAGCTCAAGCCCGCCACGGCTAGTCCGGTGCTGCAAGGCATCACCAAGGCGAGCCTGCAGACCAACTCGTTCATCTCGGCCGCCTCCTTCCAGGAGACCACGCGCGTCCTCACCGAGGCCGCGGTATCGGGCCGGATCGACGTGCTGTCGGGTTTGAAGGAGAACGTGATCGTCGGCCGGCTCATCCCGGCCGGCACCGGCAGCGTCATGGCGCGGTGGCGGCAGCTCGCCGCTGCCCGCGACAAGGAGCTCGCCGCGGCCCAGGCGGCAAGCCAGCCCCGGCGATCGCGGCCGAGCAGAAGATCGCCTGACCGGCCCGGCGGTGACGGCCGGAAATGGGGCCGACTCCGGCCCCTTTTTCGTGGCCGACCGAGTGGCCCGCGGCGGCGCGCGCGGCTTCGAACGGCCGCCGAAAAGCGGCGTCTGACGCGATTTTTCTGCCTCTTGCGCCGCGCTATGCGGCTTGACGGGGTGGGGAGCCGCCAGTAGTATCCGCGCACCTTCGAGGGGCTGGCGGTAGGTAGCCAACCTAAACGCAGTCTGTCTGTCGAATTGGCGATTTGGCTCTGCGTCGTGCGAGACGGCGCGCTGTTTCGGGGATGTCCCTAAGACCGCCGGCGATGCCGCAAGCATCCCGCGCGGTTCGCGCGTTTGACGATCGGGTTCGAGAGGGTTTTGAGGCATGCCGACGATCAACCAGCTGATCCGCCATCCGCGCGGCGCCGCAGGCCGCAGCGCAACAAGGTGCCGGCGCTGCAGGAAAGCCCGCAGAAGCGCGGCGTCTGCACGCGCGTCTACACGACGACGCCGAAGAAGCCCAACTCCGCGCTGCGCAAGGTCGCGCGCGTCCGCCTCACCAATGGCTTTCGAGGTGACGAGCTACATCCCCGGCGAGGGCCATAATCTTCAGGAGCATTCGGTGGTGCTGATCCGCGGCGGCCGCGTCAAGGATCTGCCGGGCGTGCGCTATCACATCATCCGCGGCACCCTCGACACCCAGGGCGTCAAGGACCGCCGGCAGCGGCGTTCGAAATACGGCGCCAAGCGGCCGAAGTAGAGAGGCAGGCAAGCCATGTCGCGTCGCCGCGCCGCGGTCAAACGGGAAGTCCTGCCGGATGCCAAGTTCGGCGATCTGGTCGTGACCAAATTCATGAACTGCCTGATGTACGAGGGCAAGAAGTCGGTCGCCGAGACCATCGTCTACGGCGCGCTTCGACCGCATCGCGAAGCGCTCGGGCGCAGGACGCGCTGCGCCTGTTCCATGACGCGCTCGGCAACGTCAAGCCCGCGGTCGAGGTGCGCTCGCGCCGCGTCGGCGGCGCCACCTATCAGGTGCCGGTCGAGGTGCGGCCGGATCGCGGCCAGGCGCTCGCCATCCGCTGGATCATCGGCGCGCGCGCGAGCGCGGTCGAGCACACCATGGAAGAGCGCCTCTCGGGCGAGCTGCTGGACGCCGCCAACAACCGCGGCACGCCGTGAAGAAGCGTGAAGACACGCATCGCATGGCTGACGCCAACAAGGCCTTCTCGCATTATCGCTGGTAGGACCGCGCTTCTCGCGCGCTGCCGTGGAGTATTCTCATGCCTCGCGTCACGCCTCTCGATCGTTACCGCAATATCGGCATCATGGCGCACATCGATGCCGGCAAAACCACGACGACCGAGCGCATCCTCTTCTACACCGGCCGCTCCTACAAGATCGGCGAGGTCCATGAGGGCACGGCCACCATGGACTGGATGGAGCAGGAGCAAGAGCGCGGCATCACCATCACCTCGGCGGCCACGACCTGCTTCTGGCGCGACCACCGCATCAACATCATCGACACGCCCGGGCATGTCGATTTCACCATCGAGGTCGAGCGGTCCTTGCGCGTTCTCGACGGCGCGGTGACCGTGTTCGATTCGGTCGCGGGCGTCGAGCCGCAATCCGAGACGGTGTGGCGCCAAGCCGACAAATACGGGGTGCCGCGCATCTGTTTCGTCAACAAGATGGACCGGATCGGCGCCAATTATCAGCGCACGATCGACATGATCAAGGACCGCCTCGGTGCGGTGCCGCTCGTCACCCAGCTTCCGATCGGCGCCGAAGCCGAGTTCAAGGGGCTGGTCGATCTCGTGGCGATGAAGGCCTATATCTGGGTCGACGAGACGCTCGGCGCCGAGTTCAATACCGTCGAAATTCCCGCCGCGATGGCCGACGAGGCCGCCGCCGCGCGCCACACGCTGGTCGAGCTCGCGGTCGAGCAGGACGATGCCGCGCTCGAGGCCTACCTCGCCGGCAACGAGCCCGATGCCGCGACGCTGCGCAAATGCATCCGCAAGGGCACGATCTCCTATGCCTTCGTGCCGGTGCTGTGCGGCTCCGCCTTCAAGAACAAGGGCGTGCAGCCGCTGCTGGACGCGGTGGTCGATTACCTGCCGGCGCCGACCGACGTAGCCGCCGTCACCGGCGTGAAGATGGGCTCGGACGAGCCGGTCGTGCGCAAATGTTCCGACGACGAGCCCTTCGCCGCTCTCGCCTTCAAGATCATGACCGATCCGTTCGTCGGCTCGCTGACCTTCGTGCGCGTCTATTCCGGCACGCTGCAATCGGCCTCGGCGGTGCTCAATTCGGTCAAGGACCAGAGAGAGCGCATCGGCCGCATGTTGCAGATGCACGCCAATCATCGCGAAGACATCAAGGAAGCGCTGGCGGGCGACATCGTGGCGCTTGCCGGGCTCAAGCACACCACCACCGGCGACACGCTGTGCGATCCGGCCAATCCCGTCGTGCTCGAGCGGATGGATTTCCCCGATCCGGTGATCGAGATCGCGGTCGAGCCCAAGACCAAGGGCGACCAGGAAAAGATGGGCGCGGCGCTCGCCCGGTTGGCGACCGAGGATCCCTCGTTCCGCGTCGCCGTCGATCACGAGAGCGGCCAGACCGTCATCAAGGGGATGGGCGAGCTTCACCTCGAAATCATCGTCGATCGCATGAAGCGCGAGTTCAAGGTCGATGCCAATGTCGGCGCGCCGCAAGTCGCCTATCGCGAGACCATCACCCGCGCCGCCGAGGTCGATTACACCCACAAGAAGCAAACGGGCGGCTCGGGCCAATACGCCCGCGTCAAGATGCGCTTCGATCCGTTGCCGCCGGGCTCGGGCTTCCAGTTCGAAAGCAAGGTGATCGGCGGCTCGGTGCCGAAGGAATACATCCCCGGCGTCGAAAAGGGCGTCAAGGGCTCGCTTGGACAATGGCGTGCTCGCGGGTTTCCCGGTCATCGACTTCAAGGTTCAGCTGACCGACGGCGCCTATCACGAAGTGGATTCGAGCGCGCTCGCCTTCGAAATCGCGGCCCGGGCGGCGATGAAGGAAGGACTGGCCAAGGCCGGACCGAAGCTGTTGGAGCCGATCATGAAGGTCGAGGTGGTGACGCCGCGCGACTACATGGGCGATGTCATCGGCGATCTGAACAGCCGGCGCGGACGCATCACCGGTCAGGATCAGCGCGGCAACGCCGAGGTGATCAACGCGATGGTGCCGCTTGCCAACATGTTCGGTTACGTGAATACCCTGCGCTCGATGAGTCAGGGCCGCGCGCAATACACCATGCATTTTGATCACTACGAGCAAGTGCCCCAGGCGGTCGCGGACGAAGTCCGCGCGAAGATGGCGTAACTCGGGAATTACGGAGAGCATCCATGGCGAAGGCAAAATTCGAGCGGACGAAGCCGCACTGCAACATCGGGACGATCGGGCATGTCGATCATGGGAAGACCTCGCTGACCGCGGCGATCACGAAGGTTCTCGCCGAGACCGGTGGGGCGACCTACACGGCGTACGACCAGATCGACAAGGCGCCGGAGGAGCGCGCGCGCGGCATCACCATCTCCACCGCGCATGTCGAATACGAGACCAAGAACCGTCATTACGCGCATGTCGATTGCCCGGGCCATGCCGACTACATCAAGAACATGATCACCGGCGCGGCGCAGATGGACGGGGCGATCCTGGTGGTGTCGGCGGCGGACGGTCCGATGCCGCAGACGCGCGAGCATATCCTGCTGGCGCGGCAGGTCGGGGTTCCGGCGATCGTGGTGTTCCTGAACAAGGTGGACATGGTGGACGACCCCGAGCTCCTGGAGCTGGTGGAGCTGGAGGTGCGGGAGCTTTTGTCGCTCTATCAGTTTCCCGGCGACACGATCCCGGTGATCCGCGGCTCGGCGCTTGTGCGCGCTCGAGGACAAGAACAAGGAGCTGGGGCACGACGCGATCCTGAAGCTCATGGATGCGATCGATGCCAACATCCCGCAGCCGAAGCGCGACCGCGACAAGCCCTTCCTGATGCCGATCGAGGATGTGTTCTCGATATCCGGCCGCGGCACGGTGGTGACGGGCCGGGTCGAGCGCGGGGTGATCAAGGTCGGCGAGGAAGTGGAGATCGTGGGGCTGAAGCCGACGCTGAAGACGGTGGTGACGGGCGTGGAGATGTTCAGGAAGCTTCTCGACCAGGGCGAGGCGGGCGATAACATCGGCGCGCTGCTGCGCGGCACCAAGCGCGAGGAAGTGGAGCGCGGCCAGGTTCTGGCGGCGCCGGGGTCGATCACGCCGCACACGAACTTCCAGGCCGAGGCGTACATCCTCACGAAGGAGGAGGGCGGGCGGCACACGCCGTTCTTCACCAATTACCGGCCGCAATTCTACTTCCGGACGACCGACGTGACCGGCACGGTGAAGCTGAAAGAGGGCGTCGAGATGGTGATGCCGGGCGACAACGTGTCGATGGAGATCGAGCTGATTCAGCCGATCGCCATGGATGAGGGCTTGCGCTTCGCCATCCGCGAGGGCGGAAGAACGGTCGGCGCCGGCGTCGTCGCCAAGATCATTAAGTAGAGCGGGAAGACACGGGCGGAAAGGGTTGGCGTGGCGGATTTCCGCCCGTGGGTAAAAGGAACGGCAGATGGCATCCGACAGTCAAAACATTCGCATCCGGTTGCGGGCCTACGATCATCGCGTGCTCGATGCAGTCGACCAGCGAGATCGTCAATACCGCGAAGCGCACCGGCGCGCGGGTGCGCGGTCCGATTCCGCTGCCGACCCGGATCGAGAAGTTCACCGTGCTTGCGCTCGCCGCACATCGACAAGAAGTCGCGCGAGCAGTTCGAGATCCGCACGCATAAGCGCGTGATCGACATCGTCGACCCGACCCCGCAAACGGTGGACGCGCTGATGAAGCTCGATCTCGCCGCCGGTGTCGATGTCGAGATCAAGCTCTAAGGATGGTTGTGTGATGCGTACCGGCCTCATCGCCCAGAAACTGGGCATGACCCGACAATTCACCGAGGCGGGCGATCATGTGCCCGTCACGGTGCTGAAGGTCGACAATTGCCAGGTGGTCGCGGTGCGGACCTCCGAGAAGGACGGCTATACCGCGGTCCAACTCGGCATCGGCAAGGCCAAGGTCAAGAATGTCGGCCAAGCCGATGCGCGGCCATTACGCCAAGGCCAAGGTCGAGCCCAAGGCCAAGCTGGTCGAATTCCGCGTCACGCCCGACGCGATTCTCGAAGTCGGCGCCGAGCTGTCTGCGGCGCATTTCGTCCCCGGGCAGTTCGTCGACGTCACCGGCACCACCAAGGGACGCGGCTTCTCTGGCGTCATGCGGCGGTGGAATTTCGGCGGCTTGCGCGCGACGCACGGCGTCTCCGTGTCGCATCGCAGCCACGGCTCGACCGGCCAGCGGCAAGATCCCGGCAAGGTGTTCAAGAACAAGAAGATGGCCGGTCATTACGGAGACGAGCGCGTGACCACCCAGAATCTTAAAATTATTTCCGCCGATGCCGAGCGCGGCCTCCTCTTTGTCGCGGGCGCGGTGCCGGGCTTCGACGGCGGCTATGTGCTGGTCAAGGATGCGGCGAAGCGGACCGCGCCCAAGGACCTGCCGTTCCCGGCGGCGTTGCGCCAAGCCCCGGCGGCCGGAGGCAATTGAGATGCAGCTCAAGGTCACCAGCCTTGACAACCAGGAAGTCGGCAGCATCGACCTCGCCGACGAGGTGTTCGCGCTCCCCGAAGTGCGCCGCGACATCCTCGCGCGCATGGTCAACTGGCAGCTCGCCAAGCGCCGCGCCGGCACGCACAAGACGAAAGGCATCAGCGACATCTCGGGCACGACGAAGAAGCCGTGGAAGCAGAAGGGCACCGGCCGCGCGCGGCAAGGCTCGCTGCGCTCGCCCCAATTCCGCGGCGGCGCGACGATCTTCGGGCCGGTGGTGCGGAGCCACGAATTCGGCCTGCAGAAGAAGGTGCGGCGCTTGGCGCTGAAGACCGCGCTGACCTCGAAGCGGCAGGACGGCAAGCTCGTCGTCCTCGACAAGGCGAGCCTCACCGAGGCCAAGACGAAGCTGCTCGCCAAGCAATTCAAGGCGCTGGGCTGGGCGAAGACCCTCATCATCGACGGCCCGCTACTCGACGAGAATTTCGCCCGCGCCGCGCGCAACCTGCCGGGCGTCGACGTGCTGCCGCAGCAGGGCGCCAATGTCTACGACATCCTGCGCTGCGACACGCTGGTTCTGACGCGCGACGCGGTGCAGCATTTGGAGGCGCGCCTTAAATGAGCCGATTCCGCTTCGTTCCGCGCAACGTCCCGAAGCTCTCGCGCGAAGCCATGTACGATCTCGTGATCGCTCCGGTGATCACCGAGAAGTCGAACATGAATTCCGAGCACAATCAGGTCACCTTCCGCGTGCCCGTGGACGCCGACAAGCGCGCCGTCAAGGCCGCGGTCGAGGGGCTCTTCAACGTCAAGGTCGCGGCGGTCAACACCATCGTCGTGAAGGGCAAGAAGAAGATCTTTCGCGGCCGGCCCGGTCGGCGCTCCGACTACAAGAAAGCGATCGTGACCCTCGCCGAGGGCTCGAAGATCGACGTGACGACGGGGGTCTGAGGCGATGGCATTGAGAACCTACAAGCCGACGACGCCCGGCCAACGCCAACTGGTGCTGGTCGACCGCACCGGCCTGTGGCGGGGCCGGCCGGTGAAGGCGCTGACCGAAGGCAAGCGCGAGGCCGGCGGGCGCAACAATCACGGCCGCATCACCATGCGGCGTCGCGGCGGCGGGCACAAGCGGCGCTTGCGCGACGTTGATTTCAAGCGCCGCAAGGAAGGCGCTGCCGAGGTCATACGCCTCGAATTCGATCCGAATCGCTCGGGCTTTCTCGCTCTCGTGAAATACGAGGATGGCGAGCTCAACTACATCCTGGCGCCGCAGCGCCTGGGCGTCGGCGACAAGGTCGTGGCCGGCGAGCGCGTCGATGTGAAGCCGGGCAATTGCATGCCGATGCGCAACATCCCGGTCGGCACCATCATCCACAACGTCGAGATGAAGCCGGGCAAGGGCGGCCAGCTCGCGCGCGCCGCCGGCACCTTCGTGCAGCTCGTCGGGCGCGACGCCGATTACGCGCTCTTGCGGCTGTCCTCGGGCGAGGTGCGCAAGGTGCGCGCCGAGTGTCGCGCCACGATCGGCGCGGTGTCGAACCCCGACAAGCAGAACGTCTCGATCGGCAAGGCCGGGCGCAACCGCTGGCTCGGGCACCGGCCTTCGGTGCGCGGCGTCGCGATGAACCCCATCGACCATCCGCATGGCGGCGGCGAAGGCCGCACCTCGGGCGGCCGTCATCCGGTCACGCCCTGGGGCAAGGGCACCAAGGGCACCAAGACTCGGCACAACAAGGCGACGGACCGCTATATCGTGCGGCGCCGGCGGCAGAAGTAAGGGAGAGCGCGGTGGCACGCTCGACATGGAAAGGGCCGTTCGTCGACGGCCATCTGCTGAAGAAGGCGGAGAAGGCCCGCGGCGGCGGCCGCAACGAGATCATCAAGACCTGGTCGCGCCGCTCCACGATCTTTCCGCAGTTCGTCGGCTTGACCTTCGGCGTCTATAACGGCCACAAATTCATTCCGGTGCTCGTGAACGAGCACATGATCGGCCACAAGCTCGGCGAATTCTCGCCGACGCGCACCTTCCACGGCCATACCGCCGACCGGAAGGTGAGGCGCGCGCCCTCGGAGTCGGCATGAGCAAGAAACAGGCGCCGCGCCGTCTCGCCGAGACCGAAGCCTCGGCCTATGCCCACGCGATCCGGGTGAGCGCGCGCAAGCTCAATCTCGTCGCGCAATCGATCCGCGGCAAGGCCGCCAATGCGGCGCTGCACGAGCTGACCTTTTCGCCCCGCCGCATCGCCATCGACGTGAAGAAGGTGCTGCAATCGGCGATCGCCAACGCCGAGAACAATCATCAACTCGACGTTGACAAGCTCGTCGTCAAGGAAGCCACGGTGGGCCGTGCCATGACGCTGAAGCGCTTTCATGCCCGCGGCCGCGGCCGGTCCGCCCAAGTCGAGAAATATTTCGCCAACCTCCTGGTGGTCGTGCGCGAGCGCGCCGACGAGGCCAAGGACGCCGGCGAGGAGGAGAAGGCGTAATGGGCCAGAAGGTCAATCCGATCGGGCTCCGGCTCGGCATCAACCGGACGTGGGATTCGCGCTGGTTCGCGCGCAAGGATTACAGCTCCTTGCTGCACGAAGACCTCAAGCTGAGAACCTTCCTCAACGATCGGCTGCAACAGGCCGGCGTCAGCAAAATTGTGATCGAGCGCGCCGCCAAGAAGACTCGCATCACGATCCATTCGGCCCGGCCCGGCGTGGTCATCGGCAAGAAGGGCGCCGACATCGAGAAGCTGCGGGTCGATCTCGGCAAGATGACCAAGACCGAAGTCAGCCTCAACATTCTCGAAATCCGCAAGCCCGAGATCGACGCCAAGCTCATCGCCGACGGGATCGCGCAGCAATTGGAGCGCCGCGTCGCCTTCCGCCGGGCGATGAAGCGCGCGGTGCAGTCGGCGATGCGCCTCGGCGCCTTGGGCATCCGCATCAACTGCTCGGGGCGCCTGGGCGGCGCCGAGATCGCGCGCATGGAATGGTATCGCGAAGGCCGGGTGCCGCTGCACACGCTTCGCGCCGATGTCGATTTCGGGGTCGGCACCGCCAAGACCACCTATGGCACCTGCGGCGTCAAGGTCTGGGTGTTCAGGGGCGAAGTCATGACGCACGACCCGATGGCGCAAGACAAGCGCGCCGCCGAGGCGCAGCCGGCGCGCCTCTGAGAGGATTTGCGATGTTTTCACCCGCACGCACCAAATACCGCAAGGCGCATAAGGGCCGCATCCATGGCAAGGCCAAGGGCGGCGCCGCGCTCAATTTCGGCAATTTCGGCTTGAAAGCGACCGAGCCGGGCCGCGTCACGGCGCGCGAGATCGAGGCCGCGCGGCGCGCCATCACCCGCCACATCAAGCGCATCGGCCGGATCTGGATCCGGATCTTCCCCGACGTGCCGGTCTCGCGCAAACCGGCAGAGGTGCGCATGGGCAGCGGCAAGGGCACGCCCGAATTCTGGGTCTGCCGGGTGAAGCCGGGCCGCATCATGTTCGAGTTGGACGGCGTGCCGGGCCCGATCGCGCGCGAGGCTTTCGCCTTGGCCGCGGCCAAGCTCTCGGTCGCGGTGCGCGTCGTCACGCGGGTCGGCGAAGGGGGCGAGCCATGAAGGCGGGCGACGTTCGCGCCAAGTCGGATGACGAATTGAAGGCCGATCTCGCCCAGTTCGGCAAGGAAGTCTTCAACCTGCGCTTCCAGAAGGCGAGCGGCCAACTCGAGAATACCGCGCGGATGCGCCAGGTGCGGCGCGACATCGCGCGCATCAAGACCATGCTGGGCGAACGCGCCCGCAAGACGAGCTGAGCGAAAGAGCGGAGATCATGCCCAAACGTATCCTCACCGGCGTGGTGGTGTCCGACAAGGGCAACAAGACCGTCGTCGTTCGCGTCGAGCGGCGCGTCATGCATCCGGTGTACAAGAAGTTCATCATGCGCTCCAAGAAATACGCCGCGCATGACGAGGCCAACGCCTTCAAGACCGGCGATACCGTGCGCATCGAGGAAAGCCGCCCGATCTCGAAATCGAAGCGCTGGATCGTGCTGAGCGGCGCCGAGGCGCCCGCCCCGGCCAAACCCGCGGCTTCGGAGTAACGCGCCATGATCCAGATGCAGACCAATCTCGACGTCGCCGACAATTCCGGCGCGCGCCGCGTCCAGTGCATCAAGGTGCTGGGGGGCTCGAAGCGCCGCTTCGCGATGGTGGGCGACATCATCGTCGTCTCGGTCAAGGATGCGATCCCGCGCGGCCGCGTCAAGAAAGGCGACGTCCACAAGGCGGTGATCGTGCGCACCGCCAACGCGATCCGCCGTCCCGACGGCACCGCGATCCGCTTCGACCGCAACGCCGCCGTGCTGATCACCGCCCAGGACGAGCCGATCGGCACGCGCATCTTCGGACCGGTGACGCGCGAGTTGCGCGCGCGCAAGTTCATGAAGATCGTCTCGCTCGCGCCCGAGGTGCTTTAGCCGATGAAGTTCAAGATCAAGAAAGGCGACAAGGTCGTCGTGCTTGCCGGCCGCGACAAGGGCAGGCAGGGCGAGGTGTTGAGCGTGCTGCGCAAGGACAACCGCGTCCTCGTCCAGGGCGTCAACATGATGAAGCGGCACACCAAGCCGCGGCCGGGCGAGCCCGGCGGCATCCTCGACAAGGAAGCGCCGATCCATGTCTCGAACGTCGCCCATATCGATCCGAAGTCGCAAAAGCCGACGCGGATCGGCTACCGCGTCCTCGATGACGGCCGCAAGGTGCGCTACGCCAAGCGCTCCGGCGAAGTCATCGACGTTTAGGAGAAACCGCCATGGCGACGCGCCTCAAAGAGCATTACGACACGGTGGTCCGGCCGGCCCTGATGAAGGAGTTCGCCTACGAGAACCTTATGGCGGTGCCGCGCCTCGACAAGATCGTCATCAATATGGGCGTGGGCGAGGCGGTGCAGGATACGAAGAAGGTGGATGCCGCCGCCAAGGAGCTCGCGGTCATCGCCGGCCAGCGGCCGGTCATCACCCATGCCAAGAAATCGATCGCGACCTACAAGGTCCGCGAGAACATGCCCTTGGGCTGCAAGGTCACGCTGCGCAAGGATCGCATGTACGAGTTCCTCGACCGGCTCGTGAACATCGCGCTTGCCGCGCGTGCGCGACTTCCGCGGCAGCTCGGGCAAGAGCTTCGACGGGCGAGGCAATTACGCGCTCGGATTGAAGGAGCAGCTCGTCTTTCCCGAAATCAACTACGACGAGGTCGACGGACGTGCGCGGCATGGACATCGTCATCGTCACGACCGCCAAGACCGATGCCGAGGCCAAGGCGCTGCTGCGCGGCTTCGACATCCCGTTCGTGAATTGACGCTTCGCTAGAGTGAGGTGAAATGGCTAAGACCAGTTCCGTCGTCAAGAACCGCAAGCGGGCGCTTCTCGTCAAGCGCTTGTCGGGCAAGCGGGCGAAGCTCAAGGCGCTCGCTGCCAACAAGGAGCTGCCGCCCGAAGAGCGCTTTGCCGCGCGCTTGAAGCTCGCCGAGCTTCCGCGCAACTCCTCGGCCACGCGCCTGCGCAATCGGTGCGAGTTGAGCGGCCGGCCGCGCGGCAATTATCGCAAGTTCAAGCTGTCGCGCATCGCGTTCCGCGATCTGGCCTCGGCGGGCCAGATCCCGGGCATGGTCAAGTCGAGCTGGTGAGGGAGAGAGCTTCATGTCGATGAGCGATCCGCTCGGGGATATGCTGACCCGCATCCGCAACGGCCAACAGGCGCACAAGCCGGTCGTGGATTCGCCGGCTTCGAAGATCCGCGCCAACGTGCTGGAAGTGCTGCAGCGCGAAGGCTACATCCGCGGCTACTCCCGCGCCGAGGTTCGTCCGGGCGTCGCCGAGCTCAAGATCGAGCTGAAATACGTCGACGGCGAGCCGGTGATCCGCGAGATCACGCGCGTCTCCAAGCCGGGCCGCCGGATCTATTCGCGGATTTCGGACCTGCCGCGCGTCTATAACGGCCTCGGCATCGCGATCCTGTCGACGCCGCGCGGCGTGCATGTCGGACAACGAGGCCCGCGCCGCCAATGTCGGCGGCGAGATTCTGTGCCGCGTCTTCTGAGGTAATGCCATGTCACGCATCGGCAAACTGCCCGTAACCATCCCTGCAAGGCGTCACCGTCGCGTTGGCGGCGGGCGTCCTCACCGCCAAGGGCAAGCTCGGCACGCTGCAACTCGCGGTCAACAACGACGTCGAGGCGACCGTCGCCGACGGCAAGGTCGTGATGACGCCGAAGAGCGAAAGCAAGCGCGCGCGCATGGCCTGGGGCACGATGCGGGCGCTCGTCAACAACATGATGACGGGCGTCGCCAACGGCTATACCGTCAATCTCGAGATCAACGGCGTCGGCTATCGCGCCGCGGTGCAGGGCAAGAATCTGGTCCTCCAGCTCGGCTACAGCCACGACGTCACTTTCCCGATTCCCGACGACATCAAGATCCTTTGCGAAAAGCCGACGGCGATCGCGATCACCGGCGCCGACAAGCAGCGCGTTGGCCAGATCGCCGCGGTGCTGCGCTCGTATCGCCGCCCCGAGCCCTATAAGGGCAAGGGCATCAAGTACGCGACCGAGACAGTCCGGCGCAAGGAAGGCAAGAAGAAATAGGGGCTCACATGAGCGGAAAATCGATCGCCCTTTTCGCCCGGCGCCGCAGCCGGGTGCGCACCCGGATCGCCGTCACCGCCGGCGGCAAGCCGCGGCTGTCGGTGTTTCGATCCTCGAAGCACATCTATGCCCAGGTCATCGACGATGCCGCCGGGCGGACGGTGGCTGCCGCCTCGAGCCTCGATCAGATCCTTGCGCGCCAGCCTCAAATCCGGCGCCGACAAGGACGCCGCGCGGCGCCGTCGGCAAGCTGGTCGCCGAGCGCGCCAAGGCCGCCGGCGTCACCGCCGTGGTGTTCGACCGCGGCGGGTATCTATTCCACGGCCGGGTCAAGGCCCTGGCCGACGCCGCCCGCGAGGGCGGGCTCGAATTCTAGAAAGGGCCAGTCATGGCAACGACACCGACGGGCAGCGAACGGCCGCAGCGTGGACGCGGCGGCGGCCAAAGGCCGCCACGCGGCGGCCGCGAGGGCGACCGCCAGGGTCGCGACCGCGAGGAAGGCGAGCTCGATCGAGAAGCTGGTCGGCATCAACCGCGTCGCCAAGGTGGTGAAGGGCGGCCGCCGCTTCGGCTTCGCCGCGATCGTTGTCGTCGGCGACGGCAAGGGCCGCGTCGGCTACGGCTCGGGCAAGGCGCGCGAGGTGCCGGAGGCGATCCGCAAGGCGACCGAGCAGGCGCGGCGCGCGATGATCCGCGTGCCGCTGCGCGAAGGCCGCACGCTGCATCACGACATCATCGGCCATTATGGTGCCGGCGCGTGGTCGTGCGCGCCGCGGCCAGGGCACCGGCATTATCGCCGGCGGTCCGATGCGCGCCATCTTCGAGGCGCTGGGCGTGCAGGACGTGGTGGCGAAATCGGTCGGCACCTCCAATCCGCACAACATGATCAAGGCGACCTTCGAGGCGCTCGAGCCGCTCGGTCAGCCCGCGCACGGTCGCGTCGCGCCGCGGCAAGAAGGTCAGCGATATTCTCGGCCCGCCGCGAGGCGCAGGAGGCGCGGGAGTAAGCCATGGCCGAGAACGAGAAAGAATCCGCCCGCGCGGCGCGCGCCGCCGCCGGGCCGGCACTACCGCCCAAGCCCGAAAAGACCGTCATGGTGACGCAGATCGGCAGCCCGATCGGCCGCCGCGATTACCAGCGCGCGACGCTGAAGGGCCTCGGCCTCGACAAGCTGCGGCGCTCCAGGTCCTCGAGGATACGCCCGCGGTGCGCGGCATGATCGCGCGCGTGCGGCATCTGGTGCGAATCGAGCCGGCCTCGTAAGCTCTTTCCCGCCATTGCGGCGGGGCTCCCGCCGAGGAATAATCACGCCGGAAGTGGAACATGAAGCTCAATGAAATTTCGGACAATGACGGCGCGCATTATCGCGCCAAGCGCCGCGGCCGCGGCATCGGCTCGGGCAAGGGCAAGACCAGCGCGCGCGGCGGCAAGGGCCAGACCGCGCGCACCGGCGTCGCGTTGAATGGTTTCGAAGGCGGCCAGACGCCGCTGCACCGTCGCCTGCCCAAGCGCGGCTTCAACAACACCGATTTCCAAAAAACTTTCTCGATCGTCAATCTCGGCCGACTGCAGGCGGCGCTCGATGCCGGGCGCTTGAAGGCGGATGCGCCGGTGAACGGCGCGGCGCTGGTGGCGGCGGGCGTGCTGCGGCGGGTGCGCGACGGGGTGCGGCTCCTTGCCAAGGGCGAGCTCAAGGCGCCCCTGACCATCGAGGTCTTGGGGGCCTCGAAAGCGGCGGTCGAAGCGGTCGAAAAGCTCGGGGGCAAAGTGATCCTGGGGGGCGCGAAACCCGCCGCTCCCCCGGCCGCTCCGGCGGCATGAGGAGGCACTAGATGGCGTCAGCCGCCGAACAACTCGCAGCGAGCATCAATTTCTCCGCCTTCGCCAAGGCGACCGACCTCAAGAATCGCATCTGGTTCACGCTCGGCGCGCTGGTGGTTTATCGGCTCGGCACCTACATCCCGCTGCCCGGCATCGATCCGCGGGTGCTGCAAGAGGTCTTCCAGCAAAACGCCGGCGGCATCCTGGGCATGGTCAACATGTTCTCGGGCGGCGCGCTGGGCCGCATGACCATCTTCGCGCTCGCCATCATGCCCTACATCTCGTCCTCGATCATCGTTCAGCTCCTGACCGCGGTCTCGCCGCAGCTCGAGGCGCTGAAGAAAGAGGGCGAGACCGGGCGCAAGAAGCTCAACCAATACACCCGCTACGGCACCGTGCTGCTCGCCGCGGTCCAGGCCTATGGCATCGCCGTCGGCATCGAGGGGCTGCGCGGGCCCTCGGCGTCTCGCCGTGACCGATCCCGGCTTGTTCTTCCGCCTGACCTCGATGGTCACCCTCACCGCCGGCACCGTGTTCCTGATGTGGCTTGGCGAGCAGATCACCGCACGCGGCGTCGGCAACGGCATCTCGCTGATCATCTTTTCGGGCATCGTCGCGCGCATGCCGTCGGCGCTCGGCCAGCCTGCTCGAGCTCGGCCGCACCGGCGCGATCTCGACCTTCTTCATCATCGCCTTCCTGGTGCTGGCCATCGCCGTGATCACCTTCATCGTGTTCATGGAGCGGGCGCAGCGCCGCATCCTGGTGCAGTACCCGAAGCGCCAGGTCGGCAACAAGATGTTCGGCGGCGAAAACTCGCACCTGCCGCTGAAGCTCAACACCTCGGGCGTGATTCCGCCGATCTTCGCGTCGTCGCTGCTGCTGCTGCCGGCGACGCTCGCCAGCCTCAACGCCGGCTCAGACCGGCCCCCTTGCCCAGGTCGCGGCGTGGCTCGGCCACGGCCAGCCGCTTTACATCGGGCTCTATGTCGCGCTGATCGTGTTCTTCTGCTTCTTTTATACGGCGATCGTGTTCAACCCGGTCGAAACCGCGGACAATCTGCGGAAATACGGCGGGTTCGTGCCGGGCATAAGGCCGGGCAAGAACACCGCGGATTATCTCGACTATGTCCTGACCCGGCTCACCGTCGTCGGCGCGCTCTATCTCGCGGGCGTGTGCGTGCTGCCTGAGATCCTGGTGTCGGAATACACGCTGCCGTTCTATTTCGGCGGCACGAGCCTTCTGATCGTCGTCAGCGTCACCATGGACACGGTCGCGCAAATCCATTCCCATCTGCTCGCGCATCAATATGAAGGGCTGATCAAGAAGTCGAAGTTGAGGGGGAGACGCGGGTGAATATCCTTCTGCTCGGCCCACCCGGGGCCGGGAAGGGGACGCAGGCCAAGCGCATCGAAGAGCGCTATGGGCTCGTCCAGCTATCGACCGGCGACATGCTGCGCGCCGAGCGCGCCTCGGGCAGTGCGTTGGGCAGGGAGGTTCAAGCGATCATGGACAGCGGCGCGCTGGTGTCCGACGACATCATGATCGCGCTCATCGCCCAGCGCATCGCTCAGCTCGCCGGCAAGGGCTTCATCCTCGACGGCTTCCCTCGCACCGTACCGCAGGCCGAGGCGCTCGACCGGATGCTGGAAAAGAACGGCATCGCCATCGCCGCCGTCATCGAGCTGACGGTGGACGAGGGCGTCGCTCGTCGACCGCATCTCCGGACGCTTTAGCTGCAAGACGTGCGGCGCGTCCTACCATGACCGCTATCACCGTCCCAAGCGGGATGGCGTGTGCGATGTCTGCGGCGGAACCGAGTTCGTGCGGCGGCCCGACGACGCCGCCGAACCGGTCAAAACCCGGCTCGCCGCCTATCGCGCACAAACGGCCCCGATTCTGCCCTATTACCGCGCCAAGGGCTTGCTGCGCCCGGTCGATGGCATGGCGGACATCGACGCGGTTACGCAGAACATTGAAACAATTCTAAATCAGTCCGGAGGTTGACTTCCATGCCCGGATTCCGATATAAGGCCCCTTCGGCCCGTCGCGGCTGCGTGGTCACCGGCCGAAACCGACAATTGAACCTGAGGAGAGGCGCAGGTGGCGCGCATTGCCGGCGTTAACATACCGAATCAGAAACGCGTTCCGATCGGCCTCACCTACATTCACGGGATCGGCCGGACATCGGCGGAAAAGATTTGCGACAAGCTCCACATTCCGCCGTCGCGGCGCGTGCACGAATTGACCGACGACGAGGTATTGCGCATCCGCGAGGTCATCGACCGTGAATACCAGGTCGAGGGCGATCTGCGGCGCACCGTCGCCATGAACATCAAGCGGCTGATGGATCTCGGCTGCTACCGGGGCCTGCGCCATCGCAAGGGCCTGCCGGTGCGGGGCCAGCGCACCCATACCAACGCCCGGACGCGCAAGGGTCCGGCGCGGCCGATCGCCGGCAAAAAGATCGCGTCCACGAAGTAAATCGTGACGCAGCAAGCCTGAGGGACGAGGACAAGGATTTATGGCGACGACGACGAAGCCTGCTGCCGCCGCGCGTGTCCGCCGCCGCGAGCGCAAGAACATCACCGCGGGGGTGGCGCATGTCAACGCTACCTTCAACAACACCACGATCACCATCACCGATGCCCAGGGCAACACGATCGCCTGGTCGTCCTCGGGCACGATGGGGTTCAAGGGCTCGCGCAAATCGACGCCCTATGCCGCGCAGGTCGCGGCCGAGGATGCCGGCAAGAAAGCCATGGAGCATGGCATGCGCACCCTCGAGATCGAGGTGAAGGGTCCGGGTTCGGGCCGCGAATCCGCGCTGCGCGCGCTGCAGACCGTCGGATTTTCGGTCAGCTCGATCCGCGATGTGACCACGGTTCCGCATAATGGCTGCCGACCGCCGAAGCGACGTCGGGTTTAGTTCGTCGATCGATTTCCGCCTACCGCGGCAGGCCCCGCGCCGCGCCGGCCACAGACCTGAAGGCATGAGGTTCCACTCGTGACGCAAATCCAGAAAAATTGGCAAGAACTGAAAAAGCCCAACCAACTCGTCGTCCAGCCGGGCACCGACCCAAAGCGCTACGCGACCATCGTCGCCGAGCCGCTCGAGCGCGGCTTCGGCCTGACGCTCGGCAACGCGCTGCGGCGGATTTTGCTGTCCTCGCTCCAGGGCGCCGCGATCACCTCGATTCAGATCGAGGGCGTGTTGCACGAATTCTCGTCGCTCCCGGGCGTGCTCGAGGACATCACCGACATCGTGCTCAACATCAAGGGCATCGGCCTCAGGATGCACGGCGAAGGGCCGAAGCGCATGCGGCTGCGCGTCAACGGTCCGGCCGAGGTGCGCGCCGGCATGATCGAGCTCGGCCACGACATCGAGATCATGAACCCCGACCACCTCATCTGCACCCTCGACAAGGCCGCCAAGGTGGCGATGGAGCTCACGGTCGAATCCGGCAAGGGCTATCGCCCGGCCACCGACAACCGGCCAGAGGACGCGCCCATCGGCCTCGTCCCGGTCGATGCGCTGTTCAGCCCGGTGCGCAAGGTCAGCTACAAGGTCGAGAACACCCGCGTTGGGCAGCGCACCGACTACGATAAGCTGTCGATGACCATCGAAACCAACGGCGCGGTGACGCCCGAGGATGCGGTCGCGCTCGCCGCGCGCATCCTGCAAGACCAACTCCAGCTCTTCATCAATTTCGAGGAGCCGCGCGCGGCTTCTGCGGAAGAGCGCCCCTCGGAACTGCCCTTCAACAAGAATTTGCTGCGGAAAGTCGACGAGCTCGAGCTCTCGGTGCGCTCGGCCAACTGCCTCAAGAACGACAACATCGTCTACATCGGCGATCTGGTGCAGAAGACCGAGTCCGAGATGCTGCGGACGCCGAATTTCGGCCGCAAATCCTTGAACGAGATCAAGGAGGTGCTGGCGCAGATGGGCCTCTATCTCGGCATGGAAATCCCGAACTGGCCGCCCGAAAACATCGAGGAGCTGGTAAAGCGCCTCGAAGAGCCGTATTGAGCCGCCATCATGCGTCACGGTATCCGAGGCCGCAGCTTCAGCCGCAAATCGGCCCATCGCAAGGCGATGTTCGACAATCTCTGCCATGCGCTGTTGAAGCATGAGCAGATCTCGACCACCTTGCCCAAGGCCAAGGATTTGCGGCCGATCGTCGAGCGACTGATCACCCTCGGCAAGCATGGCGGCTTGCCGGCTCGCCGCCGCCTCATCGCGACGCTGCAGGACGAGACGATCGCCAACAAGGTGATGACGACGCTGGCCGAGCGCTATGCCAAGCGCCCGGGCGGCTATAGCCGCATCTACAAGGCGGGATTTCGCCATGGCGACGCCGCGGCGATGGCGGTCATCGAGCTTGTCGACCGCGACCTCGAGGCCAAGGGCCAGGATTCCGGCCCGGTTCAAGCCGCCGAGGACGAAGCCGAGGCGACCCCGGCGTAGCGGCGCATCGCGTCTTAGCGCCGGAGGCGCCAGCTTGCCGCGGCGACGACGGCATTGCTCGCGGCGATGGCGAGAAAAATGTCGAGCACCCCGGCGCCGAGCTTCAGCATGAGGCCGCTGCCGAGCCCGGCCGCGACCATGAACAGCGCATTCCAGATATTGTTCGCTCCGACGATGCGCGCCCGATGCCGGACCTCGCTCCGCTCTTGCATCATCGTATAGAGCGGCACGACGAACACGCCGGCGGCGAGAGCGATGGCGAAGAGATCCACGGATACCCGCCAGCCGCGGGGCGCGGACAAGAACTGCGCGAGGCCGGCGAAGCCGCCGCTCGCGGGGGGCGCTCCGCCGGCAAACCACAGATCGAACGCGAAGAGCGCCATGCCGATCGCGGCGAGCGGCACCAGCCGCGCGGTCGCCTCGCCGTGCAAGAGCCGGCCCGCGAGCATCGCGCCGGCGCCGATGCCGAGCGAGTTCAGCGTGAGGAAGAAGGTCACGACGTGATTGTCGGCGCCGAGCACGTCTTTGGCGTAGTTCGGGAATTGCGAGACCACCGCGACGGCGACGAACCAGAACCATGAATTGCCCAGGATCGTCCAGAACAGGATGCGCTCCTGTCCGGCATAGCGCAGGTTCTGCCAGGTTTCGGCCGCGATATTCGGGTTGATCGCAAGCGCGGGCGCGGCGCTTTTAAGGCGCGGGATGAACAAGCTTGCGATCCAGCCGATGAGCGATGACAGCAGCAGGCTCGCGGCGACGATGGCCGGGCCGTGGTCCAAGAGAATCAGCAGCCCGCCGGCGATCGTGCCCGCGAGGATCGCGACGAAGGTTCCGGCCTCGATCACCGCGTTGCCGTTCAGCAAATCCTCGGGAGCGAGAAGCTCGGGCAGAATGCCGTATTTGACCGGCCCGAAGAACGCGGCCTGCACGCCCAGTAGGAACAGGACGCTGTAGCCGAAGCCCAGGCCGCCACGGGCAAATCCGATCGCCGCCAGGACCATCACCGCGATTTCCCACAGTTTCAACACGCGGACGAGCCGGGACTTCTCGTATTTGTCGGCGAGTTGGCCGGCGGTCGCCGAGAATAGGAAATAGGGCAGGATGAAGAGCGCGGTCGCGATCGTGACGACGATCTCGATCTCGGTCGAGCTGCCGGCGTTGCGATAGGCGACTTGGATCACCAAGGCGTTCTTCAGAAGATTATCGTTCAACGCGCCGCAGAATTGCGCGACGAACAGCCCCGACAGGCGGCGGCCGACGAGAAGACGAAGCGGGCTCGAGCCCATCGCGGTCAAACCGTCGGCCGCGCGGTGAAATCGGGCGGCCCGTCGCACTCGGCCGCCTGCCGCTCGACGCGATCGACGCGCGCGTGCCGGGGGCCGCGCTCGCAATCCGCGATCACCGCAGCGACCGCGTCCGGCTCGCCGATCACGAGCGCCTCGACGCTGCCGTCGCGGCGGTTCCGCACCCAGCCGCGCAGGCCCTTGTGGCGGGCTTGGCCGGTCACGAAGGCGCGAAAGCCGACGCCTTGCACTTGGCCGGTGATCGTGAGGCGAAACGCGCTCGTCATTGGAATTCGAGGATCACTTGATCGACGGCGAGGCTGTCGCCGGGCTGGGCGCACAGCTTCGTCACGGTGCCGTCGCGCTCGGCGCGCAGCACGTTTTCCATCTTCATGGCCTCGACCACGGCAAGCTCCTCGCCCGCCTTGACCTCCTGGCCGGCGACCACGCTGAGCGAAACCAAGAGGCCCGGCATCGGCGAGAGCAGGTGCCGCGACGACAAGGCCTTGGGCTTCTCCGGCATGAGCGCAAGCGCGGCCGCGGCCGGCGGAGGCAGAACCTTGATCGAGAGCACGGCGCCGCCGCGGGTAAGGCGCCAACCGATGCCGTCCCGCGCGATCTGGAACGCAACGGGCGTGCCGTCCAAGGTGCCGCGGAAGAGCGCTTCGCCGGGTTGCCAGGATGTCGTCACCTCCTGGCGGGCGGTATAGCCGGCGACGGTGATGGTTTCGTTGCGGCGCGTGATCCTCGCCGGATAGCGCGCGTCGCGCTCGGCGATCACCCAGCGCTCGGGCACCGGCGCCGCCGCGATGCCCGCGTCCCTTTCGGCCAGGACGAGCTGCGCCGAAGCGGCCACCGCGATGGCTTGCGCGGCCTCAATGGCGGGCAGCACGGCGCCGGTGAAGCCGCCGGGAAATTCCGCGGCGATGAAGTCGGTCGAAAGCTCGCCCGAACGGAAGCGCTCGCGGGCGATCACGGCGGCAAGAAATCCGATATTCTGCGACGGTCCGATAATGACGAAGCGGTCGAGCGCATCGGCGAGGCTTGCCGTCGCCGCTTCGCGGGTTTCGGCGTGGGCAATGAGCTTTGCGATCATCGGGTCGTAGAACGGGGAAATCTCGGAGCCCTCGATAGACGCCGCTATCGACGCGGATGCCGTCGCCGACGGGCGGGAGGTAGCGCGTGATCCGGCCCGTCGAGGGCAAGAAGTTGCGCGCCGGGTCCTCGGCGTAGACGCGCGCCTCGATCGCGGCGCCGCTGAAGGTGATGTCCTTCTGGGCGAGCGGAATCCGCTCGCCGGCGGCGATCTGGATCATCGAGCTCGACGAGGTCGAGGCCGGTAACCTCCTCGGTCACCGGATGCTCGACCTGAAGCCGCGTGTTCATCTCGAGGAAATAGAATTTGCGCTTGCGGTCGACGATGAATTCGACCGTGCCGGCCGAGCGATAACCCGCCGCCTTGGCGAGCGCGACGGCCTGGGCACCCATCAGCCCGCGCGTCTTGGCGTCGAGAAAAGGGCTCGGCGCTTCCTCGATCACCTTCTGGTGGCGGCGCTGGATCGAGCATTCGCGCTCGCCCAGATGGATGACATGGCCATGCGCGTCGGCCAGAACCTGGATCTCGATATGGCGCGGCTCGGCGATGTATTTCTCGATGAAGACGCGGTCGTCGCCGAAGGCGGCGCGCGCCTCGCTCGCGGCGCGGCGAAAGCCCTCGCGCGCCTGCCCGTCATCGCTTGCTATTCGCATGCCCTTGCCGCCGCCGCCCGCGGCGGCCTTGATCATCACCGGATAGCCCACGTCGCGCGCGAGCCTTGCCGCCGTTTCGGCATCGGGAACGGCGTCGTTCGTGCCCGGCACGGTCGCGACGCCAGCGGCCTCGGCGAGCTTCTTGGCGGCGAGCTTGTCGCCCATGGCGGCGATTACCGCGGCCGGAGGGCCGACGAAGACGATCCCCGCGGCCTCGAGCGCCGCGGGCAAGGCCGGATTCTCCGCGAGAAACCCGTAGCCCGGATGCACCGCCTCGGCGCCGGTCGCCTGGCAGGCCTCGAGGATGCGCTCGCTGCGGAGATAGCTCTCGACGGCCGGGGCGGCGCCGATCCGCACCGCCTCGTCGGCCTCGCGGACATGGAGGGCGTCGGCATCGATGTCGCTATAAACGGCGACCGTCTTCATGCCCCATGCGTTTCGCCGTGCGAATGATCCGGACGGCGATCTCGCCGCGATTGGCGATGAGGATTTTCTTGAACATGGTTTCTCAATCCTCATCCTGAGAAGGCCGCGCAGCGGCCGTCTCGAAGGATGAGCGACGTTTTGCAAGGTCGCTTATCTTGGCAAAATCGCCGGCGATCAAAGCTTCCTTTTTCCCCGGCTCCAGCCCTTGACTTTGCGCTCCATGGCGATTGCATCGGCGATGATGTGAAACTCCTGCGCCCATACCAAGGTAACGGGCCGGCGGGATTCCGTGTAGCCGCCGTATCGTCCGGCATCGTGTTCGTTTACGCGCGTCTCCGGCGTCGCCCGCGTGGAGCCGACATAATACGATCCATCTGCACATTTCAGCATGTAAACGAAGGCCATATCAGAGCCAGGGCTTGTCTCATCCTTCGAGATGGCCCCTTAAGGGCCCCCTCAGGATGAGGTTCTTCGGATTAAAGCGGAATGTTGTCGTGCTTCTTCCATGGATTGGCGAGCTCCTTGCCGCGCAGCATGGCAAGCGAGCGGCACAAACGCGCCCGGGTGTCGCGCGGCAGGATCACGTCGTCGATATAGCCGCGCGATCCGGCGACGAACGGATTGGCGAATTTCTCGCGGTATTGCTCGGTGCGCGCCTCGATCTTGGCCGCGTCGCCGGCGTCGCCGCGAAAGATGATCTCGACCGCGCCTTTCGGGCCCATCACCGCGATCTCGGCCGAGGGCCAGGCGTAGTTCACGTCGCCGCGCAGATGCTTCGAGCTCATCACGTCGTAAGCGCCGCCATAGGCCTTGCGCGTGATGACCGTCACCTTGGGCACGGTCGCCTCGGCGAAGGCATAGAGCAGCTTCGCGCCATGCTTGATGATGCCGCCATATTCCTGCGCCGCTCCGGGCAGGAAGCCGGGCACGTCGACGAAAGTGACTATCGGGATGTTGAAGCAATCGCAGAAGCGCACGAAGCGCGCGGCCTTGCGCGCGCTGTCGATGTCGAGGCAGCCCGCCAGCACCATCGGCTGATTGGCGACGATGCCGACGGGGTGGCCCTCGATGCCGCGCGAATCCGATCAGGATGTTCTTGGCCCAGCTCGGCATGCAGCTCGAAGAAATCGCCCTCGTCGGCGATTTTCACGATCAGCTCCAGCATGTCATAGGGCTTTTGCGCGCTGGCCGGCACCAGCGTGTCGAGCGACGGCTCAGGCCTGCTCGCGGGATCGCCGGTCGGGCGCCGCGGCGGCTTGGCGCGGTTGGATTCCGGCAGGAAATCGACGAAGCGCCGGAGCTGCAACAACGCTTCGACGTCGTTCTCGAAAGCGAGGTCGGCAACCCCCGAGCGCGTGGTGTGCGTCAACGCGCCGCCGAGTTCCTCTTGCGTGACGGCTTCCTGCGTCACGGTCTTCACCACCTCGGGGCCGGTGACGAACATGTATGAGCTGTCCTTCACCATGAAGATGAAATCGGTCATCGCCGGCGAATAGACGGCGCCGCCGGCGCAGGGTCCCATCACCAGCGAAATCTGAGGCACCACGCCCGACGCCAGGACGTTGCGCTGGAACACCTCGGCATAGCCGGCAAGAGACGCGACGCCTTCTTGAATCCGCGCGCCGCCGGAATCGTTGAGCCCGATGATGGGCGCGCCGACCTTCATCGCCTGATCCATGATCTTGCAAATCTTCTCGGCATGAGCCTCGGAAAGCGAGCCGCCGAAGACCGTGAAATCCTGGCTGAAGGCGAAGATCGTGCGGCCGTTCACCCTTCCGTAGCCGGTCACGACGCCATCGCCCGGGATTTTCTGCTCCGCCATGCCGAAATCGCTCGAGCGATGCTCGACGAACATGTCCCATTCCTCGAAGGAATCGGGATCGAACAGCAATTCCAATCGCTCGCGCGCCGTCAACTTGCCCTTGGCGTGCTGGGCCGCGATGCGCTGCTCGCCGCCGCCGAGGCGCGCAGCTTGGCGCTTTTCCTCCAACCGGCGCAGCATCTCCTGCATGAAGCTCCCCCACGCGGACGGCCTTATCCGCGGATCATATCTTATTCGGCGCGCAGCAACCCGGCAAAACGGGCGGCCAGGGCGATGTCTTGCCTGAGCTCGGCGCGGCGCTTCGTCGCCTCGGGGTCCTCGCCCCAGCGCTCGATCTGGAAGCTGGCGTCGAGCTCGGCCGCGGCGAAAGCGTCATCGGGCACGAGCCGTCCCTCCAGCACGGCCAGCCCCAGCACCAGCGAGCCGCAGGAAGCGGTCAACAGATGCAGCGCCGCCAGCGTCATTGCGTCGTGGCCGGCGACCGTGCGGCGGAACGCGGCGAGCGCCGCCGGCGCCTGGGCGATGGGCACGATCCCGTGGGTGATCGCGAGCCGCGCGGAAAAGCGCTGCTCTGCCCAATCGAGGAGGGGCTGCCACATCGCGTGCTGGCGCGCGGCCAGAGCGGGCGGCTCGGCGGCGCGATAGCACAGCAGATCGGTCGCGGCATAGTCGGCGATCTGAGCTGCCACCTCGTCGCGCAGCGGCGCCACCCGATCGATCGCGGTGCAAGCGAGCCGCGTGAGCGGCAAGGAGAGCGGGCTTAGCGTGACGCTTTGACTCTGCCATTCCTCGGCGATGGCCTCGGCGAGCGCGCGGCTCGGCACGCCGAGCTCGGTCCTGGCGGGCGTCGTCAGCGTGTTGCCGTCGAGCTTGACGATGTAGCCCTTCGCGGCCGCCACCGCCACGGCTTTGCGATAGAAACGCTTCATTCTTCCGTTGCGAGGCCGGCGAAGGGATCGGCCTCATCGGATTCCTCGAAGCCGAAGAACGCCCAAGTCTCGCGCAGAGGCGCCGGCAGAGGCGCCGTCACGGCGAGGGTTCCACCGCTCGGATGCGGCAATGTGATGGCGCGCGCGTGAAGATGCAGCGTCCGCGGCTGCGGCACACCCTCGGGATGCGAGGCGCCGCCGCCATATTTGTTGTCGCCGAGGATCGGGGTGCCGAGCGCCTCGCAATGGGCGCGGAGCTGGTGGGTGCGGCCCGTGACGGGCTCGAGCGCCAGCCAAGCGAAGCGGTCGCCGGCGTGCGCGACGGTGCGGTAGCGGGTCAGCGCGCGCTCGCCTTCGGCCTCGTTTGGCGTCATCCGCTCGCCCATCCGGCCTGGCAGCTTGGCGAGCCTGACGTCGATCTTGCCTTGGCGCGGCTGCGGCGCTCCGACCACGATTGCCCAATAGACCTTGCGGATCGTCTTGCCGCGAAAGGCAGCGGCGAGCTTCGCCGCCGAGGCCGCGCTGCGCGCCAGCACGAGAACGCCGCTGGTGTCCTTGTCGAGCCGGTGCACGAGCCGCGGCCGCTCGGCCGCGCCGAAGCGCAGCGCGTCCAACATGCCGTCGAGATGCCGCGTGGTGCCGGTTCCGCCCTGGACCGCGAGCCCCGCGGGCTTGTCGATGACGATGACGTCGTCGTCGCAGTGCAGCACCATCTGCTGCACGAGCCGAACATCGCGCGGGTGAGGGGCCGCTTGGTCGCCTGGCGGAACCGCCGCGAGGTTTCCAAGCGGCGGAACGCGGATGCGCTGGTCGGCGGCGACCCGGTCGCCGGCGGCGGCGCGGCGGCCGTCGAGGCGAATCTGGCCGGTGCGAAGCAGCTTTTCCAGGCGGCCATGACCGAGGCCGGGGAAATGCCGCTTGAACCAGCGGTCGAGGCGAATCGCGGAATCCTCTAGGGCTACCGTCAGGGTCTGGACGCCACTCATGCGGCCGATCCTAACGGCGTCGCGCCCGACGCGCCACGGCGACCGGGCTCGATGTCACCGACGCCAATGACCGGGGTGCCAGACGTAGCGGCCGTGCACGACCACCCAGGCGCCCGGAACCCACACCGCCTGGGCGCGGGGCGCGTGGACATAGTGGCCAGGCACCCAGCGATAGGCACGCCCGTTCCAGCGCCAATAGCCCGCTTGCCATGCCCAATGGATTCCCGGTCCGTGCGGCGGCGGAGCGGGGACGACCTCGGCCCGAGGCGGCGGCGGCGCCATGGTCTGGGCCAGCGCCGGGCCGGCGGCGCCCAGAAGCGGCAGAAGCGCGGCGACGGCGCAAGCGACCTGCTTGAACGAGTGCGACATGGTGATCTCCGTTATCTGCTCGACAATCTCAACAATTATAGCGCGCTCTGCATTCCCGCGCGCCGCCTCGCGCTATTTTTTCTTGGCGGCGCGGAGCTTTTTCCAATAGTCGAGACGTTTCTTGATCTCGCGCTCGAAGCCGCGCTCGGCCGGCTGGTAGAAGCTCTGGCGCGTCATGCCATCGGGGAAATAGTTGAGGCCCGAAAATCCCTCCTCGGTATTTGGATCGTAGACATAGCCCTCGCCATAACCGAGGTCGCGCATCAGTTGCGTCGGCGCATTGACGGCATGCAGCGGCGGCATCAGCGAGCCGCTGTCCTCGGGCGGCACGCTGCGCCGCGCCGAAGGCGATGTAGGACGCGTTCGATTTCGGCGCGGTGGCGAGGTAGATCACGGCCTCGGCCAGTGCCAGCTCGCCCTCGGGCGAGCCCAGGCGCTCGTAAGCCTCCCATGCCGCCAGGGCGATCGGGCAGCGCCTGCGGATCGGCGAGCCCGATATCCTCGGACGCCATGCGCACCGCACGGCGGGCGATATAGATCGGGTGCTCGCCGCCGGCGAGCATGCGCGCGAGCCAATAGAGCGCGGCATCGACATCCGAGCCGCGCACCGATTTGTGCAGCGCGCTGATGAGGTTGTAGTGGCCTTCCTGGGCCTTGTCGTAAAGCGGCGCGCGGCGCTGAACCGCCGCGATCAGCCCGGCGGTGTCGAGCTGCGAGCCCTCCGGCAGCATGTTCAGCTCTTCGGCGAGATTGAAGATGAACCGGCCGTCGCCATCGGCCATCGCGATGAGGGCGGCGCGCGCCTCGCCGTCGAGCGGCAGCTTGCTCCTGAGCGCCGCCTCGGCGCGCTGCAGAGGACGTCGAGCGCCGCCTCGTCGAGCCGGTGCAGCACGAAGACCTGGCAGCGCGACAACAGCGCGCCGTTGAGCTCGAAGGAAGGGTTCTCGGTCGTGGCGCCGACGAGGATCACCGTGCCGTCCTCGACATAAGGCAGGAAGCTGTCCTGCTGGGCGCGGTTGAAGCGGTGGATCTCGTCGACGAACAGCAGCGTTCCCTGACCGCCGGCGCGCCGCTTCTTGGCCGCGTCGAAGATCTTGCGCAGATCGGCGACGCCCGAGAACACCGCCGAGAGCGGCTCGAAATGAAGATCGGTGGTCTCGGCCAGCAACCGCGCGATCGTGGTCTTGCCGCAGCCCGGCGGCCCCCACAGGATCATCGACGACAGCTTGCGCGCCTTGACCATCCGGCCGATCGGCCCATTGGGCCCCAGCAGGTGGTCCTGACCGACGACCTCGGCCAGAAGTTTGGGCCGGAGGCGGTCGGCGAGCGGGCGCGGCGCCTGATCCTCGAACAAGCCGCGCGCTGGCCGCTGCGCGCTCATCGCATCGTGACGGCGAAGAGCTGGCCGCCGCGCCTGATGCTGATCGTCCAAGGCGCGTCGCTCGCGGACAACGCGTCCGCGAGCTCGGTCACGCTGCCGACCGGGCGGCGGTTGACGCCCACCAGGATGTCGCTCGCTTGGAGGCCCAGCCTGGCGGCGAGAGTGTTGTCCCTGACCGCGGTGACGACAACGCCGTGCAAGCTCGTGTCGAGGCCAAGCTCGTCGGCTTGCGCGGGGTTGAGGTTCGCCACGGTGGCCCCGGCCAGCGGGCCGGTCGCGGCCAGCGCCGTGGTGTCGCGCGGCGGCGTCTCGGGCGGCGCCGTCATGGCGACGCTGACGGTTCGGCTTTGTCCGCCGCGCCACACTTCCAATCGCGCCGCTGTACCGAGCGGCGTGGTCGCGACCCGGTAGCGAAGTTCTTCGGGATCGGCGACGTCGTGACCTTCGATCGACAAAATGACGTCGCCGACGCGGATGCCGGACGCGGCGGCGGGGCCGCTCGGCGCGACATCCTTCAGGCAGCACGCCGCCCGGACGCGCCAAGCCGAGATTGGCGGCGATCTCGGCGGTGACCTCCTGGCCAGTCGCGCCCAGCCAGGGGCGGCGAACCGGCGCGCCGGTCGCGGCGGCCTGCAGCACCGAGCGCACCAGGGCGGTCGGAATCGCGAAGCCGATCCCGACCGAGCCGCCCGATTGCGAGAAGATGGCGGTGTTGATGCCGACCAGCTTGCCGTCGAGATCGACGAGCGCGCCGCCCGAATTGCCCGGATTGATCGCCGCGTCGGTCTGGATGAAGGACGAGACGTCGCTGCCGATACCGGTGCGGGCGAGCGCCGACACGATGCCGCTGGTCACGGTTTGGCCGACACCGAAGGGATCGCCGACCGCGAGCACCAGATCGCCGACTTCGAGCCGATCGCTGTCGCCGATTTCCAGCACCGGCAGCTTCTCGCCCTTGGTATCGATCTTGAGCACGGCCAGATCGGCGCGCTCGTCGGAGACGACAACCTTGGCATCGAACTCGCGGCGGTCGTTCAAGACGACGGTGATCTCCTCGGCGCCCTCGATGACGTGCCGATTGGTCACGATCAGGCCGTTACCATCGAGGATGACGCCCGAGCCGAGCGATTGTTGCACGCGCTGGCGCGGCAGGCCGAATTGCGATTGATCGCCAAAAAAGCGGCGGAATATCGGATCGTCGAAAAACGGCGACCGGGTCTGGACGACCCGGCGGGAATAGACGTTGACGACCGCGGGCGCCACTCGCTTCACCACCGGCGCGAAGGAGAGGTGAATGAGCGCGGCGCTCGGGGGCGCCGTCGGTTCTTGCGCATGCGCGGGCGCCAGCGTCAAGAGGAGCAACGAGAGAGCGACAGCCGGAATGCGCACCGCCATGCCGGTCACTTTAAGCGCGATGCCGGACCGGCGCCAGTCTCGCGGAAGATCGCAATTGTCGCCGGTTCGCCGCGCGTGTTATAAAGCGGGCAACGAGAATCACTTGGCCTTGGGGGCAATCATGCAGCGTTGGGGCCGGGCGCTTGCTTGGGTGATCGCGCCGTTGCTCGCCGCCGCGCTGGCGGGTTGCGCGATCGTCGATGATTTCTCCGGTCGGGCGGTCGATTTCAATCTGCAAGCCGAGCAAGTGCAAGAGCAAGCGCTTGTCCTCAACATCGTGCGCGCGAGCCTGCGGCGGCCGATGCAGTTCACCGGCCTGCAATCCATCACCGGCACGGCCAGCATGAGCGGCGGCTCGAGCCTGAGCCTTCCCTTCGGCGAAGCCACGCACCGGCCGAAAACCGCCGCCTCGCCGGACGTGCTCGGGTTCACCGGCACGGTCAGCGGCGGTCCGACCTTCATCGTGCCCGATCTCGACACGCAAGAATTCTACGAGGGCATGCTCAGCCCGATTTCGCTCCAGATCTTCGATTATTATCTGCAGCAGGGATTTCCCAAGGAGATTCTGTTCGACCTATTCGTATCGAAGATCGTCGTGACTTAAATCGTGACCAATAACGGCACCAGCGACTGCCGCGAGACTTCCTTCACCAACGCCGTTGGCGACGATGCCGCGTTCGACCAGTACCAGGCGCTGGTCGACATGCTTTTGGCGGCGGGCCTCAGCACCGAGCATGTCGAGACGACCTCGACCATCGGCCCGGCGATCGCGGCGACGGCGCTGCAGCCGAGCGGCCCCAACACTGATGGCGGCAAGGCAGCCGAGCTGATCCAGGCCTATGCCGCGGCGTCGAGCGCCGGACTCAAATTCACTGCGGGACAGGGTGCGGACAAAGGAAACTTTCACATCGAGAAATCCGAAACCAGCTACCGCTTCTGCTTCGATGATCCGGGCCCCGAGGCGAGACGTCAGCTCGGCACGATCAATCCAACCCTGTTCTGCAATCATGCGCATGACCGGCCGGAGGCCGCAGCCCCGGCCGCGGCCGAGGGCGGCTGCTCGCTCGCGGCGCTGGGGCCGGGCGCGCGGGCGGAGACGACGCAAGCGCCGGTCGTGGCCGAGCCGGGCGCGCCCGATACTAGCGGCAACGCCCAGCTCAACTTCTCGTTCAGCTCGATCGCTCTCCAGACGCTCAGTGCGCGCTTGTCGGAGGCGGTCCGCGACAATCCCGGCGCGTCTGCTTATGCGATGCAGATCGCGGCGAAACCCCTCATCGCCGGCGCGGTTTCTTTGAAGCTCGAGGTCCGCTCGACCGAAGGAATCCTCTATTATCTGGGCGAGGTCACTCGCCGGCGCCTTTATCCCGAGGGCCCGCCCGAAACCAAAGCGCGGCTCATCCAGGTACCGACTCGGATGTCGCCGGGCATTATGCCGGCCACGGCGTGCCGTGTCGGAGACGGCGAGGGCACGGTTACGCTCAAGCAGGATGGGGTCAATCTTTATGGTCCGACCGCAAACCCGGCAAGCAATTCCTATTATTGCGAGAATCTTTTCGTCGTCGACGAATCGCCGAGCGGCGCTTTCGTTTCGGTCGATTACAACGGGACGAGTTACGGGCTAACCAGCGACAAGAGCCGCGTCGGACGGACCTATCAGGTTCTCGAGCTGGTCAAGCAAATCATGGCGGTGAACACCTCGGCGAAGGCGTTCCCGGCGACAAACGTCTTGTCGATCATCAGCTCGCCCTAGTCCTGCCCCGTGCGTGCCGCTCGGGCCGGCCGAATATTTCGCCAAAGGCTCCCTTGAGCGCGGCATCGACCTCGGGCATCGCGACGATAACGCCTTCGGCGGCGAGCGAGGTCACGCCGCGATCGCGCACGCCGCAGGCAACGATGCCGCGATAATGGGTCAGGTCGGGATCGACGTTGAGCGACACGCCGTGGAGGCTCACCCAACGGCGGATGCGGACGCCGATGGCGGCGATCTTGCTTTCCGCGCCGCCACCTTGGTCGATCCAGACGCCGACCCTGCCTTCGCGCCGCTCGCCCTTGAGGTTGAAGCGCGCCAGAGTGCGGATCAGCCAGGATTCGAGGTCGCGGACATAGGCTCTGACATCGGCCCCGCGCGCCTTCAAGTCGAGCATGACGTAGGCGACGCGCTGGCCCGGCCCATGATAGGTGAACTGGCCGCCGCGGCCGCTGCGGTGAACCGGAAACAATCCCGGCTCGATCAAATCGGCCGCTCGCGCGCTGGTGCCCGCGGTGTAGAGCGGCGGATGCTCCAAGAGCCAAACCAGTTCGCGTGCGGCGCCGGCGCGGATGGCATCGACGCGGGCGGCCATTTCCGCCTCGGCTTGCGCATAGGGAACGAGGGCATCGCTGATGCGCCACTCGATCTCGGTCATCGTCCCGTCCCGCTTGCCATCAACCCGAGGATTTGGTAATGAGCCGCGCCATTGGCGGCAATGTCAATCGTGCCGCTGCCTCGGCGCGGTCGTGGCGGAATGGTAGACGCACTAGCTTGAGGTGCTAGCGGGGGAAACCCCTTGGAAGTTCGAACTCTTCTCGACCGCACCATTGCTCTTACCGGACTGACGCCGATGGCCGAGGATGTGCGCGAGGCCGCGCTCGATTACCACCGCCTTCCGACACCGGGCAAGATCGCCGTCGTCGCATCGAAGCCGCTGGCGACGCAGCACGATCTGGCGCTCGCCTATACGCCGGGCGTGGCCGAAGCCTCGCTCGCCATCGTGGCCGATCCGGCCCAGGCCTCGAGCCTCACCGCGCGCGCCAATCTCGTCGCCGTCATCACCAATGGCACGGCCGTCCTCGGCCTGGGCGCGATCGGCCCGCTGGCGGCCAAGCCGGTGATGGAAGGCAAGGCGGTGCTGTTCAAGAAATTCGCCGGCATCGACGTTTTCGACATCGAAGTGGACGCCAACGACCCCGACAAACTTGTCGAGATCGTCGCCGCGCTCGAGCCCACCTTCGGCGCCATCAATCTCGAAGACATCAAGGCGCCGGAATGTTTCGAGGTGGAGGAAAAGCTCCGCCGCCGCATGAAGATCCCGGTTTTTCACGACGACCAGCATGGCACCGCCATCATCGTCGGCGGCCGCGATCCGCAATGGCCTGAAGCTCGTGGGCAAGCGGCTCGACGAGGTCAAGCTCGTGTCCTCGGGGGCGGGCGCCGCGGCGCTCGCCTGCCTCGATCTTCTGGTCGCGATGGGGCTTCGGGTCGAGAACACCATTGTCACCGATCGTTACGGCGTCGTCTGGCGCGGCCGCAAGGAAGAGATGGATCCGCGCAAAGACCGCTACGCCAAGGACACCAATGCGCGAAGCCTGGGCGATGTGATCGGCGGCGCCGATATTTTCTTGGGCCTCTCCGCGCCGGACGTGCTGAAGCCGGACATGGCGGCGCGCATGGCCGAGCGGCCCATCATCTTCGCGCTCGCCAACCCGACGCCCGAGATTCTCCCCGAGATCGCGCGGGCGGCCAAGCCCGATGCGATCATCGCCACCGGGCGAACCGACTATCCCAATCAGGTCAACAACGTCCTGTGCTTTCCGTTCATCTTTCGCGGCGCGCTCGATGTCGGTGCCACCACGATCAACGAAGAGATGAAGCGGGCCTGCGTCGAGGCACTGGCCGATCTCGCCCTGGCACCGCCCTCGGATGTGGTTGCCGCCGCCTATGGCGACGCCAATCTGAGCTTCGGCGCGGACTATCTTATTCCCAAGCCGTTCGATCCGCGCCTTATCCTCGAGCTCGCGCCGGCGGTCGCCAAGGCGGCAATGGATAGCGGCGTGGCGACCAGGCCCATCGAAGACTTCGCTGCCTATCGGCAGCGCTTGTCGCAGTTTGTATTCCGCTCGAGCCTGGTGATGCGGCCGGTCTTCGCTCGCGCGCGCGCTGGCGCCAAGCGGGTCGTCTACGCCGAAGGCGAGGACGAGCGCGTATTGCGCGCCGTTCAGCAGGCGCTCGATGACGGGCTGGCGAAGCCGATCGTGATTGCGCGGCGCGACGTCGCGCGCTCGCGCATCGAGCGGCTCAATCTGCGCTTCCGTCTCGATCGGGACGTCGAGCTTGTCGATCCAACCAGCGATCCGCGCTACCACGATTATTGGACGCTCTATCACCGGCTGATGGAACGCAAGGGCATTTCGCCGGACGCCGCGCGCACCCGCGTGCGCACCAACAGCACGGTGATCGCGGCGCTGATGGTGCACCGCGGCGAGGCCGATGCGATGCTGTGCGGCGCGGAGGGCCAGTATCACATGCATCTGCGCCATATCATCGACATCCTCGGGCTTAGGCCAGGGGCGAGCGCGCCGGCGGCGCTGTCCGCTGTCGTGCTGCCCAAGGGCACCTTCTTTTTGTGCGACACCTATGTGATCGAAGATCCGAGCGCGGCGCAACTCGCCGAGATCACCTTGCGCGCGGCGGATATGGTGCGGATCTTTGGCGTCGAGCCCAAGGTGGCGTTGCTGTCGCACTCGAACTTCGGCAGCTCCGAGCTGCCGTCGGCGGCGAAAGTGCGCGCCGCGCTGGCCTTGTTGCGCCAGCAGGCGCCGATGCTCGAGGTCGAGGGCGAGATGCATGGCGATGCCGCGATTTTAGAAGAAGTTCGGAACCGCCTTTTCCCGAATTCGCTGCTGAGCGGTTCGGCCAATCTGCTGATGATGCCGAATCTCGATGCCGCCAATATCGCCTTGAATCTTTTGACGGCGCTGGGCGACGGCCTTGCTATCGGTCCCATCCTGCTCGGCGCGAGCCGGCCGGCGCATATCGTCACCCCGTCAACGACGGTGCGCGGCCTCGTCAACATGACCGCGATCGCCGTCTACCACGCGCAACTCGACGCGGCATCGCGGTGATCGCGGCCTGACTTCTCGCGTTGGCCGCTGCCCGCAAGCAGGGCCGAAAATAGCAGCCGGCTCAGGTCGGCGGGCGGGCGCCTGGGCGCTGGCCGACGGGACGGCGCATGAAATGCCGGGGCGCCAGCATCCGGTCCGCAGCCTGCTTCTGATCGGCGGAAAGGCTGTCATAAAGCGGCTTGAAAGCCGCGAGATAGCGTTGCTCGTCGCGGACGCGAAGCTGCGCCATCTGGATCATTGCATCGAGCCGATCGACCGCCGAATGAGCCTGACCGCGCTGAGCGCGGCGATCCTGGAAGGTCTTTTGCACGTCGGCGGCGTTGTCGCGCATCGCCTGCGCGACCTTGTCGAACGCCGCTTCCTGCGCCGGAGTGATCTTGATCTCGGCTTTCAGAAAGGCGATGCGGCCTTCGACGTGCGAGGCGAAGCTGCGCGCCGGGCGCTGGGCTTGCGGCGGCCGGGCCGGCTGTTGGGGCGCGGCGGATTGCGGCGGGCTGGGCTGTTGGGCCAGCACCGAGGATGGCGACAAGGCGGCGATGGTGCTGCCCAGCGCCAGAGCGGCGGCGGCGGGAAGGATAAATTGCATTCTCACTTTGGTTCTCCTGGGAGAGAAGAAGGGGCGGTAAGGCCGGGATCGGCTTGTCTTATTCTAGGGAACACGCTGGCCTTCCATCCCTTAACGCCGGATGGCGGCGATATTAAACTAGCGCAATGCAAGCGCGGCTTAGGCCCTCGAGCTAATCGTTGGTCTGCCGGCCGGTGGTCGGCGCGATCGTGAGCGCGAGGTGGCGCGCGACGGCGGCGCGCTCGGCAGGGCGCAGCAGCTTCCCGATCTTTTTCGCGCGGCTGGTTCTCGATGGTTGCGATCTTGGCGCAGCGCACCACCGACGGCGCGGGCAGGCCCGCGCTCCGCAGATCCGTGATCGGCACGTCCATCGGCCAAGCCGCGTTCGAGGCGCTGGTGATCATCGCCGCCCAGAGCAACGCGTGGCTCGCTTCGAGCCGCCCCGCGGCGATCACGAGGACAGGCCGATATTCCTGAACCGGCAGGGCGGTGTAGGGGAATGGGATCTTGACGACATCCCATGCCTCAAAGGCGGGTGTAGGCACGCCGATCATTCTCGGAACTCCATTCATCGAAGCTGGCGGTCGGGCTCTCGACGATTGCCGCCGTGGCCTTGGTCATGATCACGTGGTCGCCCTTGAGCGCATAGAGGATGGTATCGCCGATGCCAAGCTTGAGGGCGACGCGGACCGGCCGCGGCACGGTGGTTTGCGCCTTACTGGTAATCTTGCTCGAAATCATCGCTGTCCCCGAGACGCTAAAAAAGCCTTCACACGACGCCCGCGATTGTAAGGAATGTCCTTACTTCGTCAAGCCTCAAGCGAGCCCGGCGGCGCCCATGCGCGGCGGTCGCGTTCGCTGCTTGCGCCGCGGCGAGCGCAACGGCCATTATCGCGCGCGTGGTTCGGAGGGTGCGTAATGGCTTTGCACATGTTGAAGATCGCTGCGGGTTGCGGGGATCTCAAAGAACTCAGGGAGATGCAGAAAGAGCGACGCAAGGAGCGCGGCGTCTACGCATTCTATACCCGCAACATGCCCAAGCGCGACAAGGAGATCCTCGCCGGCGGCTCGGTTTATTGGGTGGTGAAAGGCCAGATTCAGGCGCGCCAGCGCATCAAGGGCTTCCGCCCCATCGTCAACCGGCGCGGCCGGCCCGCCGTGCTGGTCAGCTTCGAGGCTAAGCTCACCCCGACGCGATGGCAGCCGCACCGGCCGTTCCGGGGCTGGCGCTATCTCGAGTCCAAGGAAGTTCCGAAGGATCTTCCGAAAGGCGCCAAGCCGAGGGGCTTGCCGCCAAAAATGGAAGCCGAGCTCAGGGAATTAGGGCTGATTTAGCTCGGCCCGCCGCGCCGGTTCGATGACATCCTTGATATCGAGGGCTGGACAAGCCCGGCCAAGGGCTCTATATATGTTTCTGGTCGTCCTTCGGGACGGCCTCCGCAATGTTTTGGCACGACGCGCTGTTCTTCGAGGCAGCAGGCAATTTTGCCGGTTGTTGGCGGTTTGGCGCAGTGCCGAAAAGTTGGTTGACTTGGGTGAGTTGTGCGCTTATAAGCACCGGCTCGCCCGCAGGGCGGTTCGCTCTTTGACATCGTTGAGAAGTGGAAGGGATGCGCGGGCGGCGGTGCCGTTTCGGTACTGTCTGTTCGTGCATCGTAAGGAAGTCAATTCCGAACCGATGCGAGACGTGATGGTGCCAGGCTTGTTCCCGGCTGCTTGTTGGGAACGAGGCTAACATGAGAGTTTGATCCTGGCTCAGAACGAACGCTGGCGGCATGCCTAACACATGCAAGTCGAACGCGTGTAGCAATACACGAGTGGCGCACGGGTGAGTAACGCGTGGGAACCTGCCCTGGAGTGGGGGATAACCGAGGGAAACCTCGGCTAATACCGCATACGTCCTGAGGGAGAAAGATTTATCGCTCTAGGAGGGGCCCGCGTCGGATTAGCTAGTTGGTGAGGTAACGGCTCACCAAGGCTATGATCCGTAGCTGGTCTGAGAGGATGATCAGCCACACTGGGACTGAGACACGGCCCAGACTCCTACGGGAGGCAGCAGTGGGGAATATTGGACAATGGGGGCAACCCTGATCCAGCAATGCCGCGTGAGTGATGAAGGCCTTCGGGTTGTAAAGCTCTTTCGGCGGGGACGATGATGACGGTACCCGCAGAAGAAGCCCCGGCTAACTTCGTGCCAGCAGCCGCGGTAATACGAAGGGGGCAAGCGTTGTTCGGATTTACTGGGCGTAAAGGGCGCGTAGGCGGCCTTCGTAGTCAGGCGTGAAAGCCCCGGGCTTAACCTGGGAATTGCGCTTGATACTCGGAGGCTGGAGTACGGGAGAGGAGAGTGGAATTCCCAGTGTAGAGGTGAAATTCGTAGATATTGGGAAGAACACCGGTGGCGAAGGCGGCTCTCTGGACCGTAACTGACGCTGAGGCGCGAAAGCGTGGGGAGCAAACAGGATTAGATACCCTGGTAGTCCACGCCGTAAACGATGTGCGCTAGACGTTGGAAGGCCTAGCCTTTCAGTGTCGCAGCTAACGCTTTAAGCGCACCGCCTGGGGAGTACGGCCGCAAGGTTAAAACTCAAAGGAATTGACGGGGGCCCGCACAAGCGGTGGAGCATGTGGTTCAATTCGACGCAACGCGAAGAACCTTACCAGCTCTTGACATGTCCGGTATGGGGCCGAGAGATCGGCTTCTTCAGTTCGGCTGGCCGGAACACAGGTGCTGCATGGCTGTCGTCAGCTCGTGTCGTGAGATGTTGGGTTAAGTCCCGCAACGAGCGCAACCCTCATCTTCAGTTGCCATCAGGTTAAGCTGGGCACTCTGAAGGAACTGCCGGTGACAAGCCGGAGGAAGGCGGGGATGACGTCAAGTCCTCATGGCCTTTATGGGCTGGGCTACACACGTGCTACAATGGCGGTGACAGAGGGACGCGAAGGGGCAACCCTTGGCCAATCTCAAAAAGCCGTCTCAGTTCGGATTGTTCTCTGCAACTCGAGAGCATGAAGCTGGAATCGCTAGTAATCGCGGATCAGCACGCCGCGGTGAATACGTTCCCGGGCCTTGTACACACCGCCCGTCACACCATGGGAGTTGGTTTTACCTGAAGGCGGTGCGCCAACCGCAAGGAGGCAGCCGACCACGGTAAGGTCAGCGACTGGGGTGAAGTCGTAACAAGGTAGCCGTAGGGGAACCTGCGGCTGGATCACCTCCTTTCTGGATGCTGGGGCAGCGCTTCAGTGGCGTTCTCCGGCTTTCCATCAGGCGGGTCTGTCAGACCCGCATCTCCGGCATCGCCGTCTGCGCATCCCTTCCCCGATCCAAGAGCTGATGGCGCCGTGCCGTCAGCGATCGAGCTCGGGCTAGTAGCTCAGTTGGTTAGAGCGCGCGCTTGATAAGCGTGAGGTCGGAGGTTCAAATCCTCCCTGGCCCACCAACTGATCTTTCGGCATGAGCGGATGGCTTGCGTAGCGGGGGTGTAGCTCAGTTGGGAGAGCGCCTGCTTTGCAAGCAGGAGGTCATCGGTTCGATTCCGTTCACCTCCACCAAGCAGCTGTCGGCGAGAGCCTGAAAGCGCGGATCGGGAGAAGCAACGAGGTTTGCCGGCGTGGCGACGTGCCGGTTCGATCTTTGACAAGGTGAAGATGGAGTATCCGAGAAGCGCGAAACCGAACTCTATCGTGTCGGTGGAAGGCTTTTCGGGAGAAGAGTGTCTTCATGCGAGATTGGTCTCTTGCGGGGCTTTGTCCTGCAAGCGACGGGTTTTGCGATCAAGCGCAAGTTAAGGGCATTTGGTGGATGCCTTGGCACCGAGAGGCGATGAAGGACGTGGCACGCTGCGATAAGCCAGGGGGAGATGCGAGCAATCGTTGATCCCTGGATTTCCGAATGGGGCAACCCACTCCCGTATGGGAGTATCTCCGACTGAATCCATAGGTCGGAGAGGCAAACCCGGCGAACTGAAACATCTCAGTAGCCGGAGGAAAGGACATCAACAGAGACTCCGCTAGTAGTGGCGAGCGAACGCGGATCAGGCCAGTGGCCTGACGTGAGTTACCAGAACCGTCTGGAAAGGCGGGCCGTAGCGGGTGACAGCCCCGTATGGGAAGACAAGCGTCAGGTCCTTGAGTAAGGCGGGACACGTGTAATCCTGTCTGAACATGGGGGGACCACCCTCCAAGCCTAAGTACTCCTCGGTGACCGATAGTGAACAAGTACCGTGAGGGAAAGGTGAAAAGCACCCCGATGAGGGGAGTGAAACAGTTCCTGAAACCGGATGCCTACAAGCAGTCGGAGCCCCTTCATGGGGTGACGGCGTACCTCTTGTATAATGGGTCAGCGAGTTAGTCTCGGCAGCAAGCTTAAGCCGCTAGGCGTAGGCGAAGCGAAAGCGAGTCTGAAATGGGCGACTGAGTTGCCGGGATTAGACCCGAAACCGGGTGATCTAGCCATGGGCAGGTTGAAGGTGGGGTAACACCCACTGGAGGACCGAACCCACTACTGTTGCAAAAGTATGGGATGACCTGTGGTTAGGGGTGAAAGGCCAATCAAACTCGGAAATAGCTGGTTCTCCGCGAAATCTATTGAGGTAGAGCGTCGATTGCTCACCGCCGGGGGTAGAGCACTGGATGGGCTAGGGGGGCGCGAGCCTTACCAAACCTAACCAAACTCCGAATACCGGCGAGTGGAAATCGGCAGACAGACCATGGGTGCTAAGGTCCGTGGTCGAGAGGGAAACAGCCCAGACCGCCAGCTAAGGTCCCAAAGTCATGGCTAAGTGGGAAAGGATGTGGGATAGCCAAGACAACCAGGAGGTTGGCTTAGAAGCAGCCATCCTTTAAAGAAAGCGTAATAGCTCACTGGTCAAGCCGTCCTGCGCCGAAAATGTAACGGGGCTAAAGCCACGCACCGAAGCTGCGGATGTGCACGCAAGTGCACGTGGTAGCGGAGCGTTCCGTAAGCCGTCGAAGGTGCATCGTAAGGTGTGCTGGAGGTATCGGAAGCGAGAATGCTGACATGAGTAGCGATAAACAGAGTGAGAAACTCTGTCGCCGAAGTCCAAGGGTTCCTGCGCAAGGTTAATCCGCGCAGGGTGAGCCGGCCCCTAAGGCGAGGGCGAAAGCCGTAGCCGATGGGAATGGGGTTAATATTCCCCAGCCTGCTGGAAGTGACGAAGGCCGAAAGCCGTTTGCCCTTATCGGATTGGGAGGGCGGCCTGGGACTTCCGGGAAACAGCTCCAGCGATAAGACCGTACCCCAAACCGACACAGGTGGACTGGTAGAGCATACCAAGGCGCTTGAGAGAACGGTGTTGAAGGAACTCGGCAAATTGCCCTCGTAACTTCGGAAGAAGAGGGCCCCGTCCTGGGCAACCAGGGCGAGGGGGCACAGGCCAGGGGGTAGCGACTGTTTACCAAAAACACAGGGCTCTGCGAAGTCGAGAGACGACGTATAGGGTCTGACGCCTGCCCGGTGCCGGAAGGTTAAGAGGAGGGGTTCACGCTCTGAATCGAAGCCCCGGTAAACGGCGGCCGTAACTATAACGGTCCTAAGGTAGCGAAATTCCTTGTCGGGTAAGTTCCGACCTGCACGAATGGCGTAACGACTTCCCCGCTGTCTCCAACACCGGCTCAGCGAAATTGAATTCTCCGTGAAGATGCGGAGTACCCGCGGTTAGACGGAAAGACCCCGTGCACCTTTACTACAGCTTTGCAGTGGTGTTAGGGAGGGGATGTGTAGCATAGGTGGGAGGCTTTGAAGTTCGGGGCGCCAGCTCGGATGGAGCCACCCTTGAAATACCACCCTTCCGCTTCCTGACATCTAACTGGCCTCCGCTCATCGGGAAGCAGGACCCTGCATGGCGGGTAGTTTGACTGGGGCGGTCGCCTCCCAAAGAGTAACGGAGGCGCGCGATGGTAGGCTCAAGCTGGTCGGAAATCAGCTGTTGAGTGCAATGGCACAAGCCTGCCTGACTGCGAGAGCGACAGTTCGAGCAGAGACGAAAGTCGGTCATAGTGATCCGGTGGTCCCGTGTGGAAGGGCCATCGCTCAACGGATAAAAGGTACGCCGGGGATAACAGGCTGATGACTCCCAAGAGTCCATATCGACGGAGTCGTTTGGCACCTCGATGTCGGCTCATCACATCCTGGGGCTGGAGCAGGTCCCAAGGGTATGGCTGTTCGCCATTTAAAGTGGTACGTGAGCTGGGTTCAGAACGTCGTGAGACAGTTCGGTCCCTATCTGCCGTGGGTGTACGAGACTTGAGAGGACTTGTCCCTAGTACGAGAGGACCGGGATGGACGCACCTCTGGTGTACCGGTTGTGGCGCCAGCTGCATCGCCGGGTAGCTATGTGCGGACGGGATAACCGCTGAATGCATCTAAGCGGGAAGCCCCCCTCGAAACCAGGTCTCGCCTGAGAGCCGTGGTAGACCACCACGTTGATAGGCCGGGTGTGGAAGTGCGGCAACGCACAGAGCTAACCGGTACTAATCGCTCGATCGGCTTGATCGCTCGTCCTTCGCCACGCAAGTGGCAAGGGGCCTGCCGCTTGCAGAGCCAAGCCTTGCAATGAAAGACACTCTTCTCATTCGAGCTGTCAGCGATCGGCTGTCGGCTGTCAGCCTAACGCTGATGGCTGAAAGCCGACCACTGGAGGCTCTTCCGCGAGGCTTTGCTGGTCTGGTGGTTATGGCGAGGGAGTAAGCACCCGATCCCATCCCGAACTCGGCCGTGAAAGCCCTCAGCGCCGATGGTACTACGTCCTAAGACGTGGAAGAGTAGGTCGCTGCCAGGCCAGTCAAGCCCCGCGCTCCATCCATCCTTCTCTTTCTCTTTGCGCTCGCTCGCTCAGGGATCGGCAACGCTCGGAGCGCGCACCGATACGGTTGACGCGGGGTGGAGCAGCCCGGTAGCTCGTCAGGCTCATAACCTGAAGGTCGCAGGTTCAAATCCTGCCCCCGCAACCACCGAAACCGACACTCGCGATCCCGCGGTGTCGGTTTTGCTTTTACGCCGTGTGCGCTCGGTCCATTCGAGGATCGTGCCGAGGTCGCCGCGCAGCGTGGCCAGCATTTCGTCGAGATCGCCGTTGCCGATACCTGGCCCGGAATTGCCGGGGAAATCCGCGCCAAACTGTTTCAACCTTTCGTGATGGCGAATGCCGGCGGCACCGGCATCGGACTAGCCGATGCTCGCGGAGCATTTGTCCTTGACGCAAGTCAGGGGCGTGTGCCTCTGCATCGGGCACGTCTGAACCTTTTGCAGGACTTCCATTGCAGAAATGCAGTCGAGCTTGTGCACGATGTTTTGCCGCTGACCCTCGATAGCCTTGATGCTCTTCGACAGGTTCCGCGCAATCGCCTTGTTGGAAAGACCCAGTCTCATCTGACCGAGGACGGCGCGCTCGTTTTCGGTCAACCGGGCGATCTTTTTTTGTATCGCTTCGCATTTTCCGCGCTTAACGACCCATTCATGGTCTTCGAAACAGAAGCGCTCCAGCCGGTTGAGAAAGGAATTATCATCGATCGGCTTTTCGAACACGGTCGCGGCGCCCATCTCCATGGCGGCCACCGCCGTCTGAACGTCGGCATAGGCGCTGATCAGGATGGCCGGCACCGAACTTTTTTGCCGCAACAGCCTCAGCACTTCCAAACCGGACAGAGACGGCAACCGGTAATCGAGGACGACGCAGCCGGGCCGATCGAGGCTAGCCCTACTCAGGAGAGTCGCGGGGTCGCTCCATCCTTCGGATTGCAAGCCAACCGAACCGATTAGGGCGCACAAGGAATCTCGAAATCGATCATCGTCGTCGACGACATAAACATGGGCGCTCATGACACTATCGTTTTCCGCCCTCCAATCCTTGACCGTTCACGCGTTCGGCAAAATCATTTCCATGCATGTCCCCCGCCGTCTCGAGCGGCAGGACACCGTTCCGCGGTGCCAACGCACGATGTCGCCCGCGATGGCGAGTCCAAGCCCGCTGCCATCCGCACGTGTCGTGACAAAAGGCTCGAATATCCGGTCGCGAATGCTCTCGGGAAGTCCGCAACCGTTGTCAAAGACCTGGACTGCCGTCGATTGCGGGGTCTTCGCGGCGATGCGGACCATCAGTTTCCGTGCAACGATACCTGGGTCGTCTAGCGCCGCGATACTGTTGATCGAGAAATTGTAGAGCGCCATTCCCAGCAACGCCTGGACGCCGTTGACCTGGGTCTGGTCGGTGCGAACCTCGAGACGGAGCCCGATCTGCTTGGCATCGGCCAGCGGGCGGAGCCGATCCATTACGTCTCGGCAGATGTTGACGAGGCAAACGCTGGACTTCGTCGTTGGTCGGCGCTCGGTCAGCAATCGTAGCTGCTTGATGATCGTTGTGGCGCGCAGCGCTTCCGCCTTGATGTTCTCGAGGTGCTTGTCGATATCTTGCGGTCTGACCACATGCCTTGCGAGATGCCGCGAGAGCGTGTTGACGAGATTGGTGATCGTCCCGAGCGGATGGTTGAGTTCATGTGCCACATAGGCCGTCATCACGCGCACGGTCGTTTCGCGCTCCCATTGTCGGTCCAGGTCGCTTCCCATTGTTTCGAGCATTGGCGTTTTTCCTCCATGCCCATCCATTCTGTCAATTCGCATCCAAAGGTGGCTCTGACGCAATTTTGGTGCTGTCCGGGCTAACGGGCGCCGATGACGCGGGCTTGGAGTAGATCGAGCTTTCCTCGGCCGTACATCTGGCGCTTCACGAGCTTGAGCTTGGTGATCTGGCCCTCTGTCTGGCCGTTCGACCATGGCGAGGTGATCGCAGCGCTGACCGCCGCCTTGTCTTTGACGACGCCGTTGGCGAATGAAGCGACCAGGCTCGATCGGGCCCGCTCCAGCCAGGGCTCAAGTTCGGCCAGAGATTTCTTCCGGACCATGGCCTGGAAGCCGGCGATGACTTCTCGCGCCTCGACGAGCAGCGGCACGCCGCTCTCGATCGCTGCGACCGTCACGCTCTCGGCCTTGGAGAGCGCGTCGCGGCCGATCGTCATGAACCGCGCGATGGTCCGCGACGAGGGAGTTCGGCCCAGTGCGCCGTCGGCCTTTTCCGCCCGGCGGCGGCGCGATGCCCACTCGCTGACAACCCGAGCACAGCCGCGGAATCCCTGCCTCTTGAGGCGTCTCCACAGCTCAGTGCTGTTGCGTTGCCCGGCCGCCCATTGTTCGTCAAGCCATTGAAAATGCAGATCAAGCGAACTCTCCCGGACCCGGAAGACGTCCGAGCGCTGACCGCGCAGCACCTTGCGGACAACGCCGCGGCTATGCCCGGTACGGCGCACGATTTCTTTGATCGTGACTTGGTTCTTGGCCAATCCGAGAATGACGGCGTTCGCCTCTTCCCGCCGCAGGTATCCCTCATATTGGATCCGCTCTGCGGCGGTGAGCAGATCGGGATTGATCGTCGCAGCACCAATTACCGCACGGATCTGCCGCATGGATTTGCGCACGGCATCGAGGAAGGCACGGCTGGCATTCTCCATCAGATGCCACCGGTCAGCGACCTGGGTCGCCCGCGGCAGCGCCTTGGCCGCCGCCAGAGCGTAGCCGCCGCCTCGATCGCGTGCGACGACCTCGATCTGCGGCTGATCTGAAAACCAGCCCTGTGCCGTTGCCGGTTCGCGATCCGGCAGCAACGCGATTGTCCTGCGCCGTTCGAGATCGCAGACGATCGTCCCATAGCGCTGATTACGCCGCCATGCCCAGTCGTCGATCCCCACCACGGTCGGCGGCACGAAACGCGGACTGCCGTGTCTTCGCACGACGCGCAACAGCGTGTCGTTGCTCACCGGCAGCATCAACCTGCGGGCAAAACTCGCTGCCGGCCGGCCACCCAAGGCAAGCCCGAGATGGTGGACAATATGGTCGAGCCGGGCGGTTCGCCGCGCCCACGGCGCCAGCACGTCCTGATCAAAACGCTCAACAAAAATACGTCGCCTACAGAGGGCGGCGTCACAATGAAATCGCCGCGCGACGACGATGAGCCGAACCGGCCGACCCGCCAAGGGAAGATCTGCCAAGCTTCGACGATACCGGCTGTGGACTCGTTCCGAGTTCGTCCCGCAACCCGGACAGTTGCTCGTCCTGCTCACAGAACGAACGGCGATCACCAAACCTGGGCCGTCACTACTGGTGCCGTCCACGAAAAAACCCCGCGGGACCAGTGTGGACGATCGAAGGGCTTGTGGCATGAGGTTGATTCCTTATGTGAAACCAACGCAAGCCTCCGCCCAAATTGCATCAAAAGTGAGTCAGAGCCAGAATTGGACGCGAAAACCGCCCCTCAGGGGGTCACTATTGCGCGCGATTTCACATCCATTCGGCGGAACCGAGCTCGACTTTGTCGACAGAGGCCTTGCCACCCGCGTAGGCGTTAAAGGGATGCGGTGTGCAAACACACATCGCTTCGTCCCTTCATGAATTCAACCGACGCGCCGTCGATCCGACCGCATGGGGCCCCTGCATCTAGAGATTTTGGATAAAAGCGGTAAGCTATTATGCAGGGTACGTCAAGCTATTTATACAACTCAGAAAACACGGGCATGCAAACCGTCCGCGAAGCGCTGACAGTCCGTGGGGAAACCGGAATTGGCCGATTGTCGCCGCGCCGATCTCGCGCGTAACACCTGGACGATCGGCTGTACCCGCGTCGCTCAAGGCATCGAAGCCCGGCCATGGCGGGCTCTCCGGGAAATCCCTCTCCGCACCGTGCATTTCCTTCGTCGTCGAGAATCTCTCCTACGCAAATGGGAGTCTCCGAAATGGCGCTGCGTTGGGGAATTTGAAAGACTGCCTCCGTTGACCTGCGGACGAAATCCTTCGTTCAACGTTTGCAAAACTAGGAGGCTCTCATGGCAATCGAAAAAATGAATGCGTCGAGCAGTCTTGCCGAAGTCGTCGATCGCATTCTCGACAAGGGCATCGTGGTCGATGCCTGGGCGCGCGTCTCGCTTGTCGGCATCGAGTTGCTGGCCATCGAAGCGCGTATCGTGGTGGCCGGCGTGGACACTTATCTGAAATATGCGGAAGCCGTCGGTCTTACCGCTGGCGCCGCAGCCGCCTGACGGCGCGGTGCTCAGGGGGAAGCCCGACCGGGCACCCCTGGGCACCGAAGCCGAATCAAGCCCTCGCATTCCTGCATCGCTGACAAGGAGCTGGCAAAATGTCTTTCACGAGCGAGATGTCCCGCATCACGGCGGAATTCGAGGCGGCTCAGAGTGCGCGCCTGGGCGCTCTCACCAGCATTGGATCGGGCGTGAGGCGAGAGAACCAGAGGAACAAGGCCTCCCTCATGGGTGCGATGACCGCGCATCGCGTCGCCACGAAGAGCAGCCTACGCGACATCTTCGGCACGGCGGCATTCGCGCGCGGCGCCGCGGTCGAGCTGATCGAGCGTTTCAGGAATGAACGCGAGGAATCCACCAGCGACTTGCGGGACCAGCTGGGTTCCTACGCCGCCAATCTGCGGGAGACGGTCGGCGAGGAGCTTGCGGATCTGGCCGCAACGCGGGCGAAGATGGCGCGCCGGGAACAGGGCGCGCGCCGCGCTCAGCTGAAAGATGTGCACCGGCGCGTCGAAGCTTTGTTGGCCGGCTCCGACAAGTTGATCGAGAGCATCAGCCGGGACCGCCAGCGCGCTGGCCGGATTTGGGAGCAGCATTTGAGCAATGCCTCGCGGCTGCGCCGGGCGGCGGCGCGAGCGGCCGCGGAGGATTTCAGCCGCACCGCGCAAGCAGACCGCGCGAATGAGGGCAAAGAAGCAAAGACACGCACGCGCTTGAGCATGGAGGCGCCTGGCTTGCTGCCGGACCGAATGGCGCCGGCGCCAGGCAAGCAGGAAATCGGAAGTGCGGCCAAGTGTTCTGCTAGGAAAAATAGAGCGCAATCTGCCGCTCCGACTGCATCCTCTCATCGCAGCCGGAATGAAAGACGGGCCGAAAATTGAGCGATGGAGGCAGCTGATGGATTTCGGGAAACGCAACGTCCGCTCGGCAGGGCGCAGCAGCGGCAGCGTCGAAGTCACGTTGCCGGTTAAGCTCGCAATCTTGGAGGGCGTCGCCTGCCGCCTCTATCTGCGCGACGGACTCGCACCGGAGATCGTCCTTGAGCCCGATTTGCACGCCAGCATGCGGGTCTTCGAGAAATTGTGGGACTTGCTGAGCCTTGGGCTGGCAGCGATCGACGAGGTCGGGGATTTCGCCGAGGCGGATTACGGTCTTGGCCTCTTTCGGACTTCCAAATTGGGCACGATGCCTTCGCTTGCCTATGCGGATGCGTTCTTAATCCATCGCAGCCTCGGCGCCACGGACGAAGCGACACCGCGCGCGCTCGAGGCTTTCGCGCGCGTCATCGAAAGTATGGCCGCGGTTGCCGGAGTGCGATTGGGCCTGTCGAACGAACTCGCGGTCTTGTTCGGCAACCAAGTGGCCTACCTCGTGAGCGGCGAGACGATCGGTGCGCGCGACGCCTTCGCCCGCAGCCTGGTGTCGCAATCGGCGAGCGTGCAGCGAGATCCGGGCTGGTGCCCGGGCGTCGCCTTGAGCGCGGACAATTGGCGCCGCGCGCAGGGCGCTCTTATGCGCGTCTACGACCAATTCACGTCCTGGAACGACGACCCCGCCGTTTTCGACAAGGAGCGCGAGCTTTGGTATCGGGCCCGCCATTTCGAAGCGCGCCTCGGTAGCTTGCAAGCCTGAGCTAGTTCGTCGGCGCCACTGGTGCAAACCCGGAGATCGAAAGACAATGTCCAATTTCATCCAATCGGAAGAGGCGGGCACGGTGACGACGCTCGCGCCCCGGCCCCGCGCCGACTTCGTGCGCACGCAGAGTGTCGAAGCAACGGCGAAGCGGGCGCTCGCCTATCTGAAGGCGGGCTTCTCCGTTCACTTTCGCGGACCTGCCGGTACGGGAAAGACGACCCTGGCCTTGCATGTGGCTGCCCTGCTCGCCCGACCGACGGTCATGATCACCGGCGACGAGGACATGGCGACGTCAACGCTCGTGGGCACGCAGCACGGCTACCATTACCGCAGGGTCGTCGACCGCTTCATTCATACCGTAACGAAAACCGAGGAGACGGCCGACAAACGTTGGGCGGATCACCGCCTGACGACAGCCTGCCGCGAGGGCTACACCCTGATCTACGACGAGTTCACGCGGTCCCGCCCCGAGGCGAACAACGTGCTTCTCAGCGTTCTGGAGGAAGGGCTCTTGGTGCTGCCGGCGCAGAACCAGGACGAGCCCTATATCAAGGTCCATCCGGAATTCCGTGTCATCTTCACGAGCAATCCGCAGGAATATGCGGGCGTCCACGACGCGCAGGACGCGCTGGGCGATCGCATCGTGACCATCGACGTGGGTCACGCAGATCGCGAACTTGAAATCGCCGTTGCCGCCGCCCGCGCGGGATTGCCGTCGGCGAAGGTCGCGCCCATCGTCGATATGGTGCGCGAGTTCCGCGAGACCGGCGAATACGATCAAACACCCACCCTCAGAACCAGTATCGTGATCTGCCGCATGATGACCCAGGAAAGGCTCAGGCCCACGATCGACGATCGCGAATTCGTGCAGGTCTGCATCGACATCCTCGGTTCGAAATCCGCGCTCACCGGCAAGGCGGACGACAAGCGCGCGCAGCAACACAAAATGCTGCTCAGCCTGATCGAGCACCATTGCCCGAGCCGCGCGGCCTTGGCCGCCGGCGGCGCTTAACAGCCCTAGCCGGGAATCTGCGGCCGATAGCTAACGAAAGAGAGAGTGCCATGACGAAAGACAAGAACAAGACAGTGAGCGGCCTTCGCCGTATCGCCACCTTGCAGACGCTTGTCCTAGCCGCGAAGCCGCGTGAGCGCCACCAGCTCGCCAACCGCTACGCACGCCTGGAGAACGAGCGGGCCCGGTTGGAGCGCGAAATCGGGATTTGGGAAAATCGCCGTCAGGCGGTCGCGAACAAGTTGGCCAGTGTTTGCAAGGAGATCGATGCGATACGGCCGCTGTTGGCCGAAGTGCCGGCCAAAAAGGGCGCCTGGCGAAACGGCCACGGGCAACGTCGCACTCCCGCCGTGACGGACGTGCCCGGGCCGTCGCTCGTTTCGAACCGGACGATGCAACTCGAGTACTAAGCGGGGAATATGGGCCTCGCGGTGCGCGTCCTACGCACTGCCGATGAATAAAGGAGAGACGCAATGACGAAGAAGGGCAGAGCGGGCGGCAGCCGGGACGAGCCCGAGATCGAACTCGGCGGGCTCTTTCGCAATCTGGGCGAAGCGGTCGATCTGCTCGGCAAGCTGGTCGAGATCGGAGGCACGCACGCCAACCAGGGCGAGTTTCGCGTCAAGGGGTTGGGAGACAAGGCCCGCGGCGTCTACGGATTCAGCATCCGGACCGGGCTCGGCGGCGAGGCCGGCGCGCAGGTGGAGCGGTTCGGCAACGTTCATCCAAGCCGCGAAGGTTTCGTCGTCGACGAGGTCCGCGAACCGCTGGTCGATGTGTTCGATGAACGCGACGAGGTCGCCGTAACCGCGGAACTTCCCGGCGCGAAAGAAGCGGAAATTGCGGTGGAGCTCAAGGGCGACACCTTGAGCATCGAGTTGAAGGGTGAGCGGCGCTACGCGAAGGAGATCGTCCTTCCGGTCGAGGTCGACCCCGCGACCCTGCAGAAAAAATACAACAACGGCGTGCTCGAGATACGAGTGCGGAAGAAGGCAGCGTCATGAGCCCGCCACCGGCGGGTATCGCGGCCCGGACAGTTCAGAGACCTCCCGAGGACAGGAAGATAAAGGAGAAGGAACCCGCGGAGGGCAAATATCTCTATGCCATCGTCGCGTGCTCCGAGCAACGGGAGTTCAAAGCCCGCGGGATCGGCGAGCGCGGCGACCCTGTGTATTTGATCAATTATCGCAGGGTCGCGGCGGCCGTGAGCGATACCCCGATCGTCGAGTACGAAAGCAGCCGCCGCAACATGATGGCGCACACCGTGGTGCTCGAGGAGATCATGACGGAGTTCGATCTTCTGCCGGTGCGGTTCGGAACGGTGGCGCCCGACATGGATACCATCGAGAGCCGGCTGCTGGTACCGCGTTACGATGAATTCACTGGCTTGCTCGAACAGATGCATGGCCGGATCGAGCTCGGTCTCAAGGCCTTCTGGCACGAGGGCGCAGCCTTCGAAGAGGTTGCGAGGGAAAACGAAAAGGTCCGCAAGCTGCGCGACGCACTTCAGGGTCGATCTCTGGCCGAGACCTATTACGAGCGGATCCAGCTCGGCGAGGAAGTGGAAAAGGCCTTGAATCATATCCGCGCCCGCGACGAAGAGGTGATTCTGTCGCGCCTGACGCCCTTTTCGCACAAGACCAAGACCAACAAGATCGTCAGCGATCGCATGGTCTTGAATGCCGCCTTTCTTGTCGATCGCGAAAACGGTCCCGCGATGGACGAAGCGGTGAAGCGCATGGATGAAGAATTCAACCGCCGCCTCATGTTCAAATACGTGGGTCCGGTACCGCCCTACAATTTCGTCAACATTGTCGTCAATTGGGGGATGTGAAAGGGCGTGAGCATTCTCGGCCGCATCCTGACGTTCCCGGTCCTCGGACCGATCGACGGCGTTCTTTGGATTGCGCGTACTATCGAGCAACAAGCCGATGCCGAGCGATGGGACGAGGGCAAGGTCATTGGAGCGCTCACGGAACTCGAGCTGGAGCTCGATCTCGGCAAAATCGACGTCGAAGAGTACGACGCGCGCGAAGCAAACTTGCTGCAACGGCTGAAAGAACTGCGAGAGGCAAAGAATGGCTAGAATCGCAAACAACCCGCCGTCGCCCATTCCCGCGACGCAAACGGTCGGCCACGGCGATGAATTGCCCGTCCGGCATCACAAGCCGAAGACGCAAGGCGATGGATCGGACGTGCTGCATCACAAGCCGAAGACGCATGACGACGGGTTGGGCTTGCGTCATCGCAAACCCGAGGCGTTCTCGACTTCCGCGGCCATCATCGCGCGGGCCCGTGACGAGCTCGAGGATCTGATCGGCTACAAGGTCGATAGCGTCTCGGGGTTTGAAAAAACGGATGGCGGCTGGCGGCTCGCCATTACCGCTTTAGAGCTATGCCGCATTCCGGCGACAACGGATGTCTTGGCCAGCTATGAGGTCCTCCTCAACGGTGCTGGCGACATCATCAACTACCACAGAGACAAGAGATATCTCCGCAACCAGGTGGGCGAGGCGGAATGATCCCCCGGCCCGCCTTGCCAAGGATCGAGTGTCCGATCGATCTCTTCGAAGTCCGCGAACAAGAGATCGATCGGCTCACGGCCGCAGTCAATCATGCATCGGCGCCCGAGGAGAAAGGCCGCCTGGCGAGGGAGCTGATGGAGAACGTGTCCATATTGCTCGGCTGCAGTGCGTACGATCGGAACAACCCCAGCTGCCGTCTTTGCCGCGGCTTCTCGACGTTGCGTCAGAAAACGGCGGCCATGATCGACCAGGCTGCGGCATTGCGCCGCTAGCCTTGTAGCGGCGGAGGAGCTGAAACATGGCCATGCCAAATGCGCGGATGGAGCACTCGATTCAGGGCGCCGCGCTGGCCGATATCCTCGACCGGATTCTGGACAAGGGCGTGGTCATCGCGGGCGATGTCACGATCTCCCTGGTCGGCGTCGAGCTTCTCAACATCCGCCTCCGCCTTCTGATCGCTTCCGTCGACAAGGCGATCGAGATGGGCATCAACTGGTGGGAGACGGATCCATTCCTGTCATCCCAGGTGAAGACCACGACGGAACAAAATCGCCTCCTGCAGGAGCGGCTCGACCGTATCGAGACGCTGCTCGCGAAATCCTCCGCCGCGGGGCAGCGGCAATGAATACGGAGCCCGGCGGGACTCGCTGGAAAACCCCGATCTACCTCTATGCGATCGTTCCCGCGCGTCCGGATGGCGACGAGACCTTCGGCGGCGGCCTCGCCATGGGCCGGCTCGGAACCATCGCGACGGGGTCGTTTGCCGCCGTGATCGGCGATGGTCCGCATGTCGGAAGCGTGGGCCGGAGCCGCGAGGACTTGGCGCCCCAGCTTCTCGCACATCAGCGAACCATCGAGCAGATCATGCGCGCGGCCCCGCTGCTGCCCGTGAAGTTCGGGACATTTGTTCCCGACGAGACCAGCGTTCGAAATGTTCTCGAACGCGGAGGCCCGGCCTTTGCGGCCGCCTTCAACCGGCTCGACGGCTGCGTGCAAGTGGAAATCCTGGTCAAGTGGGATGTCGAGGCGGTCTTCGTCGAGATCGCGAGCGAGGAAGCTATAGCCGGCCTTCGGGAAAAATTGGAACTGAACGTCGGCGCGCGGGAAGAGGCCTCGCGTGCCGCGCTTGGCAGGCTCGTCAAGGACGCGCTCGAGCGCCGGCGCGCGGCGCTCGCAGCAGCGCTCTCCGAGGCGCTGCGCGCGGTCGCCGTGGATGCGATGGCCTGTCCGGCCACGGCGGACCAAGTCGTCTTGCATCTGGTGCTGCTCATGAAGGCTGACGAGATGGCCGCGCTCGACTGCCGCCTGGAGGCGCTCGATGCCGCGTATGACGGCCGGCTGACCTTCCGCTGCATCGGGCCGCTCGCGCCCTACAGCTTTGCAACCGTCGAGATCGACATCGTCGATCCGGGGGCTTTGGCCCGAGCCAGGCGTCTGCTCGAAGTCGGTCCCGGCGCGAGTGCCGCGGAAGTGCGCGCGGCCTATCGCCGCCTCGCTAGGAAGACCCACCCCGATGTTGCAGGTCCGGACGCCGGCGGCAGTGGGAGCATGGCGGCGCTGACGGAAGCCCACCGAATTCTCTCGTTCGATGTCGAAGCCGAGGGCGGGCAGCGCGGCATCGAGGAGACCCTATCCGCCCGCAAGACGCGTCTCGCAGGCCGCTCGGTTCTTGTCTCGGTGCGGCGCCAGGACCGCGCATTCGATGCTGCAGCGTGAAAAGAACGAGAACGGCCAAATGCCCGCCGAAGCGCAATGCGTTTACGTCTATGGCATCATTCGCGCCGAAACAGGCGGCGACAGACCGAGTGTGCCGGCTCTTGAGGGGCTCGCGGGCAATCCCATCCGTAGCATTACCGGCGATGGCCTGGCTGCGCTCGTCAGCATGCTGGCAATGCCGGCCGCCGGCGCCCCGTTCGAGGAAGAATTCAAGCATCCCGAACAGGCCAAGGGCTTGATCCTGGATCATCACCGCGCTCTTCAACGGCTCATCGGCGATCGAACCGTGCTGCCCATGAGGTTCGGCGCGCTGTTCACAGATGATGGAAAAGTGTCGGACGCGCTGCATGAGCATCGCGGGAGCCTTCTCGAAGCGCTTGAGCGGGTGGAGGGGGCGCAGGAATGGGGCGTGAAGATCTACTGCGATCGCCCGGTTTTGTGCCGCCATCTCGGCGAGAAGTCCGCGGCCATGCTCGCGGCACGGGGCGAACTCGCTGCGGCGACAGAGGGCCGCGCTTTCTTCCTGCGCCGGCGGATCGCGCGCCTGGTCGAGGAGGAGGCCCAGCGCGCCATCGCGCAATCCGTCGCGGCAAGCCGCCGGCGCCTGCGCGATGTGTGCCGCGCGGATGCGGCGATGAAGCTTCAGGCAGCGGACGTCCATGGCCGTACCGATGAGATGGTGTGGAACGGCGCCGTCCTTGTCGCCGAACCCGCCAAAGAGCGCTTCTTGGCCCTGATCGGCGAATTGCTCCAGGCCGATGCACCGCGCGGTTTCCGCTACGAGGCCAGCGGACCGTGGCCGCCGTTCAACTTCGCCGATTGCCCGCTGGGAGAAAGAGAAAATGGCTGCTCGAATGGCGCGTGACGGCGAATTGGCGCTGGCCGATCTTCTCGATCGCGCGCTGAACAAGGGCGTGGTTCTTTGGGGTGAAGCAACGATCTCGCTCGCCGGCATCGAGTTGGTCTATGTCGGCGTGAAAGTGCTCGTGGCTTCCTATGCGACGGCAGAGAAATTCCGCAACGCAGCGAGAAGCGGCGCCGGGCTGATTGAGGGCGAAGGAGTCTGACGATGCTCTATGTGTACGGCATCGTCGACTCGCAGCGCTTCGAGACCATTCCCGGCGAAGGGCACGAGGCGGGCGATATCGCGGCGATGCCGTGCGGCACGCTCGCGGCGGCCGTCAGCGTCTCGTCGGCATGCCGCATCGAGGCGACGCCCGATAGCGTTTGGCGCCACGAACGAGTGCTCGAGCGCCTCATGCAAGATCACACCGTACTGCCATTGCGCTTCGGCACGATCTGTCGCGATGCGGATACGCTAAGAGCATGTCTTCGGGTTTCGGCCGACGGACTATTGAACGATCTTGGGCGTGTGCGCGGCAAGGTCGAGATCGCCCTGCGGATCATGGAAGACGACAGATACGCCGAAGTGCCGGGAGAGCGCTTGGAGCGCGACCGCGTCCAACTCACGAACCCGCAAACCGGGAACGCAGTGCCGCGGCTATTGGGCGCGCCGAACGATGATGAGCCGGCCGGCCGCGGCGCGGCATATCTGCGAGCCGGGTTGCGGCGCCTCCACGCGGAGATGGCGCGGGAAGACAGCGGAAAGCGGTTGGCGCGGCTGCTGCAACGACATCTTGATGCGGTCTCGAACGATGTCATTTGCACGGCGCCGGCAGATGAAGCGTCGGGCTTTCTGGTCTCGTGCCTCGTCGAGCGCGACCGGCTCGCGGCGTTTGCCGATGCGCTCGATTGCTTTCGCGTGGAGCATCCGCAATTCGATGTCACGTGCACCGGCCCATGGGCACCGTATTCCTTCGTGGTCCCGCCGCCGGTTTTGGGGGTGGCGCCATGACGATGCAGGAGCGCGCGGCCTATCCTCCGGGTTCGTCGGAAAAGGTTTTGAGGGACGCCGCGCGATCGCGTGCACCCGGAGACGCCGCGCGCCACGAACACCGTGCTCGCCCTGCCGCCGCGGGGATTGGTGTAGACCCCGAGAAGGCGGGAGACGATCTCGTCAGACTGGTTGTGGTCCTTGTCGAGACCATCCGCCAGCTCGTCGAGCGGCAGGCGATCCGTCGCGTCGACAGCGGTTCGTTGAGCGAGGAGGAGGTCGAGCGCCTGGGGCTCGCGCTGCTTCGACTCGAAGAACGCATGACGGAACTGAAGGAGCTTTTCGGTCTAAGCGATGACGACCTCGGTCTCAGGCTCGGACCATTTCATGAATTGCTCGATGAGGCGCGCCGTGAATGAGGAGAACGCCACAACGGAAGAAAGCGGCACCCAGCCGCAGGAAATCGCAAGGAAAGTCGCCGAGGCGTTGCCCAAGGATGTGGGACGCGGTCTGGCCCGCCTCGATCCTGCCGACATGGCCAGCATGGGAATCAGGCCCGGCGACGTCGTTCGACTGATCGGCGAGAGGCAAACCGTCGCCAAGGCCATGCCCGCTTTCCCGGCCGATCGCGGCAAGGGAATCGTTCAGGTCGACGGGCTGACCCGCGAGAATGCGAAGGTCAGCCTGGGTGGGAAAGTGCGGCTGCTAGCGACGCAATACGCCCCCGCCGCGAGGGTCGAGCTCGCTCGGGTGGACGTATCCCGCGCAAAGGGGCGCGAAGATTATGTGGCTAAGCTCCTTGAAGGGCTCGCCATCACCGAAGGCGATCGGGTCCGCGCAACGCTGATGGGGACTCGCACCCGCGATTTCACCGTGTTGAAGACCGTTCCGAAGGGCCCCGTTGTGATTCATCCGGCGACGGCCATCGAGGTCAGCCGGGAGCAGTCCGGCAGTCCCCAAAAGCAGCGAATCGCCTATGAAGATATCGGAGGCTTGCACCGCGAGCTCGCGTCGATCCGCGAGATGATCGAGCTGCCGCTGCGGCATCCCGAGATATTCGAGCAACTCGGGATCGATCCCCCAAAGGGCGTTCTGCTCCACGGTCCGCCGGGCTGCGGCAAGACGCTGATCGCGCGCGCCGTGGCCAACGAGACCGACGCCAATTTCTTCGGGCTCAGCGGCCCCGAGATCATGCATAAGTTCTATGGCGAGAGCGAAGCCCACCTGCGCAAGGTGTTCGACCAGGCGGCAAAGGGCCCCAGCATCATTTTCCTCGACGAGATCGATGCGATCGCGCCGAAGCGCACCGCCTTGGGCAGCGAGCAGCAGGTTGAGCGCAGGGTGGTCTCGCAGCTTCTGACGCTCATGGACGGGCTCGAAGCCCGAGGCCAAGTAATTGTCATTGGCGCCACCAATCTTCCCGACGCCATCGATCCCGCGCTGCGCCGGCCTGGCCGCTTCGATCGTGAAATCGCCATCGGCGTTCCCGACAAGCCGGGCCGCTTGCAGATCCTGCAAGTGCACACGCGCGGCATGCCCCTGGCGGAGGATGTGAGCCTCGATCATCTGGCACAGGTCACGCACGGTTTTGTCGGTGCGGACCTCCAGTCGCTCTGCCGCGAGGCGGCGATGGCGCGGCTGCGCAAAATCTTTCCCGGCTTCGATCTCGGCCTCGACCATGTTCCCATCGAGGACCTCGAGAAGCTGACGGTGAGCATGGACGATTTCCAGGAGGCTCTGGCGCTGATCGAGCCCTCGGCCATCCGCGAGGTGTTCACCGAGGTGGCCGATGTCAGATGGTCCGATATCGGTGGCCTGGACGAAGCCAAGCGCATCCTCAAGGAATTGATTGAATGGCCGGCGCAACATCCCGACCTGTTCAAGAAGGCCGGTGTCGTTCCACCCAAGGGCATCCTGCTTTACGGACCGCCGGGCGTGGGCAAGACCCTCCTCGCCAAAGCCGTGGCCACGGAAAGCGGGGCGAATTTTATCTCGGTCAAAGGTCCTGCCTTGATGAGCCGGTGGGTGGGCGAGACCGAGCGGGCCGTGCGCGAGCTGTTCCACAGGGCGAAGCTCGCCTCGCCTTGCATCGTCTTTCTCGATGAGATCGACAGCATTGCACCGCGCCGCGGCGGCGGCGAAGGGAGCTCGGTCACGGACCGCACCATCGCCCAGCTCCTGACTGAAATGGACGGCGTCCAGGAGCTTAAAGGCGTCGTCATCCTGGCAGCTACGAACCGCAAGGATCTCGTAGATCCAGCGCTGCTCCGGGCCGGACGCTTTGATTTTCTGGTCGAGCTGCCGTTGCCTGAGCCGGCCGCACGGCTGGATATCTTCAAGGTCCATACGCTCGGCCGGCCGCTCGCCGGCGATGTGGATCTTGCGGAACTCGCCGGCGCGGCCAGCGAGGGCCAGAGCGGGGCCGACATCGAGCTGGCCTGCCGCAACGCGAGCCTCGCCGCGATCCGGGAATTCTTGGCCGCGCGCAAGGACGAAGCCGAAACCGAAGACCATCTTGTCATCCGCATGGCGCATTTTCGGGCCGCTGTTCGCGGAGCCAGTGCGAGCCGTTAAGTAGCGCGAAGGCCGAACGGGAGCCGGACATTGAGACAGCTCATTCATGTTCCGATCGTCCATAGCCAAGTCGATCTAGGTCCGGTCCAGGAACGCGTGCGTCAAGCCTATATCGAGAAAGGTGGAGAGCAGGCGTGGAAGGCGAGCCGGGAGGCCGTCGCCGAATTCTGGAACGCCATCGAAAAGGCCGTGGACGGCCTCGCTCTCGATTACCGGAAGGTGCGGTTGTATCAGGATGGGCTTCCCGTCTGCGGGCAGGAGGAGAAGATCGTTCGCGATCTCGCCGAGCAAGGTGGAGCGAACTACCGAATCCTGCTGAAGCTCGCGCAGCGTGGCGCGGTGATCGAGGGGACGGAGGACCCGGACCTGCTGCGAAAGGAATATGAGCTGATTATGGCAGGTTCGGCAGCGGGCGGCGCCGCGGGCGCCGAGAAATCGACGAAGGCCGAAAGCGCTGCTGTTTTCGGTGACCTTTTGCGCGGGAGGGACCGCTTCATCGCGCAGCGCATAGACGCGACCTTGCGGCCGGACGAGACCGGCATCCTGTTTCTTGGGGCGCTCCATCGCGCGATCGAGATGCTCCCCGCCACGATCCGAGTGACGTCCTTAAGCGAATTCCTGCTGTCTGGCGGTGCCAAAACGATGGAATGAAAAACGGGCGGCGGGCATTTCCGATCGCCCTCGGAGGCGTACCTCTATTCAATCTCGGTCTCGATGGCTGCGTGCGCCCGCAACCATCTTAATGCGCTCGCCGCGCTGCTATCGGTGCTGCATGTCCGGCAGGAACGCCTCGGTATAAAGCGGCGTCAGGTCGGGCTCGGTCGGGAGCAATTGAAGCTCGACCGTGGCTTTCCGCACGACGGCGAGCGCGGCGGGATCGAAATGGCCGTCGCGCGAGAACATCGGCATCACGGTGTCGTAGGTCTCGCTCGCGATCAATGGGTCGGTGACGTTGTCGGCCGCCATGTCGATTTTCACCGTCGCGTCCTTGTGCGTCGCCATGTCGTCGATGGTCGCGAACCAAGCGGCGAGGAACCGGCGCAGCACGTCGGGGCGATGGGCGATGAGCGTGTCGCTGGCGTAGATCGCATGGGTGATGAAAATCTTGACGTAGTCACCAAAATTGGCCAGCACCTTGCCCTGATGCTGCTTTTCGAGCTCGTAGGCGACATCGATCCCCAGCGTCAGTCCGTCGACTTGCCTGGTCCTCAGCATCGCGATGCTGGCGGCATTGCCGCCGCTGACATAGATCTCTTGAATTCCGTCGAGGCCCCAGCCGAGCTGGTCCGAGAGATGCCGCGTCAGCCAATAGACCAGCGAGTTGGGCGACGCCACCGCGATCCTCTTGCCCTTCAAATCCTGAACCGTATTTATCCCGGTGTCCAAACCGCCGAAGATGCCGTAGGCCAGCGGCGGCCCCGCCATCTCGGCGACCGCTTTATCCGGAGCGCCCTTTTCGACGAAGGCCATGTCGGTTCCGGCGCCGAGCCCGATATCGACGTCGCCGGCGGTGATTCCCTGTTGCAGCTTGGCCGCGCCTTCGAAGCCCAGGATGGTAACGTCGAGGCCATATTTCGGCATGATGCCGGCCTCGACGCCGACATTGATGGGCACGAAGGCGAACGAAGTCGGAAATGCCTTGCCGACGACCAGCTTATCAGCCGCCGAGGCCGGGGCGGACCCGAGGGCACACAGCGCCGCGCCGAAGACGACGGAATACCGAAGGGCGGTTGAAACACGCATGAAAATCCTTGCCTCCCTGTCCGTGGCGAGTGCTACTCCGTCCCCGCTCGACCATGCCATAGAGTAGTCTAGCACGCGAGGGGTTGGCCTCGCGCCTAGCTCCTTGGGCCGAGCCGGGGAGCGCTCAAGCTCGATAGCGTCGCTTCCCCAAGGATTAGGGTATATGCTTACGCCCCTGTCCGAAAAAAAATCGGCAGCGAACTTAAAAATGTAACGGGGAGGGAGGTATTCGTACCGGCGTTAACGTGACTTGAAATTAATTAGGCCGGGGGCGCGCGAACGATCATATTTTCTGCGCGCAATTCGACGAGTCCACCAAAGAGGAGGGAAATCCTATGCGAATGTTGCTGAGAGTATCGATCCCCGTGGAAGCGGGAAACGCTGCCGCCAAGGCCGGCACCCTGGGTTCTACGGTCGAGGGAATCGTGGCCAGCCTCAAACCGGAGGCGGCGTATTTCTTTGTCAACGACAGCGGCCAACGGTCGGGCTCCATCATATTCGACTTGAAGGAGACCTCGCAAATTCCCGCGATTGTCGAGTCTTGGTTCCTCGCGCTGAACGCGAACATCTCGCTTCGGCCGGTCATGAATGCGGAGGATTTCGCCAAGGCCGGTCCATCGATCACCGCGGCCGCTCGGCAATACGGGAAGTAGCTGAGCCAAGATCTGCCCGATCGTCACGCCGCGCCTCCGCGCGCGGATCGGCTCTCGGGCGGATTCGGCCCGCTCTGCCGCGATCGCGGCAGGCGCAAGGATCGCGTCGAAAGCGCTGTTGTGCCGATGGTCGGCGAGGCCATCCCTTCACGCGTCGGGAAAGCTCGGCATGACCTCGCCCGTAAAGAGCGCGACCGAGCGTAGCGCCTCGTCCGGGGTCATGTCGCCGAAGGCGAGCCACGAGACGAAGTAATTGACGCCGGTCCTCTCGATCTGGCGCGCAATCCAGGCGCGGGCCGCCGCCGGCGAGCCGGCGAAGCCGTGGCCGACAGCCCTGGAGTTCGTCGAAATCCGGCGGATAGGAGCGCGCGACGGGCGGCTCGTCGCCCTCGCGCCGCCGCGTATACCAGAAGCTGTCGCGCCATTTGGGATAGGCGCGGCGCGCGATCGCACGTGCTTCGCCATCGGTTGGCGCGATCACGACGTGGCGGCCGACGCCCAGGAGCGGAAGCCGCGCCGGATCCTCGCCGAGCTTCGCCCATTCGGCTCGGTAGCGGTCGGTCAGCACCCGGCTCGCTTCCGCCGATCCAAGGGTGATGAAATTGACCTGCTTTCCCGCGGCCCAGATCGCGCTTTCGGGGCTGTGCATTCCGTACCACAGCGGCGGATGCGGAAGCTGATAGGGCCGGATGTTCATCGGGATGCGGCTGACCTTGTAGAACTCTCCGTCATAGGCGAATTCGCCCTCGGCCGCGAAGGCCTTCAGGATGATGTCGAGCAATTCGTCGTATTTCTGCTGCACCGTCGCCGCGTCGATCGAAAAATACCGGAGCTCGCTCGGACTGATGCCGCGGCCAAAGCCGAAAAGAAATCTCCCGCGGCTCATGCGGTCGAGCATGCAAATCTCTTCATAGAGCCAATCGGATTGTAGAAGGCCAGTAGATAGACCATCGGTCCGAAGCGCAGCCGCGTCGTTCGCTGCGCGACCGCAGAGAGATAGAGGCCGGGCGAGGGCGCTCGGCCGAGCGGCGAGAAATGATGCTCGGCGACGTGATAGCCGAAAATGCCGCCGCAGTCGTAGGCCTCGACGATCCTCAGCCGGTTCTCGAAATGCTCTTCGAGCGGAACGCCCAAATCGTCCATGTGGTCGAACACGCCGAACTTCATTAATTATCGTCCGGTCGGATCGAACCACCCCGCTCGTCACGCATGGACGGTTTGGGTGGGGGCTGCCGTCTTGGCGGCGTTGTTCGCGGCGGCTCTTTCGGCCTCGATGTCGGCAAGCATGGGCAGCGAGATGACGAAGAAGGTTCCGCCCGTCTCGGTCGTAATGTCTTTCACATCCGCGCCGTTCTGAATGAACATATAGGTGCCGACATCCTTGGTCCTGCCGCCCAGCCACTTCTTGCCGTCATACTCGATCGACCCTTCGGTCAGATAGAGAATTTCCGCATCCTCTTGCCGATGCGCCGGAATCTTCGCGCCCGGAGCCAGCCGCATAAGTCCCACGCCCGAGCGATGCTCGCCGAAGCTGCCGAGATGCTTGTGCTCGACGCCGGGAAGGTGACGGTCGATGACCCAACGGGCGGCTTCGGTCCGCATGATGATGGGCGCATCGAACCGACCTTCCGGAAACTCGATCTTTCTTCCCGTGATCGCTTCGAAGCAGGCCGCATGAGAATCTTTGTTGATCTTTCTGCCATCGGGCAGAACACGGGTGTAGACGCCGCCCGAGAACGTGCCGCCTTCGGCCGATAGCTTCGTCCGCGCGTTTTGCAGGGCCTCATGGGTCAGGTAGGGTATGCCGGCGGGGCCCTGAAATTGGAGGCCGAGGCCGCTGCTGGGCTCGGTCTGAAGCTGCGGCCCATAAAGGACGCCTTCCGGATAAAAACCGGCGTCGCCCTCCGCCAGAACGCCGTCCTCTATCTGCCGCGGGCCTTCGAGGGCATAGCGGAACTGATCGAAGGTGTGTTTGTGCCGCGGCGTTCCATAGCCCTCGAAATAATAGGTCCAAGCGAACTCCATGCCCACGCCCGGGATGCCGGTATCGAGGGGGAAGCCCTTGGCGAGCATTCTGCCGGCCCGGCCGATGCCGGCCTCCACCGTTGGGATGTCGGCGATACTGACGATGGTAACGGTGCGACTCATGGCGGCCTCCCGTGAATTCCGTGTGGCATGGTGGCGCATCTTACAATGCCGGTCCGTGCCGGCCAGCCTTGAGTTTTCGCTCCGAACCGGCAGCGAATTTCGGCCGTCTTGGCTTTCTTGCATACTTCGCCGAACTCGCTAACCTATGGGCTTGCGGCAAAGCGCGCCAATGCCGACGCTAGGAGGAGCCGTCTTGCCACCGACGAAATTTCAACTCGGCGATCTCGAGGTCAAGATGGTCAGCGACGGCATCTTGAAGACCTCGCTCGATTTTGTCATCGGCATGGACCGCTTCGCGGCCGAGGCGCTGACCGGCCCGACCGAGAACGGCGAGCTCTATATCCCGGTAAACAATTTCGTGTTCCAGCGCGACGGCAAGACCATCATGATCGACGCCGGAGCCGGCAACACGATGCAGAAGACGCTCGGCAAGCTGCCCGAGAACTTGCGCGCCGGCGGCATCGATCCCGCTTCTATCACGCATATTCTTCTGACGCATATCCATCCCGATCACGCCAACGGCCTCGTTGACAATTCAGGCGCGGCGCATTACCCCAACGCCGAGATTCTGGTGAGCGCCGCGGAGTTCGATTTCTGGCTCGGCGAGAGCCAGCCCGGCGAGCCCGTGCTGACCCAGCGCATGCACGCGCGGGCGCGTGTCGATCTCGCGCCCTATATGAGCCGCGTCCGCCGCATGCGCGACGGCGAGGAGGTGCTGGGCTGCACCGCGATGGTGTTCGCCGGGCACACGCCGGGCCACACGGTGTGGCGCGTCGCCGCTGGGAGCGAGGCGTTCATCTCGTGGGGCGACGTGGTGCATTTCTCGGCGATCCAGATCTCGCATCCCGACACGCCGGTGACCTACGATCTCGATCCCGACAAGGCCTGCGCCGCGAGAAAGCGCGTGATCGATATGGCGGCGGCGGAGCGCATGATGGTCGCCGGCGCGCACATCAACGCGCCCGGCTTCGGCCACGTCGTGCGCAAGGGAACGAGTTTCGGCTTCGACGCGGAAAGCTAGAGCATTTTCGCGCGAAGCGGATACCGCGCCTTCACTTGGGGCCGCCCCATTTCCAGTTCCGGATCTCCGGCATGTCCTGGCCGTGCTTGGCGATGTAGAGCTTGTGCTCGATCAGCTTGTCCTGCGCCATCTGCTTCAAATAGGCCCCCTTCGCGCCCAGATGCGGCAGCCGATCGATCACGTCCTGCACCAGGTGGAACCGGTCGAGATCGTTCTGCACCCGGATGTCGAAAGCGGTCGTGATCGTGCCCTCTTCCTTGTAGCCCCGGACGTGCAGATTGTGGTTGGTCCGGCGGTAGGTCAGCCGATGGATCAGCCAGGGGTATCCGTGGAAGGCAAAGACGATGTGCTTATCCTTGGTGAACAGCGAATCGTAGTCGGTTTCGCTCAGTCCGTGCGGGTGTTCGCTGCTGGATTGGAGCTTCATCAGATCGACGACATTGATGACCCGGATCTTGAGATCGGGGAGATGCTCGCGCAGGATCGAAACGGCGGCCAGAATCTCCAATGTGGGCGTGTCCCCGCAACAGGCCATCACCACGTCCGGCTCGGAGTCCTGGTCGTTGCTGGCCCATTGCCAGATGCCAATTCCTTCCGTGCAGTGCACGATCGCGGCTTCCATGGTCAGCCATTGCGGCAGCGGGTGCTTGCCCGCGACCACCACGTTGACGTAATGCCGGCTGCGCAGGCAGTGGTCGAAGACCGACAGCAGGCAGTTGGCATCGGGCGGCAGATAAACGCGCACGATGTCGGCCTTCTTGTTGATGACGTGGTCGAGGAAGCCGGGATCCTGGTGGGTGAAGCCGTTGTGATCCTGCTGCCAGACATGGGAAGCCAGCAGATAGTTCAGCGACGCGATCTTCCGGCGCCAGGGCAGCTCCAACGTTACCTTCAGCCATTTGGCGTGCTGGCTGAACATCGAGTCGACGATGCGGATGAAGGCCTCGTAGCTGTTGAATAGCCCGTGCCGCCCGGTCAGCAGGTATCCTTCCAACCACCCCTCGCACTGATGCTCGCTGAGCATCGAGTCCAGCACGCGTCCGGTGGGCGCGAGAAATTCGTCGCTCCTGAGCGCTCGGGCGTCCCACTGACGATTGGTTGTCGCGAAGACCGCGCCCAGCAAATTCGACATGGTCTCGTCCGGGCCGAAGATCCGGAAATTGCGCTGCTCCTGATTTAGCTTGACCACGTCATGCAGGAACTTGCCCAGCACGACGGTATCTTGGCCGTTGACGGCTCCGGGCGCGGGTATATCCAGCGCGTGGACGCGGAAGTCGGGCATTCGCAGATCGCGCAGCAGCACGCCGCCGTTGGTGTGGGGATTGGCGCCCATCCGCCGGTCGCCCTTGGGCGCCAGATCGGACAATTCCGGCATGAGCCGCCCATTCTCGTCGAACAGCTCCTCCGCCTTGTAGCTCTTCATCCAGCTTTCGAGCTGCCCGACATGATCGGGATGCTCGGAATCCACCAGGAGCGGCACCTGGTGCGCTCGGAACGTCCCCTCGATTGGGAGGCCATCGACGACTTTCGGTCCCGTCCATCCCTTGGGGGATCTGAGGACAATCATCGGCCAGCGCGGCCGCGCGGGCTCGTTCTTGCTTCGCGCATTGTTCTGGATTTGCCGGATCGCCTCGATGGCCGTGTCCACGGCGGCCGCCATCCGTTCATGCATCTCTTCCGGCTCGTCGCCTTCGACAAAGTGGGGCGTCCAGCCGCAGCCTCGCAAGAATTGCTCCAATTCCTCGTGCTCGATGCGGGCGAGCACGGTCGGGTTGCTGATCTTGTAGCCGTTGAGGTGCAGGATCGGCAGCACGGCTCCGTCGGTAATCGGGTCGAGCAGCTTGTTGGACTGCCACGCGGTCGCCAGGGGCCCGGTCTCCGCTTCGCCGTCGCCGATGACGCAGGCGACGATCAGATCGGGATTGTCGAAAGCGGCACCGAAGGCATGACTGAGCGAGTAGCCCAGCTCGCCGCCTTCGTGAATCGAGCCGGGCGTCGTCGGCGCGACATGGCTGGAGATCCCGCCGGGGAACGAGAACTGCATGAACAGCTTCTTGAGCCCGGCCTCGTCCTGGCTGACCTCCGGGTAAATCTCGCTGTACGTGCCTTCGAGGTAGGTATTGGCCACCAGTGCCGGCCCGCCATGCCCGGCGCCGGCGATGTAGAACATGTCCAAGTCATATTTCTTGATGACGCGGTTAAGGTGCACGTAGATGAAGTTCTGACCCGGCGTCGTGCCCCAATGTCCGACCACGAGCGGCTTCACGTGCGACAGTTTCAGCGGCTCTTTCAACAGGGGATTGTCGTAGAGATAGATCTGGCCGACCGAGAGATAGTTGGCGGCGCGCCAGTAGGCGTCCATCTTGCGGAGCAGTTCCGGCGCGAGCGTGGCGGTTTTCATGGCTCAGGTTTCCCTACGTGTCCTTCGTCACTCCGCAGTCCGAGCGACGCCAGCTTCGCGCGGGTCAACTTGTAATCCGTGTGAAGGATGCCGCGAATTCCCAAGCCTTCCGCGACCTGGACGAACATCGGGGTGTTTTCGATATAGACGACCTGCCGGGCCGGCGCCTGCGCGATGTCGAGCGCAAGCCGATAGATCTCCGCGTCGGGCTTGAGGAGGTGGACGAAGCAGGAGGAAATGAAGGCATCCACGAACCCGTCCAGCTTGAATTTGCGAATCCGATAGGCATTCAGGTCCCGCCCTTCGTTGCTGACCGCGGCGACCTTCAGTCCGTGCCGGAGCTTGAGCCGAGCGACCAGCTCGATCATCTCGGGGTAGGGCTTCGATTGCGCGACCATGAAGCGCCGGAACCGGGCCCGGGTGAACGGCCGCTTTTTATGAAAGACGGCCCGACTCAAGTATTCGTCCAGCGTGAGCTTTCCTTCCTGGTGGGTGTCCCAGATCTGGTGATGCCGCTCCTCGAGCTCGGACAGCTCCAGCTCGAAGTTCTCCGCCGCTCGCTTGCGCGCGTCGCGATTCCATCCGTCGGTGAGCACGACGCCGCCGATATCCAAGAAGAGGCAGGTGATGGGCGTCGCTTTCCGGATCATCTCCTCTTCCGTCGATCGGATTATCGCTGCCACAGGATCCGGGCGTCCTCCAATGGGATCGACACGCCGTCGCCATGCGGTATCACCCGCGGGGTAAAGTCCGCCGCTGGGCGGACCGCGGGCACGGCCGCGCTGTAAACGTAGCCCCCGAACGCACCGACGAGCGGGCGAACGCGCTTCATCTCCTGCCGCACCGGAGGACCGCCCCTGACGCCGTCGGCCCAAAGCTCTACCCGCACCATCCGAGAGTCGAGGTCGTCGAGATAGAGCTGCACCTCGAATACGTGCTGATCGCCCTCGGTCTCGAGCTTCACTTCGCCGAAGCGCACTCCGGCCCATTTCCGCTTCAGCCCGCTCTGCCAATCGACGATCTGCCTGCCGATCGCGCATTGATTGGCAGCGCGCGAACGGTAGGCGATCGCGGCCGGGACGTAATGCTGCTGCGTGTATTCGCGTTCCGAACGGTTGGTCGAGAAGCGCGGCGTCAACTGCGCCATGCTTTCCCTGATCCGGCCGACCCATGCGGTGGGAATGCCGCTCTCGTCTCGGGTATAGAACTCCGGGATCACTTCGGCCTCGAGCAGGTTGTAGAGCGCGTCCGCTTCGGCCGCGTCCCAAGCGGGATCGGTGTCATGCTCCTGGCCGTCGCCCAACGCCCAGCCCACTTCGGGCGTGTAAGCTTCCGCCCACCACCCGTCCAATTCCGAAAGATTGATGGCGCCATTGACGAGCGCTTTCATGCCGCTCGTTCCGCACGCTTCCCAGGGGCGTCGCGGCGTGTTGATCCAGATATCCACGCCCTGCACCAGCTGCGCCGTCAACAGCATGTCGTAGTCGCTGAGGAACATCGCATGCGGGCGCACCTCGGGCCGCCGGATGAAACGTATCCATTCCTGGATCAAGGCCTGGCCGGCTTGATCCTCGGGATGCGCCTTGCCGGCGATGATGAGCTGCACCGGCCGCTTAGGATTGGCCAACAGGCGCAACAACCGCTCGGGATCATGCAGCAGCAAATCGGGCCTTTTGTAGGTCGTGAAGCGGCGTGCGAAGCCCAATGTCAAATTGTTGGGATCGAACAGCTGCTTCGCGCCGTTGACCGCCTCGAGCGACGCGCCGGATGCGGCCAGCTCCTTGGACAATCTTTCGCGAGCATATTCGACGAGCGCGGTGCGGCCGGCAGCGCGCAATTGCCACAGCGTGGCGTCGGAGACGCGGCGAATATCCTGCTCCATGCCTTCGGTCGCTCGAAGCCAGCGGTCCTTGCCGCAAGCCGCCGTCCAAAGATCGTCGGCCGGGGCCGAATCCCAGGTTGGCATATGAACGCCGTTGGTCACGTGTCCGACCGGCACTTCGTCCGCCGGCCAGCGCGGAAAGAGCGGCTCGAAGAGCCGCCGGCTCACTTGCCCATGCAAGCGGCTGACCGCATTGACGGCGCCGCTCCCGCGGACCGCCAGATAGGCCATGTTGAAGCTCTCCGACGGGTCGTCCGGGTTCTCGCGGCCCAAAGCGAGCAGGTCGTTTAGCGTTATGCCGAGCCGCTGCTCGGCATAACGACCGAGATATTGCTCGATGAGGGAAGGAGCGAAACGATCGAAGCCGGCATCCACCGCGGTGTGGGTGGTAAAGAGATTCCCCGCTCGCGTCGCTGCCAGCGCGACTTCGAAGGGCTGCGCGTTCGCCTGCATGAAACAATGCGCGCGTTCCAGCACCGCGAAGGCCGCGTGCCCTTCATTGAGATGACAGACTTCCGGCTGGATGCCCAGCGCGTTGAGCAGTCGCCAGCCGCCGATCCCGAGCAGCAGTTCTTGCTTGAGGCGCAGCTCCGGCCCGCCGCCGTAAAGCTCGCTCGTGATCCCGCGATGCGCGGCGACGTTCGCCGCGTCATTGGTGTCCAGCAGGTAAAGCTTCACCCTGCCGACTTGGACCTCCCAGCCGCGCAGCCACACCGAGTAGCCGGGCAGAGCGATTTCCAGGCGCAACCACTCGCCGTTGGCCTCGCGCAACGGCGTGACCGGCAACTGTCCAGGATCGTTGTAAGGGAAAATGGCCTGTTGCGCTCCATCCTTGTCGATCACCTGGCGAAAATAGCCTTGCTGGTAGAGCAAGCCCACGCCGACCACCGGCACGCCCAGATCGCCGGCGGCCTTGAGCTGATCGCCGGCCACATTGCCAAGCCCACCCGAATAGATGGGCAAGGATTCGCCCAACATGAATTCCATGCTGAAATACGCAACGCAGCTCAGCGGCGATTGCGGATAAGTTTGCTGAAACCACGCGGGCGCTCGCGCGGCATCCCGCCTCGCTTGCACCAGATCGTCGATCTGCTTGCGGAAAGTGGGGTCGGCTAAAACATGTTGAAGCTTCTCGCGCGAGACCGTCTGCAAAACGACCCAAGGGTTATGCGTGATCTCCCACAGCACGGGATCGAGCTCGCGCCACACGCGGTCGGTGGCGTGATTCCACGCCGAACGCATATCGAGCGCAAGCTCGGCGAGGGAATCGAATCCCGGGACGTCCGCGGTCGAAAGACTCTGCTTCGGGGGATCGACCAGTGTTGGTCCACTCATAGCGCCGTCCCGTTGCCGTGCCTCGAACCGAAGGAGCGCACGAGGGCATTCTCAAGCATTTCAGCCTTCCTCATCTAAAAATATGAGCGAGCAGAATTCCAATGACCGCATCGCCGGCTCAGACCAAGATCCGTTCGGCGGAAAGGCAAGTGCTGGGTCTAGAGGGCTCCGTCCCGAAATCGAGGCTTAGTCCTCGGCCTTGCCATGCGGGGTCCGCTTTCCGCGTTTAGCCGCAGGACGCCGTGGCTTAGGTGGCGCCTCTTTTGCCGGCTGCGCCTGCTCGGTCTCGAACTCGGCCTCCGCGCGGAGCCAATGCTCGAGATCTTTTCCGGTCGGATGATTCTCAGTCTCCCAGAAGCTATAGGCCCGCTTCGCGATCTCGGCGCGACGGTCGGATGTCATCGCAGCTCGCCTCCTATCCAGATGCCTTTTCGGGTTCAGTGTCAGCCGTCATGGCGTCGGATGTCGCAGCCCCGTCCGGCGCCAAGTCATGATAGAGCGCGAGATAGCGCTGCGCCGATTCCGACCATCCGAAATCCTGAGCCATCGCTCGTCGCTCGACCTTGCGCCAAGCCAAGGGCTGCGCGTAGAGCGCAAGCGCCCGCTCGATGCCGTGAAGCATATCGGCGGAATTCGCACTCTCGAACACGAAGCCGGTTGCTGTGCCGCGACGGACCGAGTGCGCGGTCGCGTCCACGACGGTATCGCAGAGCCCGCCCGTGTTTCTCACGACGGGCAAGGTGCCATAGCGCATCGCATAAAGCTGGGTGAGTCCGCACGGCTCGAAGCGGGCCGCATGAAGCAAAATGTCGCCGCCCGCGAGCACCCGGTGCGCAAGCGGCTCCTCGTAACCGATGCGGACCGCGATCCGACCCGGGTGTTGGCGTGCCGCCAGCTCAAAGCGCTCTTCGAGGCGGCGGTCGCCATCCCCGACCAGCGCGCATTGGGCGCCATTCTCGATGATCCTGGGCAAGGATTCGGCAACGACATCCGCCATCTTCTGTTCCGTGATCCTACTCACGAGAACGAGGAGCGGGGCCTCCGCGTCCGCTTCAAGACCGAGTTCCGCTTGCAGCGCCGTCTTGCACACCCGCTTGCCCGCGATGTTTTGCGAGTTGAAGGTGGCGGGGAGATGGATGTCGATCGCGGGATCCCAAATCCGGTAATCCGCGCCATTGAGGATGCCGACGAGATCTTTCGCGCGACCCTGCAGCAGACCTTCCAGCCCGCAGCCATATTCGGCGGTGAGAATCTCCCGCGCATAGGTCGGGCTCACGGTTGTCAGACGATCGCTGTAGCTGATGCCGGCCTTGAGGAATGAAATCTTGCCATAGAACTCGAGCCCGTTCGGGCCAAGGCCGTCGCCAGGAAGGCCCAGCTTAGGATAGAGATCGGCGGGAAACAGGCCCTGAAAGGCGAGGTTGTGCATCGTGAACACGGTTGCAGGCCTTGGGCCGGAGACTCCAGTGAATATCTTCGCTATCAATCCGGTATGCCAATCGTTGGCATGAACGATGTCGGCCCGCCAATTCGCCACCAGCAAGCCCAGCGAAAGTTGCACGGCGACATGGTCGAACACCGCGAAGCGGCGTGCATTGTCTGGCCAATCCTGCCCGTTCTCGTCCTGGTACGGGCCGCCGGAACGGCGAAACAGCGATGGGCAGTCGACCAGCCAGATCGGAATGCCGGTGTCGGGCGTGCGCGCGGCAATCAGCCGCATCGGACCCGCACCCATGAAATCCGCGAGCTCGATCTCCACCGATTTGTTGGCCGCGGCCTCGATCGCCTTGGGATAACCCGGCATCAAGAGCTGTATCTCGACGCCGAGCGCGGTGAGCGCCCTGGGAAGCGCCGCGCTCACATCGGCGAGGCCGCCGGTCTTGGCCAGCGGGTAAATCTCGGAAGATACGAAGAGCACGCGCAATGTACGTCTCCCCTAGTCTTTACTTAGCGACGCGAGGGGCGGCGGGCTAGACCCCCAGATGCGAAGCAAGGAAAAATTAGGTCGGCCAGCGAAAGAAGGCATTGAGATAGATCAAGGGACCGGGCACGAGAAATCGATTTTGGCTCATCGACGAGCTCGGCTTCCTCGGCGCGATCGTTCAAGTGCAAGAGTGGCCTCCGTCCCGCCGCCCAACACGAACAGCATATAGATCAGGTGGATATGACGACTATCCTATGACGACTATATGACGACCCGGGAAATGGCGACCGCACCGGCGCCGATGAATGTCTCGCGCAAGCCGGTCTCGCAGCGGCCTCCGGCCGGGCACGGAAGACTGGCCTGACGGCAGTTCCGTGCCCCGATTCGGCGCAAGGCGCTCCTGGCCGCAAGTTAAATTCTTTGTTAGGCTGAAGAAGAGCTAAGAGCCTGTGCAATCGTGCGGTCTCGGCGCAGAATAGGGAAAAAGACCAATGGCAGGCCGACCCCTCACGCGAAGCGCTGGATAGGACAGATGGAAGGGGCCGTTACCAACCTGGCCGCCGTCGCCGATGGGACCATGGAGGTAATCGCGGGCGGCGTCGAAGCGGAACCTGTGCCGCGGCAGGGCCGGCCTATTGCGCTTGCCTTGACGCTCCTCCCGCTGACCGCGCTCGCGCTCCAGCCCGAGGGCTGAGAGGCCAACGATGACGAGCGCTCGCCAGCTTCGTGTGTGGCCGGGAGAGCCCTTTCCGCTTGGCGCGATTTGGGACGGCAAGGGCGTGAATTTCGCGCTCTTCTCGGAGAATGCCGAGCGGGTGGAGTTGTGCCTTTTCGATCGGTCCGGGGAAACGGAACTCGAGCGTATCGAGCTGCCTGAGTACACCAACGGCGTCTGGCACGGCTATCTGCCGGATGTCATTCGGGGGCAGCTCTATGGCTATCGCGTCTACGGGCCCTATGCGCCCGAGCGGGGCCATCGGTTCAACCACCACAAGCTGCTGATCGATCCTTATACGCGCATGCTGCATGGGCGGTTTCAATGGAACGACGCCGTTTTCGGCTACGACGCCGGGAGCCCGGACGCGGATCTGTCCTTCGATACGCGCGACAGCGCGCCGTTCGTGCCGAAATGCCGCGTGGTCGATCCGGCCTTCACCTGGAGCGATGATCGGCCGCCGCGCCGACCCTGGCACGATACCGTGATCTATGAGCTGCATGTGCGGGGCTTCACGATGCGGCACCCGGAAATCGCCGCGCCGCTGCGCGGCACTTTCGCTGCGCTGGCCACTCCCGCGATCATCTCATACCTCCGGGAGCTTGGGGTGACCGCGATCGAGCTCATGCCCGTGCACGCCTTTATCGACGAGTTGCCGCTCATCAAGCGCGGACTCGGAAATTTCTGGGGCTATAACCCGATCGCGTTCTTCGTGCCGGAACGCCGCTACCTCGCCGAGCAAGGTCTGGACGAGGTCAAGACGGCGGTGCATCGGCTGCACGATGCCGGAATCGAAGTGATTCTGGACATGGTCTTCAATCACACGGCCGAAGGCGGCCCGTTGGGGCCGACCGTCAGTTTTCGCGGGATCGACAATGCGAGCTATTACCGGCTCGATCGCAAGGAGCCGCGGCGCTATCGCGACTTCACCGGCTGCGGCAATAGCCTCAATCTGCACCACCCCCGGGTCATGCAGCTGGTCATGGACGCGCTGCGCTACTGGGTCGCGGAAATCCATGTCGACGGCTTCCGCATGGATCTCGCGACCACTCTTGCCCGCGGGGAGGACGAGGCTTTCGACCGCTATTCGGGCTTTCTCGACGCCATCCAGCAAGATCCCATGCTCGCCGAGGTCAAGCTTATCGCCGAGCCGTGGGACCTTGGAGACCAAGGCTACCGGCTGGGCCAATTTCCGCCGCGCTGGTCCGAGTGGAACGATCGCTATCGCGACACCGTGCGCCGATTCTGGCGCGGCGACGAAGGCATGACGGCCGAGCTCGCCTCGCGCATCACCGGATCGCGCGACATCTTCGATCAACGCGGCCGGCGGCCTTGGGCCAGCGTCAATTACCTCACGGCGCATGACGGCTTCACGCTCGAGGATCTCGTCAGCTACGGCGAAAAGCACAATCAAGCGAACGGCGAGGACGGCCTCGACGGCTCCGTCGAGAACTACAGCGCGAACAATGGCGTCGAAGGCGCGACCGCGGACCCTCGAATACTCCGGCTCCGGCGGCAGCTGAAGCGCAACATGCTGGCGACGCTGCTGCTCTCGGTGGGCGTGCCCATGCTCCTCGCCGGCGACGAAGTTGGGCGCAGCCAGAACGGCAACAACAACGCATATTGTCAGGATAACGAGATCAGTTGGCTCGACTGGTCGCTCCTCGACGGCGAGGACGGGCGCGCGCTTCAGGGATTCGTGCGCGGGCTCATCCGACTGCGCGCCGATCACCGGGTGTTCGGGCGGCGCCATTTCTTTTATGGCCAAGCGATCCCGGGCACCGCGATCAAGGACATCGTCTGGCGGACGCCCGAAGGCCGAGAGAACGGCCATGAGGACTGGCACGCCCCCCAATCTCGAATCCTAAGCTATGTCGTGAGCGGGCAAGCCGGAACCGCGCATTACTCGGCTTCCGGCGAGCCCGACCCCGACGACAGCTTTCTTGTCATCCTCAACGCCCATGACGAAGTGATCCATTATTTGCTGCCGGAGAATTCGCCGCCGGAACCGTGGGTGCGGCTTGTCGATACCTCGAGCGAGTCCGGCCTCGGCAACGGGGCCAGCTTCGAGGCTGGATTTCTTTACTCGGTCGAGCCGCGATCCTTCGTATTGTTGTGCTGCCGCGTTGGCAAAAGCCCGGTGCCGTCGAGCCCGGCTTCATGAGCCGGCAGGAGCCGCTCGATGCGCTCGCGGCCCTGGCCGGCATCGAGCCCTATTATCATGATATTTGGGGAGCGCCTCATGCGCTCGCGATCGAGACGAAGCGGGCCTTTCTCGACGCCATGGGGCTAGCGGCGGAGAGCCCGGAAGAGATTGCGCAGAGCCTCGCGGCGCTTGCGGCAAGGCCATGGCGGCGCGCCCTCGAACCGGTCACCGTGGTCTATGAGGGCGACAATGAATGGGCCGCCAGCGTCGTGATCGAGGCCGAACCGGTCGGACCCGCTCTCTGGCGAATGACGGCGGAAGACGGCACGCAATTCGAGGGAAAGATCGCCCGTGGCGACTTGGCCCTGGCCGAGGCGAAAACGATAGATGGCCGGAATCTGGAGCGTCGGCTGCTCGCTCTCCCCCGATCGCTGCCGCTCGGCTATCACCGCCTCGAAGTCATGGGCGATACGCTTCCCCAGGGTTCGGATGTCGCCACCGTCATCGTGGCGCCGCGGCAGGCGTACTTGGCCGAGAGGCTCCAGCGCAGTCCCGGAATTTGGGGGTGCAGTCTGCAGCTTTATGGACTCCAGGGCCTCGAAAGCTGGGGCGTCGGCGATTTCGGCGACCTTGCCGGCTTCGCTGCCAGGATCGCCGGCCTCGGCGCGAGCGTTCTCGGGACCAATCCTCTTCATGCGCTGTTCCCGCGCAAGCCGGAGCTTGCCAGCCCGTACTCGCCATCGAGCCGCCGTTTTCTCAATCCGCTTTACATCGATATCGAAGCGGTGCCCGATTTCATCGAATGTTCGAGCGCGCAGGCGCAGAGTCGCGATCCCGGCTTCCTGAGGTTGCTGGCCCGCCTTCGGAATAGAGCGCTCGTCGACTACCCCAGGGTAGCCGCCGCCAAGCTTCCCCTGCTCGAGCAGCTCTACTCGGCGTTCCGCGCCAATCATCTCGAACGCGCGACCGCGCGCGCCGAAGCCTTCCGCGAGTTTCGGCGCGAGCATGGCGCGGCGCTTGAACAATACGCGACCTTCGAAGCGCTGGCCGAGCAGTCTCGCGGCGACAAGTCAAGGCGTTCTCCTTGGCGCCGTTGGCCGGCAGCCTACCGCGATCCCAATTCGCCGGAGACCGCGGCCTTCGCGCGCGATCACGCGGATCGCGTGACCTTCCATCAATATCTGCAGTGGGAGGCGGATCGCCAGCTCGGTTTGGCGAGACTCGCATGCTTGCAGTACGGCATGGCCATCGGCCTTTATCGCGACCTTGCGCTCGGTTTCGATCCCGACGGCGCCGAAGCCTGGGCCGACCAGAACCTGATCGCGCAAGGGATTTCCACCGGCGCTCCGCCGGATCCCTTCAACTTGAAGGGCCAGAGCTGGGGCCTGCCGCCGTTCAACCCGCATGCGCTGCGCGATGCCGCCTATCGCCCCTTCGTCGAATGTCTGCGTGCCAACATGCGCCATGCCGGCGCGCTTCGCATCGACCACGTCATGGGATTCGCTCGGCTCTTCTGGATCCCCCGCGACGCCGCTCCCGCGGAGGGCGGCTATATCCGCTATCCGCTCGACGATCTGCTCGCGATCACCGCGCTCGAGAGCCAGCGCGCCCGCTGCGTCGTTGTCGGCGAGGATCTCGGCACCGTGCCGGAGGGTCTGCGCGAGCGCCTGAGCGCTGCGCGAATTCTATCTATGCACCTGCTCTATTTCGAGCGTGAGGATAACGACGGATTTCGCGCGGCGCAGACTTACCCGGAACTGGCGCAGGTCGCCATCGGCACGCACGACTTGCCGACCTTTCCGGGATATTGGCGCGAGCATGACATCTCGGTTCGTGCCGCGTTGCACCTCTTGTCTGCACCGGACAGCGAATCGATGTTGCGGCAGGACCGTGCCCGCGCGCGCGCCGCCCTCTTGGCACTGTTGCGCGGCGCCGAGCTGCTTGCGGCGGACGAGAAGCCGGTCGAGGACGGGGGCGTCGATATGGCGGAACTGGTCGATGCGGCATACCGCTTTCTCGCCACGACGCCGGGGCGGCTTCTGATCGTTCATCTCGAGGATGTGCTCGGCGTCATCGAGCAAGTGAATCTGCCCGGAACGGTCGGCGAGCATCCGAATTGGCGCAGAAAACTGCCGATCGCGTGGGAGAAGCTGGCGGCAAGTCCGCGGCTGTGCGGCTTCGCCGAGATGCTGGCGCGTCTCCGTCCCCAGTGATCGCGGCACGCTCGCCGCATTAGCGGATTACGAGACGGACATCGCGGCCGAGCCATTCGCCGCTCTTCTCCCACCGGAAAGTGAAGTCGACGCTCTGCCCCGGCTGCAGCTTGGCGGTGTTCAGTACCGCGACGAAGAATCCCAAGCCGGAATCCTCGGTAAGCTGATCCATCTTGTCGTTCCAGCCATCGACGCCCCAATGCACGAGGGCCGGCCGCGGGAGGCAGACGGCGAGGCCAACGCCGCGCGGCATCGAGGTAATGGGTGCATGGGGAAACCAAAATGCGAGCCTGGCGGTGCACCGCGTGCCGCGATAGCGCAGCCAGGTCGCCCATGGCCGGTCGGTGGGGTGCCCTAAAACGCGGGAGATCATTAGCTTCACGAATTCGGCATGCGCCCAGGCAAGCGGCATGGCCGCGCCGGTCGGACGCCCGAGGGCGAGCCGTCGCGAAGGAATCGGGCCATCGTCCCAAACCTGCTCCGGGATCATCCCGCCCGGGCTTGTCATCGCCGCGATCGCTTCGAGATAGGGCAGAGGATCGCGGCCCGCCGCGACTTCGTAATGGCCGCGCTCTCCGGTGAGAAGCGGCCAGGGCCGGCCGCGTCCCCGATCATCGAAGGGCTTGCCGTCGTCATGCTCGCCATAGCCGTCGTAGTTGTAGCGCCGCCACACCGGCCCGACAGGGGTATCGACCTTGAGAAGACGATCGACCGCCACCAGGCTGTCGCGCACCAGCGGATCGTCGGGAGCGCGAAGGCCGAAGCGCACGAGCTGCAGGAAATCGGTACCGATCTGCTGGTCGGCGGGCAGGTCGGTCAGATCGTTGCGATTGCGGATCGGCAATCGGTCATGCAGGGCTTCGTGATCGACGAGAACGCGCACCGGCGCGGTGCGCACGAAATAGCTGCTAATGCCCAAGGCCGCGCACAAGCGGTCGGCCGTCGCGGCAGTCCAGCGCTCGATGTTTTCGTTCCAGAAATCCGCCAGCTCGAGCGCCCAATCGCGCGCCTGCGCCGCCAGGAAAACGCTGCCCGACACGAGCGCGCCAATGCAGACCGCGAGCGTGAACGCGTTCACCCCCGCATTTTCCTCCCAACGGTCTTGAGCCGTTGCCGGACCGGTCATCGCGATGAAGCACAACGCGCGATGCACCATGTCGCGGACTTCGATCCCTTCGAGCGCGTTGCTCTCGTAGAGCGCGGCGGCGAGGAGGGGAGGGAAGGCCGTCTCATCGAGCTGCACGCCGCTCCAATAGGGGTGCCCGCCGAGCCATTGGTTCTGATACCAATGCCCATCTTCGTTCTGGGTGGCGATCAGATAGCGCAGCGTGTCGCGCGCCTCGTCATAGGCGCCGAGCGCCAACAACGCGCCTGCGCATTCGACCAGGTCTCGCGGCCAGACGAGGTGGTAGCCGCCGCGCTCTTCGCCGCTGTCGCCCCACGGGACGCTGAGGCTGGCAACCATCGCACCCGGATAGGTCTTATCCATATGAGCGCGCAGCACCGTGCTTGACACGAGAAACTGGTCCCTGAGCAGCGCCGGAGTCTCTGGCGGCAGCGCGAATCCCTTGCTGGACCTTCGCTGCCAATCTTCCCACTCGCCGATCTGGCGCTCGAGGATGCGTTCGAACGGCTCCAGCAAGCTGGAGATCGCGAGCGTCGCCGCCGCCTCGCGGCTGCTGCCAAAGCCGAGCGCGGTTACCGCTGCTCTCGGCAATTCGGCAACGAGCGCGACATTGCCCGGGCCCGCCGCAGGATAATTCCAGGTCAGGCGACCGTGGCGCGCGAAGTCCTGCCAGCCATCGCTCGATCCGACATAGCCCGCGCTGGCGCCGCCCATCGCATCGCGCTGCCCGGCATCGACGGCTGCGATCGCCATCCCGAAGGGGCCTTGATCGGCCCACAGGACCCGCCGTCCGCAATAGCGCCCGACAGCGGCGTAGTTGTTGTAACCGGTGGCTCCCAGATGCGGCGCCACCAAGAGGTAGGGCCGGAGGTCGGAATCGCCCTGGAGGTTGACCGCGATGACGAGCACATCGCGTTTCGGGTCGGGCGTAATTCGCAGCCGCAGTTGATAGCGCGCGTGAGCGTGCGTGACCTCGACGGCCGGAACACCCGGGGCGAGGAAGCGTAGCGAATAGTCGGCGACCCGTTTGACCTCGGCCCAGAAGCCGCGGTTATCGGCGACGATGAAGCCGAGATCGCGGATCTGCGGAATGTTGACGCGCGGATAATAGACCTCGTTGACGATGCCGAAGCCGAGCGTGAACCACAGCCGCGACGGACCGATCGAGCATCCAACCATGTCCTTGGCGCTGCTCGTCCAGCTCGGCCGGATGCCGGGATGCCCGGGCGCGTCCGCTGGAGGTTCGCTGCTCTCGGCGTCCATGCGAGGCCCTTCTTTTGTTGAGAGGAAGGCCCCGCCTGCCCCCGCCGAGCGGGGCCTTCCCATGATGGCTACAATGGGGGCGCGCGACTATATCCCGAATGTCGTGCCGGCGCGTATACTGCCTTGGCTCAAATCAACGGCGTCGCGCTCGACTGCCTTGAGCCGAGGACGCAAGATCGGTAGCGCAATGCCAAGCTCTCTCTCGCTCGTCGCGGACGTGGGTGCGACCAACGCTCGCTTCGCGCTTCTAGACATAAAAGGAGAAATCGAGCGAGTCCGAGTGCTGGCCTGTGACGACTACGCTTCGATCGGGGACGCGATCGAGGCTTATCTGGCCGCGGAGCCGCCACTCGGCCCGTCGCGAGGCCAGCGCCCGCGGGCGGCAGCCCTCGCTATCGCCGGCCCGGTCACCGGCGAACGCGTGGCGCTCACCAACCATCCTTGGTCATTCTCGATCGAGGAATTGCGGCGGCGGATCGCGGTCGAGCGGCTGCTCGTGGTCAACGATTTCACGGCCGCCGCCGCGGCAGTGCCTTACCTCCGGCCCGAAGACAGGAACGGGATCGGCGGCGGCAGCGCGAGTGCGGCCGCGCCAATCGGCGTCCTCGGTCCGGGTTCGGGGCTCGGGGTCAGCGCGCTCATGCCGATGGGCGAGCGCTGGGTCGCGATCTCCGGCGAGGGCGGACACGTCACCATGGCGCCGGCGACGGCGCGCGAGAGCCTCGTGCTCGACCGCATGCGGCGGCGCTTCGACCATGTCTCGGCCGAGCGGGTCCTATCGGGGCCGGGTCTCGTCAATCTCTACAATACGCTCGCCGAGATCGACGGTGTCCCGGCTGCGTCCTACTCGCCCGCGCAGATCGCCGATCCGCAAATCCGCGAGCGCGAACCGCACTGCCGCGAAGCCGTTCGACATGTTCTGTGCGATGCTCGGCACCATCGCGGGCAATCTTGCGCTGACGCTCGGCGCGCGCGGCGGCATTTACATCGCCGGCGGCATCGTGCCCAAGCTGGGTCCCGTGTTTGCCGCCAGCGGATTTCGCGACCGCTTCGAGGACAAGGGCCGAATGCGGCCGTTTCTCGCGAGCATCGCCACCTCCGTCATCGTTCATCCTTTCCCGGCTTTTCTTGGCTTGGCGGCGCTTCTTTCGGGAAAGGCCATGCGGACTTCCGAGGCGAATTCAGGCGTCGGGATGCCGGCCCGCCTCGGCGCTTGATTTACATCAATGCCCTGGCGAGCGAGGGCGAATAAATTGCGGTTATCCGAAATCTCGGGGAAATGGCAGCCATGTCGGCGCAAGAATACGTCCGCTGGTTTCGTGAGATCCGGCTCGAGGATGTGCCGCTCGTCGGCGGGAAGAACGCCTCGCTTGGCGAGCTCTATTCCACCCTCGCGTCGGAAGGGATCAGGGTACCGAACGGTTTTGCCCTCACCGCGCAGTCTTATCGCGATGCCCTTGCCGGAGCCGACGCGGCGGGCAAGCTCCATCGGCTGCTCGACGGCCTCGACAAGACCGAGGTCGACGCACTAGCGAAGCGCGCGGCCGAGGCGCGCCAAATCGTCTATGACGCAACCGGCGGCGATGCCTTGCGCGAGCAGATCGTCGCGTCCTATCGCGACCTCGAGAAGGAGTACGGCAGCGGCGTCGCCGTCGCCGTCCGCAGTTCGGCGACTGCGGAAGATCTTCCGACGGCGAGCTTTGCCGGACAGCACGAGAGTTTCCTCAACATTCGAGGCGAGACCGATTTATTCGAGGCCTGCCGGCGCTGCTTCGCCTCGATCTTCACCGACCGCGCGATCGTCTATCGCATCGACAACGGCTTCGACCATTTCAAGGTCGCGCTGTCGGTCGGCGTGATGAAGATGGTCCGCTCCGACCTCGCGGCAAGCGGCGTGATCTTCACCCTCGACACCGAATCGGGCTTTCGCGACGTCGTCTTCATCACCGGCGTCCTATGGCCTCGGCGAGAACATCGTTCAGGGCCGGGCCGATCCGGACGAGTTCTATGTCCACAAGCCGACCTTCAAGAAGGGATTCCGGGCCATTCTTCGCCGCTCGCTCGGCAAGAAGCAGGTGCGAATGATCTATGCCGATGGCCACACCGGCGCGACCACGCGGACCGTCGCGACTTCCGAGGCCGATCGCGAGCGATTCTGCCTCGACGACGCGGAGGTGCTGAGCCTCGCCGACTTCGCCATCAAGATCGAGGACCATTACTCGAGCAAGGCCGGCCATGCCGACGCCGATGGACATCGAATGGGCGAAGGACGGCGAGGACGGCCGGCTCTATATCGTCCAGGCGCGGCCCGAGACCGTCGCCTCGCAGCGATCCGCCGAGGCGTTCGAGACTTACGCCCTCAACGGAACCGGCCGAGTGCTCGTCAGCGGCCGCGCGGTGGGCGAGAAGATCGCTGCCGGGCACGGTGCGGGTCGTCGCCGACATCAGCGGTCTCGCGGCGTTCCGGCCGGGCGAGGTGCTGGTCGCGGAAACGACGAGCCCGGACTGGGAGCCGGTGATGAAGACCGCCGCCGCGATCGTCACCAATCGCGGCGGCCGCACCTGTCATGCCGCCATCGTCGCGCGCGAACTCGGCGTGCCGGCGGTGGTCGGCGCCGAGGGCGCGACGCAGACGCTCAAGGCCGGCGCCACGGTGACGGTGTCCTGCGCCGAGGGCGACATCGGCAGCGTCTACGAGGGGCGGATCCCGTTCGAGACCGACGCGCATCGACATAGCGACGCTCAAGCGGCCGCGCACGGCGATCATGGTGAATCTGGGCAACCCCGATCTCGCCTTCCGCGACGGCGATGCTGCCGAACGACGGCGTCGGGCTGGCGCGCATGGAGTTCATCATCAGCGAGCACATCGGCGTCCATCCGATGGCGCTGGCGCAGCCCGGAGAAGGTTACGTCGGCCGAGGACCGGGAAACGGTCGCAAAGCTGGTCGCGGCAATACCGCCGTCCTGCCGATTTCTTCATCGAGAAGCTGTCGGAAGGCGTCGGCACGATCGCCGCGGCGTTCTATCCGAAGCCGGTGATCGTCCGCCTGTCCGATTTCAAGACCAACGAATATGCCAAGCTGATCGGCGGCGCCGGCTTCGAGCCGAAGGAAGACAACCCGATGCTCGGCTTCCGCGGCGCCTCGCGCTACGCGCATCCTGCCTATGCCGCGGGCTTCGCGCTGGAATGCGCGGCGCTAAAGCGCGTGCGCGACGAGATGGGCCTGCACCAATCTCCGCGTCATGGTGCCGTTCTGCCGCCGCGTCGAGGAAGGCCGCCGCGTGATCGAGGCGATGGCGACGAACGGGCTGAAGCGCGGCGAGAACGGGCTCGAGATCTACGTCATGTGCGAGATCCCGAACAACGTCATCCAGATCGACGCCTTCTCGAAGCTGTTCGACGGCTTTTCGATCGGCTCCAACGACCTGACCCAGCTGACGCTCGGCGTCGATCGGGATTCGGAGATCGTCGCCTTCGATTTCGACGAGCGCGATCCGGGCATGCTGGAAATGCTCCGGCTCGCCGTCACCGGCGCCAAGCGCAACGGCCGCCATGTCGGAATCTGCGGCGAAGCGCCCGCGAACTACCCGGAGATCGCGCAGTTCCTGGCGGGGCTCGGGATCGACTCGATCAGCGTCAATCCCGCAAGCCTCATGCGAACCATGACGGTCGTGGCCGAGGCGGAAGAAGCGGGAGGGCGCGGCGCAACCGGCGGCCTCGCCGCCCGATAATTGCCCGATCGCGGCATCAAGGCGGAAGCTTTAGGGGCTGGAAGGGAACGCCGCTTCTCGCCGAAGCGCGACCGCCGCGGCGCTGAAGGAATCCGACGACCTGCTCGAAGGCTCCCGGCGCGATCGGCTCCGAGGCGAGAGGAAGATGCTCCCCCGCAGCCGTATCCCACACCAGTTCCATATATTGCTGCACCGCGCGATCGCTCGAGAAGCCGCGGACACCGGCGACATTGAGGATGGCGCGCCGCGACCATTCCTCGGGATCGCCGTAGAGCGCTTCAACCCGCTCCTGGCAACGCAGGTAGGAAGAAAAATCGGCGAGCACGAGGTAGGGGTCGCCGCCATGCGTCAACGTATCGACGATCGGCCTGAAGAGATCGGGCCGCGACGGCGAGAAGCGGCCGGACGCGATGAGATCGAGTGCGCTCTTCAGCTCCGGATCGCCATGATAGCGGGCCCAGGCATCGTAGCGGCTGGCGCGGAGAAAGGCCGCTTCCGTGGCGCTCGCGCCAAAGGCAAAGAAGTTCTCCTCGCCGACGGCCTCTCTGATCTCGATGTTGGCTCCGTCGAGCGTTCCGATGGTCAGCGCGCCATTGAGCGCGAGCTTCATGTTCCCGGTGCCTGACGCCTCGTGTCCCGCGGTCGAGATTTGTTGCGACAGGTCCGCGGCGGGAATGATGCTCTGTGCCCGGCTGACATCGTAATCGGGAATGAAAACGACCTTGAGACGACCGGCGACGGCGCTGTCGTTGTTCACCACCTTGGCAACGTCGTGTATGAGCTTCACGATCAGTTTCGCGATCCCGTAGCCCGGCGCGGCTTTGCCGGCGAAGATCACCGTGCGCGCGATCGGTTTGGGCGAACGACCCTCGCGCAAGCGCTCGTAGAGGGCCACGACATGCAGTAAATTCAGGAGCTGCCGCTTGTATTCGTGAATGCGCTTGACGTGAACGTCGAAAAGCGAGTCGACGTCGACCGCGATGTTGCATTCCCGCGCGATCATGTCGGCCAGCCGCTTCTTGTTTTCGCGCTTGACCTCTCTGAACGCCGCTCGAAAGCCGGGGTCTCGGGAATGCGGCTCCAGCATCGCCAGATCGTCGGGCCGCGTAAGCCAGCTTTCGCCAATGCGCGAAGAGATGAGCGCGGTGAGGCCCTGATTCGCCTGATGAAGCCAGCGGGGAAACGTGATGCCGTTCGTGACGTTGACGATCTTGTCGGGGTCGAGGGCGTGAAAGTCGGCGAACGTCGTCTGCCGCATCAATGACGTGTGCATCTTCGATACGCCATTGACCTTGCGGGATCCGACGACGGCGAGATGGGCCATGCGAATGGAACGCTCGCCGTCCTCGGAAACGAGCGAGGCGCGGCGGAGCAGGGCGCCATCGCCGGGGCGCCGGCTCGCCACCTCGCGAAGGTGCCATTCGTTGATGTCGTAAATGATCTGGAGATGACGCGGCAGCATGCTCTCGAAGAAGCGGACCGGCCAGACCTCGAGCGCTTCCGGCATCAAGGTGTGGTTGGTGTACGCGAAACTGTGCCGCGTGATGTGCCAGGCTCGCTCCCATCCGAGATGATGCTCGTCGATGAGGAGACGCATGAGCTCGGCGACGGCGAGGGATGGGTGCGTGTCGTTGATGTGGATGACAAGCTCGTCCGGCAACCGGTCCAATGTATCGTGGCTGCGCCGGAACCGGCGAAGAATGTGCTGAAGCGACGCGCTGACGAAAAAGTATTCCTGCTTGAACCGCAACTCCCGGCCCGACGGCGTACCGTCGTCGGGGTAGAGAACCTGGGAGAGGCTCTCGATGGCGTTCTTGCGGGAAAAAGCGTCGCCATGATCGCCGTTGTTGAAGGATTTGAGATCGAATTCATGGCTCGCGAGCGGCGACCACAGGCGCAAGGTGCACAGCCGGTTCGTGCGATATCCGGGGACCGGCAAGTCGTAAGCCGTCGCGAGAACCTCGTCGGTGTCGATCCACTCCATGCGCGGGTGCGTCGCGCCGCCGCGCTCGACCACGCGACCGCCGAACTTGACGCGATACAGCAGATCGCGGCGCGGGATTTCCCAGGGATTGCCCTTGTCGAGCCAGAGATCGGGCCGCTCGACCTGCCAGCCGTCCTCGATGTGCTGCGAGAACAGGCCGCAATCGTAACGGATGCCGTAGCCGGATGCGTAGAGGCCCAAATTCGCCATGCTGTCGAGAAGGCACGCGGCCAACCGGCCGAGACCGCCATTGCCGAGCGCGGGCTCCTCTTCGATCTCGGAGATCTCGTCGAGATCGAGCCCGTGCTCCGCGAGGGTTCGCCGGCAGCTGTGGTAGAGCCCCAGATTCATGAGCGCGTGCACGAGGACGCGGCCGGGCAGAAACTCCATCGACAGATAGCACACGCGCTTGACGCCCGCCGCGCGAAAGGCCCGTCCGGTATCGAGCGACTGCGCGGAGACGCGCTCGCGCACCGCCGCCGCAATTGCCGCCAGCCAATCTTCCGGCCGTGCCGCGTCGGCCGGGCGCCCGGTCAGGGAGCGGACATATCGGGCAAGTGATAAAGCTTCGTTTAGCATGGCCGAATCATCCCGTTCGATACGACGATTGTCAATATTTTGGGACCAACACGTTAAATTTTCCCAACATGTGGTAGAAAAAGTCACGCCGCGACCGCGGCCTTATCGCAACGCAGCAAGAAATCGCGGCACGATCCGGGCATGGAAAGGCGCACGCATTCGCACCATCTCGCCACGCCGCTCCGGGCAGGACTTTCAGCAGATTCGCGGTAGTTGCTCGCCGCTCAACATGTCGATGGCGCGAGAGATTCCGAGTGCGCCGCGGCATGACACCAGGCCGGGCGCCTCGCCGCCGACGAAACCGATGATTCGCGCCTGCTCGCTTATTGCGTTGCGGCGAAGGACCGCGACGGCGCGCTCCGCGTCCGCCGGCGGGACGAACGCGATGAATCGGCCTTCGTTCGCGACGTGCAGCGGATCGAGACCGAGCAGCTCGCAGGCCGCGGCGACAGAGTCGCGTACCGGAATCGCCGCTTCGTCGAGCGCAATGGACACGCCTGCGGTCTCCGCGATCTCGACCGTCGCGCTGGCCAGCCCGCCGCGGGTGAGATCGCGCAGGCAATGCACGGCGACGCCGGCCTCGAGCAACGCGAGCACGGGCGCCGCGAGCGGCGCGCAGTCGCTTTCGACCGCCGTCTCGAAACCGAAGCCCTCGCGCGCCGCCATCACGGCGATGCCGTGCCGGCCGATATCGCCGCTGAGGATCACGGCGTCGCCGGCCCTGACGCTCGCCGGGCCGATCGGCGCCGGCGCGACGATGCGACCGATGCCCGCGGTATTGACGAAGATGCCGTCCGCCTTGCCGCGGTCGACCACTTTGGTGTCGCCGGTCACCAGCCGGACCCCGGCGGAAGCCGCGGCAGAACGCATCGACGCCACGATTCTACGGAGGAGGTCGAGCGGCAGCCCTTCTTCCAGGATGAAACCGACGCTGAGATAAAGCGGGCGCGCGCCGCACATGGCGAGGTCGTTGACCGTGCCGTTGACGGCGAGGGTGCCGATGTCGCCGCCGGGAAAGACGAGCGGCCGGACGACGTAGGAATCGGTGGTGAAGGCGATCGGGCCGGCGATATCCAACGCGGCTCCGTCGTGGCGGCGATCGAGTTCCGCGTCGGCGAAGGCCGGCCGGATGATGGTATCGAGCAGCCGCGCCATCGCGCGCCCGCCGCCGCCATGGGCAAGCTGCACGGTTTCCCCCTCGCCCGACGGGGCCGGACAAGTCGGCGCAAAGGCGTCGTGCTCCGTCATCGTCCATCTCCAAGGGCGCGCGCTCCGCGATAGCGATAATAGGCGGCGCAAGCGCCTTCCGAGGACACCATGGTGACGCCGAGCGGCCGCTCCGGCGTGCAGCGCGTGCCGAAAGCCGGACATTCGGGAGGTTTGCGCTTGCCGCGCAGCACCAATCCGCTGATGCATTCGCCGGCTTCGTCGGCGAGGACGCGCACGGAGCCAAAGCGGCGTTCGGCGTCGAGATCGCGATAGGCCTCGGCAAGGCCAAGCCCGCTTTCGGCGATGTCGCCGATGCCGCGCCAGCGCCGCGGGATCACCCGGAAGACCTCGCGCATCAATGCTTGCGCGGCGCGGTTGCCGTCGCGGCGGACGGAGCGGCTGTACTGATTCTCGACGGAAGCGCGGCCCGCCTCGAGCTGGCGCACGGCAAGATAGATGCCTTCGAGAATGTCGAGCGGCTCGAAGCCGGTCACGACGATCGGCACGCGGTATTGGGCGGCGATCGGCTCATACTCCTCGTAACCCATGATGGTGCAGACGTGACCGGCGGCGAGGAAGCCGCGGATGCGATTGTCGGGCGCCGCCAAAATCGCGCGCATCGCCGGAGGCACGAGCACATGCGACACCAGCATGGAAAAATTGGCGATCTCTTCGCGTTTCGCCCGATAGGCGGCCATGCCGTTGGCGGGCGCCGTGGTCTCGAACCCGACGGCGAAGAACACGACTTCGCGCGAGGGCTCGGCGCGGGCGATGGCGAGCGCGTCGAGCGGCGAATAGACGATGCGGATATCGCCGCCGCGCGACTTCGCGGAAAATAAGTCGCCCTTCGTCCCCGGCACGCGGAGCATGTCGCCGAACGAGCAGAGGATCGCCTCCGGGCGCAACGCGATCTCCATCGCCTTGTCGATATATTCGACCGGCGTGACGCAGACCGGGCAGCCCGGCCCGTGCACCAGCGTCACCTCCTTGGGCAGCAGCTCGTCGATGCCGAATCGAACGATGGCGTGGGTCTGGCCGCCGCACACTTCCATCAAGGTCCAAGGCTTCGTGACGGCACCGGCGATCGCCGCGGCGAGGCGCCGTGCCGCGGCGGCATCCCGATATTCCTCGCGGAATTTCACGGCGCCTCCTCGGCGAGCTCGCCGATTTCGCGCAAGGCGTCGAACACGCGCGCGGCCTCGACTTCGTCGATCACCGTGATGGCGAAGCCGACATGGACAAGGACGTAGTCGCCGATCCGCGCTTCGGGCACATAAGCGAGATTGATCTCCTTGACGATGCCGCCGAAATCGACCCGCCCGGTTCGCAGGATCGGATCGTCGCCGGAGAGGCCGAGGACTTTCCCGGGCACGGCTAGGCACATGGCGTGGATCCTCTCGGTTCGGACCAGGCCGCCCAAACCGCCTGACCCAAGGCGATCCCGCCGTCGTTGGGCGGGACGCGCCGGTGCCAGATCGGCTCGAACCCGGCGGCGCGAAGCGCGGCGACGGCGGCTTCGGTCAGGCGTGCGTTCTGAAAGCAGCCCCCGGTAAGAACGACCCGATGCTGCCCGCACCGGCGCGCCGCCGCCGCGATCGCAGCGGCAAGGCCATTGTGCAGCGCTTCGGACACGGCGCCCGGCGCGGTTCCGGCGCGCAGATCGGCAAGCGCCGCCGCGAGCGCCGGCCGCCAGTCCACTTCCAGGCTTGGTTGCGCGCGCGTCTCGCGCAGCGGAAGCTCATAAGAGCGCCCGCTTGCGTGTCCCTCCGCCGCCCATTCCAGCTCGGCCGCTGCCTGACCCTCGTAGCTCGCGCGCTGGCGCAGGCCGCACAGCGCGGCGAAGCCGTCGAACAGCCGGCCCGCGCTCGAAGTGAGCGGCGCATTGACCGCGCGCAGCAGCATCGTGCGCAATGTCGTTCGCTCGGCAGCCGAGAAGGCCGCGACCGGCGCCAGATCGGTCATGGCGAAAGCCTTCGCTCCGTAGCCCTCGTAGAGCAGCCCGAGCGCGGCCCGGCGCGGCTCGCGCACCGCGGCTTCGCCGCCTGGAAGGCGGAACGGACGCAACCGCGCGACGCGGCGCCAGCCGGTCTCGGTGACGAGCAGGAACTCGCCGCCCCAGACGGTGCCGTCCGGGCCATAGCCGGTGCCATCCCAGGCGACCCCGAGAACCGGCGGCGCGATGCCGTGCTCGGCCATGCAGGCAACGACATGGGCGAGGTGGTGCTGCACGCCAGCGACCGGAAGCCCCGCCGCTTCTGCCGCCCGGCTCGAAGCGTAATCGGGATGGAGATCCCGCGCGACGAGGCGCGGGGTGACCGCATGGAGCCTCGTTGCGTCGGCGACGACCCGGGCATGCGCCGCGCGCGCCGCGATCGTCTCGAGATCGCCGATGTGCTGGCTCAGCACCACGCCGGCCGCGCGGCTGACCGCGACTGTCGCCTTCAAATGCGCGCCCATGGCGAGGATTCCGGAAGCCATGCCGGCCACCGCGATCGAGGCCGGCGCATAGCCGCGCGCGCGGCGCAGCACGAGCTCGCGCCCGCACACGATGCGCGCGACCGAATCCTCCACCGCCCGGACGATCGGGCGGTCGTGGACCAGGAACAAATCGGCGATGCCGCCCAATCGCGCGAGCGCTTCCCTCTCGTCGGTGGCGATGGGCTCGTCGCTGACGTTGGCGCTGGTCGCGACCACGGCAAAGCCGAGCTCGCGCAGGAGCAGATGATGCAGCGGCGCGTAAGGCAGCATCGCGCCGAGCCACGGATTGCCGGGGGCGACGGCCGGCGCGACCGCCCCATCCATCCGGCGCAGAGCACGATCGGCCGCGCCGGCGAGGCGAGCAGCGCGCTCGCCTCGGGCGCGACGCGGCAAGCGACGGCGATATCGGCGAGCGTGGGAAACATCACGGCGAAAGGCTTTTCCGGGCGCCGCTTGCGGCTGCGCAGCCGGCTTATGGCCGCCTCGTCGCTTGCATCGGCGAGGAGATGGAAGCCGCCTATTCCCTTGACGGCGACGATCCGCCCGTGCCGCACCGCCGCCGCGGCCGCGCGCAACGCGGCGTGATCCGAGGCGAGCGTCTCGCCCACATCGTTCCACAGCGCGAGGCGAGGCCCGCAAGCGGGGCACGCGTTCGGCTCGGCATGAAAGCGGCGGTTGGCGGGGTCGTCGTATTCCGCGCGGCAGTCCGGGCACATCGGGAAATGGCGCATCGAGGTCCGCGCGCGGTCGTAAGGGATGTCCTCGATGATGCTGTAGCGCGGCCCGCATTGGGTGCAGTTGATGAACGGATAGAGGTAGCGGCGGTTCGCGGGATCGAACAGCTCGCTCAGGCAGTCCGCGCAGGTCGCGAGATCGGGAAGCACCTCGGCCGTGTGTATGCCGGCGGCATCGCTCGGGCGAATCGTGAAAGCGTCGTCGCCATTGAGCTCGATCTCTTTTGTTTCGATCGACGCCACCGTGGCGTTCGCCGGAGGCTCCTCGCCGATCATGCGCAGCAGCGCGGCGACGCGGCCGGGATCGCCCTCGGCCTCGACGGTCACGCCTTCGGTCGAGTTGCCGACCCAACCGCCGAGCTCGAGCCTTCTTGCGCGATCGAAGACGAAAGGCCGGAACCCGACCCCCTGCACCGCGCCGCGAACGAGGATACGAAGCCGCGTGCGCGCGATCGCATCAGTGCCGGAGCGTGGCGCCAAGGTCACCATCCCGGTCAGGTCTCCACCTCGATGCCATCGAGCACGATGTCCTGGGCATTCTCGTCCTGGATGTCGTCCGAGACCATGACTTCGAGGCGCGCGCCTTCGGCGATGGTGCCGTGGCTGGCGTCGCTCGAAATGCTCCGCCAAATGCTTGGCCGAGATATGGCTCAACGCTCCGAGGCGAACCGAGACGCCGACGATCCGCCGCGCGCGCTCGGCCTTCGCGACGTCTGCGATCCGGCGCATCAGGCCGGCCATCAGCGTGGCTTCATGCATCGCCTCTATCCTCCGGCCGCGAATTGGGCGGCGAGCTCGACGCGGAGCCGCGCGGCCACGTCGGCGACGGCCGTCGCGACCGGCGGCGACAAGGGCGCTCCCAACGCGAAGGTCTCGCCCTCGATCGCGTAGACGATGCAAGAGGGCGGCAACTGGCCAAGCGTGCGGGCAAGCTCCACCGCTTCGGCCAGCCCCATGCCATGCGAGGAGACGCCGAATGCCGCCCGGGGCAGCAGCGTCGCGGCGAGGTCGTAGCGCCGGACCGTGCCGGCGGGCGAGCCGGAGACGCAAGCATCGACCAGAAACGCCGCCGCTCTGCCGTCGAGCCGCGCGAGCAGTCCGGCGGTCTCGCCGTCATGCTCGACGAGGTCGATATCCTCGGGGAGCGTGCCGCGCAACAGCCGCGCCACCGCTCGGCCGGCCGCGTCGTCGCCCCGGTCGGGATTGCCGATGCCGATCACGATCCGGCCGGGACGGCCGTTTGCCATGGCTCAGCCTCGATCCATCTCGAGCCGCAGGAAATGCGTCGAGCAGGAGATGCACGGGATCGTAGTTGCGCACCGTCTGCTCGCAGCGATGGCGCAGATCTTCGTCGGGCAGGTCGAGGAAGCCGCCGACGAAGCTCGCGAGGTCCTCCTCGATGCTCGCCTGGTTCTGCGAGGTCGGCGGCACGATGCGCGCCTCGGCGATCGTTCCGTCGGCTTCGAGCCGATAGCGGTGATAGAGCAGGCCGCGCGGCGCCTCGGTGGCGGCGAAGCCCGATGCCGGCGCGCGGCTCGACCGCGACGGAGGGACGCTCCGGCTCGTCGATAGGCCGCGATGATCCGCAGCGCCTCGTCGCAGGCATAGAGCACCTCGACCGCGCGCACGACGATGCTGCGGTAGGGATTGGTGCAGGTCGGACCGAGCCCCGCCGCGCGCGCCGCCTCCTGCGCGAGCGGCGACAGACGGTCGAAATTCAGGCTGTAGCGGGCGAGCGGCCCGACCAGGTAGGAGCCGCCGCCGGTCGGAGGCGCGAATGCAGCGCCGTCGAGCGCTCGACGTGCATTTCCTCGAAATGCGCGTCGTACTGCGGCGGCCGCGATGTCGAGCCCGCGGTTCGAGACGATGCGGCCCTCGTTGAAGGGATATTCGTCGGGGTGCCGCAGCGCGACGAAGTCGTAGTCGCGCTCGCGCTCGGGGAAGTCGAAGCCCGCCGCCCAGCGCACGGTCTCGAGCGCCGCGTCGCGCGCCCATTTCAGCCGCTCGGCGAGCGGCTCGAAGCTCGCGCTTGCGCGGCGTCGCGGTAGAAGCCGCCGACGCGCACGTTGATCGGATGGATCTCGCGGCCGCCGAGCAGCGTCAGGATCTCGTTGCCGGCCTTCTTGAGCGGCAGGCCGCGCCGCACCACGTCGCCGTGATCGCGCGCCATCTCGATGGCGCCGGCGTAGCCGAGAAAGTCGGGCGCGTGCAGCATGTAGATGTGCAGCGTGTGGCTCTCGATCCACTCGCCGCAATAGAGCAGCCGGCGCAGGTCGCGCAGCGGCCCGGTCGACGGCGACGCCGAGCGCGTTCTCCATCGCGTGCACCGCGCTCATCTGATAGGCGACCGGGCAGATGCCGCAGATGCGCGCGGTGATGTCGGGCGCCTCGGTGAAGGCGCGGCCGCGCAGGAACGCCTCGAAGAAGCGCGGCGGCTCGAAGATGCTCAGCTCGCGCGCTCTCGACCGTGCCGTCGCGCACCACGACCTTGAACGCGCCCTCGCCCTCGACGCGGGCGAGGTAATCGACCTTGATGGTCTTACGCGCCATGACGCTCGCTCTCCTTGCGGAATGCCTCGGCGTTGGCGTTGAAGGTGCGATAGACGCGCTGCAGCGCACTGCTCGTCCATGCCGAGCGCCGGCGAGCGCAGCCGCTCAGCGCTGGCGCGTTCGGCGTCTCCATCGGCCCGTAGCAGCCGTAGCAGCCGCGGTCGTAGGACGGGCAGAGCGCGCCGCAGCCGGCATGCGTGACCGGCCCGAGGCAAGGCGTGCCATGCGCCACCATCACGCAGACATTGCCCTTCAGCTTGCATTCGACGCAGACGCTGTGCGGCGGCGTCACCGGGCGGCGTCCGGCGAGAAGCGCCGAGACGACCTCGAGGAGCTGGCGCTTGTTGATCGGGCAGCCGCGCAGCTCGAAATCGACCGGCGACGTGATCGGCGATCGCCGTCGAGGTCGCGAGCGTGTGGATGTAGTCGGGCCTGCGCATAGACGATCGACGCGATATTCCTTCACGTCCGCGAAGTTGCGCAGCGCCTGGATGCCGCCGGCGGTCGCGCAGGCGCCGATGGTGACGAGCGCGCGCGAGCGCCGGCGGACGTCGTGGATGCGCTCGGCGTCGTGCGGCGTGGTGATCGAGCCCTCGACCAGCGAGAGATCGTAGCGGCCCCGTCACCGTCGCCGCGCGTCGCCTCGGGAAAATAGGCGATGTCGACGGCGCCGGCGACGGCCAGCAGTTCGTCCTCGCAGTCGAGCAGGCTCAGCTGGCAGCCGTCGCAGGAGGCGAATTTCCAGACCGCGAGCCTCGGCTTGCCTTTCCTCTGCGCCATGTCAGACCTCCTTCGCCGCGAGCAGGCCGCGCAACCGGTCGTAGCGAAAGACCGGCCCGTCCCGGCAGACGAAGACGGGACCGAACTGGCAATGGCCGCACAGGCCGATGGCGCATTTCATGTTGCGCTCCATGGAGAGATAGATCGCATCCGTCGGCGACCCTCGCGTCGCGCAGCGCGGCGATGGCGAAGCGCATCATGACCTCGGGCCCGCAGACCAGCGCGATGGCATGCACCGGGTCGAAGGCGGCGCGCGGGATCAGCGTCGTCACGACGCCGACCTGGCCATGCCAGTCGCCGACCGCGTGGTCCACCGTCACCTCGATGTCGATGTCGAGCCGGCGCCGCCACGCCTCGATCTCGCGGCGGAAGAGGATATCGTCCGGGCTGCGCGTGCCGTAGAGAAGAACGATCTTGCCGTAACGGCCGCGCTCGGCGAGCAGGCGGTAAAGCGCCGGGCGCAGCGGCGCGAGGCCGAGCCCGCCGGCCACGATCACCACGTCGCGCCCGACCATCTCCGCCATCGGCCAGCCGTGCCGAACGGGCCGCGCAGCCCGACGACATCGCCGGGGCCGAGCCGGGTCAGCGCTTTCGAGACCGGGCCAACGGCGCGCACCGTGTGGACCAGGCGGCCGGGCAGCGGCGGGATCGCCGCTGAAGCTGATCGGCACCTCGCCGACGCCGAACGCGGTCAGCATGTTGAACTGGCCCGGCGCGAAGCCCGTGCCATCCGCTTCCTCCGGCTCGAGGTCGAGCGTCCACACCTCCGGCCCATCGCGCCGGCGCCGGCGCACGCGCGCGATCCGCGGCACCATCGGATCGGCGGCACCGGCATCGGCGGTCGCCGCGTCAAGCATGGGCGCCATAGACATCGAGAATTTGCATCCGCGCCGCCTGCAAGCGCTGGATCAGCACCGGCATGAAGCGTTTCATCATATCGTAGCCGAGATCGTGGTCGGCCTCGCATTTCTGCCGCAGGCAGGTGGCGTCCATCGCGATTGCGCGGGTCAGCTCGAGCGCCTTCGCGTCGTAGGTCCAGCGGTAGGGCGGGATCAGCCACGACACGCCGACGATCTCGCCCTCGCCGAGGGTCTGGAAGGTCACGGCGCCGCGCCCCGGCGAAGCGATCTGGAGCGCCACCCGGCCCTGCCGAAGCAGATAGAACTGGTCGGCCGGCTCGCCTTCGTGAAACACGTACTGGCCGGCCTCGAAGCGCACATTCTTCGCGCAGCCGCACACCAACTTGATGAACTCTTCATCGAGCCCGGCGAAGAACGGATGCTCCCGGACGATGCGTTCGAGCCCCTCGATCTCCATGGCGTCGCTCCTTAATGCGGCTCGCTTTCGCGGATGGCGCGCACCTCTTCGGTGATGTCGATGCCGACGGGGCACCAGGTGATGCAGCGTCCGCAGCCGACGCAGCCGGATGTGCCGAACTGATCGAACCAGGTGGCGAGCTTGTGGGTCATCCACTGGCGATAGCGCGAGCGCGCCGTGTGGCGGACGCTGCCGCCGTGAATGTACGAGAAATCCATCGTGAAGCAGGAATCCCAGCGCCGCGAGCGCGAGGTTTTATCGCCCGCGAGATCGCTCGAATCCTCGACCGAGGTGCAAAAGCAGGTCGGACACACCATGGTGCAATTGCCGCAGGTGAGGCACCGCTCGGCCACGTCGTCCCAGCGCGGATGCTCGAGGTTGCGCATCAGCAGCGCGTGGAGATCGTCGGCGGGCATCGCCCGGCCCATGCTCGCCGCGGTGCGGGCGACGACGGCCTCGGCAGCACCGATCTCGTCCTGCGTCGCCGCGCGGTGGGGCAGCTCGGCGAGCAGCGCATGTCCGGCATCCGTCCCCGCCTCGACGAGGTAGAGATGCCCGCCCTCGACGGCAAGCTCGGTGAGCGCGAGATCGAAGCCGGCCTCGGCCTTCGGCCCGGTATTCATCGACGCGCAAAAGCAGGTGCCGCCCGCCTGGCCGCAATTCACCGCGACGATAAAGGCGCCTTCGCGGCGCGCACGGTAGTGCGGATCGACATGTGCGCCGCCGAGAAAGACGCGGTCCTGGATGGCGATCGCATGCAAGCTCGCAGGCGCGCACGCCAATAAAGGCGAAGCGCTCGGCGGCGACGGGCTCCGGCGTCACGCGTACGCCCTCCGCCGTGCGCTCCGCGCTGCCACAGGCGCAGCACCGGCGGATGGAGAAATTTCTTCCAGGAATGCGGCCCGACGGCGTAGCCGAAGAGGGCATCGTCCGTCGCGGCGAAGGAGCCGGTAGCGTCCGCCGTCCTGCTCGTCGGTCCAACCCGCGGGCAAATCATCGACCGACGCGATATCGTCGTACACGATCGCCTGGTCGCGCACAGTCGGCCCGACGACCCGATAGCCGCGCGCCTTGAGGAGCGCGAGCATTGTCCCCAATCCTTCGGTCGTGATGACGGCCCGTGGCGCGGCGTCCATTGGGAACCTGATCTCCGAAGACTTTGCCTGAGATAAGTATAACAGATAACGGCAGGCGTGTTAAGCGCGCGTCGTCTCATTCCGAACGCGATGACGAAGACCGCCACGCTAGCCGAACGCGGACGAGTTTTCCCTTGACATGGATCAATCCGCCGAGGCCTGCGATGTCATAGAGTTTTTTGATTACCGTTTGCAGCAGTCTCTAGCGGGATCGGGACGAGAGATGCCTTTTCGCACGCTTGATGAGCTCGCGGCCACGGGCAAACGGGTGCTGCTTCGCGCCGATCTCAACGTACCGGTCAAGGATGGGCGAGTCACCGATCTGACCCGGCTGCAGCGCCTCGGCCCGACCATCCGCGAACTCTGCGACAAGGGCGCGCGGGTCGTTATCTGCAGTCACTTCGGCCGGCCCCAGGGCAAGCGCGTGCCCGAGATGTCGTTGCGGCCGGTGGCGAGCGCGCTCGCGGGCGTGCTGGGCATGAAAATCGGCTTTGCCGAGAGCTGCGTCGGGCCGGCGGCCGTTGAGGCGGTCAAGTCGCTCGCGAACGGCGAGGTGCTGGTGCTGGAGAACACGCGCTTCGATCCGCGGGAAGAGAAGAACGATCCCGCCATGGCGAAGGAGCTTGCCGCGCTCGCCGATGTCTATGTCGACGATGCTTTCTCCGCGGCGCATCGCGCGCATGCCAGCACCGAGGGCGTGGCGAGGCTGCTGCCGGCCTATGCTGGGCGGCTGATGCAGGCCGAGCTCGAGGCATTGGGGAAAGTGCTTGGCCATCCGGATCGTCCTTTGGCGGCGATCGTCGGCGGCGCCAAGGTCTCGACCAAGCTCGGGCTGCTCGCGAACCTGATTGGGCGCGTCGATGTGCTGGTGCTCGGCGGCGCGATGGCCAACACCTTCCTGGCCGCGCAAGGCGTGGCCGTCGGCCGTTCCCTGCAAGCGGCGGACATGCATGGAACGGCTCGCGACCTCCTATCGCGCGCGAAGCAGGCGGGTTGCGAAGTTGTCCTGCCGCAGGATGTGGTCGTCGCCGCCGAATTGGGGTCGAATGCATCCGCCCGGACGGTTCCCGTTCGACGCGATTCCGGCCGATGCGATGATCCTCGATCTCGGGCCTGCGACCGTCGAGGCATTGCTTCGCCGGGTTTCTCTGTGGCGCAGCGTCGTGTGGAATGGTCCTCTCGGCGCTTTCGAGACCCCGCCCTTCGATGCCGCGACGACTGCGCTGGCGCGGGCCGTCGCCGCCGAAACGCAGGCCGGACGGCTCACCAGCGTCGCCGGCGGCGGCGATACCGACGCCGCCCTCCACCATGCCGGGGTCGACGACCGATTCACCTACGTCTCGACCGCCGGGGGCGCCTTTCTGGAATGGCTGGAAGGCCGGACGCTGCCGGGCGTTGCCGCACTCGGTGGATGATGCCGATCGATCGCATCGTCACCTTGACGCTCAATCCCGCGGTCAACATGGCCTGCACCGCGGCGTCGGTAAGGCCCACGCACAAGCTTCGGACGTTCGAAGAGCGGTACGACCCGGGCGGCGGAGGCATCAATGTCGCCCGCGTGGTTCATGAGCTGGGCGGCGAAGCGCTGGCGCTCATCATGACCGGCGGCGTGACCGGACGCCTGGTCGAGGAGCTGCTCGACGAGGCCGGCGTTCGCTGGCGGGCGCTTCCGATCCGCGGCCGAACCCGCATCAGCGTGAACGTGCACGATCGCCAGAGCGGCCTCGAATATCGCTTCGTGCCGGAGGGTCCCGAGGTCGAGGAAGACGAGTGGAAGGGCGCCCTCAACATCCTGGAGGAAGTAGAGGGCGGGTGGATTGTCGCGAGCGGCAGTCTGCCGCGCGGCGTGCCAGAGGACTTCTATGCCAAGGCTGCCGCGATCGCCTCGCGGCGCGGTCAGAAATTCGTCCTCGACACCTCGGGCTCGGCGCTGCGCGCGGCGATCGGCCATGGCATCGAGCTGCTGAAGTTAAGCCTGAGCGAGCTCGAGTTCCTGGTCGGCCGCGAACTCCGCGACCCGCATTCCCAGGAGACGGAGATTGCTTCGCTCGTTCGTTCTGGGGCGGCCCGGAAGATCGTGGTCAGCCTCGGGCGGGATGGGGCGATCCTCGCGACCAGCGAAGGCGTCACGCGGCTCCCCGCCGTGAAGGTCGAAGAGCGCAGCGCGGTCGGCGCCGGTGACAGCTTCCTCGCCGGCCTGGTGATCGGACTGGCGCGGGGCCTCGGCGACAAGGAGGCGCTGGCGCTTGGCGTTGCCGCCGGCGCTGCTTCGGTCGCGACCTATGGCACCGCGCAGGTGAGCCGAGCCGAGGTGGAAACCCTCTACCGCAAGCTGCGCGGCGAACCAGAGCCGACCGGCGTCATGGGCAGGTGAAGCCATGCCGACGCTCGTGCTGCTCCGACACGGCGAAAGCATCTGGAACAAGGCGAATCTGTTCACGGGATGGACCGACGTCGATTTGACCGACGGGGGCATTCGCGAGGGGCGGCAAGCCGGGGTTCGGCTGGCCGCCGCCGGATACACTTTCGATGTCTGCTTCACCTCGGTGCTGAAGCGGGCGATCAAGACGCTGCACCTCGCGCTCGAAGAGATGGATCTGTTGTGGCTGCCGGTGGAGAAGAGCTGGCGGCTGAACGAGCGGCACTATGGCGCCCTGCAAGGTCTCGACAAGGCCGAGACCGCCCAGCGCTATGGCAAGGAACAGGTCTTCGCCTGGCGCCGCAGCTGGGACGTGCCGCCGCCGCCGCTCGACATCGGCGACAAGCGCGAGGCGGTCAACGACCGGCGCTACGCCAGCGTGCCCGCCGCGTTGCTGCCGCGGTCAGAAAGCCTCAGGGACACGGTCGATCGCGTTCTGCCATACTGGCACGAGGCGATCGCCCCGGCGCTTCGGCGCGGCGAGCGCGTGCTGGTCGCGGCCCACGGCAACAGCCTGCGCGGTCTCGTGAAATTCTTGAGCGAGGTGCCCGACAAGGAATCCCCGGGTTCGAGATGCCCACGGGCTGCCCGCTGGTGTACGAACTCGACGACGCGCTTCGGCCGCTCGCCCGCGACTTTCTGGGGGCCTAAGGCGAAAGCTCCTCGAGCACGCGCTGCTTGGTTTCCTCGCCGAAGAACCAAACCACCGACGCGGCCATGATTCCGACCACGGCGAAGAGCGCGAAGCCCAGGGCGATGCTGTTATATTCGCCCAGTATCCAGCCGATAACCCAAGGGGCGGTAAAGCTTCCCAGGCGATTGGTGCTGCTGCCCGTCGCCGTTGCCCAGGCGCGCATGCGCGTCGGGTAGAGTTCGGGCGTGTAGAGATAAACGCCTAGCGTGTTGGTGCCGGTGCCGATGATCATGACGATTCCGCAGATGAGCAGCGGTTGCCATCCGCGCATGCCCAATGGCCCGGTCAGGATCGCGCCGGCGATCGCGGCCGCCGCCGCCAGCGCGAAACCGCCGGCGAACAGCGGCAGGCGGCCGTGCTTGTCGACCGCAATCGCGAAGACGTAGCAGGTCGTAAGCTGGACGGCGCCCGTCAAGATCGCCAGCATAATCGCGTCCGAGGCCGGCAAGCCGCCGATCTTCATGTAGAGCGTCGGCGCCCAGGACGAAAATCCGTTCGACATGAAATACGAGCTGAACCACATCGTCCAGACGACGAAGGTGCGCTTGGCGTAGATGCCTCGGAAAAGCTCGCTGAACTTCGTGGTGTGCAGCGAGACGGTGACGCGCGCCGCCGGCAGCAGCTTCCTGCCGAGGCGCTTGGCCTCCGCCTCCATCTCCTCGACCACCGCCTGCGCCTCGGCGACCCGTCCCTTGGACGCGAGCCAGCGCGGCGATTCCGGAAGCTTTGCCGCGGCGATCGCCGCCGCGATCAGCGGCACGCCGCCGATCGCGAACAGCACTCGCCAACCCAGCGCCGGGCCGAAGAACGAGTAGCATCCGAGCGCCGCGACCGGGGCCAGGAAAAGCCCCAGGACGAAGGCGCTCTCGTAGATCATGATGAAGAAGCCGCGCGCGCTGCCGCGGACGAACTCGCTGAAGAGCGCCGCGGCGACCGGCACCTCGGCGCCGAGGCCGAGGCCCTGGATGATGCGCGCGAGGATGATCTGATCGACCGACTGCGCGAGAGCCGCCGCGATCGAGCAGAAGCCGAATATCGTCAGCGCGATGACGAACGCCCATTTGCGCCCGATGTACTCGCTGATATAGCCGAACGCGATCGCGCCGACGAATTGACCGCCGAAGGCCGCGCTGATCAGCGCGCCGCTGGTGCGGTAATCCAGGGTGAAGGTCGCGACGATCATGGTCATCGCCGCGCCGATGCTGAGCGAATCGAAGGCGTCGAAAAGCGTGCCGGTGCCCAAGATGCTCCCGATGCGCCAATGGAAAGGCAGGAAGGGCAGGCTGTCGATCCGGGTGGAGATGTCGTCGGCCGTAACGACGCCGCCCGCGAGTTCGCCGGTTATCTCGGTGCTCGTCATGCTTCCCCCCCACGGCTAAAGCCGTTCATTACTCGCGTGCACCCGCTTTCCGCGCGCGGGGTCGCCGTTGGCGGCGTATGATGACTCCCAATTCCGCTCGCGGTGCAGTTTGAATTAGGGGCGACAGCTTACAACGGCGACCATCGACTTTGCTATCGGCGGGATGCGTCCGACACGCGTGAAGCGGATATCCTTGGCGCCTGCCTCTCTCAGCAATCGGTCGAGCGTTCCCCTAGAGAAAAATTTGACGTGGCCGCCGCGCTCCAGCGCCGTGAAATGGCGGTCCATCTTGCCGGTGACGGCCAGCGCCAGGTTCTTCAAGTAGCCATGGTAGGGCGTCGAGAGAACCCCGATGCCGCCTGGGGCTATCAGGCTTAGAAAGGTCTTGGCGAAACCGTGGGGGTCGATGCAGTGCTCTATGACTTCGAGGCTCACGACCAGAGGGAATGTTCCATATTGGCTCGCTAGATCGTCATACGCGCTTCCAACGCCGACTTTTATATGCGGATAGGCTTTGTGCGCCTCGGCGACGCCGCTCTCCGAGGTATCGACCCCGGAAACGCTGAAGCCGAGCGTCGATAGCATGTCGGCGGTCGCCCCGTTTCCGCATCCGAGATCGAAGGCGCGGCGTTGGAGCCACTGGCGCGCTTCGACGATATCGCGAAGCACAGGCCACAGATGCTCGCGCGCATAGCTGGGGTTGGCGTCGTGCCATTGATTCATGGTCATTGAGGAAACATCCGAAGTCTTCCCCGAACCTCAAGGGGCCGCACCATATCAGAAATTTCCCGAAGCTTGGAAGCGGCTCCCGCCGCGATCGCGTCATGGCGCACGGCGCTACGGCGGGTCGGCGCGGACGCGCGGCTCGACTGGATATGGCCGTTCCGATGCCATAATATCGCTTCGGCGCGCCTCTAAAAAATCGTTCGGGCCGCGGCGCTTCGCCGGCACAGACTCTCTAGGGAGAAGTCGATCCATGGCCGATAAATTGACGCTGCGAATGCTGATCGGCGATTACGAGATCACGCGCGCGCTGCGCGACGGCACGATCGAGGCCGAAGGGATCGCTTTCGAGTTCCCGCATTATCCCGGCTACGAGGACATTCATCGCCAGGTCGCCTGGGACGATATTTGCGATGTCGGCGAGTTCAACGGCCCCGCTTATGTCGCGGCCGCCAGCAAGAACTGGTCGATGACCGCCTTGCCGATCTTCCTGCACCGCCGCTTCCGTCACGGCTTCGTCTTCATCAACAAGAATTTCGGGATCGAGAAGCCCACCGACCTGATCGGCAAGAGGATCGGCAATCCGATCTTCCAGCCGGCCGCCAATGTCTGGCTGCGCGGCTTGCTGGAGAACGAATACGCCGTGCCGCATCGCACGATCACCTGGGTGACCGAGGCGCCCGAGATCATCGAGTTCGAGCGTCACGAAGGCTTGCGGATCGAGCAGGTCGCCCCGGGCAAGAACATCGACGACATGCTGATCGCGGGCGAGATCGAGGCGGTGATCTCGCCCAATCTGCCGCGCGGGATCAGAGAAGGGCTGCCGCATATCGGACGGCTTTGGCCCAATTACCGCGAGCTCGAGGTGGAATACTACAAGCGCACGGGAATCTTCCCGATCATGCATGTCACCACCATCCGGCGCGACATCGTCGAGCGTCATCCCTGGGTCGTGAAAAGCCTCATGGACGCGTTCGAGAAGTCGAAGCGCCTCGCTTATAAGCGGCTGACCAATCCGCGGATCGTGCCGCTCGCCTGGTATCAGTCCTACTGGGACGACGAGCGCGCCTTTCTCGGCCCCGACCCGTGGGAATACGGCACCTCGCCGATCAATCGCAAGAATCTCGAGGTCATGATCGGCTATGTCCATCAGCAAGGCATGTCGAACCGGCGCATGACCGTCGAAGAGTTGTTTCCGCCCTCGGCCTTGTCGTGGTCGCCGAACGACGTGCCTCGGTAGCGCTACGCCATCCTCGCGGACGCGCGATGAAGCCGCTCAACGCCTGAACGGCAATGGGTTTTCTAACCCTGGCTTCGCCGCTCGCGTCAAAACGTCTGCGTGACGCCGACGCGGACCTGATAGGTCGTCGGATAGTTGGACGGGATCGAAGCTGTCAACGAGGCGGTCAGCGCGCCGCTTTCCCACGCCGGCCAGCGAATGCCGGCAGTGGCCTCGACCCAGTCCTTCGCAACGGGTCCGGCGGGCGCAGTCATTCCGAACCCGCCGATCAGGGTGCCGGTGATGTTTTCGGTCTCCGAGTTGCCGAGCTCGTGCGCGGAGGCGAGCGTGCCCCACACCCATTTGCCGGCCGCAAAGGTGTAGCGCGCGTCCGCGCCGAAGCGCGCGGCCTGCGCGGTGTCGTTGAAGCCGTCGAACTGTGCCGGGAACACGCCGGTCGTCTCGGTGTAGCCGTTAAAATGAATCGTCGAGACGGTATAAGAGGCGAACGGCGTGACCTGCGTCCCGGGCAATAGATTGTTGAACGACCAGCCGACGCGCGCGGTCGCGCCATAGCCGTTGGCGGTGGTCGATCCTGCCGAATACGCCGCCCCGCTGCCGTTAAGATAGCCGCGATTGATATCGCCACTCAGCGTCGTACCATCGACGCCGAGCAGCCATTGCAGGCCGGCGTCGGGAACACGCGCGACGAAGGCGCCGAGCGAGCCGCCCCACATCTTCGCGGAGCCGTCATAGACCATGTTGGTATTGACGTAGTTTGCCGCGAGCGCCGCGCCGGCCACCATCGCGTCCGGCAGATCGACCGTCATGCCGAACGTGCCGGATGCCGCCGGATCGCTGTCGTAGCCGCCGTAAGCGAACACCGAGAACGGCGTGGTGCGGCTTCCCTGCGTGTTGTGCGCCTCCGTTGCGTATTCGCTCATGGTGCCGAGCGAACCGCCGATCGCGGCATTGCCGGTCTGTCCCATTGCCGCCTGTCCGGCAAACGACTGCGCCACGACGCCGGGCGTGATGAGGCCGTTGCCGAACTGCGAAGAGAAGCGCGCAAGCCAGGCTTCTTCATTGCTTGATGGGTCCTGGCCATATCCGACGATCACCGAGCCGTCGGCGGAGACACCTGTCGCATTGGTAAGCGTCCAGCCAGTCATGTTGACGCCGCTGGCGACCAGCAGGCCGCCGATAGATTTCATGCCAGTCGCCGTCGTCCAGCGGAACGCCTCGTTGGAGGCTGGAAAGCTGGTGGAATTGCTTGACCCGACCACGACCGAGCCGTCGGCGCTCACGGCCAAGGCCTGGCTGGCTGTGCCGCCCGGCAGCGTGCCGAGGCCGGCCATGCCGCTGCTCTGGGTCCAGCGGAACGCCTCGTTCCCGCTGCTGCCGACCACCACCGAGCCGTCGCCGCTCACGGCATTGGCCTGGCTGAGGTCGCCGCCCGGCAGCGTGCCGAGGCCGACCATGCCGCCGCTCTGGGTCCAGCGGAACGCACCGCCGACGCTGGAATCGCTGTACCCGACCACGACGGAGCCATCGGCGCTCACGCCACTGGCTTGGCTGTAGTTGGCGCCCGGCAGGAAGCCGAGGCCGACGATGCCGCCACTCTGGGTCCAGCGGAATGCCTCGGCGAAGGGGATGTTGGCGGAACCGCCCTGCCCGACCACGACCGAGCCATCGGCGCTCGGGCCATTGGTAATGCCGGAATTGCCAACCACGACCGAGCCGTCGGCGCTCACGGCGGTGGCATCGCTGAAGTTGCCGCCCGGCAGCGTGCCGAGGCCGACCATGCCGCCGCTCTGCGTCCAGCGGAACGCCTCGCCGAAGGGGATGCTGGCGGAACCGCCTTGCCCGACCACGACCGAGCCGTCGGCGCTCACGCCATTGGCGGCGCCAACGCCGAGGCCAACCATGCCGCCGCTCTGCGTCCAGCGGAACGCCTCTACCTCGTTGTTGACGCCGGCGAAATTGCCCTGCCCGACCACGACCGAGCCGTCGGCGCTCACGGCATTGGCCTGGCTGGACGTACCGCCCGGCAGGAAGCCGAGGCCCTGAAAATCGTCGGCAAGCGCGGGTGTCGCGGCGTCGATCGAGGCCAGCACGGTCAAGGCCGTGGTGGCGAAGAGAGTTCCGCGCAGAGCCCGCACCACCGGCGCACCGCCCCCGCTCGGGCGCTCGCTCGAGCGCCGCGATGATCGTGTCGGCGACGGTCGGCAGCACCGAGCTCCATGGCGACTTCGGTAAAGGATGCCGAGCCTTCATGGGATTGTCTTCCGGCAAGACGATGTCTAATGCGCGGAACGAGCCTTCATTGACAGGGTCGAGCGTGGCCGCCATGCCTTCTCTCCTGACGCGAAGACTTGCGACGATCCTATAGAGAAAGCACGGGATTTGCCAGGCTATCTCGGGAATCCTTGCCCGCCTCGGCGGTGAAGAATAGAGTCTGCGTCGATGCGGCGCCCCCGGATGTGAAAGGGCTTCGGCAATGGACATTTCACGAAGTCACGAGACCTCCCGCCGCGCGCCCGGCGATCACGCGCTGCTCTCGGCCATGATTGAGCCGAAGGCGGGCCACGCCGAATTGCTCTGGTCCGCGCTCGCCTGACCGAGCCTCGTTACGCGCCGGATCCTGTGCGATCCTCCGCTAGAGGCGGAAGCGCATGCTCTCGCGCAGACATGCATTGTCTTGCTGTGCGGGTCGTCCTGGGTTTAGAGCGAGGTTGACATGTCGGAAAGCATCAGCCCTCTCGCCGGCAAACCGGTGCCGCCAACCTTGCTGGTCAATATTTCCCGGCTGGTGACCGAGTATTTCGCGCTCGTCCCCGATCCTGCGATCGCCGCGCAGCGCGTCGCGTTCGGCACCTCGGGGCACCGCGGCTCGGCCTTCGCGGCCGGGTTCAACGAAGCGCATATCCTGGCGATCGCCCAGGCCGTCTGCCTCTACCGCCGCCAAGCCGCCATCGCCGGGCCGCTCTTTCTCGGCATGGACACGCATGCCTTGTCGGAAGCCGCTTTCGCCACCGCCCTCGAAGTGCTCGCGGCGAACGGCGTCGAGACGATGATCGACGAGCATGGCGGCTACACGCCGACGCCGGTGATCTCGCACGCGATCCTCGCCTACAATCGCGGCAGAAAGACCGGCCTCGCCGACGGGATCGTGATCAGCCCGTCGCACAATCCGCCCGACGAGGGCGGCTTCAAGTACAATCCCGCCAATGGCGGGCCGGCCGATGTCGACGTGACCGGCTGGATCGAGAAAGCCGCGAACGAGTTCCTGGCGAAGAAGCTCGATGGCGTCGCCCGCATGCCTTACGCGCGCGCGCGCAAGGCAGCGTGCGTTCATGCCCATGACTACATCCAGCCCTATGTCGCCGACCTCGCCAATATCGTCGATCTGGAGGCGATCCGCGCTGCGGGCGTGCGCATCGGGATCGATCCGCTGGGCGGCGCGGCCGTCGAATATTGGCAACCGATCGTCGAGCGCTACAAGATCGCCGCGACCGTGGTGAACGACGCCGTCGATCCGACATTTCGTTTCATGACCGTGGATTGGGACGGAAAAGTTCGGATGGACTGCTCGTCGCGCTACGCGATGACGCGGCTGATCGCGCTCCAGGATAAATTCGACATCGCCTTCGCCAACGACACCGACGCCGACCGGCATGGCATCGTCTGCCCGTCGGGCGGATTGATGAATCCGAATTACTTTCTCGCGGCGGCGATTTCCTATTTGTGCACGAACCGGCCGGAGTGGCGCCCAGGCAGCGCGATCGGCAAGACCGTCGTATCGAGCGGCATGATCGATCGCGTCGCGGCGAAGCTGCGAAGGAAGCTCGTCGAGGTGCCGGTGGGATTCAAATGGTTCAGCGCCGGCCTGCTCGATGGCTCGCTCGGCTTCGGCGGCGAGGAAAGCGCGGGCGCGTCGTTCCTTCGCCGCGACGGCTCGGTGTGGACGACCGACAAGGACGGGCTGATCATGGGCCTCCTCGCCGCGGAAATCACCGCGCGGGCGGGCCAGGATCCCAACCGGTTCTACCAAGCCGCGACCCGCGATTTGGGCAAGTCCTTCTACGAGAGGATCGACGCGCCGGCCTCGAGCGCGCAGAAAGCGGTCCTACAGAACCTCGATCCCGCTGCCATCGACGCGAAAGAGCTGGCCGGGGAGCCGATCGAGGCGAAGCTGAACCGGGCCCCCGGCAATAACGAAGCGATCGGCGGAATCAAGATCATCGCCGCGAACGGGTGGTTCGCCGCGAGGCCATCGGGAACGGAGGAGGTCTATAAGATCTACGCGGAAAGTTTCCGCAGCGAAGATCACCTCAAGCAAATTCAAGAGGACGCGCAAGCCCTCATCGCCCGGCATTTCAAGAAGACGTGAACGGCGCGGGCTCGCGCGGCGGCTTAATCGGGCGCCAGCAGCACCTTGCCGGTGCCGGCGCGGCTTTCGATGAGGCGATGCGCGCGCGCCGCCTCGGAAAGCGGCAGCACCTGATCGATGAGCGCGCGCAAATGCCCGTCGGCGGCGGCTTTGAGGCTCATCGTCATGTCGTCGTCGGTCTGATCCGTGCTGCCGAAGATGGTCAAGCCTTTGACATAGAGATTGAACACGCTGAGCGGCACCGTGCCGCCGCCATGTCCGCCCGCGGTGACGAGCCGGCCGCGCCGTCCCAGCGCCGCGAAGGCCTGTGGGAACAGCTCTGGATCGCCGATATTCTCGCACACGACATCGACGCCCTTGCCGCCGGTGATTTTCAGCACCTCGGCGGTCAAGTCGTGCTTGCGGTAATTGATGCCGTGTTGCGCGCCGAGGCCCAGCGCCACCTCGACATGGTCGTCGGTGCCGGCCGCGGCGATCACGTTGGCGCCCATGTGCCGGGCGAGCTGAACGAGGAAGCTCGCGAGGCCGCCCGAGGCGCCCATCACGAGGACCCATTCCTCGGGCTTCAGCCGCGCTTTCTCGCGCAGCATGTTGCGCGCGAGCGGCGCGTGGCGCGCGACCACGGCCGCAGTGTAGAAATCGAGCCCCTCGGGAAGCGGATAAGTGTTCGCCGCCGGCAGCTTGACGTATTTCGCATAGCCGCCCCAGACATCGACGCCCAAGAGCTTCAAGGGCTCGCCCGGCTTGCCGAGATGCAACGAGATGGCGACGCGATCGCCGAGCTTGCGCGACGTCACGCCGTCGCCCAACAGCACGATCGTGCCGACGGGATCGACGCCGAGCACCAGCGGCAGATTGACCGGCCGCGGATACTTGCCCGACCGCACGATGCAATCGAGCGTGCGATTGACCGAAACCGCGGCGACTTCGATCAGGACTTCGCCCGGCCCGGGCTCCGGCGTCGCGACCTCCTCGAGGCGCATCACCTCGGGCGGGCCGAATTCTCGAATGACGACGGCTTGCATCGCATCCCCCTTCGATTGCGCCGGCCCGTTCGACGCTTGCGTGAGATTTGTCCCTCCGGGCATGGGCTGCCACAAGGGTTGCAAGGCGCCGATCGAGGGGTCGAGACCCTGTCTCGACCCCTCGATCTTATTGGCTCGGGGGCTCGGATTCGAACCGAGGACCGATCGGTTAACAGCCGATTGCTCTACCGCTGAGCTACCCCCGAATAGAACTTCGATGCGTCCGCCGACGCGAGCGGCTTATAACAAAACCGCTCCCGCGATGCTACCCGAGCGAGCTTTTATGGGCGGCATTGGAGGCCGGAAGCGGAATCGAACCGCTGTACGAGGATTTGCAGTCCTCTGCATAGCCACTCTGCCATCCGGCCGGAGCGCCGGCGAGATATAGGCGCTCGTATCCGCCGCGTCCATCCTCGTTTCCGCCGCTCGGTCGCGCCACGAGCGCATTGTCATCGCCGGGTCGAATCGGTATAAACCACCCGTGGTTTCTTTGGAAAATCTCCGTGTGTTGCGATGGTTGACTACGCCGAAGCGCGCCTCAACATGGTCGACTGCCAGTTGCGCACCAACAAGGTCACGGACGAGGCCGTCCTCGACGCGTTCCTGAACATTCCGCGCGAGCGCTTCGTGCCGCCGGCGGCGCGCGGCGTCGCCTATGTCGATGACGATATCCCGCTCGGGCGCGACCGCGCGCTGATGGCGCCGATGGTGCTCGCGCGCCTCGTCCAGCTCGCCGCCATCGGCCCGGTGGACAAGGTGCTCGAGATCGGCTGCGGCACCGGCTATGCCACCGCGGTGCTGGCGCGGCTCGCGGCGCATGTCACCGCGCTCGAATGCGACCCCGGCTTCGCCGCCGCCGCGCGCGCGCTGCTCGGCGAGCTGGGCTGCGTCGGGCTCGAAATCGTGTCCGGTCCGCTCGCCGAAGGCTGGCCGCCCAAGGCGCCCTATGACGTCATCCTCTTCGGCGGCGCGGTCGAAGCCATCCCGCCTGCGATCGCCGCGCAACTCGGCGAAGGCGGCCGCCTCGTCGCCGTGGTCGCGCCAAGAGAGGGGACCGGCCAGGCGGTGCTGATGATGCGGGAAGAGGGTGCGCTGTCGAGCCGGCCGGCCTTCGATGCCGCCATCGCCGCGCTCCCCGGTTTCGAGCGCGCGCCAAGCTTCGTGTTCTGACGGGAAGGGCTCATCGGGTGCGTCACCTGCGTCGTCGACTTCTGGCATCCGCCGCCTTCGGCCTCGCCGCCCTTGGTGCCGGCGCCGCGCGGGCCGAGACCCTCCAGGAAGCCCTGGCCGCGACCTACAACAACAACCCGCAGATTCTCGCCGAGCGCGCCAATCTCCGCGCCGTTGACGAAGGCGTGCCGCAGGCCCTGGTCGGCTGGCGGCCGACGGTGAGCTTCACCGGCGCGGTCGGCGACGAGACCTCGGAAAACACGCCGGCGGCGCCGCCCAACGCGCCGGCGCATCAAACCCTGCAACCGCACCAATACGTCCTCAACATCACCCAGCCGATCTATAACGGCGGCGGCACGATCGCGAAGACCGCGCAAGCCGAGGATCTGGTGCAGAGCGAGCGCGCGAAGCTGACCGCGATCGAGAGCGCGGCGCTCTTTACCACCGCCCAGGCCTATTTCGACTTCCTGGAAGACCAGTCGGTGGTCGATCTCGACAAGAACAACGAGCAGGTTCTCGGCCGCCAGCTCGAGGCGACCAACGATCAATTCCGCGTCGGCCAGGTGACCCGCGTCGACGTGGCTCAGGCCGAGGCGCGTCTCGCCGCCGCCACCGCGCAGCGGCAGACCGACGAGGGCACGCTCGAGAACGCCCGCGCCAATTATACCCGCGCGGTCGGGCATCCGCCGGTCGATCTCATCCAGCCGACCCTCACTCCGGGCATCCCGGCGGCCCGCGACCAAGCCTTGACGCTCGCCGCGACCAAGAATCCCACCGTGATCGCGGCGCAGTTCAGCGAGGACGCCGCGCGCGACAATGTCGCCCAGGTCAAGGCGCAGCTTCTGCCCTCGGTCGCCCTCGTCGGCAATATCCAGCGCCTCCAGGAGACCGTGCTGAACGGTCGCGAGACCACCAACCAGTCGGTGCTCGCCCAGATGACGATACCGCTCTACGAGGCCGGCAATATCTGGTCGCAGAGCCGGCAGGCGGTCGAGACGGTCGGCAGGCAGGAAAGCACGACCGACGACACGCGCAACCAGTCGGTCCAGACTGCGACCCAATCCTGGGAGACCATTCAATCGGCGCGCGCCAGCATCATCTCGCTGCAAAGCACGGTCAGCGCCGCCGCGATCGCCCTCGAAGGCGTCCAGCAGCAGCAGCAGGTCGGCCAGCGCACGGTGCTCGACGTGCTGAACCAAGAGCAGGAGCTGCTGACCGATCGAACCTTGCTGGTCAAGGCGCAGCACGATCTCGCGGTCGCCGAATTCAACCTGTCTCAACAGATCGGCGGGCTCACCGCCGCCGATCTCCACCTGCCGGTGCAGCTCTACGACGTCCAGAAGCACTACAACTCGGTGCGCAACAAGGCGATCGGTTTCGGCGCCGACGACCAGTAAGCGTAACCGCGGCGGCTCGCATTGTCTGGCGTTTCCAAGGGGTTTCCCCTACCATCGGCGGGGGTCATCCAGGGCTGGAAGCGATGGCGGACGACAAGGACCAACACGAACCGTCGATGGAGGAAATTCTCGCCTCCATTCGCCGGATCATTTCCGAGGATGGCGACACGCCTCCGGACCCCGCGCTCATTCCGGGCGCCGCGCCGTCGCCCCAGCCGAAGACGCAGCCTGGCTCTGCGCCGCCGCCCGCAGCTGCCGCGACGGCCGTTGCCGCCAACGATGACGACGATATTCTCGTTCTGACCGAGGAGGTCGCGAGCGAGGAAGTCGCCACCGCCATCGCCGCCGAGGCCGAAGCCGCGGAACCGCCGCCGCTGTCCGATCGGCCGCCCGCGCCCGCCGAGCCGCCGCGTGTCCCTCGCGCCGCGCCGCCGCCCGTGACGATGCCGGCGGCCGCGGCCACCGTGTCGCTCGACGACCAGCGCCTGATTTCGGACGCCGCCGCCGCCGCCTCGCTGGCGGCCTTGAGCGAGCTCGTCACCCGCAACCAAAATGAGCCAGAAATCGAGAGCATGTCCATGGGGCAGTCAGACCGCACGCTCGAAGACATCACCCGCGAACTCTTGCGCCCGCTGCTCAAGAGTTGGCTCGACGAGAACCTCCCTCAGATCGTCGAGCGGATCGTTCGGGTAGAGATCGGCCGCCTCGCCCTCGACGCCCAGCGCCGCTGAGCGGGCGACCGGTCCGCTAACGCGAGCCCGGATCGGCGATGCTGGATAATCGCTTCTCTCCCGCCGCGGTGCAGGCGGAGATTTACGCGGCGTGGGAGCGCTCGGGCGCCTTCGCGGCCCATCCCGACGGCGCCGCCCGGCCTTACACCATCATGATGCCGCCGCCCAATGTGACGGGCAGCCTGCATATGGGCCACGCGCTCACCTTCACCTTGCAGGACATCCTCATCCGCTATCACCGCATGCGCGGCCGCGACGCGCTATGGCAGCCCGGCACCGATCACGCCGGGATCGCCACGCAGATGGTGGTCGAGCGCCAGCTCGAAGCGGAAGGTCTCGATCGCCACGCTCTCGGGCGCGACGCGTTCATCGCGCGGGTCTGGAAGTGGAAGGCGGAGTCGGGCGGCACCATCACCCGCCAGCTCCGCTCGCTCGGCGCTTCGCCCGATTGGAGCCGCGAGCGCTTCACCATGGACGAGGGTCTGTCGGCGGCGGTGCGCCGCGTCTTCGTGCAGCTTCACCGCGAGGGCCTGATCTACCGCGACAAGCGGCTGGTCAATTGGGACCCGCAGCTCCACACCGCGGTGTCCGATCTCGAGGTCGAAAACCGCGAAACCAAGAGCGCGCTCTGGTACTTCAAATATCCGATCGAGGGCGGCGACGGCGCGTTCATCACGGTCGCGACGACGCGACCCGAAACCATGCTCGGCGATACCGGCGTCGCGGTGCACCCGGAGGACGAGCGCTACCGGCGTCTGATCGGCAAACACGCGATCCTGCCGCTGGTCGGCCGGCGCATTCCCATCCTCGCCGACGCGTACGCCGATCCCTCGACCGGCAGCGGCGCGGTGAAGGTCACGCCGGCGCACGACTTCAACGATTTCGAGGTCGGGCGGCGGCATGGCCTTCCGCTCGTCAACGTCTTCGACCGCGACGCCAGGCTCAACGACGAAGCGCCGCTGGCCTATCGCGGCCTCGATCGTTTCGCCGCGCGAAAAAAAATCGTCGCCGATCTCGAAGCCCTCGGCCTCGTCGAGAAGATCGAGGACCGCGTCATCATGGTGCCCCATGGCGACCGCTCGGGCGTCGTGATCGAGCCGTGGCTGACCGACCAATGGTATTGCGACGCAAAGACGCTGGCCAAGGCGGCGGTCGAGGCGGTGGAAAGCGGGGCCACCGTCTTCGTGCCGAAGAGTTGGGAAAACACCTTCTTCGAATGGATGCGCAACATCCAGCCCTGGTGCATCTCGCGGCAGATCTGGTGGGGACATCAGATCCCGGCCTGGTTCGGCCCCGACGGCGCGGTCTTCGTCGAGGAAACCGAGGCCGAGGCGCAAGCGGCGGCGGAGCGGCTCTATGGCCGCCCGGTCGAGCTAAAGCGCGACCCGGACGTGCTCGACACCTGGTTTTCCTCGGCGCTGTGGCCGTTCTCGACCTTGGGCTGGCCCGAGCAAACCCGCGAGCTCGCGCGCTATTACCCGACCGACGTGCTGGTCACGGGCTTCGACATCATCTTTTTCTGGGTCGCGCGGATGATGATGATGGGCTGCAAGTTCTTGGGCGCCGTGCCGTTCAAGACGGTCTATATCCACGCCCTGGTGCGCGACGAGCGCGGCCAGAAAATGTCGAAGTCCAAGGGCAACATCGTCGATCCGCTCGAGGTCATCGACCGCTATGGCTGCGACGCGCTGCGCTTCACCCTGACCGCGCTCGCGGCGCAAGGCCGCGACATCAAGCTCGCCGAGAGCCGCATCGAGGGCTATCGCAATTTCGCGACGAAGCTGTGGAACGCCGCGCGCTATGCCGAGATGAACGGTTGCGCGCGCGTGGCGGGCTTCGATCCGGCGGCCGCCAAGCTCACGGTCAATCGCTGGATCGCGGACGCCTTGACCGGCGCGCAAGGCGATGTCGAGATCGCATTGGGCGAGTTTCGCTTCAACGACGCCGCCGACGCGCTTTACAAGTTCATCTGGGGCGGTTTCTGCGACTGGTACATCGAGTTTTCGAAGCCGATTCTCACCGGCTCCGACGAGATTGCCAAGGCCGAGACGCGCGCGATGACGGCCTGGGTGCTGGAGCGGGTGGTTCATCTGCTGCACCCGATCATGCCTTTCCTCACCGAGACGCTGTGGCGGCATCTGGCCGGCAAGGGGGCGGGAATGCTGATCTCGGCGCCATGGCCCGAAGGGTCTTTCCCTGACCGGGAAGCCGGCGACGAGATGACCTATATCACGGAACTCATTTCGGAAATTCGCGCCACGCGCTCGGAAATGAACGTCCCCGGGGCCAGCGAGCTCGCGGCTTACGTCGCGGACAGCGATCAAACGCTTCGCGATTGGATTTCGCGGCATGGCGAGCAAATCAAGCGTCTCGCGCGTCTCAAGGAAATTTCCTTTACCGCGCATGCCGGGGTAAAGAGCGCCTTGCAAATCGTCGTCGGCGGGACGACCGTGCTGCTCGATCTCGCGGGCGCGGTCGATCTCGCCAAGGAGCGCGCGCGGCTCGCGAAGGAAGCGGCCGGCCTCCGCGACGAGCTCGACAAGATCGCCAAGAAGCTGGGCAACCCGCAATTCGTCGCGAAGGCGAAGCCGGAGGCGGTTGACGAGCAGCGCGAGCGCCAAGCGGCGGCCGAGGCAGCCCTTGCCAAGCTCGACGCCGCCATGGCCCGGATCGGCGCGGTCGAGTAGACTGGCATCACCCTCTCCGCGCGAGCGTCTTCGCGAGTGGGGAGAGGGAGGGTGAGGTGTACCGGCGAGCACCCACCTAATGCGCTCGCTCACGCTCGCACCTTCTCCCGCTAAAGGGCGGAGAAGGTTTTCATGGGCAAGAGAGCGACGAAGCCGCGATTGGGAGGAGAAGATGAGGCTTTCGAGGTTTGCATTGGGGCTGGCCGCGGCGGCCGCGCTGCTCGGCGCCGCATCGCCCGCGGCGCTCGCCCAGGACACGATCCGGTTCGGCAAGGGCTTTCCCACGCTGTTCCAATTCACGCCGATCGATGTCGGCATCGAAGCGGGCATCTTCGCCAAGCAAGGGCTCGAGATCGAGCGCTCCTCCTTCACCGGCGACGCCAAGCTGCAGCAGGCCTTCGCCGCCGGCGCGATCGACATGGGGATCGGCTCCGGCCCCGGCCTCGCCTTCATCGTCAAGGGATCGCCGGTGCTGGGCGTCGCCGAGGCGGCGGGACCGCCGCTCGGCATCACGCTCTCGGTGCTCGCGGACTCGCCCTATAAGACGGTCGCCGATCTGAAGGGCCAGATCGTCAGCGGCGCGAGCGTCGGCGATCAGACCGAATGATGGTCCACGAATTGTCGCGGCTGCAAGGCTGGGGTCCCGACGGGTTCAAATTCCTGCCGCTCGGCGGCATCGAGGCGCAGACCTCGGCCTCGCTCACCCATCAAGTCGCGGCGGTGCCCTTCGACATCACGACCTCGACCGAGCTCGCCGAGAAAGGCGAGATCCGCATCCTCGTCAAATTCGGCGACGTGGTGAAGGACTACATCAACCACGTCATCTACGCGAGCGACGACATGATCGCGAAGCGCCCCGACGACGTGCGCAAATTCCTCGCCGGCTGGTTCGAGAGCGTGGCCTATTTCCGCACCCACAAGGACGAGGTGGTGCGGATCGACTTGATCGTCCTGAAAATTCCCGCGCCGGTTCTCTCGCGCGTCTATGACGAGGCCATCGGCATGATCACGACCGACGGGCATTTCGATCCCAAGGGCCTGGCCACGCTGCGCCGCTCCTTCGTCGAGATGAATTTCCTGCCCGAGGCGCCCGATATGTCCAAGCTCTATACCGAGCGGTTCCTTCCGGTGGCGGCGAAATGACCGCGCCGTGACGGCCAGCCGCCGCCTCATCCGTTGATATAGGTCAATGCCGCCGGCGTCTTTTGCTAAGATCATGCCCCGCGATCCATCGAACGGGGACGAGAAGTGGAGCAGCACGCCGAGGTTCTGAGAGGTGGCGTGTGGCGACCGCGACTCCCGGGCTGGCGCGATCTCGCCGCTACGCTGCTGATCCTGGGACTCGTGATTCTTCTTGGCATCGGCGCGCGCCAGCTGGTCGCGCCTTTCGTTCCCGAGCATCAGCCCGAAATCTCGCTCTCGCCGCTGGACTTGCCGCTCTACACCCTCCGCACGATCATGCGGATGTTGACGGCGCTCGTCGCTTCCCTGGTCTTCACCTTCACCTACGCGACGCTGGCGGGGAAGAGCCGCCGGGCGGAGATGGTGCTGATCCCGCTCCTCGACGTCCTCCAATCGGTCCCGATCCTCGGCTATCTCTCTTTTACGGTCGTGTTCTTCGTCGCGCTTTTCCCGGGCAGGATGCTCGGACCGGAGCTTGCGGCGGTCTTCGCGATCTTCACCAGCCAGGCCTGGAACATGGCCTTCAGCTTCTACCAGTCGCTCCGAACCGTCCCAACCGATCTCGACGAGGCGAGCCGCAGCTTCCGCGCATCCGCCTGGCAGCGCTTCTGGCGGCTCGAGGTGCCGTTCGCCATGCCGGGACTGATCTGGAACATGATGATGTCGATGTCGGGCGGCTGGTTCTTCGTCGTGGCCTCCGAAGCCATCTCGGTCGGCGACTTCCACGATCGACGCTCCCCGGCGTCGGCTCCTATGTCGCCCTTGCCATAGAGCAGCGCGACCTTGCGGCGGTCGGCTGGGCGATCGCGGCGATGACGGTCGCGATCCTGGTTTACGATCAGCTCCTGTTCCGGCCGATGGTCGCCTGGGCCGACAAATTCCGCTTCGAGCAGACCGCGTCCGCGGTCGCGCCTCGAAGCTGGGTGCTCGACCTCTTTCGCCGGTCCGGGCAGGTGGAGCGTGTCAGCCGAGCCGATCGCAGCGGGACTGCACTGGCGCCGCGCGGCGCCGGCTGCGTTCTGCCTTCGCCCATTCGTCACGCAACAAGCGGGTCGCTCCGCGGCCGGATCGCCGATGTCGTCTGGTACGGCCTCGTCGCTGGCCGGTATCGTCTATGTCGCCTGGTCGCTTCTGCGCCATGCCCGATCGACGCTGTCATGGGACGATCTCGGAATCGCCGCTGGCGACGGGGCGCTCACGCTGCTGCGGGTTGCCGTTCTGATCGTGATCGCGTCAGCGGTCTGGGTTCCGATCGGGGTCGCCGTCGGGCTGCGGCCGAGGCTGACGGCGAAGCGTCCAGCCGATCGCTCAATTTCTGGCGGCCTTCCCCGCCAACCTTCTCTTCCCCTTGGCGGTGTTCCTGATCGTGCGCTTCGGGCTCGCGCCCAAGATCTGGCTCAGCCCACTGATGATCCTGGGCACGCAATGGTACATCCTCTTCAACGTCATTGCCGGCGCGAGCGCGTTCCCGAGCGATTTGAGAGAGGCGGCCGCGAGCTTCCGCGTCCGGGACTGGCGTTGGTGGCGCGAGGTCATGCTGCCGGGCATCTTTCCCTATTACGTGACGGGCGCGATCACCGCGTCAGGGGCGCCTGGAACGCGAGCATCGTCTCGGAAGCGGTGAGCTGGGGTCCGACGCAGCTCAGCGCGGGCGGGCTCGGCGCCTATATCGCGCAGATGACCGATGCCGGCGACTATCCCCGCATCGCGCTGGGCATCGCCGTCATGTCGGTGCTCGTCATCGCCATGAACCGGCTGCTATGGCGGCCGCTCTATGCTCTTGCCGAACGCCGCGCCCGGCTCGATTGAGGGACACCATGCCGGCGCAAAATAAGACCGCGATCATCGAGCTTCGTAAGATCTGCAAAACCTTCGCCAAGCCTTCCGGCGAGCCGCTGCCCGTGCTCAGCGAGATCGACGTCTCCGTCACCGAAGGCGAGATACTCGGCCTTCTCGGCCGCTCCGGATCGCGGAAAATCGACCCTGCTGCGCATCGCCGGCGGCCTCGTCAAGCCGACCTCCGGCGAGGTGCTCTACCGCGGGGCGCCGCTCGACGGCCCGGCCGAAGGTATCGCCGTGGTGTTCCAGTCCTTCGCCCTATACCCCTGGCTCAGCGTTCTCGACAACGTCGAGCTCGGCCTCGACGCACTGGGATTGTCGCGCGACGAGACCCGCCGCCGGGCGATGGCAGCCATCGACCTCATCGGCCTCGACGGCTTTCAATCCGCCTATCCGCGCGAGCTTTCGGGCGGAATGCGCCAACGGGTCGGCTTCGCCAGGGCGACCGTCAGCGATCCCATTCTGCTCCTGATGGACGAGCCATTTTCGTCGCTCGACGTATTGACGGCCGAAACCTTGCGGACCGACTTCCTCGATCTCTGGATCGAGCACAAGCTGCCTACGAAGGCCGTGCTGATGGTGACGCACAACATCGAGGAAGCCGTCCTGATGTGTGACCGGATTCTCGTTCTCGCCCCGAATCCCGGACACATCGCCGCGGAGGTTCCGGTGTCGTTGCCGCAGCCGCGCAACCGGCACGACGCGGCCTTCCTCGCCATCGTCGACGAGATTTATGAGATCCTGACCTCGCGCATGACCGAGGCGATCGGCGCGCAAAGCCAAATTCATGGCGGAATGGCGCAACTGCTGCTGCCCGTCTCGGTCAACCGGATCGGCGGCTTCGTCGAGACTTTGGCCGCGCCGCTCTATGGCGGGAGTGTCGAGCTGGCCAAGATCGGCGGGCAGCTTTCGCTCGAGATCAACGACCTGTTTCCGATCGCCGCCGCCCTGCACATCCTCGAGTTCGCAGAGATCAAGGACGGCACGATCAAATTGACCGCCGCCGGCCGCGTCTTCGCCCAAAGCGACACCGAGGAGCGCAAGCGCCTGTTCCGGGAGCATCTCATCCGCTTCGTGCCGCTCGCCGCCCATATCCGCCAGGTGCTCGACGAGCGCAAGGGCCACGAGGCGCCGCGGGAGCGGTTCGAGTTCGAGCTCCAGGATCATCTGAACCCGGGCGATGCCGAGAGCACCTTGCGGGCCGTCATCGGCTGGGGACGATACGCCGAATTGTTCACCTATGACGACGACACGCGGACATTCGGCCTCGACCACTCCCAGGGCTGACCCGGCGATGGCCGAGCCTTCGGTCCGTTCGCGATTCTGAGCGATGCCCGAGGGGTCGCGCCGGCGCCGCTCAGGCCGGCGCATTCGCGCGGCGGCGGAGCATCGCGAAACCGAGCAGTCCCGCGGCCAGGAGCGGCAGGCTCGCGGGCTCGGGGACGGGGGTGGCGTCGAGGCTGACATCGTCGAAAGTGACGAAGGCGCCGGAACCGCCGCTGGAAGAGAATTCGATCCCGATGTCGCCGCTGGGATAGGGATTGGCCTCCGCCGGCAAGGTGAAGACATCCTGCTGGAAGCTGTCCGGACCCGAGCTGGGCGCGGCCACCGCGAAGCTCGCCAGCACATTCGAGCCGCTGCCTTCATAGAGGATCGCATCGACCGTGCCCGGATAGGTGAGGCCGCCGGCGAGAGCGAGCTCGCCGACATCGAAGGTCAAAGTGTAGTTGGTGCCAGCCTGGAACAGGGTGCTCGTGGTCTGCGAGATCGCGCCGCCGCCGGTGGTGCCGGTGCCGCTGTAGATGTAGGCGACCTGGTTCCCGTCCGGCGCGTTGACGGTCAGGTAGGGCGCGTCGGGCAGATACCACACGCCGGCCGTGGCGCCGGTGCCGAAGGTAGTGACCGTCCAGTCGGTGATCGGGCCGATCGGGCCGCTCGAATTCTCCGGGCGCCGCTTGCGCCGGCGCCTCGAAGGACGGGTCGAGGATGGTGATCGGGTCGGCCAAGGCCGGCGAGGCGGCCGCGGCCAAGGCGGCGGCGAGGCCAACCGCCGCGACGCTCGAGAGATGCGAATGGAGAAATTTCTCGACGGGTTTCATGTTCGCTCCAGGGCGTTGGCCCGGTTGAGTTGGCAGCGCTTAGGAGTATCCGGGAAACGCTTAAGTTAATTCAATTTCTATTGATTCCAATTTTACTCGAATTTGATTCAAATTCTTCCGATCGCGCTGGCGGCGGGGCGTCCCGCCTTGCTCTTGCGCCCTCTGGCCAAGGCGCATCGCCGCTTTGTATGGTGCGGCAGAGGTTTCCCGAGGGAGTTCCGCCATGCCCGACGACTTAAGAAAGCCCGTGATCGACAAAGCGAAGCTGCCGAGCCGCCACACCACGGTCGGCCCCGAGCGCGCGCCGCACCGCGCGATGTATTACGCGATGGGCGTGACCGAGGCGCAGATCGCCCAGCCCATCGTCGGCGTCGCCACCACCTGGAACGAGGCGGCGCCCTGCAACATCTCGCTGTCGCGCCAGGCCCAGGCCGCCAAGCGCGGGGTCGCGACCGCGGGCGGCACGCCGCGCGAGTTCACCACCATCACCGTCACCGACGGCATCGCCATGGGCCATGCAGGGCATGAAATCCTCGCTCGTCTCGCGCGAGGTGATCGCCGATTCGGTCGAGCTGACCATGCGCGGCCATTGCTATGACGCGCTCGTCGGCTTCGCCGGCTGCGACAAGTCGCTGCCCGGCCTGATGATGGCGATGCTGCGGCTCAACGTGCCCTCGGTCTTCATGTATGGCGGCTCGATCCTGCCCGGGCGCTTCCAGGGCCAGGACGTCACCGTCGTCGACGTGTTCGAGGGCGTCGGCCAGCACAGCGCCGGCAAGATGACCGACGCCGAGCTGCACGAGCTCGAATGCGCACGCCTGCCCCTCGGCTGGCTCCTGCGGCGGGCAATTCACCGCCAACACCATGGCCTGCGTCTCCGAGGCGATCGGGCTTGGCGCTGCCCGGCTCGGCCGGGACGCCCGCGCCCTTCGAGAGCCGCGACCTTTACGCCGAGGCCTCGGGAGAGGCGGTGATGAACCTCTTGCGCCTCGGCATCCGCCCGCGCGACATCGTGACGCGAGAGGCGCTAGAGAACGCGGCCACCGTGGTCGCGGCCTCGGGCGGCTCGACCAATGCCGGGCTGCACCTGCCGGCGATCGCCAACGAGGCCGGGATCGATTTCGACCTTCACGAAGTCGGCAGAGATTTTCCAGCGCACGCCCTATATCGGCGATTTCAAGCCCGGCGGGCGCTATCTGATGAAGGACCTCCACGATGTCGGCGGCGTGCCGGTGCTGATGAAGGCGCTGCTTCGACGGCGGCTATCTCCATGGCGACTGCATCACGGTCGACCGGCAAGACCGTGGCCGAGAATCTGCGCGAGGTGAAATTCCCAACGGACCAGGACGTGGTGCGCCCGACCTCGGCGCCGCTCGTCGCCGACCGGCGGGGTCGTCGTGCTCAAGGGCAATCTCGCGCCCGCAGGGCGCGATCGTGAAGGTCGCGGGCATGCAAGGCATCGCGCTCAAATTCAGCGGGCCGGCGCGCTGCTTCGACTGCGAGGAAGACGCCTTCGCGGCGGTCGAGCGGCGCGATTATAAGGCGGGCGACGTGATCGTGATCCGCTATGAGGGCCCGCGCGGCGGGCCGGGCATGCGCGAGATGCTCTCGACCACCGCCGCGCTCTATGGCCAGGGCGATTTCGACAAGGTCGCGCTCATCACCGACGGGCGCTTCTCGGGCGGCACGCGCGGCTTCTGCATCGGCCATGTCGGGCCCGAGGCGGCGGTGGGCGGCCCGATCGGCTTGCTCAAGGACGGCGACATCGTCTCGATCGACGCGGTTGCGGGCACGCTCTCGGTCGCGCTATCGGACGAGGAATTGGCCGAAGCGCCGCCAGGCCTGGCAGCCGCGCAAGACCGACTATCAGTCGGGCGCCTTGTGGAAATACGCGCGGCTCGTGGGCGACGCCGAGAAGGGCGCGGTGACGCATGACGGCGCCCGCGCCGAGACAAAGTGCTACGCGGATATTTGAGCGGGGGCGGGGCAGAAGCCTAGCCCGCCTTATTCACGACGGGAGCGATTGTAGGCTGGCGGATGTAGCGTAAGCCGCTGATTGCGAGCATGATTTTGTTGTCAGGACAGAGTTGAAGCCGCGATCACGGAGCGCCACATCCGCCATGAACAAAGATAACCTCCTGCCGTTTTCCCTGCCAGCGATTTGCCGCAAGAAAGTGAGCGTAGCTTTCGACGGCGGGATGCTGTCGTCGGATGCGGGCGTGCTGCTGCTGCGCGGGGTCGAGCGGCATCTGGGCGTTGCAGCGCGCCTCGCGACCTGCCTGAAGGATCGCCGTGATTCCGATCGCATCGATCACACGGTCGAGGAGATGCTGCGGCTTCGGATGTTTGCGATCGCGGCGGGGTACGAGGACGCCAACGACTGCAACAAACTGCGGGACGACCCGGTATTCAAGATGGCGGTGGGCCGAGCACCGGGAAGCGGCGAGGCGCTGTGCTCGCAACCGACCATGTCGCGGTTGGAGAATGCGCCGTCGCGGATCGAGATCGCGCGACTGATGCTGGCGCTGGTGGATCAGTTCTGTGCCAGTTACGCGCGGGCGCCGGCTTCGATTATTCTCGACATCGACGACACCTTCGACGCGGTGCATGGCCGGCAGCAGTTATCGCTGTTCAACGCGCATTACGACGAACGCTGCTTCCTGCCGATCCATATCTACGAGGGGACGAGCGGCAAGCCCGTTGCCGTCATCCTGCGCAGCGGCAAGACGCCGGGCGGGATCGAAGTGCGCACGATCCTGAAGCATGTCATTGCCCGCATTCGCCGGCACTGGCCGAAGGTTGACATCCTGGTGCGCGGTGACAGCCACTACGGTCGAATGAAGGCGATGGATTGGTGCGAAGCCAATGGGATTGGCTACATCTTCGGCTTCGGCGGCAACCCGGTGCTCGCCGGCATGATCCGGTCGGTTGCCGACGCGGTGTGCGTCGAGCGCGCGGTGACCGGAACCGAGAAGCTGCGCCGCTGGAGCACGCTGCGTTACGGCGCCAAGAGTTGGCAAAGACAGCGCCGTGTCGTCGCCCGGATCGAGGCGACGAAGCTCGGCCTCGATGTCCGTTACGTCGTCACCTCGCTCAAGGGCAGCGCCAAGCATCTCTATGAGACAGTCTACTGTGGCCGCGGCCAAGCGGAGAACTTCATCAAGCTACACAAGGCCCAGCTCGCCTCGGATCGTACGTCGTGCCGTGACCCGCGGGCCAATCAGATGCGCCTCATCCTGCACACGGCGGCTTATTGGCTGCTTCTCACTCTGCGCGCTGCCGCGCCCAAGCGTTCCTCTTGGAGAACGGCCGAGTTCACGACGCTGCGATTGCGGCTGATCAAGATCGCCGCCCGCGTCGTCGAGGGCGCCGCTTGAATTCGCCTCTGGCTGCCGACAGCTTGCCCGGACGCAGCGATCTTCCGGCTGCTCGCCGGCCGCTTCGCCGCTGCGGGACCATGACCCACGGGGCGATGTGCCCCGCCGAACCCTTCCCGCAACCTCCAGCCCTCGACCCAATAAAATCCCGATCAGCGTCGTAACGAACGCGATGGATCAGCCTTGTCACACTTCAAAAGAATCGTGGTGCGCCGAAAATCGCGCTACGCTCGTGAATACAAACGGCTAGAGCGACTTTAGCGCCTCAGCGCCGCCGCGGGCCATCCACGGCAACCGCGCTGTGACGGCCCGTGAGGTCGATTTCGAGATGCACGCGCCGAGCGATGAGCGCCGGGATGCGCGTGCGGTGGGGTCCGCTCTCAAAGGCAATGATGCCAAGTTTCTCGAAGCGCTTGAGCGTGCGCGAAAGGCTCGCTTCCTGCCGCCCGGTCAGCGTGGCAAGCTCGCGCAACGATGCGGGCTTGCGGCGGCGAATCGCTTCGAGCACGGCGAGATTGCCGGGCGATAGCAGCTTCACCATGGCCTCGGCCGAGACCTGTTCGGTCGCGGCCCGCGCCGCCGACTCCGCGCTGTCGAACCATTTTTTCGGCACGCCGCGCGCGGCCCTGGGATTGCGCACGACGCTTTTTGTCCACTCCGCGAATTCGCGGAGCGACCCAACCTTATAGGTCGTTTGGGATTCCTTTTTCATCGAGCGCTCTCCTTACCTCTTTCCAGAAATCTTCGAGCAACTGCACGGCCGTCGTGAAGTTATAAGGCCGGCCTTTGTCCTTCGCGGTGCGGTGCCAGTGGTCGTAAGCCGCGCGTTTCCGCCTATAGCCGCGGCCTGGCGCCGCAACGGCGTGCGCATTATCGAACCGCACCCAGGGCGCGCCGCCGCCTTTGGGACGCAAGACGAGGGCGTAGCTGATCCCGTGCGGGCGTTCCGCCGTAGGGTCGGTGCGCCGGACGGTGAACTCGACAAGGACGCCATGGGCCATTTCGAACTCGGCGCCGTCCAACGCAAGCAGCAGCTCAAGCTCGTCTTCATCCATGTATAAACATAACACGACAAGTTATGATGTTCAAGGCTCGTTGGTCGCCTTATGGAAATACGCGCGGCTCGTGAGCGATGCCGAGAAGGGTGCGGTGACGTATGACGGCGCGCGCGCGGAAACGAAGTGCTACGTGGATATTTGAGCGAGGGCGGGGCGGGGAACATCGCGTGAAGCAATCCCTCGAAGCGTACTCGCGTCGCGCTTTCCGGGTGTGCCCTTATACAGCTTGGGAGCAACCCCGGATTTTTGCGCACTCCTTCGAGGCTGAGATCTTCACCGACTGACGTTAGCGTCTCTCATTCCCAGATCATTGGCGTTTTTTCTGGATCAAAATGAAAGGTTTTTACAGCGGGACGCGTGTCGTCCGCGCTTGCCGTCACTTTGATCGGCCCGTAGATGTCTGCCCCTATCGCCATTCCTACCACTCTTACTGGATTAAACCAGCGGCGAATAACGGCAAGGGCGTCGTCGTGTGGGGCTATATCAATCACAGGTTTTTTATTCAGATCAAAAAGAGCGGTTTCGGGCCTTGTCGGCATCGGCCCGATGGCTTCCACCACTACCTTGACGTTCCTGGCTGTTTTCTTGGAGTTATTTTTGATGACCGCTCTATATTCCCAAAATGAACCGCGTATTTGTTTGCCGGTTTCATCTTTCATCGGTTCAATAGACCAAAACTTTCTGCCTGGGTTAGCGGGATCAAAGATGATTTCTAACGACGAGATGAGATCGTCGTCATCATCACCTTGCGGTGGAACCCATGCCCCAGCATCCTTTATGATACTGATCGTGGCCTGCGCAAGATCGTCCTCGCGAAGCCTAACATTCGTAAAGAACGGCGGCATCCATCTCCCGAGATAGCGAATCCCCGTCGCTCCTCCACAAACTCTCATCTTCGATAGAAGTTGTTTGTCAAAATCTTCCCAATTCGGCGAAGGTGCCTTCCTGACCTGCAATGGGACTCGATGGGCAAGCAGATGCCCCATCGCATCGAGAATGCCTTCGTCGGATTTCCCTTTTTCCTCAGCCCACTTCGCTACAGCCGTGTTTCGTATCTCTCCATAGAGACGTTCCGCTCCCTCTTTCAGTGATACGAAACCAGGCGCAACGGAAGGCTGCGTGATCGGCGACGGGAGTTTATAATAAGTTACACGTTCGCGATGGGTGATTTTATCCTTGCATCGGCGCCAGATGGGCTTGCGCGGCCATATTCGGCGCAATTGTTCTCGGTTTAGAGTTAAGTCAGTCCATAACAAATCCGCTTGCTTACCCGGGATGATCGTCGTCTGCGGAGAAGTCTTGGTGTGAATAAAACAGCTCAGAAAATCTAATTGCATCCGATCCCAATATGTCGGCGCGATTTCTCGCCGGGAAAGCTCAAATTGATTTGCGAGATAGGTCACCGGCATCTGCCTAAGACCCCAAATTTTCAAACCACCGCTTATAAGATGCTCGTTGAGTTTCGTCCGGGCATCTTGGTGCTCCACCCCCATCTCCGTTTGCAGATGCCCCGTTCCTGGACCGAACTCGACCATTCGGGGTGGCGATGGCTGCTTCAATATTGCCGCCGAGTCGTTCACGATGTAGTTAAGAGCATCTGCGATCGGCATGTCGGGTTGTGGCGCCAAAGCGCCGCCCCGTGACTGAAATACCGAGCGAACAATCGGCCACGCGAAAAGGAACACGGCTACAACGAACAGCGCCGCAGGGACTAACCATACCCAGGGCTCAATCCACCCCGAAAGTTGGGCTGTGCATTCGGGCCAGAACCGAAGCCAGCGGCAAAGATTGGTAGCCGCGTCGTCTGGGCCGACCTGCATCATCAGCACCGAGAACGAAACGACGAGGCCGATTAGTGTGGCGATTGTCTTACGCATCCGAGGAATCTTGGCTCCGAGTGCGCGTACACCTAAACTCGGTACACGCCCATAAAAAATACTCCAACAAACCTAATCCCGCAGGAAATATCGATGGAACGAACCCTTCGTACCCCCGCCGAGCTCGTCGCCGCCGGCCTCGTTCCGCCCGAGCGCGCGGGCGAGATCGCCCGCGTGGCCGAGCGCTTCGCGGTCGCGATCACGCCCGACATGGCGGCGCTCGTCGATCCCGCCGACCCGGCCGACCCCATCGCCCGCCAATTCGTGCCCGACCCGCGCGAGCTTGAGGTCGCGCCCCTAGAGCGCGCCGACCCGATCGGCGATCACCGCTTCTCTCCGCTGAAGGGCATCGTTCACCGCTATCCCGACCGCGTGCTGCTGAAGCCGAGCCATGTTTGCCCGGTCTATTGCCGCTTCTGCTTTCGCCGCGAGGATGTCGGCCCCGGCAGCGAGAGCCTGAGCGCGGCCGAGCTCGACGCCGCCTTCGCCTATATCGCCGCCGATCCGGCGATCTGGGAGGTGATCGTCACCGGCGGCGATCCGTTTTTGCTCTCGCCCCGCCGGCTGCGCGCGATCCTCCGCGGCCTCGACGCCATCCCCCATGTCGCGGTGGTCCGGTTCCACACGCGCGTGCCGATCGTCGAGCCGGGCCTGATCGACGCCGAGCTGGTGGCGGCGCTCGAAACCGGGAAGGCGCTCTACGTCGTCGTCCACGCCAATCACCCGCGCGAGCTGACGGCGGCGGCCAAGGCGGCGGCAGGGCGGCTGCTGCGCGCGGGAATTCCCTTGCTCGGCCAGTCGGTGCTCTTGAAGGGCGTCAACGACGACGCGGCGACGTTGACGGCGCTCTTGCGCGGCCTCGTCGCCATGCGGATCAAGCCCTATTACCTCCACCACGCCGACCTGGCGCGCGGGACGGCCCATCTGCGCGTGCAGCTCGGCGAGGGGAGGGCGCTGGTGCGGGGCTTGCGCGGCCGGGTCTCGGGCCTGTGCCAGCCGGAATACGTCCTCGACCTCCCGGGCGGGCACGGCAAGGTGCCGGTTGGGCCCAGTTTCGCAATGGAAAAATCCATCGGCGAGTGGGAGGTGGAGGACCCCAGCGGGCGGGCTCACGCCTACCCGCCGAAGCCGGCGGAGGGTGGGTAAGGAATTTCCTTTCCTTCAGAGTGAAGCGATAACCCAAGGTAATCAACGCGCTAGCCTAAGCGACATTTTGGCTACGCCGCCCGGCTTTTTGCCGCAGGCCGGCGGAAAGGACTTGAGAAAAACCCGGAAATGCTTCGTAATCCAACCGATAGGGTCCGACCTCCATGTTGAACACCATCCGCACCAATTTTGACCGGCACGAGCTGCGTCGCGACCGACGCTATCGCCTGCCGCCGATCACAGTGACATTGGCCGAAATCGAATCCGTCACCGTCAATTGGTCGCTCGGCGGGTTTCTGCTCGATGGCGGCTCGGATATCGCGGTCGGCACTGTGCTGGCAGGTCGGATTCAACTGCCCGGCGAGACCGCGCCCCATCCGATCGCCGCGGAGCTGGTGCGTCGCTATTCGAGCGACGGGACCAGCGCCTTCCGCTTCGTCGAGTTGTCTGCTTCGTTGGGCAACTCGCTCGATCGTCTTGCCGCTCGCCGCATGCAGGGACGGCGCGAATGAGCGACGCGAATTGCCTGATTGCCGCCGCCCTTGCGCTCGCCGCGTGCGTCGCGCTGGCCGGGCCGGCGCGCGCCGATGGAACTTGGCCCGGTGCGTTGGAGCGCGGCAGTGCGCCAGTGCCGCAATTCGGCTCGGCTTTCGCGATCGATCTCGGGCGTCCCGACGTCGCTGCGCCGACCGCCGCCGATCTCGAGATTTCGCTCACCGGGCCCGATCACAGCGTACTCCATTTCCTGTTTTCGCCGCGTACCTTGTCGGGCGATACCGTCGGCCTCGGCTCGACGGTGACCGGCAATTACGCCGGCCTGGCCTGGAGCGTATTCGACAATAACCGGCTGTTCGGCAACTTCGCGCTGTCGGGCGCGCTCAACCGCCAGCCGATGGATGATCCCACGCGGCGCTACGCCCCGCTTTTGTCGCTGCACAGCACCTTTCAGCTCGGCTATGACGTAGGCGCGCAGCAAAGCCTATCCCTGGCCCTCGATCATGCCGCCCCGGCGCCCTATGACGGCGACCGCAGCGCGTTTGGCGAATCTCTCCAGCTGCAATACGGCTACCACTTCTGACCGACAATGCGGGCTATGCTGCGGTCGGCAAACAGCAAGCGCGCTACGTCGGGGCGGCGCTTGTAGTATCACGGCGGGATAAATCCGTCAGGGAGGAAGCCATGCGTGTCGCGAAATTCGCTTTCGCCGCGGTTGCGGCCTGTGCCATGGCGCTAGGCGGCAGCATCGGCGCCAATGCCGATCCGGTCAAGCTGCGCATCGCCTGGATCGTGCCGGCGGGCGACGCACCTCTGGCGCTCCTGGGCAAGGAGGGCATCGCGCAACACCAGGGCAAGAGTTACACGCTCGAATTCACGCATTTCACCGCCACGCCGCCGATGATCTCGGCGCTGTCGGCGGGCGAGATCGACCTCGCGCCGCTGGCCTTCTCGTCCTTCGCGATCGCGGTCGAGAACGCCAAGCTCGACGATCTGCGCATCCTCGCCGACGTGTTTCGCGACGGAGTTGAAGGCTATTACAGCTCCGAATACATGGTTCTGAACGACGGCCCGATCAAAAAGGTCGAGGATTTGAAGGGCAAGGTCGTGACCTCGAACGCGGCGGGTAGCGCCGTTGACATGGCGTTGCGCGAAATGCTGCGCAAGCACGGCCTCGAGGACAAAAAGGACTACACGCTGATCGAATCCGCCTTTCCCAACATGAAGGCCGAGTTGCTCGATCATAAGGTCGATCTCATCACCGGCGTCACGCCGTTCAGCCAGGACCCGGCCCTTCGCGCGGCGGCGCATGCGCTGTTTTTGCAAAAGGACGCGATCGGCGTCTCACAGATGATCGTCCTGACGGCACGCGCCGGTTTCATCGAAAAGAACCGCGCCGCAGTGGTCGATTTTCTCGAGGACAATCTGCGCGAGCTCCACTGGTATTTCGATCCGGCCAATCGCGACGCGGCGATCCAATCGGTGGTTGACTACACCAAGACGCCGCCGGCCCTGTGGTCGAGCTGGCTCTTCACCAAGAACGATGACTATCGTGATCCGGCGGGTCAGCCCGATCTGACGGCGCTTCGGCGCAACATCGGCACGGCGCACGAGCTCGGATTTCTCCCGTCCGATCTCGATCCGACGAAATACGCCGATCTGAGCCTTGTGACGCAAGCGGATAAGCGCCTCAAATAGCCGGCGCGCGAGGCGCCGCGATTTCGCACCAGACCGGCGCGTGATCCGACGCTTTTTCCTTGGCGCGCGGCGCCGTGTCGATGTCGCAGGCCTGGAGGCGATCGGCGGCTTGGGGCGACAGCAGCAGATGGTCGATGCGCAGCCCCTCGTCGCGATGCCAATGCCCGGCCTGGTAATCCCAAAAGCTGTACCGGTGCGGCTCGGCGTGCAGCGCACGGAAAGCGTCGACATAGCCGAGATTCGGCAGCACGCGGAAAGCGGCGCGCGATTCCGCCCGGCACAGCGCGTCCTCGCGCCATCCCACCGGGTCGTAGACGTCGTCATCGGTCGGGCAGACGTTATAGTCGCCCGCTAGGACGATGGGCTTCTCGCTCTCGAGCAATCCTCGCGCGTGGCGGGCGAGCCGCCTCATCCAGCCGAGCTTGTAGGGATATTTGTCGCTCTCGACCGGATTGCCATTGGGCAGATAGATCGAGGCGACGCGCAAATCCCCGATCGTCGCCTCGATATAGCGCGCCTGATCGTCCGCTTGGCCGCCGGGCAGCGCGCGCACCAATTCGGTCGCCTTCTCGCGCGACAATAGGGCGACGCCGTTGTAGCCGCGCTGGCCGACCGCGGCGACGTGATAGCCGAGGCGCTGCAATTCGAATGCCGGGAAATCCTCGGTCTGGCACTTGATCTCTTGCAGGCAAAGGATGTCGGGCTTGGCGGCTTCTAACCAGGCAAGGAGATGCGGCAGCCTGGCCTTGACCGAGTTGACGTTCCAAGTCGCGATCTTGGTCAAGCCCGGCCGCTCACCCAACCGAAAAGGATTTGCCGCAGCCGCAGGACGACGCGGCGTTCGGGTTGCGCACCTGGAAGGCGGCGCCCATCATGTCGGTGACGAAATCGATCTCGGAGCCATTGATCAGCTCGAGCGACGTCTCGTCGATAACGAGGGCGACGCCGTCGCGCTCGAACACCAGATCGTCGCTTTGGCGGGCATCCTCGAAGCTGAAACCATACTGGAAGCCGGAGCAGCCGCCGCCCGAGACGGCGAGGCGGAGAAAGGCGTTGGGCGCCTTTTCCTGGATTTTCAGCTCGGCGACGCGGCGCGCGGCGCTTGCCGTCAGAGTGACGTGCGGTGGCGGGACGGTATGGCCTTCCGGCATGGGGATTCCCACGGATTGGAGACCTAGTTTATGTGGGGATTGCCAAGGATTTGTCAAACTTCCGTCGTTATCGCCGTGCGCCATCCTCAGACATTGACCGGCGCGAGGGCAGGCCGGCCGCGGATGAGGTCGGCGGCCTTTTCGGCGATCATGATCACGGTGGCATTGATGTTGGCGCCGACGAGGTCGGGCATCACGGCGGCGTCGACGACGCGTAACGACTCGATCCCGCGCACCCGGCATTCCGGATCGACCACCGCATCCGGGTCGGAGTCGATACCCATCTTGCACGTGCCGAGCGGATGGTGCGCCGTGGCCGCGGTCCGGCGGATATGGGCGTCGATCTCGGCGTCCGAATCCTTTCCCGGACCGGGCGCGACCTCGGCCGCGATGAAGGGCCGTATCGCCTTCTGGTTGCCGATCTCTCGCACCAACCGCACCCCTTTGCGGATCAGCGCGCGATCGGCTTCGGAGCTGAGAAAATTCTGGTGGATGTGCACCGCGGCGCGTGGGTCGCTGGAAACGAGCTTGACCGAGCCGCGGCTTTCCGGGCGAAGCAGTACGGCACGCGAGCCGAAATTGTCGGCGACCGGGCGCTGGAAGATCGGCCAGTAGGGCCGCACGCCTCCCGGCGCGGCGCGGAACAGGATCTGGATGTCGGGCATCTTCGCGTCGGGTCGCGTCTTGATGAAGCCCATGCAGCCGCCCGGCAGATCGGTCGCCTTGCCGGTGCCGAAGAAATAGGCCTGAGCCATCTCGATGGCGATGCGGTCCATACGAAACCGACTCGGGAACGGTCCCAACTCGCGGCGGATGTAATCGACGCCGACCGAGAGATGATCCTGAAGATTCTTGCCGACGCCCTTCAAGCCGACCTTCACCTCGATGCCGTGGCGGGTGAGCTCGTCGGGATCGCCGATTCCTGACAGCATCAGCACCTGCGGCGAATTGATGACGCCGCCCGCAAGCAGCACTTCGCGGGTCGAGCGCACGATCGCGGTTTGACCGTTCTTCCCGTATTCGACGCCCACGGCGCGGTTGCCTTCGAGCACGATGCGCGTGACCAGCGTCCCCGTCTCGACGCGGAGATTCCGGCGCGCGAGGGCGGGGCGCAGATAGGCCGCCGCGGCGCTGGCGCGGCGGCCGTCGCGGATCGTCGCCTGGGTGCGTCCGAAGCCGTGCTGCTCGGCGCCGTTATAGTCGGCCGTCCGCGGATGACCGGCCTCGACGGCCGCCTCGACATAGGCTTGGTTGAGCGGATCGACATAGCGCGTGAAGCGCGTCGCGATCGGACCCTCGCCGCCGCGATATTCGCTGGCGCCGCCTTCCCAGCTTTCCTGGCGGCGGAAGTAGGGCAGGGCATGGGCATAGGACCATTGCGTCAGGCCGGCCTCGGCCCAGCGGTCGTAATCGAGGCGATGGCCGCGGACATAGCCCATCACGTTGATCGAGGACGAGCCGCCGATCACCTTGCCGCGCGCGCATTCGATGCTGCGGCCGTCGAGTCCCGGCTCGGCTTGGGTGAAATACATCCAGTCGTGCAGGCGCTCCTCGAAAATCTTGCCCCAGCCGAGCGGAATATGGATGAGCGGGTCGCGGTCCCAGCCCCCCGCTTCGAGGAGGAGCACGCGCACATCCTTGTCCTCGGTCAGACGGTAAGCGAGGCAGCATCCCGCCGATCCGGCGCCGACGACAACGTAATCGTAACTTGAGGCGCTTGCCATCCCTGATGTCCTTTTTTGACGGTCCTAGCCAAATCATCCAATACGAAGCGGCGCGTTGCAACACTCGTTCCTAGAGATTAGGTTTCATCGCATGACCAAACCGGCGCTTGCCGCTTACGCCAGCCGAGCCGAAGAGAGCCGCGGCCGGCTTTATCCCGAGCTCGAATCCGCCACCCGCTCGGTGTTCCAGCGCGACCGCGATCGCATCGTCCATTCCGCGGCGTTCCGGCGCCTGCAATACAAGACCCAGGTCTTCGTCTATCACGAGGGCGATCACTACCGCACGCGGCTGACCCACAGCCTCGAAGTCGCCCAGATCGCGCGCAGCATCGCCCGCCAATTGGCTTTGGAGGAAGATCTCGCCGAGGCCGTCGCGCTGGCGCACGATCTCGGCCACACCCCCTTCGGCCATGCCGGGGAAGAAGCGCTCGATGCGGTGATGAAGCCATTCGGCGGCTTCTCGCACAACGACAACACGCTGCGCGTCCTAACGAGGCTCGAGCATCGCTATGCCGGGTTCGACGGGCTCAATCTCACTTGGGAGACGCTCGAAGGCACGGTCAAGCATAACGGCCCGATTACCGGCGACTTGCCTGCGGCCATCGCCGAATATACGACGCGTCACGATCTCGAGCTTGCGAGCTGGGCCGGCGCCGAGGCGCAGGTCGCCGCCCTGGCCGATGACATCGCCTATAACAACCACGATCTCGACGACGGCCTGCGCGCCGGGCTGTTCACGATCGCCGATATCGCGCCCGTGAAGCTGGTCGGGCCCGTCTTCGCCGAGATCGACCGGCTTTACCCCGGCGTCGAGGACGCCCGTCTTATCCACGAAGCGACCCGCCGCCTCATCGATCGCATGGTCGGCGACGTGGTCGAGGAGTCGCGAAGAAGACTCGCCGAAAGCGGCGTCACGAGCGCCGCCGGCGTCCGTGCGCTTCGTGGGCCCGTCATCGGCTTTTCCGCCGGCATGCGCGAGCGCGAGCGCGAGTTGCGCGATTTTCTGTTCGAGCGCATGTATCGCCATTACCGGGTCAATCGCATGGCATCGAAGGCGCGGCGCATCGTGCAGGAGCTGTTCCGGCTTTTCCTGGCCGAGCCGCAATGCCTGCCGACGGAGTGGCAGCACCAGGCAAAGGGGCCGGGCACGAAGGAAACCGCGCGAGTCGTTGCCGACTATATCTCGGGCATGACCGACCGTTTCGCCAAAGACGAGCATTACCGGGTTTTCGACAGGTACGCTGCGACGTGAAAGACCTTTTCGCTCATCTCCACGCGCTTGTCGTTGCCGAGATCGAGGCGCTGACGGCGGACGGCGAACTGCCCGCTGGTCTCGATCTCGCCCGCATTGCAATCGAGCCGCCGCGCGATCCGGCGCATGGCGATGTCGCGACCAACGCGGCGATGGTCTTGGCGAAACCAGCCGGGATGGCGCCGCGCGCCTTCGCCGACAAGCTTGCCGCGCGCCTCCGGAACGAATCCCGAGATTCTTCGGCGGAGGTGGCGGGGCCAGGCTTCATCAATCTGCGCCTCGCCGATCGGTTCTGGCATGAGCGGCTCGGCGAGATTCTCGCGGCGCGCGAAACCTACGGCGACAGCGACGCTGGCGCGGGGCGGCGAGTGAATGTCGAGTATGTGTCCGCCAATCCGACCGGCCCGATGCATGTTGGCCATGGCCGCGGCGCGGTCGTCGGCGACGCGCTGGCCGCGCTCCTCGAGAAAGTCGGGTTTCAGGTCTGCTCGCGAATATTACGTCAACGATGCCGGTGCGCAGGTCGATGTGTTGGCGCGCTCGGCGTATCTGCGTTATCGCGAGGCGTTGGGCGAAACCATCGGCGCGATCCCCGAAGGACTATATCCGGGCGAGTATTTGAAAGACACCGGTCATCGTCTGGCACAGCGCGACGGCGGCAAATGGCTGCACGCTGGCGACGGCGAGTGGCTTCCTGTGTTCCGCGATTTCGCCGTCGCGGAAATGATGGATTTGATTCGCGATGACCTCAAATCCCTCGGTATCGAGCATGAGATACTAACCTCGGAAAGTGCGATCGTTGCGGCCGGCGGAATCGAGACGGCGCTCGCCGCGCTGGAGACAGCAGGGCCTCATCTATGTCGGCACGCTCGATGCCGCCGAAAGGCAAGCTGCCGGAGGATTGGGAGGCGCGGCCGCAGACGCTGTTCCGCTCGACGCGATTCGGCGACGACGTCGATCGGCCGCTCAGAAAATCCGACGGTTCTTGGACCTATTTCGCCGCCGACATTGCCTATCATTTCGATAAGGTGCGGCGCGGCTTCAACGAGATGATCGACATCTGGGGCGCCGATCACGGCGGCTACGTCAAGCGGATGCAAGCGGCGGTCACGGCGCTCACCGGCGGCAAGGCCACGCTCGACGTGAAGCTGACCCAGCTCGTCAACCTCTTCGACCAGGGCCAGCCGGTGCGGATGTCGAAACGCGCGGGCACTTTCGTCACCCTGCGCGAGGTGGTCGATCGGGTCGGCAAGGACGTGTTCCGTTTCGTCATGCTGACGCGGCGCAACGACCAGGCGCTCGATTTCGATTTCGCCAAGGCGGTCGAGCAGTCGAAGGACAATCCGGTATTCTACGTCCAATACGCCCATGCCCGCGCCGCGTCGGTGATGCGGCACGCGCATGACGAATTTCGGACGACCGAGCTCGTCCCCGAGGTTCTGGCGAAGGCGCGGCTCGACTTGCTGGCCGAGCGCGACGAGATCGCGCTCGTCCGGTTGCTGGCGCAATGGCCGCACGTCGTCGAGGGCGCCGCCGAGGCACATGAGCCGCATCGCATCGCGTTCTATCTGCATGATGTCGCGGCCTCGTTCCACGGCCTCTGGAGCAAGGGCACCAGCGATGCGAGAATGCGCTTCATCCAAAGCGGCGCCCGGGAGCTGACCCTCGCGCGGCTCGCGCTCGTGCAAGCCGTGGCTTTCGTCGTCGCCTCGGGCCTCGCCGTGTTCGGCGTGACGCCTGCCGCCGAGCTGCGGGGCGAGATTCCAGGATGAGCGACCGTCTCGCTGGCGAGCCTCGGCACCGCCACCGGCCAATCCGGGCGCTGTTGTTGGTGATCGCCGTTGCCGCCCTTGGCGGCGCCTCGTGGTGGTATTACCGCTCCGACGTCCCCCGCCTGCCGCCCGGCCCGGTGCCGGTGATCCATTCCGATACCGCGCCGGTGAAGGAGGCGCCCAAGGATCCGGGCGGCATGATCGTGCCCGATCAGGATTCGGTGCTGCTCAATCGCCAAGCCGGCGACGCACCCAAAGTCGAGCAATTGCTACCCGATCCCGAGCCGGCACTGCCGCGGCCAGTCGCGCCGCAAGTCGCGAAACCGGCGCCGCAAGCCATCGTGGCGCCGCCGCCAGCTATGCCAGCGCAGAGCGTTGCCGCACCGCCGGCGCCGCCGCTAGCTGCCGCCGTCGCGCCGGCGCCGCCGGTAGCTGCCGCCGTCGCGTCGGCGCCGTCCGCGCTGCCGATCGGCGCGGAAAATGGCTATCGGTTGCAGCTCGGCGCGGTGCGTTCGGAGGCGGCCGCCGCGCAGGAATGGGAGCGCTTGAAGCGCGCGCAGCCCGAAGTGCTGGGCAAGCTCGGCTTCAGCGCTGCGCGCGCCGATCTCGGCGAAAAAGGCATCTATTACCGTATCGAGGCGGGACCGATCGCAGACATGGCGCAGGCTGAGGCAAGCTGCGACACCCTCAAGAGCCGGAAAGTCGGGTGCATCCTTGTCAAGCCGTAACAAGCTGCCGGCGGTATTCGGTCTCGCCGGCACGTCCCTCACCGCCGAGGAACGCGGGTTCTTCCGCGATGCCGATCCGCTGGGTTTCATCTTGTTTCAGCGCAACTGCGAGAATCCGGCGCAACTGCGCGGACTGGTCGCTGCCTTGCGCGACTTGGTGGGGCGCGGCGACGCGCCGGTCCTCATCGATCAGGAAGGCGGCCGAGTCGCGCGCCTCAAGCCGCCATTCTGGCCGGCCTATCCGGCGCCGGCTGCGATCGCGGCGCTGGGGGGGGCTTGCGCCCGCGAGGCCGCCTGGCTTGGCGCGCGCCTCATCGCCGACGATCTTTCTTCGCTCGGCATAACCGTCGATTGCGCGCCGATGATCGATGTGCCGGTGCCGGGCGCCGATCCGATCATCGGCGACCGCGCCTGGGGCGCCGAGCCCGAATCGGTGACGGAACGCGGGCTGGCGGTGTGCGACGGGCTGATGGCAGGGGGCGTTTTGCCCGTGCTGAAGCACATTCCCGGCCACGGCCGCGGCACGGTCGACAGTCACGTCATGCTCCCCATCGTGGTAACTGATCGCGCAACGCTCGACGCGACGGATTTCCGGCCTTTTCGCGCGCTGGGCGCGATGCCTTGGGCGATGACCGCGCACGTCCTTTTTCCGGCCATCGATCCGGTTCTGCCGGCGACCCTGTCGTCCCTCGTCATTGGCGATGTGATTAGGACTAGCATCGGCTTCGACGGCGTGCTCATTTCGGACGATCTATCGATGCGGGCGCTGGGCGGTGGAATGGCGGAGCGCGCGGCTCGAGCGCTGAAGGCGGGTTGCGATCTGGTGCTTCACTGTAATGGCGCGATGGCGGAAATGATCGGTATCGCGGCCGCGATCGGCGCGATGAGTCCGGCCGCGTGCCGGCGTGTCGCTGCTGGCGAAGCGCGGCGCCTTGCGCCGGCGAATTTCGACCGGTTCGCGGCCGAGCGGCGGTTCGCCGCCTTGGTCGCGGGAGAGGGATGATGCCGATCGATCTCGCCAGCCTCGTCCAAGGCGTCCTGACTATGGCGCTGCCGGCGATCTTCGCAATCACGCTGCACGAGGCGGCGCACGGCTACGTCGCCAATCGCCTGGGCGACGACACCGCGCTGCGCATGGGCCGCGTGACCTTCAATCCACTCAAGCATATCGATCCCTTCGGCACCATCGCGATGCCGCTCTTGCTGTACTTCTTGTCAGCCGGGCATTTCGTGTTCGGCTATGCCAAGCCGGTTCCGGTGCGGTTCGATCGGCTGCGCCATCCGCGCCGCGACATGGTTTGGGTGGCCGCCGCCGGCCCGGCGACGAATGTGCTGCTTGCAATCGTTTCGGCGTTGCTTCTCTATCTCGTCCCGCTGGTGCCGTTGTTTTTTCGCCAATGGCTGCAGGACAATTTATTGAATTCGATGGTCTTCAACGTGATCCTCGCTGTGTTCAACATGATCCCTCTGCCGCCCTTGGATGGCGGTCGGGTGGCGGTCGGATTGCTGCCGGACGCGCTCGCAATTCCGCTCGCCCGGAGCGAGCGCTATGGCATGCTCATCCTCATCACACTATTGTTCCTGCTGCCGTTCGTCGGCGAGCAGATGGGGATGAACCTCAACATCATCGGCACCATCATCGAGCGGCCGATCGGCTGGCTGCTCGACGCGATCACCACGATCACCGGGGTCGGCCAATGAGCGACGCCGAACCCTTCGAGATGGAAAAGCCGGAGCCTCTCTCCGGCGCCGAGCTGGTGGTCGATCTCGAAGGTTATGAGGGGCCGATCGACGTGTTGCTAACGCTGGCGCGGGAGCAAAAGGTCGATATCACCAAGATATCGATCCTCCAACTCGCCGACCAGTATCTCGCCTTCATCGCGGCCGCGCGCCGCTTGAGCCTCGAGATCGCGGCCGATTACCTGGTGATGGCGGCCTGGCTCGCCTATCTCAAATCGCGCTTGCTGCTGCCGCAGCCCGCCGAAGCGGCAGAACCGAGCGGCGAAGAGATGGCGGCGGCTCTCGCCCATCAATTGCTGCGCCTCGAGGCGATGCAGCAGGCCGGGCAGCGCCTGTTCGCGCGCGATCTTTTGGGCCGAGACGTCTTTCCGCGCGGCGCGCCCGAGGGTCTGCCGCGCGTGCTGGTCCCCGTTTATGACGCGACGCTCTACGATCTCCTCAAGGCCTATGGCGAGGAACGCTCGCGCAACGAGACCGGGATCCTTCGTATCGAAGCGCCCGAGCTCTATTCCATGGACGATGCGCTGCAGCGCCTGTCGCGGCTCTTGGGCCGCATGCCGGAATGGCGCACACTAGCGAGCTTCCTGCCACCGGGCCTGGTGCCGGGCCTAGTGCAGCGCTCGGCTGTCGCCGCGACCTTCGCCGCCAGTCTCGAGCTGGTGCGCGCCGGCAAGCTGCAGCTTCGCCAGGAAACCGCGTTCGGTCCAATCTATCTGCGCAGTCTGCCGCAAGAGACACCATGAGCCCACAAGACTTCACCGACGAGCTGCGGCTCGTCGAAGCCCTACTTTTTGCCGCGTCATCGCCGCTCGACGAAGAGAGCCTCAAGCAGCGCTTGCCCGAGGGATGCGATGTCGCGTCGCTGGTCGCCGAGCTCACGGCGCTCTATGCGCCGCGCGGCGTCAACGTCGTTGCGGTCGGGGGCGGCTGGACGCTCAGGACCGCGCCAGACCTCGCGTCACGCTTGAAGCTCACCCAAAAGGTCGCGCGAAAGCTTTCGCGCGCGGCGATCGAAACCCTCGCGATCGTCGCCTATCATCAGCCGGTGACGCGCGCCGAGATCGAGGAAATCCGCGGCGTCATCATCAGCCGTGGCACGCTCGACACGCTGATGGAGGCCGGCTGGATCGTCCCTAAGGGTCGCAAGCAGACGGTCGGGCGGCCGGTTACCTGGTGCACAACCGATGCGTTCCTATTGCATTTCGGGCTCGCCAGCCTCGCCGATCTGCCAGGCGTCGAGGAGCTGCGCGCCACCGGCCTCATCGGACCGCGCCCGGTCGCGACGCTGCACCAAACTATTACCGCTGGCGAGGTCTCCTTGGCGGATGCGGCCGAGGAAGACGTAGATGGGGAAGACGAGGCCGAGCCGCCGGAAGACGATACGGCAGCTTGAGCCCCCTGCGTTGCGGCGCCCGGTTGCTTCTGCCATGATCCGCGCCAGCAATCGCACAGCATGGCAGTGACATAGGCGATGTTCGATTTCGCGTGGTCGGAGTTGGCGCTAATCGCCGCGGTGGCGCTTGTCGTGATCGGTCCCAAGGACCTGCCGCGCACGCTCCGAATCGTTGGGCAATGGGTGCGCAAGGCGCGCGCCATCGCCCGAGAATTCCAGGGCAGTCTCGACCAGATGGTCCGCGAGGCCGAGCTCGACGACATCAAGCGCGACATCGACCGCGCCGCGAATTTCGATTTTGACCGTGACATCCGGCAGGCGATCGATCCCGGCGGCGAGCTCCAACGCTCGCTATCCGAGCCGGTGCTGACCGATCCGCTGGCGGACCAGGCGGCCAAGCCGGCCGGCGAAGGAGTGCCCTTTCCGGCCGATCCCACCGCGCCGGCCGAAGCGGCAGCTCCGCCGGCTCTGCCCGATCCCGCTCTAGCGGCGAAGACGCCGGGCGAGGGCGCGGCGTGACCGACGCGAAAGACGAACTCGACGACGGCAAGATGCCGCTGCTCGATCACTTGATCGAGCTTCGGAAGCGTCTCCTTTATTCCTTCATCGCGCTCATCGTGATGTTTGGGCCGTGCTGGTATTTCAGCAAGACGATCTACAATTTCCTGGCGCAGCCGCTCGCCAATGCGTTGAGCCACCAGGCCGGGCGCCATCTCATTTTCACCGATCTCACCGAGGCGTTTTTCACCGATCTCCGGGTCGCGTTCTGGGGCGCCTTCTGCCTCGCGTTCCCGATCATCGCCAGCCAGATCTGGTTGTTCGTCGCTCCCGGCCTCTACAAGCAGGAGCGACGGGCATTCTTGCCCTATCTGGTCGCCAGCCCGCTGCTGTTCATCATGGGCGGCGCGCTGGTGTACTACGTCATCTTTCCGGTCGCTTGGCGGTTCTTCCTGAGCTTCGAATCGCCGGGCGGCAACGGCACGTTGCCGATCGAGGTCGAGCCCAAGGTCAGCGAATATCTCACCTTGGTGATGCGTCTGATGCTGGCCTTCGGTGTCGCTTTCCAGCTTCCGGTCCTCTTGACCCTGATGGCGCGGGTCGGCCTCGTTACCTCAACCGGCCTCGCCAAGCAACGCCGCTACGCGATCGTCATCGTGTTCATTGTCGCCGCGGTGCTGACCCCGCCCGATATCTTCAGCCAGGTCTCGCTTGCCGTGCCGTTGCTGCTGTTGTTCGAGCTCTCGATTGTCTCGTGCCGCATGGTGGAAAAGCAGCGAGCCAAGCGCCAGGCCGAGGAAGAAGCAGAGCTCAACAAGAAAAATACTTCATAGTCAGTTGGTTATTGAGTTTTCCCCAAGTGATTCTCGAGTTCGAGAGTAGGCGCCGATGTTCGATCTGAAAGCGATTCGCGACGATCCCGAGGGCTTCGACAGGGGCTTGGCGCGGCGCGGTTTGCCGGCGCGGACGCCGGAGATCCTGGCGCTCGACCGGGAGTGGCGCGCGGCGCAAACGAGGGCCGAGCAGCTTCAGGCCGAGCGCAACAGGCTCGCGCGCGAGATCGGCGCGGTAAAGGCGAACGGCGGCGATGCCGCCGAGATTTTGCGCCGCGTCGCCGACAGCAAGGAGGAGGAGGCGCGCCTTGAAACCAACGCGGCGCTACTCAAGAACGCGGTCGATGCAGCGCTCGCGGCAATTCCCAACCTACCGGCCGAGGATGTCCCCGATGGCAAGGACGCGGCGGACAACCGGCAAATCCGGGCGCATGGCAGGCCGCCGCACTTTGCCTTCAAGGCCAGGGACCACGTCGCCATCGGCGAGCGCCTCGGCGAGATGGATTTCGCCCGCGCCGGCAAGCTGTCAGGCGCGCGCTTCGTCGTCCTCAAGGGCGCATTGGCAAGACTCGAGCGGGCGCTCGGGCAGTTCATGCTGGACCTTCATACCGCCGAACACGGCTACACCGAGATCGCGCCGCCGCTGCTGGTGCGCGACGAAACCGCCTTCGGCACCGGGCAACTGCCGAAATTCGCGGATGACCTGTTCCGCACCGAGACCGGGCTGTGGCTGATTCCAACGGCGGAAGTCCCGCTCACCAATCTCGTCGCCGGCGAGCTGCTCGACGCGGACAGGCTGCCGCTGCGCTTTACCGCGCTCACTCCCTGCTTCCGCTCGGAAGCCGGGGCGGCTGGCGCGGATACCCGCGGCATGATCCGCCAGCACCAGTTCAACAAGGTCGAGCTGGTGTCGATCGCGCATCCCGATCGCTCGGCTGACGAGCATGAGCGCATGACCGCCTGCGCCGAAGAGGTGCTGAAGCGTCTCGATCTGCCGTATCGGGTGATGCTGCTCTGCGCCGGCGACATGGGCGCGGCCGCGCGCAAGACTTACGACATCGAAGTCTGGCTGCCCGGCCAGAACGCCTATCGCGAAATTTCGAGCTGCTCCAATTGCGGCGACTACCAGGCGCGGCGCATGAATGCGCGGTTCCGCGCCAAAGGCGAAAAAGCCGCGCGCTTCGTCCACACCCTCAACGGCTCGGCGCTTGCGGTCGGCCGCACGCTAGTCGCGGTGCTGGAGAATTATCAGCGCGAGGACGGCTCGGTCGCGGTTCCCGAGAAGCTTCGCCGTTACATGGGCGACATCGAGGTATTGAAGCCCGATGGTTGACCGGCGCATCGACCTCGCGCGCGCGCGCATCCTCGTCTGCAACGATGATGGCGTTGAATCTCCCGGGATCAAGTTGCTGGCGCGTTTGGCCCGCGGCCTCGCCCGCGATGTCTGGGTGGTTGCGCCGGAGGTCGAGCAAAGCGGCGCCAGCCATTCGCTGACTCTGCAGCGCCCGTTGCGCATCCGCAAGCTCGGGCCGCGGCGTTTCGCGGTCGATGGCACGCCGACCGATTGCGTGCTCCTCGCGGTCAACGAGGTCCTGCGAGGATCGGCGGCCGGATCTGATGCTGTCGGGGATCAACGCGGGCGGCAATGTCGGCGAGGACGTGACTTATTCGGGCACGATCGCAGCGGCGATGGAGGCGACCCTGTTGGGCGTGAAGGCGATCGCCTTGAGCCAGAGCGCCGGCGACGACCGGAAATTGCGCTGGGCTTGCGCCGTCGCGCTGGCACCGCGCGTGATACGGCGCCTCGCCGGGCTGCCCTGGCCGCGCGAGACATTGTTCAACGTCAATTTCCCGGATTGCTCGCCGGCGCAAGTCAGCGGCATCGTTGCGGCGGCGCAAGGCGGCCGCAAGATCGGCGACCATCTCTTCGAGCGGCTCGATCCGCGCGGCCGGCCCTATTACTGGATCGGGCCACAGCGCGACGAAGCGCGCACACGGGCCGGAAGCGACGTACGCGCGCTCGCCGAAGGCAAGGTAGCGGTGACGCCGATCTTTCTCGATCTGACGAACCGGCGGGCACTCGCCAAGCTCAAGCAGGCGCTCGCGTGAGCTTTGCCGAAGCGCGCGCGGCGCTGATCCTCGAATTGCGCCGCGCCGGGATTTCGGACGCGCGGGTGCTCGAAGCGATCGAGCGCGTGCCGCGCGAGGTCTTCGTGCCGGCGGCGTTCGCCGGGCACGCCCATGACAACGTGGCGCTGGCTATTGGCAACGGGCAGACCATCAGCCAGCCCTACGTCGTAGCGCTGATGACAGCGGCGCTCGCCGTGACCGACCGGCACATTGTGCTCGAGGTCGGCACCGGCTCGGGCTACCAGGCGGCGGTGCTCGCGCTGCTGGCCCGGCGGGTGTTCACCGTCGAGCGCCATCGCACCTTGCTCAAGGCGGCGGAAGGGCGCCTCGCCGGGCTGCGCCTCGGCAACGTCACCTGCCGGTTCGGCGATGGCACCAAGGGCTGGCCCGAGCAGCGCGTATTCGACCGTGTCATGATCACCGCCGCCGCTTCGGACGTGCCTGGCCCGCTGCTCGATTGCCTCGCCGAAGGCGGTGTACTGGTGGCGCCGGTGGGCGAGGAAAAGCGCGACCAGATGCTGCTGCGGGTGCGGCGCGATGCCAGCGGCTTCAGCACCGAGGAGCTCGGCGCCGTCCGCTTCGTGCCCCTCGTGGCCGGGCTGGCGCGCACCGTGCATCGGTAAGCCTTGGGGGTTGCTTCCCCGGTCAGGTGCAGCGAGTTTGTTGTCGGGGATTCGGGCGCTGGCCTACACTAGCGCAATGATGCCGCGCCTTGCCCTGGTGCTGATCGCGCTCGTGTCGCTGGCGGCTTGCACCCGTTCCGGCCCGCCGGCGGAGCTGACCATGCCGGGCGAGGAGACGCGGCGCCCGCCGCCGGCGGCGGTGCCGCAAGCCCATCTTCCGCATCCGGATCGGGTCGTGGTCAGCGCGGGGGATACAGTCTACACCCTCGCGCGGCGCTACGATTTGCCTGTGCGCTCGATCATCGACGCCAATCGTCTGACTCCGCCCTACCGGATCGCCGCCGGCACTATGCTGGTGCTGCCACAAGAGCGCTTTCATGTCGTGCGGGCTGGCGACACGCTCTACGGCATCTCGCGGCTCTATGGCGTCGAGCTCAGCACGCTCGCCAGCCTCAATCATCTGACCGCGCCATATGCGATCCGCGCCGGGCAAACGCTCTATCTGCCGGCGTCGGTCGCGCCGCCCGACCGGGCCGCCGAAGCGGCGCCGCCGCGCGACAAGCCGCCCGAGGATCAAGTTAAATCCGAACCTGCGATCCCGGCTCAAGCGGCGTCCACGCCGCCTCCGCCGCCACCGCAGGCTGGCAGTACTTTCCAGTGGCCACTGCAAGGCCGCGTCATCTCGAGCTACGGACCGGGACCCGGAGGCACTCACAATGACGGCATCAACATCGCGGCGAGCGAGGGCGAGGCCGTGCATGCCGCCGATGCTGGGGTGGTCGCTTATGCCGGCAACGAGCTCCGCGGCTACGGCAATCTCGTGCTGATCAAGCATGCGGGGGGGTATATGACTGCTTACGGCCATAATTCGTCGCTATTGGTCAAACGTGGCGACGTAGTGACGCGCGGCCAGGAGATTGCCAAGGCAGGCGCGACGGGCACCGTCACCTCGCCGCAACTGCATTTCGAGATCCGCCAGGGCACGAAGGCGCTCGACCCCGCACGCTATTTGCCGAATCTCCAGGCAAGCCTGGCCGGGCCGGCCGCTCCAACCCCGTAAAAGCCCGATGGTGACAAAGTTTTTGGGGCGCACCGGCGGCGGGGTTAACCGCGATTTAAGCACGATCGGGCGATGATAGAGGCTGCACGCTTAGGTGCGAAAGGAAACCAGCCGATGAAAGTAACGCAGCGTCTCTGGCAGCCGCGCCGCGGTTGGCAGCCGATCGGCACCGACGCACCGATCGCGCCGAATCTGGTCTTATACTTTGCCGCTCCGGGCACGCTCGACGACGGTATGCGCTTCGCCGAGATCAAGGCCGCCTGGCCGGGCGCCGCGCTTTTGGGCTGCACCACGGGAGGCGAGATCGCCGAGATCGATGTCCATGACGGTTCGGTCATTGCCACCGCCATCGAGTTCGAAGGCACCGTCGTGAACCTCGCCGAGGAAAGCGTCGCTTCGGGGCGGACCTCGTTCGAGATCGGCGCGCGGCTTGGTCGGGCGCTCTCGCCCGACGGTTTGCACAACGTGTTCCTGCTGTCGGACGGAACCAAGGTCAACGGCACCGAGCTGGTCGCGGGCGTGCAGCACGTACTCGGCCGCGACGTCTGCCTCACCGGAGGACTTGCCGGCGACGGCGCGAGCTTCGCGACCACAAAGGTCGGCCTCAACGCCAATCCCGAGACCGGCAAGGTCGTCGCGGTCGGCTTCTATGGCGACAGGATCCGCGTCGGCTATGGCAGCGTCGGGGGCTGGGACGCGGTCGGGCCCGAGCGCATCATCACCCGATCGGAAGGCAATACGCTCTATGATCTCGACGGCCAATCGGCGCTCGATCTCTACAAGCACTACCTCGGTGCCGAAGCGGCAAAGCTGCCGGCAAGTGCCCTGCTGTTCCCATTGCGGATTCACCCCAAGGGCGATGCCAATTCGAGCCTCGTTAGGACCGTCGTCGGCGTCAACGAGGAAAAAAAGGCGATGATCTTCGCGGGCACCATCCCGGAAGGTCATATCGCCCAGGTAATGCTCGGCAATTTCGACCATCTCATCGCCGGCGCCGGGAACGCCGCCAAGAAGGCCGCTATCCCCGAGGCGAAGCTCGCTATCCTCGTAAGCTGCATCGGACGGAAGCTCCTCCTCGGCCAGCGCATCGCCGACGAGGTCGAAGCGGTGACGGACGTGCTGGGCGAGCAGTGCCGCACCACCGGCTTCTATTCCTATGGCGAGATCGCGCCGATGGAGGCGTCGGCGGTCTGCGATCTGCATAATCAGACCATGACGATCACGACCTTCGCCGAAACCTAGGCATGCACAAGCTGCTTCATCGCCAGCTCAAGCAGGCGCGCCAGCCCGGCGCGGGGAGCGAGCTCGACCTCGATCTATTTCTCCAACTGGTCGATGCCGCCTATGCCGAGGTCGATCGCGAACGCCGCATCACCGCGCACGCCCATCAGGTGATGCGCGACGAGCAAGCCGAGCTGATCAAGCGACAATTGGAAACCCACGCGACGATCCTCCGCATCGGCAACGAGAAGGCCGAAGCCGAGCGCGGGCGCGCTATCGCCGAGGCCGCGATGTTACGCGAGGAGCGCCTGTCGCTGCTCGGCCGGCTTACCGCCACGGTCGCGCACGAGCTGCGCAATCCGCTGAGCACGATCCGCAACACCATTCACGCCATCGATCTCATGGCGCGCGGCAAGGAAGTCGATTTCGAGCGCCAGATGGCGCGCGTCCTGCGCACCATCGACCGCTGCGACGGCATCATTACCGATTTGCTGGACTATGCCGGCGGGCGCGATTTGCATGCAGCGCCGATGCATCTCAATTCCTGGCTCGGCGAAGTCCTCGACGGTCAGAGGATTCCGGGCGGTATCGCGATCGAGCGTCGGTTGGGTTGTCCGGCGGCGGTCGTGCCTGTCGATGGCGAGCGCTTGCGCTGCGCCGTCGTCAACCTGATCGAGAACGCCGCGGAAGCGATCGGCAGCGTCGAGAGCGGCCTGCCAGAGCGCCGCATCACGATATCGACCCATACCGGCGCTATGGCCGAGATCGTGGTCGCCGACACCGGACCCGGCATGCCTTCGGATGTCCTCGCGCGCGTATTCGAGCCGCTCTACAGCACGCGCCCGTTCGGCACCGGCCTCGGACTACCCACGGCCAAGCTGATCATCGAGCAGCATGGCGGCGACATCGCGATCGCGAGCCACGCCGGGCACCGGCACGCGCGTCGTGATCCGGCTGCCGCTCGGCGCCGCCAAAAGCAGCGAGGCGGCCTAGGCCCTGTTTACATGTTCGTCCGCGGCGCTTGGGCTACGCGCCCACGCGCGGCTTTTCCTTCATTGACGCTTGCGCGCGTGCCGGCATGATGGGCGCAGCACCGGAACGGGAGGCTGCATGCGGCGTTACACGCGAAATATCGCTGAGGTCTGGCAGCATTGGCAGCCCAATGCGAGGATGGGTCTCCATCCCCTCGTCTATACGAGCTATGACGATAACGAGCGCATTCTCACCCGATTGACCTCGCTCGACCGCGAGCCCTGGGCGGAAGCCTATAGCGCCGCCGCGCGACCCTTCGAGGCGCTGGCGCGCGCGGCCGAGGCCGAGGGCGATAGCAAGGCCGCGCAGGAGCATTACCTTCACGCCTACGGTCTCTATCGCATGGCGCGGTTTCCGACGACCAATTCGCCGGGAAAGCGCGCGGCCTACCGCAAGTCGCAAGCGATGTATCTCGCCGCCGCGCGGTATTTTCCATATTCTTTCGAGCGGGTGGAAATTCCCTTCCGCGGTCGAGCCGGCGAGGGCGATCACGCCATCGGCTATCTGGCGCGGCCGAGAAATGCCGGGCGCTTGCCGCTGGTGATCCTGTGGGCCGGCATCGACACCTTCAAGGAGGATCGCACCGAGATCGCGGATCCGATCCTGGCGGCAAATCTGTCCTTGCTGTTGATCGACATGCCGGGGACGGGTGACGCGCCGCTCGATGGCTCGGAAGATGCCGAGCGGTTATGGGACGCGGTGCTCGCCTGGTGCGCGACGCAGCCCTTGATCGATCCTGCGCGGATCGGGGCCTGGGGCGGCAGCACCGGCGGCTACTGGGCCGCGAAAATCGCGCATAAGCATCGCGACAAGGTGGCCGCGGTGGTCGCCCAGGGCGGTTGTGCGCATTACGCGTTCACGCCGGAATGGATCGAGAAGGCGCAGCACGGCAGCTACGCTTTCGAGCTGGCAGAGACCCTCGCCAGTGCGTTCGGCCGGGGCAGCTTCGAGGAATGGGTCGAATATTGCCCGTGCCTGTCGCTGTTGAAGCAAGGCGTAATCGACCGGCCCTCGGCGCCGCTCCTGCTCGTCAACGGCACGCAGGATTCGATTTTTCCGATCGAGGATATGCATCTTCTACTGGAGCATGGCAGCCCGAAAGCCGCGCGGTTCTATCCGGTCGGCCATATGGGCTATACGCCCGACACGGTCCCGATGATCGTCCGCTGGTTGGCGGAGCGGTTGCGGGCTTGAGAGTGGCGTCACTTCGCGTCGAGCTTTTTGCCCAACTTTCCGGCGAGGTCCTGGATGTATTGCCAGGCGACGCGGCCCGAGCGCGCGCCGCGCGTGATCGCCCATTCCGATGACTCGGCCTTGAGCCGGTCTGGCGGATAGTCGAGACTGAAATGCCGTGCATAGGCGTCGACCATGGCAAGATAGGTCTGCTGGTCGCAGGCATGGAATCCGAGCCAGAGCCCGAAGCGATCGGACAGCGAGATTTTCTCTTCGGCCGCCTCGCCGGCGTTGATCGCGGTCGAGCGCTCGTTCTCGATCATGTCGCGCGAGAGGAGATGCCGCCGGTTCGAGGTGGCATAGAGCACCACATTGTCGGGCCGGCCCTCGATGCCGCCTTCGAGGACGCCCTTCAGCGATTTGTAGCTGGTATCCTCGCTATCGAAGGACAGATCGTCGCAAAACAGGATGCAGCGCCGCTTGGCGCCGCGCAAAATCCCAAGAAGGCGCGGCAGCGAGGGGATATCCTCGCGGTGAATCTCGACGAGCGCTAGCGCGTGCTGCTGCTTGGCGTTCACCGCTTCATGCGCGGCCTTTACCAGCGAGCTTTTACCCATGCCGCGCGCGCCCCACAGCAGCACGTTGTTGGCAGGGAGTCCCCGGGCGAAGCGCTGCGTGTTATCGAGGAGGATGTCGCGCACGCGGTCGATGCCTTGCAGCAACGCCAGATCGACGCGGTTGACGCGCTTCACGGGCTCGAGGTATTCGCGCTCGGCGTGCCACACGAAGGCGTCGGTCGAAGCGAGATCGTTGCGCGGCGGCGCTGCCGGCGATTGGCGCTCGAGCGCCGCCGCTACGCGCTCCAGCAGTGCTTCGATCTTCTTGTCGTCGGTCATCGCGCCCGGTTGGCCGGAATCAGCGATCGTAGGTCCACCATTCCGGCCCGTTGGCCATCGTCAGACCATCCGCTTGTCCGTTCGCGACGCATTGCCGAAGCGAGAGATACATCAGTGAGTAGGTGCACGGCTCGGACACGCCGGCCTGCTGGCTCGACATCACGATGGTGTCGGTGCAACCGGATATCGCCAGCGCGCCGAGGCCCAGAAAAAGCCATGTTTTAAGCATCTTTTGCCCCCTGCATCGTTTTCTCCGCGCAATGATAGCCGCTATCGGCAACGCTGCAAGGCGGGCGGCTTGCTTGCGCTTCGAGGCCCTATCCGTTACCTATGCGGCGCGGGCGAACCGCTTTTGACCGAAGGAGTGAGAGCATGCTGATATCGCCGGCCTATGCCCAGGCTGCGGGAAGCGACAGCTCCGGGATGCTGGTGCAGCTGGCGCCGCTGGCGCTGATTTTCGTCGTGTTCTATTTCTTTCTGATCCGCCCGCAACAGCAGAAGGCCAAGCAGCAGAGGGCGATGCTTGGTGCGGTTCGGCGCGGCGATCGGGTGGTCACCGGCGGCGGTTTGATGGGCGTGGTGGCGAAGGTCGTCAGCGACGACGAATTGCTGGTCGATCTCGCCGAGAATGTGCGCGTCCGCGTGGTGCGCAGCACGATCAGCCAGGTGCTCGCCAAGACCGAGCCGGTCGCGGCCAAGGGCGAAGACGCGAAGGACGACAAGGCCGGCGGTTCGCCGCCGTCCGCCACATCCTCCGGCCCGGCGGAAACGCCAGTGTGGAAAAAATTCTTGGGCTTGCGTTAGCGCTTCCCGAGCGAGGCTCCCGGGATGCTTTATTTTCAGCCGTGGATACGGTTTTTAGTTCTGGGGGTCTGTCTCCTCGGGGTCGTCTTCGCATTGCCCAATGCGTTTGCGCCCGGGACGGTCGCGGGCTGGCCGTCCTTCCTGCCGAGGAAGCAAGTCTCGTTGGGCCTCGATCTGCGCGGCGGCTCGTATCTGCTATACGAGGTCGACATGGGCGCGGTCGAGCAGGAACGCCTGGCCGGCCTGGTCGATGAAATTCGCACCGAGCTGCTGGCGGCCAAGATCGGCTATACCGATCTGAGCTCGAATGCGACCGATGTCAGCTTCAATGTGCTCGACACGGGCCGCATCAGCGACGTGCGCGGCATCGTTGCCAAGATCGATCCCGACATCGACATAGCGATCGCGGCGAACGGCGCGGTGACGCTGACGCCCAATCCGGCGGCCTTGGCGGCGCGCCGCAGCTCGGCCGTCGATCAATCGGTCGAGATCGTGCGCCGCCGGATCGACCCGACCGGCACCAAGGAACTGACCATCCAACGCGAGGGCGAGGACCGCATTCTCGTCCAGATACCTGGCGTCGATAATCCTGAGTACGTCAAGCAATTGCTGGGGCAAACCGCGAAGATGACCTTCCAGCTCGTCGACCCGAACGCCTCGCCCGCCGATGCGCGCGCGGGCAAGCTGCCGCCGGGCGACGAGCTTCTGCCCGGCGAGGCGACCCAAAACGGCCAGCCCGTGGAATCCTATGTCGTGCGCCGCCGCGTCATGGTCAGCGGCGACACGCTCACCGACGCCCAACCGACCTTCGAGAACAACGAGCCGGTGGTGAGCTTCAAGTTCGATTCCACCGGCGCACGGCGCTTCGCCGACGCCACCAAGGAGAATGTCGGCAAGCCCTTCGCCATCGTGCTCGACAACAAGGTGATCAGCGCGCCGGTGATCCGCGAGCCGATCCTCGGGGGGGCGGGCATCATCTCGGGCAGTTTCACCGTGCAATCGGCGAGCGACTTGGCGTTGCTGCTGCGCGCCGGCGCCTTGCCCGCGCCCTTGACCGTGCTCGAAGAGCGCACCGTCGGCCCCGATCTCGGCGCCGATTCGATCCATGCCGGCGCGCTCGCGAGCGTTGTCGCCGTGGCGCTCGTCGTCCTGTTCATGGTGGTATTCTACGGCCTCTTCGGGATCTTCGCGGACATCGCGCTGTTCTTCAATCTGAGCCTGATCATGGCGAGCTTGTCGCTGTTGGGGGCGACCTTGACCTTGCCGGGCATCGCCGGCATCGCGTTGACCATGGGAATGGCGGTCGATGCCAACGTGCTGATCTATGAACGCATTCGCGAGGAAGTGCGCGGCGGCCGCTCTTTGATCTCGTCGCTTCAGGCCGGATTCGAGCGCGCCTTCGGTACCATTCTCGACAGCCATGTGACGACGCTCGTGGCCGGAGCGCTGATGTTCTGGCTCGGCTCGGGCCCGGTGAAGGGCTTCGCCGTAACCCTGAGCCTGGGTGTGCTGACCTCGCTGTTCTCGGCCATTCTGGTGACGAGGCTCGAGATCGTGACTTGGCTCCGGCGGACGAAGCCCAAAGTCCTTCCGATCTAGCGCGCGGACAGCCCAATCATGCGACCGCTCATCATCATCCGCCGGATTCCGAGCATCGATTTCATGCGCCTGCGCAAGCTCGGCTTCGCGCTGTCGCTGATCATGACGCTGGGCTCGCTCGGCCTCTTTGTGGTGCGCGGCCTCAATTACGGCATCGATTTCAGCGGCGGAACGATCATCGAGGCGCGAACGACTGCGCCGGCCGATCTCGCGGCGATGCGGGCGCAGCTCGACGGAATCGGCCTTGGCGACGTCTCGCTGCAGGGCTTCGGCACTGACAACGACGTGCTGATTCGCTTGCAGCGCCAGCCGGGTGGCGACAAGGAGCAGGAGCAGGCGGTTGCGCTCGTCAAAAGCAAGCTCGGCGCCGGCGTCGATTACCGACGTACCGAGGTGGTCGGGCCGACGGTCGGCGCTGAATTGATTCGCGCCGGTACGGAAGCGACGATCCTCGCGCTCTTCGCCATCGCGGCCTATGTCTGGTTCCGCTTCGAATGGCAGTTTGGCGTCGGTGCGATGTTATCGACATTGCACGACACCTTGACCACGATCGGTCTGTTCTCGCTGTTTCAGATCGAGTTCAACCTGACCACGCTGGCGGCGATTCTCACCATCGCTGGCTATTCGATCAACGACACGGTGGTGATCTATGACCGCGTGCGCGAAACCATGCGCAAGAACCGGACCATGGATTTCGGCGATCTCATCAACAAGAGCCTCAACGAGACGTTGTCGCGCACGATATTGACCGTGAGCACGACGACGCTCGCCGTGCTGTCGCTGTTTTTCTTCGGCGGCGAGGTCTTGAGAGGTTTCTCGATCGCGATGCTGTGGGGGATCGTCGTCGGCACCTATTCCTCGCTCTTCATCGCCGCGCCCTTGCTCTATTACATCCCGCCCAAACGGGGCGCCGTCGCCGCGCCCGCCGCGGATCGTGCAGCGCCTGTCCGGACATCCTGAACTTGGACGTCACCCCGCTCGTCCCCAAGGACCGGCAAGTGATAGAAAGCTACTTCGCGCAGGGCTTTCGGGTGAGCGGCGTCGTTTATTCGGGTGCGATTCTGGTCACGCCCCGGGCAACCCAATCCTGGCCAGTCGCGCATCTGGCGGAGGTTTCGCTGGCGAGCCTTGAACCCCTGCGCGACGCAGGGGTCGAGATCCTCTTGCTCGGCTGCGGGCGGCGCATGGGTCAGGTCTCGGGGGAACTGCGGCGCGAGCTGCGCGCGATCGGCATGGTCGTCGATGCGATGGATACCGGCGCCGCGTGCCGGACTTATGCCGTCCTGTCGGCCGAGGATCGACGTGTCGCGGCGGCGCTGCTGCCGATCGGCTGAGGCGCGGGCCAAGGAGAAACGGGGCCTCGCAGCCCCGTTTTCCTGCTCGAGCGGTCTTGCTGTCGGCCTAGTAGAAGTGGACCCCGGCCATGCAATAGAGCATCGGGATCGACAGCAGGGTATTGATGCGCGAGGTCAGGCCCGCGGTGCGAGCGGCGACCTTGATCTCGTCCGGCGTGGCCGGAGTGATGCCGATGTACTTCTTCTGGTTCGGCCAGATGATGAACCAGACATTGAACCACATGATCGTGCCCAGCCACATGCCGATGCCGATCGCGGTGTACTTGGCGTTGTTGTCGCCGATGCCGATCTTGATCGCGTCGACGAGATAGCCGTTCATGAAAGCGAGGATGAGGCCGAAGATGATCGTGCCCATCGCGCCCCAGCGGAACCAGAACAACGCCTCGGGCAGGATGAATTTCGCGACACCGGGCCGCAACTCGGCGGGAATCTTCGGCATGGTGGGCGTTTGGGTGAAGTTGAAGTACCAAAGGTGGCCGATCCACATGACGCCGCAAATGATGTGGCACCAGCGGAAGAACATGGCCCACCAATCGTAGCTGACGAATTCCATGGCGTTTCCCGCTAGCCGCGCGTCAGGCGATGGCGTGAATCAGCAGAATGACGACGATCGTCAGCACGAAGCCGAGCGTGATCGTCTGCCCCAGAGAATCCAGCGGGTTTTTCATGCGTTACATCCCCTTATGACGTACGTGGCCGAGGATCGCCGCGTTGCGGCGCTGCTGCCGGTCGCCTAACTGAAACGGGGCCTTGCGGCCCCGTTGCCCTTGATACACGCTGCCGTTGCGTGCACGTGTGACGGGCGTCAGCGTGCCTTGGCCAAATTCGCAGCGACGAAATCCCAATTCACCAGATGGGTGAGGAAGGTCTCGACAAAATCCGGCCGGCGGTTTTGGTAGTCGAGGTAATAGGCATGCTCCCACACATCGCAAGTGAGAAGCGCCGTCTGGCCTTGCGACAACGGATTGACCGCATTCGCGGTCTTGCTGATCTTGAGTTCGCCGCCCGCGGCGACGAGCCAGCCCCAGCCGCTGCCGAATTGCGTGACGCAGGCGTTCTTGAAATCTTCCTTGAACTTATCGAAGCTGCCGAAGGATTTCTGGATTGCCTGGGCGACCTGGCCCGACGGCAGTCCGCCGCCATTCGGTTTCATGCAATTCCAGAAGAAAGTGTGGTTCCATACTTGCGCGGCGTTGTTGAATATGCCGATTTTCGACTCATCCTTCGCGGTGGCGCGAATGATGTCGTCCAAGGATTGCGACGCCATCGGGGAATCCTTGACCAGGTTGTTGAGGTTGGTCACGTAGGCTTGGTGATGTTTGCCATAGTGGAAGTCGAGCGTCCTTTCCGAAGTGTGGGGCTCGAGCGCTGCTTTCGGATAGGGGAGTGGCGGGAGTTCGAATGCCATCTTTGCCTCTTCTCGATATGGTTATGGGAAAGCGGGCATGGTCTCGGTGACGGTGCGACGCTTGCCGCTGGGATGCGGAGCGCGTGCGCACCGCATTTATTACTATAACAGCAGCGACACGGAGCGGCAATCACAGAGTCTCAAATCATGATATTATGAAAACACGTTATCCGGTTTGCATGAAGCTGCCCTATGTGCCGATGTCCCGGGCGGGTCAGGGGTGTCTCTGTCCGACCTGTCTCGACCGCGCCCGCCAGACCGCCGAAGCGGCGCCTCGTCTGCCGGAATGAACCGTGACCGGTCCCGCGCCGTCATCGCCTGTCGCCGCGCTGGTGCGCCGTCACGACCGCGATCGCTACCAGACGGCCTTATTCGCGCCGCGAGAGCGACGCGAAGCGCTCTTTGCGCTCTATGCGTTCAATTACGAGGTCGCCCGTATTGCCGAGGTCGTGCGCGAGCCGCTTGCTGGCCGCATTCGCTTGCAATGGTGGCGCGACGCGATCGCCGAGATTTATGCCGGGGCAGAGCCGCGCCGCCAGGAGGTCGTCGAGCCCTTGGCCGAGGCCATTCGTACGCTCGGCCTGTCGCGGGCGCGTCTCGACCGGCTGCTCGACGCGCGTGAAGAAGACTTGTCCGGTCATGCGCCTTCTTCGCTTGCCGCGCTCGAAGCCTATGCCGAGGGTACGTCGTCGAGTCTCGTTCTGCTCGCGATCGAAGCACTGGGTGCGGCCAGGCAACCAGCGCTCGAGGCCGGACGCGCGCTCGGCATCGGCTATGCGCTGGCCGGGTTGTTGGCCGCCGTTCCGTTCCACGCGCGTCTTGGTCGGATTTATCTGCCCGAAGACCTGTGCGCCGTAAACGCCGTCGATCTCGCGCGCAGCGTGTCTGCGCTGAAATCCTCGCCGGCTCTGGCCATGACCGTGGCCGGAATCGCCGCTCAGGCGCGGCGCCATCTCGACGCGGCGCGCGCGCTATCGCGCGATGTGCCGCGCGCGGCATTGCCTGCGTTGCTTCCGGCAGTGCTGGCCGAGCGGCGCCTCGATCGGCTCGAGCGGCAAGGCTTTGATGTGTTTGCTCTGCCCCTGATGCGGCCCGATGGGCTGCAATCCGCGCGTCTCGCCTGGGCGGCGTGGCGCGGGCGGTATTAAACTGGCAACCTACTCGGCCGCTTCGCGTGCCGGCGCCAGCCACAGCGCCAGGTCCGCCAGGGCGCGGCGCGCCATCAGCGGCTTCTTCTCGCCCCTGTTGGAGCGCGTGATCGCGCCCTCGGGCAAGGGCGGAAACAAACTGAAATTCACGTTCATCGGCTGAAAGCTCCGTGGATCGGCGCCGCCCGTGATATGCCCGAGCAAGGCGCCGAGCGCAGTGGTGACGGGCGGCGGCGCGATCGGCTCGCCGCGCCGCTCGGCGGCGGCGAAGCGGCCGGCCAACAAACCGATCGCGGCGCTTTCGACATAGCCCTCGACGCCGGTGATCTGGCCGGAGAAACGCAGACGGGGCTCGCGCTTCAGGCGCAACTGCGCGTCGAGCAGCTTTGGGCTGTTTATGAAGGTGTTGCGGTGAAGCCCGCCGAGCCGCGCGAATTCGGCGCGTTCGAGGCCGGGGATGGTGCGGAACAGGCGAACCTGGTCGGCGTGCCGCAACTTGGTTTGGAAGCCGACGAGGTTGTAGAGTGTGCCTAGCGCATTGTCCTGGCGCAGCTGCACCACCGCATGCGGCGGGCGCAAGCCGCGCGGATCGGTGAGGCCCATCGGCTTCATCGGACCATAGCGCAGCGTCTCGGGCCCGCGCGCGGCCATCACTTCGATCGGTAGGCAGCCGGCGAAATAGGGCGTGTTCTTTTCCCACTCGTGAAAGGAAATCGTGTCGGCGGCGACGAGCGCGGCGACGAAGGTCCGGTATTGCTCGCGGTCGAGCGCGCAATTGATGTAATCGGCGCCGTCGCCCTTGCCGTAACGCGATTGGCGCCAGGTCTTGGTGTCGTCGATGCTCTCGGCATGGATGATCGGGGCAATGGCATCGAAGAAGGCGAGCGATTCTTCGCCGGTGCGGCGGGCGATCGCAGCGGCGAGATCGGCCGAGGTGAGGGGACCGGTGGCGAGGATGACGCTCCTCCAGGACTCGGGCGGCAGCGCCTTGACTTCCTCGCGGCGAATCTCGACCAGCGGCTGCGCGGCAAGCGCGGCTTCGATGGTCGCGGAAAACCCGCTCCGATCCACGGCCAGCGCGCCGCCCGCCGGAATCCGATTGGTGTCAGCCGCGCGCAGCACCAAGGAGCCGCAGCGCCGCATTTCCTCATGCAGCAGCCCCACCGCGTTGTTGAGCGCGTCGTCCGAGCGCAGCGAATTCGAGCACACTAACTCGGCGAGGCCGCCGGTCTGGTGTGCCTCGGTGCGCCGCAGGGGGCGCATTTCGTGAAGCACGACCGGCACACCCAAGCGCGCCAATTGCCACGCCGCCTCGCTGCCCGCGAGGCCGCCGCCGATGACGTGGACAGGGACGCCGATGGTCACGCGGAATACCAACTCATCGGTTTCAAGCCCGCTTGAGCTTCCTCTTCTCGGTCGTGCGCGCGAGGTAGGCGCGCAGGTAGTCGCCGGTATAGCTGCCCGTGGTTTCGGCGATCTGCTCGGGCGTGCCGGACGCGATGACCCGTCCGCCCGCCGCGCCGCCCTCGGGGCCGAGATCGATCAGCCAATCCGCGGTCTTGATCACTTCGAGATTGTGCTCGATGACGAGGACGGTGTTGCCCTGGTCGACGAGGGCGTGCAGCACCTCAAGCAACTTCTTGACGTCTTCAAAGTGCAGGCCGGTCGTCGGCTCATCGAGAATGTAGAGCGTGCGGCCGGTCGCGCGTCGCGCCAGCTCCTTTGCGAGCTTTACCCGCTGCGCCTCGCCGCCCGACAGCGTGGTCGCGGGCTGCCCGACGTGGATGTAACCGAGGCCGACGCGGTCGAGCGTCAACAGCTTTTCGCGGATCGCGGGCACGGCGCGGAAGAATTCGGCGCCTTCCTCGACCGTCATGTCGAGTACCTCGGCGATGTTTTTGCCCTTGAACAGAACTTCGAGGGTTTCGCGGTTGTAGCGCTGGCCCTTGCATACGTCGCACTGCACGAACACGTCGGGCAGAAAGTGCATTTCGATTTGCAGAACGCCATCGCCCTGGCACGCCTCGCACCGCCCGCCCTTGACGTTGAAAGAGAACCGACCCGGCCCATAGCCGCGCGCCTTGGCTTCCGGGAGGCCCGCGAACCAGTCGCGCATCGGGCCGAAAGCGCCGGTATATGTGGCGGGGTTCGAGCGCGGCGTGCGGCCAATCGGCGACTGGTCTATATCGATGATCTTGTCGAGATGCTCGGCGCCCTCGATGCGGTCATAGGGCCCGGGATGCTCGCGCGCGCCATTGAGCTTCCTCGCGAGCGCCTTGTAGAGCGTGTCGATCACCAAGGACGACTTGCCGCCGCCCGATACGCCGGTAACGCAGGTGAAGGTACCGAGCGGGAACTCCGTCGTCAGGTTGCGCAGATTATTGGCACGAGCGCCCACGATCTTGAGGCGCTGACCCTTGTGGCCGGGACGGCGCCGCTCGGGCAACTCGATCCGGCGTTGCCCGGTCAGGTATTGCGCCGTGATGCTTTCCGGCGCGGCCAGCACCTCGGCGGGCTTGCCGGCGGCTACGACCTTGCCGCCGTGGATGCCGGCATAAAGGCCCATATCGATGAGATAGTCGGCGGCGCGGATCGCTTCCTCGTCATGCTCGACGACGATCACCGTGTTGCCGAGATCGCGGAGCCGTTTCAACGTCGCGAGGAGCCGGTCGTTATCGCGCTGGTGAAGGCCGATCGACGGCTCGTCGAGCGACGTAGAGGCACGCCGGTCAGACCCGAGCCGATCTGCGAGGCGAGCCGGATGCGCTGGCTCTCGCCGCCCGACAGGGTCCCCGAGGCGCGCGCCATGGTGAGATATTCGAGCCCGACATTCTTCAAAAAGCCGAGCCGCTCGTTGATCTCCTTGAGTATGCGTTGGGCAATGTCGCGCTGCTTGGCGGTGAGGTGGCGCTCGAGACTGCTGAACCACGAAGCGGCTTCGACGATCGAGAAGTCGCACACTTGGCTGATGTCGAGCTGATGGATTTTCACCGCGAGAGCCTCGGGCTTCAGGCGCCGGCCGTGGCAGGTTCTCGCATTCCGTCGTGTTCTGATACCGCCCCAGCTCTTCTTTTTGCCAATTACTGGAGGTTTCGGCGAAGCGCCGCTCCATATTGGGAATGACGCCTTCGAAGGGCCGCGTCGTCGTGTAGCTTTTGACGCCGTCGTCATAGCGCATGGTGATGGGCGTTTCGCCCGAGCCGTAGAGGATGGTCTTGCGTAGCTTTTCCGGCAGGTCCTTCCACGGTGTGTTGGTGCTGGCCTTGAAGGAGCGGGCGATGCTGTCGAGGGTTTGCGCGTAATATTGCGAGCTCGATCCCGCCCAGGGCGCGATGGCGCCTTCGCGCAGCGACAGGCGCTCGTCGGCGACCACGATATCGGGGTCGAAGAACAGCTTGGTGCCCAGCCCGCCGCAAGCGGGGCACGCGCCATGCGGATTGTTGAACGAGAACAGCCGCGGCTCGATCTCGGGGATGGTGAAGCCCGAAACCGGGCAGGCGAATTTAGCCGAGAAGATCGTGCGCTCGCCGCCATCGGCCGGTTCGGCGATGGCGATGCCGTCGGCGAGCTTGAGCGCCGTCTCGATCGAATCGGCCACCCGATTGCCGAGCCCCTCGCGCACGACGAGGCGGTCCACCACCACCTCGATGTCGTGCTTGAGATTCTTGTCGAGCTTTGGCGCCGCGTCGATCTCGTACATTTTGCCGTCGATCTTGACGCGCTGGAAGCCGCGCTTCTGCAAATCCGACAGCTCTTTCCGGTATTCGCCCTTGCGGCCCCGTATGATCGGCGCGAGCAAAAAGAGCCGCGTTCCCTCCGGCATGGCCATGACGCGGTCGACCATTTGCGACACGGTCTGGCTTTCGATCGGCAAGCCGGTGGCCGGCGAATAGGGCACGCCGATTCGCGCGTAGAGCAGGCGCAGATAATCGTAGATTTCCGTGACCGTGCCGACGGTCGAGCGCGGGTTTTTCGAAGTGGTTTTCTGCTCGATGGAAATCGCCGGAGACAGCCCCTCGATCAAATCGACATCAGGCTTCTGCATCATCTCAAGGAATTGCCGCGCATAGGCCGACAGGCTTTCGACATAACGGCGCTGGCCTTCGGCATAGATCGTGTCGAAAGCGAGCGAGGATTTGCCCGAGCCGGACAGCCCGGTGACGACCACCAGGCTGTCGCGCGGCATGTCCACGTCGACGTTTTTCAGATTGTGTTCGCGGGCGCCGCGAACGCGGATGTACTGCATGCTGCGACATTAGCGCTGGGGCGAGCTCGGCCGCCACACCCATGGCAATAATAAAACGTCCAAATGTTCTATATTTGTTCTTTTATATACGAAAAATGAAACACATAGTCAGCTTTTTGTTGACAACTCACTCATTTCGGAATACCCGTGTCGGGAGATCATGAGGAGGAAGAAATGAGTGCGTGGGTAGATTAAATTTTTCGTGCGGGTCAAGCGAATGCCGGCAACATCGTTCGGCGAAGCATGCACAGCGTGATGGTTTATTCGTCGGCCCAGGAATTGGAGGCAGAGGTCCGTCAGAGGAACTTCCACATGGCCGTTGTTGGGAACCAGTACGTAATTGTCTGTAATCCGCAGGGAGCGCTCCACGTCGTGTGTTAGCTCGTTACTTGCTTTTGTACTCGTGCCACCCTCTTTTTAGGAGCGTATCACATGAATTTTTCGGAATTTGTGGGGATTAGTGAAATTGCCGCATTCGCAAAGGTGACAAAGCAGGCGGTCGCGAATTGGCGCATCAGGTACGATAGTTTTCCAAAGCCACATCAGAATTTGCAGGGTGGCCCAATTTGGAATCGTCTCGCCGTCGAAGCGTGGGTTAAAAGTTTCAAACAAGAAGCAACTCACGTGTTGAGTTTTATCAATCTCAAAGGTGGAGTTGGGAAAACTACTATTGCTGTCGCCGTCGCAGAGCTGCTAGCTCAAGAGCATCGGAAACACGTATTGCTCATCGACCTCGATCCACAGACAAATGCGTCCGTTACGGTAATGACAGAAGATGAGTGGTCCGAAATGGATCAAGCTGGGCATACGATCGCTCAGTTATTTTCTGATCGCCTTAATCCGCACCTTCCGCAAAGATTCGATCTTGAGAAATCGATCGCGCGCCGAGTATCCACTATAAACGATGGAATTCCGAGATTGGACATATTGCCATCAAGTATCCAGCTTATCGATCTTCAAGATCGGATTCCGCTTATTGCGCTTGCGGGAAATTACACAGCCAATCCATTGGATATCTTAAAGAGCGCTCTTTCATCGATCGTCGAACGATATGACTACGTGATCATTGATTGCCCGCCCAGCCTCGGCATAGTGACGAAAAATGGCTTGCGAATTTCGACGGGATACATAATCCCCACTATTCCAGATATCCTTTCAACTTGGGGAATCTATCAGATCGTTCACAACGTTGACCGATTTGCGAAAGATATTGGCGTCCCCATCCCCGCGATCGGCATCGTCGCCACGAAAGTTCAGAGCAATAACCTACATCGCAGAGTTATTGAAGATCTGCGAGCGAGGCGGCTTGGAAAGTTCGGGCATGATGAAGCGCTCGCTCAACCGATGCTATTTAAGAGCTGGATTCCGCAGACAGTAGATGTCGCGCGTGGCGCTGATGTCGGTGCAGATATCCGTACGTTTAAGGGCAAGTACGGTGAAGCTTATGGACCGCTAAGTTCGTTGACGCAGGAGATTCAGCAAGAATGCGAAAAGAAAAAGAATTGACGGCGCTGTTGCGGGGATTGGTTGATCTCATTTCGGATGAGGCCGGAAGTAACCCGCAGTTTGCCAAGAAGTTAGATGAATTATTGAACCCGCTCCCGAATTGCAGGCAAACTTCAAGGACACTACAGTTTGCTAAGGACGCGATCGAACTACCGGACATACATCAGGAGTGGGATATGCGTGGGGAAGCCGAGTTTCGACTGTGGCTGCGCGATCAGCCGATCCCAATCTTGCGACGGCTTATTCGTCAACATGATTTAGATGCCGCGAGACGAACCGATAAGTGGCAGGAATCTGAGAAGTTAAGCGCTCATATAGCCGATCAAATTAAAGCACGACTTGCGCGGGGAGCTTCGTTCGTGAAGCGATCCACTCAACCAAATGTCGAGGTTCGCTCGACCGTTGGTCAGGATGAAGCCTGGATCAGGAAGTCGATGATTTAGCTTGCTAAGCAGCGTCATGGGGTCACGCTGGCAATTTCCAAGGATAAGAGCGGCTTCGATGTGTGCGTAATGCTTTCGAGAGACCGGGGCAGAGGGGATGAAATTAGTCAGCTCTTTAGAGGGCAAACGAGCTTCGCTGACGGGCTTCGGATCGCAAAGGAGTTGTCCGAAGAGAATGGTTGTGATGGCTATTACGAGATCACGGACCATACGCAACGTGACGGCAAGACCACGTTCGCTACTTACGCTGAATGGTCAGCCGTTCTGCATGAGATTCATCACCAGCTTACGCCGCTAAAAGAGAGGAGCGGGATCAATTGGAGTAGCGGCCAGCCAGTCACGCCACGTGATTTGGCGCGAATCCCCCGATCGGGCCGCAGATTATGCGTTTGATGGAGCTCCATGCCGATGTAGCTGAGCGTCGGCCAGTCACGCTTTAACAATCGCATTGGGACTTACACACGCCGCATTGATTCGCATTACAAGAAGTTTTTTTGTGCCTTCCGAACCCAATTATTCGAGCCTCTAAC
>CAWDLZ010000004.1:0-441355 GCA_963803265.1 uncultured Alphaproteobacteria bacterium | reverse complement strand
CCTATTAGGAATGGTATCGGAAGACTGCGGTGGCAATCCCACCGGAGCATAAAATTGGCGAGGCGGAAAATGCCTAAAGTCACCCGTGAATATTTGTCGCAGAATTTCGGTCTGCTAAAGACCGACCCCCAGAAATATCTTGCCTTGGCGGAGGAACTCGTTCGCGAAAATCCCGACAGTTCGGGCGGCTATTTCTGTCGTTATCAAGCTCGTAATCGACTGGGACAGAAAGAGCTTGCTCTGGCCGATATCGACAAGGTCTTGAGCCTCAAGCAGCACTGGGTGCATTACGAAGCGAGAGGCTTGGCGTTGCGCGATCTTGGACGCTATCGCGAAGCGATCGAGGCTCACAATCGCGCGGAAAGCACCAATCCGGAAGAATGGGCCGGCGGCTTCGGCTTGCTGTTTCGCGCCGAATGCCATGCGCGTTTGGGCAATTTGGAATCGGCATTGGCGGATTGCGCGCGTTTGCCTGAGAAGCATTGGACGCCGGGCCTGCTTGGCGCGCCGGCCGGCAACAAGGCCGAGGTGGCGGCCGAGCTTCGCCGCCTCGCCGCCGCGGCACGGCAATCGTCCGGCAAATAGCTCCACCCCGCCGCCGTCCTTGAAGCGGGTTCCGACCGAGGTTTATCCTTCCCTCGAACGAAGGGGAGGCGGCGATGGTGGCCACGCGCATTGCGGCGTTTGCGGCATTGGCGGCATTGGCACTCGCCCGGCCGGCGCCGGCTGGCGCGCAAGCCCAGGGGCAAGTCGATGTCGCGCTGGTGCTCGCGGCCGACGTCTCGCGCAGCATCACCAGCGACGAATTCCAGCTCCAGCGCCAGGGCTACGCCAGCGCGATCGCGAGCCCCGACGTCGTGAAGGCGATCGCGGCCGGCACCAGCGGCGCCATCGCGCTCACCTTCGTCGAATGGTCGGGCGCAGACGAGCAGCACATCGTGGTCGATTGGCGGGTGATCCGCGACCAGGCTTCGGCCAAGGAATTCACCGACGCGCTCTTGGCCGCGCCGCGCGCGTTTTACGGCCGCACCTCGATCAGCGCGGCGCTCGATTTCGCGATGACGCGGCTTGCGGCAAGCGGCATCAAGCCCGAGCGCCAGGTCATCGACGTATCGGGCGACGGCACCAACAACGCTGGCAGGCCGCTCCCCGATGCGCGCGCCGCCGCCCTCGCCGCGGGCGTCACCATCAACGGGCTCGCGATCATCAACGAGAGCGCCCAGATGTTCGGCGGCTTCTCGGGCCATACCCAGCCGCCCGGCGGCCTGCCCAACTGGTATCGCGACAACGTCACCGGCGGGCCCGGCTCGTTCCTGCTGGTCGTGGACAATTTCGAATCCTTCGGCGAGGCGATGACGCGCAAGCTCCTGAACGAGATCGCTGGCGCGCGCGCGCCGGCCCGGCTCGCCAGCCGCACCGGTCCCTTCGACCAGAGCTCAGGAGCGGCGGCTGGCCAAAACGATGGGCTTACGAATCCGTCGGCGAAGGATTAGGCGGGCAGCTTCGCGCCGTCGAGAATCGCGCCGCCGAGATTGGCCTCGCCGAGATCGGCGCCGGTCAAGTCGGCGCCGGTGAGATCGGCCTTGCTGAGATTGGCCATCCGCAGGTTGGCGCCGATGAGCCGCGCGCCCTTCAACAGCGCGCCCGAGAGATTGGCCGGCCAGAACCGGCCCGACAGGGCGCCGTCGGGCTTGCGCAATTCGACCGCATCGAAGCGCGCGCCCGAAAGGTTGGCCTCGGTGAGGTCGGCGCGGGCGAGATTGGCGCCGCCCAGATGGGCCTGGGCGAGGTCGCAGTGGTTGAGATCGGCGCCGGAGAGATTCGCCATCGAAAGCTGGGCCTTGCGAAAGACGGCGCTGCCGAACTTGCATTCGACGAGGCTCGCCCCCGACAGGTCGACGCCGGCGAAATTGATGCGGATGAAATTGCGCTTGGTCAGATCGGCGCGCTTGCCTTCGGCGCCTTGGGTGTCGGCCCACAGCACGTGATCGGCGATGATCTTCTGGATGTCGTCGGCGAGGCTCGCGATCGAGAGCGTGATGCGGGCGCCGACGAGGCTCGAGCGCGCGAAGTCGACGCCGTCGATGGCGGTGTTGGTGAAGTCGCTGCCTTCGAAGTTGGCGCCCGCGACCGTGGCCGCGGTCATGTCGGCGCCCGAGAGGTCGGCCTTGACGAGCGACGCCTTGGTCAGATCGGCGCCGGCCAGCACCGCGCCGCGCAGCACCGCGCCCTGCAAATTCGCCCGGCCGAGCCGTGCGCCCGAAAGGTCGGCGTTGGAGAAATCGACCGCGGTCATGTTGGCGCTGTCGAGCGTGGCGCCTTTCAGATCGGCGCTACCCGCGCTCGCGTCGGTGAGGTCGGTGACGCCTTCGGCCGAGCCGCGGAAGGCAACGGCGCCGCCGCGCGAGGGGCCGAGCAGCGAACCCATGCGCAGATCCGCGTCCTCGAGCGTCGCGCGGGCGAGCTTCGCGTCGCGCAGATTGACGCCGCGCAAATCGGCCTGGCCGAGATCGGCCTCGGTCAGATCGGCGCCGTGGAGATCAGCCGAGAACAGATCGCACTGGCGCAGATCGGCGCCGGCGAGCCGGCAGAAGGAGAGATCGCATCCGGTCAGCTTGGCGCCGCGCAGCACGATGCCGCCGAGATTGGCGCCCGAGAGAACCTGGAAGGTGAGATCGGCGCGGATGCCGCCGGCTTGCATCTTGAGCCAGCGTTCATGGGCATCGAAGATGCGGATGATCTCTTCCGGCGTCTTGGGCACGCATGACGAAGAATCGTCGTGGATCGGGAGGGCGGCGCTGCGGGGCATTGCGGGGGGACCGTGTGATGAGATCGCCGCAAGCCTAGGGCGGTCGCGTGAAGGCCACCTTAATCTTTTGATTTACAAGACGTTAAAGTGCCTTGGCCGGGGCCGGAAGACGGCCGATCAGGGCCTGTTTCGTGGCCTCGGGCAACGCGGTCGCCGCGATCCCGGCGGCGAGCGCGGCCAGCCCCGCGGCCTCGCCGGCATAACGGTCGATGGCGTCGCGCAGATAGGTGGCGAGCGCCTGCTGTGCGCGCCGGCCGGGCATGGTTTTTTCGAGCTCCAGAATGCGCGCGAAGCGCTCCGCCGGATCGGGCGCGGCAAAGCGCAAATCCTCGACCCCGCCGACGATATCGAAGCGGCGCGAGCGGCGCGCCAGCGCCTCGACCATTGCCGGTCCGCCGGCGAAGATGCCGGCGCCGTCGACCAGCTTGTCGATGAGCGCTTCGAACAGCCGGAGCTGCGCGCCCGCATCGTCGCGCGACAGCGCCTTGTCGCTCGCGATCTCGCGCTGCAGCCGGTCATAGAGAACGAGGCGCGTCTCGGGCATCGGCGCCTCGGCCATCAGCTTGGCGAGGGTCGGAAAGCAGGCGGGCGCGCCGGCGAGGCTCGGGCCGTGGCGTCCGGCGGCGAGATCGGCGAGCGCCAATAGCGCGGCGCCAAGATGCGGCTGATTGCCGAGCGTGTCCTTGATCATCGAGGCCGCGCCCATCACCCCCGCGGTGATCTCGTCGATCAGCGCCATCAGCGCGGGCGGTATGCCGGCGGCGGCCCAGCCCATCGCGATCTCGAATTTTCGAGCCAGCGAATTGGCGTCCTCGAAGGCGCGGCTCAGCGCATAACGCAGCCAGAACGCCTGCTCGGCCGCGTCCTTGGCCCGCTCGGCCACGGTCTCGGCCAGAGCGGCCAGTCCCTCGGGCCCGAGCTTGGGCGCCGCGCGCGAGGCGGCCGCGTCGCGCGCCTTGGCGGTGGCTTCGGCGACCAAGCGATCGATCACGTCGGCGCGCACGCGCCGGTCGGCCCCGCGCGCCTCGGCCTGGATCGCCGCCATGCGCCCGACCGCGCCCGGCAGCAGCGTGTCCTGATTGTCGAGCTGCTTGATGAAGCGGGCATTGTACAAGAGCTCGGTCGGCGTGATCTGGAAGCGGTCGAGAAAATTCCTCAACAAGCGTGCGATCGCGCGCCGGCTCGCCGCGCCGTAAAAATCGGCGAGGGTCTCGCACCACGCTTCCTCGTCGGGCGCGGCGGCGAGCCGGATCGGCGCCGCGCCGCGCCTGCCCTCGCGCATCCGCTCCATGATCTGGGTTTCGAAGGACTGGCCGCTGGCGCTGAAATGGCCGCGCAGGACGCGCACCCCCTCGCAGCTCTCATCGGCATAAAGCTCTTCGGCGCGGGCGAGCGCTTCGACCTCGCTGGCGGCGAGGGAATCGATCGTCCAGCGCCCCTCGCGCCGCGCCATTACCTCGAAGCGCCGTCCCCTCGGGCTCGTGCTCATCGCGGGCCGAGATTACGCGATTGATGACGACGCCGGAAGCCCGCATACTCGATGACGCCGTGAAATATCTCGCCATCATCGCCGCGGTCGTCGCCGCCATCGTGCTGTCGCAGTTCCTGTTCGATTTCTACGATTGGAACAAGACCCAGACCTGCCTCAGCTCGGGGCGCCGCAATTGCGGCGGCTAGCTGTGGAGCCTCAATAGGTTGTTTCCGGTCAGGCCGAGTCTGCTGACGGGCGGCATCGATCCTATACTGCCATGAGGTCGATGCCAGTTGTAGCGGTGCATCCAGAAGGGCAGTTCGGCGGCGCGTTGTCGTGATGTGTCGTAGGCGCGGGCGTAAGCCCATTCGCGCAAGGCTGTCTGGATGAAGCGTTCGGCCTTGCCGTTAGTTTTTGGCGTGTATGGCTTGGTGCGGATGTGCCGAAGGCCAAGCCGCTTGCAGGCTTTGCGGAAGGCGAAGGATTTGTAGCAGGATCCGTTATCGGTCATGACGCGCTCGACCGTGACGCCGAGGCTGGCGTAATAGGCGACAGCGGCTTTGAGGAAGGTTACGGCGCAGCCTTTCCTTTCGTTCCTCATCACCGTGCTGAAGGCGATGCGCGAGGCGTCGTCGATGCAGACATGGACGAACTCCCAGCCGATGCCGCGGCTGTTGCTCTGGCCGGTGCGGTCGCCCGTGATGCGGTGACCTACGCGATTGAACTTGCCGAGTTTCTTGATGTCGATGTGGATGAGTTCGCCGGGATGCTCGCGCTCGTAGCGCCGCACCGGCTCGGCCGGCTGCAGGGCGCTGAGCTTGTTCAGGCCCAGACGCTTGAGGATGCGGCTCACCGTGGCCGGCGAGACGCCGACCTCGACCGCGATCGCCTGACCGGTCAGCCGCTGGCGGCGTAGCGCTTCGACCCGCGCGACGACCGGCTGCGGCGTCGGGCGGTAGAGCCGGCGCGGCCGCGAGCTGCGATCCTGCAAGCCCGCTGACCCTTCGGCCCGATAGCGCTTCAGCCATTTGCGGACCGTGCGCGGGCAGACGCCAACGGCTTCGCTGATGGCCCGCGGCGTCTGCCCGCCTTCGATAACCCGCCGCACCATCGCCTCTCGACCGCGCGCCGTCAGGCGGGCATTCTTATGGACGTTCATCCGGCTCCTCCTGGGAACTCTGAAGTCTCAGCAACCTCAGCTTCCCCGGTCCGAGCCGGATGGACAACCTATTGAAAGCTCACAGCTAGAGCGGGGCCGCGATCCTGGGCTATGATGGGCGCGCCGAGCAAGGGAGGCCGGATCATGGGTGACAAGGTGGTCAAGACCGATGCGGAATGGCAGGCGCAACTGACGGCCGAGCAGTTCGAGGTCGCGCGCAAGAAGGGCACCGAGCGCGCCTTTACCGGCAAGTATTGGGACGAGCACAAGCCCGGCACTTATGCCTGCGTATGTTGCGGCCAGGAGCTGTTTTCGTCGGACGCCAAATTCGATTCCGGCTCGGGCTGGCCGAGCTTCACCACGCCCCTTGCCGCGGAGAACGTCGCCACCGAGACCGACGGCAGCTTATTCATGCAGCGCACCGAGGTGCTGTGCAGCAAATGCCAGGCGCATCTCGGCCATGTCTTTCCCGACGGGCCGCGCCCGACCGGCCTGCGCTATTGCATCAATTCGGCGTCGCTGACCCTGAAGCCGAAGGACGAGAAGCGTTAGGACTTGATCGCCTCGACCTGCTGCCAGCCGGCCTCGGCGATCGCCTTGGCGCGGGCGCCGGCCTCGGCGGCGCGGGCGCTGGCCGCCGTGCCCTCGATCACCCGGCCCATGATGCCGTGCAGGATCGCGGCGAGGCGGAACATGTTGAAGGCGATATAGAAGTCCCAATCGGGCAGGGCGGTCCGCCCGGTGCGCCGGCAATAGAGCGCGCAGCACTCGTCCTCGCTCGGAATGCCGAGCGCCGCGAGATCGTAACCCGCCAGGCCGCGATAGGCATTCCGACCGAGCCGCCACGGCATCATGTGGTAGGCGAAGTCGCTCAGCGGGTTGCCGAGCGTCGACAATTCCCAATCGAGCACGGCGAGCACGCGCGGCTCGGTGGGGTGGAAGATCACATTGTCGATGCGGAAATCGCCATGGATGATCGAGGTCTCCTCTGCCTTGGGCGCGTGCTTAGGCAGCCAGTCGATGAGGCGGTCCATCGCCGCGATTTTCTCGGCCGGCGAGGCCAGGTATTGCTTCGACCAGCGCTCGATCTGGCGCATCACGTAATTGCCCGGCCGGCCATAATCGGCCAAACCCACCGCGGCGTAATCGACGCGGTGAAGCCGCGCGATGGCGTCGTTCATGGCGGCGAAGATCGGGCGGCGCTCGCCGCGCTCGAGCCCGGGCAGGGTGGGATCCCAGAACACGCGGCCCGCGACGTATTCCATGACGTAAAAGGCGGTGCCGATGACGGAATCGTCGAGGCAGAGCGCGTAGGTCTTCGGCACCGGCACGTCGGTCAAGCCAAGCGCTGAGATCACGCGGTACTCGCGGTCGACGGCATGGGCCGAGGGCAGGAGCTTGCCCGGCGGCTTGCGGCGCAGCACATAGCGGGCGCCGCCGGCGGCGAGGCGATAGGTCGGGTTGGATTGGCCGCCCTTGAACTGCTCGATCTCCAGCTTGCCGGAAAAGCCCGCGACGCTGCTCCTCATCCAGGCCGCGAGCGGGCCCTCCTTGAAGCGGTGCTGGTCGCGCACCGGCATCGTGCCGGTGAATTCCTCGGTGACGCCCATCCCGGTATCCCGCCTGTCTTCCCCTCCGGCTCGCGCCTTGCGCGACCTTGTGCCGCAGTTCCATTGCACAGGGGCCTTACCTTTGCCACTTTTTTCGGCAATGCTAAGTGGAAGAACCGTGGGTGCGTACTCGTTGTGAGTTTTACCTTCGAGCGTAGCGGCTTCGGCCGGGCACGGCCGAGACCCCCAAAAGCCTTGCGGCGCCAGGCCTTTTCGCTAGTCCCGGCGCGGCAAGCTACGCTTCCTAGGGCGCCGGCGATCACCGTTTCGTGTAGTCGGCGAATTTCACGAACTCGGCGCGAAATCACGCGGTTTTCCGGAGTCGCCCTCGGCTATCGGGGAAAATATGGCTAACGGTTCGTTAATTATTGCGGTCAAGAATCGCCATATGGAGCTTCGTGGCCTCGAACTTGCATTTCTATGGCGTAGAGGTGGAGCATGATCACACAGGACGGACTGTTCGGACTTTTTGCGAAGCACTACGACACGCAAAAGGAAGCCGAGATGTCCCTCGAGGACTATCTCAAAGCCTGCGCGCGCGAGCCGATGGCTTATGCCAGCGCGTCCGAACGCATGCTCGCCGCGATCGGCGAGCCCGAGATGGTCGATACCAGCGCGGATGCGCGCCTCGGCCGCGTGTTCATGAACCGCACCATCCGGGTCTATCCGTCCTTCGCCGATTTCTACGGCATGGAAGAGACCATCGAGCGCATCGTCGGCTATTTCCGCCACGCGGCGCAGGGCCTCGAGGAGCGCAAGCAGGTGCTCTATCTCCTCGGCCCGGTCGGCGGCGGCAAATCCTCGCTCGCCGAGCGCCTGAAGCTGCTGATGGAGAAGCTGCCGATCTACGTGCTGAAAGCGGGCAAGGAAATCAGCCCGGTGTTCGAAAGCCCGCTGGGCCTGTTCGACCCGGCCACGCTGGGCGACATGGTCGAGAAACAATACCGGATTCCGAAGCACCGCCTCACCGGCCTCATCAGCCCCTGGGCGCTCAAGCGCCTCGACGAATTCGGTGGCGACATCGCGAAATTCTCCGTGGTGCGGCTCCACCCCTCGCGCCTGCGCCAGGTCTGCGTCGCCAAGACCGAGCCCGGCGACGAGAACAACCAAGATATTTCCTCGCTCGTGGGCAAGGTCGATATCCGCCGGCTCGAATTTTACTCGCAGAACGACGCCGACGCCTATTCCTATTCGGGCGGGCTCAATCGCACGACCCAAGGCATCCTGGAATTCGTCGAGATGTTCAAGGCGCCCATCAAGATGCTGCACCCGTTGCTGACCGCGACGCAGGAAAGCAATTATATCGGCTCCGAGAACATCGGCGCGATTCCCTATCAAGGCATCATCCTCGCCCATTCCAACGAATCGGAGTGGCAGGGCTTCAAGAACAACCGCAACAACGAAGCCTTCATCGACCGCATCTGCGTCATCAAGGTGCCCTATTGCCTGCGCGCGACCGAAGAGCGGCAGATCTACCAGAAGCTCCTGAGCAACAGCGAGCTCGCCGACGCGTCCTGCGCCCCCGGCACGCTCGACATGCTGTCGCGCTTCTGCGTGCTGTCGCGGCTGAAGACGCACGAGAACTCGAACCAGTACTCGAAGATGCGGTCCTATGACGGCGAAAGCGTCAAGGATACCGATCCGCGCGCGCGCACGGTCCAGGAATACCGCGACGCCGCCGGCGTCGACGAGGGCATGCTCGGCCTCTCGACGCGGTTCGCCTTCAAGGTGCTCTCCAACACCTTCAACTACGACACGCAGGAGGTCGCGGCCGACCCCGTGCACCTCATGTACATCCTGGAGCAGTCGATCCGGCGCGAGCAGTTCCCCGAGGAGCAGGAAAAGCGGCTCTTGGCCTTCATCAAGGCCGAGCTGGCGCCGCGCTACGCCGAATTCATCGGCAACGAGATTCAGAAGGCATATCTCGAATCATACGGCGATTACGGCCAGAACCTGTTCGACCGCTACGTCGCCTATGCCGATGCTTGGATCGAGGACCAGGATTACAAGGACCCCGACACCGGTCAGCTTATGGACCGCGAGCTCTTGAACCAGGAGCTCTCCAAGATCGAGAAGCCGGCGGGCATCGCGAATCCCAAGGATTTCCGCAACGAGGTCGTGAAGTTTGCGCTGCGCGCCCGCGCCGCCAACAAGGGCAAGAACCCGGCCTGGACGTCCTACGAAAAGCTGCGCGAGGTCATCGAGAAGCGCATGTTCAGCCAAGTCGAGGACCTGCTGCCGGTGATCAGCTTCGGCACCAAGAAGGACAGCGAGACCGAGAAGAAGCATAGCGATTTCCTTGAGCGCATGACCTCGCGCGGCTACACGCCGCGCCAGGTCCGGCGCCTCGTCGAATGGTATATGCGGGTCAACAAAGCGGGATAGCGATGAACATCATCGATCGCCGGCCGAATCCGAAGGGCAAGAGCCTCGCCAACCGGCAGCGATTCATCGAGCGCGCCAAGGGCGAGGTGAAGGAGGCGATCGCCGACGCGCTGAAGCGGCGCAAGCTCGGCGACGGCGGCGGCGGCGAGAAAGTCTCGATCCCGACCCACGGCATCGCCGAGCCGGTGATGCGTCCCGCCTCGCGCGGGGGAAAACGCGAATACGTCCTGCCCGGCAACAAGAAATTCGTCGTCGGCGACAAGATCGAGCGACCGCCTTCGGGCGGCGGCGGCGGGCGCGGCCAAGCCAGCCCCGAGGACAATGGCGAGCAGGACGCGTTCGAGTTCATGCTCTCGAAGGAGGAGTTCCTCGATCTCCTGTTCGAGGATTTGGAGCTCCCCGAATCTCGTCAAGACGAAGCTCAAGACCAGCGAGGCGACGCAGCTTACCCGCGCCGGCTATTCGATCGACGGCACGCCGGCGAATTTCAGCATCCGCCGCACCATGCGCAACGCCCTCGCCCGGCGCATCTCGCTCAACCGGCCGAGCACCTCCGATATCGAGGCGATGGAAGAGCTGATCGCGGCCGCCGAGGAAGCCGACGACGCCGAGGGCGCGGCCCAGGCGCGCCTCGACCTCGAGGCGGCGCGGCACCGCGCGCGGCGTTTCGCCTACATCGATCCGGTCGATGTCCGCTACAACCGCTTCGAGCGCGTGCCCAAGCCCAACACCCAGGCGGTGATGTTTTGCCTGATGGACGTGTCGGGCTCGATGACCGAGGCGATGAAGGATCTCGCCAAGCGGTTTTTCCTGCTGCTGCACGTGTTCCTGACGCGCCGCTACAAGACGGTCGATCTCGTTTTCATCCGCCACACCTCGAACGCGCAGGAGGTGGACGAGGATACGTTCTTCCACAGCCGCGAGACTGGCGGCACGGTGGTTTCGACCGCGCTCGAGGAGATGCTGCGCGTGGTGCGCGCCCGCTACAATCCCGAGAACTGGAACATCTACGCGGCGCAGGCCTCGGACGGCGATAATTATTCGGAGGACAGCGACCGCTGCAGCCAGCTCCTGGGCGGCGAGATCATGCCGTTGAGCCAGTATTTCGCCTACATCGAAGTCGGCGCCGAGGCGACGCTGCGCCACGGCTTCCCATCGCCGCCGACCGATTTGTGGCGAACCTACGCCTCGATCGCGCCGCTCCACCCGCATTTCGCCATGCGCAAGGTTTCCGACGCGGCGCAGATCTTCCCGGTGTTCCACGATCTTTTCGCCAAGGATCGCGAGAATGCCTGAGGCGCTGCTCAATTCCCTGGCCGGCGACGACAAGCTCTTATTCAGCGGGCCGGAATGGGATTTCGAAAAGCTCCGCCGCGTCTATGACGCGGTCGAGGAGATCGCGGTGGGCGAGCTTGGCCTCGACGTCTACCCGAACCAGATCGAGGTGATCACCTCCGAGCAGATGCTCGACGCCTATGCCTCGGTGGGCCTGCCGCTGATGTACCGGCACTGGAGCTTCGGCAAGCACTTCGCGCGCGAGGAGGCGATGTATCGCCACGGCTATCAGGGCCTCGCCTACGAGATCGTGATCAATTCGAGCCCATGCATCTCCTACATCATGGAAGAGAACACGATGGCGATGCAGACGCTCGTCGTCGCGCATGCCGCCTTCGGCCACAATCACTTCTTCAAGAATAATTACCTGTTCCGGCAATGGACCGACGCGACCGGGATTCTCGACTATCTTACCTTCGCGCGCGATTACGTGGCGCATGCCGAGGAGACCTATGGCATCGAGGGGGTCGAGCGCACGCTCGATGCGGCGCACGCCCTCATGAATCACGGCGTCCACCGCTACGTCCGCCGCCCCAAGCTCAATCTCGAGGACGAAAGGAAGCGCGAGGACGAGCGCCGCCGCTTCGCCGAAGAGAGCTACGACGACATCTGGCGGACCGCGCAACTGGTGCAGGAGAGCGCCTCGCGCGACGCCAGGCAAGCCGCGAAGGAGCTGGCGGCGCTGAAGCAGCGGCTCGGCCTGCCGGAAGAGAACATTCTCTATTTCCTCGAGAAGCGCGCGCCGCGCCTCAAGCCGTGGCAGCGCGAGCTGACGCGAATCGCGCGCCACATCGCGCAGTATTTCTACCCGCAAAAGCAGACGAAGATGATGAACGAGGGCTGCGCCACCTTCTGCCATTACGAGATCGTCCACCGGCTGCACGAGAAGGGCTTCATTAGCGACGGCACGCTCCTGGAAATCATGCACTCGCATACCAGCGTCGTGTCCCAGCCCGAATACGACGATCCGCGCTATTCCGGCATCAACCCTTACGCGCTGGGCTTCGCGATGATGCGCGACATCAAGCGCATCTGCATCGATCCTTCCGCCGAGGACCGCGAGTGGTTCCCCGAGATCGCGGGCAATGGCGACCCCTATGGCACGCTGCGCCACGCCTGGGCCAATTACCGCGACGAGAGCTTCATCCTCCAATATCTCAGCCCGCGGCTCATCCGCGACTTGCGGCTGTTCAAGCTCAACGACGATGCGGAGGCCGACGCGATGCTGGTCGAGGCGATCCACGAAGAGCGCGGCTATCGCGAAATCCGCAGCGCGCTCGCGCGCAACTACGATCTCGCCCGCCACGAGCCCGACATCCAGATCCGCGATGTCGATCTCGAGGGCGACCGCTGCCTCGTCCTGAGCCATGCCGTCCATGACGGCGTGCTGCTGGACGAGGCCAGCGCCAAGGCCGTGCTGTTGCAGCTGTCAACGCTATGGCATTACGGCATCCGGCTCGAGGAAGTCGACGCGGCGTCCGACAAAGTCTTGAAGACGCACGAGATCGCCGCCAAGCACCAGGCATGACGCTGGGCTAGGGCGCCCGCCTCGAGCCGGCGGTCAGTGCAGGCTGAGCGAGGTCGCGGCGTAGCGGAGCCCGCCGCGCCGGCCGAGCGGGGCCTGGGCGACCTTCACCGAATGCAGCTTGCCCTCGATATTCTCGGTCCAGAACTCGAGGAAGCGGCGCAGCGCCGGGAATTGCGGCGCGATGTCCAGTTGCTGCCAGACGAAGCTCTGCACGAGGTGCGGATGATCCGGCAGGCGATAGAGGATTTCGGCGGTGGTCAGCCGGTAGGCTTCGATCATGCGATGCGGCATCGCGAAACCTCGCTTCCTTGCGCGCAACTCCGTGGCCAACCTCAGGATCGCAAGCGGCGCACCAATTCGCAAGAAAAAAATTCAGCGATATCAGTAGCTTAGCAGCAGCGCCCGGCGAGTGCTGCCAAGCGACGGAGCAAGGCTTCGCGGTCACTGGAACACAGCGGCGCCGCAGCGGCTGTGCCGGAGCGACCTACCGCGCGCGCACGCTGCCGAGGAATTTATCGGCTTCGGTGCGCAGCGTCTCGGCCTGTTCGGCGAGGCCCGCGGCCGAGCTGAACACCATGTTCGCGGCCTGACCGGTCTCGTCGGCGGCTCGGGTCACGCCCAGGATGTTCGCGGTGACCCCGCGCGTGCCTTGCGCCGCCTCGTTGACGTTGCGGGCGATGTCGCGCGTCGTCGCTTCCTGGCGCTCGACGGCGGTCGCGATCGAGCTCGAGATCTCGTTGCTGCGGGCGACGGTGCGGCTGATCTCCTCGATCGCTTCCACGGCGTCGCGGGTCGCGCCCTGGACGGCGCGGATCTGGGCGGCGATGTCGTCGGTCGCCTTCGCGGTCTGATGGGCGAGCGACTTGACCTCCGAGGCCACCACGGCGAAGCCGCGGCCGGCTTCGCCCGCGCGCGCCGCCTCGATGGCGGCGTTGAGCGCGAGAAGATTGGTCTGGCTGGCGATGTCGGAGATCAGCTGCACCACTTCGCCGATGCGTTGCGCGGCCTCGGCCAAGCCGCGCACCGTCGCGGTCGTCCGTTGCGCCTCGGCGACGGCGTCGTTGGCGACGCGCGCCGACTGCGCGACCTGACGGCCGATCTCCGAGGTCGAGATCGACAGCTCCTCGGTCGCGCCCGCGACGCTCTGGACGTGGAGCGAGGCGCGCTCAGCCGCCGCCGCGACGGCGCCGGATTGCTTGTTCGCGGCGTCGGCGGTCGAGACCATGGCGGCCGCGGTCGATTGCATCGCATCGGCCGCGCCGGAAACCGTGTCGACCACATCCTTGACGCTGGCCTCGAAGCTCTGCGCCAGCGCCAACAGCTCGGCGCGGCGCCGTTCTTCCATGGCGCGGCGTTCGGACGCGGCCTCGCGCTCGCGCAGGCGTCCGGCGCGATTGAGATCGCGGAACACGACGAGCGCGCCTGCGATCTCGCCGATCTCGTCGTTGCCGATCTCGGGAATCGCGGCATCGAGATCGCCCTTCGCGATCTCGGCCATGGCGTGGTTGAGCACGGCGAGCCGGCGGACGATCTGGCTGCCGACGAACAAGGCGGGCAGCGCGGCGACGAGGCTCGCCGCCGCGATCGCCGCCAGCAATGCCTCGCCCCGCAGGATCGCCACCGCGGCGGTCAAGAGCGCGAGCGCCGCCATAGCGCCGAACGCCGATAAGATCTTGGCGCGGACGCCGAAGCCCGCGCGGCGCGAACTGAACCCGATTTGGCCGATCGCCACCATTGCGAGAGATCCCCGTCGCGGCCGCTTGCCGCAACCCCCGAGTATTCGCGTCGCCGGTTAGACAATCCCTAACGATTGCGGGATTTTCGGCGTGGTTGGGTCCGCGTTCACTACCCCCGCCGCCGCGATCGGAGCCGCGCGCGCTGCTTGCCGGCGGAGTCGAAATTTCGCGCGGCGAGCCAGCGCCGATAGGCGCGGCCGATGAGCGGCCAGTCGCGGTCGAGCATCGCGAACCACTCGGTGTCGCGGCTTTCGCCCTTGACGACCATGTGCTGGCGGAACCGTCCCTCGAAGCGGAAGCCGAAACGCCGCGCCGCGCGGCGCGACCGCAGGTTGCGGCTGTCGCATTTCCACTCGACGCGGCGATAGCCCAACCGGTCGAAGGCATGGCGCAGCAACAGGTAGATCGCCTCGCTCGCGCCCCGGCTGCGCTGCAGCGACGACGCGAAAAAAATGTTGCCGAGCTCGATGACGCCGTGACCGGGGCTGATGCGGCAATAGCTCGCCATTCCCGCCGCGCCGGTCTTCTTGTCAACGATGGCGAAGAACAGCGGGTCTTCCGACCGCGCGCAAGCCGCCAGCCAGCGCGCGAATTCTTGGCGGCTCGCAAACGGCCCCACGAACATGAATTCCCACAAGGACGGGTCGTGGCCGGCCCCATGTGTCGCGTCGTAAAGCGCCGCGGCGTGGCGGCGGGGCTCGATCGGCTCGAGCCGGACCCAGCGGCCGCGCAGGGCGCGAGGTTCGGGCGGCAGCGCGGGACGCCAGGCGAAGGGCTCGGTCATGCCGCGATCTTGGCGGTTGGGGCAGGCCTTGCAAGCGCCAAACAAACCCCTTGCCAGGGTGGCGGCGAGGGGCTTCAATCCAATGCGAAGGCTGGGGTGCCGGCGTGCGTGTGCCGGCTGAGATCACACCCAACGAACCTGTCTGGGTAATGCCAGCGAAGGGAGCCCATGGACGGCAAAGCTCCGGGTCACACGGCCAAGACCGGCAAGCCGCGCACCGCGATCATCGGCGGCGGCGTCATCGGCCTGGGCGTCGGCTGGCGGCTCGCGCAAGGCGGCTGCGCGGTCGAGATTTTCGAGCGCGGCGAGGCCGGCAAGGCCGCGAGCTGGGCCGCCGCGGGCATGCTCGCCGCCGGGGTCGAGACCGAGCCGGGCGAGCTCGCGCTCTACGCCCTCAATCGCGCGAGCCAGCTGGCCTGGCCCGGTTTTGCCGCGGAGCTCGAGGCGGCGTCGGGTCAAAGCGTCGAGCTGCGCCAGGAAGGCACGCTCATGGTCGCGCTCAACCGCGACGACGCGGCGCAGCTTCGCTACAGCTATGATTTCCAGCGCAAGCAGGGGATCGCGCTGGACTGGCTGAGCGGCGCCGAGGCGCGGCGGCGCGAGCCTTTCCTCCATCCGAATCTCAGCGCCGCAGTGTTCTCGGCCGGCGATCATCAGGTCGAGAACAGGAAGCTCGTGCGTGCGCTGCGCACGGCGTTTCTCGCCGCGGGCGGCACGCTCCGAGAGCACGCGCCGGTCACCGCCATCGACATCGCTCGCGGCAAGGTGACGGGCTTGCGCGTGGACGACGCCCGTGTCGATGCGGACGTGGTCGTGCTCGCGGCCGGGGCGTGGTCGGGCGCGATCGCGGGACTCCCCGAGGGCGCGTCGCCCCCGGTGCGTCCCGTCAAAGGTCAGATGCTGGCGCTGCGCATGGACCCGTCGGCGCCGCTGCTAAGGCATGTGGTGTGGAGTTCCGCGGGTTTATCTCGTGCCGCGCCGCGATGGGCGCCTCGTCGTCGGCGCCACCACCGAGGAGCGCGGCTTCAATGCCGATCTCACGGCGGGCGGCGTGCTGGCGCTCCTTGAAGGCGCCTGGCGCGCGCTGCCCGGGGTCGAGGAACTCGCCATCGATGAAATCTGGGCCGGATTCCGGCCGGGCTCGCGCGACGATGCGCCGATGCTCGGGCCGGCCGCGATCGAGGGCCTCGTCTATGCCACCGGCCATCACCGCAACGGCATTCTGCTGACGCCGGTGACGGCCGACGCCGTGGCGCATTATATTCTCGGCGGCGAGGTGCCCGAGATCATTCGGCCCTTCGCCATGGCCCGCTTCGCCGCGGTCAAGGAAAGGACATGAGCCTCGTCCGCATCAACGGCAAGGAAGAGCCGGTCACGGCCGCGACGGTTGCCGAGTTGCTGGCTGCGCGCGGCATCCGCGCTGCCCGGGGCGTCGCCGTCGCGCTGAACGGGGCGGTGGTGCCGGCGAGCGCCTGGGACAAGGCGCGTCTTAACGCCGGCGACCGCGTCGAGATCGTCAAGCCGTTCGGCGGCGGGTGAGCGATGGCCCCGGAGGCAACGCGCGAGTCCACCACGGATGCCTTGACGATCGCGGGCCGCGTGTTGCCTTCGCGTCTCTTGATGGGCAGCGGCGGTTATCCCAATCAGCAGGTGCTGCTGGATTCCTTGCGCGCCGCCGAGCCCGCCCTCGTGACCGTGGCGCTCCGGCGCATCAGCCTCGAGCCCTATGCCGAAAGCCTCGTCGATCTTCTCGACGGCTTCGCGCTGCTGCCCAACACGGCGGGTTGCGCGACGGTGAAGGATGCCGTCCTGACCGCGCAACTCGGCCGCGAGGCGCTGGCCACGTCTTGGGTCAAGCTCGAGCTGATCGGCGACCGCGAGACGCTCTATCCCGATATCGAGCAGCTCTTGCGCGCGACCGAGGAACTGGTGAAAGACGGCTTCACCGTGCTGCCTTATTGCACCGACGATCCGGTGATGTGCAGGAAGCTCGCCGATGCCGGCGCCGCCGCGGTGATGCCGCTCGGCTCGCCGATCGGCACCGGGCTCGGCATCGCGAATCCTTACGCGATCGAGCGCATCTGCGCGACCAGCTCGGTGCCGGTGATCCTCGATGCCGGCATCGGCACGGCCTCCGACGCAGCTCAGGCGATGGAATTGGGCTGCGACGGCGTGCTGCTCAACACCGCCGTCGCCAAGGCGCATGATCCGGCGCGGATGGCGGCAGCGATGCGGGCCGCGGTTCTCGCCGGACGCGACGCGCGCCTCGCCGGCCGCATCCCCAAGCGCACCCAGGCCGAGCCGTCGTCGCCGCAGCTAGGGCTCGTTGGCGGGTGAAGCTCCCGCTGCCGCCGGTTCTTGTCATCTCCGACCGCTCCCAGGCACGGCTGCCGCTGGAGGAGATCGCGGCCGCGCTCCTGGCCGGCGGCTGCCGGTGGTTTTCGCTGCGCGAAAAGACTCTGCCCGCCGCGGAACGAGTTCGCGCTGCTGAAGCGGCTCGTCGCCTTTGGCCGAGCGTATGACGCCGCGATCATGGTCCATGGCGACGCGAGGGAAGCAGGGGAAGGCGGCGCGGCTGGCGTGCATCTGCCGGTCGGCGCATCGGCGCGGGAGGCGCGGCGCATCCTCGGCGACGCCGCGCTGATCGGCTGCTCCGCGCACAACGAAAGCGAGATTCTTGGCGCCGCGGCGGCGGGCGCGGATTACGTCACGCTGAGTCCGATTTTCGTCTCGGCCAGCAAGCCTGGCTACGGCCCGGCGCTCGGGCTTGGCGCCTTGGGCCGGGCGAGCCCGTGCCCCGTGCTGGCGCTCGGCGGGATCGATCCGGCCAACGCCGCGGGCTGCGTCGCCGCCGGGGCCACGGGCGTCGCGGTGATGGGCGGCGCGATGACGGCGCGCGATCCGCAATCCTACATGGCAGGGTTGCTGCGCGGCCTCGGCGCCGGACTTGCCGCCCGCCACGGTGCTGATCATAGTCGATCGATCGCGCGATAACGGCAAGGTGCGGAAATGATCGAGCTCTATTATTGGCCGACGCCCAACGGGCACAAGATCGCGATCTTCTGCGAGGAGGCCGGCGTTCCCTACGAAATCCACCCGGTCAACATCCAGCAGGGCGATCAGTTCAAACCCGACTTTCTCAAGATCTCGCCGAACAACCGCATGCCGGCGATCACCGACACCGAGCCCGCCGACAAGGGCGCGCCGGTAAGCATCTTCGAATCCGGCGCGATCCTCGTCTATCTCGCGGAGAAGACGGGCAAGTTCCTGCCCAAGGATCTGCGCGGGCGGTTCGAGGTGCTGCAATGGCTGTTCTGGCAGGTGGGCGGCCTCGGCCCGATGGCGGGGCAGGTCAACCACTTTGCCCATTACGCGCCGGAAAAGCTGCCCTACGCGATCGACCGCTATGTCAAGGAGACTAGCCGGCTCTATGCCGTGATGGACCAGCGCCTCAAGGACCGCGACTATCTTGGCGGCGACTATTCGATCGCCGACATGGCTAGCCGTTTGTATTCACGAGCGTAGCGCGATTTTCGGCGCACCACGATTCTTTTGAAGTGTGACAAGGCTGATCCATCGCGTTCGTTACGACGCTGATCGGGATTTTATTGGGTCGAGGGCTGGAGGTTGCGGGAAGGGTTCGGCGGGGCACATCGCCCCGTGGGTCATGGTCCCGCAGCGGCGAAGCGGCCGGCGAGCAGCCGGAAGATCGCTGCGTCCGGGCAAGCTGTCGGCAGCCAGAGGCGAATTCGAGCGGCGCCCTCGACGACGCGGGCGGCGATCTTGATCAGCCGCAATCGCAGCGTCGTGAACTCGGCCGTTCTCCAAGAGGAACGCTTGGGCGCGGCAGCGCGCAGAGTGAGAAGCAGCCAATAAGCCGCCGTGTGCAGGATGAGGCGCATCTGATTGGCCCGCGGGTCACGGCACGACGTACGATCCGAGGCGAGCTGGGCCTTGTGTAGCTTGATGAAGTTCTCCGCTTGGCCGCGGCCACAGTAGACTGTCTCATAGAGATGCTTGGCGCTGCCCTTGAGCGAGGTGACGACGTAACGGACATCGAGGCCGAGCTTCGTCGCCTCGATCCGGGCGACGACACGGCGCTGTCTTTGCCAACTCTTGGCGCCGTAACGCAGCGTGCGCTCCAGCGGCGCAGCTTCTCGGTTCCGGTCACCGCGCGCTCGACGCACACCGCGTCGGCAACCGACCGGATCATGCCGGCGAGCACCGGGTTGCCGCCGAAGCCGAAGATGTAGCCAATCCCATTGGCTTCGCACCAATCCATCGCCTTGACTTGACCGTAGTGGCTGTCACCGCGCACCAGGATGTTGACCTTCGGCCAGTGCCGGCGAATGCGGGCAATGACATGCTTCAGGATCGTGCGCACTTCGATCCCGCCCGGCGTCTTGCCGCTGCGCAGGATGACGGCAACGGGCTTGCCGCTCGTCCCCTCGTAGATATGGATCGGCAGGAAGCAGCGTTCGTCGTAATGCGCGTTGAACAGCGATAACTGCTGCCGGCCATGCACCGCGTCGAAGGTGTCGTCGATGTCGAGAATAATCGAAGCCGGCGCCCGCGCGTAACTGGCACAGAACTGATCCACCAGCGCCAGCATCAGTCGCGCGATCTCGATCCGCGACGGCGCATTCTCCAACCGCGACATGGTCGGTTGCGCGCACAGCGCCTCGCCGCTTCCCGGTGCTCGGCCCACCGCCATCTTGAATACCGGGTCGTCCCGCAGTTTGTTGCAGTCGTTGGCGTCCTCGTACCCCGCCGCGATCGCAAACATCCGAAGCCGCAGCATCTCCTCGACCGTGTGATCGATGCGATCGGAATCACGGCGATCCTTCAGGCAGGTCGCGAGGCGCGCTGCAACGCCCAGATGCCGCTCGACCCCGCGCAGCAGCAGCACGCCCGCATCCGACGACAGCATCCCGCCGTCGAAAGCTACGCTCACTTTCTTGCGGCAAATCGCTGGCAGGGAAAACGGCAGGAGGTTATCTTTGTTCATGGCGGATGTGGCGCTCCGTGATCGCGGCTTCGACTCTGTCCTGACAACAGAATCATGCTCGCAATCAGCGGCTTACGCTACATCCGCCAGCCTACAATCGCTCCCGTCGTGAATAAGGCGGGCTAGCTATCCCTGGACCGCGACCTGGGAGCGCCAGGGCCAGAAGCTCGACGACTTTCCCAACATGAAACGCTGGTGGCACCGGATGCATGACCGGCCAGGCGTGATGCGCGCCTATGAGGCGGCCAAGCCCTACCAATCGAACCGAGCCAACACCGATCCCGAGGTGAGCAAGATCCTCTTCGGCCAATCGGCCGCGACCGTGCGGCGCGGCTAGCCGGCTGCGCCGGCAAAAAAATCCAGCGCAAAAATGCAGAAGCCGCCGCCCAGATCGACCGGGACGGCGGCTCCTCGATGGTGTCGGAATCCGCTTCAGAGGGCGGTCGCGACCGAGTTGAAGGTGGTCTTCAGATTGGTGCCGAGCGTGGTGACCGTGGTGATGACGGCGACCGCGATCAGCGCGGCGATAAGGCCGTATTCGATCGCGGTGGCGCCGCTCTCGTTGACGAGAAGTTGCTTGAGCATGGACATGATCGGTTGTCTCCTAGCGGTTGGTGACACGGCGCTATCCTGGCGGGTTTCTCTTAAGGTGGCGTTAAAGTTCAAGTAAAACTTACCGGCATCTAAGTTAAAGAAGCGGGTATCTCTTGGCATTTTAGGTAAAACCCTTGAGGAATTGAGACGAATTTGCTAAGATTTTTCATAAAATTTTAGGAAAATTCGCATGCTCCCGCTGCCATCGGCGTTGACCGTCGCGAAATCTTCGCAGGCCGGCGGCGAGACGGCCCACGCCGTCCTTCGCGCGACGCGAAGTCGGTCTCGCAGCCAAGGAAATCCGGTAGCGAAGCCAAGGAAATCTGTTAAAAGAGGCGCGTCATTGTTGCGGCCGAATGTTCGGCCAAACAGGTGTGGTCGGCGCGACCCCCTGTCCGCTCCCGCCCGAGATCTCAGGAGTCCCGTTATGAAGGCGCTTGTTACTGCATTCGCCCTGTTGTCGTTCGTGGCCGGCACCACCATACCCTATGCGCCCGCGCAGGCGCAGCAGACCGCCGGCTCATCGACGCCCGCCCAGGAAAAGGCGCCGGTCAAGACGACCACCAGTAAGAAGGTGCCGGTCAAGAAGACCGTCGCTAAAAAGGTGCCGCACAAGAAGACTGCCGCCAAGAAGTCTCGGGCCAAGAAAACGACTGCCAGGAAGAAGACCGCCACCAAGAAGAGCGTCACCAAAAAGAAGGCGCCGGTCAGCAAGCCCACGACCTGATCGCGGCCGCCATTCGGCATTTTTTCGTTTTTTCCGCGCCTGTCACGGCGCGGCGGTGCAGGCGAACACCGCGCGCATTGGCGTCATCACCGGGCAGGCGTCGAGCTCGAAACCCTGGCTCATGACGCGGGGCACCTTGCCGCTGCCGCAAGCCGCGGCGGCGGCACTCTTGACCGTAGCGGGCGAATTCCATAGCCGGTTGTAGCAGATCGCGATGCCCGTATTGTCGGTGGCCGCCGCCGGCGGAGCGGGAGCGGGCAGGGGCGCCGAGGGCTGTTCGACGGCGTCCAATCCCAATCCGCCTTGTTGCCTCGTCGAGGTCGCGCCATAGACCGTGAGCGCGTTTTGCGGCAGTGCCGGCGCCGCGACTTGTCCGGGCGAATAGGTCTGATAGGGCGCGGGCATGCTGCAGCCGGTCATCGCCAGCGCCAGCAGCCAAGCCGTGCCTTGCCTCGTCCAGGTCATTGCGCGAGGCTGGCGCATCGCGGCGTCGGGCGCAACCCTTCCTTGGCCGGAGCCGGCATTTCGCTTATAAGGGTGAGCCATGACCCTACGCGATCCCGCCATCATCGAGGGCTACCACGCCCACGTCTATTACGACGGCCAGAGCCGCGCCGCGGCCGAGCGGCTGCGCCAGGCGGTGGGCGAGCGCTTTCCCGTCTACCTCGGCCGCTGGCATGACGAGCCGGTGGGGCCGCATCCCGTTTCGATGTACGAGATCGCGTTTCCGGTCGAAGAGTTCCCGCGCTTCGTGCCGTTCCTCATGCTCAACCGCGAAGGCTTGCGCATTCTCGTCCATCCGATGACCGGCGACGGTTATGAGGACCATGCGACCAACTGCCTCTGGCTGGGCGAGCCGGTGACGCTCAACCTCGAATTCCTGCGCGGGACGCGATAGCCGCTTCCTCGACGGGCCGCAATCGGGAGCCGGCGTCACGGTTTGGGATAGCGCGCGATGAATGTCGTCACGCCCAAGGCATGGCCTTGCAAGGCCGCGATCAACTGGTCGCGCGTCATGCCGGGCTGCAACGTGCCGGGCGGGATATCGGTCGCGATCAGCGTGATCGTATAGGGATGCGGCGCATCCGTCAGCGCCGGGCACGGACCGAACCAGACACTCGATCCGACGCTGTTCTTGCCACCGACGAACGCAGAGGGATTGTTTCCCTCGCCCTCCGCGAGCGAAGTTCGCGTCGCGGGAATGTCATAGACGACCCAATGCACGAAACCCAGGCCGGCGCCCGGCACCGGATCGAACATGGTGATGGCGAAGCTCTTCGTGGCGGCGGGCGCATTCGCCCAGGCGAGCGGAAGCGACACGTTCTGCCCTGAACAATCCTGCGGATTGTTGCCGACATATTTGTCGGGCATGTAGCCGCCATCCTTCATCGCCGGCGAGCTCAGGGTGAACTTGGCGTCGGCGGCCTGGCCGAGCTTGGCCGGGATCGCGGTCCACGCCGCCGCGAGCGCCGCGATGGCGAGGACTGTGCTCGCGGTTTTCAAGTTCAGCATGGCGTTTCCTCTTTCCCGGTTTCCGTCACGATTTGCGGCGATAGCGGAAGACGAGGCTGGCCGGGCCGAGGCTGTGGCCGGTGATCATCTTGAGGAATTCGTCGCGGTCGAGCCCGGGCTGGAGGAAGCCGGGCGCGAGATCGAGCGCGATCGCATCGATGACATAATGATGCGGCGCTTCGGCGTGCGAGGCGCAGGGGCCGGTATAAAGCATCGTGCCGCGCGAATTCTTGCCGCCGGTGATGCCCTTCGCCGGGGCGCCGCCTTGGCCGGCCTTCAATCCGGTGCGCGATGCCGGGATGTTATAGGCAAGCCAATGCACCGAGCCGATGCCGCGCAGCCCGTCGGGATCGATCATCACGATGGCGATGCTCTTCGTTCCCGCCGGCAGGTTGGACCAGGCGAGCGGGGGCGACAGGTTCCGGCCGCCGCATTGGGCAGCGCCGGCATATTTGGCCGGGAGGATGCCATCGTCCTTGAAGGCACTCGAGGACAGGGTGAACAGCTTTTCGGCGGATCGGGCGGCTTGGCTCGCGCCGGCGACGGCGAGGCACGAGGCGGCGAGCACGAGTGCGAAGATGCTTGTCCGCCTCGGCGCGGCCCGATTCATGTGTCTCTCCGAAGCTTTCCCCGACGATCCCGTTCGCCGAAACTAGCACAACCGGGCTTTCGTGTGGGCTTCGGTCCGGGCTCGCCGCGAGGCTTGACGGGATGGGGCTTCTCTCCGGATACTATGGGGTTTCCAAGGGGAGCCCCGGAAAAGGGGCTGAGACACCGCTGGGCCCGAAGGGCGACGCGGAAACCCTTTGAACCTGATCCGGATCGTGCCGGCGTAGGGACAGGAACGGCGCCAGTGACCGAAGCGCCCCCCTCACGCCGGAACCGGGTTGGCCTATCGTCCCTCGAACGGGCAAGGAGATCGACCATGCCGGAAGGCACTCTCGGCCAGAATTTCAAAGTCTCGACGGGGCCGCTGCCGGCCTCGCGCAAGGTATTCGTCGCGGGATCGCGCTTTCCCGATATGGGCGTCGCGATGCGCGAGATCGACCTCGGCGCGTCGTCGAAGGAAAAGCCCGTCCGGGCCTACGACCCCTCCGGTCCCTACACCGATCCCGCCGTGACCGTCGACATCCGGGCCGGGCTCGCCCCCTTGCGCGAGCGCTGGATCAGGGCCCGCGGCGATGTCGAGGAAGGCGCGCCGCGCGCGACCCGTCCCGAGGATAACGGATTGGCGCCGGGCGAGGTCTCGAGCGTGCCGCTGTTCGATCGCGACCGCAGGCGCCCGCTCATCGCCAAGGCGGGCAAATCGGTGTCGCAGCTCGCTTATGCCCGCGCCGGCATCGTCACGCCGGAAATGGAATACATCGCGATCCGCGAGAATCTCGGGCGCGAGAACCTGAAGCGCCAGGCCGACGGCGAGAGCTTCGGCGCGGCGATCCCCGATTTCTGCACCGCCGAATTCGTGCGCGACGAAGTGGCGCGCGGCCGCGCCATCATTCCCGCCAACATCAACCATCCGGAAAGCGAGCCGATGATCATCGGCCGCAATTTCCTGGTGAAGATCAACGCCAATATCGGCAATTCCATCGTGACCTCCTCGGTCGCCGAAGAGGTCGACAAGCTGGTCTGGGCGATCCGCTGGGGCGGCGACACGGTGATGGATCTCTCGACCGGCAAGAACATCCACACCATCCGCGAATGGATCATCCGCAATTCGCCGGTGCCGATCGGCACGGTGCCGATCTATCAGGCGCTGGAGAAGGTCGACGGCAAGGCCGAGGATCTGACCTGGGAAATCTTCCGCGACACGCTGATCGAGCAGGCCGAGCAGGGCGTCGATTATTTCACCATCCATGCCGGCGTGCGCCTGCCGTTCATTCCGCTGACGGCCAAGCGCGTTACGGGCATCGTGTCGCGCGGCGGCTCGATCATGGCGAAATGGTGCCTCGCCCATCACCGGGAGAATTTCCTCTACACGCACTTTGCCGAAATCTGCGAGATCATGAAGGCCTATGACGTCGCTTCTCGCTCGGCGACGGCTTGCGGCCCGGCTCGATCGCCGACGCCAACGACGAGGCGCAATTCGCCGAGCTGAAGACGCTGGGCGAGCTGACCAAGATCGCGTGGGCCCACGACGTGCAGGTGATGATCGAGGGCCCCGGCCACGTGCCGATGCACAAGATCAAGGAGAACATGGACCTGCAGCTCGAGCATTGCCACGAGGCGCCGTTCTACACGCTCGGGCCGCTTGGTCACCGACATCGCGCCGGGCTACGACCACATCACCTCGGCGATCGGCGCGGCGATGATCGGCTGGTTCGGCACGGCGATGCTGTGCTACGTCACGCCGAAGGAGCATCTCGGCCTGCCCGACCGCGACGACGTGAAGGACGGCGTCATCGCCTACAAGATCGCGGCGCATGCGGCCGATCTCGCCAAGGGCCATCCGGCGGCGCAGGATGCGCGACGACGCGCTATCGCGCGCGCGCTTCGAATTCCGCTGGCGCGACCAGTTCAACCTCGCGCTCGATCCCGAGACCGCCGAGAAGTTCCACGACCAGACGCTGCCGGCCGACGGCGCCAAGCTCGCGCATTTCTGCTCGATGTGCGGGCCGAAATTCTGCTCGATGAAGATCTCGCAGGAAGTGCGCGACTACGCCCAGGCGGGCATGGCGGAAAAATCGGAGGCGTTCCGCAAGGAAGGCGGCGAAATCTACAAGGTGCTCGAGGGCAAGGCCGTCGCGATCGAGTAGGGAGCGTAAGATGGCCGAGCCATTAAGCCGCGACTATCCCAACCGGCCATTCACCGCCGCGCTGGCGCTATGCCGGCGGCAGGATCGCGTGCTTCTGGCGCAGCGCGCCAAGGGTCCCGGCACGGCGGTCGGCAAATGGGGCTTCCCCGGCGGCATGCAGGAGGTCGGCGAGACCATCGTCGCCGCCGCCGCGCGCGAATTGCAGGAGGAAACCGGCATCGCCGCCGAGCCGTTGCGCGTAGTCGATGCCTTCGACGTCATCGGCCATGACCCCGATGGCCGCGTGCGCGCGCATTTCACCCTCGTCTGCGTGGTGCTCGACTGGCGGGACGGCGAGGGCAGGCCGATCGAGGACGCGACCGCGGTCGGCTGGTACACCGAGGACGAGGCGGTAGCCAAGCTCGATCTCTTTCCCGACACGCTGCGTCTGATGAGGCAAGCGCTCGCCGTCGTGGCGCGCTGACCCCGTGCCGGGCTTCGCCGAGAAATCCATCGCCGTCGGCGGCGTGACGCTCCGCTACCGCGAGGCGAGCGACGGCGCGCCGTTGCTCGTTATATCCAGCGAGGCTGGCCGCAATACCGCGCCTTGTCCCGATGCGATCGCAGGGTCCCGCCGCGTCCTCGCTTTCGCGCTCGCCGATCTGGCGCCGGCGGGCCATTCCGCGCGCGCGCAAGCCGCTTGCCTGGCGCAGGCCCTGGCATCGCTCGATCTCGGCCCGGTGCCGATGCTGGCCAGCTCGGCGGGGTGCGCCGTGGCGCTGTGGCTCGCGGCGGCCGATCCCGCGCGGATCGCAACGCTGGTGCTCGAGAGCCCGATCGCGCGCATGGCCGACCTCGCTGCGCTGGACTCCTTGTCGCCGGCCGAGATCTTCGCCGCCTGCCACGCCCACCCCGAGCGCAAGCCCTGGCTCGCGGGCCAGGATCGGGCCGAGGCCGCAAGGGCGCTCAGAAGCGCGCGCGGGCTCATCGACGGCTCGGACGACGCCGCGCTCGAAGCGGCCTTGAAGCGGCTCGAAATCCCCGTCCTCGCGCTCTACGGCACGCGCGACCGCGTCACGCCGCCGGAGCTCGGTCGCTTCTACAAAGAGCACCTGGTCAATGCATGGTTTCTCATGGTCTACGATTCCGGCCACGACATTGCCGGCGACCGGCCCGAGGCCTTCGCCGATGTGGTCGGCGATTTTCTCGCGCGCGGCGCGCGCTTCGCGTTCGACAATCGAAGCTCGCGGATCAACCCTTGAGCTGGGCCGGGCGCCCGCCCGCCGGGACGGCGGCTTAAAAAAGCGGCACAAGACTCTGAAATGCTTGCATCTCGGATTCGGCTTCTCTAAATTTAGAACTCCCGCAACCCAACGAAAGGAGGTGATCCCGTGTCTCATTGTCACATACGGCGGTCGGAGTTTGCCGCAATCGGGATCGCTGCCTCGGCAGGACTTACTGTCGCGTAGCGAGTTACCGCGGCGATCTCCTGCCGCAGTTTGACAAAAGGGAAGGGCCGCCTCCGGGCGGCCCTTCTGTCGTTGCGGGGTGCTATCATATCGGCTGGCATGGTTGAAAAGATCGGGACTCTTGCGGTGGTGCGCTCCGTCGCCGAGCTGCGGCGGGTCGTGGGGCAATGGCGCCGCTCCGGCGAGAGCGCAGCGCTGGTGCCGACCATGGGCGCGCTCCATCGCGGGCATCTGAGCCTCTTGAACAAGGCCAAGGAGCTTCGCCCACCGGGCGGTCGTCAGCATCTTCGTCAATCCGACCCAGTTCGGCCCGGCAGAGGATTTCGACCGCTATCCCCGCGACGAGGCGGCCGATGCGGCGCAATTGGCTGCTGCGCGTTGCGATCTGCTCTACGCGCCGCCGGTCGGCGAAATCTATCCGCCTGGCTTCGCCACCAGCGTATCCGCCGGCGCCTTGGCCGAGACTCTGTGCGGGCGCTTTCGCCCCGGGCATTTCACCGGCGTGGCCACGGTCGTGACGAAGCTACTGCTCCAGGCGCAGGCCCCGATCGCCTGCTTCGGCGAGAAGGATTTTCAGCAGCTCCAGATCATCCGCCGCGTCGTGCGCGATCTCGACATCCCCGTACATGTCGAGGGCGTGCCGACCGTCCGCGAGGATGACGGTCTGGCGCTGTCCTCGCGCAACGCCTATCTCGCGCCCGCCGAGCGCCGCATCGCGCCCGCGCTCCACCGCACCCTCGTCGCGGTGGCGGCGCGTGTCGCTGCCGGAGCTGCCATCGCCGAGGCTGCCGCGTGGGGCCAGGCCGAGCTGGCGCTCGCGGGCTTCGCCAGGGTCGATTACCTCGAAGTCTGCGATGCCGAGACATTGCTGCCCCTTGCCGCGCGCGACCGGCCCGGGCGCGTGCTGGCCGCGGCGCGGCTCGGCAAGACCCGTCTCATCGACAACGAGCCAATTGGCCCGCGCGCCGAGAGTTCGCCGTGAAAATCCTCGTTACCGGCGGAGCCGGCTTCATCGGCACCTCGGTTGTCCGTCACCTGCTGGGCACGGGCGACAGCGTCGTCAATCTCGACAAGCTGACCTATGCCGGCTCCAACCCGCCCTTGGGCGATTTGGCGGGCGATGGCCGTTATGTGTTCGAGCGGGCCGACGTCGCCGATCGCGCCGCCGTCACGGATATTTTCGCGCGGCACGAGCCCGATGCGGTGATGCATCTCGCCGCCGAGACGCATGTCGATCGCTCGATCGACCGGCCGGACGAATTCATCCGCACCAATCTCGTCGGCACTTTCACCCTGCTCGAGGCGGCGCGAGCCTATTGGATGCGACTCGATGAAGCCGCGCGCGCGCGGTTCCGCTTTCAGCTCATTTCCACGGATGAGGTGTTCGGCTCGCTTGCGCCCGGCACCGGCGCCGACGAGCTCGCGCGCTATCAGCCGAACAGTCCTTATGCGGCGTCGAAAGCCGGCGCCGATCATCTCGCGCGGGCCTGGCATCGGACCTATGGCTTGCCGGTGATCGCGACCAATTGCTCGAACAATTACGGGCCGTGGCAGTTCCCCGAAAAGCTGGTTCCGCTGATGATCCTGAACGCGCTCGAGGGCAAGCCGCTCCCGGTCTATGGCAGCGGCGCCAATATCCGCGACTGGCTCTATGTCGGCGATCATGCCGCGGCGCTGGCGCTGGTGCTACGCCGCGGCCGGGTGGGCGAGACCTACAACATCGCCGGCGGCGAAGAGCGCACCAATATCGAGCTCGTCAACGCGATTTGCGCGATCCTCGACGACGAGCTGCCGCGCGCGGCTCATCGCCCGCACCGACAGCTCATCCGCTTCGTCGCCGACCGGCCCGGCCATGACCTGCGCTATGCGCTCGATGACGGCAAGATCCGACGCGAGCTCGGCTGGGCGCCCGCGGAAAGCCTCGCCACCGGGTTGCGGCGGACGGTGCGCTGGTATCTCGACAACCGGCCGTGGTGGGAGCCCTTGCGCGTCGGGGTCTATCGCGGCGAGCGGCTGGGACAGATCCGATGAAGGGGATCGTTCTCGCCGGCGGCAGCGGCACGCGGCTCTACCCGATCACGCGCGCCGTCTCGAAGCAATTGCTGCCGATTTACGACAAGCCGATGATCTATTACCCGCTATCGGCGCTGATGTTCGGCGGCATCCGCGACTTCCTGGTGATCTCGACGCCCGCCGACCTGCCGCATTTCCGAACCCTGCTGGGCGATGGCAGCCAATGGGGGCTGACGCTCTCCTACGCGGTTCAGCCCTCGCCCGACGGCATTGCACAGGCTTTTCTCATCGCGCGCGACTTTCTTGCCGGCGAGCCTTGTGCGCTCGCACTGGGCGACAATCTCATCTATGGCGATAGCCTCGGCGAGCTGATGCGCGGCGCGGCGGCGCGAACTTCGGGCGCCACCGTCTTTGCGTATCGCGTCGGCGATCCCGGGCGCTACGGCATCGTCGAGTTCGACCGCGCCGGCAAGGCGCTCGGCATCGAGGAAAAGCCGGAGCGTCCGCGCAGCGACTGGGCCTTGATCGGGCTTTATTTCTACGACGCTCGCGTCGTCGAGATCGCCGCCGGATTGGCGCCTTCGGCGCGCGGCGAGCTCGAGATCACCGATCTCAACCGCGACTATTTGCGCCGTGGGGCGCTCCATGTCGAGCGGCTTGGGCGCGGCTATGCTTGGCTCGACACCGGCACGCCGGAATCCTTGATCGAGGGCTCGGAATTCGTCCGCACCCTGGAGAAGCGCACCGCGCAAAAGATCGGCTGCGTCGAGGAGGTGGCGTTCCGCCTCGGCTTCATCGACCGGGCGCAGCTCGTGCGCCTGGGCACGCTCAACGAGAAATCCGATTACGGCCGATATCTGCTGCGGCTTGCCGATGAGGAATTAGGCCCTTACGGCGGGGACGAATCATGAGCTTGGCAAAACCGCTGAACGATCTGGGCTTCGTGAAGCACCGGGTCGATGTCGCGAACTATGCCGATTTGAAGTCTCGTCAAGGAGGCTGCGGCTCGCTTAAAGTGGGTCGAGCGAGCGAGAATGGGAGAGGCGAATGATCAAAACCAAGGGCATCGTCCATTTCACGATCCCGGTGACCGACACCAGCCGCAGCAAGGAGTTCTACTGCAAATGGCTCGGCATGAAGCTGCTGCGCGACACCGCGGAGCGCGGCATGGTGTTCCTCGATTCCGGCGGCGATTGCGTCATTCTCGCCAAGGTCAAGGGGCCGATCTCGACCGCGGGCGAGCGCGACGTGCATCATTCGTTCCTGGTCGAGCACGAGGATTACGCGCCGGCGCTGGCAGAGCTCAAGGCGGGCGGGGTCAAATTCCTCTATGACGAGGACCGGCGGGACGGCGTCATCGACGGCCCACGCGCCTATTTCGAGGACCCCGACGGCAACGTGCTCGAGATCATCGACCTCGCGCGCTATGCCGGCGCGGCGTAGCCGAGCACGAGGCGGCCCGGCGGCGATCCCAGCTACAACCGGTTTACCGGCAGCTTCAAATAGACGGTCCCATTGGCCTCCGGCGGGGGCATGTCGCCGGCCCGGATGTTGACCTGAATAGACGGCAAGATCAGCACCGGCATCGCCAGAGTTCTGTCGCGCGCCTCGCGTAGCCGCACGAATTCGTCTTCCGTCACGCCATCGTGGACATGGACGTTATGCTTGCGTTCCTCTTCCACGGTGGTTTGCCAAGCGAAATACTCACGTCCTGGCGCCTTGTAGTCGTGGCACATGAAGAGCCGCGTCTGTGGCGGCAGCGACAGGATGCGCCGGATCGAGCGATAGAGCGCGCCCGCGTCGCCGCCGGGAAAATCCGCCCGCGCCGTGCCGTAATACGGCATGAATAGCGTGTCGCCGATGAAGGCGGCGTCGGCGATGAGATAGGTGACGCAAGCGGGCGTATGGCCGGGCGTGTGCATCACCTCGATTGGGAATTCGCCGAGTTGAAGCCTGTCGCCGTCCTTCACCAGCCGATCGAACTCGCTGCCGTCGGCGGGGATGGCAGGCTCGTTAAACACGTCTTTGAACAAGCGTTGCACTTTGGTGATATCGGCGCCGATCGCAACCCGGGCACCGGTCTTCGCCTTGAGATACTGCGCCGCGCTCAGATGGTCGGCATGGGCGTGGGTCTCGATAATCCACACGACCCGAAGATCCGATTGCGCGACCGCGCGCAGGATGGCGTCGGCAGAGTGGGTCTCCGTCCGCCCGGATTTCGCATCGAAATCCAGAACCGAATCGATGATCGCCGCCTCGCGGCCGGCAGGGTCCCACACCAGATAGCTCACGGTGAAGGTTTCGGGGTCGAAAAAAGCTTGGATTTGCGGGGTCATTGCTGCCTCCAGGTCCACTTGAAACGTCTCGCTGCGCGCTTTATATAAGAGCTTGCTTATTAAGCTTTAACTTATGGAACGAGGGCTTTCATGACCGCTTTGGCGATCCGCAAGCCGCGGGATCTGGAGGGCAAGGCCGGCGCGGCCGCTGCCCTGCTCGGCGCGCTCGCCAATCCGCGCCGGCTCATGATCTTGTGCGAGCTGGCCCAAGGCGAGCGCACGGTCGGCGAGCTGGTGCGTGCGGTCGGCGTGCAGCAGGCCGCCCTCTCTCAGCACCTCGCCAAGCTACGCCGCGCCGGCGTGGTCAAAAGCCGGCCGAAGGCGCAGATGGCGCTCTACCGGATCGACAGTCCCGCGGCGGTCGCCGTCATCAACACCCTGTCCGCGATCTTCTGTCCTCCATCCCCTCGCAAATCGAAAAGGTAGCCTCATGTCCCTCAAGACCATCGAACCCCGCGATCTCAAACGCCGTCTCGATGACGGCAGCGTCGTCCTGATCGACATTCGCGAGGCGGACGAGTTTGCGCGCGAGCACATCATCGGCGCACGGCTCGCGCCGCTGTCGGGCTTCGACCGTCACGATTTCGACCAAGATCACGACAAGGCCGCGGTGTTCACCTGCAAGAGCGGCAATCGCACCGCCGCCAATGCCAGCCGGATCATCGCCAAGGGCTTTCGCGAAGCCTATGTGCTGAACGGCGGACTCGACGGCTGGAAGGCTGCCGGGCTGCCGACTCATTTGAACCGTTCGCAGCCGATCGATCTTCAGCGCCAGGTTCAGATCGCCGCCGGCTCGCTCGTCGTCTCGGGCGTCGTTCTGGGATTCCTCGTCTCGCCCTGGTTCTTCGCGCTTTCTGGCGCGGTCGGCGCGGGCCTCATGCAGGCAGGCTTCACGGGCTTTTGTGGGATGGCCAATCTGCTGCGCCTGATGCCGTGGAACAGGCGTCAGGCGGCGTGAACGCGGCAATCGCCATTCTTGCAACCCTGTCGGGAAGCCTCGTCGGCTTCTCGCTCGGGTTGATCGGCGGCGGGGGTTCGATCCTGGCGGTGCCGCTGTTGATGTACGTCGTCGGCGTCTCCGATCCGCATGTCGCGATCGGCACCAGCGCTTTGGCGGTTTCCCTCAACGCTTTCGCTAACCTGCTCGGTCATTGGCGCAGCGGAACGGTCAAATGGCCCTGCGCCGCCCTGTTCGCGGCAGCCGGCGCGGTCGGTGCCGCGATCGGTTCCAGCTTCGGCAAACTGACCGATGGCCGCGCGCTGCTGTTCGTGTTCGCGCTAGCGATGGCCGGGGTCGGATTGGCGATGCTGAGGCGCCGCGCCGGCACCGACGATCCTCATGTGCGAATCAATCCGCGCATCGGCCTGCGCCTTGCCGCCATCGGCTCGTTGACAGGAGCGATCTCGGGCTTCCTCGGCATTGGCGGCGGCTTCCTGATCGTGCCGGGGCTCATGCTGGGCAGCGGCATGCCTATCCTCAACGCGGTCGGATCGTCGCTCGTCTCGGTCGGCGCGTTTGGCATCACGACCGCCGCCAACTATGCGCTGGCTGGCCTGATCGACTGGCCGATCGCCGGCGTCTTCATCGCGGGCGGCATCGGCGGCGGTATCCTGGGCATGAAGGCCGCGATCGCCTTGGCCCCCCGCAGGCGGGCACTGACACAAATTTTCGCCGGTGTCGTCCTCGTCGTCGCCGCCTACATGCTGGTACGGAGCGGATACGCGCTTTTCAGTTAAGCAAAATGCTCCAGAGCATCGGTCCCGCGCGCTATGCCGGGGCGTCGTCGTCGATCAGGTCGAAATCCACCTCGTGAACGAGGTGCGGCGCGCCGTAGTCCTGCATGAGCCGGCGCGGGTCGCGGCGTCCAGCATCGCCCCGCTCCGCGGGCGGCTTCAGTTGCGCCTCCAGATACGCCCCGAGATAGCGCGAGTGGGCGACGATGGCCCGGCCGAATTCGCGCCGTTCGCGCTCGTAGCGCGCCAGGCCGCCGGCAATCTCGGCTCCGGATTCGGCGAGCGCATCGGCGAGGCAAGCGGCGTCGAGTGCGGCCTTGGTCGTGCCGGCGGCGACGTGCGGGCGCGCGACGAACGCCGAATCGCCTAGGAGCGCCACGCGCCCGAACACGAGTCGCGACGACTCGAGATCGGTGATGGATTGCAACAGCGGCTGCGCCGTCCTAGCTACGATGTCGGCGACCACGGCCGACAGCTTGGCGCGCGCCGCCGCCTTCATCTCGGCGATGAATTCCGGGCGGATGAGCGGCGGCGGAATCGACACACCGTGCGAGCGGCCGGTCGCGTCGGTGAACATCTCGGCCTGGCGCGCGGCGTCGGTGGGCCGGTACCAGATGAAATAGTAGCGGCGATGGCCGATGCGCAAATCATTGTCCGCTCCCGGGATATGCACCGATAGGACCATCTCGCCCTCGGGGAACGAGAACGCGATGCGATGGGCGAGCAGATCCTGGGACGCTTGCGGCAGCTCTTGCTCGGCGATCGTGCCGCGCCAGGCGACGTAGCCGGCGGCGTTGGGCGCGACCAGCGGCAGGAACTGGCGCCGCACTGTCGAGAAGATGCCGTCGGCCGCGACCAGCAGATCGCCGCGCTCTCGCGTGCCGTCGGCGAAGATCGCGGTGACGCCGCCCTCATCCTGCTCGACCCCCTCAAGCGCCATGGCGCTGCGATAGAGCGCGTTGGGAAAGGCGGCGCGCAGCGGCCGGTAGATGGTCGGCCAGGCGCTACCCTGCGCCGCGCGACCGATTTCATAAGCGACTTCGCCGTTCTGGTCGAGCCAGATCGCCGAGCGCAGCTTCACGGCGAGCGATTGGCTGATGCGGATGCCGACCCGCCGCATGATGTCGAACAGCTCGGCCGAAACGCCGAGACCGGCGCCGCGATCGGCAAGGTCGCCCGCGCTGCGCTCGAACACGGTGACGTGCCATCCGGCCTGGCGCAACAGGTGGCCGGCGAAAAGCCCGCCGATCGAGCCGCCGATGATGAGCGCGCGCAAGCCGTCTGGCATGATCGCTCCTGGTGTTCGCTGGCCTAAGGCTCGCTGCCGGTGGCGCGCGCGGGGAGCACCGCGCCACCGCCGTATTCCGGCACGAGCACCCGCAGCAGTGTCATTATCCGGTCGCGCCGGCCTTCGCGCACATGATCGGCAAGCTCATCGAGCGAGCGGGCGAGCATCGCATAGTCGATGGTGCGCGGCGCCGCGAGGCGGATGCCGGCAGCCTTCGTCGGCATCAAGGTCTCGCTGGCGTGGAACAGCTCTTCATGCAGCTTCTCGCCCGGCCTCAGGCCGACGAAATCGATCTTCACGTCCGCCCCGGGCTTCTTGCCGGCCAGCCGGATCATCTGGGTAGCAAGATCGACGATCTTCACCGCTTCGCCCATGTCGAGGACGAAAATCTTGCCGCGCGCCTCGCCGTCCTCGTCGGCCAGCACGGTCGCCTGGAGAACCAGCTCCACCGCCTCGCGCACCGTCATGAAGAAGCGCGAAACCTCGGGATCGGTCACGGTCAAGGGGCCGCCTGCGGCAAGCTGGCGCTGGAACAGCGGCACCACCGAGCCGGTCGAGCCCAGCACGTTGCCGAAGCGCACGGTGACATAGCGCGTGCCCGGCGCGCGGCGGGATTCGACGATGTCGAGCGCTTGGCAGAGACTTTCGGCGAGGCGCTTCGTCGCGCCCATGACGTTGCCGGGATTGACCGCCTTGTCGGTCGAGATCATCACCATCGTGGCGACGCCGTGCGCGCGGCACGATTCGGCCACGTTGCGCGTGCCCAGCACGTTGGTCAGGATGCCTTCGATCGGATTCGCCTCGACCATCGGCACATGCTTCAGGGCCGCGGCGTGGAAGACCAGCTCGGGCCGGTCGGCGGCGATGACCTCGTCGACGCGGCGGCGCTGGCGCACGTCGCCGATCAGCGCCTGGCGCGGCATATCGGCGAAGCGTTCCTTCAATTCCTGGTCGATGGTGTAGAGCGCGTACTCGCCGTTATCGAAGAGCGTCAGGCCGGCCGGCCCATAAGCCGCGATCTGGCGCGTCAGCTCGCCGCCGATGGTGCCGCCCGCGCCCGTCACGAGGACGCGGCGTCCGGCGACGAGCGCGCGCATGCTGGCGCGATCGAGCACGGTTTGCGGCCGGCCGAGCAGGTCCTCGATCGCCACCGGCTCGATGCGCTGACCGTCGTCTTCGCGGCTGTCGCGGAACTCGGTGACGCGCGGCGCCCGCGCGAGAGGAATCGCCGCCTCGGCGGAAAAATCCAAGAGCCGTCGCGCGGTTTGTCGATCGAGCCCGTCGGCGCAGACGATCAGCCGCTGCGGTCGGCGGTCGCGCCGCGACAGGCGGTCGACGACGGCCTCGATCTCCTCGAAGGTGCCGAGGACCGGAATTCCGCCGATGTCGCGCCCAACCCGTGCGGCGGTGTCGGCGAGGATGCCGACGACGCGGTACGAGCGAAACTGGTCGCGCGCCGTCGCGCGGATGAAGAGGTCCGCGCGCTCGCTCGCGCCGATCAGGAGAATCGGGACGGAGGCATAGCGGGTGGTTTCGAACACGCGATCGAGGCCGCGGTCCTTGAACACGCGATAGCCAAAGCGCGGACCGCCCAACAGCGCCATGAGCAGCAGCCAATTGATCGCGATGAGCGAGCGCGGCATCTCGGCGAGCCTGGTCGCGAGGAACATCACCGGAAAGAAAATCAGGATGACGAGGGTCACGGCCTTCAACAGCGCCGTAAGATCGGGCAACGAGGCATAGCGCCAGATGCCGCGATAGAGTCCCGCCCACCAGAACACGCCGGCGGCGGTAACGGCGAAAGCTAAATCGTAGGTAAGAAGCAGCTTGAGCGGGTAGTGGGCGATGTCGTTGCCGACGCGCAGATAGAACGACAGCATAAAGGACAACGCCGCCATGACGGTGTCGTGGGCGAAAGCGGCGAAGGCCCGGCTCGAAATCTTCATCAAGCGTCCTCTCGATCGCCCAAACGTTAGAAAAACCGTCGCTTTCCAGCAAGCAGGAATGCTTCCGCTCCCCCATCCGCCCTGCGCCGGTGGCGCATGCAACCGCCACCCCGTTTACCGTTGCCAAATTTGACAAGCCGTCGATCGCGCTTCCCTTGGCGCGCGCCAAGCCCCTGTTTCCAATGAATTCCCATAACTGGCCCCTGAGTTGCAATGGACGGCTCGCGAATTCGCCGCTCGAGCGAAGTTATGGGGGTAAAGCCGTGACACTGTTGTCGTCGCAAGCCCGTATTGTCTCTTCGTCCGCCGCTCCGTCCGGCGCCGATCCACTGCGCCCGGAGCGGCCGATCGCGAAGCCGTGGCGCTTGCCCGCTTTTCGCCTGCTTGCCGCGCTGTTGGCTGTGCCGGCAACGCTGGTCTTCCTGCTATTTTTAGATCCGATCATGCCTGCCGCTGCGCAGGCCGCGACCTGTACCGATAACAGCAACCCCGTCACTTGCGCGGGGAGCGACACTACCGGCTTCGGATACAGCACGACGGCTGGCAATGGCGGCGGCGGCAGCGACATGTATGTCGCGGGGAATGCCGGCAGCGGCGGCGGTGGCGGGACCGGAGACTCGGTGGGCGTCACGCTGAACACCAGCAACTCGGTCACCACCTCGACCGGCAGCGGCCTCTATGGCAGCAGCACTGGCGGCAACGGCGGCAATGGCGGCTCGGTTTACGGCTTCGGCGGCGATGGCGGCGATGGCGGGTCTGGCGGCGCCGGTGGGATGCTAACGATCTTCAACAACGGCGCTATCGCGAGCAGCGGCGACGGCGTGAACGGAATCTCCGGCCTGAGCCAGGGCGGCAGTGGCGGCAATGGCGGCAACAGCGACACCGCCTTCGCCGGCAGCGGCGGCAATGCCGGCGGCGGCGGCGAAGGGGGCACGGTCCAGATCACCAACAACGTCTCGGTCATCACGGATGGCAATCAAGCCTTCGGCGTCGAAGGGCAGAGCTTTGGCGGCCATGGCGGCAGCGGCGGCGACGGCGGCGGCATCTACGGCCAGGGGGGCTCGGGCAACCCGGCGGGCGCCGGCGGCGAGGTCGACATCTATAATTACGGCTCGATCGAGACGGACGGCACCAATTCGGCCGCCATCGTCGCGCAAAGCATTGGCGGCTTCTCCGGCTCGGGCGGCTCGGGCGGCGGCATTTACGGCGGCGGCGGCGGCGGCGCGTCGGGCGGCAATGGCGGCGACGTCAACGTCACCAACGAAAGCACCGGCACGATCGAGACGTTCGACGACGGCTCCTACGGCATTCTCGCGCAAAGCATCGGCGGCGGCGGCGGCTCGGGCGGCAGCGGCGACGGGATTTATGGCAGCGGCGGCGGCTCCTCGGCCGGCGGCGAGGGTGGCACCGTGATCGTCGAGAACGATGGCAGCATCACCACTTTCGGCAATCTCATCGGCGGCAATGGCAACAGCGCGACCGGCATCTTGGCACAAAGCATCGGCGGCGGCGGCGGCAATGGCGGCAGCGCCGGCGGCATCGGCGCGGTGGGCGGCGATGGCAGCTCGACCAGTGACGGCGGCATCGTCACCGTCACCAATACCGGTTCCATCGCTACTTACGGCACCGGCGCGCTTGCCATCGAAGCGCAAAGCATCGGCGGCGGCGGCGGCAATGGCGGCAGCAGCAGCGCCTTGTTCTCCGTTGGCGGTCAGGGCGGCGGCGGCGGCAATGGCGGCGCCGTCTCCGTCACCTCGAGCGGTTCGCTGCAGACGCAGGGGAGCGACTCGAACGGTATCGAAGCGCAAAGCATCGGCGGCGGCGGCGGCAACGGCGGCGGCAGCGTCGCCGTGAGCGGCGGCGTCAGCCTGGCGATCGGCGGCGCCGGCGGCGATGGCGGCACCGGCGGGAGCGTCAACGTCACTAATACCGGCGCGATCGCCACGACCGGCGATCGCTCGCGCGGCGTCTTCGCGCAGAGCATCGGCGGCGGCGGCGGCACTGGCGGCTTCGCGGTCAGCGTCGCCGGCGGCGATACCGGTGCGGTTGCGATCAGTCTCGGCGGCTCAGGCGGCAATGGCGGCGCCGGAGGTACGGTGGACGAGAACAATGAGGGCCAGATCTCGACGCAAGGGATCCTGGCCGACGGTGTCGAGGCGCAGAGCGTCGGCGGCGGCGGTGGCGATGGCGGCTTCAGCGTCTCAGTCGCAGCGAGCGCCGGGTTCTCGGCGAGCCTTGCCATGGGCGGCTCCGGCGGCGATGGCGGCGATGGCGGCCAGGTCACAGCCACCAACGGCGGCGGCATCACCACGCAGGGTTACGAAGCCTACGGCATCGAGGCGCAAAGCATCGGCGGCGGCGGCGGCAATGGCGGCCTGGCGGTCGCGGGCGCCATCTCGTATGAGGCGCCGAGCATCGCCTTGAGCTTGGGCGGCACCGGCGGCGGCGGCGGCTCCGCCGCTGACGTCTTGCTCGACAACAGCGGCACCGTCAGCACCGTCGGCGACGATGCGCATGCCCTGGTCGCCCAGAGCATCGGCGGCGGCGGCGGCAATGGTGGACTCAGCGTCTCCGGCACGCTCAGCGAGGATGGCAATCTCGGCCTGAGCTTCGGCGGCTCGGGCGGCTCGGGCAACAGCGCGGGCGATGTCGGGGTCTATACCTCGAATACGATTTCGACCGACGGCGTGCACTCCATCGGCATTCTGGCACAGAGCATCGGCGGCGGCGGCGGCGACGGCGGCTTCAGCGTGGCCGCCGGCATCAGCGGCGGGACCGCGCTCAATTTCGGCTTCGGCGGCAAGGGCGGCAGCGGCGGCACAGGCGGCTCAGTGACCGTCGATTCGACCAGCGCGATCACGACGGGCGGCGCAACGTCCGATGCGATCCTCGCGCAAAGCATCGGCGGCGGCGGCGGCGATGGTGGCTTCAGCCTCGCCGGAAGCCTCTCGACCGGTGGCTCTGGCTTGAATTTCGCCATGGGCGGTACGGGAGGCGCCGGCGCGACCGGGGGCGGCGTAAATGTCGATAATGGCGGCGCGATCCTGACGCAAGGCGCGTCCTCGACCGGCATCGAGGCACAAAGCATCGGCGGCGGCGGCGGAACCGGCGGCTTCGCGGGCAGCCTATCGGGCGGCTTTGGCGACGGCGCCAATCTCGCGATTGCTCTCGGTGGCACTGGCGGCATCGGCGGTGTAGCCGGTCAGGTGGCCGCGACCAATAACGGCGAGATCACGACGGAGGGCCTCTCATCCAGCGCCATCGTCGCGCAAAGCATCGGCGGCGGCGGCGGCGATGGCGGCTTCAGCCTCAGCGCCGCCTTTGGGACCGAACCCGAGGCCGTCAATCTGGGCGTTTCGCTCGGCGGCAATGGCGGCATCGGCGGAATCGCCGGCGAGGTCGATGTCACGAATACCAGCGCGCTGAGCGACGGAGGGCGACAATTCCTACGGCATCTTCGCGCAAAGCATTGGCGGCGGCGGCGGCAATGGCGGATTCGCCGCGACGGGCACGCTCGCGACCAGCAGCAAGTTGAACGCAAGTGTCGGTTGCGGTCGGCGGTAGCGGCGGCGCCGGCAATGCCGGCGGCTTGGACGATATCCAGAATTCCGGCACCATCACAACCGGTGGCGACAGCGCCGATGCGATCCTGGCGCAAAGCATCGGCGGCGGCGGCGGCAATGGCGGCGCCGCCTTTTCCGGCTCTTTCAGCGGTACGGCCGCGAAATCGGCTAGCGTGGCGGTTGGCGGCTCGGGAGGCATGGGCGGTGCCGGCGGCGAAGTTGACGTCAACAGTTCGGGCGCGATGACCACAACCGGCGACGCCGCCATCGGCATCGAAGCGCAAAGCGTGGGCGGCGGCGGCGGCAATGGCGGGTTGAGCTTGGCTGCGACCTTCGGCGGCGGCTCGACCGACCCCTCGACTCAGACCACGCAGCTCAATGTCTCGGTCGGCGGTTCCGGCGGCGCCGGCAATGTGGGCGGCGCGGTCACCGTCACCAATGCGGGCAAGGTCACGACCACGGGCAACGATGCCTACGGCATCGAAGCGCAAAGCGTGGGCGGCGGCGGCGGCGATGGCGGCGCAAGCCTCGCCGCCTCGGTGATTCTCGGCGCCAACAAGACGGGTCCCAACAACTCGGTCGCCATTTCCATCGGCGGCGCCGGCGGCTCCGGCAATAGCGGCGGCGCGGTCGTCGTCGACCAAACCGGCGGCGTCAGCACCGGCGGCGACGACGCCACCGGCATCTTCGCGCAAAGCGTCGGCGGCGGCGGCGGCGACGGCGGCTCGGCGCGCTCCCTCTCGCTGCTCCTCGGCTCGGCTTGCCCGCCGGACAATCCCGAATGCGCCGCTCAGAACAAGACTCTGGATCTAAGCATCGGCGGCAATGGCGGCAGCGCCACCGACGGCGGCACGGTCTTTGTGACCAACCAAGGCGACATCGCCACTGCGGGTCCCGATGCCGACGGCATCTTCGCGCAAAGCGTGGGCGGCGGCGGCGGCACCGGCGGCGACGCTCATCTCGGCTTGGACAACGTCGGAACGCTGGCGACCCTAGCGGGCCAGAACCGCTCGAGCTTCACCAAGAGCTTGACGATCGCGGTAGGCGGCTCTGGCGGCGCGAGCGGCAACGGCAACACGGTGACGGTCAACAACACCGGTGAGATCACCACGGCGGGCGCCGGCTCCTACGGGATCTTCGCGCAAAGCGTCGGCGGCGGCGGCGGCGAAGGCGGCGATGGCGCGATCGGAGCGCTCGGCAAGGTCGGCATCGGCGGCGCCGGCGGCGCGGCCGGCGATGGCGGCACCGTCATGGTCATGCAGGACGGCGACATCACCACCTCGGGCGACGGCGCGACCGCGATCTTCGCGCAAAGCGTGGGCGGCGGCGGCGGTGTCGCCGGCAACGTCGATCGCGGGCTCGCAACCAGCATGACCGAAGCCGGAGTCACGATACCTAGCGTGGATATCGGCATCGGCCTGGCTTTCGGTCAGCCGGGTGGCAGCGGCGGAAATGGTGGCGACGTGACCGTCAGCGAGACCGGCAACATCATCACCACGGGGATCGGCGCCGACGGCATTTTCGCGCAGAGCGTGGGTGGCGGCGGCGGCGTGGCTGGCAATCTCGGCAATACGATCGGCGGCACGTCGCTACTCGGCTGGACCGGCAGCGTCGGCGGCACCGGCAATGGCGGCGACGTGACCGTCACCGAGAATGGCAACATCTACGCCTATGGCGATTATTCCGATGGCATCTATGCGCAAAGCGCGGGCGGTCTGGGCACCGGCGGCGCCGTGAACGTCACGCTCGACGGCAGCAGCGCCGCGCTCGGTTTGGACGGCGTCGGGATCTTCGCGCAAAGCGTCGGCTTAGCCGGGAACGGCGATATCAGCGTCACGATCGGCTCGGGCGGCGCTGCTATCGGCGGCACCGGCCCCTTTTCCGCCGGCGTCATCCTGCAGGACGGCGCGGCGCACACCATCGACAATAGCGGCCTCATCGAGACCCTGTCGGGCACCGATGGCACGGCGATCAGCTCCTTGACCGGCAGCACCACGATCAACAACAACGGCGCGATCGTCGGCTCGATCTATCTCGGCCCCGGGGCCAATGTCTTCAACAACAACAGTGGCGGCAGCGTCTATCTCGGCAACTATGCCAACAACCCGCTCTCCACCCTCACCAATACCGGCCCCGATGCGCTGATCGAGGTCGTCGATGGCGGCACGCTCGACAATCAGAGCGCGACCGGCACGGGTTTCGTCAACAATGGCGGCACGATCACGGTCGATGCGGGCGGCGCCGTGGTGACCAGCACCGGCGACGGCGTGTTCCGGCAGAATAGCGGCTTGACCACGGTCGATGGGAGCTGGACGCAGGCGCTGACCGACCTCGAGGGCGGGCAACTCGCCGGTTCCGGCACAGTCAACGGAACGGTTTTCAACAACGCCAATCCGGGCGCGGGTCCGGGCCAAACCGGGCTGAATGCGGGCGTGTTCGGCGTCGATCCTCTTACCTTCACGGGTTCTCGTCACCGGCACGGGCAACTATGGCGGCGACGTCGTCTTCGACGGCGAGTTCTCGCCCGGGAACTCGGCGAGCGCCGCCGCCAATCCGAACACGACCGGTGCCGCTACGCCCTTCTCGACCGATCCGAACTACTACCCGCTCGGCACGAACAGCGTCGCGTCCATCTTCGGCGGCACCCTGACGTTTGGCGCGACCAACACGACGTTTATGGATGTCAGCGGACCGAGTGCCGACCACATCACCGTGGACACAGCCAATCTCGGCGGAACCCTGACCCTGGTGCCGACCGCGCCGGTAGCTGGTAGCTACACACTGCTGCAAGCCTCGGGTAGCGGCGCCGGCATTGTCGGCGACTTCGCGCTCGCGCAGATGCTCAATCTCGGCAACGACAGCGACCTCTATCTGACTCGCAGCGACGACAGCACCGGCTATACGGCGACGCTGCGCTCGACCACCGCCGATTACGGCGTGCCGGTTGACGGCACCTTCACCCAGATCGGTGGGCAGGGATCGACGCCGGGCGCAGCCGGCGCCAGCGTCAATCCGCTCCTGACCACGATCGGCTCGAGCGCGACCTTCGGCACCGGCGGCAATGGCTATGACGATGGTCCCGGCGGCAATGGCGGCGGCGCGACGGCCACCAACCTCGTCACGGGCAGCGGCAATTCGCTCGCCGTCGCCAGCGGCGGCAATGGCGGCATCGGGACCGGCAGCGCGCCCGATGGCTACGGCGGCACCGGCGGAGATGCTTCGGCATCCTCGACGATGACAGGCGCCACCGGCTCGGCCAACGCCTTCGGCACCGGCGGCAATGGCGGCCCTGCCACTGGCAACGACGAGGGCGGCGCGGGCGGCGCCGGCCTCGCGACCGCCATCGCCGACCTCGCCACCGGCCCGATTGCCGCCAATGCCACTGCGGCCGGCGGAACTGGCGGCGATTCGACTTACGGCAATGGCGGCGGCGGCGGCGGCGCGAGCGCGACAGCGAGTGCCCTCACCAGCGGCGGCGGCGCTTTCGCCACGGCCGATGCGACGGGCGGTGCGCCCGGGGTGGGCGGGCTCGGCGCGGTCGGCGGCGACGCGACCGCGACCGCGACGGCGGCCGGCTCGTCGGGCCTCGCGGCAGCCAATGCCGCGACGCTCGGCAACGCCCCCCTCTTCGATGTCGCGGCGCATGCCACCGGCACGGTCGCCGGTGCCATCACCGTCCAGGCGATGACCACGGTCGGCGGCGGCGTGCCGGCGCTCATCACGCCGTTCAACAACACGATGCCGAACGCCGCCTTCGCCATAGGTAGCGGCTTGCCGAGCTCGGCCTCGCTCGACGCGGCGCTGGTCGGCCATCCGACCAATGCCGCGCTTTGGGAGCTGCCGAACTCCTTCGTCGCCGGCACGGGGCTGTTGGGCGCGGTATTCCCAGCGACCGGTTCGATCGGCACGCCGCAGACCTTCGACACTTCGGTGGACTTCACCTTCGAGGTCCCTGGGGGCAAGGGCGTCTACCTCGATGTCGGGCTTCTCAACGGCACCGCCTTCAACGCATCCGCGTTCAATTCGGCGGTGGACAGCTTGGTCTTCTCGGTGACGGACAACGCCACCACCATCCTCAGCGACAGCTTCACTTCGCTGACCCAAGCGGTGAACTTTTTCACCGACGATCTCTTGTCCTTCGACCCGCTCTTCGGGACGAACACGATCGGGCTCGACCTCACCCTCACGGCGAGCGACGATATCGGCTTCGAGGGCAATTTCGTGGTCGGCACCGCGGTTCCCGAGCCCGGCACCCTCGCGATCTTCCTTACCGCGCTCCTCAGCTGGTTCGGCCTCAGCCGGCGCAAACGGCGGAAAGCCGCCGGCGAGGAGGGCTGGCGTCCTTACGCCGGGTAATTACTGGGCGGCACTCGGCCACATGGCATAGCCTTGCGGGATTCCCAGATATAGGATAGGGGGTATGCTATAGCTGGGTCGCCTGGGCACGGGAGTCCAATGAGCCATACCATCCGCGAGAAGACCAAACTCTTGAATCGCGTCCGCCGTCTTCGCGGCCAAGTCGAGGCGATCGAACGCGCGTTGCAGGCCGAGTCCGAATGCATCGAGGTAATGCACCTCGTCGCCTCCGTCCGCGGCGCCGCCAACAGCCTGATGGCCGAGATGCTGGAGGACCACATCCGCTTCCACGTCTCGGACCCTGCCCGGGATCCCGATCCCGATCGCGCGAGGGGCTCCGAGCAGCTCATCGACGTGGTCCATGCCTACCTCGAGTAGCCGGAAAGGCGGTGCATCGTGACCGCATCCAACGACCACGATCCCGAGGACGAGCACGATCACGGGCATGGCTTCGAGTGGACCGAGGCGGCGCGGATTGCGCTGGTTGCGCTTTCGGCGGCGCTCGTGTGGTTCCGCCTCTGGGAGCCGTTCTCCCATGTCAGCGCGATCGGCGTGGCGGGAGTCCTGATCGGCGGTTGGCCGATCTTCAAGGAGGCGGGCGAGAACGTCGCGGCGCGGCGGATGACCATGGAGCTGTCCATGAGCATCGCCATTATCGCCGCCGCGGCGATCGGGGAGTTCTTTACCGCGCTCATCATCACGCTGTTCGTGCTGGTCGCCGAAGTGTTGGAAGGCATGACGGTCTCGCGCGGCCGGCGCGCCATCCATGCCCTGCTCGATTTCCTGCCGCGCTCCGTTTCGGTGCGTCGCGCCGGAACGGTACGCGATGTCGCCACCGATGATCTGAGGCTCGGCGATGCGGTGCTCGTCAATCCCGGCGGCCTTGTGCCGGTCGACGGCATTGTCGTCGGCGGACACTCCTTCGTCGACCAGGCCCGCATTACCGGGGAGTCGATGCCGGTCGAGAAAGCCGCGGGTGCGCCGGTCTATGCCGGATCGATCAATCAGTCCGGGGCGCTGGAAATCCGCGCCGAGCGGATCGGTCGCGACACGAGCTACGGAAAGATCATCGAGGCGGTCGAGAATGCCGAACGCTCGCGCGCTCCGGTGCAGCGCCTCGCCGACCGGCTCGCCGGCTACCTCGTCTACTTCGCGCTTGCGGCGGCGGCGCTGACTTTTCTCGTCACGCGCGACATGCGCTCGACGATCTCCGTCGTCATCGTGGCCGGCGCATGCGGCGTCGCCGCCGGGACGCCGCTCGCGATCCTGGGTGGCATAGGCCGGTCGGCCAGGCTTGGGGCCATCGTCAAGGGCGGCCTCTATCTCGAGACGCTCGGCCGGGTGGACACGATCGTGCTGGATAAAACCGGCACGCTGACCTTCGGCCGCCCGGAGGTGCAAAAGATCGTTCCCGCCGCCGATCAATCGCCGGAAGCGGTGCTCGACGCCGCCGCATCCGCCGAGCTTCGCTCGGAACATCCGCTCGGTCAGGCGATTGTCGCGTATGCGCGGGCGCGGAATCGGCCGATCATCGAGCCGGGGCGGTTCGACTACGCCCCAGGCCGCGGGATCGCCGCGGAAGTCGGCGGTTCCACTATTCGGGTAGGGAATCGCGTGCTGATGCGCGAGCGAAGCGTCGTCGTTCCGGCGAATTTCGCGGCCGGCATCGAGGCGGCGTCGGAGATTCTCGTTGCGCGGGATGGCCGGTTCCTCGGCGCCATTGGCGTTGCCGATTCCATCCGGCCCGAAGCCAAGCGGGCCGTCGAGGCGCTGCTCGGCATGGGCCTGAAGATCATCCTGTTGACCGGCGATACCAGGGCGGTTGCCTTCGCGGTGGCACATTGCCTCGGCATTGCCGAGGTCGAGGCCGATCGCTTGCCCGAGGACAAGCTAGCTCGCGTCCGTCAGCTCGTCGCGGGCGGCCGCATCGTTGCCATGGTGGGCGACGGCATCAACGACGCACCCGCCTTGACCGCGGCCAGCGTCGGAGTCGCGATGGGCTCGGGCACCGACGTGGCGCGGGAGAGCGCCGATGTTGTCCTCCTCGGCAACGATCTGGCGCGGTTTGCCGACACGGTGGCAATCGCGCGGCGCACCCGCCGCATCATCTGGGAGAATTTCGTCGGTACGGTCGCGGTCGACACGTTCGGCATCGCGCTGGCCTCGGCGGGCTTCCTCAATCCGCTGCTCGCAGCCTTCATCCACGTCACTTCGGAGATGACCTTCATCCTCAACTCGGCGCGGCTGCTGCCGGCCACCGTTCGTGGCGCCGTTGAAGGCGTTGGGGCGCACGCCGAGCGACAAAGTGTGGCGGGTCTCGGAGCTGCAAAAGGGATGCCCTAACGCATGGCATGCGGCTCCGTTGCGTTAATCCGTCGTTAAATTTCGGCGGCCTAAATTATCTCGGTTCTGGATTAATGGATGGTCGCCGTCGCCGCGCCCATCGCCGGTCGAGAGATTGGGCGAGCTACATGGCCGTTGGAAGCAAATATCTCAAGCCGATGCTGTCCGCGGGTTCCTCGCGGGTCTTTAATTGCAATGAAATCCACCGGCGGCTCGTCTCGGGCCAAGTCGAGGACTGCCTGTTCTTCAAGAACCGTCACATGCATTCCTTGGTCATCATCAAGGAGTTCTTGAACAAGGAGCGCGACGAGCCACATCCGCAGCGTCTCGCGATCGGAACCAAGCTCTATTTTCCATACAACGAAGAGGACGTTTACGAAGGCGGCCGATCGATATTCCTTCACAGCGCCAAGCTGAACGATGTGCTGCGCGAGCAATTCGGCTTGGGCGGTCCTGCCGAGGACGCAGAGGTGCAGCGCGATCTGAATCTCCTACATTCATTCGATCAGTTGCCGTCGCTCGACGGCTTCCTGATGCGCGATAGGCTCGAGATCGAGGGCATCGTCGCGAACGAGAGATATTTCGAAGTTTCCGAGAACGAGCGCTACCAAATCAAAGAATTCATCCGAAAAAAAATCGCGCCGCTGGTGCGCGCGGCTTATGGCAACGAGAAATCGGCCGCCGGTAAGACATCGCAGCTCATCGACAAGATCTGGGAAGCCAAGGATATGGTCGCCCTCGACCGGCTGATCCAAGCGTTTCACCTGCCGGCGTCCGATGCGCCGGCGATCTTCGCATCCTGGAAGGGCATCAACTATTACAGCTACGAATATTTGCGCACGAAGGCGAAGCGCGAGGCCTTTGCGCGCTGGCTCAAGGATGACGCGGTGCCGCGCGAAGGCGTGGCAAGGGATGTCCGGCTTCAACTCGACGAGCTACGCCGAGACGTCGTCGCGCGCCTGCGTAGCCATTGGAAAGAAGTTCTCGCGATACTTACCGTCTACGACACGAGCTACGCCAAACTCGTCGACAATGCCGATGTCGCTCCTTTCATCCGCTTCCTGGCCGGCGTCAAGGAAGTCTATTGGTGCCTGGGCGATTCATTGAGCAAGATCGACCACGCGGCCCATTGTTGGAGCCTGCTATCGAAGCCGTTTTCTGGCCGCCGCATGTCGCTCGACGCCCTCGAAACCACGTTCGAGATGGCACGCGCGATTTTGTCCGACAAGGCGGCGGTCCGAGGCGATCTGGCGGCGGCCTAGAGCATTTTCCGGCGAAGTGGATACCGGTTCGCCGTCGAAAATGCGACCCAATCAATAATCTAGAGCAGCGGTCCGATTCAACTTGAATGGACCGCGCTCTAGGTGTGGAGCCTCAATAGGTTGTTTCCGGTCAGGCCGAGTCTGCTGATGGGCGGCATCGATCCTATACTGCCATGAGGTCGATGCCAGTTGTAGCGGTGCATCCAGAAGGGCAGTTCGGCGGCGCGTTGTCGTGATGTGTCGTAGGCGCGGGCGTAAGCCCATTCGCGCAAGGCTGTCTGGATGAAGCGTTCGGCCTTGCCGTTAGTTTTTGGCGTGTATGGCTTGGTGCGGATGTGCCGAAGGCCAAGCCGCTTGCAGGCTTTGCGGAAGGCGAAGGATTTGTAGCAGGATCCGTTATCGGTCATGACGCGCTCGACCGTGACGCCGAGGCTGGCGTAATAGGCGACAGCGGCTTTGAGGAAGGTTACGGCGCAGCCTTTCCTTTCGTTCCTCATCACCGTGCTGAAGGCGATGCGCGAGGCGTCGTCGATGCAGACATGGACGAACTCCCAGCCGATGCCGCGGCTGTTGCTCTGGCCGGTGCGGTCGCCCGTGATGCGGTGACCTACGCGATTGAACTTGCCGAGTTTCTTGATGTCGATGTGGATGAGTTCGCCGGGATGCTCGCGCTCGTAGCGCCGCACCGGCTCGGCCGGCTGCAGGGCGCTGAGCTTGTTCAGGCCCAGACGCTTGAGGATGCGGCTCACCGTGGCCGGCGAGACGCCGACCTCGACCGCGATCGCCTGACCGGTCAGCCGCTGGCGGCGTAGCGCTTCGACCCGCGCGACGACCGGCTGCGGCGTCGGGCGGTAGAGCCGGCGCGGCCGCGAGCTGCGATCCTGCAAGCCCGCTGACCCTTCGGCCCGATAGCGCTTCAGCCATTTGCGGACCGTGCGCGGGCAGACGCCAACGGCTTCGCTGATGGCCCGCGGCGTCTGCCCGCCTTCGATAACCCGCCGCACCATCGCCTCTCGACCGCGCGCCGTCAGGCGGGCATTCTTATGGACGTTCATCCGGCTCCTCCTGGGAACTCTGAAGTCTCAGCAACCTCAGCTTCCCCGGTCCGAGCCGGATGGACAACCTATTGAAAGCTCACAGCTAGGCGCTCGATCGGCGCTCTGGCTCGAGCGCGGCGATGAGGCCGCGATAGAGCGCGATCGTCGCCGCGCCGACCGTCTGATCCGAAAATTCCCGCTCGACGAGACGGCGGCCCGCTTCGGCAAAGCGCCGCCGCCGCGCGGCATCGCCGGCAAGCGTCTCGAGCGCCGCCGCCAGCGCGGCTGCGTCGCCCGGCGGCACCAATAGCGCGTTGACGCCGTTCACCGCGATATCGCGCGTGCCGGGAACGTCGGTCGCGACGATCGCGCGACCCAGCGCCGCAGCCTCGAGCAGCGTCTTGGGCAAGCCCTCTCCGCCCAGCGACGCCAACACCGCGATCTGCGCCTCGGCCCAGATCGGACGGATATCGTCGAGGTGCCCGCGCCAGGAAATCCCGGGGAGATTCGCCCAGGCCGAGAGCGTGGCGGGATCGAGCGCGCTCGGATTGGCCGGATCGGGCGCGCCGGCGAGTACCAACCGCAGGTCAACGCCGCGGCGCTGCAGCGCCTGCTGGGCTTCGACGAGAATCGCCACCCCCTTCAACGCGATCATGCGGCCGACATAGGCCGCGGTAATGGGCCCGGCCGGCGGCTCGGAGCAGATGCGGAAATGGTCGAGGTCGATCCCGGAGCCGCGAATCACCACGATGCGCGCCGCCGCGTCCGGCCTCAGCGCGGCGATTGCGCGCCGATCCTCGTCATTCTGGACGATGACGCGGCAATTGCGCCGCAGCAGCACAACCGGCGATAGCGCGCGCGCGACGGCGCCGATCAGCCGCGCCCGCCGATGCGGCATCGCGCCGACATAGCCCGCGCCCGCGATGAAGCCGACCACGGCCGGCACCCGCGCGAAGAGCGCCGCGACGCCGCCCAACAGCGCGGCCTTTTGCGCTACGTGATGAACGAGGAAGGGCCGCTCGCGCCGGTAGAGGCGGTAAATCTCGACGATCGCGGCGAGACTCGCCCACGGTCCCAGCGCCTCGCGCCGCCAGGAGAGCGGATGAAGCGCGAAGCCTTCGCCGCGGATGCGTTCGCCATGCGCCTTAACCCGCGTCGCCACGGCGACATCGAAGCCGGCGTCGCGCGCCGCGCGCGCCATCGGCAGCCGGTGCGACCAGAAGTACCAATCCTCGGTGACGAGGAAGATGAGCTTCGGCCTGGCCGCGTCGGTCATGGCGATTGGTCCTGAAACCACCGGCAGGTCTTGGCCAGCCCAGTTGCCCTATATAGAACGTGCGGTCGCGCCGCGTCCCCGGTGCGCCAACATCGCGAAGAAGTCGACCCCACGCAAGGGATAGGCCAACAAGGCGCGCAGCACCAGCGCGGTCGCACGGCGCATGTCGCGTTCATAGTAGGCGCCTGCCGCCGCCTCGATCAGCAGCGTGGCGTCGAACTTCCGGCCGGCGAGCCAGGAACGGGCGTACCAATCGGCGCGGTGCTTCTCTCGCAACCGCGCCAGCGACGAAACGACATGCGCGGCGCTTGGATCGCCGCCCTTATGAACGATCGCGAGCGGTTCTGGCACGATGCCGAGCGCGTAGCGCGGGAGATAGCGCATCAGCCAGTCCCAATCCTCGAGCCGCCGCAAGGCTTCATCGAAGGGGCCGATCTCGTGGAACATATCCCGCGAGACCATCATGGTCGATCCCGGTCCCAGCGGGCAGCCCCAGACCAGCGCGCCAAGCTTCGCCTGCCGCTCCGTCGGGCAGAGGCGGCGGCTTTGACCATTTCGCAGATCGTCGATCACATAGCCGGTGACGTTCGCAGCGACATTCTTGGGCGCGCCCATGAGCTGCGCCAACTGCCGCTCCAGTTTCCGCGGCTCCCATTCATCGTCGCTGTCGAGAAAGGCGATCCACTTGCCCGTGGCCGCCGCGATGCCGGTGTTGCGGGCAGCGCCTGCGCCCCGATTGCGGTCGTGGCGCAAGAGCCGTAAGCGCGGATCGGCCAGGGCCGCCACCGCCGCCGGCGTGCCGTCGGTCGAGGCATCGTCGGCCACCAGGATCTCATGCGGCGGAAGCGACTGCCGGAGCGCGCTGGCGATCGCCCGTTGCACCTGCTGCCGGCGGTTATAGACCGGGATGACGACGGAGATTGGCTCGTCTTCGATCTGCATCATCGCATCTTTGTCAGGTGCCTCGGTCGCGGGCTTACGCGTCGCTCGGCGAAATTCGCGGCGTATCGCAACCTCACTGATTTATATCGGGTTTGCTGGAATGCTCGCAAGGCGGGGCCGTTTCCGCTTTGCCGTTCGCCGCGTCGGTCATCGCGGTCGGTCCCGAAACCACCGGCAGGTCGCCGCGAGCCCATCATCGAGACTCACGCGCGGCCGCCAGCCGAGCCGCGCTCGCGTCGGCCCGTCATCGACCGTCGCCGAATCGAGCAATGCACCGGCTTCGCGCCCGCGCCCCCCCAGTGCCAGTCCGCCGCGTAGCCAAGCCGGTGGGCACGGGATCAGCCGCGCCGCGCGGCCCAGATGCCGCCCCAGCTGCCGCGCCAGCTCGGGCGTCGAGATGTCGGCGTCGTCGCGCATCAGATAGACGCCCGAAGGCGCCGCGTCGGGATCGATCGCGAGCTCGATGAGATCGACGAGATTGTCGAGAAAGATGAGGCTGCGCCGGTTCTCGACGCTGGCCAGCGGCAACGGGATGCCGCGCGCGACGAGGGTCATGAGCGCGCGGAAATTCCCGCCCACGCCCGGGCCATAAACGAGCGGCGGACGCAGCACCACGAGGGATGGCCCGGCGTCGAGCGCGGCCTCGATGCGGAGCTTGGCGCTGCCATAAGCACTCGCCGGCCTAGGAGCCGCATCGGCGCGGAACGGGACTTCGCCGCTGCTCTCGCCCATCGCCTTGAGCGAACTCATGAGGACGATGCGTCGGATGCCGGCGGTGCTGGCGGCGCGAGCGAGGGCGGCCGCGGTCTGCACTTCCCCGTCGACCCACGACTCATCGCCACGCCGCGTCGCGGCGCGGCTTGCCAGATGCACGACGACGCCCGCGCCCTCGAGCAGCTTTGTCCATTCGGTGGCGGGACCAAGCGTCCCGGCCACTCGATTCTCGATTTCGGCGGGGAATGCGGCCGGCCCACGCGTGACTGCGCGCGTCCGCGTGCCGCGCGTAGCGAATCGCGCCGTCAGCGCCCGGCCGATGAAGCCGGCGGCACCGAGCACGACGATAGGCGCGGCGCGGGTCAGTTCTGCTACGCAGGATTGCGGCGCAGCGAGCGGGAGCGCCGTTGCAATTGCGCCAGCATCGCCACGACCATCGCCACCGCGAGCGCAAGTGCCAGCCATGGCCACAACACCGCGAGCACGGCCAGAGCGAGCAGCGCCGCGTTGCCGCCGAGGATGAGCCGGAGCCACGCGGCCATGATCGCCGTCCGGCGCCAGCGCGCGCTGATAAAAGTGCTGGCGATGCGCCTGCCAGAAGCGCTCCCCGCGCGCGATGCGCAGGGCGAGGGTCAGCGTCGCGTCGGCCAGGTAATAGAGCGGCAGGATCAGCGCCGGCGCCCACAAACCCTTGGCGGCCATGGCGAGCAGCAGCCAACCCATGACATAGCCGAGCGGGACGCTGCCGACATCGCCGAGAAAAATCAGCGCCGGCGGCCGGTTCCAGCGCAGGAATCCGGCGGCGCCCGCGGCGAGCACCAGCGCCAGCATCGGTGCGCCGCCGCTGCCTGCGCCCGCGAGCAGCGGCACGATGGTCGCGCCGAGGCCCAACGCAATCGTCTCGACGGCGGTGATGCCGTCGATGCCGTCCATGAAATTATAGAGATTAAGGAACCACACCCAGAGCAGCACCGTGGCGGCGCGGTCGAGCATGGGCGGCAGCAATCCCTGGAATACCGGCGCGCCGGGCAGAAAGAATACGCCCATCCCGGCGGCAAGAAGATGCGCGAGCAAGCGCGGGCCAACACCCACGCCGCCGAGATCGTCGCGCCAGGACAGTAACGCAAGCGCCGCGGCGATCGCTACGACGGGGACCGTGCCTGGCGGTGCCAAGCCCAGTGCTGCCAGCATCAGCCAAGCAAGGAGCGCGATCGGCACGATCGCCAGGCCGCCGCCGCGCGGCACCGCGATCTGGTGTGAGGACCGCAGGCCCGGGCGGTCGAAGATGGCGCGGCGCTTGAGCCAAACGCGGACGATTCCGGTCAGCCATGCCGTGCCCCCCAGCACCGCCAGAGGCACGACCACCCAACCCCAGATTGCTTCCATCAGCGCGGTGATATGCCGCCGCCGCGCCGAGCGCAACTCAGTCCGGCGTACCGGGCAGCCAGAGCACGCGGTTATCGCCCAGATCCTCGCGGCACAGCGTCACTTGCTCCACCTGTGGCCGGTCCGGGCCTTGCACCATCTGCTGCAGATCGCGGCAGACATGGCCGCGATGCGAGAGATAGACGTCGCGGACGGGCACGACCGAGCCGGCCAAGACGGGCGCGCCTTCCGGGCCGGCAGCCTGCCACGCCACCGCGGCGCCGGTCGCGGCGGCGGCGGCGCGCATGCTGGCTTGGGCAAGGCTGACGCGGCCGTCCGGCGTGAGCGACAGGCGCAAAGTCTCGCCGACGACCGCATCCGCCACCGCCATTGTAATGACGGGCGGCACTGGCTCGGCCAACGGGTTCGGATAGGAAGCGGTGGCTTGGACGGCGATCGGCGGCGGGGCGCGGTCAATGAGCGCGCCGAGCGGGCCCTGCGGCAGCAACCCGCCCAAATCGCCGCAGGCGGAAAGCGCCAGGGCCGCGGCCAACGCGATCAGCGGCGCGGGCGAAGCTGCGCTATGATGACGCCAATGCATGGTCGTGCGATCCTTCAGCTGATGGCCGGTGCCACACTGGCGGTTGTGGCCGCGGGCGCTGCCCGGGCGCAGTTTTACGATCTCGATGGCGCCTATCATTGCATCACGGCGCCCGATGCCGCGTGCCAGACCGCGACCGCTCCGCCCCAGCCGCCGCCGCCGCCACCACCCCCGGCCGCGCCGACCGTCGATCAAGCGATCGCGCGCATCGAGGCGCAGCAAGCCACCGCCACCGATATCGCCCTGCTCGAGAGCCATGCCGCCGCGAAGGAGCCGCGCGCGGTCGAGGCGCTCGCCTGGTGCAAGCTCAATGGCATCGGCGGTCCGGCCGATGCCGTCGCCGCCTATCTGCTTTATGGCGACGCTGCCCAGCTCGGCGTCGCCACCGCTGCCAGCAACCAGAGAGCGATCTTCGAGACGCGGCTCACCCAAGAACAGCGTCAGCAGGTGCTGATGCAGCAGCAAACCCAGTGACGCGCCCATGGAGCTGACCTCGGCGGCGAGTTGCGAACTGGCGGCGATTCTCGGGGATGATGGTGAACGGGCCGTTAACTCTCGGTGGGCTGTGCTGCGGCGGTCTTAGATCAAGCGCTCAGCACTTTACCGCCGCGCAGCGCCGGTCGCGGGCAACTTGGAGCTCTTGGCGGTGAGCCTTTAGCCCGGCGACGAGATCGGGGTGCGTAGCCGCGTAAGCGCGCGCTTGGTCGAGGGCGTCATGGGCAGCGTCGCTCGCCTCGCTCTCGTACTGGACCGCTGCGGCGCCGAAAAACGCCCCAATGGCGAAGTTCGAGGAATTGCCGAGCAGCATTTGGCCGAGATAGATCGGCCCCGCCGCGAGCACCAGCGCGATGACGATCGCTCTCATCTTTCCTGCCTCGCGCCGTCGCCGGCCGTGGGATTGCGCCCTGGACCGCGCTTTGCAAGCATTGCACCAGGCCGGCAAGTCACGGCAATCCGGGCGCTTCCCGCGTCCGCGGCGCCGCGCGTGTCAATTTCGTGGGCACGAAAAATGATGACGGACGAAGATTATAGCGCGGGAAGGCGCGCCTATTACGATGCGACGGCGGGACGGCCGCCGCGCCCGACGCTGCTCGCGGCGCTCGACCGGTTCGCTGCCGAAGGTAAGCGCGGGCACGCGGTCGATCTCGGGTGCGGCGATGGGCGCGATACCATCGAGCTGGTGCGGCGCGGCTGGTCGGTACTCGCCATCGACGCCGAGCCCGAGGCGATTGCGCGGCTTATCGCGCGGCCCGATCTTCCGGCCGATGCTCGAATTGAGACGCGGATCGGCAAATTCGAAGAGCTGGATTGGCCCGCTTGCGATCTCGTCAATGCCAGCTTTTCGCTGCCGCTGTGCCCGCCGCGGCGCTTTCCCGCGCTCTGGCGCAAGATCGGCGAATCGCTTGCCGGCGGCGGGCGCTTCGCCGGCCAGCTTTATGGCCCGCGCGACAGTTGGGCAAGCGATCCGGGCATGACGATTTTAGATGCCACCGACGCTCGGGCGCTGTTCGCGGGCTACGTAATCGAGCTTTTCGACGAGGAGGAGAGCGATGCCGTCACGCCGCGCGGCCAGGCCAAGCACTGGCACGTCTTCCATATCGTCGCGCGCAAGCGCTGAGCCGCTTTGCTACCGCCCGCGGCCGCCGCCGCCGATGACGATGCCGCCAAAGATTGGCCAGCCGTAATAGTAAGGGTAAGGGGCGTAGTACGCGCCGCCGCCGTAAGCGTTGTAATAGCCGGGCGCCGGGTAATAGACGCAGCCCGCCAGGGCGGCCATCGCGGCGACGATTGCTAGCACGCGCATCGCCGATTTGAAGCCGGAACGCATCGTCGGACCTCCATGCCTGTTTTCGCGCCGCCTCTTGTCGTGAGAGGGCGCGCGCCGCACCCCATCCCTCTAGAGAGAACGGTTGACCCGGCCGGTTTGTTCACGCCCCCGGAAATTATTTCGACGAAAGACTAGGAATTTTTCCGGGTTCGATCGCTCGGAGGGGAGCCGTGATGGCGTGGAGGGAGTTGCCCGTTACGCCGTGTTAGCCATCGCCGGCTGAACCAATCAGCAGATCAAGACCGCGATCACGACCGGCATCCGTCCGGACTGTCCTTTGGTGCGCCTCATGGCCTTCGATTGGTACGAGCACATGAGCAACGAGGATATCGACGAGATCGTCGCCTTCCTAGGCTCGCTGAAGCCGGTGAAGTCGCGATAGGCGAGGGCGCGAGGCGCGGTGCCGGATGAGAGGATCGAACTCCCGACCTTCGGTTTACAAAACCGCTGCTCTACCGCTGAGCTAATCCGGCATATCAAGCATTCGGGCCGGAACAATCCGACCAACTCGGCGCCACCGGGCCCAACTTGGACCCAGGCGCGGCTTATACCCCGCGAGCGGTGTTCCCCGCCAGTTCTGCGATGATCGCCGCTGCCTTGGCGCGATTGCGCCGCGCTCGGGCCGAGCCCGGACGTACGGGGCGACGCCAACGGAGTTTTGTCTGCGCGGTCTTGAGCGGTCATTTCGCGAGCCGCCCCCGGATCGCTATCAACTCCCGCCGGCGCTTGGCGTCCATTTTGGGATAGGTCATTTTGAGTTCTTCGAGGGTATCGAGAATAATCTGAGAAACAATCAGCCGCGCGTTCTCCTTGTCATCCGCGGGCACGACGTACCAGGGTGCATGCCGGGCGCTGGTCGCGCCGAGGCATTCTTCGTAGACCTTCATGTAGTCCTTCCAGAATTTCCGTTCCTCGATGTCCGCAAGGCTGAATTTCCAGTTCTTTTCCGCCTCGTCGATGCGTTCGAGGAAGCGCTTTCGCTGCTCCTCCTTCGAGAGGTGGAGGTAGAACTTGATGATGCGGGTTCCGTTGTCATGGAGATGTCTCTCCAGATCGACGATGGAACGATAGCGGTCGTGCCAGAGCTTCTTTTCATCTTGCGGTAAATCCGGGAGCCCTTCGCCGCGGAGAATCTCGGGATGCACGCGGACGATCAGCACTTCTTCGTAATAGGATCGGTTGAAGATGCCGATCTTCCCGCGTTCAGGCAGATCGCGAGTTGTGCGCCAGAGAAAATCGTGTTGCAGTTCCATGGCGCTCGGGTGCTTGAAGCTGAATACCTGGCAGCCTTGCGGATTGACCCCGGACATCACGTGCTTGATCGCGCCGTCTTTTCCAGCGGCGTCCATGGCCTGAAAAATCAGCAATATGGCGTGGCGATCGGATGCGTAGAGCAGCTGCTGCAGCTCGCTCAGTTGCGCGACATGCCCTGCCAGGAATTTTTGATATTCCTCCTTCGACTGGTATACCGGATCGACCAGCGTCGGCCATTTTTTGAGGTCGACCTTGTCTCCTTCCCCCACGCGAAAGTCGCTCGAATGTATTTTCATACGTATCCTTCCGGCGACGAGCCGCGCTCTAAGCGATTCCAAGACGGCGAAAGACGGGAACCTTAACAAAATCCAGGATGACGGCGAAGGCAATTGCCGCGGCAAGCGCACCGGCCACCGCCGAGGGCGGTAAGGGCGTCATCGCGATTCCTCCCAGGGCCAAAGTCGAGGCGATTAGTAGATCGGCTAGCGACGAGATGATGAGCCAGAAGCTTGGGCGAGAGGACCACAGATGGCGGCGTTCGCGAATCGCATAAATCGTCGCCTGACTGCCGAACACCAGGGCTGCAAAGGCCAGGGTTCTCAGCGCTGCGGTTCCGAGTTTCATGTCAAAGTCGCCGACGGCCAGGACAGCGCTGCAGAAGGCCAGCTGGAATAAACCCGTAACGACGCCCGCGATTGTCAAACTACCAATGCGCCAGCTATTCGGCATCGCCGAGGGTCGCACCTTGTCCGTCGTCAATGACATTGCGAGGAAATCGCCGGCGATCATCACGATGACCATCAGCAGCGGAGTCGAGAATCGCGTGCCCGGTCATGACCAAGCCAACGATCAAGAAGAGCACCGTCACAATCTTCTTGAGGATCATGTTGAGCGCATAGGTCTGGATGCGCTGGAATGTCACGCGGCCTTCCTTGACCGCGGCGACGATGCCGGCGAGGCCGGGTTCCGTCAGCACCATGCCGGCCGCCGACTTGGCGACGTCCGTTGCGGTCGAGACCGCGATTCCGATCTGCGCCTGGCGCAGCGCCGGCGCGTCGTTGGCGCCGTCGCCGCACATGCCGACGATATGGCCGCCCTTCTGGAACGCCTTGACGAGCTTGTACTTGTCCTCCGGCAGCACGCTGGCGAAGACCGCGAATTGCTCGGGTTGGACGCTGTCTGGCATCGGACCAGGCGGACAGATGGCGCCGTCGAGACCCACCGCATGAGCCACGATGGCAGCCGTCGCCGGCGCGTCGCCTGTCACCATCACAGTGCGCACGCCTAGCCCGTGCAATTCGCTGACGAGCGCCGCCGAATCCGAGCGAGGCGGGTCGCTCAGCGCAATGAGTCCGGCTAGCTTCATTGCCGCCGGCGGTCCGGCCGCCACCGCCAGAACCCGGAAGCCCTGCCCCTCGAGTTCCCTCGCCGCCGCTGTCGCAATCGGCGAGGCCTGTACGAGGTCGATAACGACCGCAAAAGCTCCCTTCACGATCCGTTGCGTGCCACCCGACGAATCGGTCGCGATCGATTCGGACATCTTCTTCGCCGGATCGAAGGGGGAAAAATCGATTAATTTCGGCGCATCGGAGACCGGCTTGCCCGACGCTGCCGTGCGAATGGCGCCATCGACCGGATCCTGCCCGCCATCCGCGCTCGCCAGCGCGGCAAGCGCCAGAACGTGAGCCTCGTCGAAGCCGTCCATCGGACGAACCGTCGTCACGGTCAGTAGATTGCGCGTCAGCGTCCCGGTCTTGTCGGCGCACAGCACATTCATGCTCGCCGCCTCGTCCACTGCGGATAGGCGGGTCGGCAATACGCCCTGCTTTGCCAGGGCCCGTGCGCCAAGCGCTGCTGCAAGGGTGAAGGTGGCCGGCAGTGCGACCGGTATCGATGCCAGGACCGCCGTCAGAACGAGCGGGATGATTTCGGCGAGCGTCAGCTCGAGAAAATAGGCATAGGCCACCAGCATCGCGATGACGACGCCGTTGAACGCGGCAAGATTGCTCACGACGCGGAGCACTGCCTTCTGCTGCGAGCTTTCGACATGCGCCGTGCGGACGAGCTTGGCGGTGCGGCCGAACTTGGTTCGCGCCCCCGTCGCCGTGACCTCCGCCACCGCCTCGCCGCGCCGAACCAACGCTCCCGCATAGGTTTGCACGCCTGCGCCGGCTTCGATGGGCACCGACTCGCCGGTGAGCATGGATTGGTCGAGCAGGACTTCTCCACCGGTGAGGTGCACGTCCGCGGCGACCACGCCGCCGAGCGAGAGCTTCACCACGTCGCCGGGCACCAGCTCGGAGGCGGGCACCGTTCTCCACGCGTCATCACGCCGCACCGACGCGCTTAGCGCAAGCCGCGACTTCAAGGCGGCAAGGGTCGCCTGGGCACGGCTTTCCTGGAACAATCCCAGTAGGGCGTTGAACACGAGGAGACTGGCGATGATCGCGGCCTCGACGATCTTGCCAAGCGCGACTTCGAGCAGAATTGCGGCCTCGAGCAGCCACGGAACCGGCGCCCAGAATTTTTCGAGCGCCATGCGCAATGGGTGCATGCTCGTATCCGGCACCGCGTTGGGGCCAAATTTCTCGAGCCGGCGGCGGGCCTCATCGCTGGTCAGGCCGGTCGGCGGCGCTAATTTTTTCTCGGTCTCGGGCAAGAGCGGGCATTTCAAATCGTTCTTGGCATTGGGCTTCGATCCCAGCGGCGGCGCGGGCTCCGTCTTGCGGCGCTCAGGTTCCTTCAATCAGGGCGTTGTATTCGCTGGCGCGCGCAACTGCAACCTCGGTGAGGGTCATATGCGAGGAGGCGGCGGTAGCTCACCCGCGCGCGATTAGCGGAGAGGCATCCCGCGACCTCAAGGGTGAGGCATCGGGAGGTGCCAGCGGGAAAAGCGCGCGCTCAGGGCCGATCGCCCGGCCGGTGATCGTCATAATAGCTGTGGAAATGTTGCTCGTAGTCCTGATCGACATTTGTCAAGGGATCGTAAGCGGGGCCGTCCTTGACCGTCTGGCGATCGACATCGAGGTTCACCAACTTCATCGTCCACTGGATCTCTCGTACCGATCGCGGCGAGATCAGAACCTTCTTTCCGGGCCACCAGTTCTTGGTATCGACAACGAGATAGCGGATGCTCCAATCGGCATCTTCCACGAGAAAGTCTTCGACGTGACCGATCTCGCCGTCGGTGGCATGGATATGGTACCCCGTGACCGCTTCGACGCTGCGGAGATGCGGATCCTCGCGGCTGCGTAGACGATCGGCGATTTCCTCCTCGCGCCGCCTGGCTTCTTCGGCAGGTTGCGCGGCCGCGGCGCCGGGCGTGTCGCCGGAGCCGGCCATATAGAAGCCGGTGACCCAATACGGGCTCCATCCATAATAATCGTAAAGGCTGGTCTCCATCTGCCGCGAAACCGGCCGATCGGTGTCGATGTCTGGACAGTCCTTCACCTGCTGCATGGTCAATCGAACCGCGAATTCGCGTCCCTTCTGATCCGGGTGTCCCAAGACGGAAGGGGGCAGAAGGACTTTGCGACCGGGAAGCCAGTTGCCGGTATCGACGACCAGCCACCGAATCAACCAACTGCAATCGTCGAATAGAAAGTCGCTGACGGTGCCTAGCCTTCCATCGCTTGCCGCGATGGCGTAGCCCTTAATCCTTGATGCGTTCCATAACATTGCGCGCTCCTCTTGCTCACGTGTCCCGCCGATCGACGGTGCCTAGTAATGGCATCAACCGTCTTGTCTCCGACATGCGCGAAATCAGCGAATTTCATCTTTCTTCCCGAGCCGGCGGCCTTGGCCGCGTCAGTGCATAGAGCGCCACGGCCGCGGCATTCGAGACATTGAGCTCCTCGATCATGCCGCGCGTCGGCAGATGCGCAAGGAAATCGCAATGCTCGCGCACCAGCCGCCGCAGCCCCGTGCCCTCGGCGCCCAAAACCAGCGCGATGCGCGCGCTCGGCTCGAGCGCCTCGATACTGTCCGGCGCCGCGCCATCGAGGCCGATGCACCAGAATCCCGCCGCCTTTACGCGCTCCAGGCAGCGCGCGAGGTTGATCACGCGGACGAGTGGCACGGCTTCGAGCGCACCCGAGGCCGCCTTGGCGAGGACGCCGGTGATGCGCGGAGCGCCGTGTTCGGGCACGATCACGGCGAGCGCGGCGAAGGCGGCGGCCGAGCGCAGGATCGCGCCGACATTGTGCGGATCGGTGACCTGATCGAGCATGACGAGAATATGCGGAGCGCCCGCCTCCGGAATGGCGGCAAGCACCGTGTCGAGATCGGGCTCGGCGAGAGTTTCGGCCTCGAGCGCGAGGCCCTGATGCACCGCGCCCGGCGGAGGCACTGCGTCGAAGCTGCGCCGGTCGAGAATCTCGGGCGCCGGCGGCCGCACGGCCAGTCGCGCGCCAGTGAGGAAGGTCGCGGCCTCCTCTGCGTTCTCGCGCAAGGCGATGAGGCGGCGGCCGCGCCGCGCCGGATTAGCGAGCGCAGCCGCCACCGCGTGACGGCCATAGATCCACTGGGTATCGGTCGGCCGCCGGCGGCGTTCCGGCATCTTGTCTTGCGGCATGGCGCGGGTCACGCGGGCGATGGGCTATTTGCCTCGCGCCATCGGCGGTAGCGGCACCGATCCGTCCGGCGTCGGGACTTGCGCCACGTTGAGGATCATCGAGATCATCGAGTAATGGCCGCAGATGCCGATCAGATCCATGACGCCGCGCGTGCCCCAGCGCGATGACACGGCGGCGAAGGCCTTGTCGCTCACGCTATGCGTGCCGTTGAGCTCGACGCAGAAGACGTAGATGGCTTCCTGCTCGGGCGTGAGAGTCGCGGGCGCCTCGCCCTTGCGGATCGACTCGACGACCGCGGAATCGACGCCGCATTGGAGCGCGAGCCGCGCATGCGCGTACCATTCGTACCGCGCGCCCCAGAAGCGGCCGACGACAAGCGTCGCCAGCTCTTTCAAATCGTCGGGCAGCGAATTGTGGAAACGCACATAGGCGCCGGTCGCTTCGATCGCGCGGAGGCACGCCGGGGCTATGGAGCGCCGGAACGAAGGGCCCGCGCATCGCGCCGCGCGTGCCCGCGACTTTCTGCGCCAGCTCGTTCTGCTCGTCGGTGTACTGATTGGCCGAGATTTCGGGAAAACGGCTCATGACATTTCTCTCCTTACCCCATCCTTTTCCGTGGCGGGCTCGCCCGCAGTAGAGCAAATCTCGGGTAAAACGCCACCACGAAATGCCGGCGCGAAACGCACCGTGCGCAGGGGTATGACAATTTGACAGCACAGGCCCGATCCCGTATCACCCGGCCGCTGCTCTGGGGCTGCGGAGGGGTAGCCAAGCGGTCAACGGCAGCAGACTGTAAATCTGCCGACTTCGGTCTTCGAAGGTTCGAATCCTTCCCCCTCCACCAGACCTCGTGGAAAGGCGCGGAAACGAATGACCGCCGACCTCGGAGCTTTCCAAAATACCGGGCCAAGCTTCCGCTCGGCGGCCCGCTCCGCCGGAGATAAAACCGGATGCGAGGTATAAGAGGCCCGAAAGCACGGCGAGCAAGTTGATGGCCTATTCGGTTCGGAACACGGTCGGGGTTGCCGATCCCTTGAAGCCCCCAGGCGCACTCTTTACGGCGCTGGTGCAAGAACCCATCCGGGGTAGCACCTATCCCGATGGGGGATCACGACAGCTGTAGGAGGATCGATGAAACTTCGAGCGATCACAGGTCGTTTGTCCGCCGCCGCCGCGGCCGCGATCTTGCTCATCGCATTCCACGGAAGCGCGCAGACGGAGCATCAGGCACCGCCCGGCTGGATCGCCGATCCAAAGACGGGATGCAAAATCTGGAATGCGGCGCCGCAGCCGGACGAATCGGTCAGATGGTCGGGGTCGTGCAAAGACGGCCTAGCGGATGGCCAGGGCACGCTACAATGGATCGAGAAGGGCCAGCCCGATGTTCGGTACGACGGAGAATATCATAACGGTAAGCGGAACGGCTATGGCGTCGTAACCGATCCCAATGGCAATCGGATCGCGGGCGAATGGCGCGACGACGAGCCCGTGCCGTTAAGCGGCAACGAGATCGATTTCATCGAGCGTCGGTAAGGAACGGGCTTCGCTCATCGATGGGGCATCGGCGCGGAGCATGGACGTAGATGAATCCGCTTCGTTGGAAACGAGAATATCAAATCGCGTTTTTCGGTGCAGCCGCATTTGGCGCTTGTTTCGGCATTTATCTCGGGGTTCGACAAGTGGAATCACCTGCACCGTTCTATTGGCTGCGGATAGCGCTCTGGGGCGTCGGAGGGACAGTGTTGGGCGCGGTGTGAGGCTTTATCAGGCAATTGTTGCGCAATCGAAATTCAAATTAATGCACGACCGGCCATTCCCAAAAGGCGATCGCTTTCGCGCCCTCCGCGCATCCGCGAGGAGCGACGGCTCAAAGGGCGTTCCTTACTTCCCTTTCAAATGCGATAAGAAGTGCAGCACGTCGGCATTGAACTGCTCCGGGTCCTGGAGGAAGGCGAAGTGACTCACTTGGGGCTCGATCAGAAGCCCGCTGTCGGGGATATTGTCGGCCATGAAGAGGGTGTTCTCGCGTTTGATCGCCTCGTCGTGGTCGGCGTCCACGATCCAAACCGGCACTTTGATGCCGCGAAGATCGTCCGCGGTCCAATTCGGCTGCGTCTCCCACATCTTGGTGATCTGAGCCAGAAACGATTCGTATTCGGTCGGGGTGGGCGAGAGCTTCTCATATTCCTTCGCAGCCCGCGCGATGTATGCCTCGAAGACGGGGCTCCGGCTCACCTCCTTGACGCCGCTCGGATCGGAGTTGGCGGCGAACGCAAAGAGCTTTGAAAGCCGTTCGGGATTATGGATCGCGATGTCGAGCCCCAGGATCGCGCCGTCGCTCCAGCCGACCATCGCAGTTTTTTGAATCTTGAGGAAGTCCATTAGTCCCAATACGTCGGACGCCATGAGGTCGTAGCCGAAGGGCTGTGCGTCGCGCGTGCTGCGCCCGTGGCCTCGGCTATCCATGACGACGACGCGATATTTCCTCGCCAGGACCGTCACCTGTTTTCCCCAGTAATCGGCGTTGGCGAGCCCGCCATGGATCAGGAGCACGGGCACACCGCTTCCGAAGATGGCGTACCAAATTTTAATGCCGTTGACCGGTGCATAGCCGCTTTCCATCGGCTTTGGCAGGCTCGGTGTGGGTGGGAGCGCGAGCCACTGCGGTTCCGCTTTTGCCGCTCCAGTAACGATGAGAAGTACGAGACCGAAAAGAAAGCCGAAGCGCCGCATGGCCACATCCTCGCTCGGATTGAACGCGGTTCCATTATCGCGTATATCCGTCGAACGAGCGCAACATCTTCCGGATGGAGCCGGTGATGGACGTTCGCGCGGTAAGCGAGCCGGAAGACCAAGTTCGACGGATTTCCCTCCACCGAGCTCATTGCCTCAGGTAAAGAATCCCGCTACAAATCTGGCGATCGCGAGAGTCAAAAACGTAAAGATTTTCGCCATTTTTGTGCTCGGGAGGAAGGTCCTTCTCTCTCGCCACCTTCGCGCCGAGTAATTCGGGGGTGGAAGCCTCGCGATCGACATGCGGCGGCGAGCGAGCGGTTACGCGCAAGGCGCTTCGCGGCGGGTGTAGCTCAATGGTAGAGCAGAAGCCTTCCAAGCTTACGACGAGGGTTCGATTCCCTTCACCCGCTCCAGCGCAATCAATCGCTTGGCTACTAGACCCAGCCCTTGAGCCGTCCGTACGGCACGCTTTGAGGCTGATGGCTACGATCTTCGTGTTCTCCGTCGATAGGAACGAAACTGCCGCATTTCAACGGGCACGTGAACTACGCGCGATCACCATTCCAAGAGCTGATTTATCAGCGCCGCCCGGTGTCAGCCCGGACGACCGGCTCACCTACCCTGAGGGCCTGGTCGAGAGCCTCCATCGCCGCGCTGGGAAAGCTGTGCCGAAACGTGGCGATCATCGCGGCTCGCTTACCGCAGCGAGCGCCTTTGCGTCGCGACGGACGCCCACATTCCAGGCCATTCCGTTCGTTGTTAGAGAAGCGCGATAAACAGGATGCCGACGAGAAGGAGACCGATCAGCGAGAGATAAAAGTTCAGATGACCCGATTGGATGATACGCAATTTCTTGGCGAGCGAGAGCACCATCTTTTCCAAGGGCGCGAATAGATACGGTCCGAAGATGGGTGCAACATCATGCGTAAAGACCAAGCTTTTGATGAAATATGGATGGCCATTCGATTCGTCGGCGAGCTCATGCTCGGTTGCCGCGGTGGGGCGATAGATGAAGCTGTAAAAAGTGCGCAGGGCATTCGAGAACGAGAGCGCGGTGGTCGCCGCGCGTTGCAATTCCTGGCTGCGTCCGCCATACCAGACCGGCGCATGCCCGAGACGCCGGCGCATCGAGACCACCAAGAGACCGACCGGCACGAGAGCAAGCAGCGGCATCGCGATGACCAGCTTGCTCGGCGAAATGAAGGCAAATCTGGCCGTCAAGGGCACGAGCAGCCAACCATCGTGCATTCTCGCGGCGGCATCGATCCCGAATGTCGCGGTTACGACATCGTCGAGACCGGTCAGCCACACCGGCATGCCCGCCGCCAACGCTAGGACGAGCAGGCCCAACACGCCGACCGCGATCGAGGTTCCGATCGGCACGACGGTCGCCCTCTGTTCGCCTCGTCCGAGCAGTCCGATGCCGAATACCTTGACGAAAGTCGCGAAGGCGATGGCCGCCGTCAGAGCCAAGCCAGCACCGGCGAGCGCCGCCGCAAGCCGGCTGCCCAGACCGGCGAGGTGAAAGCCCTGAAAGAAGGTTTGGAACAAGTACCATTCGCTGACAAAGCCGGCTTGCGGCGGCATCGCCGCCAAGCTCATCGCTGCGAACAGCGCACCCAGCCCGAAGATCCAGGGGCTTTGCGCGAGCAGCCCGCGCTGCACCAGCGTGTAGTCCCCTGCCGCCCGGTAAACCCCATCGGCCGAAAGAAACATCGCTCCTTTCGCCAGGGCGTGCCCGGCCAGATGCAGGAGCGCAACCGTCCACGCCAGACCGGCCAAGTCCATTAATCCGTCCTGCCGGAACATCAGCGCGGCGCCGAGCAAGCACACCGCGATCGATCCATTCTCGGCCGAGGACAGGCTCAGCAACTCGCGCCACGAATTCTTGCTGGAAGGCATAAAGGGCCGTGAGGATGGCGCTGAGGACGGCGATGGCGACGATGAAGATGCCGGGAACCGAGACTGGCAGCGCTTGGTCTATCGGCAGCCAGTCGATAAGGCCGCGGCTCAGCGCGAAGAACGCGGCGTTCAGCACGAGCCCCGACAACAGCGCCCCCGTCGCGCCGCTTCCTGCGCCATAGGCGCCCGGGAACCATTCATAGAACGGCAGCAACCCGTGCTTCGCGCCGAACCCGATCAGGAGCAGCAGCCCGACAAAGAGCTGCTCCGATCGAGGCATCGCGCGCGCGCTGGCAGCGAAGTCGGCGAAGGACAAGCTATTGGCGTGCCCGGCCAAGAGGATGAAGGCGAGGACGAGTGCCACGAAGCCGGCCTCGAGCAGCGCCAGCATGAATAAGACCGGGCGCCCCGTTTCGCCCGCTAGCTTCTCGCTGAGGATCATCACGGCACCCCCGAGGCTCATCAGCTCCCAGGCCACGAGGAAGCTTGCGGCATCCTGTAGACCGAAGACGCCAAGAGCGCCGATAAGACTTGCCGCAGCGCCAAAGATCCAGCTCGCCTGCCGGCGCCCCGGCGTTCCGAGCCAGGAGGCAAGAATCGCGGCTGGCAGCCCGAATCCGAGCAGCCATAGCGCATCCGGCGATAGCTGGAATATCGCGCCGGCCGGGCCGATGCCCAGCGCCGTGTGAATGGGCGCCAGGCTTGCCGGCAAAGTCACGACGGCTATCGCCAAAAGCGCCAATCCGCCGAATCCGAGAAGCGCTCGGCCGACACCTGACCATCTGCCGGTCAGCGCAAGGATGGCCGCGATCAACCAGGCCGCTAGGCCAAGGGCGAGAAGGTCATTCGACAAGGCGACCTCCTTTGACCTTCTGCGGAATCCGGTCGAGGAACATGAGCAGCGCTTCGATCATCGCCGCCGGGTTGGGCGGGCATCCTGGCAAATAGAGATCAACCGGCAAAACTCCTTCGAGGCCGTTGCCGCAGGCATAGCCGCCGGCTGCAACCCCACCCGAAACGGCGCAGGTTCCGACGGCCATGACCCAACGCGGCTCGGGCATCGCCTCATAAGCGCGCTTCAAGGGCTCGTGCATGGCATAGGTGACCGGACCCGTGACCAGCAGCAGGTCGGCAAAGCGCGGCGACGGCGTGAAGAAAACCCCAAGGCGATGCAAATTGTAGAACGGATTGTTGAGCGCTTGAAGTTCCGACTCGCAGCCGTTGCACGAGCCCGCATCGACGTGGCGGATATGGAGGCTACGGCGAAAATTACCGCGCGACTCGGGCGCGGTAACTTCTTCGGCATCGGTTGCCACGCCTTTGGCCAGGATCAGATCGGAGCGGTCGCGGACGCCGAACGCCCAATCATAGGACGCGGTCGCAGCCGCCGTCGGACAGGCCTCGACGCAAAGCTGGCAGGCGACACAGCGTCCGTAGTCGACCCCGAGCGTTACTTCGCCGGCTCGATCCGCATGCACCTTGATTGCCTCGGTCGGGCAGACGGCAGCGCATTCGGTGCAGCTTTCCTCACACAGCTTGGCATCGAACCGCGGCATCCCGAACACGCCTTCCTGGCCAGTCGGGTGGTCGCGCCCCGGCCAGGGCGTGGTCGCACTGCCCTTCCTCAATCCGAACAGAGTCCAGAGCGGCACGCGTCCCCCTAACGATCGCATCCCGCGACAGTGAGGCCGAAGCTCGCCTCGTTGATGGCGTAATCCATCATGTTGCTGCCGTGGACGGTGAATGGGAAAACCCGCCAATTGGAGAAGGAGGGCGACTTGATCTTGACGCGCGAAAGCTTGCCGTCGCTGTCGAAGTGGACGGCGTAATACAACGACCCGCGCGGCGATTCCGCCCATCCCAGCCCCTCCGAATCGGGCGGCGGCACGCAGTCGGCGCGCACCGCGCCGTCGGCGAGCAAGAGCAGAATCCTCTGAATTAGCGCGATGCTCGCGTCGATCTCGGCAATGCGGACTTGCGCGCGGGCATGGGCGTCGCCGCTCGTTTTGACTGGGACGGTGAGCGGCAATTCGCCATAAGCCGCGTAAGGGTGATCTCGACGGAGGTCGCGATCGAGTCCCGATGCGCGCTCGATCGGACCGGTGGCCCCTTGATCGAAGGCGACTTGGCGGGTCAGAACGCCGGTCGTGATCAACCGATCCAGATGGCTGTTGGTATTCTCCAGCATCGTGGCGTAGGCCGCGATTTCTGCGCGCAGCGCCTCGAGCGCGTCGCTGAGCCACGGCTTCGGATCGACATCGCGGCGCAAGCCGCCGGGGATGAGCAAGCCGCGTAGGAAGCGGTTTCCGGTGAGTCGGCCGTTGATCTGCTTGGCACGCTCCTCGAGGAGCTTGCCCTCGGCTTCGCCAACCTTGAGCGTGGTGGTGTGGGAAAGATGCCCGAGATAGTGGAGATGGTTGTAGAGGCGCTCAAGCTCGGCCAGCAGCGAGCGGAGCATGAGCGCGCGTGGTGGAACCGCGCAGGCGGCGGCGTGTTCGACCGCCTGGCAGAAGGCGAGGGCGTGGGCGAAGCTTCCGACACCGGACACACGCTCCGCCAGAATCGTACCGGCGGCGGGCGAGCGCCCCTCGAAGCGCTTCTCCATGCCGCGATGCTTGAAGAAGAGCTGCGGATGGAGGTGAAGGATGTGTTCGCCGACATAAAGAAAAATGAGTTCGACCGACTCGACCACGTCGGCGCGTACCGGACCAAATGGCAGCCGCTGGACATCGGCGCTCGCGACCTCGGGCAGGCCACTGTCGGTGAGCTCGAACGGCAGAAGCCTATCCGCCGGGTAGGCGGGATCGAACGGCGGCCGAAACGGTGCGGCCCCCTCATGGAGAACGAGGCGATAGGGTTCCGGATGGCCGGAAAACTCTACACCGAACAAGTCGGTGATCTCGCGCTCGTACCAGCCGAGGAGCGGGCTGACGCATGCGACGCTCGGAACCGGACCGCGCGGCACGCAGCGCCAGGCGACGAAATCTTCCGCGGACGCACGACTCGCGACATAGCGCAGTTCGAGACGCCCGGGACCTCGGTACCAAGCATAGGCCATTTGCATCCGGCCGCCGCTCTTGATCAAGCGATCGACGGCGTCCGGCAGGTGCTCCGGTTCGATCTGGATCAGTTCGACGCCGGTCATTGCACACCCGGCGACAATGACTGGGCGATCGAGGTCAAGTAATCCCAGATTCCGGCGGGCCACCATAAGCCGAGAACGAGGAGTGGCGCGAGGGATAGCCACATCGGCACGGCGCACCAAGCGCTCACTTTGCCGCCTGGCGGCGCGTCAGCGGCAGCCGGCCCATAATACATGGAACGGAAATGATTCATGAAACCGATGAAGATGACGATCAGCAGCACCGCCATGACATAAACCGCCCATGAAAATGACGGCTTCAGGCCGGCGCGCATGATCGTGAACTCGCTCAGGAAGAGTCCGAAGGGCGGGGCTCCCGTGATCGCGATGGCGCCGGCGAGCCACAGCGCCCCTTGAGTCGGGAAGCGCTGCCCGACGCCGCCGATATGCAGTATCTCCTTCGTTCCGTAGGCGCGCATCATGTTCCCGGCGCCGAAAAACATGAGGGATTTGTTCAGCGAGTGATTGAGCATGTGGTAAAGCGCGCCCGCGACGCCCAGCGCACCGCCAAAGCCAAAGCCGATCGCGACCACGCCCATATGCTCGATGCTCGAATACGCCATCAATCGCTTGATCCCTCGCTGGCGAACGATGAACAAAGCACCGATCAGCAAGGAGAAAGTACCGAACGCGACTAGCGTGAGCTGGGGCAGATACCCGAGATTCGCCGCCCTGGTAATCCCTAGAAACCGGACGACGCCGATCATCGCGGTGTTCAGGAGCGCACCCGACAGCATTGCCGATACCGGCGCGGGGCTTTCGCTGTGCGCATCCGGCAGCCAGGTATGCATCGGGGCGAGACCGACCTTCGCGCCGTAACCGACCAGCACGAGAAGAAAGGCGAGGATGAGCAGGACCGGATTCATCTCGGGCGCTGTGTCGGTCAGCACAGCCCAGCTCATCATGTAGGTGGGACCGAGGACGAAGCTGCCGGCCCAATAGAAGAGTATGGTGCCAAGCAAGGCCAAACTGATCCCGGCCGAGACGATCATGATGTATTTCCAGGCCGCCTCCATGCTTTCGGCGACGCGTTCGAAGGCGACGAGGAAGGTGCTAACGAGCGTGGTGAGCTCGATGGCGATCCAATAGATACCGATATTGTTCATCAGCGGCGCGGCCAGCGTCGTCACGCCGAAGCCGGCGAACAGCGCATAGAACCGATAGAGCCGCTCGTCCTCTTTCAGCAGCCGCATATAGCCAATGGCGTAGATCGAGGCGAGAAAATATACGACCGAGGTGCACAGGATCACCCACGCCGAGGCGCGATCGACGATGACGTAGTCGTTCCAGAACAGGATCGCATGCCCATCGATCAGGAATGGGAGCGGCAACGCGCAGAGGAAGGAGGCGGCGCTCGCGATCAGGTTCAGTGCTTCGGACGGACGAGGCCGGCGCACCAGCAAGCAGCCGACGAAAGCGACGAATGGCGCAAACGCAACCGCGAAGACAAGTCCTCCGAGCATTAGCCCACCAACCGCTTAAGGTCGAGACTGCTCGTCGTCCCGGCATGAGTCATGAGATAGCCGACGAGCACGCCGAAGCACGCGACCACGATGAGCAAATCGAAGAGGATAACCATCTCGATCAGCAGCGGCATGCCGGGCACGAGGATTTGGGAGCCAAGAAAGATGCCGTTTTCGAGTATCAACAGTCCCAGAATCTGGCTGATCGCCTCGTGCCGGACCGCGAGCATGAGAAAGCCGATCAGCTTCATCGAGAGCATGACCGTCAGCGCCAGGACGGCGACGGTAAGCTCTAGATGGAATTCGGTGGCGACCCGAAAAGACACCGCCAACGCGAACATCACGAAGAGAGCGCCGACGACGAGGCTGCTGCTGGGCTGGAGGATCACACGAATCTCGCGATCGACATCGAGCCGGCGAATGATCCGCCACACCAGATAAGGCAAGAGCATCCCCCGAAACAGCAACGTCGGGATCGCGATGAGGTAGAGCTCGGGATAGTTGCCGTAAAAGGCGACAGCCGCCGACAGCGCGGCGATGATCCATGACTCCGCCGCGAAAGCGTAGAGATAGTTCTTGAGCCAGCGCGATCCCAGCATGACGAAGGCCAGGAGAAGGCACAGGATCGCCAATAGGCTGAAGAGCGACGAGGCGAGCGGATCGAGATGCTGGATCAGCATGGCGGCTAGCTCAACTGGGTTCCGACGATGGAGAGGACCGCCAGGAGGAACGACGCGGCGAGCGGCTCCTGGTAGCGATAGAATCGCAAGCGCGACTGAGCGGTCTCGACGAACACGACGACGCATGCGACGACCACGAACTTGGTGACGAGTGCCGCGGCTGCGCCCGCGGCGCCGAGCGCCGTGCCCTCGATGGAGAGGCCCCACGGGAGGACCAGCACGTTGCAGAAAATGGTGTAGAGGATGAACTGCTTCATCGCCGAGGCCCATTTAAGGAGCGCGAGCAGCGGGCCCGAATATTCGAGAATCCGCGCCTCATCGATCATGTAAACTTCGATATGCGTGCTCGAATGGATCGGCATCCTGTCCGTCTCGACCAAGAGGAGGATGAAGAAGGCCGCGACGAGGAAGAGATGCGCCGGACTCCAATAGACCGCCCAACTCGCAACCAGCAGATGGTTGACGACGAAGGGCAGCATCGCCTTGGCGAGCAGCGTGATCCCGACGAAGACGAGGATCAGCGTCGGCTCGGCTAGGATTGAAACCATCACGGCGCGACTCGAGCCGATGCCGCCATAGGCGCTCGACGTGTCGAGCCCCGCCAGAACGATCATGAACGAACCGAGCGTGAGGATGAATCCGCCGCCGAGGATGTCGCCCATGTCGGATTCGGGCAGCGGAAAATTTGTCAGCACGGGGATCAGGATGGGAACCACGAGCATGCAAGTAAAGGCGACAACCGGCGTTACCCAGAACAGCCACGAGGCGGTTTCCGGAACCACGACCTGCTTGTGGAAGAGCTTCCACAGATCGCGGTAGGGCTGAAAAATGCCGGGTCCCCGCGCGCGCTGCACGCGCTCCTCGAATTGCAAGATGATGCCCTGGATGAGCGGCGCCAACAGCAGCACCGTCAGCACTTGGGCGATTTGCAATAAAATGTCCCGCGCGGTCATTGCGTCGAGACCTCAGCCTGCGCCAGGAGAGCGCAACGCGCCGCACGCGGACGTAACGGGACTATCTTGGGGAATTCCCGGGCCAAACTCACGCAAACTCCTCCTGTCAGACGAAGACATTTGGAGGAGTCATCAGCCCCGAAGGCGGTTTAAGGCGAACTCCATCGCCCAATAAGTGACTTGTACGGTAAAAAATTCGAGATTTTTGTCAACAGTTGATTCGGTCGTCGATAAGCGCGAAGTGCAGAATCATGCGTGCATCAGACTCGAGGCAGCCTTGCATCAGATGCACCAAGACGCAGTGTCGAAGAGCCCAGATGGTCCCGCTGCGTCCGTCTCGGAAGCGGAAAGATTGAGACGGATATAACGACGTGGCGGGTAACGTGCTTCTCGCCAAACCGCGGAGAGAACATTGCTCTCGGCAGGCGACCCCAAGACGCGTCGCTTTGTCGGGCTCACTTCGAATCGGAGGACAACTCGATTTCGAGCGAGCCGGTAGAAGCGCTGCGAGCACCAGGAGCCGCGATTGGCTGATGCGTCAGCTACGCAAGGATGGACCTCGGATTGCCGTCGCTCGGCAAAATTTGCCCCTGATTGAAGAAGTTGCGTTCGCTTCCGCCGCGCAGGACCCCCTTCACCGCGTTTCCGTCGCTGTAGGAGTCACCGGCCTCGACGGCGGTTTCGCCATCGGCGAGGGCGGAAGAACTATCGGCGCCGGCGTCGTCGCCAACATCATCAAGTAGAGCGACCCGCGTATCTTAATCATTCAGGGACGCGCGATCGCGGCCTCTCCGAAGCCATCACGGCGTTTCCCTTTCGGGAGAGCTGCATCCCTTCTGTCCGCGCGCGACGCGCCGGCCTTGGATTGGGTAAATTCGTCGGAAATCCTGACGAATCCGATTTTCATTAACCATAAGTATAGATCATTAACCTTAACTTAGACATTTTTACCATATATTTCCCGTAATTAACCACGTATTTTTCTTTACTTGGATTTTGTTAGTAGCGTAAAACCACCCTAGCCGTTTGTATTCACGAGCGTAGCGCGATTTTCGGCGCACCACGATTCTTTTGAAGTGTGACAAGGCTGATCCATCGCGTTCGTTACGACGCTGATCGGGATTTTATTGGGTCGAGGGCTGGAGGTTGCGGGAAGGGTTCGGCGGGGCACATCGCCCCGTGGGTCATGGTCCCGCAGCGGCGAAGCGGCCGGCGAGCAGCCGGAAGATCGCTGCGTCCGGGCAAGCTGTCGGCAGCCAGAGGCGAATTCGAGCGGCGCCCTCGACGACGCGGGCGGCGATCTTGATCAGCCGCAATCGCAGCGTCGTGAACTCGGCCGTTCTCCAAGAGGAACGCTTGGGCGCGGCAGCGCGCAGAGTGAGAAGCAGCCAATAAGCCGCCGTGTGCAGGATGAGGCGCATCTGATTGGCCCGCGGGTCACGGCACGACGTACGATCCGAGGCGAGCTGGGCCTTGTGTAGCTTGATGAAGTTCTCCGCTTGGCCGCGGCCACAGTAGACTGTCTCATAGAGATGCTTGGCGCTGCCCTTGAGCGAGGTGACGACGTAACGGACATCGAGGCCGAGCTTCGTCGCCTCGATCCGGGCGACGACACGGCGCTGTCTTTGCCAACTCTTGGCGCCGTAACGCAGCGTGCTCCAGCGGCGCAGCTTCTCGGTTCCGGTCACCGCGCGCTCGACGCACACCGCGTCGGCAACCGACCGGATCATGCCGGCGAGCGACCGGGTTGCCGCCGAAGCCGAAGATGTAGCCAATCCCATTGGCTTCGCACCAATCCATCGCCTTGACTCGACCGTAGTGGCTGTCACCGCGCACCAGGATGTTGACCTTCGGCCAGTGCCGGCGAATGCGGGCAATGACATGCTTCAGGATCGTGCGCACTTCGATCCCGCCCGGCGTCTTGCCGCTGCGCAGGATGACGGCAACGGGCTTGCCGCTCGTCCCCTCGTAGATATGGATCGGCAGGAAGCAGCGTTCGTCGTAATGCGCGTTGAACAGCGATAACTGCTGCCGGCCATGCACCGCGTCGAAGGTGTCGTCGATGTCGAGAATAATCGAAGCCGGCGCCCGCGCGTAACTGGCACAGAACTGATCCACCAGCGCCAGCATCAGTCGCGCGATCTCGATCCGCGACGGCGCATTCTCCAACCGCGACATGGTCGGTTGCGAGCACAGCGCCTCGCCGCTTCCCGGTGCTCGGCCCACCGCCATCTTGAATACCGGGTCGTCCCGCAGTTTGTTGCAGTCGTTGGCGTCCTCGTACCCCGCCGCGATCGCAAACATCCGAAGCCGCAGCATCTCCTCGACCGTGTGATCGATGCGATCGGAATCACGGCGATCCTTCAGGCAGGTCGCGAGGCGCGCTGCAACGCCCAGATGCCGCTCGACCCCGCGCAGCAGCAGCACGCCCGCATCCGACGACAGCATCCCGCCGTCGAAAGCTACGCTCACTTTCTTGCGGCAAATCGCTGGCAGGGAAAACGGCAGGAGGTTATCTTTGTTCATGGCGGATGTGGCGCTCCGTGATCGCGGCTTCGACTCTGTCCTGACAACAGAATCATGCTCGCAATCAGCGGCTTACGCTACATCCGCCAGCCTACAATCGCTCCCGTCGTGAATAAGGCGGGCTAGCAAAAAAACCCGGGGCTCTCTTGCCCTGGGGAGATTTTCAGGGTTGGAGGAGTTCGATGCGCAACAGCTTCTATGGCGCCGCAGCGGTGACGGTGCTCTTATCGGCCGGCCAGGCATTTGCCACGCCGATCACGCTCAACAATGCGTCGTTCGAGTACCCGATTTTGGGATCGGGTGTAATCGGTCCCGCCGATGCTATCAGCGCCTGGAACGCTGCCGGAAACGCTGGCGTTATTAATATCAATCCTGCCGGGGTGGGAGGGGTTTTTAGCGTCGCGGCACCGGATGGGTCTCAAGTCGCCTATATGTCAAGCGGCGCCAGCATCTATCAGACAACGGGCACCGCGTTCCAGACGAACACGGCCTACACTCTCAGCTTCGAGACAGGCGAGGACCTCATTTCTCCTTGGTCAGGATTGACGGTGGAATTCTACGAGGGAAATCCCTCCAACATTCTCCAGACCAATAATATTAGCTTAGCTCCGGGTCCAGCAGGCACGTTTAGCCCGGAGAGCATCACGTTGGATCTGGGGTCCAATTTTTTCACTGACGATTTGCTCGGCGTCGAATTCATTGCAGATGGTCTTTACGGCGCAACCAACTATGATTTCATCGACGATGTCAGTCTGAGCTCCAGCGGCAGCGGCCCCGGCGGCGGTGGCGGCCCCAGCGGCGTCCCCGAACCCGGCACCCTCGCTGTCTTCCTGACCGCTCTCGCGGGTTGGTTCGGAATCAAGACCTCGCGACGCGGACAGCCAGACACGCTCAGCGCAGCCTAAAAAGCGAGCCATCCCAACTGCACTGGGGTCGCCCTCAAGGCGGCCCCCTTTTTATGCGCAGACCTTCCTCCTGGTGCCTGCATCGGCGAGTAAGTCACCAGTCGTGTCGGTCGAGCCGAGCGTATCGTCCAGCTCCCGATATGCCAGCAGTCCCGCATCTGACGGGATCGTCTCACTCAATCCGGAATAGCCTACTGATTCCTATATCGGTATCGTTACATCGCTGGCGAGAAATCGCCTCTATCCGGGGAATGCGAGCTAAGACGGCGCCGCGTCGGCCGAAACTAGGTGCACGTGAAGCTCCGCCTTCGCTATGAGCGGAGGTGAACCGATCTTGCCGGCGCAATTGGCAAAGACCCGACTCTTCGTCCTATAGTGCGATCCGATGTAAGCGACGCGGGAGGAAGGGTGGCGATGGTCGAAGCGGCCCCTGACGGCACGGGCGTGATGCGCGCGGCGCTCGCCAATTTGCCGGTGATCGATCTGACGCCTTTCGCTGCCGGTGGCGGCGCAGCCGAGCGCCATGCGGTCGGCCAGGCGATACGCCGCGCCTGCATCGATATCGGCTTCTTTTACCTCTTCGGCCACGGCATCGATTGCACCGAGCTTGAAGCGGCGCTTGCTTGGGGTCGCCGTTTCTTCGAGCTGCCGCTCGAGGAAAAGATGAAGCTGCGCGTCAGCCGGCCGAACAAGCCCCTCGGCTATACGCCCGTCGGCGGCGCCAATCCCGACTATGGCACCACCTCCGACGTGAAGGAGCGCTTCTCGGCGGCGCGCGAGATTATCCCCGGCGAGCCCGAGCAAGGCCGCTACGATGCCGGCCGATCGCAATGGCCCGCGGAGGCGCTGCTGCCGGGCTTCGGGGAATTCTTTCGCGCCCATATCGAGAGGCGCAAGATTCTCGCGCGGTATCTGATCCGCGCCTTCGCTGTGAGCCTCGATCTGCCCGAAGACCATTTCGACGCGGCTTATCGCTATCCCGGCTGCACGCTGATGTTCAACTACTACCCTGCGCTCGATGCGGCGGCCCTGGAGCAGGCGCGCTCGAGCTTTTCGCCCCACACGGATTACGGCGGGTTCACGCTGCTGTTGCAGGATACGTTGGGTGGCCTCGAGGTGCGCAACGCGGCCGGCGATTGGATCGAGGCGCCGCCGGTCGAGGGAAGCTTCATCGTCAATATCGGCGACATGTTCGCGATGTGGACCAACGACCTCTACAAGTCGAGCCTCCATCGCGTCACCAATCGCGGCGGCGCCGAGCGCATTTCAATCCCGATGTTCACCTATCCGCAGGGGCGGATCGAGATACGCTGCATCGAAACGTGCTTCGGCGCGGAGAATCCCCCGAAGTACCCGCCCGTGATCGCCGAGGAGTACAACCGGATGCTGGTCGCGCGTGCCAACTTAACCGGACGGCCCGGGATCGCGGCGCGCACCGCCGAGCGGCTCGAAGAGCGCGGCGAGCCATGATCGCGCGAAGCAAGGGCGTGCCGGTTGCCGCAAGCGGAATCTCGCGCCGCTCGCTATTGGCGCTCGCGGCCGCCGCACCGGTCGCAGGATGGCCGAGTAGGGCCGCTTTCGCCGCGCAAAAGCTTCGCGTCGCCAAGGCGAATCCCCACGCGCTGTCCTTCGTGCCGCTCGATGTCGGCATCGCCAAGGGATTTTTCCCGAATTTCGACATTGAGATCATCAATTTCACCGGCAGCGCCAAGGCGATGCAAGGCATGGTCGCGGGCGTCGCGGACATCTATCTCGGCGCCGGGACGGACATGGCTTTCATCGGCAAGGGCGTGCCGATGACCGCGGTTGCCGCGCTGGCCGGGCCGCCGTTGTTGCTCGCAATCATCGTGCCGTGGGATTCGCCGATCAAAACCGCCGACGATTTGCGCGGCAAGAAGATCCAGGTCTCGACGGTCGGCTCGGTCACCGAATGGCTGGTGAAGAAGCTCGCTGACGTCAAGGGCTGGGGGCCGAACGGCATCACCACCGTGGCGCTGGGCGGCGACCTCGCAACCCAGATCGCGGCACTCCGTACCCATCAAGTCGATGCCATCGTCGGTACCTCTTCGGTCGGCTTCCAGCTCGAGGAAAAGCATCAAGGCAGGCTGCTCATCCCGACGGCCTCTTATGTGAAGGATTTCCTGCTGCATGCGATCTTCGCCGCCAACAGCTTCATGGCGCGCGATCCCGACGCCGTGCGGGCCTTTCTCAAGGGCTGGTTCCAATCGGTGGCGTTCATGCGCGCCAACAAGGCAGAGACCGTGAAGCTCGCTTATCCGATCACCGGGGTCAACGAGGCCGTCGAGAGCCGGGAATACGATCTTGTCATGCCCATGTTCTCCGCCGACGGCAAGTTTCCACCCAAGGCGCTCGATACCATCGCGCAGTCCTTCGTCAACCTCAAAATCCTCGACGCTAAGCCCGATATGTCGAAATTCCTGACCGAGAAGTATCTCCCCTCGGCCTGAGCGGGCGGTGCCGGCCGATGCGCGAAAATCCTCGGTTCGCCGCTTGAGGCGATCTGCCCGCCGAGCGGCGACTGCGGTGGGGTTTGTTAAGGCTTTCTTTAGGGGTCGGCCCTTAGATGGTGGATGCAGCGCGAAGGCTCACCCCTTCGATCCCGCTGCAAGTCCTTCGGGCTTTTCCTCCCTGAACTTGGGCCGCGCCTCGTGCGCGGCTCATTTTCTATGTGCATCGATGGTTTAGCCGATTACATCCCCAAGTTGTATTTATACAGAAAATCCCCTAAAAGTAGTATAAGGAGTGGGCAGCGGCTCAAGCCCACGAAAGGCCACACCAATGCCCCGCGCCTTTTGCGCGCTAGTGCTGTTGTGTTCAATCGCCGGAAGTCCGTTCGCCCTCGAGCCGGGACCGCTGGTCACGACAGGCGAGGTCACCGTGTGCTTCACCAGCGGCAAGGGCTCGACCGAGGGCGCCGACTGTGGGGCTGTGGTGGTGAGCGAGATCGAAGCGGCGCGCGAGAGCTTGCTGGTCCAGGCCTACAACTTCACCGAGCCGAGAATTATCGCCGCGATCGTCGCGGCCCATGCCCGCGGCGTCGCGGTCACCGTGATCCTCGACAAGACGAGCCCGGCGGAGAAAGGCGAGGGCGCGGATCGGGTACGTGATTCCGGCATCCCGGTTTATATCGACCGCCGCCCGAGAATCGCCCACAACAAGGTAATGGTGATCGACGATCGAACCGTCGTCACCGGCAGCTTCAATTTCTCGATCAGCGCGACGTGTTGCAACGCCGAGAATCTGCTGGTGTTGCGCTCGCCTGAGCTGGCCGCGGCCTATGCCGCTAATTTTGCGCGGCGGCTCGAAGTAAGCGTGGCATACACCGGCGCGTCCTACCCTGCGGCACGGCGGTTCTGATCGAGCGCGCCGGAGAATGTGCTAGGCAGGGCGCTTTCCCTTCGCCGCTTGTGGCGGCTTGCCCAGGAGCTTCGCGGCGCCGGCGCGGTGCGCCCAATATTCCCAAGCCCGCCACATTTCAGCCGTGTCGGGATTGAATAGATCGGTGCGCGCGGCGATCTCGCCCGGATAGAGTGGCTGGGGTGTCCCGAGGCGCAGCGCCGCCATGTGGACGCGGGCATTCTTTGGCGCATAGACGCCGATGCGGACGGTATCCATCAGCGAGCGGCCGGCGGCCGCGAAGCCGTGGCCTCGCATCAGTACGACACGGTTGCCGGCCAAGGTCTTCGCCAGGTCGCGGCCCTGCTCCATGTTGCGCACGAGCAAATTCGTGTCGCGCCCGAATTTCTCGGCGATATCCCAGACCGGAACCTCGCCGCCGATGACGCTGCCGGAATGGATGACGGGCGGCAGCCTCGCCCCGGTGATGCCATAGGGCAGCAAGTCCTCGGCATGGCTGTGAATGACGCCTTGCACCTCGGGCCGGGCCTCGTAGATCGCGCCATGGATGAAGCGCTCGAGATAGGGCGGGCGGTTGTCTTTCTTGACCGGCTTGCCGTCCAGGGTGAACTCGACGATGTCGCCGGCCTCGACCAGCTCAGGCGAGCGCGACCAGGACAGGAGATAACGTCCCGGATCTTTGGGATGGCGCATGCTGACATGGCCATACGCATCGACGACGTTCTCGCGCGCGAGGATGCGGTTGGCGATCACGAGATCGCGTATCGCCTGGTCCAATTCCGTCATAGGAGTGCCCCATCGCTGAGTTGCGTCACACCTTGCCGAGCCGGTGCGGCGAGTCCGGACGCGAGTGGTCGAATTGCTGGTAATGCTGACGCAACAAATCCTTGCCGTAATCGTTGCCATTGGGCGTCCGAACGAGGGTGTGGGTGTGGTTGCGCGTCGGCTCGTCATTGTCGAGCGCAATTCCGATCTGATGATCGAACTCGATCAGGATTACCGGATTCTGAACGCGGTAATAGAACGGATTCACCTCGTCGCAGTGCCCGATCCAGGCGAATCGCGTCTCCGACAGATGCCCCTTCACCTCATCGAACCGAATTTCGGCATGGCCGGGACGGACTCGCCCGACATAAAGGCCGATCAGATCCAGCAGCCGGTCGCGCTGTTCCTTCGTCATGTCGTTGTAGTGAATGCCTTCATAAGGCATCACTCGGTTGTCGTTGAAGGCGGTGGCGAAAACGTCGAAGGGCAGCTCCATGCCGATCCGGGCCCTGGCCTGCTGCTCCGGCGCGAGCGCGCTCATCAGCGCGTAGCCTTTTTCCTCCTCGTCCTTGAAGACGCGCGTTCCGGCGTATTTGCCGAACTTCGCCTCGTTCGGTTCCGAGCCCATGAAATTGGGCGTAAGCACCATCTGGTCGCCGAGGATGAAGCAGTTGACGATGAGGTGATGGCCGTCGATCTGCCAGCCCCAGGGCGCGGTCGCCGACGGCGTGCCCATGATGCTCATCCAGTAATGCCATTCGCCATACTCGCCCGGACGGCCGGTGATCTCGCAGATGTGTTCGTTGAGCTTCATTATGTCGCGCGCGAGCTTGAAGCCGGCGGCGCTCATGCTGGCATGCACGATGCCGAGCGCGCGGTCGCGCTGCTGGTCGTCGAGCTCGTCGAAGAGGCAGCCATGCCGCATCATGAAGACGTGCATGTTGTGCCACGCCTGCCAAGGGCCGGTGTCGAGGTCGAATGTCGCCGCGGCGCGCTGCTCGGGCGTCAGGCAAGCGAGGAAGGCGTTGGCGGCATCGACCACGCCCTGCAGCGCGATCCCGGTCTTCATCACCGGGAAGAGCCCTTGGATCGGCGCGTCGCCGGTGGTGATGCCCTTGAAGGGCCGCGCCATCTCGGCCTTGCCGCGCTCGTACATTTTCTGCAGGAATTCGGGCAGGGGAACGAGCTTGAGCGCGTTGCCCGGACGCCGCTCGCGCGGCCGGAAGATGCGGGTTTCGTCAGGCATGAGGCGGTCTCCCCGAGCGGTCTTAGGATAATTATATTAACATAGGAGGCCGGGGGTGTCTGCGGCGGCGCCCATAGGCATTCGCCGGGCGATGGGGTAGGATAATTACATTGGCAAAAGGATCGAATGTGCGATGGCTCTGACCGAACCCCAAGCCGCGACGGCCCCCTCATCGGTCAACCCCGAACCGCCGCGCCCGGCCTTGAGCGAGGCCGAGCTCGAGCGCCGGCGCGGCCGGCCCTGGACGCTGCGGGTGCTGCGCGTTTTCGACATCACGCCGCGGATGCGGCGGGTGCAGCTCACGGCCGACAACCTCGACGAGTTTCGTCCCCGGCCGGGGCAGGAAATCGTGCTGCAAATCCCGCAGCCGGATGGCGAGCCGGCGCGGCGCCACTACACCATCCGGCGCTTCGATCCGGCGAGCCGGCTGATCGATGTCGATTTCGTCATGCATGGCGCCGACGCGCCGGCGGTTCGTTGGGCGCGCGCGGTCCGGCCGGGCGACGCCATCGAGATCAGAGGGCCGCGCGGCCGGATCGCGCTCGCGCCGGATGCCGACTGGCATCTCTTCAGCGGCGACGAAACCGCGATCCCGGCCATCTTTGCCTTGATCGAGGCGCTGCCGGCGGGCGCGCCGGCCTTCGCCTTCATCGAGACGGGCACGGAGGCGGACCAGCAACAGCTCGAGACCGCGGCCAAGCTCGATCTCGCCTGGCTGTCGCGGCGGGGCGCGCCTCCCGGACCGAGCCGAATTCTGCTCGACGCGATCGAGCGCTTTCACCTGCCCGCGGGCAAGGGCTTCGCCATCGTCATCGGCGAGACCAGCAACGTCCGCGCCCAGCGCCATTTCCTGATCGAGCGCGGGCTTCCGCGCGACCGGATCTATTCGGAGGGGTATTGGCGTCCGGGCCGCATCGGCGGCCACGATCACGTCGATGAGCGCACCGAGGGGCGCTAGCCGCTTCCCGCCCGCGGGCGGCCGTCGTCTAACCCGGCTTTGCCGCTAGCGCGCGGTCGTGGCTCGCCAGCGCCAGGTCATTCTTGCCTGGCGACGCTTGAACGACGGCTAGAAGATGAAGTGCATCGAAGAAATCGCGTTTGGCGGATATGATGAGTCACCATCTTTTTTCGGCCTCAATGAACTTTCCCGCTTGGTAGGCTGAAACAGCGCGGTCGAGCGCCCGCGGCAGAGTCAGTGCGGGGTTCGCCAGCGCCTGCTTCACGCGATGCCCAGCGCATTGAGAATCGGCAAGTGCTTGTCGGCGAATTGTTGCGCCTGCGCGGTCAAGTCGGCCAAATTTTCCTGCGCCGTTTCAAGCGTCTTGCCATCCTTGGCGATCTTCTGCCCCTGAATGGGCAACACCTGCCAGACAAACTGCGCCCATTCGGCCGGCTGCTTCTTGCCTTGGCTCTTGGCGAGCAGGAAGAGCTGTGGGAAGCGCGCAACCCCGACACCGCCACCGGTGACCGGGCTGGCTAGATAATTGCTGTCGTTGCTGCCGCGCGCCTTGTCGTACAGAAACGCGTTGAGCTTGTCGGTCTGCTTCCTCGCCTTGGCCGTAACGGCCTCGTCCTGTACGACATGGAGGCTGCCGGCTCCGGTCAGCAGCAGAACGGTTTCGACCACCTGAGCAAAGACGAGACCTTTGGCCTTCACCGCCTGCTCGATCTGTTCCAGCGTCTTCGGCTGGTGATCGGCCAGCGCGTCGAGAATCGGTCCTAAGACCTGCTCCTGCAGGGGCGCCTCGCCCAGCGGGCCAGTGACTTTCAGCGACACATTGGCGCGATGCTGCACCAGCATGACAAGTTGCCGGCGCATGCCTTCGGCCCGTTCCAGGGGATTGAGTTTGCGCGCGCCCCGTACCCAATAGTCCTTCCGGAACTGCTGGTTGACCATGAAGTCGCGCACCGTCTCGCGAAACATGGCGTCGGGAATCTCTTTCAGGAGAGCTTGCTGCTCGGCGGTGAAATTCACCACGTTGATGTAATCCAGATAGTTCGCCGAACAGGCAAAGTTGAGCTTGGCCGGTCCCAGCCATTCGGCCATGCGGGCAAAGGACATGGGCAGCCAGTCGCGGTTGAAATATTCATGGGCGAGGTAGTTGCGGCTCTGGTCCTTGATCTTTTTGACACGCTCGGCGACTTGCGGATTGACCCGGGCGAAAATGGGATTGGTGGCGAGGAGTTTCTCGGCGAAGTGGAGCGCCCCGTCGATGCGGCTCACGATCCCCTGTCCCGGCGCAGCCATCACCTCGCAATGCTCGGTGAGCAAGTCGCGCATCGGCACCATCGTCGCCCAGCCGGGCTGGGTGTTGTAGCTAATGTAGAATACGCCGCCGACCTTAAGCTTGCGGCGGACGAAGTCCACGATGACGGCTCGGTTCTCGTCGGAGATCCAGCTCCAGGTGCCGTGCAGGCCGATATAGTCGAACTCCGGCAGATCCGAGCGGCCACAGAACTCGGCGAAGGACTGGTCGAAGAGTCGGGCGCCCGCGCCGGATATTGCGGCCAGCTCTTGGGCAAAGCCCGCCTGCGCGGGGTTGAAGTCGGTGCCGAACCATTGGCTGACGGACGCCGCCGCGTGAAGATTTACGCTCAGTCCCTGGCCGAAGCCCAGCTCGCACGCAGTGCCGACGGCGGGCGCGACCAGCCCGGCGTTCAGGAAGGCGAGCCGAAGCCGTAGCGGATTGAGCTCCGGGTAATAGCCGAAGGTGTAGCCGATCTCGGAAACGTAGCCCGATGTCCACTCACTCATCGACACGCCTCGAACTCGTTACCAAGGCCGGCTACCGAGCTCGGCTCTGGCTGCTACCGGCCTTCGTTACCGTTATTCCCTCGGCAACGCCTGCTGCAAGGCCGTCGCTTAGCCGGGATTCCCCATATGACTCCCGATCTGACGTGAATATTCTCGCTTCTCCGGCTTTCCTGCAAGCCAGACGCGAGGCGTTGACGGCTGCTTCTCCGGGACTTGGTACACGATTATGTCACCCAGCCCGAACGCGGCTGAGCACGACGCCCTTGCCCCGCACCTCCGCCTCCTCGAACTCGGCGGCGGCAATCGCCCGGTCGAGAGCGACGCGCAGCTCCTTGGCCGTCTCCAGCGTCAGCTCGATCCCCGCCCGCGCGCCGGGCTCGAGGTCCGTGTTGGTAAAGTCGAGGGTGATGACGTCGCCCAGCGGCGCATGGCGCGCGTGGTCATACGCAACTACCGCCCGCGAGAGCGGGAACCATTCGTCCCCGCGCTTCGCCATGCCCTCTGCGCGCGCGATCTCGATGATGGACGTGCACATGTCCGATCCTCCTACTTCGCCAGATTCTTGCCGAAGAAGGCGAATACCTTGCGCCAGCCATCCATGGCCTGCTCGGGCCGATAGAGCGGCCGGTGCCAATAGAAGAAACCGTGGCCGGCACCGTCGTAGCGGTGGAACTCGTACGTCTTGCTGTGCGTCTTGAGCGCGGCCTCGTGCTGGTTCACCTGCTCTGGGCTCGGTGCGCGATCCTCGTTTCCGAACAGGCCGAGCAGCGGGCAGCAGAGCTCCTTCGTCATGTCGATCGGCGCGACGGGCGTCTTGGCGTTGAGCTCCTCCTTGCCCATCACGACGCGCCCGCCCCACAGCTCGACACAGGCATCGACGTCCGTCCGCTGGCAGGCATAGATGAAGGCGTGCCGGCCGCCCGAGCAGGAGCCGAACAGACCAACCATGCCATTGAGATCGGGCTGCGAGCGCATCCATGTCACGGCGGCTCCGGTATCGCCGACCATCTGGGCGTCGGCAATACCGCCCTCCGCGCGCACCTTGGCGGCGACGTCGTCCGGGTTAGCGTCGCTGCCGCCACCCTCGCGCTCGTAGAGGTTGGCGCAGATCGCGAGATAGCCGTGATGCGCGAACCGGCGCGTCGTCTCGATGTAGAACTCGCTCCAGCCCGGCAGATGGTGAATTAGCACGACGCCCGGAAATGGGCCGGAGCCGGATGGCCTGGCCACGTAAGCCGTGATCGGCGTTCCTTTGTCGCCTTTGATGGTGACGTTCTCACAGGTCATGCTTCGGTAGAATGACATCGTTCTTCCTCCATGGACGTGGGTCTTGGGCCTTCATCGGGCCATCGGAGCGACGCGCAGCTATCGACGCGTGGGGTGAATACGCTTTGCGGCCCGAGGCGTCGTACCGCCAGTATTCGACGATTGCATACGGAGCGCAACACGAGGCAGGCGTGGGACGCGATGTGCGGCCGAGAAGGCGGCGTCACCGGACGGATACCGCTCTGCGCCCATCCCAGCCGCCCAGGCAATGTTGGCGGCTTCTCGGAAGCGGACATTGGGTCGGCGATTGGCGTCAGGAGATGGCATGCGGCAAGAGCGCGAAGAAAATAATCGTAAGCATCAAGCGAGGACGTTGGCTTCTTCTGTGCCCGCTGCATTTCGGCCTGGGCCGTCGACAAGGGAGTGATGCTATTCGTGAATGCCGCGGAAGCGGCATTCGATAGTCTGTCAAATATGCGAATGAGGCGAATTGTTCAGTTGGCAGACTGACATCGCTTCACGCCGCCACTCCCGGGATGACCTCTTCCTTGAACAGACGGACACTGCGACGAAGCTGCGACGGGTTTTCGAGGTCGATGAGGAACCCGCAGATCATCACGCCCACGCCGGACGCTGCAAAAGCGCGTATCGCTCGTGTGACGGTGTCCGGGCTGCCGCAGATCATGTCGTCGGCGTTGCGTGCAATCGCCCCGCTCGGGTTCTTGATGAAGTAAGCCTCGGCCTCCGACCTGGCCTGTTCGTCAGTCTCCGCCACATGCACGGCCTTCCCCACCGCCGACCATTCCCGGGCGAGCGTGATCGTCTCCGAGTTGTGGCCGGAGGCCGCAAGCGCCGCATGATAGCCGGCCATCTGCTCGCGCGCGCCCGCGGGGTCTTTTATCGCCGTGAACACCGGCCAGCCGCGCGCGGCAGCATCAGCAATCGCTGCCTGATTCAGGGTTCCGCGTGCCAGGATGGGGCGCGGCTTGCGGAAGGACGACGGGTTGACAGCGACGTCGAGCCTTCCACGGTCTGCGCCTACCGCGAACTGGAGCGGTCCGCCCGTGCCGTCGTAGCCCCAGATGTTGACGACCGTGCGCATCCCCTGCTCGAACAGTGCGTTGCGCTCGGCCGGGTCACGCCCGAATGCGACCAAGTCGGTGTCCTTGAATCCGGGGCCGAAAACGACGACTAGCCGCCCGGCGTTCAGCTGGTCGATCAGGTTGCACGACTCGACCAGCCGCACCGGGTGATGCAGCGCCGGGTTCACCGTGGCGAGAATGAGCGTTGCCTGCGTCAGCCGAGGCGCGAGCGCGCATGCGAACAAGAGCGAATTCTGATAGCCTTGGTTCTCGTGGAGGTGGTGCTCCGTTAGGGAGATCGCGCTGAATCCACTGGTATCCGCCTCGAGCGCGAGGTCGGTCATACAGTTGATGAGCGGAAGCTCATACCGTTTGTCTTGGATGCGGGTGCTGAGATGCATGCAGAACTTCATGGTAATGCTTCGCGTCCCTTCTTCTTAGTCAAACTGAGGCCAGCCGCGACTGCCGCTACCAGTGATGCCTCGTAGACTGGCTATTATATCATAGAGGTTGTTTTTGCCAGGGGACGGTCGGCAAGTGGCGCCGGCGTTTTGTCGAGCAGCGCCTGGGCGGGTTGCGGGACGAGCCCCGGTCGGGCGCACCGCGCACGGTCGATGACGCCCGCATCGAGGGTGAGACAACGCCTGCGTCGAGGTAGACGTCTGCTTTCTACTCTTTGGCGGCCGAAAGCTGTCCTGCCGCTTTCGGCCAAACTCGGTTACTCCCGACCGCATGCGCGAATGACGGGTATTGGCACATCGCGGCTGATCGCGTTTTGATGACCGGCCGACGCTTTCGGGGCAAAGCGGACTCTCATAAGCGGTGCGCCAACGGCGCATTTATGAGTTCACGCCCTAATATCGGTATCAGCCGTTGCGCGACGATGCCAAGCCCCGGGCCGGGAGGTTATAGCCCGCGGTCTTGAGCATGAGCTCCTGGCGGGCGAGATCGACGTCGTGAGCGACCATCATGCGGATGAGCTCCTTGAAGCTCATCTTCGGCCGCCAATTGAGCTGCTCGCGCGCCTTGGCGGGGTCGCCTTGCAGCGCCCCGACCTCGGTGGGCCGCATGTAGCGCGGGTCGATCTCGACATGGCGCCGCCAGTCGAGCCCGGCCTCGGCAAAGGCAAGCTCCACCAACTCTTGCACGCTGTGCGATTCGCCGGTGGCGACGACGTAATCCTCGGGCTTTTCCTGCTGCAGCATGAGCCACATCGCCTCGACGTAATCGCCGGCGAAGCCCCAGTCGCGCCGCGCCTCGAGATTGCCGAGAAACAGCTTCTGCTGCAGCCCCTCCTTGATGCGCCCGACGGCCCGGGTCACCTTGCGCGTGACGAAGGTCTCGCCGCGCCGCGGGCTCTCGTGGTTGAAAAGAATGCCGTTGCAGATGAAGATGCCGTAAGCCTCGCGATAGTTGACCGCGTACCAATGCGCGGCCAGCTTGCTGACGGCATAGGGGCTGCGCGGCAGGAACGGCGTCGCCTCGTTCTGCGGCGGCGGGGCCGAGCCGAACATCTCCGAAGAGCCGGCCTGGTAGTAACGCACCGGCCGGCCGGCATTGGCGGCGTGATCGCGCAACGCCTCCAGGATTTGCAACGTGCCCATCGCCACGATATCGGCCGTGTATTCGGGCACGTCGAAGGATACCTTGACGTGACTCTGCGCGCCCAGATTGTAAACCTCGTCCGGCGCCACCGCCTCGAGCACGCGCCGCAGCGCCGTGCCGTCGGCGAGATCGCCATAATGCAGCGTCAGATTCGCGCCCAGCACGTGCGGATCGTGATAAAGGTGATCGATCCGGTCGGTGTTGAAAAGGCTCGCCCGGCGCAATATCCCGTGCACCTCATAGCCTTTCGAGACCAGCAATTCCGCCAGATAGGAACCGTCTTGCCCGGTTACGCCCGTGATCAGCGCTCGTTTCGCCATTTCTCGACTCGCCTTACGCTCCTTGCATCATGCCGGCGGATTTTCCTGAATTGTCGTTCCGCCTCGCCGGGCCGCGGCGGACGTCCGCGCGACCCGTAGGATAGCCTTCGAGCCTCTATAGGTTGCGCGCCTCGCGCCTGAGTTCGAGCGCAGGCGGGGCCGATACTGTGGCGGCGCTCATGTTCGCGCTCGAACTTATAGTGCCAAAGTCTTGCCTAGACAACTGCCGGCTGTCGCGCCGCCCTGGGCGCCGGAGGTTGCGTGCGATGTCTTTGAGCTTGCCCGGTAAAGCGCGATTCGCTAGCGTTCACGGCGTCAAGCGAGCGAGCCGAAACCGCGAAGAAATACGATGAAATCGTCGCTCAGCGCCGACCGTTCGATCCGTCGCTTCGCTCTGGGCGCGGGGTGAAGCGGCGCGCCGTTTTTCTAGATCGCGACGGCGTCCTCATTCGGAACGAGGTCCGCGAAGGACGGCCTTTCGCGATCACCGAGGGCGATCCCGTCGAGATACTGGATGGCGTGCGCGAAGCGTGCCGCGCTCTCGCCGACGCCGGCTATCTTCTCATCATGGCGACCAATCAACCCGACGTCGCGACGGGTCGGACGCCGCGCGCCTTCGTCGAGGCGACAAACGCATGGCTTCGCCAAGAACTCGGGCTCGACGATGTTCGCGTCTGCTTCCACGACGATAGCGCCGGATGCGCGTGCCGCAAGCCCAAGCCCGGCATGCTGCTCGAGGCAGCGCGGAGCCACGGACTGGATCTCGCGGAGAGCATCATGGTTGGAGACCGCTGGCGCGATATCGAGGCCGGCAAGGCCGCGGGGTGCCGAACGGTGCTGGTGGACCGGGGCTACGACGATCGAACGCCGGCGCCGTCCGATCTCACAGTGACATCGCTGTTGGCGGCGGTGCCGTGGCTCCGCGAAATGGCAGCGGGGAAAAGCGTCGCTCATACCACCGCGCCCTCGCGCGAAGGGTAGGTCCTCGTCGATCCGCGGCGATCGATTGCGGGATGCGTTGCAAGCATCCCCCTCGGTGGACAAGCCGCGGAAATCCGGTTAGGAATGCGCGCAATTCCCCTCATGCCGACATTCTTTCAGACTGGTTCGAATGGATGCTCCTGTTGCCGTGACCCGAGAAGAGGTGCTGGTTCTGCCGTCACGCACGCGGATGGCGGTGCAAGACCTCGTCGCGGGCTTTCGACGGAGCTGGATCTGGACCAGAATGGCGCATCAAGACATCCGCTTGCGCTACCGCGGATCGCCTCGGCCCGTTTTGGTTGACTCTCAACGCCGCCATTTTGATCGTGGCCATGGGAATACTCTATTCCCAGCTCTTCAAAATGGACATCCATACTTACCTGCCGTATTTGACGCTCGGGCTGATTTCCTTCGGCTACATCTCGGGCACGGTCAGTGAAGGCTGCCAAACATTTCTGGCCGCCATCGGGATCATCCACCAAGTGCCGCTGCCATTCTCGCTCTATGCCTATCGCGTGGCCTATCGCAATCTGATCGTCTCCGCGCATAGCCTGATCATCATTCCGTTCGTCTGGATAATTTTTCCGCCCACCCTCGGCCTCTCCACCTTCCTCGCGATTCCGGCGCTCGTCTTGTTCGCCATCAACGGAATCTGGGTCTCGATATTCCTCGGAATGATCTGCGCGCGCTTCCGCGATGTTTCGCCGATCGTCGCCAGCTTTCTCCAGGTGATCTTCTTCGTCACGCCGATTTTCTGGTCGCCCGATTCGATTAAAGCGTGGCGGACCTTGGTCGAGCTCAACCCCTTATTCGCCATGATCGACATCATTCGGGCTCCACTCATGGGGGTCGATCCCGCTCCATACTCGTGGCCGATCGCCGTCGGCTTCACCGTCATCGGTTGCGTGGCGAGCTTCGCCTTCTTCACGAAGTTGCGTCATCGAATTGCTTATTGGATCTAGTTCATGTCGTATCTGCGCTTGCAAAATGTCACGGTTGACTTTCCGCTCTATCAAGGCGGGTCGCGATCCCTCAAGAGGACCCTTCTGGCTTCCTCGACCGGCGGAAATTTCGCGCGCGATACGCTTCAGCGCATCACCGTCCGCGCGCTCGACAATATCAGCGTCAACATCGAAAATGGCGATCGCATCGGATTGATCGGCTTTAACGGCGCGGGCAAGACGACCTTGCTGCGCGTTTTGGCCGGCATCTACGAGCCGTCGCAGGGCCGTGTCCTGTCGGAAGGGAAGAGGACGGCGTTGCTCGATGCCTCCGTCGGCCTCGATAACAACTCGACAGGACGCGAGAACATCATCCTGCGCGGCATGTACATGGACATGCACCCGAGCGAGATCCGGCCGCTGGTCGAGGAGATCGCCGCCTTTTCGGGGCTCGGGGCCTTTCTCGATCTGCCCGTCCGCACCTATTCGGCGGGCATGCGGATTCGCTTGGCCTTCGCGGTCTCGACCTGCGTGCAACCCGAGGTGCTGCTCATGGACGAATGGCTCGCCGCGGGAGACGCGCATTTCATCGACAAGGCGCAGCGGCACCTCAAGTCCTTCGTGCGGAAATCGAGCATCTTCGTGCTCGCCTCTCATTCCATCCCGCTTCTCGAGGAGTGGTGCGACCGCGCGATGCTGCTCGACAACGGGCATATCATCGCGCACGGCCCGGTCGCGGACATCCTCGCGACCTACCGCGAACTGAGCGCCGGCGAGTAGGGGCGGCGTCGGCCGCTTGTCGCTTTCGGATCAGGGCGCGCCGCGCTCGAGATACCAGCGATAGGCGTCGGCGAGTCCTTCCCTCAGCTTGATTCGCGGTCGCCAGCCGAGCCGGTTGAGGAACCCGACATCGAGGAGCTTTCGCGGCATGCCGTCCGGCTTATCGGTGGCATAACGCAGCCTTCCCTTGAACCCCACGGTTTCCGCAATCAGCATGGCGAGCTCGGCGATCGTGATGTCCTCGCCCCAGCCGACGTTGACATGCGGTTCCGCCGAGTACCGCGTCATCAGAAAGACGAGGGCATCGGCCAGGTCGTCGACATGCAGGAACTCGCGGCGCGGCGTGCCCGTGCCCCAGATCTCGACCTCCGCCGCGCCCGTCACCCTCGCCCGGTGCGTCTTGGCGATCAGGGCTGGGATTACATGACCCGCTTGGAGATCGTAGGTGTCCCCCGGTCCGTAAAGATTGGTGGGCTGCGCCGAGATGAAATCGCTGCCATACTGGCGCCGATAGGCCGCGCAGAGCATCAAGCCCGCGATCTTCGCCACGGCGTACCACTGGTTCGTCGGCTCGAGCGGGCCGGAAAGAAGCGCATCCTCGGTGATGGGCTGCTTGGCGAGCCGCGGATAGATGCAGGACGAGCCGAGGAAAAGAAGCTTCCTGACGCCGGTGCGGCGCGCGGCCTCGATAAGGTTCGCCTCGATGATCATGTTGTCGTAGAGAAACTCGCCCGGCCGGGTATCGTTGGCGAGAATCCCGCCGACCGTCGCGGCGGCGATGAAGACGACCTCGGGCTTGGCGTGGGCGATCCACGCCTCGACCGCATCCTGCCGCCTGAGATCGACTTCTTTTCGGCCCACGGTCAGGATTTCGCAGGACTCTCGGCCGAGCCGGCGCACCAGCGCGCTCCCCACCATGCCGCCGTGGCCCGCGACGTAGACGCGCTTACGTGCAAGAGAGAAAGCCGTCGACTCTAATGCCACGTCCATGCTCCGAATCTACACCAGATTTCACGTCGCTTCGCAATTATTAGTGGCGAAAAGTTTAGCCTCATCCGCGCCGTTCGTGAAACGTTCGGTAGCGATTCGAGAACGCGGAATTTCTCGCTTGCGGCAATGGCGGATCGGCTGCGGAACTCGATGCATATCGCGGGCGACCGCTAATGCGCAAGCCGCGCCGCCGTCCAGGCGAGCGCATCCGCCACGAAGTCGATCGGCCAGGCGGGCGCCCGCGCGAAGGCACGGCGGATAATGGTCGCGGCTTCGCGCGCTTCGCCCGTGATCGAAAGATCGATCGCCAGGAGGCCGACCTCATGCGCGTGCCAGCGCCGCAGCATGGGCGTCAAAGCGGCATTCGCGACCGGGCCGGCAAGCGCGCGCCCCGCGATCGCCAGATGCTCGCGGCGGATGGCGCGGTAGTTCCGCCGCGCACGGTCGAGCGTCGCCGAGCCAGGATGGATGTAATAGCGGTACAGCGCACGGTCGAGCTCGGCGATCCGCGCCTGGGCACGCCACGCCCGAAGCACCCAATCGCGGTCCGCGGCAAGCCGGAACGCGGTATCGAATCCGCCGATCCGGTCGAAGAGGCCGCGCCGGAAGAACATGCTGTTGATCGCGACCGGCCCCCTGAGGATGGTATCGAGGCCCAGCCTGCCCGCGGCGCGGCGCTCGTTGCGCGCATCGTGCCACAGGCTGCCATCCGGTCTCGCTTCGACGAATTCAGGGCGGCCACGGACGATGTCGGTATCGGCTTCCTCGGCGAAGACCGCAAGCACGGCGGCGAGCGCGCCGTCGGCAAGGGTATCGTCGGCGTTGAGAAATCCGATAATGGGCGCGCGCGCTGCGGCGATGCCGAGATTCAACGCCTCGTAGATGGAAGTGCCGGGCGCCTCGATGAGGCGCGTGCCCGCCCGGCTCCGGGCAAGGGCGGAAGTGCCGTCGCTCGAGCCGCCATCGACGACGATCGACTCCTGCTCGGTTCCTTGGCTCGCAAGGCTCGAGAGCGCGCGCGTCAAGCTGGCCGCAGCATTGAGGGTGGGCGTGATCAAAGCGATCGCGGGCTCGGGCATCGCGCGAATATAGCATGGCGGGCGACGCGCGCAGGCGGCCAGCTCCGCCGCGAACGACTCGCTCGGGCCAATATAACGGGTTGAATCCTAGACCAGAATCACCCTATATCCATCGCGGATCGGTGCGTCTTACGGGTAATCCAGGATTATGGCTGTGAGGGGACGGCCGAGGGTTGTAAAAGACCGCGAAGTAAAAGCATGCGCAGCGATTTCCTGAAGAGCTACTTCCAATGGGTGACGGACAAGACGATGGACGATAACGTGGCGTTTCGCGGCATGCTCCCGATCCCGCGGCCTTCTGAAAGCGATCCTAAGACAGTGCCCGGCGGGAGTTCTCATGATCCGCGACAAACGCTCGATCGACGGCAGAGTTGCCACGCCGAGGGTTCTGATCGACGGCATCTTTTTCCAGTATCTCAATTCGGGCATCGCCCGGGTATGGCGCGGATTGCTGGAGGAATGGGCCAAAGCCCCGGCATTCGCCGAACATCTTCTGGTATTGGACCGGGCCGGCACGGCGCCGCGCATCAAGGGCTTGCATTACCTTACGATCAAAGCTCACGATTATGCCGCGACCGGCGCCGACAGCTTCTATCTGCAGTCGATCTGCGACGAGGAGCACGCCGACCTCTTCGTGTTGACCTACTACACGACGCCGACGACCACGCCGTCGATATTCTTCGGCTATGACATGATCCCCGAGATGACCGGCGCCGATCTCTCGCAGGAAGTCTGGCGGGAAAAACATCGCGCCATCGAGCATGCGAGCGTTCATATCATGATCTCGCACAGCTCGGCGCGCGATCTGGAGCGGCTGTTTCCCGTGGTCAAGCCGGGCAGCACGGTCGTCGCCCATTGCGGCGTGGCCCCCGTGTTCCGCCCTGCGAATGCGGAGGAAACGGTCGAGTTTCGCCGCAGTCACGGCCTGACCAAGCCGTATTTTCTCGTGGTCGGCGACCGCAGCGGCGTTAACGGCTACAAGAACGGGTTCCTCGTCTTTCGAGCCCTGTCGCTGATGGCGGAAGCCAAGGATCTCGAGCTCGTCTGCGTCGGGGGGCAAGCCACGATCGAACCCGAATTCAAGGCGCTCGGCATCAAGGCCCGAATGCTACAGCTGAACCTTAACGACGACGATCTGCGGATTGCCTATAGCGGCGCCGCCGGTCTCATTTACCCATCGCGTTACGAGGGCTTCGGGCTGCCCATCCTCGAGGCGATGGCGTGCGGCTGCCCGGTCATTACCTGCCGCAACTCGTCGATCCCCGAAATAGCCGGCGATGCCGCCCTCTATGTCGGCGAAGACGCGGCCGACGAGCTTGCCGATGCGATGCGTAAAATCCTCGATCCCGAGACCAGGGGGGCCATGATCGCCGCGGGGCTGGAGCAGGCGCAGGATTTCACGCTCGTCCGGATCGCGGATACCGTGAAAGATTCGAATTCTTGGCGCCCCTCTCGATCCTCCCGCCAAGATATGGACGGAAATAAGAGGCTTGCTGAAGCAGCTTCAAGAAGCGGCGAATCCGATCGACGTCACTCTGATCGGACATCCCCGCATGGCGCCGGAAACCGATCGGACAAGAGCGCTCGAGGCCGCGCTGCGCGAGGCGCGCCGACAGATGGAGGCGTTACAGACCAGCCCGTTCTGGAAACTGCGCAGAATCAGCCTGCAGATCATGCGGGGTTTAGGGCTTACGGAACGGCGGTAGAAGACGGATTAGGGCCCGTTCTTGACGCTACCGAAACCGGCCTACTTCTCCAGAGGGAGGTCATTCCGCCGGGCGGTTTCAGCCTCGACCAGCTTTCTCACCAAGCCCGGCATTGTCGTCGCCGCGCGCCATCCCAGCATCTTCTCGGCCTTGCCCGGATTACCGACGCTGACCGAGATATCCGAGGGTCTGAACAGATTTGCATCCGTCGTGACATGGCGTTTCCAATCCAGATCGAAGCAGCGAAAGGCCTCCGCCACGAAATCCCGCAACTTGCACATGACGCCGGTCGAAATCACAAAATCTTCCGGCTCGTCCCGGCACAGCATGCGCGCCATCGCGTCAACGTAATCGGGCGCCCAGCCCCAATCTCGCGCGATGTCCAGCGCTCCGAGCGATAGGCTCTCGGCCCTGCCTTCGGCGATGTCGGCGACACCCCGTACGATCTTCTGCGTGACGTAGCGCGGTGGCCGCAGCGGCGATTCGTGATTGAACAGGATGCCCGAGCAAGCATAGAGATTATAGGCGTCGCGATAATTGGCGACGGCCCAAAACGACGCGGCCTTGCCGACCGCATAGGGGCTGCGCGGCCGGAACGGCGTCTCCTCCGTCGCCCCGCTCTCGTCGGTATCGCCGAAGCATTCGCTTGACGAGGCGTTATAGAAACGCGTGTCCAGCTTCGTAAAGCGGATCGCCTCCATGATATTGATCGTGCCGTGCATGATGCTGTCGATCGTCTCGACCGGATGGTCGAAGGATAGGCCCACCGAGGACTGCGCCGCCAAATTGAAAATTCGATCCGGCAACACGTTCTGGATGGTCTGGGCAATACTGCGGAAGTCGTTCAGAACCGCGGAATGCACATGCACCCGATCGCGAATGCCGAGCCGAACCAAATTGGTGAATGGGCTGGCTTCGCGGTCGCGCGAGGTACCGTGGACCTCGAACCCTTGATCCAGGAGCAGTTTTGCCAGATAGGCGCCATCCTGGCCCGATCCGCCGAATATCAGGGCCGTACGTGGATTGGGCTTCATCTGCACTCCCGTCATGGCACCAGCGCTCGCATTGCGATTTAAGCGAGGGCGGGGCCGATCGGCAATCGGCAAGCGCATCATTGACCCGCCGCCATGGGGTCGTCTAGCCTGACGTATTCATGAGCGTGGCGCGATTGCGGGAGCGCTGTCGATTTTATGATTGTGGTCGCGCCGGTGGGTGGCGTCGCTTTCGACGCTGATGGGGTTCTGATTGTGTGGTGGTTGGAGGTTGCGGGATGGGCTCGGTAGGGCGACAGCGCCCCAGGGTTCATGGACCCGCGGCGGCAAAGCGTCCGGCGAACAAACGGAAGATAGCGGCGTCAGGACAAGCCGTCGGCAACCAGACGCGGATGCGGCTGGCGTGCTCGACCACGCGGGCAGCAATCTTGATCAACCGCAATCGCAGCGTCATGAACTCCGCCGTTCTCCAAGCGGAATGCTTGGGCGCGGCGGCGCGCATTGTGTGCAGCAGCCAATAAGCGGCGGTATGGAGAATGAGCCGGAACTGATTGGCGCGTGGGCTGCGGCAAGAGGTCCGGTCCGAGGCGAGCTGGGTCTTGTGCAGCTTGATGAAGTTCTCGGCTTGGCCGCGCGCGCAGTAGACCGTCTCGTAGAGATGCCCGGGCGAGCCTTCGAGCGTTGTGACGATATAGCGCGCATCGAAGCCCTGGGTAGTGGCTTCGAGACGGGCCACGACGCGACGCGGCTGGGTCCAGCTTTTGGCGGCGTAGCGGAACTCGGTCCAAGTTCGGAGTTTCTCTTCGCCGGTCTCGGCGCGGCGCACGCAGAGATCGTCGGCGACGACGCGACTTTGAGTATGCAGTACGTCGTTTCCGGCGAGCCCGAAGATGTAATCGATGCCATTCGCTTCGCACCAAGCCATGGCCTCGGGGCGGGCATAATGGCTGTCGCCGCGCCAGCAGATGCGCGTCTTCGGCCAGATCTTCCGGATGTGGCGGGTCACGTGCCTGATGACGGTACGAACCTCGGACCCGCCCGGCGTCTTGCCTTCACGCAGGATGACGGCAACCGGCTTGCCGGAACCGCCTTCGTAGATGTGGATCGGCAGGAAGCAGCGCTCGTCGTAATAGGCATTGAAGAGCGAGAGTTGCTGGCCGCCATGGACCCGGTCGAGAGTATCATCGATGTCGAGCATGATCGCGGCGGGTGGGCGCGCCCAACTCGCGCAGAACAGATCGACCATCGCAGCCATCATCCGTGCGATCTCGATCTTCGATGGTGCGTTCTCGAGCCGCGACATGGTCGGTTGCGCGCACAGCGCATTCCCGCTCTCCGGAAGCCGCCCCACCGCCATTTTGAACGCCGGGTCGGCACGCAAGCTATCGCAATCGTCGGCATCCTCGTATCCCGCTGCGATCAGGAACATCCGCAGCCGCAGCATATCGATGAGCGCGTGATCGATGCGGGAAGCATTGCGCCGATCCGTCAGGCATCCGGCCAGCCGCGCGGCGAGCCCGAGACCCCGCTCCACCTCGCGCAGCAAAAGAACGCCGCCATCCGACGACAGCAGTCCTCCGTCAAAGGCGACGCTCACTTTCTTGCGGCAAATCGCTGGCAAGCAAAACGGCAGAAGGTTATCGTCGTCCATGGCGGGTGTGGCGCTCCGTGATCGCGGGTTGACCCTGTCTCAGCAACAGAATCATGCGCGCCGTCAACGAATTACGCTACATCCGCCAACCGGAAATCGATCCCTCGTGAATAAGCCAGGCTAGGTAAAACGTTAAGAACGCACGAGAATCGCTCGACGATGTCGTATTCGAAGCGGCGCGGCCGATGGTTCTCCCGGACCCATGATTGGTTTATAAGGTCGTGCGGCTTGCCGCGCTCGCGGCGCAACCTCTAGGATGGACGATCGTGAATCACCTGAATAACGCGGTAACGCGGGGCCACGGACGATGATGGAACCATGGAAAGCGGCGAAAATCGGCGCGCTCTTTATGGCCGCGGCGGCGCTGACGTGCTGCCATAGCCTGCCCGCGCCGCCCGCCGCGGACGCGGCTTTCGCGTCGCAAGTGAAGGCCGGGAATATCGCCGACGGCAAGGCCCACGTCTATGTCTTCTTGGGAAGGACTCATGGACTGGTCTTCGACTTAAAAAATCGGCGGGACGCGGATTTCTATGTCAACGGACAGGACATCGGGAAAATCGCCGCGGGAGATTGCTTGTACTTCGAACTCGAACCCGGCGTTTACAATTTTTCCTGGGCGGAACGGGCGTGGCTTAGTCCGATTCGGTCGGACGAAGACGTCAACTTGCTGTCGCCGAATCAGGATGCCTATCTTGCGCTCGACGTCAACAAAAACGCGGGCTCGCTTTTGGGGCTCGCGGGAGAGTTTTTCGATCCCAATCGGGCACGGATCGACGATCGGTTTCCCGCCGGCCGCTATCTCGTTAGCGACCTGAATATCATCCTTCCGAAGAGCGACGTCGCCTCTCGAATCCATCCTCTTGTCGCGGCGAACACAAATCTTCCGCCCAGCTGGTAGGATCGGGTCGAGACGGGCTCGGTTTGTCTGAACGGGGATCCCGGGTCGATGAGCGGAACCTCCGCCGGGCGGGGCCAGTGCGACCGGCGCTCGCCCGTTGAAGCAGGTCAAATCCCGGCAGATTCCGGGAGAGCGAAGACCGTTCTCGCCGGGCCGTAGCTGACTTAAATTGCTCTTGAAGTTAAGTTGCGGGTCCGACGTCAAGCAGTCCTGGGGGGTTCCTTGTCTAAGATATCGCCGCCTGTCCGCAGCGGAGGCCGGCCACAAGCCTCCCCCATCGATCCCGATCGCTTTGTCTTGTCGGTCGTCATTCCTTGCTACAACGAAAAAGAGACGATTTCGAAGCTGGTCGAGCGTGTCCGTGCGGCACCCGTCAGCCGGAAAGAGATCATCATTGTCGATGACTGCTCAAGCGATGGAACACGGGATATATTGAAGTCGGAAATCGAGGCGAAAGTCTCGAAGGTCATTTATCACGAGGGAAATCGCGGAAAAGGGGCGGCGCTTCGTAGCGGATTCCGGCAGGCGACGGGCGATATCGTCATTATCCAGGATGCCGATCTCGAGTACGATCCCGTTGATTACGCCAAGCTTGTCGACCCGATCCTCTATCATGGGGCGGACGTCGTTTATGGATCGCGCTTTCTAGGGAGCGAAGCACACCGGGTCGTATATTTCTGGCATATGGTGGCCAACCGCCTGCTGACGCTCGCCTCGAACATCTTTACCAATTTGAACCTGTCCGATATGGAGACGGGTTACAAAGTGTTCCGGCGCGAAGCGATTCAGGGCATTGAAATAAATGAGTTAAGATTTGGGGTCGAGCCGGAGATGACCGTCAAATTGGCGAAGATGAAGTTGATCTTCTATGAGGTGGGAATTTCCTATTTCGGTCGAACCTACGAAGAAGGAAAGAAGATCGGGATGAAAGACGCATTCCGCGCCCTTTATGCCATCGTGAAGTATTCCGTTTAGCCGATCCTCGATGTCGCTTCGCTGCGCGCTGCCAACCCGAAAAACAGAGATCCTCGACGTTCCGAGCGGAGTTCGCCTTCGGCGGGTTCGCGGCCGATGGCAGCGCGATGGCCTCACCGTGAACCGTTGCCCCGTAGTGGGCCACATCGGCCGGCCATCGCCTCGCACGCATTTAATGGTCTAGGCCATATGGGAAATCGCAGGTGAAAACCCTTGGAGCGGTCACCGCTTATTTGTCGTGTCTGGCCTTCAGCGTCGGGCTTTTCTTCCGGCAGCAGATCGCATCGGGTTTCAACGTTCTGTTCGGCGACAGAGCGGATACGAGGATCGAGAACGCCATCTTGGAGCATTGGTACAACGTCCTCAGCGGCCACGCCTCCTGGTCGAAGACGTTCTACTTCTTTCCTTATAAGAACACCTTGGCCTACAACGACGGGTACTTCCTCTATGGACTGCCCTATTCGCTGTTCAGGCTGCTTGGGGTCAACCCGTTCCTCAGCTCCGAGCTGGTAAACGTCGTCCTGCGCGTCGTCGCGTTTGCGGCTTTTCACCTTCTTCTTCGCCGCAGCTTCGGGCTGAGCCAAGGGTGGTCGTTGCTCGGCGCCGTATTGTTCACGATCAGCGGCACAATGGAGGGGCAGGTCATCCTCGCCCACGCTCAGCTTTTGTCGGTTGGCTTCGTGCCATTCTTCGCTTGGCTGGCCTGGAACGCGGCAGAGGCTTTCGCCGCCGGCAGAGAGCAGCGCTTCATCCTGTGGGGATGCCTCGCCAGCATTTTCATGGCTGCCTGGCTGATGACGGCCTACTACATGGCTTGGTTCACGCTCTTCTTTCTGTCCTTTTACGTTCTCATCGCCATCATCGCCAGCCCGAGGGCGACGATTCGTTATGTCCTTGGCTTGTCGAGACGAGGTTGGCTGAGCGTGGCCGCCGTCGCGGCGACGTTTGCCGTAAGTATCCTGCCGTTTCTTAGGCTGTATCTGCCGGCGGCGAAACTAACGGGGATGCATCCGTTTTCGGAAGTGCAGCTCTTCACCGTTCGGCCGCTCGATCTGATTAATGTCGGGGACGGAAACCTGCTGCTCTCGCGGCTGGACGCGCTCCTCAATAGCTATTTCAGGCCGGCGTTCAACCCATTTGGCGAGCATGCCACAGGGTTCACGTTGCTCCTGTTGTTCGTGTTTTTGCTGGCTTGCTTCAGCCTATGGACCGGCCGTTGGCTCCCGCGGAGCAGAGTGCTCTGGCTGCTCGCCACCACGGTCGTCCTGACCTGGCTGCTTACGCTCCAAGTCGGCGACTGGACTCTCTGGGCGGCGGTGTACAAGCTGGTTCCCGGGGCGAAGGCTGCGCGAGTCGTCGTTCGTTACCAGTTGTTCCTGGAGGCGCCGGTAATCGCCGTCGCTGTTGCCTATCTGGCGAGGCTCGGCGTCAAGGCGCCCGCCGCCTGGCCCGCGCTCGCTCTTGTTGCCCTGGTGCTGGTGGCAGAACAGGTCAAGTGGCCGCCGCCGCTCTGGCTCGACCGTCAAGCAGAACTCGCAGAACTGCGCTCGGTACCGGCGCCACCGGCCCAGTGCCGCTCCTTCTTCGTGTCGCGCGCGCGCGCCGGAATGATTGGCAACCCCGAGACCACCGCGCTCTACAGCCACAATGTCGATGCCATGCTGCTGGCTGAGCGGTTCCGACTGCCGACGATCAACGGCCACAGTACCTTCGATCCACCGGACTGGAACTTCGCGGGGCCGGAACGTCCGGACTACTTGCAGCGTGTTCGAGCTTACGCGCAGGCCCACAACCTCGACAATTTGTGCGCGGTGGACCTGCTCGCAAAGCACTGGGACGTCAACCCGTTCCTCCATAGCGGCCAGTCGTAACTGCCACCTATCGGAGCCGTTCTGGCGAAGTTCCGTCTTTGGGCCGAGAGACCGACGGATTCGAGTAATCGAGGAACGTTTCTCACCCGGCTGTACCCGGCTCAGGGAGGAGCTCCTGTCTCGGTGATCGAGCTTTTTGGCGTCCAAGTGAGTTGCTCGATCACATAGCGGGGACGACGTTTCGTCTCGAGATAAATCTTGCCTATGTACTCGCCGATGATGCCGAGGCACAGCATCTGAATCCCGCCCATGAAATAAATCGGCACGACGGTCGAGGTCCAACCAGGGACAGTCGCCTTGAAACCTACCGCAGCGACGACTGCCCATATGCCGAGGATAAAGGTCACGGCCGAGACCAGAATGCCTAGCGCTGTGATAAGTCGCAACGGCTGGATTGAAAACGAGGTTATGCCTTCGAGTGCCAGCGCCAGCATCTTGCGGAGCGGATATTTCGACGTGCCTGCGAAGCGTGCCGAGCGCTCGTATCGAACGGTCTCCGACCGAAAGCCTAGCTGAGGAATCAACCCTCGCAGGAACAGATTCGACTCGCCATAGCCCCGGAGCGTCTCGACGGCGCGCCGGCTCATAAGCCGGTAGTCGGAATGGTTGTACACGACGCGGACGCCCATGGAGGCAAGAAGCCAATAATACAGTTGAGCGGTGGTTCGCTTAATGGCGGTGTCCTCCTTGCGCGAGCTGCGGACTCCATAGACGATGTCGGCGCCGCTGGAATGGGCCCTGAGCATGTCGTCGATGGCATTCGGATCGTCCTGGAGATCGGCATCCAAGGTCACCACGACATCGCCTCCGACCGTCAGGAGCCCAGCCATGAGCGCGCTCTGATGACCGCGATTGCACGATAGCTTGATACCCTCTATCCAGCCCGATTGACGAGCCAGCCGTTCAACGATCGGCCAGGTTTGGTCAACGGAGCCATCGTTGACGAAGAAGACCCGACTCTGATCGCCGATGAGTTCCGCCGATGCGAGATAATCGAGCTTGTCCGCGAGCCGCTGCGCGGTTTCCGGAAGCACCTGTTCCTCGTTGTAGCACGGGACGACAATGCTCAACTGGCGCTCGCTCGGATTCATCCGATCGGTCTCTCTTGACGGGCGGATGCGAGCGAGGATTGGAACGGGATCGATTCTTTCATCGCTTGCGCCCGACAACCGAGTACTGGGCACCGGCCGGAAGCCGGCTGAACGCCGGCTCAAGAAACCGGAGCGTACTGAGGACGCGCGGAAAGAATATGTGATAGCGCGTGGCTGGCTCGCGCCAGCCCGCCTTACGGAGCCTCTCTGCGAGCTGGCCAGGCCTAATGAGCGACCGCATTGGCGTCGAACGGGCAAGTATCGACTGCGCGCACGGTTAGCGGGTTGAACGGGTTGTGCTCGAAAACGGCGATCAAGCCGCGGGGGCGGGTCACGCGCCGGAGCTCCTCGAACCAACTGATTTGCTCCGTGTGAGATACATGGTGAAAGACGCAGGCCGAGAAGACGACATCAAAGGAGTCGTCCGACGCGGGGATCGTATCCCCTTCGATCCAAAGCGGACGTTCGGCTCCGGGAAATCGGGCTCTTGCGAGTTCGAGACTTCGCAGCGACGTGTCCGCGCACGTCAGCTCCACATTTGCAAAATGGGTCCGGAAATGGGGTATCGAGTTGCCGATTCCGGATCCAAAATCGAGGATGCTCGACGCGGTGATTCCGGCAGCATCGAGCATCCGCCGCAGCTCCGCGATCTTGTACTCCGCGAAATATTCAGGGGCTTCGCCGGTGATGGCAATGTTCGCTTTGTGTTGAGCGTAATACTCGTCTGCAAACTGGTCAAACTCGGCCCGGTTCATTTCGGTTCCCTAAAACTCTCTTTGGGGGCGGTCGGCTATTCCACCCAGCCCGAGGGGCCAATTCAACGAGCAGCGATCTGCGACACGATCGGGTGAGACCAGACCAGCACCGCAAAATTCCCCATCACAGAATTCGCATAGGCGAGCCGGCGGGATGGCGCGCCGAACTGGCGGCTCGCGGTCGCGACGCAGGACTCCACGGAGGGGCAATTCTCGCCGTCGTCGTTGATCACCAGGAAAGTCTCTGGCGTTCCGGCCGGCTCGTCGCCCGGGGCGTACCAGAGGATAGACGACTCGCCTCGAATGCCGACCCGATCTGGCTTGTCTAGGAACGCCACAGGACGAATGGTCACACGACCGCCGGTCAGCCAGTTCATCGCCAGTGCGTCCGACCCCCAGTACGGACCATAGCCATATGTCAGGCCATTCTGCACAAGGAACGCCCCAAGGTCGGTGATGTAGCTGGATGTTGGGAACGGCGCCTGTCCGGTCCACATGGCCCACTGTCTGGGGTAGCTGACTAAGCCGGACGCGATGAAGAGCAGCCCATACGTCACCAATGCCGCTCTTACCGCAAAGTGGAGACGCTCCCAGTTCCGGACGGCTGCAGTGCCCGCGAGAAGGGCGCCAAAGAAATAGAGGTTGGGAAAGTACCTTCCCATATAAGTCCCCCACCCTTCTCCACCCCATTCGTTGAGCAGGAATGCGACAACGACCCCGGCAAGGGACAAGATCGCCACCAAGCAAACCAGCTGCTCGGCGATTGGAGATCGCCGCAAGCCCATGACTGCCAGAACGGCAGCACCGATTAAGACGGCGGCTAGCGCTAGGAAGTCGAACACACAGAGAGGGATGGACAAAGGCGAACCGACACTCGTATGCGGTACAATGTTGAACATGATTGCCGTTGCTCGGAACATCCAGCCGATGTTGTTGACCAGACCGGATGCGTTCGTGATCGTGAAGTGACTCGGGGGCAGAAAATCCAGAGCGCCGAACAGCCTGGTCCGAGCCGCCAAGAACGCAATCGCTGCGGCAGCGCAAAGAGCTCCGGCGTACCAGCCTTGCCGAACGCGCCAGTTGAGCCCGGCCAGGACGGCGCTAGCGAGGATGAGGGGAAGCGCGATCGCGGCACCGGCCCACGGGTCCGACATGGCGTCCACGAAGACACATAGCCCGGCCGCCGCGACGCTGAGCAGCGACGCTCGCTCGATAGCTCGGAGGGCGAGCATGAGAGCGAGGAGAGCCCAGGCCATCGAGACGTCGTGGCTGATCGGGTAGGATAGGAACCCAACGGAGCCGATGGCCCAATTGTTGGGGAACAGCAGAACGGCCGCGACCGGAAATGCCGCCCGACGACCGGCGATGCGATAGACGAGGAACGATGTCATCCCGACGCAGGCCAGGAAGAAAAGCCACCCGATCGCAACCACGAGCTTCGGATTGGTGCCAAAGAGGGTGAAGATCAGGGATGTCAGTGGGATGAGCGAGAGGAGCCAGTTGTCTTGGGTGTAGCTCCAGGTCTTAAGGAAGCCCAGCCCGTAGTGGCGGACGCCATCCCAGAGAACGACTGGGACGGCTATGTCAGCATCGGGAGCAAAGGCCCCGAAGGTGTAGCGCAGACTGACCCAGGCCCCGAAAATCAGGATGGCAGCCGCCGCGATCAGACCAAGGGAGTTCAGCAGTCGAGTTCGGGGAACGGCAGGCGCGACGACCCCTGCATTGCTAGTCGAGGAGGGCGCCATTCAAGTTCTCCGATCCGTGATATGTTGGCCGAGGTTCCCCATGCGACTGAGCACCGAGAGAAATTTTAGCATTGCGCCGGAGGACGCGGAAGCCCAAAGGCGGTGCCGGCGAGGCTTCGCTCGTTGAAGATGGGGCCGGAACGTCGAGACTACCTGCAATGTGGGCGAGCTTACGCGCGTTCGCCCGGAAGAACCTCCCGTGAATGAGAAAACCGCTTCCGTCGTCGCGTATTCCCTGGCCTTGCTGATCGGGGCAGGGGTCGCGTTCTGGATGTTTCCGGTTTCCTTTCTTTCGGGGATGGATGCCTTCAACAATCCACCCGTCAGCGATCCCGCTCAGCACATCATCGGGCAGCGCTATTTCCTCGCGGATGCATGGCGCTGGCCGCTCTTGGAAGCCAAAGCATTGATGGCGCCAGGGGGCCTCAACATCGCCTTCACTGACAGCATCCCGTTGCTGTCCCTCATCACCAAGCTGTTCAAGCCGCTGCTGCGCCCGGGGGCGGAAACCATCACCCTCTGGCTCGGCTTATGCTGGGTTCTGCAGCCGGTCGCGGCGGTCTTCGCGCTGCGCAGCGCGGGCGAAAAGCGCATCGTTCCGGCGGTGGCCGTTGCGCTGATCGCCGTCAGCATGCCGACGCTCTATTTGCGCTATGTCCATGAGGCGTTGTCGAGCCACTTCCTCATCCTCCTCGCGATCGGCGTCTATTTCCGGATGGTGCGGCAATTTCATTGGCGACAGATCGGGGCGGCCGTCGGGCTCGCGGCTGCCGCGCTCCTCATCCATCCCTATCTCATGGCGATGGTCGTTGCGGTCCTTGCCGCCGCTCCGGTCAGCCTGGCATTTCGCAAAGACGGCGCATGGCTGCCGGCCGGGATCGGGATCGTCGCGGCGATCGCGGTCACGGCCGCGCTGGCGCTCGCCCTCGGTTACGGCGAAGGCGAGCCCGTCAGCGGCTTCGGATATTATTCGATGAATCTGTTGTCGCCGATCTATCCGGCGGGGTCCGCGATGATGCCGGGCTTCGGCTCGGTGATCGACGCCACCGGCGGCCAGTATGAAGGCTATCAATATTTGGGTCTCGGACTGATCGCGATCACGATCCTGGCGGCCGCGGTGGCTCGTCCGTCGAGCTGATCACGCGGCGATTCACCAGCATCTCGGGCTCGTCATCGTCGTCCTCGCCCTGGTGCTTTTTTCGCTGACCACGAGAATATATTTCGGCCACATATTGCTGCTCGACCTTCCTGCTCCAACGGTATTCGGAGTATTCCGCGCGAGCGGGCGCTTCTTCTGGCCGGTCTCCTATCTTCTCCTCGTCGCGGGCGTTGCCATCGTCGCGAAACGGGTGCCGAGAGCTTACGCCTTCGGCTTCCTGCTGCTGGCCGGCGCTCTGCAATTCGCAGATGCCGGCACGATGCGTGGGGAAGTTCACGATGTCTTCCGCGTGCGCCACCCGTGGGCAATCGATGTCGAGCGTCTCCGGCCTCTCCTCGCCGCGCATCGGACGCTCGACATCTGGCCGACGGACGGATGCGGCGCCAATGATTCGAACATCTTCATGCATCTTCTTCTGGCCGCGTCGGAGACGGCCATCCCGGTCAACACGATGCATCAGTCGTCGCACCTCACCGGGATCACTTGCGATCCGGCCGACAGCCTCCGGGCGCTCGCGCCGGGCGAGCTCCGGATTTTTCAGCCCGAAGTTCCGCCCGTCGCGGTCAGCGACAGCATGCACACGCTGATGGCGGGCCCGGCGCAGAATTTTCAGCCCCAAGTTCCGGTCTTTGCGATCGCGTCGATGAAGGACCGGTCCCAAAACTGTCGGACGATCGGCGCGGTGGTGGCGTGCTCGCTCGCGTTGAAGGTCCGGGACGATCTTCCGATACCGCAGCTTCCGCCGGTATCCTTGGGCCAGGAATTCCGCACCGCCAGCAGCGGGGGCGAGGGCACGCAGTTTCTGGGGCCGGGTTGGTCCCAGCCCGAGCCCTGGGGAGTCTGGAGCGACGGCGCCAGCGCTACGCTTCTGATGGGGTTGAAAGAGTCGGAAAAGCCGCTGCTGCTGACCGTCCGGGCTCGCGGGTTCCCCGCTCCGTCGCAGCACGTCGTCGTCAGGGCGAACGGAGCCGAGATCGCGGTGTGGGACGTGACGGCCGGAATTGACCAAGAATGGAAGGCGCTCATCCCGCCGGCGGCCACGGCCGGCCAGCAGCTCAGCATCGAGTTCGACATCGCGGATCCGAAAAGTCCCCAGGAGCTCGGCATGAGCTCGGACCAACGGAAATTGGGCCTTGGTCTCGAGGCCTTTCGGCTCGATCCGCAGTAGTGGGTTCCCGGCCTCGATTTCCCGACCCTCGAAAGCTTTAAGACCGGTCAGTTAAATCCTGTTCGGGGGATGGGAGCGTTCGCGCAGGCTCGAACCGTTCGACAAGGTAGAGCGGGCGCCTCTTCACCTCGTTGAAGATGCGCCCGAGATATTCGCCGATCAGCCCCAGGGTGATGAGCTGCACGCTGCCCAGAATCAGGATGACGACCAACAGGCTGGGATAGCCCGGCACCGACCGCCCCAAGACCAAGGTTTGGACGACGGTAATCAAGCCATAGATGCACGCGAACAAGGCAAGCAGCAAACCGAGATAAGTCGCGAGCTTCAGCGGCAGGACGGTGAAGCTGGTGATGCCCTCCATGGCGAAGTTCCACAGGTGCCAGTAATTCCACTTGCTGTGACCGGCATAGCGCGGGGACCGATCGTAGGGCACGGCCACCTGCGCATAGCCGATCCAGGCAAACAGCCCTTTCATAAACCTGTGTTGCTCGCGCAATTTCAACAAGCTGTCCACGGCTCGTCGGCTCATCAGGCGGAAGTCGCCGGTGTCGATCGGCAGGGGCACCCGCCCGGTCCGCGCCATCAACCGATAGAAGGCTCTCGCCATCGTCCGCTTGGCCCAGGTCTCGTCTTCCCGGGTACGATGCTGGGCATACGCGACGTCGTAGCCTTCCTGCCAGGCCGCGACCAGTTTCGGGATCAGCTCGGGCGGGTGCTGCAGGTCCGCATCGATGATGACGACCGCGTCTCCCGCCGCATAGTCCAACCCCGCCGTCATGGCGACTTCCTTGCCGAAATTCCGCGACAAGTTGAGGATGGACACGTTCAAGCTACGGGCCCGCAAGGCCAGCATTACGTCGAGGGTGCCGTCGCTGCTGCCGTCGTTGACGTAGACGACGCTCCAGGAATAGGGCAGGGAGTCCATGACCTGGGCGAGCCGGTCATGGAAGACCGGCAGTACTTCCGATTCGTTGAAACAGGGCACGACAACCGAGATATGCATGGGAGCGCGGCCCGGTACGTCCCTGTCGGCAGCGGCGTTCCGTGCCTCTCCATCTTTGTCTCGAAGGGTCACAGACACAGCGCGTTATGGGCAAAGGTGCGGCCCCGGCCCGTGTCTTTCCACCAGCGCCGAAGCATCCGCCCTCCTAAATCTTCACGAACTACCTGACCTGACATTTCCCAGATGGCTGAGCCATCCACCTAAATCTAACGGCATGGTATCGCGAACGATCCGATCCGGGAATACGAAAAGAGCCGTTCCGGCCTCTATCTACGCGACTTGCGGTTCCGCGCCGCCGCCAAGCTGGTTCTTGGGCCATTTTGCCACGCTTCGGAAGCGCTCCGCCCACCGCAACCGCATTCGTGATGGTATGCGATGCCAAGTACGCGTCGCGGTAATTGTGTATTCGACCGAAACCTCGCCTTGCGGGAGTCCGAAACGCCCGTCGCGGTCACGGCCACCGCATTGGATCGGGCGTTTGTTCCTTCAGCCAACTCCCTTGGCGTCACGCCCTCGGGGCTCGACTTTTTCGCGCTTTTATGCAATGATCGCAATGCCATTCCGCAGCGAGTCGCTGAGGGGTGGTCGCATTGCGCGTCGAACGGGGTCCCCATAAGTCGGGCGGCATCTAGAATCCAACTATCCCGGTAAGCGGCGAAAGCTATGATCCCATGGGAAACAGGCGGGGCGTGCTTGCCCTGTTCGCGCCTGACTGACCGCCCGGCGCCAGCCGGGAACGTACAGGAAATATCATGATCTTCGCCAAAAAAAAAAGATTGACCGAAAAACAGCGCTTGATCGCCCGCGTTCCATTCTTTTTTCACTCGATCGACTGTGGCGATGGCCTGATCACCCCGGGCCACGAGACTCCCGAGCTGCTCCGGCACCAACTTACCTTCATGGAGGTTCCTCCGCTTCAGGGAAAGACCGTTCTCGATATCGGCGCTTGGGACGGATATTTCTCATTCGCCGCCGAATTGCTCGGAGCCGAGCGGGTCATGGCGCTCGATCATTATGTCTGGTGCATGGATTTAGGGCGCCAGCAGGCCTATTACCGCGAGTGTCGAGACAAAGGGGTATCGCCGCGCCCTTATCATTTGATCCCTGGACATTGGAACCCCGGCACCCTGCCGGGAAAGATCGGGTTCGATACGGTTCACCAGCTAAGAAACAGTCGCGTGGAGCAGTTCGTCGGCGACTTCATGACAATCGATCCGCTGGAAATTGGAACTTTCGATATCGTGTTTTTTCTCGGGGTTCTCTATCACATGGAGGATCCGTTTCGCGCCTTGAAGCGCCTCGCTCTCTTCACTCGCGAGATGGCGATCATAGCGACGGCTGCAATTTACGTTGCGGATCGGGAATCCGATTCCTTGCTCGAATTCTACGAAGCCGACGAACTTGGCCATGACGTTGGGAATTGGTTCGCGCCGAATTTAACGGCGCTCGCCAAGATGTGCCGAGCCGCGGGATTCAAGCGCGTCGGATTGATGAAAACTTTTCCGCCTGGACCGATGGAGGGCGGGATCACCCGCTGTAGCGCGGTCGTCCACGCCTACAAGGCTTGAAGCCTCGATGCGGAGGCCGGAGCATCACGCTTCTGGCGGCTCACGGCCGGTCGCTTCGCAGCATGACCAGGGCGGCCGGGTGAGATTTCCGATCGTTCCATCGAGTTGGATATGATCCACGAATACCCTGCCTGGCTTTCGCGGACCAATGAGCGCCACACTTTAAACATTCCCGAGTCCCGGGTAGGTTAGATCGCGCAGCCGTCCAAGATCGGGTCGAAGATGGTCGTCTCGCCTATGAACTACCGCCTTACGGCTCCGCCCCCCGAATTGTTTTAGAAGGTCGTCAGGATGCGCGTCGCTCTCGTGACCAATCAGGTGCCCTTCGTATTCGGCGGAGCCGAACTGCTCGCCAAGAATCTTGCCCGCGCCGTTGAAGAGGCCGGGCACCAGGTGGAGATCGTCGCCTTGCCGTTCCGGTGGTACCCGCCGTCGAACGTCATCGACCACGCGATCGCCTCGCGCTTGATGGATCTGAGCGAAAGCAACGGCGTGCCCATCGATCGGGCGATCAGTCTCAAGTTCCCGGCCTGGCTTGCCAAGCATCCCCATAAAGTGGTTTGGGTGGTCCACCAGCATCGTCAAGCCTATGATTTTTGGGAGCAAGGCATTGGCGATTTGCGGGACGCTCCCGATGGCGCCGAAGTTCGACGCTTTATCCAAGCATCCGACCAAATGAGCTTCGCCGAGGCGCGCGCCGTGTACACCATTTCCGGAAATGTCGCGAAACGCCTCGCTAAGTATTCAGGGAGGGAGGCGGTTCCGCTGTACAGCCCGCCAGACGATGCCGAACTGTTTCACTGCACCGACTACGAGCCCTTCCTGTTCTTTCCCAGCCGTATCACGCCGATGAAGCGGCAGGAGCTGGTGCTCCAGGCGCTTGCCTTCACCCGTAAGCCCGTGGCGGTGACCTTTGCCGGTGCCGCCGACGATCCCCTTCACGGCGAGCGGCTGAAGGCCGAAGCTGCGCGGTTAGGCGTCGCGGACCGAGTCCGCTGGGCGGGCCGGATCGACAACCATGAGAAGATCGGTCTTTATGCCCGGTGCCGCGGCGTCGTTTATCCGCCGGTGGACGAGGACTACGGCTATGTGACGCTCGAAGCGATGCTGGCGGCCAAGGCGGTCGTGACCTGCAGCGATTCGGGCGGAACCTTGGAATTCGTGCATCACGGCGAAAACGGCTTGGTCGCCGAACCGACGGCGCAAGCCCTGGCCGAAGCCATGGACATGCTGTGGGCGCGCCCCGATCTCGCCAAATTATGGGGTCGTTCGGGACGGGAGATCTACGGCAGCATGGGCATTGCTTGGACGCCAATCGTGGAAACGCTGCTGAAATGAATCCAACGAGGCTCAAGCTCAACTGGTTTTCGCCGCTTCCGCCGTTAAATACCGGCATTGGCCACTATTCGGCCCGCATCTTGCCGGCGTTAAGCGCGGTAGCGGACGTGACGTTGTGGACGGTCCAGGATAAATGGGATAAAGCGCTTGAGCAGTATGCCGCCGTCAGACGGTGGAAGCCGAGCGCTATTCCGTGGCGCGTATTCAACGGGGCCGATCTCAGCTGCTACCAGATCGGCAACAACGCGGAGTTCCATGGAGAGATTACCGCATTGGCGCGTGCCATGCCCGGGATGGTGGTGCTGCATGATATCCGCCTGCAGCATCTTCTAAAGGGCGCGTTATCGCCGCAGAGATACCGGCGCCTGATGTTTGAACTATACGGACAGGCCGGACTGGAAGGGGCCGATGCGATCGATCGGGGACAATTGCCGATCGAGGCGGCAGCAATTCACTTCCCCCTGACCCCCTATGCCACGGATAGAGCCCTTGGCGTCCTCGTGCATAACCAGTCAATGCTCGAAGCGCTGCACACTCGCTTCGACCAGCCAGTCTTTGATTTGCCCTTGCCGTACGAGGCGGGGCCTCCACCCGAGCCGCCTCAACGGTCGGGAGCGATCCGCTTGGTGCAGTTCGGGTATCTTGGTCCGAATCGGCGCATCGACAAGGTGTTCGAAGCCCTCGCCGGTATGCCAGAAAAGAGCGACTTCCGCCTGGACATTTACGGCACGATTTGGGACCGGCCATTGCTCGAAAAATGGATCGTCGAGCGCTCCCTGGACAAGGTGGTGCAGCTGCATGGCTTTGTCGAAGAAGCAGTCCTCAACCGTGCTATCGCCGACGCCGAACTGGCGGTCAATCTGCGTTGGCCGACCATGGGCGAAGCCTCGATCACCCAATTGCGGGTATGGAATGCCGGCCGCACCGCCTTGGTGACAAACATTGGCTGGTATGCCCAGCTCCCCGCCGACGCCGCGTTCTTCGTCGATCTCGATCATGAGGTCGAGGATATTCGACGTCATTTGCGCGCGCTCAAAGCCGATCCGACGCCTTACTGGCGCTCTGGCGCCCGGGGGCGCGAAATTCTCGAACACCGACACAATCCATCTAGCTATGTCGAGGAACTTGTTAGTCGCGTCCGCGCGATCCTCGCCGCCGATACCGGCGTCGGCCGGTCGGTGGGTATGAGACTGGGCAATTGCCTGTCCCAATGGCCGAGCGACGTCACCGAGGCGCTCGATCTTCCCGACCTTGCCGCCCGTCTCGACCCGCAGAGGTCGCCGGTATGCGGTCCATGACCAAGGCGCTCCCGCATCGTCCGTGGCCTGCGCAAGAGATCGCGTTTCATGCGCACCAAGCTCTTGCTCAACGCGCCATCGCCTCGTCCGAGGCCCGACTCATCCCCGCCGAGGTCCAACCCGTCCCCGCGGAGATCCCGCCCGTTGTGGTCAGCCCGGAGGAACCGCCCCGAAGAGAAGAGCCGCCGACGGCGACGCAGCCCGAGCCGCAGTCGCAGCGGTCGCAGAGCCGTTCGGCGGAACTTCGCCACGCCGTTAGGCGTGTCGTGCGCCGACTTTACCGGATGCCGGTCTTCGGCTATGCGCTACGTGCGGTTGCCTTGCTGATGAGGTTGCCGCGCTTAGTGGACATGCTTCTGGTCGACTCCCAGCGTCTCCAGGAACTGCGGAACCAGCTTGCGGTACATGGGCAGGCGATAATCGGATTGCAGATAAGCTTGGAGGAGGCGTCGAAAGGCGTCCAGGAAATCTACCCGGCGCTGTCCCGGATGCAGAAGGTTCTGGAAGGTATGGCCGAGCAGCGCGCCACATCCCGGAGCCTGGCCGATCTACGCCGCCTTGTCCTCGCCCGTGGCACCGATCCGAGCGCCGTGGCCGTGCGTTATCCTGGCGGGGCATCGTCCGTGGAGCCTTCAGCGGCCAGTCTAGGGCTCGAATCGACGTATATTTCATTCGAGGACCGTTTTCGCGGCTCGCGCTCCGCGATCAAGTCGCGCCAGCGCGTTTATCTGCCCCTCATTGTCGAGGCGATCTCAGCGACCGGGAGCGCGGTTCTAGATGTTGGGTGCGGCCGCGGCGAGTGGCTGGAGCTTTTGAGCGAAAACAACATCGTCGCCCGCGGCATCGATCTCAACATAGCGGCGGTCGAGGAGTGCTGCGCTCTGGGTTTGTCGGCAGAAATCGCCGATGCCGTGCCCTACCTACGGGGGCTGCCGGACGAGACGCTCGGAGCCATTACGGCTTTCCAAGTTATTGAGCACTTGCCGTTCGCCGTCTTTGTCACCTTCCTGGATGAGGCGCTGCGCGTCTTGCGGCGGGGCGGAGTCATTATCGTGGAGACGCCGAATCCTGCCAATCTGCAGGTCGGAGCCCATACCTTCTGGCTCGATCCAACCCACATCAAGCCGCTTCCTTCCGCAACCACCGCCTTTTTCGTGGAGGCTCGCGGCTATGTGGACGTGCGGGTGTTGCTGCTTCATCCAATGCCCGAGGCCGCCACCTCGCACACCGATCCGCTGCTCAACGCGCTGGGCCAACTTGTCTACGGTCCCCAAGACTACGCCGTCGTGGGAAAGAAGTAGGGTAGATGGAGCAGAAATCGGGGCGGGGCGCGATCGGGTGCGCTCATCGAATGCCCATGACGGCGGTTCACTCGTCCGCCGCTCCTCGCGTCCGTTCTCGCAAACGCGACGGAATCGCAGGCGGCTGAAATCAACCAATTCATTTCTCGGTCAGCCTCTTTGGGCTCGCCGCAGCCGAAGGCGCATCGCCAGGGGCTTCGCGGCAGAGCCGGCTTGCTACGAAGAGAAAGGACGCATAGCCTCGCATAAAGAACAGGCTGCAGACCATACGTCAGTGACTCAGATATCGATGACGTCGCACCCCGCCCCGCGAGGGCGCATTTTCATCGACGTCGGCACTTCTCTTGCTTGGCGCGACCGGCCCGCGGTTGGAATCGTGCGCGCCGAACGGGAGATACTGGCTCGCCTGCTCGATGATCCGAACCTTGCCGTGATCCCCGTGGTCATTCACGACGGCACCTTTCGCGCCATCGATCCGCAGCTGGCACGCAGCCTGGCAGCGCCAATTCGGGGCGCTCCGGTCGAACCGCCGGCGCCCGTCGTTCTGCCGCCGGGCGTGATCGCGCCAGAGGCCGCCAAGCCTAGTCTAGGGGCCCGATTGATCGGCCCTTTCGGCCGCCTCCTACGGACCGGCGCGCGCGCGCTTCTGCGCGCCGTACCCCCGGTGGCCCGCGAGGACGTGCGCCTCGCCCTCGTCCATTTGCGCCAAGCCGCGCGCAAGATTCTTCATCCACCGCCGGCGCTGTTGGCGGCATCGGCAGAAGGAGGCGAAGCGGCGGTGGATTTCAGCCTGCGGATCCATCCCGGCCGCGACGACGTGCTGTTCCTCTGCGGCCTAACCTGGGACGTGATCGACTGGCAGGCGGTGGACAGCCTGCGGGCGCGATCGGGGATGCGCGTGGCAGCGGTCGTGTACGATCTCATCCCGATCAAGATGCCCGAGGTTTGCCACACCTCCACCAACCACATGTTCCTTAACTGCTTCCTGCACATCCTCGACAATTGCAACCTGATCATGTGCATCTCGCAATGCACCCGCGCCGACCTGCTGGCCTTCGCCGCGGCCGAGGGCCGCCCGCGGCCGCACACCGAGGTGATCTATTTGGGGGCGAACGTTCCGGCCGCCCCGGAGCCCGCCGAGCTGATACGGCGCGGCGTGTACCAGCGTCTTGTCCAGCGGCGGTTCGCTCTGGCCGTGGGAACTTTCGAGGTGCGCAAGAACTACCGAGTGCTGCTCGACGTGTGGGACGAGCTGACTGCCGACCCCGCCTTCGACCTCGACCTGGTGATCGTCGGCTGGCGCGGCTGGCGGGTCGACGACCTCATCCGGCGGATCGAGAGCTCTCGCTTGTTCGGCGGCCGCATCGTCTGGCTGGAAAACCTGTCGGACGCCGCGCTCTCTTGGCTCTATGAAGCGTGCCACCTGTTCGTCTTTCCCAGCCTCTATGAGGGCTGGGGCCTTCCTGTGACGGAGGCCCTTCAGCACGGCCGCCCGGTCATCGCCTCGAACCGAGGCGCCACACCGGAGGCCGGCTTCGGCGTCGCCACCATCCTCGACCCCGACAACCTGCCGGCGTGGCGCGACGCCATCCGTGAGGCCGCCCTGGCTCCGCGCCGCTCGGTGCCGGTGCCGGCGATGCCCAGCTGGGACGACACGGCGGCAGCCGTCACCCGGGCGCTGCTCGGTGTCATGTCCTGCCAGCAAGGTGCGGCGTGACGCGCATCCTGCAGATCACCTCTTATCCGACTCACCCGACGGCGCGCCCGCGGTACGGCGGGCAAATCCGCGCCCGACAAACCGTCGAGGTGCTGGAGCGGGCGGGCTGGACCGTGTCTCGGGCGCCCATCTACCACCATTCCCACTATCGCAATGCCGGCGGCGAGCCGGCCATCGACCTGGATCGCAGCAACTGGACAGCGCCGCATGCCGCGGTCTCGCAGGTTGCTGAACTGACCCAGGGCGCCGTCCTGGCCCATGACAAGGTCTGCTTCGCCGCCTTCGATGAATGGCTGTCGGCAAGCCGGGCCGATCTGGTGATGCTCGAGCAACCCTGGTTGTGGCCGGCCTTCAAGCGATGGCGCGACCAGCAACAGGGCAACGCTCCGCGGCTCATCTATAACGCCCACAACCTCGAGGCTGCGATGAAGCGCCGCATTCTCGAAGACGCGGCGATTCCCAAGGCCGAGGCCATCGCCCAAGAGATCGTAGCCCTGGAGCGCGAGCTGGTGGTCGCAGCCGACGGCGTGACGGCGACGACGGAAGGCGACGCTGCGACCTTCCGTCAATGGACCGCCCGGCCGGTGGTGGTAGCCGCTAACGGCACGGCAGAACGGCGCCGCTCCCATCTGGCCGGCATCCTGCCGACGCCACTACAGCCATGGTGGCGTTATGTGCTGTTCGTCGGCAGCGCCCATCCGCCAAATTTCCGAGGCTTCGCCGATCTATTGGTGAACAGCCTGGCGACCCTGCGCAGCGACGAGCGAATCGTCGTCGCCGGTGGCGTCACCAGCCTGATCGTAGAGGGACTGGCCGCCGTGGAAGGACTTGCCTACATGCTGCGCGACCGGTTGGTGCTCTTGGGCGAGGTCACCGACTTTGCCCTCGACTGCCTCATCCGCAATGCCAGTGCCATGCTGCTGCCGATCACGTATGGCGGCGGCTCCAATCTCAAGACCGCCGAGGCCTTGCTCGCCGGCCGGCCGGTAATCGCCACTGCCACGGCGTTTCGCGGTTTCGAGGCGTTTGCCGATCTGCCCGGCGTCACCCTGGCCAAGGATGCCGACGGATTTTCCCAGGCCATCCGGCGCGCCCTCGACGGCGAGGCGGTTGCGGTAGCGCGCGATGCGCGACTGCAGGCGTTGTCGTGGGACCGGACTCTGGCACCCATCGTCGGGCTGGTCCGCCAGCTGGTCCTGTCTTCCCCGCGCCTTTCCGTAAGCGGGTAGGGGTCGCATCGGGGAGCGCCGGGCAAGCCCCTCGGCTAAGCAGCCCGCGAGACGGCGATCATGGCTTTCCGGCCGATACCGTCGAAGGTACCGCGCGCATGAACTGCGATAGAATCTGTTCGCGCGTGCCAAATTTCTCGATCACGCCTTGATTCAACGCCATGATGTAGTCGACCTGCGCCAAGATGTGCAGGCGATGCGTGATGACCACGGCGGTTTGACGCTTGGCTTTCACCTCGATCATCGCCTTGGTCAAGGCGTTATCGCCTTCCGTATCCAAGTTCGAATTGGGCTCATCCAAGACGAGGAATGCGGGATCGTCGTAAAGCGCGCGCGCCAGGGCGACGCGTTGCCGTTGTCCGGCCGATAGCGTTATCCCCCCTGCACCGACCTGCGTATCGTAGCCATTGGGGAGATTTAGGATCAGCTGATGGACGCCCGCATGCTGGGCCGCGGCGACGACCTTATCCGCGTCGCTCTCGCCGAATCGCGAGATGTTTTCGGCGATAGTACCCTCGAAGAGCTCGATGTCCTGAGGCAAATACCCAAGATGCGGCCCCAGTCGGCTCTTGTCCCAGGTGGCGATGTCGGCGCCATCGAGGCGGACCGTTCCGGAATAAACCGGCCAGACTCCGACGAGGGTGCGGGCCAGCGTAGACTTGCCAGCACCGCTGGGCCCGATCACTCCGATCATGTCGCCCGCGGCCACGTTGAAGCTGATGCCGCGGAGGATGGGCAGCCGCCCGCCGGGGGCGGCAACGATGATGTTCTCGACGGCGATATCGCCGCGCGGCGCCGGCAGCGGCATCGATTCCGGGCGTACCGGAATCCGCGACAAGAGTTCGCTCAAGCGGCTATAGGCACCCCGGGCCGCGACGAATTGCTTCCAGGTTGCCACCGCGAGCTCGATCGGCGCCAAGGCACGTCCCATGATGATCGACGCCGCGATCATGAGACCAGCGGAAATTTCGTTTTGGATCACGTAATAGGCGCCGACCCCGAGAATCAACATCTGGAGAACGATGCGCACGAATTTCGACGCCGACACCAGCATTCCGGCGTGATCGCTCGCGCGCGCTTGCAGCTGTAGGCTGCGGAGCCGTCTCGTTTGCCATCGCTGGTGTATGCCGCCGAGCATGCCCATCGCTTCGAGCGCCTCGACATTCCGCAGGCTGGTATCGATGTATCGGTTGGCGCCCATGCTGTGGAGGCTGGATTCGGTCAACAGTCCCCGGGTTGACAGCTCGTTCGCCAGGGCCAGACTGAAAATGACGATGCCGCCCAGCAACGCGACCACGCCGAGCATGGGATGGATGAGAAAGACCAATGCCGTGTAAATCGGCATCCATGGCGCATCGAACAGCGCGAAGAGGCCTTGGCCGGTCAAAAACTCGCGGACGGTATCGAAGTCCCGGACTGGCTGCGAGGAACCGCCATCCGCGCGCAGCACTGCGGACTTGAAAATGGCCGCGAAGACCCGCTCGCCAAGTAACTCGTTCAAACGGCCGCCGATCCGGACCATGATTTGGGAGCGCACCATGTCCAAGCCGCTGTAAACGGCGATCAGGCCGATGCCGACCAAGGTGAGCACGAGGAGCGTCGTCACATTGCGGCCGCTCAAGACTCGATCATAGATCTGGAGCATATAGATCGAAGGAACCAGAACGAGCACATTGATGAATACGCTAAAAGTCCCGGCCCAAAGAAACATCGACCGACACAGGCCGAGCGTGACGGCCAGCTCCGATTTCACCCTTCTTGCCATTCTTACCTCGTCCCCACCGTTACGAACGAACCTGCGACTTCATTTTCGGCCGATCCAATTGCCTTGGAAATGCGGCTATGGGCGGCACGCCCCGACGCCGAATATGCAGAAAAGGGCGTTAATTTGCAATCTCGCTCGGCTCCGAAGCGAACGTCGCGATTCGGTCAACGACTCCTTATTACGATCCGATAAGCGGACCATGCTGCGGCGAGCCAACGCGCGCGCAAGCCTTAACCATCGATTGTTAACGAGCTGGTTCCGATTCGGTCCTTGGGAGCCACGGGCAAGACGATTACCCGATAACCGGAGCCGCGTCCATGGGCGTGATGGCAGCGGCATGGGCTCCGCGTCGCGGTTGCGGTGGCCGTCGCGATGATTGCGGCGCTCGCTGCCGCGGCCACCGGTTCGTGCCCTGGACGATCGGCGGTCGTTCCGCCGGTCCAGTAATTTACTTTTGACGCCGTGATCCGGGCGGAACAAATAGCTACCCAATGCCGCGTAATCTTATGATTGCACGGCAATGGTCGTTTCCCTAAAGTGCCGAGACAGGCCTACGGGACGATCCCTATAATCCGGATTTGATCAGAGAAGTGGGGCGACTACCGTGGGGCGAGATACGTCTTTAAGCGAAGGGCCAAATCGCGAGGACTCGTGCACGCCATGCAACACGCATTCAGAAACATCATCGCTTGGCTGAGAAGCCCCTTCACGTTAGGCCGCAGCCGCGGGCGCCTCACGGGTGGCCGGACTTTCGAGACCAGCGCGATGGCAGGCGAATCCGCGCGGGGTGCCTTCAAAAGTCCTTTCGCCTTGGTGACGGGCTCGGTAGCGACCGAGCGCGCCCCTTATGCGCCGGTCAGCAACGCGCGCAAACCGATTGTGATCGGCGCGATCATCGTCGGGGTGATGGTTTTGGGCGTCGGCGTCTGGGCCGCGCTGGCGCCCATTGGCAGCGCGGCCGTTGCCCCCGGTACGGTCGTTGACGAATTGGGCCGCCAGACCATCCAGCATCTCGAGGGCGGTATCGTCAAGGAAATCGCGGTCCAAGAGGGAGATCGCGTCAAAGCGGGCGATACGTTGATCCGCTTGGACGACACCCGCTCCCGTGCGGAACTCGATCTCATCCAAGGCGAATTGGACTTAGCCGAGGCAACCCAGGCGCGGCTTTTGGCCGAACGGGACGGGCTCGGCAAACCCGATTTTCCTGCCGAGCTCCTGGCGCGCGCGAACGATCCGCAAGTTGCCGAGATCATCGCGGGCCAATCCAATTTTTTTAATGCGCGGGCCGCGGTGCTGAATGGACAAAAAAGCATCTTAAGGCAGCAGATCGCCGAGTATCAGCAGCAAATCAACGGTTACGATGCGATCCGAGTGGCCAAAGATACCCAGCTCAAACTCGTTCAGGAAGAATTGAGCGATATCTCCGACCTACTCAAAGACGGCTACGTGCCCAAATCCCGAGTGCTCGCTCTGCAGCGCGAGGCAGGTCAGCTCGCCGGCGACCGCGGCGAAGCAATCGCCGAAAGCGCGCGCGCCCAGCAAGGCATCGGCGAGGCGAACCGCCAAATTCTGCAGCTCGACAATGAGCGCCAGGCGGACGTTTCGAAGGATCTGCACGAGTTGGAAGGCCAACTGAACGATCTGAAGCAAAAATTGATCGCGGCCGAGGACGTCGTTCAGCGTCTGAACATCGTGTCGCCGATCGATGGAACGGTGACGGATTTGGCGGTCCATACGATCGGAGGCGTTATTTCGCCGGGGTCTAGCCTCATGGAGATCGTCCCCGCGAACGACCAACTCATTGTCGAATCCCAGGTTAACCCGATCGACGTCAACGCGATTCAGGCCGGCGATGACGTCTCGGTTCGGGTTATCGTCGCCGGCGGTCGCCTGACGCCGACAATCTCCGGCCGCCTCGAAGATGTTTCGGCCGATCGGATCACCGTTCCCAACTCCACGGTCTCCGTATTACCGGGCGCGTATCTCGATTTCGCCGGATCAGGCGGCTCGCTTGGGCGACATCAAATTGAAGGTCGGCATGCCGGTCGAGACGATGATCAGTACGGGATCGCAGTCGGCGTTGCACTATCTCGTCAAACCATTTATTGACAGTTTCACGAAATCGTTCCGCGAACGATAAGCCCCCATGATGGTGTTGCGAGCCTTGCGCTGGAGTGTCCTCCTGTTCGGGCTGTGGAGCGTGTCGATCGCAACGACCGCTCGCGCTCAAACCTTGGAAGATGCGCTCGTTTCGGCCTATCTGACCCGGCCAGAGCTGCAAGCCGACCATGCTCGTCAACGCGCACTCGACGAGGACGTGGCGCGAGCGAACGGCGGTTGGCGCCCGCAAATCCAATTGAGCGGTCAAGCCGGATATGGCACCGACCGCTTGGCCTACGAATATCTATCTCCCCACCAAACGCTCCAGGAAACTCTTTTTCCGGAAGGGGCGACCGCGCAAATTGTCCAGCCAATCTTTGACGGCGGCAAAACCGCGGCGGATGTCGCCCATGCGAAGTCCGAGGTCCAGGCGGGGCTCGCGCACACCGAATCGGTCGAGGAGAACGTGCTCGCCGATGCGGTGGAAAGTTATCTCGACCTCGAACGCGATCAACAGATTCTCGAGTTGAGCAAAAAAAGCGTCGAGGCGCTTGAAGACGAGTTGAAATCGGTTCGCGCCCGCTTCGAGAAGCAGGACGCAACGGTTGCCGATCTTTCGCAGTCGGAAACTCGATTGGCGCAGGGTATCGCTCAGCGCGTTGCCGCCGAGGGCGCGGTCGCGGCGAGCGAATCGACCTTCAAGCAGACGACCGGGCTGCAGCCCCCAGCCAAACTGGCACCGCCTCGATCCCTACCCGTGGCATTGTTGCCGGCGACGCGCGACGAAGCGATTTCGCTGGCCATGCACAATCCGACCGTGCGCGAAGCCGAGCAGGGCATCGATGTCGCACAGGCGGATGTCAGGACCGCGGAGAGCGCGCTGAAGCCCATCGTGACATTCAACCTATCGTCGCAATATCAAAGCGACGTAAGCCAGGGTCATTTCAAGGCCGAGTATAACGAGGCAATGGCCAATCTCACCATCCCGCTTTATTCGGGCGGGGTAGATTATGCCCGGACGCGCGAGGCAAAGACGATAGTTGGGCAACGGGAGTTAGAGGCCGATGACACCCGGCAGCAGGCAATCGACCGGGCGACCCGCGCGTGGGATCAGCTTTATACCGTGCGCGCGCGCATCGACCAGTTGAAGGTCCAAGTTGACACGGCGGAGCGAGCTTGGAATTCCATCCAGGTCGAGGTAAATCGGGGCTACCGCGAAATAATCGACGAGCTGAACGCAGAACAAGAATTTGTCAGCGACCAGGTTTCACTGGTCCAGGCACAGCATGACGAGGCGGTCGCCACTTTCGCTGTACTCGGCTCGGTGGGCCGCCTCACGGCGCGCGCGCTCAAGCTTCCCGTCACTTACTATGATCCGGAAAAGAACTACAAGGCGGAATCCGGTCGGTGGTTCGGTACCGGAATCCCCAACGGCGATGATCTACGGCGGTCGCCTCCCTAACGGCTGGTGCCAATCGAAACGGCGCGCGCGCGAATCCGGATGCCTCGGCGAGCCGGTGGGTCGCTTGGAATGCGATCGTTAATAAGGTGGACCTTGTCGCGGAATTGGCGTAGAGTTAACATTAACAGAGAAATTAGTGTGACTCATGTATGCACATCAGCACCAAAGCGCTCATTACGATGTTCAGAAGCTTCGGCGTGAAGCCGGTAAGTGGCTTAAGGAACTCCGCGAGAAGAGGAACCTGACGCAACGCCAACTCGCCGAGCAGGTCGGCATCGATTATTATACCTTCGTGTCGCAGCTTGAGGTCGGTCGCGGCCGCATCCCGCCGGATCGCTATGAAGTCTGGGCCAAAGCCGTTGGCGTCGATCCGGTGTTCTTCGTCAAGCACCTGTTGCAGTTCTACGATCCTGAAACTTATCGTCTGCTGTTCGGCGAAACTGAAACCGCGACCGGTGAGGGCAAGCTGTCCGTCACCGAGGCAGTTTAACGAAACGCCGGAGGCCGTTACCGGGGGACTCTGACGAGGAGTGGGGGCTAAATGTCGGCCGTTGTCTTTGCCTTTTCCGCGCGTAAATCGGAGCCTCGGCCGTGGCAGAACGATGAGCTGGCCGAGTTCTACCGCGTCATCGATATGCTGGGTCGGGCTGGTCTGGGCGTGGTTCCCGATATGGGCGTGTCGGACGAGGGCGATCCCTGGTTCGCCTTTTGCCGAGCCGATACCGGCGACGTCGTCGTCCATTGCGCCCGCATCGACGGAGTTTGCGTAGCAAGCAGCATCGCGACGACCGAGGTTTTTCGCGGCACCAGTATTCGCGACGTGGTTAACGCGATTATCCGCGGCCGGCAGGCGGCGTTGGTGGTGGCGTCGTCCGCCGACGGGCGGGTCTATCTCCACCCCACGGTCGTCTTAACGGCGTTCATCGCGGCCGCGCTGCTGTTTTCGAACCAGGCCAGCGCCCACGATCTCCACTATCTCCATTCCGACGGCTCAGGAACCGTATCGGAACTGCCTGTGACGCTGACCAAATTCATTGCAGCGTTGAGGGAAATAGTCCACGAAGCGGTCGGGCCGGTAACGACGTCCTTGCCGAACGTCGATCAGACGCCCACGGGAGAGCTCGAACCCGAACCATTTTCGCTCGCCGCGCTGCTATCGGCGGCCATGACGGTGATCGCCCCCGTGATTCTTGGGAGCGAAGGATTCTTCGATTCCAACCTTCCGGCCGCATCATTGTCCAACCCGGCGGATCTGCCAACTCTGCATTCGATGGATCCGTTGCCGCCGTTCGAGAATGGCGTCCAAGGCACGACGATACTGCAGTCGATCGATCCATTGTCGTCAACGTTGGGTATCTCCTCGGCCTCGCCCAAGATACCCGATTTTATAGCTGGCTCCGCGAATCTGCTCGTTTCCCTGATCGGCACCGCGCTCGATGCCCACCCCAACGGCGGGGTTCCCTCGTTTTTATCGGCATCCGAAAGTTCCACGCCGAGTTTCGTCATTCATGCCCCGGTAGCGCCGTTCCATAATGGAATGACGCTGGTTTCCACCGCAGGGGATGCGAGTTCTTCGACGATCGGACCGCCGATTTCGGCGCTCCATAACTTGGATCTGAGCGAGATTACACCGACCGCGCTCGCAGTGTTCTTCGGCGATGCATACCCCCCCTTAGCTGCGACAACCGCGATCGCGTCATCATCGGGCCCGTTTTCACCCGCCGTCGATACGTCGCCGAGCCCGGGCCCCACCGGAGACGCCGCCGATTCGTCGCCGAGCTCGGGCCCCACCGGAGACGCCGCCGATTCGTCGCCGAGCTCGGGCCCGACAGGAGACGCTGTCGATTCTTCGTCGAGCTCGCCTCCGACTCCGGTTGTGGTCGATTCTTCGTCGAGCTCGCCTCCGACACCGGTTGTGGTCGATTCTTCGTCGAGCTCGTCTCCTACGATAGCTCCGACTGATTCTTCGTCGAGCCCGTCTCCGACTACAGGCACGTCGGCCTCGATAGACCCGTTGGTCCCAACGGATGCGCCTGCAAGTTCCTCGGCCACATCCTCCACGATTGACATGGCTTCGAATCCGATCGTCGCCATCGAGCAATTACTGAATTATGCGCAAACGAGCCACCCGATCAACGCAACGGTCACGGTCCCATCCGACCTTTCCATCGTGCTCCACACCTACGAGGGAGAAAGCACCCAGCCGGTCCAGCTGATCGTCTTCGACAGCAGCGCTGTGAATTTGCCTTATTTTGAGTTCATACCGGGCGTCTTCTTCGTTGACGACCATGATCTCGGCCTAAGCCCGAGCCAAGCTTCCCCCGCTCAGCTTGTGACCGTCGATCTCGCGACTGGCGGCACGATGCAGCTATTGGGCGTCGTCAGCACGGCCAATCTGACTTTCTAGGACAAATAGCGGAAAAGCCCCTCGCAACGGTTTGGGCGTTGCGAGGTCGCTGCGTAACGTTCCGCTACGATGCGAGCGATGCGCGGTGGGGATGAGCGGAGCGGGCCCATCAGCCCTTTGCGGGCTCGGCACAGGGCGCCCGGGCGAATGCAATGTCCATGGCGCGGAGGCGGTCTTTGGCGCGGATCGTCAGATCGGTGACCGTGGCGAACGGTTCGCGGCTGTCTTTCCGATATGCCTTGATCTCGTGGCGCGTGCCCCAAGGCATTTCGGTTGCCGCGACCTTCACCGGGCTTTTCGGTTTCCGGAAGCCCCTGGTTTCGCCGATTTCAAGCAATGTCCGACGCGCGGTGGGACAATATCGTCGACGCTCAGAGTGAAGCTCGCCGGCCGAGAGTCAGCGGCGGTCTCCAGGGCATCGGCGCGTCGATCCGGCTGATCGGGCGCCCGGCACCCATCTTGGTCAGGATGCCGCAAGGATATCCGGCTAGCCGTTTGTATTCACGAGCGTAGCGCGATTTTCGGCGCACCACAATTCTTTTGAAGTGTGACAAGGCTGATCCATCGCGTTCGTTACGACGCTGATCGGGATTTTATTGGGTCGAGGGCTGGAGGTTGCGGGAAGGGTTCGGCGGGGCACATCGCCCCGTGGGTCATGGTCCCGCAGCGGCGAAGCGGCCGGCGAGCAGCCGGAAGATCGCTGCGTCCGGGCAAGCTGTCGGCAGCCAGAGGCGAATTCGAGCGGCGCCCTCGACGACGCGGGCGGCGATCTTGATCAGCCGCAATCGCAGCGTCGTGAACTCGGCCGTTCTCCAAGAGGAACGCTTGGGCGCGGCAGCGCGCAGAGTGAGAAGCAGCCAATAAGCCGCCGTGTGCAGGATGAGGCGCATCTGATTGGCCCGCGGGTCACGGCACGACGTACGATCCGAGGCGAGCTGGGCCTTGTGTAGCTTGATGAAGTTCTCCGCTTGGCCGCGGCCACAGTAGACTGTCTCATAGAGATGCTTGGCGCTGCCCTTGAGCGAGGTGACGACGTAACGGACATCGAGGCCGAGCTTCGTCGCCTCGATCCGGGCGACGACACGGCGCTGTCTTTGCCAACTCTTGGCGCCGTAACGCAGCGTGCTCCAGCGGCGCAGCTTCTCGGTTCCGGTCACCGCGCGCTCGACGCACACCGCGTCGGCAACCGACCGGATCATGCCGGCGAGCGACCGGGTTGCCGCCGAAGCCGAAGATGTAGCCAATCCCATTGGCTTCGCACCAATCCATCGCCTTGACTCGACCGTAGTGGCTGTCACCGCGCACCAGGATGTTGACCTTCGGCCAGTGCCGGCGAATGCGGGCAATGACATGCTTCAGGATCGTGCGCACTTCGATCCCGCCCGGCGTCTTGCCGCTGCGCAGGATGACGGCAACGGGCTTGCCGCTCGTCCCCTCGTAGATATGGATCGGCAGGAAGCAGCGTTCGTCGTAATGCGCGTTGAACAGCGATAACTGCTGCCGGCCATGCACCGCGTCGAAGGTGTCGTCGATGTCGAGAATAATCGAAGCCGGCGCCCGCGCGTAACTGGCACAGAACTGATCCACCAGCGCCAGCATCAGTCGCGCGATCTCGATCCGCGACGGCGCATTCTCCAACCGCGACATGGTCGGTTGCGAGCACAGCGCCTCGCCGCTTCCCGGTGCTCGGCCCACCGCCATCTTGAATACCGGGTCGTCCCGCAGTTTGTTGCAGTCGTTGGCGTCCTCGTACCCCGCCGCGATCGCAAACATCCGAAGCCGCAGCATCTCCTCGACCGTGTGATCGATGCGATCGGAATCACGGCGATCCTTCAGGCAGGTCGCGAGGCGCGCTGCAACGCCCAGATGCCGCTCGACCCCGCGCAGCAGCAGCACGCCCGCATCCGACGACAGCATCCCGCCGTCGAAAGCTACGCTCACTTTCTTGCGGCAAATCGCTGGCAGGGAAAACGGCAGGAGGTTATCTTTGTTCATGGCGGATGTGGCGCTCCGTGATCGCGGCTTCGACTCTGTCCTGACAACAGAATCATGCTCGCAATCAGCGGCTTACGCTACATCCGCCAGCCTACAATCGCTCCCGTCGTGAATAAGGCGGGCTAGAGAGCTATCATTCACACCGATTTGTGGTTATCTGGAATGTCGGCCGAATTAGAGATCTTCTCTCGCGAGAGGCGGTGATGTCTTACTCCTCGAGCACCAGCAACAGCATTACCGGCGATGGCCTTTACATTGACTCGGGCAGTCCAGGCGAACTGCTTTTGAATGGCGATCTCGGCTTCTCGGCGGTCGGCAGTGCAGACCTGTTGTACGCCCCTTATGCCGGCGGCTCCGGCTTCCAATTTCAACCGGCCAGCACGATCGGCGTAGGCGGCGCGGGGCACTTCTTTGTGCCGACCATTTTCCCGAGCGTCGCAGCCTCGGGCCTGACCGCCGGGGCTAGCGCGGGAGAGGGCACAATTACGCCGAATGCGAGCGGCCAATCGGCGGGGCTGATCGTCAACATCACCTATGACCAGCCTGTCAGTAGCCTACCGGCCGGATTTACCGCCGCGGTCAACGACGCCGTGCAATTTTTGGAAAGCACCTTTACCAATCCCGTTACGATCAACATCGACATAGGCTATGGGGAAATCGCCGGCACGCCGCTAAGCGCCAGCGACATTGGCGAGAGCTTGGCGAATTATGTCGCGGAGAATTACAGCGAGGTACTGAGCATCCTTCAGGCCGAGAACGCCCCCGGCGCTGCCAGCGTGCCCGCTACTTCTCCGCTGAGGGGTGCTCTCGAAACGAGCCTGGCCGAAGCGCAGGCCTTGGGGCTCGCCCCGAGCGACGGGAGTGTCGATGGCTATGTCGGGATCAGCAGCTCGTTGCCTTTGAGCTACTCGGCCTCTACGCCGGCATCGAACGAATACTATGTCATCGGCGTTCTCGAGCATGAGATGACGGAAGTCATGGGCCGGGTGTCGTGGCTCAACGATCAGCCGCGCGATTATGCGCTCATCGATCTTTTTCGTTACACGTCGTCGGGCGTACGCGACCTAGCCACGGGCGGGAAAGGCAGCACCGCCTATTTCTCGATCGATAACGGCGTGACGAACTTGGGTACCTGGAATAACGACCTGAACGTTGGCGACTTGGCGGACTGGGTTCCCCCGGGTCCGACGCCGAACAAGATCGATGCATTCGATTACGAGGGTAGTCCCGGGGCGCTCACGATCGTTTCGTCGAACGACATCACCCTGATGGAAGCTCTCGGTTGGACCACCTCCGCTTTGTCCGGACCGACGATCACGTCCGTCACGGATTCGCCCTCGACCGGCGATCTCAACGCGGGCAAGACGGTGACGATCACGCTCGCCCTCAGCGAGGTCGTGACGGTAACGGGCGCGCCGACGCTGACGCTCAACGACGGCGGCACCGCGAGCTATGCGGGTGGGCCGGCCAGCAACTCGCTGAGCTTCGCTTATACGGTCGGGGCGAGCGACAGCGACGTGTCCTCGCTGGCGGTGACCGCGATCAATGTCGCTGGCGCGACGATCGAGGATGGCAGCGGCAACAATGCCAACCTCTCGCTCATCGGCCTGACCCAAACCGGGCCACAGATCGATACCACCATCCCGGCGATTACATCGGTGGCGGAATCGCCCTCGAGCGGCGATCTCAACGCGGGCAACATGGTGACGATCACGCTTGGCCTCAGCGAGATGGTGACGGTAACGGGCACGCCGACGCTGACGCTCAACGATGGTGGGACGGCGAGCTATGCCGGCGGGTCGGGCACCAGCGCGCTCGGTTTCAGCTATACGGTCGCGGCGACCGATAGCGACGTCCCCGCGCTGGCGGTGGCCTCGATCGGCCTCAATGGCGGGGCGATCCAGGACGGCGCCGGCAACAGCCTCAATCCCTCGCTGACCGGCCTGACCCAGAGCGGGCCGCAGATCGATATCATGGTCCCGACGGTCACGTCGGTCGCGGCCTCGGCGGATCACCAAGCGACGAGTCTCAATGCCGGAAACGTCGTGACGATTACGGTTGCGACCAGCGAACCGGTGACGGTGACCGGCACGCCAGAACTTCAACTCAATGACAACGAGGTTGCGCTCTATACTATCGGCTCTGGCGGCAACACGTTGAGCTTCACCTATACGGTGCAGCTCGGCGACAACATTGACGACCTCCAGGTAACCGGGCTCGCGCTCCCCTCGGGCGCCTCGATTCACGATGCAAGCCTCGAGACCCTGTCCGGCGGCGTGACCGCCGATCTCGGATTGAGTGTCAATACGCAAACGCCGCCGCCGACCTCGGTACAGCAGGAAATCCTCGGACTTTATGCGGCCCTTTACAACCGCGCGGCCGATTTCCCCGGCTATTCCTATTGGGTCGGTGTCGATGGCCAGCAGTCTGACTCCGGCGGAGCGACGGTCGCGAATGCAAGCACGACCGCGGTCACGGCCGCCGATGCCCAGCTGCTGGGCCAAGGCTTCGTCAATGACGTGAGCGCGTTCTTCAATCAAAGCTATGGCGGCCTGACCGATAGCCAGTTCATCAATGCGCTCTACATGAACATCGGCGGCAATGCTGGGGATTCTGGTGGAATAGCCTATTGGGCTGGTCTTCTGGCGCAGGCCGAGGCGGGAGGGGCGAGCGTACAGGCAGCGCGGGCCGGCCTCGTCGGCGAGTTCGTCCAAGAACTGATCGACGTCAATCTCTCGACCTTCACGGGCCTGACATCCGCGCAACTTTCGGCGGCCGAGCAGCGCCAGGAGACGATCGACAACAAGATCGCGGTCTCGCTGGCCTATTCGAACGCTTCGCAGCCGGCCGACGGGGCGATTCTTGACCCGCACACCATCGGCGACGCGGCTTATCAGGCGGCGACCGCCGCGCTTGCCGAGGTGAGCTATACCGGCATCAGCGCCGATGTCGCGATCGCCGGGATCCAGCTCGCCGTCGCTCACCAAGATCTCCTGTATATCGTGTGAGCCCGGCTCTCGCTTGACTTAACCCGCTGGGCGCTCAAAACCTTCCGACGACCGACGGTTACGGAGCATCCGGCGCGAACGCTCGCGCCGGGCAAGCGGAGTGATTTCATGTTTGGTTGCGTGCGGCTTATGCTGGCGGTTGCCGTCGCTTTGAGCCATGTCGGCGTCACCGTGGCGGGATACAATCCCGGCCCGGTCGCGGTCATTTCGTTTTACCTGATTTCCGGATACGTGACCGCCGGGCTGCTCGATAACCCGCGGCTTCGCGCGGTCGACTACTACGGCGAACGCGCCTTGCGGCTATTGCCGAGCTACTGGGGAGCGCTCGCCGTCGCGGCGGCGATCTGGCTGCTGATGCAGCCGGGCGATGTGTATTTCTTGCAGCGCGTTCCGGGTTGGCTCGACTGGCTATCCAATCTCACGATCGTGCCGCTGAATTTTTATATGTGGACGGGGCAGGATCGCTTCACCCTCATTCCGCCGGCCTGGTCGCTCGGGGCGGAACTCCAGTTCTATGTGCTCGCGCCATGGATTCTGCGCGCTCGCCGCGAGACCCGCGTCGCGATCATGACGGCGAGCCTGGCGCTAGGGCTGGCCGCTCAAGCGGGCTTCCTGCAGACCGACTGGTGGGGCTACCGGTTGTTGCCGGGAATCTTGTTCGTATTCATGCTGGGCGCGTCGATCTTTCATGCCCAGCGCCGGCTGCCGCGCGCGGCGTGGTTGGCGGCGGCGGTCGTTCTCGTCGCCTTGATGACGTCGCTGGTGACGGTGCGGCCCTATAACGTCGAGGTCAGCGTCGGGTTGTTGCTCGGCATTCCGATGGTGGCGTTCGTGTCGCGGCTCCCGCGCCGGCGCTGGGATGATTTCATCGGCCGCTTGGCCTACCCGATGTTTCTCCTGCACTTTCCGACGATGTGGGTGTTCGCGGCCTTCGGCTTCGCGCCAGCCTATTTGCTGAACGCGCCGCACGTCCTATTGGCCTGGCTCGGTTGCACGCTGGTGGCGAGCTGGTTGTTGTTCCTGGGGACCGAGGCGCCGCTCATGCGCTTGCGCCATTCCCTGCGCCGCAGCTATCAAGCTCGACTGGTGCCGGTTCGGCTGACTCCCGCTTGACGACGTGCTCCGATCGCCGATCCGCCGCGGGTATCGCGAACACTTTTTGTTAAAGGCCTCGCGCCTATCCGTTTGCAGCAAACGCTTAGCTTTGGGCCCGATGCGGGTCGGATGCGATATCCATCAAGAACATCAATGTCTTATAAATCGCGGTGGCGACGTTGTTTTAATGTCACAGTGGCGAAAAATAACGCGCATGAGCTTGTACAGTGAACTTGACACTTGCTTCGGACAATGCGAGAAATTGCCCTCGATTAAAGCCGAGGGATCGGTGTCCGCTGCGACGCAGGGGGGGCAACTGACCACGCGGTAAGACTTGGTCGCTACCAAATCAGGAAGGGAAAGTAACATGTTGACAGCGCCAGCATCGGTTCTCGCAGAGATCAACGGCCTTTACGTCGCGCTTTATGGTCGCGCCGCCGACGAAGGCGGTCTCACTTACTGGATCGGTGCGCTTGAGGCGTATGACCCGTCGGCCGGATATTCCCTGGGTTCCACGATCAGCACCGCCGATTCGATTTGGCTCGGCCAGCAGTTTATCTCGGTGGAATCGACCTACTTCAACTCGGTCTATAGCACCGACACCCCCCAGCAGTTCGTTCAGGCGCTGTATCAGAACATCGGCGGCAATGCCGGCGACGACACGGGCGTCACCTACTGGACCACGATGCTGACGAATGCGGAGGCTGCGCCTGGCGCAACCACTCAGTCCGCCGAGGCAGGGATCGTCGGCCTGTTCGTCAACACGATGCTCAGCATCGACCTCACCGTCGGCGCCGCGGCCTTGGGGCTCAGCCCGCAGCAGTATGCGGACGCGGTGGCGCGGCAGGAGACGCTTCTGAACAAGGTCGCGGTCTCCGAGTTCTATGCCGAGGAATCGAACTTGCCAAACGGCGGCATCCTGGCGGTGCCGAGGCGTCCGCTCCGGCGTTCGTGGCGGCGATGGACATCGTCGCTTCGGTCACCAGCGACCCGACGACGGTTCTTGCCGCGGAAGCTCAGATCGAGGCAGCAATATCGGCGCAGAGCCTCGCTCCGATTCTAAATGGCAATCCAATCGACGGATATCTGGGGCTGCCTCCTGGAAGCCCGCTCAATGCGTTCATGGCGCTGCCCGACGCGCACTTCTACACGATGACCGGGACCTCGCAGAGCATTTTCGACCTTAGCGGCCTCGGCCACGACTTCATCTACGCCCCGCTGATCACGGCCGCGGGAACGGACTTCCAGAGCCAAAGCTGGGTCATCGGCGACCAGGTCTTCGTCACCGGCCCCAATAACGCCGCCTACATCGAACTGGGCGGCAATACCAATCTGGGCGGCCCAGGCGGACCGACGTGGCCGAGCGGCAGCACGATCTCGGGCGTGCAGTCCGTTATCTTCACGAACTTCGGGACCCAAAGCTCGAACGCCGATCGCGCTGCCAACGCGGTGTGGATCCCCGGCCATGACATCACCGGCATGACGGTGTTGACGGACATCAATTCGAGCGGCGACATCCACATCGTCAATGTCGACGACAATGGCGGCCTGCCGACCCTGCTGGCAGTCGTCAATATGTTCGACACCGCGGACTCGGAGCTCGAGGTCCAGATCGCAGCGGCTGATTTCGGCGGCACCTCGACAGCCGGCACGGCAAGCCTCGTCATCAACCTGGATCCGGTTGGCAGCTGGGGCCCGATCGGCGCCGGCAATGGCACGGCGGGGAGCGCCCTCGCCGCGAATGGCGCGACCGGGGACGGCATCAACGCTCCGACGAGCCAATACACCTACAACAACATTGGCGATGAAGGCGCCGCTCACGACGGCTATCTGAACATCGGCCCGGATATCACCGGCGCGCCCGGCTACGGCACGTTCAACCTCAACGTCATCAGCGGCTCGAACGCTCTCGAATTGGGAACCGAGGGCAGCCAGTCCTTGAACGTCCTGAACATCAAGGGCGCCGGCAACCTGATCCTGGATACGGATGACGAAACTCAAATGGCCTTTGTCGAGGTCATCAACGCCAGCACGATGACGGGCAACCTCATCATCTCCGGCCTCTCCGGTTTTGGCCACTATATCGGCGGATGCGACCCGTATAATGGCTATTACCTGGCCAATCCGGAAACGGGGACCCAGGATACCCTCGCCGGGTTCCTCGCCGCCGATAGCGTGCTCTACTCGCTCACTACCGGGTCGGGGAACGACTGGGTCAATATCACGGCGATGGACCTCGCCGACATACTGAACCCGCAAACCGTCAACGGCAACCTCGACCCCGCGCTGACCGTCAATCTCGGCGCCGGGATCAACGAGCTGGTGGTGGATGCGAGCGTCGCAGACACGACCGTTCCGCTCACCTTCTGGGAAGTGACGGCGGGGAATCTAGAGCCTGGCCAAACGATAGGAGCAAGCACGGTCCAGATCCTCGGCATCGCCGATTTGGGGACTGACAATTTCTTCGGCCCCTCCGGGATTCAAAATACGATAAGCGGCGAGTGGCAAGACACCGTCAACATGGCGAACCTGCCGGGGGTGAACGAGATTCAGCTGATTGGGCACGCCACCCAGCTGGACGACCTCATCATCACCCACGGCGCCAACAATCTGACGGTCGATGTCGGCGATGCCCCGCAGCCTTTCGCTTTTTATCACACCGACCCGATCTTCGACTACGTCGATACCTTCATCGCCTCGACCGGGTCGTCGACGGGCACCACCTGGACCCTCAACTTCCTGTTGGGCGAGCCCGGCGGCGAGAACGCGGCCATGGGCACGCTAACGGTGAACGACTACGAAATCGTCAACCTGACTTCCAACGGCAGCAACCTGCCGACCAACGAGATCGCGGGCTTCCCGATCAGCACGCTGCTCTTCTTCGGCACCTACGGCGAGAATTTCATCGACGGCATCAATATCGACAACGAGACGACCTATCCCGTAACCCTGAACATCTCGGGCACGGAAAATCTCTATGTCGGCGACTGGCTCACGAACGTCAACGATCAGCTGATTACGCCGATCAGTCCGTGGACCGACGGCGAGGCTTCCCTCCGGTCGTTCGTCACTTTCACGGACGCGGGCGGCGTCGTTCAGAACGGCATCGACGGCGCGTTGCAGCATTCGTCGATCCTGCTGGGCGGCAACGGCACCACCTTGAACGACTACGACACCGGGGCCGTGCGTCATCAGTGGGTTGATCGACGCCGTGATCGTCAATGCCGCTCCTGGGTCGGGCGGGTTCCTGATGGGCGGCGCCGACATCGCGCTCGGCTACAACTCGCTCACCGGGTTGCTCACCAGCGGCGATACCATCACGGGCTCGCCGAGTTACCTCAACCAGCTCGTCGGTTCGTTGGGCAATGACACGATCACCACCGGTCACGAGACCGATTGGGTTTGGACCCAGGGCGGCGCCGATACGATCACCCTTGGCGGCACCCTCGCTTATCACCAAGAGCAGGTGATCGTCCTGGCCGACACCTTCGACGGTGATTCCTTTAGCGGCCTTGTCCCGCTCTTCGGGGTTTACGACAATCCGACCTTCCCCTTCGGCAACACCTACGAAACCATCACCGAGGAAGTGAGTAGTAGCGATACCGTCTATGGCAACATGGATTTCTGGCAGGTCGAGAAATATAGCGGCGGGGTCTTCACCGCGTTGACCGTGAGCGGGGGCTTTTCATCTACCGACCTCCTTGCCATGCAGGGCTTCTGGGGTGTCGCCCCAGGCGGAACCGCGGTTGACCTTACGCAGAGCCAATCCTTCGGCACCAGCGCCGACATGTCGGTGATCCATAACTTCAATGTGGGCCCGGCCGGCGACCAACTCGTCATCGTTCCGAACGCTTGGGAAAATGACGGGCTTAGCACGGTCACCAATTACTCGGGTCACTCGACCTCATCACCAACGGTCACCGATTATTACAGCAGCGGTCCGAACGCCGGGCTCGTCCAAGCCGGGCTATCGTGGGCTACCTCGGGCCAATTCGGCCACAGCTCCATAGAGCTTTACTCGGTCGTTTCCGGCGCCGCGACCCAGATCGAGACGGTTGCTTCGGGTGGCATCGCGGGGCTGGGGCACGACGCCACCGCCAACGTGACGGAGCTCGTGGGTGCAACCTTCGCCAACGCAGCGGCCGTGGCCGGAGCCTTGCAGAGCGACACGTTCGATATTCTGACCGCTGCTGGCGTTCCCGGTACCAAGGGTGAGTCCGCTGACTTCATCATCGCGTACCAGGACACGGCGGGGAACGTGCGCATCGCCGACTTGAACCTGGTCTACAACGGCTCTATGGCAGCAGGACCGGTCTTAAGTGCCGAAACGCCGCCTGGATACAACGGCATCCCACCGACGCCGACCATTCCAGTTGTTGCGGGAGATGTCGGGATCAACTCGACCGTGCATGTCTCTGACATGGCGGAGCTGGTGGGGGTCACGCTGTCTTCGCTCAACGTCCACGACATCGTGTTCGCCTAGGCTCGATATCGGTGGAGTCCCCGGAGCGATCCGGGGCTCCGTTCTAGAATTCGACGGCGGGGGGCTTCGGTTCCCCGCCGTTTTCTTGAGCGCCTCGTTCTATTTTATCGGAGGAGAAAAGACCCAATGTCCGTTACCCTCATCGACGGCCTCAAGGCGGTCGCGTTTCACAACGGCGTCCTGCGCATCGACTGCATAGCGGCCGGTCCGAATGGCGAGGAACGGCCCTCGGGCACCTTGCTCATCCCGGGCAACCAGGCCGGCCCCGTGCTGCAGGCGCTGGTGAAGGCCACGCAGGAGCTCGAAAAGCGCCTGCGCGAGCAGCAGCAGCAGCAGCCAGTGCAACACCAGTTGCCGACCGGGAACGCCTGAGCCGGGCCGATTCGGCCGGCTCCGGGCGATCTAGTCGATCGGCTCGACGCTAAAGCTACTCGGGCGCTCGCCGCGCTGCCAGATCTCCCACATCGTCGTGTAGGCGGCTTCGATATGGCGGGCGAAGCGGGGAGTGTCGAACAATGGATAGGTATCGCGTTGCCGCGCGAGCTTGGCCTTGATTCCAGCCAAGAGCGCCCGTTCGCGCGCCAGCTTCAGCGCCAGCGCCTCGTATTCCTCGTTGTTGGCGGTAATCAGCTCGGGAAGGCCGACGGCGCGCAACAGGCTGGCCGCCACCCTTCCGGCAAACGCCTCGCCCTTGCAAGTCAGCACCGGCAATCCCGCCCACAGGGCGTCGGCCGCGGTGGTGTGCGCGTTGTAAGGCAGTGTGTCGAGGAACAGGTCCGCCAAGCGGTGGCGCGCCAGATGCTCGTCGAGCGGGAGGCGCACGGAAAAGACCAGCCGCGACGGCTCGATCCCGCGCCGCCGCGCCTCCTTGCGCAGATTCCGCTCCGCGCCCTCGCTGGCCCGAAGCAGCCACAGCACGCTGCCCTCGACCAGGTGCAAGAGCCGCATCCAGACGTCGAATACCTCCGGCGCGATCTTCCAGTTGTTGTTGAAGCAGCAAAACACGAACCCGCGCTCCGGCAGCCCCATCGCAGCCCTCGTCGGCGTGCCGTCGGCGATCTTGAGCTGGTCGTCGGTGACGAAGTAGCAATCGGGCAAATGGACGATCCGTTCGGTATAGAACCTCTGGTCCTCGAAGGGCGCAACGACCTCGTCGGCGACGACGTAGTCGATGAAGTCCGCGCCCATCGTGCCGGGGTAAGCGAGATAGCTCACCTGAATCGGCGCCGGGCGATGGGCGAAAATGCCGGGCCGCGCATCCGCGATATGTCCCGTCAGGTTGACCGCGATATCGACCTGACGATCGTGCAATAGCTTGGCGACTTCCTGGTCGCTCCTTCTGCGAACATCGTGACACTCGTCGAACGCCGCGAGGACCCGCTTTCTGATCTCGCTCCCGTCGTCGATGCCGAACGAGACGCCCATGATCTCGAAGCGCGAGCGATCGTGCCGCTCGAACAGCCCGGCGGTCAGATAGCCCATTGGGTGCGCGCGAAAATCGGCGGAGAGATAGGCGACCCGCAATTTGTCATGGCGCCATGTCTCGCCGGTCCACAATAGCCGCGGCGGCGATGCGACCTCGTTCTCGACATAGTTCCTGGCGCATTGCAATTGCAGCGCGGGATCGCCGCTGTAGCCGAGAAAGACAAAGGGAGAAACGCTCGACTTCTTGCCCAAGACATGCGCGGCTAATTCGCCGGCGAACTTTGTCCGCCTGTCCCAGTCGCAGAGATTCATCGCGCAGTCCGCGGCGCCGCTTAAGGCATGCGCTTGATCCGGCTTTGCGGCCAGCGCGCGGTCGTAGCTCGCCAGCGCCTCGTCGAGCCGCCTGAGCTTTTTCAGGACATTGCCGCGGTTGTTGAGCGCCTCGGCGTAATCCGGCCGAACGCTGAGCGCGCGGTCGTAGCTCGCCAGCGCCTCCTCATACCGCTTCAGCTCGTTCAGAGCATTGCCGCGATTGTTGAGCGCCTCGGCATGGTCCGGGCGAAGGCTGACCGCGCGGTCGTAGCTCGCCAGCGCCTCGTCGGGCCGGTTCAGCTCCATGAGAGCGTTGCCGCGATTATAGAGCGCCTCGGGATAGTTCGGCCGAACGCTCAGCGCGCGGTCGTAGCTCGCCAGCGCCTCGTCGAGCCGCTTCATCTCATGCAGGGCGATGCCGCGATTGTAGAGCGCCTCGGCGTAATCCGGCCGAACGCTGAGCGCGCGGTCGTAGCTCGCCAGCGCCTCGTCGCACCGCGTCAGCTTCTGCAAAGCGAGGCCTCGATTGTTGAGCGCCTCGGCATAGCCCGGCCGCAGGGAGAGCGCGCGATCGTAGCTCGCCAGCGCCTCCTCATACCGCCTCAGCTCCTGCAAGATATTGCCGCGATTGTAGAGCGCCTTGGCATCGTTCGGCCGTGACGAGAGCGCGCGGTCGTAGCTCGCGAGCGCCTCCTCACACCGCTTCAGCTCCGTCAGCGCGTTCCCGCGATTGAAGAGCGCTTCTGCGTAGTCCGGCCGGACGGTGAGCGCGCGATCGTAGCTCGCCAGCGCCTCGTCATACCGTTTCATCTCCTGCAAAGCGAGGCCGCGATTGGTGAGCGCCTCGGCATGGGCCGGCCGGACGGAGAGCACGCGGTCGTAGCTCGCCAGCGCCTCCTCGTTCCGGTTCAGCTTCTTCAGGGCATTGCCGCGATTGTAGAGCGCCTCGGCATCGTCCGGCCGGACGGAGAGCGCGCGATCGTAGCTCGCCAGCGCCAGATCGTTCTTGCCCATGGATGCCTGAATGGCGGCCAGAAGATGAAGTGCGGGAAAGAAATCCTGTTTCACGGATATTATTTGCTGGCAGATTTTTTCGGCCTCGACGAAGTTTCCCGCTTTATAGGCCGAAATCGCGCGGTCGAGCGCTTGCGGCAGCGTCAGTGCCTGGCCCGCCATCTCAACCGACCATTCCTCATGTGAACCCCGCCTCCGAGCGCGAGACTAGCTATCCGGGCTTGCTGTGACAATGTGGAAGGCCGCTCCAATCGGCTCGACGCCGAAGCTCTTCGGCGCTTCGCCGCGCTGCCATGTCTCCCACATCGTGGTGTAGGCCGCTTCGATATGGCGGGCGAAACGAGCAGTGTCGAACAATGGATAGGTATCGCGATGACGCGCGAGCTTGGCCTTGATGTCGGCCAACAGCACCGGATCGCGCCCCAGCTTCAGCGCCAGCGCCGCGTATTCCTCGAGGTCGGCGGCGATCAGCTCGGGGAGACCCACGGCGCGCAACAGGCTGGCCGCCACCCGCTCCGCAAATGCCTCGCCCTTGCAGGTCAGCACGGGCAATCCCGCCCACAGGGCGTCGCTCGCGGTCGTGCAGGCATTGTAGGGAAGGGTATCCAGAAAGAGATCGGCCAAGCGGTAACGCGCCAAGTACTCATCGGGCGGAATCCGCCCTGCAAACGTTAGCCGCGACGGATCGATCCCGCGCCGCCGCGCCTCCTTGCGCAGATTCCGCTCCGCGCCCTCGCTGGCCCGAAGCAGCCACAGCACGCTGCCCTCGACCAGGTGCAAGAGCCGCATCCAGACGTCGAATACCTCCGGCGCGATCTTCCAGTTGTTGTTGAAGCAGCAAAACACGAACCCGCGCTCCGGCAGCCCCATCGCAGCCCTCGTCGGCGTGCGCGCCGCGATCGCGCGCTTGCTGTCGTTGACTTGGTAGCACTCGGGCAAATGAACGATGCGTTCCGTATAGAATCTCTGATCCTCGAAGGGCGCGACGACCTCATCGGCGATGATGTAGTCGATGAAGTCCGCGCCCATTGTGCCGGGGTAACCGAGGTAGTTCACTTGGACCGGCGCCGGGCGATGGGCGAAAATGCCGGGCCGCGAATCCGCCGTATGTCCCATTAGGTTGACCGCGATATCGACCTGACGATCGTATAATAGCTTGGCGACGTCTTGGTCGCTCGTCCTCCGAACGTCGTGAAACGCATCGAATGCCGCGAGGACCCGCTTTCTCATCGCGCTTCCGTCGTCGAGACCGAATGAAACGCCGATGATCTCGAAGCGCGAACGATCATGCTGCTCGAATAGCCCAGCGGTCAGATAAGCCGCTGCGTGCGAGCGGAAATCGGCGGAGAGGTAGGCGATCCGCAATTTGTCGTGGCGCCATGTCTCGCCGGTCCAGAATGGGCGCGGGGACAACGGGACGATGTTCTCGATATAGCGCCTGGCGCATTGCAGTTGCAGCGCGGGATCGCCGCTGTAGCCGAGCAACACGAAGGGAAAAATGATCGATTTCTTGCCCAAGACGTGCGCGGTTAATTCGCCCGCGAAGCGGGTCCGCCAGTCCCAGTCGCAGAGCTTGATCGCACAGTACGCGGCTCCGCTCAACGCATACGGGTGATCGGCCCTTGCGGCCAGCGCCCTTTCGTAATTCGCCAGCGCCTCGTCGAGCCGCTTCAGCTCCTGTAACGCATTGCCCCGATTGTAGAGCGCGTCCGCATAGTCCGGCCACAAAAAGAGCGCACGGTCGTAGCTCGCCAGCGCCTCCTCGAGCCGATTCAGCTCTTGCAATGCATTGCCACGATTGTTGAGCGCCTTGGCATCGTCGGGCCGCAAGGCGAGCGCGCGGTCATAGCTCGTCAGCGCCTCCTCGATCCGCTTCAGCTCCTTCAGAGCATTGCCGCGATTGCAGAGCGCCTCGGCGTAATCCGGACGAACCGAGAGCGCGCGGTCGTAGCTCGCCAGCGCCTCGTCGAGTCGCTTCAGCTCGTGCAGAGCGACACCGCGATTGTAGAGCGCCTCGGCATAGCCCGGCCGAAAGCTGAGCGCGCGGTCGTAGCTCGCCAGCGCCTCGTCTAGCCGCTTCAGCCCCTTCAGGGCATTGCCGCGATCGTTGAGCGCCTCGGCATAGCCCGGCCGCAGGGCGAGCGCACGATCGTAGCTGGCCACGGCCTCGTCGTATCGCTTCAGCTCTTGCAGGGCAGTGCCGCGGTTGTATAGCACCTCGGCACGGCCCGGCCGTAAGGCGAGCGCGCGATCGTAGCTCGCCAGCGCCTCGTCATGCCGCATCAGCTCCTTCAGGACATTGCCGCGATTATTGAGCGCCTCGGCATCGTTCGGCCGCAACGAGAGGGCGCGGTCGTAGCTCGCCAGCGCCTCCTCGAGCCGCTTCAGCGCACGCAAAGTGACACCGCGATTGTTGAGCGCCTCGGCATCGTCCGGCCGAAAGCTAAGCGCGCGATCGTAGCTCGCCAGCGCCAGCTCGTTCTTGCCCATGGATGCCTGAATGGCGGCCAGAAGATGAAGTGCGGGAAAGAAATCCTGTTTCACGGATATTATTTGCTGGCAGATTTTTTCGGCCCCGACGAAGTTTCCCGCTTTATAGGCCGAAATCGCGCGGTCGAGCGCTTGCGGCAGCGTCAGTGCCTGGCCCGCCATCTCAACCGACCATTCCTCATGTGAACCCCGCCTCCGAGCGCGAGACTAGCTATCCGGGCTTGCTGTGACAATGTGGAAGGCCGCTCCAATCGGCTCGACGCCGAAGCTCTTCGGCGCTTCGCCGCGCGCTCGGATCTCGCAGCCTGCCGTGTCGGCCGCTGCGATAACGAACCCCCCGGCACGACTCTCCCGAAAAAAAAGCCCCCGGCCGAAGCCGGGGGCCAATGCTTTCGTGCCGGCTATATCAGGCCAGAAACACGTCTGTCGTGCTCGCGGTATTAATCAGGTGGGTGGTGCCGAGGATGGCAACCAGTTCGTTTGTGGCCGACGATGCCGTGACCTCGTAGATATAGGTCGTATTGGTGGCGGTGATGTAGAAGTCGTTGTAGCCGTACCCGGGGGTCGCGCCGCTAATCCCCGCGGCGATCGAAGCGACGGCACCCTCATGCGCGATGGTGGCATTCACAGCCGCGGTCGCCCATACGATCTCGTCGCCGGTGTGCGGGGTTTCAAGAGTAGTGAAAGATGTCGTGCTGCCGGCGTTGGCCGCCGCGAAGGTCAATATATCGGCGCCGGTATGACCCGTGTGGGTGATCGTGTTCAGGCCGGTGCCGATCGTGACCGTCAGAACATCGGCGGCAGACGACGTATCGGCGATGGTGTCGTTGCCGTTACCCAACCTCACGGCGTCATTATTCCCGGTGCTGGTGAGCGCCAAGTTGACGGCCGCATTGTCGGAGGAACCGGAAACCGTCAAGGCCGTAGCGGTGTCCGTAATCGTCGCCGAGATCGTACCGGCGAGGTCTAGCGTCGCCGCCGCCGTGAGAGTCATCCCACCAACCGTCAGCATACCGCTTCCCGTGTTGCTGAGGGTGACGGTGGCCCCCGACGTCGTGGCGCCGCTCGCGATGGTGAGGTTGCCGCCGGTATCGTTGACCGTCAAGTTAGCCGCGGCACCGTCGTTGAGCGTGAGCCCGACCGCACCGGTATCCGAGTCGGTGATCGTCAACGTTCCCGTGTACGTGTTGGTGAGAAAGGCGGTCTGGGCGCCGGTCCCCGTAAAGAACACGTTCGCTAACGCCGTGCCGTCCACCCCGGTCGTCGTCCCGTCGGTCAGGGTTGCGGTGCCGGTGTTGTTCAACGTCAGCGCGGTGAGGGTGTTGTCCGTGTCGTTGGCGATCGTCAGTCCCTTCGCGCTGCTGTCGTTCACGGTCAGCGTGGTGGCGTTGGTGAAATTCGGATTGAAGGTGAAGGCGCCCGCCCCGGTATCGGTGAGAGTGAACGCTCCGAGAAGACCGTCCGTCAGAGTAACCGTCTCCGCCGCTGTGCTCGTTCCCGCCACGGTTAATGAGTTCAGCGAGTTATCGGTAAAGCCCGTCCCGCCGATGTTGCTGGCCCCTGTGCCGGTGTAGGTATTCGTGATCGTCAACGAGGTGGCAGTGTCGCCGGCAAGAATAGGGATACTCAGTCCGGCCGTACCCGAGACGTTCAGCGCGTCCAGCTTGGTGTCGCCCAATGCGGTGATGACGTCGGTCTGGGCGGAAGCGGTATTGTTGGTAACGACGCTCAGGGTTCCGAAGCCGACAGGGATGGTCGCGGAATCTTCCAAAGTGAGGGCATCCACGGTGATTGCGCCGGCCGTGGCCGTCTCAATGCCAGCAACCACATACGGATTGGCTAGACTGTAACCAAGGGTGAGGGCGAGGCTGTTGGCCGAACCGCCGGAGCCCGCCGCCTGATAGACGATGGCTCCGGTTGTCGTGACGTCGATTGCCATCGGCATGGCGCTCGGGTTGGCATTGACGAGGGTCACGCTGCCCGACACGTCGCCCGCCACGTCGATAGCGGTTATCCCGGCGATCGTGCTCAGATCGAAGGTACCGGACGACGAGCCGCCCAGACCCAACGTGGAAAAGTGACTGAGCACGCCAAAACCGCTGGTGAGAATTCCCCCGCCGCCGGGGCCACCCGCGTTGTAGATAATTTCGTTGTTGCCGCTGACGGAGTTGGCCACGATTGACTTCGTGATCGGTGCGCCGACGACGATCGCGTCCGTACCCGTGCCCGTGCCGCCGGCGAAGGATTGCGTAGCACTCAGCTTGAGTAGGTTTAGGCCGCTGGAGCTCGAGGTGACGGTCGAGAGAGTGCTGAGTCCACTTACGTCGGCCGCCAGTCCCGCCGCCCCGCTGATCGTCAGGCTGGTGACGCCGGAAAGGCCGCCCAAATCTGTAGCTAATTCCGAAAGACCGCCACCATAAGTGCCAACGATCAGCTCGCTTGAGCCGGCCACGGTCGCCGTGGCGACGTTGGTCATGTTGGCAAAACCGGCTATCGCGGAATTCGCAGCGCCGGCGGTGATGGCAAGAGTGGTGTACGTCCCACCCGCATCCACGACGGCGAGCGCCAGGTCGTTGCTGACCGTAAGATTCAACGTCGTGGCTGGCGACGCATAGGCGCCTTCGGTAATCGTGACCGCGGCGCCGGCCGCCGCGACGTTGCTGATGATCAGATTCGCCAGGGCGCTGTCGTAGATAGTGGCATTTCTGTTGTCTAGGCCATTGAGGGTGACCGAGGTGATGACGCCCGCAGTCGTGCCGGCGGCATAGTTGGCGTCGGTGATAAAGACCGACTGGTCGTGGCTCGGAGAGGTTTCCGTCTGCGTCACCGAAACGCCGATCGTGCCCGTTCCGCTATTCACCGCGATCGCCTGGCCGGAATTGCTGTTACCGCCGTTGGCTTCGGAAATCGTTATTGTCGAGCCGCCGGTAACGGTCAGATCCGCGATGACGCCGGCCGTCGTAACATCCGTCACCTGGATCGCGGTGGTAGCCCCGGCGGTGATGGTATCGACCGCCGCACCGTTGTCGGAGCTGCTGACATTGAGCGCTGTCAGGCCGGAGAAGCCCTCGACGCTCGATGCCGTATTGGCGGTGACCGCTTCGCCGGAGACTATGTTGAGGGTTTGAATATTCGAGACGGTGATGCCGGCGATGTTGGTCGGATTTGATGGCGTGGCGGTAACGACCAAGTCGTAGAGCGTCAGGGCGTTGCCGGTGCCCGTAACCGGACCGATGATCTGATCGCCTGGATTGTAGGTAGCGCCGGTACCATTGTAGGTGCCGACCACCAGGTTGTTGTTGCCGGTGATGGGACCGAGGCCAGCGGTGGGAGCGGCAAAGACGCCGATCCCGGGGGCATCGACACCGGTCGTGAGCGTAAAGGTTTGGCCCGGAGTTGTCGACAGCGTCAGAATCGGAGTGAGGCTCGGCGGCTGCGCATTTATCGCGGCGACAACGGCGTCTTCCGCGGCAATGACCGTCGAGGCGTTGTTGGTAACGCCAGCGATGATATCCTGCGCCGCCGTGAACGCAGGACCGGATGTCGATGTCACCGCCAGGACGCTGCCTCCCGGCAAGAGCGATAGATCGGCGTAGAACTCAGAGACCGTGACTTTGTTCTGAAATTCCTGCTGCCGCGCCACTGCGGCATTGTAATCCGACAGGGTGAGCCCCAACGCCGCCGCGTTAGCGGTCGCGTCGGTGGCGCTGACCGGATAGAGGTTGATGCCGAGCAATTCCTGGACGAACAGCCCTACGATCCCGCTTTCAGCGGTCTGGATCTGCGCCTGTGTTGGCGATCCGCCCTCTGCTGCCGTCAGCAGGCCAGACCAGTACGTAATACCGGTGGGGTCGCCGCTATTGCCGCCGATGTTCTGATAAAGCGCCTCGACAAACTGGGTAGGCGTGAGTGGGGTGCCGGGGTTATTGTATAGCGAGTTGAAGTAGCTGGACGCGACCGCCACGAACTGCTGGCCAAGCCACGTCGCATCGGCGGCGCTGATCGCATAGCTGGACGAAGGAAGCGTATCCGCCAAGGTGACCGCGGGGTCGTGCGCCATAAGGGCGCCAATCCAATAAGTGAGACCCCCGCTGTCGGCGGCGCGACCGTAAAGCGCGACATAAAGGCCGTTGATCTCTTGCAGAACCGTGGTTGGCGCTTGAGACATTTTTCAATTTCCTCTCAGGGTTTGATCTCGATCCGACTCGAACCGCGTGGCCAGTAGCCCCCGCTGCGCCGGGCCACCCGCGTTGTGTTCGGCTCGCGAAGTAACGGAAGGACAAGACCGACAAGATCGACCGATTTGTCGTCTCTGTTCTCAGAGGGGCGGCACAAATTGTCCGCCTCATGCAGTGTGTTAGGCATGGCACTTCCCGCAAGGCTCGCGCTATCGCTCTCGCAGTAGGTCGGGAATTGGTTAATAATTCGTTACGTCACCAGAGCTAGTGTTATGGTGAGGGTAAACCACAATTACTTGAGTTGTCAATCTCGTGGATCGCTTAATCTAGCGGCGAGCCGGGCTGACTGACTTCCCCTCCGGATATGAGGGGCCTCGGCAACAAGCGGTCCAGGCCGCCATCGCGGTAGACATCGCGGCATTAGTCGAGGAAAATCGACCTGCGTCGCGAATGAGGATTTTTGCCCGGTCGAAGGGACCACGCTCCAGCCCCGCTGCCACGTTTCATCCGCAGTGCCGTTCGATGAATCTCGCCAGCCGCTCCTGCCAAGTGTCGTTGCCTTCGCGGCTATAGGCGGAGGAGAAATCGGCGGCTCCCGCGAGAACGGCTGGCCAGTATGGTTGGTCCGCGCCGCGGTAGAGCGGCGGGGCGAGCTTGTTGCCGGGGAGCCAGACCCGCTCGCTCGCTTCATGGCTCGATTCGAGGATGGTCATCCCGCCGATGCGGAGGAGCAGCGCGGATTGATCCGGCCGGCAGCCGCCCAGGCTGCCATGTGCCGGCTGGTCGGGGCCGAGGCCGGCGCTGACGCGTAGGCCGCCCAGCAGCCAGGCCTCGTCGATCTGGCCGAGGCAGGAGGTCCAGAATTCCTTGCGTTCCGCGAGGCGCTCGCGGTCGGCCGATTTGGCCTGACCGGCGAGACGGAAATAGCTAGCTATGGTCTCCTCGGTCAGCCACCGGCACATCATCGCAACGGAAGCGGCACGCATTTCCGTCCACCGCTCGCGCGTCACCCGGGCGTCGCCGTAATGGCGAAGGAGAAAAGCCAAGATCCGCGTCTTGACCTCGGGCGGCGGCGCCTCGCGCTGCCAGGACAGCAGCAGCGTCTCGGCGAGCGCGCGGCGGATCGGCCCGCCGCGATGCTTCGCGCGAGGCCCCCCCGCCGCGTCGGGGCGGAATAACGTCCCCTGGAGCGAGAGATCGCACAGCCGGGCGCCGAGCCGCAGCTCCCGCGCGAGCCGGCTCTCGACGCTCGCCGTCGCGGCAGCGAGGGCTTCCAGCGCCAGGCCGCCCGCGGCCGCGCGGGCGGGGAGCCTCAAGCGCTGAAAGAACGACGCCGCAGTCTCCTCGCCGGCGAGGAAGGCTTCTGCCAACGCTGCCGGTCCGTCCTCGGGGGAGAAGATATCAAATTCTCCGGCCAGCTTGGGCCAGGGATCGGGGAGCCACGTCGCCTGGCGCGCCAGCCAGTCGCCGGCAACACGAATGCTCTTCAGCGCCGGATCGAAGGCAGCCGCCCATGAGGCGGCGAGCCGCGCCGCCTGCAGCCGGCGCCGCGGCTGCTCTACCCATTGTAGAAAGTCTCTTAGAAATTCCTCGCGCTCGGCTGGCGGGGTACTGCCTTCCCAGAGCACCCAAGCGACGTCGAGCCGGTCGGCAGGGGCGACCTTGTCCCAGTGATATTGCACGAGGCGCAAGCGGCGGAGCAGCGCCTGGAGCGCGTTCCCAGATTTGCGCGGCCCAGCGCTCTCGCCGTAGCGCTCCATCATTAGGCGGGCGATCTCCGGCGCCTTCAGCGGCGGGGGCGCAAAGCGCAGCGGGAAGCCGGCATCGCGCGTGCCGGCGACGGCAGCGCGGAGCATCAGCGGGACCTCTCGGCGTCGATCTGCCGGACCACGCCCTCGACCTCGTTTGCGCTAGGCGTCGCCATGATGAAGCGCAGCTCGATCCGGCGATTGCGCTCCATTCCTGCTGCGGTGCCGCTGTCGTTGACTGGGCGGTGCTCGCCATAGCCGCTGACGCCGATGAGGGCGGCGGCTCGATCGTTCTTCAGCGTGCCGAGGCCGGGAAAAGCCTCGACCAGCCGGCTAAATGTCGCGGACGCCCGCGCCGCCGACAGATCCCAATTGCTTTGGAAACGAGGCGTGTGAATGGGCGTCGTATCGGTGTGGCCCTCGATATAGACGGCGTCGAGCCGGCCCTGGTGCCGGTTGCTGCAGGACGGCGCCGGCCGTGCTTCGGCGGCGACCGCATAGCAGGGCAGCACCCGGTCGAGCGCCTCGCCGAGAAGCCGCAGCTTCGGCAGCGCCTCGGGATAGGTCTCGGCCGAGCCGGCGGGGAACAGGATGTCGCCGCCGAGCTGCAGCGTGCCGTTGGCCTCGTCGATCGTCACCGGCAGCTTCCCCTCGAGGATCTTCGCCACGTCGCGGAGCAGGTCGAGACGCGCCAGATTCGCCTCGGTGAGCTCGGTCGTCGTGTCGGTCAGCTGACGCTGCGCGTGGCGCATGTCCAGCGCGAGAACCATCAGCATGATGACGAAGATGAAGATGAGGCCGAGCATGAGATCGGTCATCGAGGCGAAGTAATCGCCGCCCGAGGCGCCATCGGGGCCATGTCGGATCGCGCGCCTGCCGGCGATGGCCATGCCGCGGCGCATCTCAGGCGGCCTTGGCGTCGCCGCCGATCACCAGCATCTGCGCTACCTCGCGCAGCTCCTCGGTGCCGAGCGAGAATGCCTGCATGCCGTTGGCAAGGCTGGTGTCGAGCTTGCCGATGAAATCCATGACCTCGTCGCCGAAAGCGCGGGTGCCGCCTTGCAGGCGCTCGAACACCGCCTGCAGCTCGTCGTTGACCTTCTCGAAGCGGCTGCGATAACTGTCCCAGACGGCGCCGACCCGCTCGGACAGCAGAGCGACGGCCTTGGCCATCTCGGCCATGTCGCGCTGAGCGGTGCCGACGCGGTTGGCGACCTGACCCAGCTCGGCCGCGATCTGGCGCGATGCATCGACCGAGGCCACCACCGGCTCCGCGCACCGCGTCCAGGCGGTCGCACTGGTGTCGAGCGCCTGCCCGGCGCGCTCGAGCGAGGCCACGATCTCCCGCATGCCGCCGATCTGCGACCGCAGGCTCGCATCGACTTCTGCGAAGCCGCCGAGCAGACCTGCCGCCGCCTTCTCCGCCGCGGCCGAGAACAGGGCCTCGCCGCGCTCGAAGGTCGCGGCCAAGGCATCGATTCGGGAGCCGGCCCGTTCGGCCCGGCCGTTGACGCTTTCTTGGAGCGTTGTCGCCGCGGCCAGGAGGCGCGAGGCGGCGAGGCCAAGCTGGTCCGCGAAGTGCTGGCCCGAATGACCGACATGGCTCTGCATCTGGCCGATCGCGTTGCCCACCTCCGAGAGCTTGGTCGCGAGCTGCGTCATCTCGTTGCCGGCGGTGCCGCGCATCTCGGCGAGGAAGGCCGTCAGAATCTGCTGCAAGGCCACGTGTTGCGCGGTGTCGCTGCCGGCCGCGTCGGCGCGCGGCGCCACGGCGGCGGGCAAGGCCGCGCTGATCTTCTCAAGCTCGTGAAGCTGCGCGCGGGTGGCAGAGAGCTGGTCATAGGCGAGGCCTTCGGTGAAAATCGGCGCCATCGCCCGTTCGAGGTCGCCGGCGAGGCCCTGCGCCGCGCTCTCGACCAAATAGGTCGCGCTGCGGGCAGCGACCGAGAGCAGCAGCGAGCTGCCGAGGCCGGCGATCGAGGTCATGAACTTGAACGAGGCGGCGGCGAGCAGTGCGTCGAGCGCTTCCTTGGCCACGTCGAGATCGGGCGACGACACGCCGGCGGCGGCGAATTTCAGCGCCGCCACCAGTCCGACAAAGGTAAGCAGCAGCCCGATGCCGATGAAATAGCCATGCGCCGCCGCGAAAAATCGCGCCGGGAACCCGCCACTATCGATCGCATGGAGGCCGAGATATTCGTCGGGCCGCCGCAGATAAACGACGCCGCCCTCGCTCTCCTTGAGGCATTGCCGGTATTCGGCCCAAGTGTCGGCGAATATCGATGCCGATAGGCTGCGGTCCACCCGCGCGAAATTCCGCCGGAATGTGGCCGCGCTGCCGCAAGATCGCACCACGCCGCGCAGGCGATGGATGCGCATCCAGGCGACGGCGCCCCAGGCGAAGAGCGCCGTGAGCAGCGCGGCCGCCGCGCCGACGATGGCAACGGAAAGGTGCAGCGGCACGCGCTCGTCGCGGAAGTGATCGAGCAGCGCAGTAATGGCGGGGTCGAGCCGGTCGACTTTAGCGATGAGGGAGATCAGCAAATCCATGACGGCATCCGGTGCAGCGATTTCGCGACGGGCGATCACGACCCGCCGCCGCCCCGGCGCAAATTGCGTGCCAGCGCCATGACGCTCGGCCGGGGCCGGTCGTGCCCGGAAACGCGGCGCGGATGGCGCAGCGGTGCAGCAATCCCGATGGTCCGTCCGGCATAAAATGCCTGGCCGGAACGACGATCCGGCAGATTCAACCGCCTGGGGCAGCGCCGCTGTTCTCGCGCTTCCCAGTTGGTTTGAAGTGGATTATTCTTTCAAGAAAGCGGCTCGGCAGTGCGGCTGCCCGGAAAATATCGGTTGCACGCAATCATAAAAGGACACAAATCCGCGGATGATTTGGCCATTTCGACGACGGCGCGGAGTGATCCTACGCTCGACTCCGATCCCGTCATCGCCCTCCCCACCGGGAGAGGGATGGCGCTGTTGGTTCGAGGTGAGCGTTAAGGCGGCCCGCGATGCGCCGTGGAATTACGCGTGGATCGAGATGTGGCGCCCGCAATGGGAGCGCTCGCGGATGGTGCGGTCTAGCGAGGTGCCTTACGAAGTGAATGGCGAGGGATTCTGGTGGCGGCCTGCCAAATTCGAAATCGATGGGCGAGCCAAAATGACGATCCCCGATCCGCGGTATCGCCAGAAAAGATAGCGAGTCCCGTTAAGGCCCGAGTGGATTGGGCGCGGCGATTTGCGCGTCGGCCGACGATGCAGATAGGAGAGGGTGCGAAATGAACTGGACCTTGCGCCGCGAGCGATTTCGCGCCGTTCTCAACGGCGCGCGCTGCGTTTATCCGGCTTCGGTGTTCGATCCGATTTCGGCACGGATCGCCGAGGATCTCGGCTACGAGATCGGCATGTTCTCGGGATCGGTGGCTTCGCTCACGGTGCTGGGCGCTCCCGATCTCGTGGTGCTGACCTTATCGGAATTCGTCGGCCAGGCTCTGCGCATCGGCCGTGCCGGCAACCTGCCGCTGATGACCGATGCCGATCACGGCTACGGCAACGCGCTCAACGTCAGGCGCACGGTCGAGGAGCTCGAAACCGCCGGCGTGTGCGGTCTGTCGATCGAGGACACGGTGCTGCCCATGCCCTATGGCGCGGCCGAGAAGCCGCAAATTCTGTCGATCGAGGAGGGCGTCGGAAAGATGAGGGCCGCGCTATCGGCGCGCCAGGACAAGAGTCTCGTCATCGTGGGACGGAGTTCGGCGCCCTCGATCACCGGAATCGCCGATACGATCGCGCGCGCCAAGGCCTATCAGGCGGCGGGCGTCGATGCGTTCTTCGCGGCCGGCGTGAAGAGCCGCGCCGAGCTCGAGGCGCTGTCGGCCGCGGTCGCGATCCCGCTGGTCATCGGCGCGCCCGTGGCCGAGCTGGAGGATCTCGATTATCTGAGCGCAAGGCGGGTGCGCATCTGCATCCAGGGCCATCTGCCGATCGCCGCTTCGGTGCGCGCGGTCCATGACACGCTGACGGCGCTGCGCGGCGGCACGGCGCCCAAGGACGTGGCCGGAATCGCCTCGCCCGCTTTGATGAAGCAGGTCACGCGCGACGCCGATTACCGTAGCTGGATCAAGGATTTCCTGGGCGGCGCCTGAGGAGTATCATCGCGCCCGAGGCATGGCAGCCGGGGAGGCAATAATGAGCCGGTCGGAGCCCAGGGAAGCGACCATCTCGACCGAAGAGGCGATGAAGCGCGCGCTGGCGCTGACGCCCGTGCTGCGCGAGCGGTCTAAGGAAACCAACGCGCTGCGCCGCGTGCCGAACGAGACCATCAAGGCTCTGGTTGCCTCGGGGCTGTTCCGGCTGCTCCAGCCCAAGCGTTATGGCGGGGTCGAAAGCGATCTCGAAACCTATGCGCGGACGGTCTTTCAGCTTGCCCGCGGTTGCGGCTCGGCGGGCTGGGTGTACTCGGTGCTGTCGATCCATAATTGGCTCGTCGGCATGTTTCCCGACGAGGCGCAAAAGGACGTCTGGGGCAGGGACCCCGACGCGCTGGTCGCGTCGAGCTTCCTGCCGGGCGGCAAATGCGTGCCCGAAGGGAGCGGCTTTCGCGTCAGCGGGCGCTGGGGTTTTTCTTCCGGCTGCGAGAACAGCCAATGGGCGATCATCGCGGTCTTTCTCGGGATGACGGGCACGCCGCCGATTCCGGATTTGCGCATGCTGCTGGTGCCGCTGGCCGATTGCCGGATCGACGATGACTGGCATGTGCTGGGCTTGCGCGGCACCGGCAGCAAGACCGTCGTCATCGACGACCTGTTCGTGCCCGAGCATCGCTCGATCGATCACTACATCGCCCGCGAGGGCAAGGGCCCCGGCCGCGCGGTCAATCCGGGCCCGCTCTACCGCATCCCCGCCTGGGCGATCTTTCCGATCTGCCTTGCCGCGCCCGCGGTCGGGATCGGCTGGGGCGCGATCGAGCGATTCACCGAGCACGCCAAGGCCACGGCCGCGAAAAGCACGCGGCGGAGCATCGCCTCCTATCCCACGATCCATATGCGCTTGGCCGAGGCAAGCGCGCTGGTCGATGGCGCCGAGCTGCTCCTGCGCCGCGACATGCGCGAGGCAATGGAAGCCGGAATTGCCGGCCGCGAGATGACCACCGAGCAGCGCATTCGCACCCGGCGCGACCAAGGCTATGCGGTGCTGGCGGCGGGCGAGGCGGTCGAGAAGCTCTATCGCGGCTGCGGCGCAACCGGGCTGTTCGACGATTTCGAGCTGCAAACCAGCTACCGCGACGTGAACGCGACCGCGGCGCATGTCGGAACCAATTGGGACATCGCGGGCACGATGTATGGCGCGGTGGCGTTGGGCGCTCCCAACCACGAATTATATGGCTGAGCCGGCCGCGACGGCAGCGGAAGATGCGGATTAGGACGATCGCGATCTTGGGGATCGCGGCCATTGTTATCGCCTGGGGCGTGGCGCGCGGGGCGCTGGGCCGGCCATCCTCGGTCGACCGCTACATCGTGAACGACGGCGACACGTTCCTGATGGTGCCGAAGGACTGCGTCTTTAGCCTGGCGAAGCTCGGTTGCCCGACGCAGAGGTTGCGGCTCGAAGGCGTCGACGCGTTCGAGAGCAAGCAGACTTGCCGGGACGCACGCGACATGGAATGGGCTTGCGGCGAGGCCGCGACCGAGCGGCTGCGCGCGCTCACCCGCCGTCCCGATTTCACCTGCCGCGTCGATCCGGAATTCGTCGATCGCCACGCCCGCGAATTCTCGCTCTGCTTCGCCGACGGACGCGATGTCGGTGCCACGATGGTGAATGAGGGTCTCGCCTTCGCCTATGGCCGCGACACGAGCTATCTGCCTTTGGAGAACGAGGCCAAGGCGGCCAAGCGCGGCGCCTGGGCGGGCCACTTCATCCGGCCGCAATATTTCCGTCAGGGCGCGACCGATTAAGCGGCGCATATCAAGTTGCCTGATGTCGTATTTGTGCCAAAAGCGACCAGCGCACTTGCCGGTCGCATGCCGGTTGAGGGGCGGTCCACGGCATCGGAAGCCGACATTGGTTAGCGGCTTACCGGCGCGGGAAACGCGCCGAGTTGTTGAAGCAGTCCCAACCGGTCGCTACTCAGCCATTCTTCCGCCACTTTTCCGTTCGCGATCCGGAACATCGCAATGGCGGTCACGCTGATCTGCTTACCGGTCGGAGCGATACCCTGAAACGCGTCTTGATGCGTGCCTTCCTGGGTGACACGAACCGCGACCTTGTCGCCGCCGGAGATAATGTCCTCGACAATGACACGGCGACCCGTAAATCCGGTTCGAAAACCTTCGGTTACGCGCTTCAATCCTTCAAGACCGCGCATCGGCTCTGGCGTTCCTGGCAAATGAACGACGAAACCGGCGTCGAGATACTGATCCGCGGCTGAAAAATCGCCCCTGCGCAAGGCCTCGTCGATGAATCGCAGAACGATAGCTTCGCGATCCGACGTGTTGATCTCCGGCAATTTATTTCAAACAGTCTCACTCTCCGCACCCGAGCCCATTCACATTTTGGCGTTATCCAAGATAGTTCGCGCTACGCGCAATTTATCCCGCGGGCAAAGGCAGCCGCGACTCAGCTACGCTGGCAAGCCGATGATGGGAATGGGATCGGGCAACTGAGCGCCGGCAGATGTTGGTTTAGGCTAGGATTTTCTCCAACTTGGAGCGGTCGAGTAGGTCACCTTCCGGTACACCGGCACTCAAACGGCGCGCATGCTCCTCCGGAACGAATTCAACACCGACCGGGTTACGCGCGAAGTCCGGGCCCTGCATATAGGCCTTGCAAGCTGCCAAATCGGCGAAGTTGTCGACTTGCAGTTCGACGCCATTGCCATCGGGATCGCGGAAATACATAGACGTGGTGGGACCGTGGTTGATGCACCAATGCGGCAGCACGCCATGCGCCTTGGTCCGCTCGTAAACTGCAACTAACTCGCCCAGATTAGCGAACGTGAATGCTACGTGATGCAGGCCAGTATCCTCGCCAGCGCGTAGCGGATTCTTTGCGGGCCTACGCTGATCTAACGGGCCCGGGTTAAGGAAGGCGATGCGGTGGTGCTCGTCGTCATACGCGAGGAAACAGAGCATGTCGTTCTCATGCACCACGTCCGCCTGCAGCACCATCCGATACCAGTCGCGCATAGCCGCGATCTGATTGGTTTGAAGAACGTAATGAGACAATTTTACTGGTGCCGTCATGGAACCCTCCGTGGTTGTAGGCAATTCTTTGGCGTCTTTGGCGCATCTTTCGCGCGCGCCGCGATGGCGGAACGAATGTTTAATGCTGGGATGGGAATCGACCGCCCATCCCTGGACTCAGCCCACGTCCTTGAGAAAATATATGTCCGGCCTGTCGATAACGCCAGCGCCTTGCATTTCCACCCTGAGAGCGTCCGAGGCGCAAAACGCTTTCGCCTTCGCAATGTCGGCGATGTCGAACAGCAGCACGATTTCGCTGGGGTCGTCGGCCGAGAGCGTGACGCGCCCGTTTCGTCTCGACGCTGCCACCGAGACGCTTTTTCGAGGTTTCTAACCGATTGGCCTCGGTAAGCGCGCCGTCGCCCTGCTGCGCGTCCTGGTGGAGCGGGCGGGGACGCCCGTCTCGAAGGATACGTTGATCGAGGCCGTCTGGGCCGGCCTTGTCGTCGAGGAGGCCAATCTCACTGTTCAAATAGCGGCCCTGCGTCACGCGCTTGGCGAACAAGACGGCGGCGAGGGCTGGATTGAGACATTGCCGCGCCGTGGCTATCGCTATGTGGGGCCATGCGCGATGGACCAGACCATCATCGAGACTCCGCAGGCCGAAACGACAGCGGCACTGACGCTGCCTGACCGGCCGTCGATCGCCATCTTGCCATTCCAGAACATGAGCGGCGACGCCGAGCAGGATTATTTCGCCGACGGGATCGTGGAAGACATCACGACGGCTTTGTCCCGTTCACGCCAGCTCTTCGTGATCGCCCGCAATTCGAGCTTTACCTATAAGGGACGGCCGGTGGACGTAAAACAGGTGGGGCGCGAATTGGGGGTGCGCTACCTGCTTGCAGGGAGCGTGCGCAAGGACGGCGATCGGATCCGCATCACCGCCCAGTTGATTGATGGGTCGGACGGCGGGCATCTCTGGGCGGAGCGGTACGACCGCGATCTCACCGACATTTTCGCGATCCAAGACGATGTCGCGCAACAGATCGTCGCGGCTCTGAACGTCACGCTGAGCGAGCCCGAGAAATCCCGTCTGGTCGGAGGCGGCACAAGAGACATCGACGCGCACGACCTTTTCCCCAGGGGACGCGCCTTGATGTTGGGGCCCAAGCGCGATCGGGAGATGTTCGAGCAGTCAATGGCCAACTTCCGGCGCGTCGTCGAACTCGATCCGCGTTACAGTAGCGCCTACGCGGGCCTGGCCATGGGCTATGCGCTGGATCATCAGAACCATTGGAGCGATGCGCCGGAGACCTCGCTCGAACAAGCCCAGCGTCTGGTGGACGAAGCGATCGCTCGTGATGGCGAGAATGAATTCGCGCGTTATGTCGCCACTGTCGTCGCAGTATGGAAGAAGGATTACGAGCGATGGGCGTTCGAGGGGGACAAGGCCTTGTCGCTCAACCCCAACTTCGCGCTGGCTATCATGACACGCGGCATTTTGTACATTTACATGGGCGAGCCAGAGCAGGCGATCCGTTACATCGAACGCGCCATGCGCCTCGACCCGGCCCCGCAACATGGGCAACACGTACATTTTCTTGGCACGGCCTATTTCGTGGCGGGCGACTACGAGATGGCGGCGGAATGTTCTAGGGACCGCATCACCATCAATCCAAATACGGACCTGTCGCGCGCTCTTCTCGCGTCGGCCTTGGGCCATCTGGACAAGGCCGAAGGGGCCCTCCAGATTTGGCGCGAACTAGCGAATGTCAATCCTCGATATTCGTTTAAAGACCATATCGGTCGTTTGCCATTCAGAAACCCGCTGGACGCCGATAAATTCATGGAAGGCCTCCGCAAAGCGGGTTTGAGGCAATAGCTCGTCTACTCCAAGGGCGCATGTCGCTTCATGGCGCACCGCGAACAAGGAGCGGTCGCCGAGAATCCCGCCCGTGGCGTCAGCTTTCTGGGCTATCGCGTCGATTCTCGTAATTCCTGAGACTCGAAGGATCCGAACTCATTTCCTATAGGCATTGCCGCAAGAATCCATCGGGCGGCGCGAGAAGGGTGAGGAAATCGCCGCCAGATGCCACAATCCTCCCTCGTCGAGGGCTTTATTTTTAGCGGATATCTTTTCAGTTCGCGGTGATCGACGAACCACTGGATCTCTCATGTGGGTCAATCGCGTCGTTTTCGCCATGTCCGCGATAGGTCCGCTTAGCGCCCGAAACCGGCCCTCGCGCCTGTTCTGCCGGGTGTCCGAGTTGTGCCAAAGGACTAAACCGCTATCGCGGTAGAGTGCTCCGCGCAGGCTTGTAGCTGGGGCGACCGGCAGCGCAGTAACGGGATGTGAGGGTCTTGTCTGAGAGTCGGGATGTTCAACCTGACCTCAGGTAGCATCCCATGATCGAGGGACGGTCCCTCAACCCGACGCCGCAGGCACGATTTCCTGCAGTCCGCCGGGGGTGGGGGCTGCAGCGCCAAGCGCGAACATCGCCTTGATCGCGGCCTCGGGCACGCCTCGACGCCTCATCAATTTCTTGAGCGGTTCAAGGAAGTTCGGGTCGCCCTCGGCCTCGGGTGCGATGTTCTCGTAAACGACTCGTACGCTTGGGGCCTGGAACGTGATGGACTTGTTGACCAAATCGCGCACAATTTCTCGAAGCCACTCGCCCAGGTTCTGGTCGTTTGTCGGCAGCTGGAAGCGTTCGAATGACTCGGGGGGCCGTTCCTTCCAGCGAGGAACCAATTCGCCCATCAATTGGTCCTCGAGCTGCTGCCTCTTTTCTGCCATCGCGGCAGCGATGGCGTTGTGATACTGCTTCACCTCGGCGAGGAAATCGGCAACCTCAGCATAAAACTTCTGCCGTTCCCATTGCAGTATCAGCCGGCCGTAGCCTGGAACGGAGAGGTGTATTTATCGGTGATTTGCTCGCGCTCCCTGGCGAGCCACTTCTCATCAACCTTGACTGCCTTGGCCTTGCCGCCGGTTTGAACGGTCATCGGGACGGGCTGCGACGTGTCTTCCGTCACGCGGATGCGCCCGGCGATGCGCTGGTTCAGGTCCTCGTCAACGACATCCAGGAGGTCCTTTGGCAGAGGCACCTGCCGACACTCGAAGCGATACTGCGCAGCCTCGAAGTCGACATATTGGAGCTTGGAACTAAATACGCGCATCGCCCTTGCAACGTCGAATTGTTGCGGGGGATTGACCTTCAAGTCTTGTTGCACTGCCTCTACGGCTGTCGGCGTCAGCCCGGTCTTCCCAATCTCCTGCGCATCGGCCGTCTCAGCTAGGCTGCAGTTGCGAGGCGCTCCGTCGCGGCCCCGGAGAACATGATTGCGTTCGGCTTCTCGACGGAGTTCGACCCAGCCTCGATCAGTTGAGGAACCGGCGAGTAGACCAGGGTCGTGTCGTCGGAGATCACAAGGCCGATCCGCACCCCTGACTGGCAGCGCAGGTCGATCAGCCGCCCATCGTCCGCGACCGAGAAGATGTGGCTGGTATCCGGCGACGGCAAGGAGCCAATTTCCAACTATACGGAATTATAGCACCGTACGCCGTGGTGTAATGGTGCGTCAAGATGATCGCCTGCGCGTATGAAGGCGCAGGCGCTGGTAGCACGAAACCTGAGGCGGCTCAGAGTCGCGAGGGAGTTGTCGCAGGAAAATCTTGCTGTCGATGCGAGCGTTGATCGGACCTATGTCAGCCGGCTGGAGCGAGGGCTTGAGAATCCCACCGTTGCCCTGCTGGAGCGCTTGGCTGCTGCGCTCGACGACGATATCGTCGAATTCTTTGCCGTCCCAAAGCGCGGCGAGCCAGCCCCTCGCCGGGCAGCAAATATAGCGCGGGCTCGAGCTTGGCGGGCTTTATGACTGAGGAGAATGGCAATGGCGCAGGCTTCGTTCTCATGGCCTAACGGCAAGCGGATCGCGGTCCTAGCCCGCCTTATTCACGACGGGAGCGATTGTAGGCTGGCGGATGTAGCGTAAGCCGCTGATTGCGAGCATGATTTTGTTGTCAGGACAGAGTCGAAGCCGCGATCACGGAGCGCCACATCCGCCATGAACAAAGATAACCTCCTGCCGTTTTCCCTGCCAGCGATTTGCCGCAAGAAAGTGAGCGTAGCTTTCGACGGCGGGATGCTGTCGTCGGATGCGGGCGTGCTGCTGCTGCGCGGGGTCGAGCGGCATCTGGGCGTTGCAGCGCGCCTCGCGACCTGCCTGAAGGATCGCCGTGATTCCGATCGCATCGATCACACGGTCGAGGAGATGCTGCGGCTTCGGATGTTTGCGATCGCGGCGGGGTACGAGGACGCCAACGACTGCAACAAACTGCGGGACGACCCGGTATTCAAGATGGCGGTGGGCCGAGCACCGGGAAGCGGCGAGGCGCTGTGCTCGCAACCGACCATGTCGCGGTTGGAGAATGCGCCGTCGCGGATCGAGATCGCGCGACTGATGCTGGCGCTGGTGGATCAGTTCTGTGCCAGTTACGCGCGGGCGCCGGCTTCGATTATTCTCGACATCGACGACACCTTCGACGCGGTGCATGGCCGGCAGCAGTTATCGCTGTTCAACGCGCATTACGACGAACGCTGCTTCCTGCCGATCCATATCTACGAGGGGACGAGCGGCAAGCCCGTTGCCGTCATCCTGCGCAGCGGCAAGACGCCGGGCGGGATCGAAGTGCGCACGATCCTGAAGCATGTCATTGCCCGCATTCGCCGGCACTGGCCGAAGGTTGACATCCTGGTGCGCGGTGACAGCCACTACGGTCGAATCAAGGCGATGGATTGGTGCGAAGCCAATGGGATTGGCTACATCTTCGGCTTCGGCGGCAACCCGGTGCTCGCCGGCATGATCCGGTCGGTTGCCGACGCGGTGTGCGTCGAGCGCGCGGTGACCGGAACCGAGAAGCTGCGCCGCTGGAGCACGCTGCGTTACGGCGCCAAGAGTTGGCAAAGACAGCGCCGTGTCGTCGCCCGGATCGAGGCGACGAAGCTCGGCCTCGATGTCCGTTACGTCGTCACCTCGCTCAAGGGCAGCGCCAAGCATCTCTATGAGACAGTCTACTGTGGCCGCGGCCAAGCGGAGAACTTCATCAAGCTACACAAGGCCCAGCTCGCCTCGGATCGTACGTCGTGCCGTGACCCGCGGGCCAATCAGATGCGCCTCATCCTGCACACGGCGGCTTATTGGCTGCTTCTCACTCTGCGCGCTGCCGCGCCCAAGCGTTCCTCTTGGAGAACGGCCGAGTTCACGACGCTGCGATTGCGGCTGATCAAGATCGCCGCCCGCGTCGTCGAGGGCGCCGCTCGAATTCGCCTCTGGCTGCCGACAGCTTGCCCGGACGCAGCGATCTTCCGGCTGCTCGCCGGCCGCTTCGCCGCTGCGGGACCATGACCCACGGGGCGATGTGCCCCGCCGAACCCTTCCCGCAACCTCCAGCCCTCGACCCAATAAAATCCCGATCAGCGTCGTAACGAACGCGATGGATCAGCCTTGTCACACTTCAAAAGAATTGTGGTGCGCCGAAAATCGCGCTACGCTCGTGAATACAAACGGCTAGTGAGTGTGCTGCTGGAAAGTTGGTCCGACGGCAAGTCGCCGACCTATTTCACGCGCACGACGCCCTTGAAGCCGGGCGCCGTCGACCATGCGGGCATCCAGTGGTCGCAGTTCGGCGGCAAGGAAGGCATCTGGCGTATCATCCGGGTGCTCGATCAGTGCGGCATACGCGCCTCGATCTTCTGCAACGCGCGCGCCGCCGAGCTATATCCCGACGCGTTCAAGCAGATCGTGCGCTCCGGCCACGCGGTCGAGGGGCATGGCTACGCCCAGGACCAGTATTTCATGGAGATGCCGCCGGAGCAGCAGCAGGCCACCATCCGCAAGGTGCTCGACATCCTGGAAAAGGCCTCGGGAAGCCGGCCCGAAGGCTGGGCGACTCCGGTCTATGGCTGGAACGAGCAAACATTCGACCTCCTGGTGAAGGAGGGGGTGAAATGGTACGCGGATGCACTCGACATCAGCCTGCCACGCCGGCAGAAGACCGCAAGCGGGACGATCATCGGGCTGCCTTGGTGCGACTTCGTCGACAATCGCGTGCTGCGCGCGAGCCCCCGCGACTTTCACGACGTATATAAGGACACCTTCGACTATCTCTATACGCAGGAGCCGGCGGGGCTGCTGCACCTTGCGGTCCACAGCCATTTCGGTGGCAGGCCGCTGATCACCGCCCAGTTCCTGAAGCTGCTGCGCTATTTCGGCGGGTTCGGCGACGTCTGGCTCCCGACTCACCGGGAACTGGTGCGACATTTCGCCGACCTGGATATCGACGAAGTCCCCTATTCCAAGCGCTTCTTCGGGTAATGACCGCGCATCAATCGGGATGAGACGCCGGCGCTACAAGCCCTCCGGGCGCCAACCGTGCAATTCCATACCGAGGCACAAGCCCATTTGAGCGAGGAGCTCCTTCACCTCATAGAGACCTTTGCGGACGAAGTGTGGCATCCGAAGAATTTCCGATTCCGATTTCTGGACGAGGCCGCCCACCTATAAGAAGACATACGTTTTACGTTGTGCGTAGAAGAACGTGCATCGATCGTGTGTGTGGACCGGTACGGCGTCGCCGCACAGATCGCTTCCGGCCTCGGGTCTGCAATTCGGGTTCTACGCATGGCCCTGGCTTCAGAAGGCGGAATGGAGCCAGTTGCGGCTGAGGAGGCTCGAGAACATCACGTTCAAAAAGATCAGTAATATGGCCAGGAGGGGAGGTTCGCGTAAGAGCGGCCTTCCCTCGCTGGGATGCCGCAAAGTGATCGGCGTAGAGTTGCCGAAACTTCTCGGCTTCTTCGGGGCTTTCGAGTGAATTCTGCCGTCCTGCAAATACCGCATTACGGAACGAAAAGGCCAACTGCTGCCTTGCGAGCCGAATTTTCAGACTGTACCGTTCCCGCGCCTTAAATCACCAGGTGCCATAACTTCCTCGCGGCCCCAGCGCCGCCGCGCGACCGAGGATGAGCCGATCTCGCCGCTTCATTCGATCGCCGAAGCGGCAAGCGACCACATCAGTCCGACGATCGCTCCCTTGAAGCGGGGAAGTAGAATTAGCACCAGCAACAGCGCCGCTGGGAGCCACAGAGCGAGCTCGAGATTGGACGACATGCCCATATGGTTGCTGATGAGGACCAACGGCACGAGAAGATGGCCGACGCAGATGATCGTTAGCCAAGGCGGAAAATCGTCGGCTCGAATTTGGTCAAACGCTTCACCGCACACCGCACAGTTCGCGACAGGCTTGAGGTATGCGCCGAAGAGCGGGCCCGATCCGCATCGGGGACAGTGGCCTCGAAAGCCACGGAATACCGACGTGAGTCTAGATTCCAGTGAGGATTGCACAGCCAGCTTCCGTCAAAACCGAGATATCGCTCATCGTCCTAGAGCGAGGAATTTAGGGCTGCCAGGCGGGACGATTCTTCGCCCCGGCCAACATTTTTTAACTATAGCATCTTTAGCGGAATGTTCGAGAAGTACCAGACCACACCCGGCGCCGTTGCTCGCGGCAGCCGGCGGCGGCGTGACGGTCGCCGCCGCCCGCCGTCCCGTCCGCCTTGTCTGAAATCGACCGGCAGTTCATAGTAAGGGCGAGCCAAAGTGAGACGTATCGGCGGGAGGACGAGACACATGACCGAAACAACCCCGAGACCCAATGAGGACGATCGATCGCCGATCGCCGGTGATGCGCCCGCGGGACGCGTGCCGCCGCTGAACCATCCGATCATCCTCTCGCACGGAACGCTCGAATGCCGCAATCTCGCGAATTCGCGGCGGTTCTATGAGGAGTTTCTTGGCCTCGAATGCGTCCGTCATTCCAAGCGGTCGCTGAAAATCCGCATGGGCGGTTATTGGGCCGTCGTCTGTCTCGAGCGCGGCGACCATGTGCGGCCGCTTCGCGTCGGCAACCACTGGGGCCTCGATCTCGAATCGCGCGAGGCGGTGGACCGCGCACACGCGCTGGCGGTCGAGCACAAAGAGAAATACGGCATCCAGAAAATAACCAAAGTCACCGACGACACCGACACTTATCAGTTCTACTTCATGGATCTCGATGGCAATTGGTGGGAGTTCCAATATGCCGGCGAGGGCCAGCGCGAAGGCCATGGCCGCAACGACATGCATTTTGCGCGCGGCGACGTGGTTGCGATGTCATGATCGGTCGGGAAATCCCGCGTTCCCTTGCCGGCGCCGCACTTCTGCTGGTGCTGGGCTGGGCCGGCGCAGGGGCTTGGGCCGCCGATGCCGTTACCGAGCCGAAGACGATCGACGCGCTGGTCGATGCCGTCAAGCAGGAGGGCGCGACCGCGACGATTGCCTGGGCCGATTCGATGTATGGCGGGGGCGCGGGCGCGGCACGGTTCCAAGACGGCATTACCAAGAAATATCACCTCGATCTGCATATCGAATACACGCCGCTCAGCGTTCCCGGCGGTGCGTTCGAGAGCCAGATCGCCCAGGAGGTCAAGGCCGGACAGACCGCGAGCAGCGACATCCTGTTCAACGTCTATCAGGCGCCCGAGGCCGCCTATATGCAGGCGGTGGATTGGCGCGACTACGTGCCCGGCCTGCCCGACGACACGATGTTTTTCGACCGCCGCGCGGTCGGCATGGTCGGTCTGCTGGAAGGCATCATCTACAATACGAAGCTCATTCCCGCCGACCAGGTTCCGCATACTCTTGCCGAATTGCTCGAGCCGCAGTGGAAAGGCAAGTTCTCGACCTCGCCCTATCAGGGGATCGAGGGCAGCTATCTCGGCTTGCCCGAAGCGCTGGGCCGCGAGGGCATGCTGAATTTCTATACCGCCTTCGCCAAGCAGCTCGGCGGGGTGATGCGGTGCGGCTCGGAAGACCGCATCGTCAGCGGCGAGTTTCTCATGTTCGGCATCGATTGCGGCGATTTCTCGGCCCGGATGGCGCAGCGCAAGGGCATGCCCCTGGCGATGATCTATCCGAAAGAAGGGGCCGGGCTCTATTTCCTCGCGACCGGAATTCCAAAGACCGCCGCACACCCTTATGCGGCGCGGCTTATCATCGCCTACATGCTGTCGCGCGAGGGACAGGACATCCTCTGGGACGTGATGGGGACCGACAACTACAAGCTTGCCGGCTCGCATATGGGCGAGGTGATCGCCGATGCCCACAAGGCCGGCGTCAAGACCATCGAGGCGTTCGGCGCCGATGTTCAGCATCCCGAACTCACCGAATACGCTGCCCAGATCGATGCCCTCGTGAACCAACCGCGATAGCGGTTCGGTCGCGCGGAAATCAAGTCCGACATGCCGGATACGTCTCGCAGCGCCGTCTTTTTCCCGCCGGCGCGTAGCGTGGCGGCGGCGGTTCGGGGTGCGGCGTGGAAGCTCCCGTTCGGGACGTGGCTGCTGCTCGCGCCCGTGGTCGCAGCAAGTATCGTCGTGATCGCGCTGCTCGGCTTCGTGCTGTGGATCAGCTTCAGCCGGATGACGACGGGCTCGCCCGAAGGCTTCGAGGGGTTCGCGAACTACGCCCAGCTTTTCGCCGATCCGGTACTGTGGCTGACGCTGTCCAACACCTTGCAGTTCGCGGGCCTCGCCCTGGCCGTCGCCTTCTGTTTCGGTGTCCCGCTGGCATGGCTTGCCGAGCGAACCGATCTGCCCGGCCGCTCGATCATTTGGACCATGATGCTCGCCAGTCTTCTGATGCCCGGATTCCTCGTGGCGATGGGTTGGCTTTTTCTCGCCCATCCGCGCATCGGTTTCATAAACACGTTTCTGATGGGCGTTTTGCACCTTGCCGAAGCGCCGCTGCCGATCACCAACATTGTCGGCATGGGGTGGGTGCAGGGCGTCGCTCTGGCGCCGCTCGTCTTCATCCTGACGGCGCCGAGTCTGCGGATGCTGGATGCGCGATTGGAGGAAGCCGCGCGAATGAGCGGCGCATCCTCCTGGTGGGTGCTGCGCCGAATCAGCGGGCCGCTCATGCTGCCGGCCTTTCTCGCCGCCGCGATCTACACGGCGATCACCGCCTTCGGCACCTTCGACGTGCCGGCCATCATCGGTCTCTCGAACCGTGTCTATGTCTTCAGCACCTTCATGTACGTCCTGGCTTATCCCGCGGCCGGCTTCCCGGATTACAGCCGCATGGCGGCGGCCGGCGGAACTCATGATCGTGATCGCGCTGCTGCTCAGCTTTTTTTACACGCGGTTTCTCCGCAAGGCGCGGAAATATCAGGTGGTAACCGGAAAGGCGTATCGTGCCAAGCCCACGGCCCTCGGCATCTGGACGGTTCCGGCTTGGCTCTTTGCCGGCTTCTATATCGTTCTGGGCTTGATTTTGCCCTTCGTCCTGACCGTCATTCTTGCCCTGCTGCCCTATCCCCAGCCGCTTTCGGTCAACGCCTTCGACCACGCGACGCTCGATAATTTCCGGCACATCCCGTGGCAATTGCTGTCGCGCGGATTGATCCACACGCTCGAGCTGGCCGTGGTCGTGCCGCTCCTCGTGGTTTCCCTGAGCGTCGCCTTTTCGTGGGTGGTGTTGCGGACGAGGCTGCGGTTTCGGTTCGTTTTCGACGCGATCGCCTTCCTGCCCCATGCGGTGCCCGGGATTCTCTTTGCCGTTGGCGCGATGCTGATGGCGCTGTTCGTAATCCGCCGGATCGTGCCGATCTACGGCACAGTCGCGATGATCATGCTGGTCTACGTCGTCGTCTGGCTCAGCCTCGGGACGCGCGTCATCAACAGCAGCCTGTTGCAGATCAATGCCGAGCTGGAGGAGGCCGGCCAGGTCGCGGGAGCGGGAACGGGCGTCGTTCTTCGCCGCATCATTCTGCCGCTATTGCGTCCGGCAACCTCGGGCCTTTGGGTTTTCGTGGTTCTGCTGTGCTTGCGGGAATTGACGCTCGCCGCTTTCGTCTCGACGCCGCAAAACATCACCCTGCCGCTCGTGATCTGGATTCAGTGGACCGCCGGCAATCTCGACGGCGCGGCAGCGCTCGCCGTTATCCTGATGCTGATTCTCGCGCCGCTGCTGTTCCTCTATTTCCGCTTTGGGCGCGGATCGCATAGCATGTTTTAGAACGCGGCTGGAGGAGAAGGACGGTGAGCGATCCAATCGGCCAAAGCGCGAATCCGCTGATACGCCGCATGGCCGAGGGTCAGGCGGTGCTGTGCCTGCCCTTGCGAAATCTCGCGCTCGCCCCATGTCGTCCATATGGCGCGCAGCGCCGGGTTTGACGCGATCTATGTCGATATGGAGCACAGCTCCGTTTCGATCGAGGCGACCGCGGAGCTGTGCCTTGCCGCATCGTCCGTCGGCGTGACGCCCCTGGTCCGGGTGCCCTCGCACGACCCCTATTACATCGGGCGTTGCCTCGAGGGCGGCGCCGCCGGCATCATCGCCCCTCACGTTAATACCGCCGTCGAGGCCGCCGCCATCGTCGGACATTGCCGCTTCCCGCCGCTCGGTAAGCGCGCCATGGCGGGGGTAAGCGTGGCGCTCGGCTATGAAACGCTTGCCCCCGGCGAGGGCGGGCGCCGCCTCGATGCGCGAACCACGGTCATCGTGATGCTCGAATTGGCCGAGGCGATCGCGAACGCCGAAACCATCGCCGCAACACCCGGCGTTGACATCCTGCTGGTCGGCACCGGGGATCTCACCGAAGAACTCGGCATTCAGGGCCAGCACGACCATCCGCAGGTCACGGCGGCCTATGAAACCGTGGCCGCGGCTTGCCGCAAGCAGCGGCGATTCCTCGGCGTCGCCGGAATCAAGGGCGCGTCGCCGATCCTCGAACGGCTCTACCGTCAGGGCGCGCGGTTTTTCTCGGCAAAGAACGACGAGACGCTTCTGCTCGCCGGCATCCGCGAAGAAACGCGCACGCTGCGCCGGATTTTCGGCGTTGGGGCTTCCGGCTAAACGGGCGGAATATTATCTTTCACGTCAACTTACGATCATTGGGGGAATGCCGGTTCGTGACGATGAGCAAAATCGTTGCGTTGGCGGCCATTGCGGTGGGCATGATCGCCGCGCCGAGACCCTATTTCGGCCATTATCTAGAAAGCTCGGGACTCCCTTTCTTGGAACCTGCTGCTGTGGCGCAAGGAGATCGCAGCGTATGAGAGCCCCTAAGCCGCCCTCTGGACGCAGGTATGCGCTATCACGGCGTGTGGCCGGGTAGAAACTCCTCGGTATAGAGTTTGCTCATGTCTGGTTCTGCCGAAAGCGTCCTCATCTCGACGAAGGAGCGCCGCAGCACCGCCAGAGCTTCTCGATCGAATTTTCTGGTGTCGGTGAATTCTGGCATTACGGCATCATAGGTCTTTCCCGTGATCTCTGGCGTTTGATGCATCACCGGGCCGACGATCTGCACCGTCTCGGCTTTGTGCGTCCGTATCCAGGCTACTGATTCGAACCAACCCTCGTTGAAGGCACGCACTTGGTCTGGATGCCCCTTAATGATCTTATCGGTCGCAAATGTGACGTGGACAATGAAATGCGGCACGACTTGGCCGAAATTCACGATGGTATGTGCGACCGCCAAATCTTCTAGGCGCAGCGCTGTCGCCACGTCCTGGGTTGCGCCATCGACGTTCTTGCTTCGGAGGGCTGCGACTTCGGCGCTGATGCTGCCGAGATCGATGATGTTGATTCCCGTGTTGCTCCACCCCTGTTGGCGGGATAATTGCTGGACACACCAATCGGTCAGCGAGCCCACCGTCGAAACGCCAATATTGCGCCCCTTCAAATCTGCTACGCTCTTGATCGGCAAATCTGTGCGCACCACCAGAACCAGATCATCCGGTGGACCGGCAAAGGCCGCAATCGCAAGGACGGGCGCTCCCTTGGCAATGAAAGCAAGCTCCGGCCCCGAGCCTAGCCCGATATCGGCGGCATCCGCGGCGAGCCCCTGCTGGAGCTTGGCGCTGCCGGAGAAGTCGATAATCTGAATGTCGAGCCCACGCTGTTTGAAGAAACCCTCGGCGACACCAACATCAACCGGCGTGAAATCGAGAGGCTCCGCCTGCGCCTTCCCGACGCGCAGCGTGGCCGACTGCGCCACGCTATCGGCGGACACCAAAGCGAGCGACACGGTCGATGCGAGGGCCGCAATCCCGAGTAGCTTGCTTTTGCTCACGAGCACGGTCGCACCATCCCGTCAGAGTCATCCAATGGAACGCTCGATATCGAAACAGGGATTATGGCAAACGGCAAGAATTCTGCATGCAAATATAGTCTGAAAAGCACCGTGACAGCAAACTGATCAACTGATCTCCTCGCAGAGATCGTCCGCTCAGACTCCTAGAGAGCAATATTCGATCGCGTCCTCGGCGCTCATGTCGAAGCGCTCGCCCGCGACGACCGCGTTGAGGTGCGGATCGACGAGCATGAAGCCGCCGAGATTATCGACACTATTGCGACGCCAGCGGGATTTCTTTGCCACCAAATCGGCTTTGCGCGCACTCCGGCGCGCACGGCAATCTGAATCAGGCATAGCTCACCCTTTCTCAGTTAGGAGATGATAGGGCGGGGTGCGATACGCTCCGGTGCCTCGCTACCCCGCGCTGGCCTTGCCGCGACTTATTCCGGAACCCCGCACAAGCAAAGCATCGAGGACACGGGAGAAAAAGCCGCGCTCATTCGAGGCGCGGCGGGACGTTCTTTCGCAAAACATAGGGGTGCGGACGACGTGGTCTCGCTCGGTCTACACCGAACCGCATCCGACGCGTTGACACGGCAAAAGGGCTGCCGCGGCAGGCCGCCATTAGAACGGACGCGCCACGACGCCCTGGTGCGCGAGACGGGCCGACAGCGCTGCGCGCGAAGCGGCCCGCTGACGCGAGCTAATCGCCGACAGGACACAAACGGGACACCCGTTGTTGCCCTAACTCATAACTCGTTGACTTAATTGGCGTCCCCTACCGGATTCGAACCGGTGTTACCGCCGTGAGAGGGCGGTGTCCTGGGCCTCTAGACGAAGGGGACATCGAGGCTTCGAGCCGTTCTACCGGCTGGGGCGCGGCGAGGCAAGAGGCGCTGCCGAAGTCGCGCGCGCGATCGCCTGCCAGATCCGGAACGGCGTGGCCGGCATCACGATGTCCTCAACCGCGAGCGGGGCCAGCGCGTCGAGGATGGCGTTGATCACGGTCGGCGGCGCGCCGATCGCGCCGGCCTCGCCGACTCCCTTGACGCCAAGCGGATTGGTCGTGCAGCGAATTTCCTCGAACGCGGTGACGAAGTCCGGGAAATCGCCGGCGCGCGGCATGGCATAGTCGAGAAAGCTGCCCGAGAGCAGCTGGCCCGAGCGCGGATCGTAGACGATCGCTTCGCCCAGCGCCTGGCCGATGCCTTGCGCCAGTCCGCCATGCACCTGGCCTTCGCAGATGAGCGGATTGATCGCGCGCCCGACATCGTCGACGACGACGTAGCGGGCGAGCGTCGCGGCGCCGGTCTCGGGATCGATCTCGACCTCGCAGATATGGCAGCCATTGGGATAATTCGCCGGGTCCGTGGCATAGCTCCCGCTCGCCTCGAGCCCCAGCCCGAGCTGGTTCGTGATTCCGCTCGCGCGATAGAACGCCTTGGCGACCTCGGGAAGCGCGATCGCGCGGTCGGTTCCCGCGATCTCGAATTTGCCGTCCTTGAAGACGAGATCGTCCGCTGCCGCTTCCAAGAGCGCCGCCGCCATCGGCTTGGCTTTGGCCAGGATCGCGTCCGCTGCCTTCATCAGCGCGCAGCCGCCGACCATCGAGCTCCGCGCGGCGAAGCTGCCGCGCCCGAACGGCACCTTGTCGGTGTCGCCTTGGACGAAGCGGATCGACGCGAACGGCACGCCGAGCCACTCCGATACCATCTGCGCATAGGTGGTGGCGTGGCCCTGCCCGTGCGAATGGGTCCCGGCGACGATGGTCACGGTGCCGCCGGGATCGAAACGCAGCTCCATGCGCTCGTTGAAATTGCCGCCTTGCTCGATGTAGTAGCTGAGTGCCCGGCCCAGTAGCCGGCCGCGTGCTTGGGCCGCTTCTCGGCGCGCGGCGAAGCCGCTCCAATCGCTCAGCTCGCGGCAGCGCTCCATGATGCGCTCGAAGGCGTCGCTGTCGAAAATGGGGCCGGTCGCGGATCGGTAGGGCATCGCCTCGGGGCGGATGAAGTTTCGCCGCCGCAGCTCGATCGCATCGATGCCGGTCACGCGCGCCGCGCGCTCGACCAGGCGCTCGATCAGATAAGCCGCTTCCGGCCGGCCGGCGCCGCGGTACGAAGTGATCGTCGCGGTGTTGGTCAGCACCCCGCGCGTTTCGAGGTCGATCGCCTGCACGTCATAGACGTTCGGGAGGAACAACAGCGAGAACAGCAGCGGCACGGCGCCGGTCCCGACCGCATAGGCGCCGACCCCGTGCAGCCCGCGCGCGCGTAGCCCAAGAATCCTGCCGGCCGCGTCGAGCGCGATCTCGCCCGCGATGATCTGGTCGCGGGCCTGGTTATCGCTCAGCAATGCCTCGGAGCGCGTCGGGACCCATTTCACCGGCCGCAGGCACCGCCGCGATGCCCAAGGCACGATCGCGTCCTCGGCGTGCGGACTTCCTTTCAGCCCGAAGCCGCCGCCGACATCGGGCGCGATCACCCGGACCTTGGTCTCGGGAATGCGCAGCACCGATTGCGCGACGAAACTGCGGACACCATGCGGATTCTGCGAGCTCGAATAAATCGTGTAGCTGTCCTCGGCGGCGTCGTACTGCGCGATCACGCCGCGCGGCTCGAGCGAGTTCGCGGCGATCCGTTGATTGGCGAGGCGGAGCGCGACGACGTGCTCGGCGTCGGCGAACGCGGCATCGGTGGCGGATCTGTCACCGAACTGGAATTCCATGCAGACATTGCCGGTCGGGCATTCGGGCCACAGGATCGGCGCGCCGCCGCCGACCGCCTCGGCAAGGTCCATGACCGCCGGCAGGGGCTCGTACTCGACCGCGTCCAGCTCGGCGGCGTCGCGCGCCTGCGCTTCGGTCTCGGCGACGACGAAGGCAACTCGGTCGCCGACGCAGCGCACGCGGTCCACCGCAAGCAACGGGCGCGGGGTGCGATAGGATTTGCGACCGCCCAAATCTTCCGGGTTGACGCGTGCGGTCATCGGCTGAAGCCCATCCGCGGCCGCGTCCGCGCCGGTCAGGACGGCGATCACGCCCGGCATCGCGGTGGCGCGCACGGCGTCGATCCGCTTCAGAGCCGCCTGCGCGTGGGGCGACAGAACCAGCACGCCATGGGCCTGGCGCGGCAGGTTGATGTCGGCGACGAAGCTGCCGCGCCCGGTGAGAAAGCGCGGATCCTCGGTGCGCGTCACGGCCTGGCCGATGCCGAATCGGTTCATGACATGCTCATCGACAAGATGCGGCGCGGGCAAGCGTCGCGCGGCTCCGCGATCGCGCTACGGTTGGCCGCTCGGGCGAACCATAGGCAAAAAGACGGCGGTGTAACAAGCACGATGCGGCAGCCGGTTCTGCGAGCGTGGTTAATGGAAAATTAACGGCTCGGCCGTTCTAATCGCGGCGATGACGGCTGGATGACGAGCATGGACCTCGATAGCGTCAAGAGCCACTGGCAGGATTGGGCGACGCGATACGGCACGAGCCTGCGCGCGACGACCAAGACCGCGACGGCCAAGGCCGTGGAAATCGACGCGCTGGTGCGCGCGCTGCGCCACATCGAATCCGACCGTGGCGGCCGGCTCGCGATCCTCGAAGTCGGGTGCGGCAATGGCCTGAACTGCTTGAGCCTCGTCGATGCCTTCCCCGAGGCGACCTTCCTCGGGCTAGACTTGATCGCGGAAATGATCGCGGCGGCGAACGCGCTGAAAGCGGCGCGCGGCATTCCCGACCGCGTCTTGCGTTTCGAGGTCGGCAACGTGCTGGATCTCGCGGTGCCGATGGCGGCCTACGACGTGGTTTTCACCGACCGGTGCCTCATCAATCTCCATTCCGACGCGCTGCAACGTCTTGCCATCGCCGCGCTCGCCGAGCGGCTCAAGCCGGGCGGCCATCTCTTGATGATCGAGAATTCGCGGCAGACTTATGCGGCGCAGAACGAGGCGCGCGAACGGGTCGGCCTTCCGGCGCGCAAGCCGGCGGAATTCAACCGCTTCTTCGACGAAGCGACGATCCTGCCGTTTCTGCCTTCGGCCGGCCTCGATCTCGTCGAGATCGAAGACTTCATCAGCCTGCATGATCTGGTCCTCTACGTCCTCGTGCCGATGACGAATGGCGGCGTCGTCGACTATGACCATCCGCTGGTCGAGGCAGCGACACGATTGAACATCGCGCTTTCCGCGCAGCATCCCGGCGGCCTTGGCCAGTACGGGCAAAACCGCCTGTTCAAATGCCGCAAGCGCGCGCAGGCCCTCAGCGAGGTTCAGCCGTGAAGCAAAGCTGGAATTCCGGACGCGTTTACATCATCGCCGAAGCGGGCTCGAATTGGCGCATGGGCAGCGCGAAGCGCGACCTCGCCATGGCCCGCGCCCTCATCGACGTGGCGGCCGAGGCGGGCGCCGATGCGGTCAAGTTCCAAACCTACCGGCCAGAGACGGTGTACGTGCCGAACGCGGGACAGAGCGCCTATCTTTCGGATGCCGGCATCGCGGAAGACATCGGCGAGATCTTCGCCGATCTCGCGATGCCTTACGAGATGGTGCCGGTGCTGTCCGATTATTGCCGCGAGGTCCAAATCGATTTCATGTCGACGCCGTTCTCGCCCGAGGATTTCGCCGCCATCGATCCTCATGTCGCGGTCCACAAGGTCGCTTCCTACGAAATCAGCCACGTCCATCTCATTCGTCTCGCCGCCCGCTCGGGCAAGCCGGTGGTGATGTCGACCGGGGCCAGCGTCGAGGAGGACATCGCCTGGGCGGTCGAGACCTTCCGCGCCGCGGGCGGGAAGGAGCTCTGCCTGCTGCAATGCACGGCCAAATATCCGGCGCCGATCTCGAGCCTCAACCTGCGCGTCATTCCCTGGCTGGCGCAACGCTTCGGCGTCGCCGCGGGGCTTTCGGACCACAGTCGCGAGCCGACCGTCGGCCCGGTCGCGTCGGTCGGGCTCGGCGCGCGCGTCATCGAAAAGCACTACACCCTCGACCAGCGCCTGCCCGGGCCGGACCACGCCTTCGCCTTGACGCCCGAGCAGTTGTCGCGGCTGGTGCTCGAGGTGCGCGCCGCCGAGGAAGCGCTCGGCGACGGCATCAAGCGGGTGCTGCCGGTCGAGCGGGAACTCGCGGGCTTCGCGCGCCGCGGCCTCCAGGCGACGCGCACCATCGCGGCCGGCGAAGCGCTGCACGAAGGCGAGAACTTCGCCATCCTGCGGCCGGGCCAGCAGAGCCTCGGCAGTCATCCGCGCTTTCTCGATCGCGTCGAAGGCAGCCGCGCCGCGCGCCCGATCGAGATCGGCGAGGGCCTGCGCTCCGGCGACTGGTGCGATTAGCCGGCCCCGCCGTTAGTCGCGGAAGTTCAAATACTGCAGCGGCTGCTCGATCTTGAGGCCGCGCACGAGGGCGATCGCGGCTTGCAGATCGTCGCGCTTCTTGCCCGAAATCCGGAGCTCGTCGCCCTGGATCGAGGCTTGCACCTTGATCTTGCCGTCCTTGATTTCGCGCACGATGCGCTTGGCTACGTCCTGGCCGATGCCCTGGCGGAGTGCCACGGTCTGGCGCACGGTCTGGCCGGCGGCCTTTTCCGGCGGCTTGAAGTCGAGCGCGCCGACATCGACCTTGCGCCGAGTCATATGGACCTTCAACAGCTCTTGGATCTGGCGCAGCTTCATCTCGTCATCGGCGAGAATCTTGAGGACGCCCTCCTCATCGGTGACGCTCGATTTGCTGTCCTTGAAGTCGAAGCGCGTCGCGATCTCGCGGGCAAGGCCGGCGAGCGCGTTGTTGACCTCGGCGAGATCGAGACGGGATACGATATCGAAGCTCGGCATGTGAAACCCCTCGGGACGCGGCCGAACGGCTCTTTATAGCGGTCCCGGGGCAAGGCCGTCAGCGAATTTCGGATGCGGCGGAGGGGAGCATGATCCGAGCCGGCGCGCTCACCCCCGTTCGTCATTGCCGGGCCTGCCCCCCCCGGCTTGAATTCGTGGATGCCGGGAACAAGTCCGGGCATGACAGCCCATTCGAGTGGCGGCGACCAACTCGGTATGATCGGATATTGCACGAGATCGCCCCCGCGAGCCTTCACGATCTCTTTACCTTACCCGCCCAGAATCGCTCGCGGTCCTTGCCCCGTCCCGTCCGAGGCCGCTTGCTCATGAACGTCATGGTTCCGATCGCCGCGTCCGTCCGGAGCGAAAGGTCGGAGCCCGTTCGCCGCGTCAGCCAAGGTTCGGCGCGTGAAATCTGGGAAGAGCGCCGCCGCGCCATCGAGCGGCTCGGTCGTTCGTTCACCCCGGAGGGCAGCCGATCGGACTGGCAAAGCGCCCTCTTCGGTTACGGCGCCATTGCTTTCGAATGTGCGGCGCGGCTGCTCGGCTTTCACGGCCGTGGCCGGCGCAACGCGCTCGATCCTCGCCTTGTCGAGATCGCTTTCTCGTTTCCCGATCTGCCACCGGCATTCGAGGGCTACCGCATCCTGCATCTGAGCGACACGCATTTCGATTGCCTGCCCGAGCTCGCCGAGATCGCCCGCGCCCTCGTTTCGGGCCTCGAGGTCGATCTGCTCGCGTTGACCGGCGATATCCAAGGCTCCAAGCGCGCGGCGTTCGCGGAATCGACCGCCCCGCTCCGGCGCTTGATCGAGGCCGTGCGCGTGACGGACCGCAAACTCGCGGTCCTCGGCAATCACGATCCCGCCGCCATGGCCGGCGTGCTCGAGCGTTCGGGCTTAGAGGTTCTGCTCAACCGCTCGGTCGTCGTGGAGCGCGACGGCCAGCGTCTCGTCGTGACCGGCCTCGACGATGTGCATCGCTTCTATACGCCGGCTGCCGCTCGTGCCCTCGCCGACGCACCCGACGGCTTCCGCCTCGCCCTCGTGCACTCGGGCGAGATGGCCGACCACGCGGCCGCCGCGGGCACTTCGCTTTATCTTTGCGGGCATACGCATGGCGGACAAATCTGCCTCCCCGGTGGCCGGCCGATCTTCACCCGGCTGCGGCGCTGCCGTTTCGCCGCCCGAGGAGAGTGGCGCCTCGGTCCGATGGTCGGCTATACCAGCGCCGGTCTCGGCGTCGGCGACGTGTCGTTGCGCTTCAACTGTCGCGGCGAGATCGCGGTGATAAGCTTGCGCCGGCACAGGCCGGAGGGATGGCCGTTTGGTGATGAAAGTCGCGCGCTTCGCGGCGGGCCTAGTTCTCTTGGCGGCGCTGTTCTATTTCCGCCTCATTGACCTCGGCCAGCTGCGCGGGGCGCTCACGCATCCAGGCCTGCTGGTTCTCGCCGCGCTCGCCTGCCTTGCGACGATCCCGATCGCCGGATTGCGCTGGCATCTTCTGTTGCGATCCCAGGGTCTCGCCTTGCAGCTCTGGCACACCATCGGGATCGTCACGATGGGCGCTTTTTTTGCCACCTTCCTGCCCGGCTCGGCGGGCGGCGATATCGTGCGCGGGGTCTATATCTATCATGCCTCGCATGGCCGTCGGACGGGCGCCTTGCTGTCGATCTTCATCGATCGGCTGATCGGGCTCGGGGCCTTCCTCCTGCTTGGGGTGGCGGCCACGCTGACCCGGCCAGCGAAAAACTATGGCGTGTTCGAATACGGGATGTACGCACTTGCCGCGCTCTTCGTCGCGGCGATCGTCGTGTTGTTCTTGTTCGGGCACCGGATCGCGCGGCTGCTCAATTTGATCTTCGCCGGCCGGTCCCGGCGCCTCGCGTCGATCATCGATGCGGCGGGCGAGGCCCTCCAGCAATATGCGCGGCAATGGCGCACGGTGTTGCTCAGTCTCGCGATTTCCTTGGTGGTGGTATTTCTCGTCGCGCTCGCGGTCGTCACCGTCGCCGCAGCGCTTCCGTTCGGCGGGCTCAGCGTGGTCGAATATGGCATTGCCGGGATCTATGCCATGATCGCCAACAGCCTGCCTTTCACGCCAGGCGGCTTGGGCATCGGCGAGGGCGCCTTCGCCTCGGCCTGCGTGGCGCTCGAGCCTTCGACCTCCGGCACCCCCTACGGCACCATCTTCTTGGTGCTCCGCTGCGTCATCGTGATCTCGACCTTGCCCGGGTTGATCGTCTATTGGATTTACCCGCTCCGGGCGACGCTGCTGGCGCCGGTCGAGCCTCGTCCCTGAGGCGGGCGGGGTGACCGAGCGCGTCTTCCTTGCCGTCGCCGGCCTGTTCGGCGCGATTTCGGTCGGCGCCGACGCGGCGGCGCGTCATCTTCTGGGCGGCGACGCCCTGCGCCTCGATCTCGCGCAGACATCGGCGCGCTACGGCCTCTTCCATGCCGCGGCGTTGGTCGGCATCGTGGCGCTTATCGGCCGCGCTCGCAGCCGCCATTCCAACCCTGCTCGCGCGACCGGGAATGCGCAGGCGGCGGTCGGGCGAGCGCAAAGGCTTTGGCTCGCCGCCGCGGGTTGGTGTTTCGTCGCCGGGCTCGTGCTCTTCAGCGCCAGCCTCGATGTCCTGGCGGCAGGCGCGCCACCGATGCTGGCGGCGCTGGTGCCTTGGGGCGGCACCGCCTTCATCGCAGGCTGGCTGGCCCTCCTGGTCGCGGCGCTAGTGCCGGGCTCGATTGCTTAGGTCTCGCGAGCGTGCGGAAAGGGCCTAACGCATCGTGGCGGGTACCGCGATCCCGGCCTCGTCGTAATAGCGGAGCGCGCCGGCATGGAGCCGGATGCCGAGCGCCGGGATCGCGGCTTGGGTCATGGCGCTCCAGGCGGGATTGCGCGCCGCCAAGGCCGATTGCTGAGACCAGAACGCTTTCGTCAACGCGTAGGCCGTGCCGTCGCTCATCCGCCGCGTGGTGTAGGCGCCGGCCGGGACGGCGATCGTGGCGACGTCGGCTGTCATTCCGGGATAGGTGCCTTGTGGGATGATCTGCCGGATCGTGCTGTCGTCGTCGGCGACGACCTTGGCGATGTCGGGAGGCGCGAGCCCGAGCAGCCGGATCGGCGTTGCCTTGGCGAGGTCGTTGATCATCGGCAGCGGGAAGCTTCCGGCGACGGCCAGCCCGCTGACCTTGTTGCCCATGACCGCCGCCGGCGCGGCCGCCACGTCGATGTCGATGAGCTGCACCTGTTTCTCGATCCCGAGCGTCTGGAGCGCCGTCGCGGTGATCCGCTCGGCGATGCTGCCCTTGCTGCCCGGGATGAAGCTGTGTCCGGCGAGGTCGGCGAGCGATTGCACGCCGCTGTCCTGGCGCACCACCCAATGGACGGTCTGGAACGGGATCGGGAACAGCGCGCGGATGTCGAAATAGCCGGGGTTCCTCTTGAACGGCTTGGCACCCCGGCGCGCTTGCACGATGACGCTACGCGAGGCGATGAACACGGTGTTCGCGCCGCTCGCGGGCGCGTCCATGACGTTCTCGACGCTGCCCTGGCTTTCCTTGACTTCGAGCGCCAAGGCGCCGTTCGCTGCCAGCGCCAGCGCCTCGGAAAACTGTCGCGCCAGACGGTAATTCGGGCTGTCGGCCTTGCCGGCGCGCACCGTGATCGAAATCGTCGCGTCCTTGGCTTCAACCCGGACGGCGGGAACAAGGCTCGCCACGACCAGCAGCGCGAAGCAACCGGCTGCCGCCAAGATCCGATGTGCCCTCACGCCTCGCCACCCGCTTGCGGCCCGCTATCGCCGAGAGATTGCGTCCGATTCGCTCAAAAGCTCCCCGCTATACCGCCGCCATCCCGGCCCGGCAAGCGGGATGATCTTGCTTTACCGTGACCATCGGCCCGCTATCCTCGGCGGATGTCGTTAGCGCCCGCCTTCGATGAGGAATTTCGCGAGCGGCTGCGCATGCTGGTCGATTGGCGGCGCGACGTCCGGCGCTTTCGGCGCACGGCCTTGCCCGAGGGGATGCTGCCGCGGCTCATCGACCTTGCCTGTCTCGCGCCCTCCGTCGGCTTGAGCCAGCCTTGGCGATTCGTGACCGTTGACGAGGCGCCGCGCCGCGCCGCGATCCGCCGGAATTTCGAGCGCTGCAACGCCGAGGCCCTGGCCGCGCAAACGCCGGATCGGGCGGCGGAGTATGCGCGATTGAAGCTCGCCGGTCTCGACGACGCGCCGCTTCATCTCGCCGTGTTCGCCGATCGCGCGACCGGGCAGGGCCACGGCCTCGGCCGGCGCACCATGCCCGAGATGCTCGATTATTCCGTGGTCGCCGCGGTGCACACGCTGTGGCTGGCTGCGCGCGCTGAGGGGATCGGCATGGGCTGGGTCTCGATCCTCGATCCCAACGAGATCGCCGAAGCGCTCGACGTGCCCGCCGCATGGAAGCTGATCGGTTATTTTTGCATCGGCTTTCCCGAGGCCGAGGATGTTCGGCCGGCGCTGGAACGCTCGGGATGGGAGCGGCGCCGGCCCGGCGACGCGTTTCTGGTGCGGCGCTGAGGAGGGTGGGATGACGACGCTGCTCTATACGCATGAAGCCTGCCTCGCGCACGATCCCGGCCGCCACCATCCCGAATCGCCTGAGCGGCTCAAGGCGATCCTCGCCGCGGTGTCGGGTCCCGAATTCGCCGCGCTCGAGCGGCGCGAAGCGCCGCGCGCCGATCTCGCCGCCATCGCGCGCGTACATCCGGGCGACTTCGCCGAGCGCCTGCTGGCCGCCGTGCCGCGGCGGGGCCACGCCGCCCTCGACGCCGATACGGTATTGTCGCCGGGCTCGGGCGAGGCGGCGCTGCGCGCGGCGGGTGCAGCGATCGCAGCCGTCGACGCCGTGATCGCGGGCGAGGCGAGGAACGCGTTTTGCGCCGTGCGACCGCCCGGGCATCATGCCGAGCCGAGGCGCGCGATGGGCTTCTGCCTCTTCAACAATATCGCCATCGCCGCGCAACACGCGCGCCAGGTTCATCGGCTGGCGCGAGTCGCGGTGGTCGATTTCGACGTCCACCACGGCAACGGCACGCAGGCGGCGTTCGAGAACGATCCGGGTCTCTTTTACGCCTCGACCCATCAATCGCCGCTTTACCCCGGCACTGGTGCCGCGAGCGAGACCGGCGTCGGCAATATCGTCAATGTGCCGCTCGCGCCGATGAGCGGGTCGCGCGAGTTCCGGCTGGCGTTCGAAGGCGTGATCCTTCCCGCGCTCGACCGGCTCCGGCCCGAGCTGCTATTGATTTCCGCGGGGTTCGATGCCCATCGCGACGATCCTCTGGCGCAGCTCATGCTGGTCGAGGCCGATTACGCTTGGGTCACCGGCGAATTGCTCGCGGCAGCGAGGCGCCACGCGCTCGGCCAGGTGGTTTCCTCGCTAGAGGGCGGCTACGATCTTACCGCCTTGGCGGCCTCCGCCGTCGCGCATATCGCCAAGCTCATGGCGGAATGACGGCGCGATCGCGGCGCCGAGCAAGGCGGTCGCTTGCTCTGCCGTCGCGGTTTCCCTAAAGTGACCGCAAGTTAAGAGAGGGGATCGATGGCCGAACCGGGTCTGCCGCCCGATATCGCGGCGCTCAGTTTCGAGGCGGCGCTCGCCGAGCTGGAGGCGATCGTCAAGCGGCTGGAGACCGGCAATGCCAAGCTCGACGATGCGATCTCCGCCTACGAGCGGGGCGCGCTGCTGAAACGGCATTGCGAGGCCAAGCTGCGCGCGGCGCAATCGCGCGTCGACAAGATCGTGATGGGACCCGATGGTACGCCGAACCTTGAAAAGCTTAGCCTTGACTGATCAACTCTGGCCACCGGGAATGGAATTCACCGCCGCGTTGGCGGAGACCGCGTCGCTCACCGATGCCGCGATCGGAAAGCTGATTCCCGTGCCGCCCGGCCTCGAGGCGCGGGTGTTCGAGGCGATGCGCTACGCGGTGCTGGCGCCCGGCAAGCGGTTGCGGCCGTTCCTCGTCCTCGCGAGCGCGCAGCTTTTCTCGGTGGCGACTCGCAGCGCCTTGCAGGTCGCCAGCGCGATCGAACTGGTCCATGCCTATTCGCTCGTCCACGACGATCTGCCGGCGATGGACAACAGCGATCTCCGCCGCGGCCGCCCGACTTGCCATAAGGCATTCGACGACGCGACCGCGGTGCTGGCGGGCGACGGGCTGTTGACGATGGCGTTCGAGGTCCTGGTTCAGCCCGACACCCATGGCGATCCGGCGGTGCGTTGCGAGTTGGTGGCGTCGCTGGCCCAAGCGGCGGGCGGGCAGGGCATGGTCGGCGGCCAGATGGTCGATCTCCTCGCCGAGCATCGCCCGGATCTCGATATCGGCGCGATCACGCGGCTCCAGCGCCTCAAGACCGGCGCGCTGATCGCGTTTGCTTGCGAGGCCGGCGCGATCCTTGGCAAGGCGCAGCAAGAGGCGCGGCTCGCCTTGCGCGGCTATGCCCACGATCTCGGATTGGCGTTCCAGATCGCGGACGATCTGCTCGATGTCGAAAGTTCGTCTAGTGTCACCGGCAAGCCGGTGCACCAGGACGCGGCCAAGGGCAAGGCGACCTTCGTCTCGATTCTCGGCGTGGAACGCGCGCGGGCACAGGCAACGCTCCTCGTCGGCCAAGCGGTCGCGCATCTCGATGCGTTTGGAGACCGCGCCGATCTCCTGCGCGCCGCGGCGCGCTTCGTCGTCGATCGCCGCGCATGATCGCGCGCCGCACGCTCCTCGCTGCCGGCGCCTGGCTGGCGGTCGCCGGCTCGGCATGGCCCGCCGCCGCGGCCGAGCCGCCCGCCACGCTCGACGCCTTCTACGATGTGCTGCTCGCGGCGATGAAGGACGCCAAGCAGCTCGGCTTCGCGGGCCGCCGCGACAAACTCGCGCCCGCCGTCCGGCGGGCCTTCGATCTTCCCTTGATGACCCGACTCACGGTCGGGCTGCAATGGGCGAGCTTCACGCCCGCCGAGCAGGATCAGCTCGTCGCGGCTTTCAGCGCTTTCAGCATCGCGACCTACGCCAGCCAGTTCGACGGCTATTCGGGCGAGCGCTTCGAGGTCGATCCGAAGCCCGATCCGGCGCCGGGCGGCGACGTGATCGTCCGCACCAGGCTCATCCAGGCGAACGGCGATCCGGTCGAGCTCGACTACCTGCTGCGCAACGACCCTGACGCTTGGCGCATCATCGATGTCTATTTGAGCGGCACGGTGAGCCAGTTGGCGACGCGGCGGTCGGAATTCTCATCCATTCTGCGCCAGGACGGCGTCGCCGGGCTGGTCGCTTTGCTGAACGAGAAGACCGCGCAGTTCGGTGGCGGCTGACCGGTCCGAAGGCTATTTGCCCGGCGCCGATCCGGGGTCCTGGTAGAGGGTATCCATGCCCGCCGGGATCGGCGCCGGCTCGCCATGGCGCAAGTCGTTCGCCCGGCGCTGCCGGTAGAGACTTCTGATCTCGGCATAGAGGTCGATGGCGTTGCGCTCGATTTGTTCCATAAAGTCGATGTTCTGGGCGCGCTGGTCGATGCCCTCGGTGCCCCAGCGGGCGTAGGTCACCCAGTACCGGCTATAATCGTCTGCCAGATACATGAACGGATCGGCGAAGCCGTCGCCGACCATGCCCACGAGGTCGCGCGGGTTCGACGGCCCGAGCACGGGTATCACGATGTAGAAGCCCTCGGCGACGCCATAGTGATAGAGCGTCTGGCCCAAGTCGCCGGTCTGCTTTTCGAGGCCCCACTTGGTCGCGACGTCGAAGATGCCGCCGATCCCGATCGTGCTGTTGATGGCGAAGCGCTCGACCGTCGTGCCGGCGCGCTTGAACTCGGTTTGCACGAAGTTATTTGCGAAGATCTCCGGCTCGTGCAAATTGGCGAGGAAATTACGCACGGCCTCGCGGCCGAAAGCGGGCACCGCCGCCACGTAGACCTGGGCCACCGGCTTGATCAGCCATTTGTCGAGGAACATGTTGAAGCCGAAAATCTGCCGGTTCAACGGCTCGAACGGGTCGGCGTTGGCCTCGTATTGCGCGAAGGCGGCGGGATCGGAGGGTGGCGTCGCACAGGACGAAAGCACCAACAGCAACGCCAGAGGCGCCAGGAGTTTCTCAGCGAGGCGAATGTGTTTCACGATTGCGGCCGAGTCTTTCCAATCCGTCGCAGCATTCGTCCGCTACGCCTCAACCATGATATGCTTGACGCCTTACGCAACGAAAGCAATAGCTGAATTGCGCTTCGCCCGTCCAGCGCGAAGATGCGCGCGGGCCGGCTAAAATGTGGTTAATTGTTTAATATGCTGGTGCAAATGCTTGGCTTTTTTTCATGGCTCCTGATCGCTGCCAGCGCGATCGGCTGCGCCTATCTGTGGTATGCGAGCCACGCCGTCGCTAATTTTTCCCGCCGGGTCGCTGCGCGCGGCGAGCGGCGGCGGCCGGTCAGCGTGTTGAAGCCGTTGCGCGGCGAGGATGCGATGCTCGCCGATAATCTGCGCTCGTTCTGCCGTCAGGATTATCCCGAGTTCCAGATCGTCTGCGGCGTTGCCGATGCCGCCGACCCGGCGGCCGCCGTGGTGCGCCGCGTGATCGCCGAATTTCCCGAGCGCGATATCGCGCTGGTGGTTGACGCCCGGCGGAGCGGCGCCAATCTCAAGGTCGCGAACCTCGCCAACATGCTGCCCTCGGCGCGCCACGGCCTCCTGGTCATGGCCGACAGCGACATGCGGGTGCGACCCGACTACCTCGCCACCGTGACGGCGCCCTTGGCCGATCCGCGAATTGGGCTGGTCACCTGCCTCTACCGCGGCCTGTCGCAGGGCGGGTTGTGGTCGGATCTCGCCTGTCTCCACATCAACCACGGCTTCCTGGCATGGGCGGTGGTCGCCGAAGGGCTGGGGCTCGGCGCGGGCTGCTTCGGCGCGACGATCGCGCTGCGCCGGGCGACGCTCGACGCAGCGGGCGGCCTCGCCGCGCTCGCCGATTGCTTGGCCGACGATCACGTGCTCGGCCGGAACGTCCGCCGACTCGGCCTCACCGTCGAGCTCTCGCCCTACCTGGTCGACGACATCGTCGCCGAGGCGAGTTTCACCGCGGTTTTCCACCACGAGCTGCGCTGGGCGCGCACGATTCGGGTGGTGGCGCCAGGCGGCTTCGCGGCGGCGGTCGTGACCTATCCGGTGGCGCTGGCAGTGCTGGCCGCGGCGAGCGGGGCGCAGCCCCACGCGGCGCCCGCCATGCTGATCGTGGCTTTCTTGTGCCGATGGCTAACCGCGCGCCGGCTCGACCGCGCGCTGCGGCTGAAGCCTGCTCCGGTCTGGCTGCTGCCGGTACGGGATGCGTTGTCCTTTGCCGTATTTATCGCTAGTTTCCTGGGCCGTGGCGTGGCTTGGCGCGACCAGAATTTCCGCATCGGCGTGAACGGGCGGCTGACAGTGGACGGCGATAGCGCCGCAGGATGAGAGTTCTCGTCATGATGAAGACTCTGTTTCTCCAGCCGCCCTCTTTCGACGGCTTCGACGGCGGCGCCGGCTCGCGCTATCAGGCGCGCCGCGAGATCCGCTCGTTCTGGTATCCGACCTGGCTGGCGCAGCCCGCGGCGCTCGTCCCCGGCAGCCGGCTCGTCGACGCGCCGCCGCCGGCACGATGCTGCCCGAGGTTCTGCGGCTCGCCGCGGACTACGAGCTCGTCGTCCTTCACACCTCGACGCCGTCCTTCGCCAACGACGTCAAGGTGGCGCGGGCCATGAAGGACGCGAATCCGCGCCTCAAGGTCGGCTTCGTCGGCGCCAAGGTCGCGGTCGAGCCCGAGGAGAGCCTGGCGGCGTCGACGGCGATCGATTTCGTCGCCCGCAACGAGTTCGACTTCACCATCAAGGAAATCGCCGAGGGGAAATCCTGGGATGCGATCGACGGGTTGAGCTACCGCAACGCGACGGGGACGATCGTCCACAATGACGAGCGCGCGATCCTCGAGGACATGGACCAGCTGCCCTTCGTGACCGAGGTCTACAAGCGCGACCTCAAGATCGAGGATTATTTCATCGGCTATCTGAAGCATCCCTATGTCTCGCTCTACACCGGCCGCGGCTGCAAGTCGCGCTGCACCTTCTGCCTGTGGCCGCAGACCGTCGGCGGCCATCGCTACCGGGTGCGCAGCGTCGGCCATGTGGTCGAGGAAATCCGCCTCGCCAAGCACTATTTCCCCCAGGTGCAGGAATTCTTCTTCGACGACGACACCTTCACCGACAACCTCCCGCGCGCCGAAGCCATCGCGAGAGAGCTCGGCAAGCTGGGCGTGACGTGGTCGTGCAACGCCAAGGCCAACGTGCCGCGCGAGACGCTGAAGGTGCTGAGGGACAACGGGCTGCGGCTGCTGCTGGTCGGCTATGAATCCGGCAACCAGCAGATCCTGCACAACATCAAGAAGGGCATGCGGATCGACGTGGCGCGCCGCTTCACCAAGGATTGCCACGAACTCGGCATCGTCATCCACGGCACCTTCATCCTCGGCCTGCCGGGCGAGACCAAGGAGACGATCCAGGAAACCATCCACTTCGCCACCGAGATCAATCCGCACACCATCCAGGTATCGCTCGCCGCGCCCTATCCGGGCACCTTCCTCTACAAGCAGGCGATCGAGAATGGCTGGCTCGACGCGAGCCATGCCGAGCTCATCGACGAGCGCGGCATCCAGATCGCGCCGCTGCACTATCCGCATCTGAGCCACGAGGAAATCTTCGATTCGGTCGAGACCTTCTACAAGCGCTTCTATTTCCGCGCCGGCAAGATCGCCTCGATCGTCGGCGAGATGGCGCGGAGCCCCGAGATGATGGTGCGCCGTCTGCGCGAGGGCGTCGAGTTCTTCCACTTCCTGCGCGAGCGCGAACTGGCGCACTAGGGTCTTCAGCTCATGCTCGCAGCCGCCACGCCAACCCTGCTCGCAGGAGCTGGATTGGACGGGCGACAACTATTTCCGCTTGGGCGCGACCGGACCGAGCAGCGCCGGCAATACCACGAAGGTGCATAAAAGCGTGTAGCCGAGCGCGAGCGAGAGCAGCTTGCCCATGTCCGCCGTGCCCGGATAGCTCGATAGGGCGAGGCTGCCGAACGCCGTGCCGGTGGTCAGCGCGCTGAAGAGGACGGCGCGCGCCGTGCTCGATTGCAGCAAATCGCCCGCGCCCGCGCGCCAGCGCATCACGAAATAGATGTCGAACGAAACGCCGATGCCGAGCAGCAGCGGCAGGGCGATGATGTTGGCGTAGTTGAGCGGCATTCCAACCACTACGCCGGTCGCCAGCGTCAACAGCCCGGCCAGCAGCAACGGCGCCAGCACGAGCGCCACGTCGCGCGCGCGCTGCAACACGGCGAACAGCAGCAGCGCGATCGCGACCAGCGCGATCGCCCCGGCGGTGATGAAGGCGCGCGTGACGGTGTCGGCGGATTCCTCGATCGTGACCGGCGTGCCCGTCGCCTCGGGCGCCACGGCGCGCACCGCGGCGACGAAGCGCGCGAGCTGCGCATTGTCGCGGATGGCGGCCTTGGGAAAGACCTCGACGCGCGCCCGGCCGTCGCCGGCGATCCAATCCGCCTTGAGGTCGGGCGGCAGACTGTCGAGCGTGACCTTTTGCGCGCCGAGCGAGGCGCGCAACTCGTCGAGCCGGAGCGCGGCATTGGCGGCGAGGTTCGCGACGAGCCGCGGCAGCACCGCGCGCCCGCGCTGGGAGACGGCGTCAAGCGCTTGGCTGAGGCGCAGGGCGTCGCTCGTTGCCCCGCGCCGCCAGCGCCTTGGCGTCGCTCGCGAAGTCGGCGACCGCCGCCAGCACTTTCTCGTCGCTCGAGGGCGGTCGGATGGTTGCGGGAAAGAGCGAGGGGCCGAGCAATGTCCGCGCGTCCTCGATGATGGCAAGCTTGGCGTCCTGGTCGTGGGGCACGAAGCTTTCGGCCGTGACGGTCTGGCCGACCTCGGGCAGCGCGTCGAGCTTCTTCGCCAGCGCGGCGGCGGCGTCGATCGAGGGCTCGAGAATTTCGATCGTGTAGGGCGTGGCGTTGGGGTCCGCCATCAGGTCGAACAGCGTCGCGACCGATTCCGAGTTGCGGCTCTGGAGGTCGAGAGGATTGAAATCGAAGCGCAGCCAGGGCAGCGCGGCGGCCGAGGCGATCGCGACGAGGAGGGCGGCGATGGCGACGCCCTTGCGGCGGTTCAAGAGGAACGCATCGACCGGCGCCGCCCACCGGAACCCGATCGGGCGCGGCTCGCCGCCGGCGCGCGACAGCGCCAGCAGCGCCGGGAGCAGCGTCAAGTTGAGGAAGAGCGCGATCAGCATGCCGACGCCCGCGATCAGCCCGAGATCCGAGACGCCGGTGTAATCGGTCGGCACGAAGGCGAGGAATCCAACCGAGGTCGCCGCGGCCGCGACCGCGAGCGGTCCACCGATGCCGCGCGCGGTTCGCCGCAGGGCCTCGGCAAGGTCGTCGACGCGGAAGCGCTCGTCGCGGTAGCGGACGCTGAATTGAATTCCGAAATCGATCGCGATGCCGATGAACAGGACGGCAAAGGCGACCGAAATCGGATTGAGCGCGCCGACGGCGACGGTGGCGAAGCTGGCAGACGCGATCAGCCCGACGATCAGCGTCACGACGATCGGCGCGACGAGCCGCACCGAACGCAGCGCCAGCATGAGCCACAGGCACAGCAGGGAGAGCGACAATCCCGCCGTGAAGATGGCGTTCGCGGAGAGCGCGGCGAGCTGGTCGTCGTCGAGCGCGACCTCGCCGGTGACGCGCACGCGCACGCCGCGATCGGGGGTCAAGCCCAGGGCGACGGCCTGATTCCGGATCTGCCGGGTCGCGCGCAAGCCCGGTTGAAGCGCATCGTAATCGAGCGACCGGCTGCGCCAGGATGAAGTGGCGCAACTCGCGCGGATCGGGGTCGCGCCCGCTCAGCAGCGTCTGCCACGACAGCGGCGCGTAGCGGCCCGCGATCGCGCTCTCGGCGGCCGCCGCCACCGCGTCGAACGGCGCGTCGAGCGCGGCGGCGGCAATGTCGCCGTGAAGCGCGCCCTTCGCCAACAAATCGAGCGTGCCGAACTCGCCGGCAAGGCTCGGATCGGCCGCGAGCGTGCCCAAGAGCGGCTGCGCCGCGATCATCTGGTCGGCGAAATCCTGAACCGCCGGGACCGGCAAGAACAACAAGCCATTGCGCGAGAAGAACTCGCCGCTGCCCGGGATGCGGATGGACTTGAACAGATCGGGACGCTGCTCGAGCCGGTCTGCGAGCGCTGCGGTCGCGTCCGAGGCTTGATCCGGCGTCGCGCCGTCGATCACGATGGCCAGGAGGTCGGTGTTCTGCGGAAATGCCTGGTCGAAAGCGGCCGCTTGTTGGCGCCACGTCACCTTGCTCGAAATGAGCTTGTCGAGGTCGGTGTCGATGGTGAGGTGTCCCGCGACGTAGAAGGCGCCGAGCACGGTAAGGCCGAGGTAGAGGGCGACCACCCAAACGGCGTGGCGCCGGCAAAACTCCACGGCGCGGACGGCAAGGCTTCCCATCGATGATCAGCCCTCGCGGCCCGTCGCCGCAACGAGTCGCGCGCATCCCTCGATCATGGCGTCCTTATCGAGGACGCAAGGCGGGGGCGCAAGCGTCAATTTCTCGGCTGGACGAAGAAACCGTACTCCTTTTGGATGGCCGGCAGCACCAAGATCTCGGTGGACTTCGGCATACTGGCGCGCGACAGCACGACATGAGGGTCTTCGCTGCGCCGAACCGGGAACCGGTCGCCGACGCGGGTCAGGAAATTGGCAAGCTGGGTCGGGCCGAAGTAATGGATCGGAATGATGAGCAGCGGCTTGATCTCGTCGATGACGTCGATGATGTCGTATTGCGACAGGGAATAAGCGCCATCCACCATCGGGAGCAGCACGTCGATCTGGCCGAGCGCCGCGAGATGCTCCGGGGTCAGCGTGTGCTGGAGGTGGCTCAGATGGGAGATGCAGAGATCGGCGATCTCGAAGACGAAGATCGAGTTGCCGTTATACTCGGTGCCGCCGCCCCAATTGCGGACATTGGTCGGAACGTTTCGCACCCGCACGTCCTTGACCGTCAAGTCCCAATGCGCCGGGCCGTCGCCCGTGTCCCAGCCTCTCAGCACGTATTGGATGCGCGGATCGGGATGATCGGTGTAATGGGTGTCGTGAAAGTGATTCATGGTCGCGATGGTGGGCGGGAAGGGCGGCGGAAAATAATCGTTGAGGTCGGTGACGATGCTGACGCCTTCCGGGCTTTCGATCAGCACGCTGGCATGACCGATGAAGGTGAGCCCGACGTTGCCCTCCTCGACCGCGGCGGGAGTCCACGTCGCCGCCATGAGACGCGGCGGTCCAGCGGCGATATTGGGCTGGCAGCCGGCGGCCAGGGCGGTCGCGGGCGCCGCCAGCGCAAGCCCCAGGAAAAAGAACCCGAGCCGTGACCACATCGGTGCCTCCCGCTTAGGGATGCACTATTATGCGTCCGCCGCCGCTTTTGTGAACCGACGAAAACGTGAACGAGGCCGCGCCTTGCCGATCCGCCCGACCGTTCTTCAGCTCGCCGCCGATCTCGCCGCCGGACGAACCACCAGCCGCCGCCTGATCGAAGAGAGCTTGGCGCGCATCGCCGATCCGGCGGGCGAGGGCAAGCGCAGCTTCCTTCGCGTCTACACACAAGCGGCGCGGGCGGCGGCCGACGCCGAGGACCGCCGCCGGAAGTCTGGGATCGTGCTGTCGCCGCTCGCCGGGCTGCCGGTCTCGATCAAGGATTTGTTCGATGTCGCGGGCGAGACCACCCTGGCGGGCTCGACCGCGCTTGGCGACGCCGCGCCGGCCGCCGCCGACGCGGTCGTCGTGCAGCGTCTCAAGGCGGCGGGTGCGGTCATCGTCGGCCGCACCAACATGACCGAGTTCGCCTATTCCGGCGTCGGCATCAATCCGCATTACGGCACGCCCGGCAATCCCTGGGCCCGGACCCGCATTCCCGGAGGCTCATCCTCGGGTGCCGCGGTCGCGGTCGCCGACGGGCACTGCGTCCTCGGCATCGGCACCGACACGGGCGGGTCGGTGCGCATCCCCGCGGCGCTGTGCGGGCTCTTCGGCTGGAAGCCGACGCAGTTCCGGGTGCCGCGCCAGGGCGTGCTGCCGCTCTCGACGACGCTCGATTCGGTCGGTCCCTTGGCCAACAGCGTCGCGTGCGGCATCCTCGCCGACGCGATCCTGGCGGGCGAAGCGCCGGTGCTGCCCCCCATGGTCGCGCTCGCCGGCTTGCGACTGGGTGTGCCCAGGCGCAGCTTCCTCTTCGACGATCTCGACGCGCCGGTCGCGGAAGGCTTCGAGCGCGCGGCGAGAACGCTCGAAGCCGCCGGCGCGACGGTCCTCGACGTGGCGGCGCCCGAGTTGGCCGATTACGTTCCGATGAATGCGAAGGGCGGGTTCTCGCCGCCCGAGGCCTATGCCTGGCATGAGGATTTGATGGCGCGGCGCGGCGCCTCGTACGATCCGCGGGTACTCCAGCGCATCGCGCGCGGGCCTGAGATGAGCGCGCCCGACTATGTCCGGCTGGTTGCGGATCGGGCAGGATTTATCGCCCGCGTGGCCGCGCGCACCGAGGGCTGCGACGCGCTGCTCGCGCCAACGGTCGCGGCGGTTGCGCCGCCGATCGCGGCTTTTGCCGAGGATGCGGAATTCTTCCGGCTCAACGCGCGGCTCTTGCGTAATCCGAGCCTTGTCAATTTCCTCGACCGCTGCGCCGCGACCCTGCCGCTGTCGGGCCCGGGCGAGGCGCCGGTCGGCCTCATGCTGATCGGCCGTCATGGCGGCGACCGTCGGCTGCTGGCGATCGCGCTCGCCGCCGAGGCCGCGCTCGCGCGTTAGCCAGCCGCCGCTCCACCGGCCGGCCAAAGAGTCACGTCGGCTTGACCGCGAAGTAGCCAAGCTTGCGCTGGAGCCGGGCCAGCACGTCGCCCAGCGTGGCGGCGGTGGCGATGCGCTGGCGGCCGGACCACAGCGTGAAATCGCCGTGCCGGCTTGTCCCCGGCGCGGTCTTGACGACGGTGTAGAGCGGCGATTCCTGGCTGCGGCGGTACATCGAGAACAGCGCCGCCCCGTCATGCTGGTCGATGGCATAGTCGCGCCATTCGCCGCGCATCACCTGCCGGCTGTATAACGCCAGGAGCTGGTTGAATTCCGGGCGGGTAAAGAAGATCCGTCGATGCTTGCCGCGGAAGTCGTTGAGGCGAAAGAGCGTGGTCATCGCCCCCGGACCGGCTGAGTAAGGAAGGGTCGGCTCATCGCGACCAGTCTTTCCGATTTCGCCCGGCTCGTCCAGCGGCAAGCCGGGGCCGGTTTGCGCCGCCACCAGCGAGCGGCTATGGTGGCTGCCGATCCGCCATTCAGAGGCCTTGGGTTGAGCGACATCTTCCGCGAAATCGACGAGGAGCTGCGGCGCGAGAATTTCCAGCAACTTTGGACGCGCTTCGGCAAATACGTCATCGCTCTGGCCGTGCTGGCCGTGGTGGCCGCCGCGGCGTTCGCGGCTTGGCACGAGTACCAGATTCACCAGAGCGAGGCCGAGGGCGTGCGCTATGCCGCGGCGCTCGATCTCGCGAGCCAGGGCAAGGCCGCCGAGGCGGCGGAAGCCTTTGGCGTCGTCGCGAGCACGGCGAGCAGCGGCCGCGTGCCGCTGGCGCGGCTCGAAGAGGCGGCATCGAAGGTCAAGGACGGCGATGTCGCGGGCGCGATCGCGATCTACGACCGGCTGGCCGCCGACACCGCCGTCGACCCGGCTTTCCGCGACACCGCGACGCTTTTGTCGGCGCGTTATGGCCTCGACAAGGGCGATCCCGCCGCGGTCGTGTCCCAGCTCCGGCCGCTCACAGACGCCTCCAACCCGTGGCACGGCCTCGCGCTCGAATTGACCGGCTTGGCCGAGCTGAAGGCCGGCGACAAAGCGAAGGCGCGGGCCGATTTCGAGGCGCTCGTCAAGGACAACGCGGTGACGCAAGGCGTCCGCCAGCGCGCCGGCGAAATGGTCGAGGCGATCGGGCCATGAGCCGACGCCTGGCCTTCGCCGTGCTGGCGCTCGCGGCGACCCTGCTCGCGGCATGCGACACCTTAAGGCCGATTTTCACCGATACCAGCAAGACCCCGCTTGCCGGCAAGCGCATATCGGTGCTGAATCTCGAGCACGACTTGACCGCCGATCCGAAACTCAACGACGTCCAAATCCGCCTGCCGCGGCCTTTCGACAACGATGCCTGGCCCGATTCCGGGGGCTATCCCGACCACGCCATGTACCATCTCGCGCTGGGCAACACGCTCGAGCGCGCCTGGAAGGCGAATGCCGGCGAGGGCGCATCGCGCTACGGCCGCATCGTCGCCCAGCCGGTGGTGGAAGGCGGACGGGTCTTCACCATGGACGCTCAAGACGTCGTCTCGGCCTTCGACGAAAAGACCGGCGACCGGCTGTGGCGGGTCGATCCCCAGCCCAAGGACGCTTCGGACGTCACCTATGGCGGTGGAGTGGCGGCGGCGGACAACCGAGTCTTTGTCGGCACCGGCTATGGCCAGGTGCTGGCGCTCGATGCCGCGACCGGCAAGGAGATCTGGCGGGTCAATGCCGATGCGCCGATCCACAGCTCGCCGACCGTTGCCGAGGGGCGCGTCTTTGCGATCACGGTCGATAACGAGCTCGACGTGCTGTCCGCCGCCGACGGGCACCAGCTCTGGACCCATAACGGTCTGCCCGAGCCGGGGAGCTTCACGGGCGGGGCGTCGCCCGCGGTCGAGGGCGACACCGTGATCGCGCCCTACAGCTCGGGCGAGATCTACGCGCTGTCCATCGACAATGGGCGCCAGCTCTGGAGCGACAGCCTTGCCGCCTCGCAGCCGGTGGGCGCGCTCTCCTCGCTCGCCGACATTCGCGGCGCGCCGGTGATCGACCGCGACCGCGTGCTGGCCATCAGCCATAGCGGCCTCATGGTGTCGATCGACCTGCGCACGGGCGATCGGGTCTGGGAGCAGGACATCGGCGGCATCCACGCGCCCTGGGTCGCGGGCGATTTCATCTACGTGCTGAGCTCAGAGAACGAGCTGGTGTGCCTTACCCGCGCCGATGGCCGCGTGCGCTGGGCGCTCCAACTGCCGCAATGGGAGAACGAGGACAAGAAAAAGGATGCGATCTTTTGGAGCGGGCCGGTCCTCGCCGGCGACCGGCTGATCGTCGTCGCCTCGACGGGCGAGGCGATATCGGTGTCGCCCTTCACCGGCGAGGCGCTCGGGAAAACGGAATTCCCGGACGCCGTTTTCATCAATCCGGTGGTGGCCGACAAGACGCTCTATGTCCTGACGGACGAGGCCGATCTCATCGCCATCCGCTAGGCAAGCCATGGCGAAGAGCGTCGCCATCGCCGGCCGGCCGAATGTCGGCAAATCCACCCTCTTCAACCGCCTCGCCGGGCGCAAGCTCGCGCTGGTGCACGACACGCCGGGCGTGACCCGCGACCGGCGCGAGGCCGCGGCCGCGCTGGGCGATCTGCGCTTCACCGTGATCGATACCGCCGGATTGGACGAGGGCGACAAGGGGTTCCTGGCCGAGCGCGCGCAGGCCCAGACCGGAGCCGCGTTGGCGGGCGCCGACGTCGTGCTTCTCGTGGTCGACGCGCGCGCCGGGCTCGACGCGCGCGATCGCGAGATCGCGGAGGCGCTGCGCCGCCGCGGCAAGCCCATCATCCTAGTCGCGAACAAGGCCGAGCGCGGAGCCGGGCCGGTCGAGGATTTCTACGCGCTCGGCCTCGGCGAGCCGATCGCCGTCTCGGCCGAGCATGGCGAGGGGCTTGCCGATCTCTATGCGGCGCTGGCGCCATTTCTGGACGAGGCCGCGCCGGAGACGACCGAGAAGCCCGACAAGGCGCTCCGCCTTGCCGTGATCGGCCGGCCCAATGTCGGCAAATCGTCGCTCGTCAATCGGCTCTTGGGCGAGGAGCGGATGCTGACTGGCCCGGAAGCCGGGATCACCCGCGACGCGATCGCGAGCCTGTGGCATTGGCGCGGCCGGGCCGTCAGCCTCGTCGACACGGCGGGGTTGCGCCGCCGGCCCCGCGTCGCGGAAAAGCTCGAGCAGCTTTCGGTCGAGGATACGTTGAGCGCCGTCCGCTTCGCCGAGGTGTGCGTGCTGGTCGTGGACGGCACACGTCCTCTAGAGAAACAGGACCTTAGCATCGCGCGCATGGTCGAGGAGGAAGGCCGCGCGCTGGTGCTGGCGGTGAACAAATGGGACCTCGTCGCGAACCGGAGCAAGGCGCACAAAGACCTCGCCGAGCAGCTCGAGAGCGGCCTGGCGCAATTGGCTGGGATCAAATGCGTGACGCTCTCGGCCAAGACCGGCGCCGGAACGGAGAAGCTGATGCCCGCGGTGTTCGCGGCATACGAGGCGTGGAACCGGCGCATCCCGACGCCGCTGCTCAACCGCTGGCTCGCCGAGGCGCAAGAGCGCAACCCGCCGCGGCTTATTTCCGGCCGGCCGCTGCGGCTGCGCTACATGACGCAGGCCAATATCCGCCCGCCGACCTTCGCGCTCTTTGCCTCGAAGCCCGGCGAGCTACCCGATTCCTATCGCCGCTATCTCGTCAACCTGCTGCGCGTGAGCTTCGATCTTCCCGGCGTCCCCATTCGCGTTATGCTGCGCAAGGGCAAGAATCCTTACGGCGACAAAGAGTGATCGGGAAAGGAATGCCATGAGTGAGCGACGCCAATTGCGCCTCGGGGGTTTCATGCGGCCCATCAGCATCCATACCGCCGCCTGGCGCTACCCCGGCGCCTATCCGGACGCCAATTTCAACTTCGCGCATGTGAGGCGCTTTGCCCAGACGCTGGAGCGCGGCCGGTTCGACGCCTTCTTCATGGCCGATCACCTGGCCGTGCTCAACATGCCGATGGACGCGCTGAAGCGCAGTGCGACCGTGACTTCCTTCGAGCCGATGACGCTGTTGCCGGCGCTCGCGATGTGCACCGAGCATTTGGGCCTCATCGCCACCGGCTCGACCACCTATGACGAGCCCTATCACGTCGCGCGGCGCTTTGCCTCGCTCGACCATATCAGCGGCGGCCGGGCGGGCTGGAACGTGGTCACAACCTCCAATCCCGATGCCTCGAAGAATTTCGGCCTCGAGGAGCATCTCGATCACGCCGAGCGCTATGCCCGCGCGAGAGAGTTCTTCGACGTGGTGACCGGCCTGTGGGACAGCTGGGCCGATGACGCCTTCATCCGCGACGTCGCGCACGGCATCTATTTCGACCCCGATAAGCTCCATGTCCTCGACCACAAGGGCAAGTACCTCTCGGTGCGGGGGCCCTTGAACATCGGCCGCCCGATCCAGGGCTGGCCCGTCATCGTGCAGGCCGGGTCTTCCGAGGCCGGCCGCCAGCTCGCCGCCGAGACCGCCGAGGCCGTGTTCACCGGGCAGAGCGACCTCGCCGCCGGTCAAGCCTTTTACCGCGACGTGAAGGGCCGGATGGAAAAGCTCGGCCGTCACCGCGACGAGATGAAAATTCTGCCCGGCTGCTTCGTCGTTCTCGGCGAGAGCGCCGAGGAGGCGCGCGAGAAGCGGGCGCTCTTGGACAGCCTCGTCCATTACGACAGCGCCATTGCCTCGCTCTCGATCGCGCTCGGCCACGACGCGTCGAAATTCGATCCCGACGGCCCCTTGCCCGAAATCCCCGAGAGCAACGCCAGCAAAAGCGGCCGCGAGCGGGCGATCGCGCTGGCCAGCCGCGATCATCTGACCGTGCGCCAGCTCGCCCAGCGCTTGGGCGGCTTCGCCGGCCTCGCCATGGTGGGGACGGCCAAGATGGTCGCGGATCAAATGCAGGAATGGCTCGAGACCGAGGGCAGCGACGGCTTCAACATCCAATTCCCGTATCTCCCGGGCGGGCTCGACGACTTCGTCGAGAAGGTCGTGCCCGAGCTGCAGCGGCGCGGCATTTTCCGCCGCGAATACGAGGGCAAGACCCTGCGCGAGAATTTGGGCCTGAAGCGGCCGGAGAATAGGTTTTTCAAGGCGACCGCGCGCTGAGAAGTCCGCGGGCAAAGCTGAAAATTACGAAACCAAGGCAATCTCGTCCCTGCGGGCGCCGCTGCGACTGAATGACCCAAAAAGCCCCATCCTACCAAGGGCTAACACCCCCTTGAGGCGAACGCCGCGCCGTTCTCTAATAGGCCGCAACGCTACTATAAGGATTCTCATGGGCGAGTACGGTATCGGGCAATCGGTCAGCCGCTTCGAGGATCCGCGCCTGCTGCGCGGAGCCGGGCGTTACGTCAACGATGTCAACCTGCCGGACCAGGCCTATGCCTATGTCCTGCGCTCGCCGCACGCTCACGCCGCGATCCGGCGCATCGACACGGAAGCCGCCAAGGCCGCGCCCGGAGTGTTGGCCGTCTTGACCGAAGCCGATGTCGCGGCCGACAAGCTCGGCACCACCAGGGTCGCGCTCCCGCGCAAGCGCCCCGACGGGTCGCCCTTGTTCTCGCGGCCCCATCCGGGCTTGGCGCGCGGGCGGGTGCGCTTCGTCGGCGATCCGGTCGCGCTCGTCGTCGCCGAGACGCTCGCCCAAGCCAAGGACGCTGCCGAGCTGGTGGCGATCGACTACGAGGCGCTGCCCTCCGTCACCGACACGGCGGAAGCGGCGACGCCGGGCAGCGCCCGCGTCTGGGAGGAAAATCCCGACAACGTCTCGCATGTCTTCGAGACCGGCAACAAGGCGGCGGCGGACGCGGCCTTCGCCGGCGCTGCGCATGTCGTCAAGGGCCGCTACGTCATCAGCCGCGTCCACGCCCAGTTCATGGAGCCGCGCGGCGCGCTCGGCGCTTATGATGCCCATGACGGCCGCTTCACCCTCTATGCCGACGTGCAATACGCGCACCGCGTGCGCGACATGCTCGCGGCTACCGTCTTCAAAATCCCCGAGAATCAGGTGCGCGTGGTCGTCGGCGATGTCGGCGGCGGCTTCGGCACCAAGGGCTGGCAGTATGTCGAGCACCGCCTGGTGCTGTGGGCATCGAAGAAGCTCGGCCGCCCGGTAAAATGGGCGTGCGAGCGCAGCGAGTGCCAGCTCGCCGACGAGCATGGCCGTGATGTGGTAGCCGAGGCCGAGCTGGCGCTCGACCGGGACGGCAAGTTCCTCGGCCTCAAGGCCCGCACCGTCAGCAATATCGGCGCCTATCTTTCCTCCGACCGCAACATGCTGGCGACCTTCGGCAGTCTTGGCGCCCTCGTCGGCGTCTACGACATCCCGGCGGGCCACGCGCACCTTACCGTCGTGTTCTCGAACTGCGCGGCGACCGCGCCTTATCGCGGCGCGGGACGGCCCGAGGCGATCTACATCATCGAGCGGCTGATCGAGGATGCCGCGCGCGAGACCGGCTTCGATCGCATCGAGCTGCGCCGCAACAACCTCATTCCGGCTAGCCAAGCTCCCATACAAGACCGTGCTCGGCCTCACCTATGATTGCGGCAATTTTCCCGCGATCATGGAACGGGGGCTCGAGCTCGGCGATGTCGCGGGCTTTGCCGCGAGGGCGCGGCGGCGAAGAAGCGCGGCATGCTCAGGGGACTCGGCATCGCCAACGCGATCGAGCGGGCGGCGGCGCCGGGCCCCGAATATGCCGAGCTGCGCTTCAACACCGGCGGCCAGGCGACGCTCCTCATGGGCACGATCCATCAGGGCCAGGGCCACGACACCACCTTCAAGCAGATCGCCATTGAAAAGCTCGGCCTCGATCCGTCCGATATCCGCTTCGTCTCGGGCGATACCGATATCGTCGCCTTCGGCATCGGCACCAACGGCTCGCGCTCGACCGTCATCGGCGGCACCGCGCGTGACCATCGCCGCCGACAAGGTGATCGCCAAGGCGAAGAAGATCGCCGCCCATCTCTTAGAGGCCAGCGAGGGCGATGTCGCCTTCGCGGACGGCCGCTTTTCCATTCCCGGCACGGATCGCGGCCTCGGCTTGAAGGAGGTCGCGCGCGCCGCCTTCCAGCCCGCCAAGCTCCCCCAGGGGATGGAGCCGGGTCTCTACGAAACCGGCACCTTCTCGCCTGCCAACGACACCTTCCCCAATGGCTGCCATGTCTGCGAGGTCGAGATCGACCCCGAGACCGGCCTCGTTACGCTCGAGCGCTACGCCGTCGTTGACGATGTCGGCACGGTGGTCAACCCGAAGCTCCTGAAGGGTCAGATACAAGGCGGCATCGCGCAAGGGCATGGGCCAGGCGCTGATGGAGCAGGTCGTCTATGACCGCGCTCGGGCCAGCTGCTCTCGGCCTCGTTCATGGACTACGCGATGCCGCGCGCCGACGATTTCTGCGACATCGCGATCGAAAGCCAGCCGGTGCCCACCAAGCTCAATCCGCTCGGCGCCAAGGGCGCGGGCGAGGCGGGCACGGTCGGCGCGCTGCCGGCGGTGATGAACGCGATCCTTGACGCGATGGCGCCTTTGGGCGTCAAACATCTCGACATGCCCGCGACGCCCGAGCGCGTCTGGCAGGCGCTCGACGCCGCCACGACAATTTGATCGAAGGAGACATAAGATGCCCAACAGCGTAAATGGCTTGAAAAGCGTCGATTTCGGTGTGACCGACCTCAAAGCGGCCGCCAAGTTCTACACTGAGAATCTGGGGTCTCGATCCGGTGGCCGATGGCAAGGGCTCGCTCTATCTGCGCGGCACCGGGCCCGAGCACCACATCCTCGGCCTGCACCAGCGCGACAAGGGCGAGCTGCTGCGCGTCAACCTCTCGGCGCCGGGCGAAGCCGAGGTTGACGCGATTTACGGGCGCGTGCGCCAATCCAATCTGCGCCAGGTCGAGGCGCCCGGCCCGATCACCGAGCCCGGGGGCGGCTACGGCTTCGCGTTCCACGATCCCGAAGGCCGCACCTTGCGCGTTATCGCCGGCGGCCGGCGCCACGCCGATGCGGCGGACCATCGCGACCGCCCGCGCAAGCTCTCGCACTGCGTCCTCAACTCGACCGCTCCCGAGGCCGCCGTCGATTTCTATTCCCGCGTGCTCGGCTTAAAGCTGACCGATCGCACGAAGGCCATGAACTTCATGCGCGCCAACAGCGATCACCACTCGCTCGCCCTCGTCCAGAGCGACGCTTGCACGCTTCACCACGTCGCCTTCGAGATGCGCAGCATCGATGCGGTGATGCGCGGCTCGGGCAGGCTGCGCGATCACGGCTATCCGATCGAATGGGGCGTAGGGCGGCACGGGCCGGGCGACAACGTCTTCGCTTATTTCATCGGCCCGGACGGAATGGTGATCGAGTACACCGCCGAGGTCGAGCAGGTCGATGATTCCTATCCGGTCGGCGGCCCCGAGAAGTGGACCTGGCCCAAGGGCCGTAACGATCAATGGGGCATCAATACCGGACCGTCGAAGCGCATGGACGAGGCCGGCCGCCACGTCGCCTTCGCGCCCGAGATTTTCCACCCGGCGAATTGATCGGCCGCCCGCGTCCCTGTGCCCGATGTTTCGAAGGAACTCGAGCAAGCGCTGAACCTCCATCGGCGGGGACAGCTCGACGACGCCGAAAAACTCTATCAGGAAATCCTCGCCGTCGCGCCGGGGCGGTTCGACGCGTTGCAGTTCCTCGGCATGCTCGAATTACAGAAAGGCCGGCCCGAGGCAGCGGTCGAGTTGCTCGCCCAGGCGCTGCGGATCGATCCCAAGCACGCGCTCGCGCAGTTTCATCTCGGCTGCGCCCTGCAAGAGCTGAAGCGCGACGCGGAGGCGGTAGCGGCCTTCGATCGGGCGATTGCCGCGAGGCCCGACCTTGCCGAGGTCTGGAATAACCGCGCGAATGCCCTGAGGGCGCTCGGCCGGCGCGAGGAGGCGCTTGCGAGCGCCGATCGCGCGATTGCCCTGAAGCCGGATTTTCCGGCGGCGCATTACAATCGCGGCAATGTTCTGCGCGACCTCCGGCGCTACGATGCCGCGCTGGCGAGCTACGATCGCGCGCTTGCGCGGAAGATCGATTTCGTCGAGGCGCTGCACAATCGCGGCAATGCGCTCCGCGACCTCGCGCGTCACGCCGAGGCGCTGGCGAGCTACGACGCGGCGATCGCGATCCGGCCAAATTTCGCCGAGGCGTATTACAATCGCGGCGTCGCGCTCGAAGATTTGCAACACTACGGCGAAGCGCTCGAGAGCTACGATCGCGCGATCGCGCTCGATCCCGCCCATGCCAACGCTCATGCGAGCAAGAGTCACATCAAGTTGCGTTTGGGCGATTTTGCGGCCGGCTGGCCGCTTTACGAATGGCGGTGGCATAGCGGCAATTTCACCACGCCCCGGCGCGACTTCCCGCAGCCCTTATGGCGCGGCGCGGAAATCCCGCCGGGACAGACGATCTTGCTGCATGCCGAGCAAGGCTGGGGCGATACCATCCAGTTCTGCCGCTACGCGCCGCTCGTCGCCGCGCGCGGCGCCAGGGTGGTCGCCGAAGTGCCGCGCCCGCTCGCCCGGCTGCTCGCGGGACTGGCCGGTGTCGAGGCAATCGTCGCCGAAGGCGATCCGCTCCCCGCCTTCGATCTGCACTGCCCGCTGATGAGCCTGCCCGGCCTGTTCGGAACCACGGTCGAGACCATCCCGGCGAGCGTGCCTTACCTGGCGGCCGAGTTGGCGCGCGTTGCGCTCTGGCGCGCGCGCTTGCCGCCGGGCGACCTCCGCATCGGCATCCACTGGCAGGGCAATCCCTCGGGCAAGGTCGATCGCGGCCGCTCGGCGCCGCTGGCCAATTTCGCGCCCCTCGCGCTCGTGCCCGGCGTTCGCCTGATCAGCCTGCAAAAATACCACGGCCTCGATCAGCTCGATCGGCTGCCGGCCGGCATGACGGTCGAGACGCTGGGTCCGGATTTCGACGCCGGCCCCGGCGCCTTCCTCGATACCGCGGCGGTGATGACGAGCCTTGACCTCGTCATCAGCACGGACACCGCGATCGTTCATCTCGCCGGGGCGCTAGGCCGCCCGGTCTGGGTGCCGATTCAACCGGTTCCGCATTGGATCTGGATGCTGGATCGCGAGGACAGCCCGTGGTATCCCTCGATGCACTTGTTCCGTCAGGCCAATGGCGGCGGGTGGCGGGACGTCTTCGAGCGCATGGCATCGGAACTGATGCGCCTGCGGCAGCGATAGGATGGAACTGAGCATCACCGTCTCGCCCGGGGAATTGATCGACAAGGTCACCATCCTCGAGATCAAGCGGGCGCGGATCGCCGATCCCGCCAAGCTTCGCAATGTTAATCACGAATACGGCGTCCTCGCGAAAATCCTCGCGGCCGAGATCGCCGACACGCCGGCTCTCGCCGAACTGCGCGCGGAGCTCAAATCCGTCAATGAAGCGCTCTGGCAAACCGAAGAGGATCTGCGCGGGTTCGAGCGCCGAAAGAGTTTCGGCCAGTCTTTCATCGACGCCGCGCGGATGGTCTATATCAGCAACGATCGCCGCAGCGAGATCAAGCGGCGGATCAACGAATTATTGGGAAGCGGGCTGATCGAGGAGAAATCCTATGCATCGGGCTCGGACCGTTAGATGCCCGCCAAGCCGGGACCGGCGCAATTCACGTTCAACCCGGCCATCTTCGAGGTTTCCAGTCCCGCCGACGCGATGCGGGTCATCCTCACCCCCGAGGGCTCCTCGACGACCGAGCAGCGCTGGGCGAAAGAGACGCCTTATCTCGCCGATTTGATCGCCCGCAGCGTCAAGCTCCATCCCGGCGCCATCCTGCTCGATTACGGCTGCGGCGTCGGGCGAATTGCGCGGGCGCTGATCGAGCGGCAGGCTTGCCGCGTCGTCGGCGTCGATTCGAGTTCCAGCATGCGCGCCCTCGCCGCGAGCTATGTTCGCTCCGATCTGTTCTTTTCCTGCGCGCCCGCCATGCTCGACGAACTCGGCGCCCGCGGCCTCGTCTTCGACGCGGCGATCTCGGTGTGGGTTCTGCAACATTGCGCGCAGCCGGATCTCGACATCGCGCGCATCAAGCGCGCGCTGAAGCCTGGCGCGATATTGTTCGTCGTCAACAACTGGGCGCGGGCCGTCCCCGCGCTGGAGCGGACTTGGGTTAATGACGGCATCGACGTCCGCGCGCTCCTCGGCAGGGAATTCCAACTGAAGGAGGAAGGGAAATTGGCGCCGGAAGCCGTCAACGACGTCGTCAGCGGGTTTTCCTTCTGGGCGAGCTTCGAGCGCCAGGCTTGAGACGCCGTTACGGCCAGGTCCGCGCCCTCGTCACAGGCGCTCGGCGAGGAACCTCTCGAGCCGCGGCGCGAGGAAACCGGAGAAGCTGCCGGTTTCATCCAAAGGCTCGGACCCCCAGAAATGCGGGGCGGCCTGCACGACGCAGTTGCGGACGAAAAAGCCGGCCTGCTTCAGCGCGGTCAAGAACGCGGCCGATTGCGTGCCGACATCGACGATGTCGTCTTGCGTCCCATAGCCGAGCAGGAAGGCGGTCTGGTTGTTGTCGCGCGTGACATAGCTCAGCGGCGAGGCCTCGAAATAGCTCCGCCGGTCGTCGATCGGCGCGACCCCGAGGAATTTCTCGCAGATCGAATTGCGCGGCCGGGCGACCAGATCGTGCTGCCATTGCGCGGCCAGATCGTAGACGCCGTAGAGTCCCACCATGGCCTTCACCTTGGTGCTGAGCGCGGCGAAGGGATCGAGCGGGTAGGCGCCGGCAAAGACCGGCTGATCGCCGGCCAGAGCGACCAGCGCGGCGAGATGCGCGCCGGCCGAATTGCCGGTCAAGCCGATGCGCTTGCCATCGACCTTGAGGTCCGTCGCCGAGAAGCGCACGAACTGCACCGCGGCGCGGATGTCGTGGACGGCCTGCGGATAGCTTTTTTGCTGAGGCTTGCACAGCCGGTAATCGACGGCGAAAACCACGTAGCCGGCCTTGGCAAGGTGGGGGCCCCAATGGCGGTAGGCGACGCGCGTGCCCTGCTGCCAGCCGCCGCCATGCACCGCGACGAGCGCGGGGAAGGGGCCGCTGCCGTCGGGAATGTAGAGATCGCCGAGCAATGCCACGCCGTCATGCGTCGCATAGGTCACGCCGGATTTCTTTTCCATCGCCGGTTCTCCCTCGGTCGAGACCGACTATAAGGCGGCGGCCGAAAATCCCGCAAGATTCTAGCCGGCGACAAGCTCGCCGTTCTTTTCGCATCCCGCCTCAGCCAAGGCGACGAAGGCGTCGGTGGCGTCTTCCGGCGATTTGAGCGCGGCGCGGTCCTCGAACGGAAAGGCGGCGAAGCGCAACTCGGTGCGCAGCGGGCCGGGATCGACGAGATTGGCCTTCACCGTGCCCTGCGCGATCTCGCTGGCATAGGTTTTCACCAGGGTCTCGAGCCCGGCCTTGCTCGCCGCATAAGCGGCCCAATAGGGCGCGGCCGCGCGCGCGGCAGCGCAGGTCGTGAAGATCGCGCGTCCCGCGGGAGAGCGAAGGAGCAGGACTCCAGCGCGCGGATGAGGCGCCAATTGGCGGTGAGATTCACCTCGATCACCTCCTGCCATAGCGCGGGCTCGAAATGCCCGACCGGCGCGAGATGTCCGAGCGCGGCGGCGCACGACACCAGCACGTCGAGCCGGCCGAAGCGCTGATGGAGCGAGGCCGCCATGCCGTCGATCTTGGCGAAGTCGCGCAAATCGAGCGGCACCAGCGTCGCGGCGCCACCCATCTTTTCGATCTCGTCGTCGAGCGTCTCGAGCGCCTTAGCCCCGCGCGCCAGCGCGATCACATGCGCGCCCTCGGCGGCAAAGCGCTTGGCCACCGCCGCGCCAAGCCCGCGCGAGGCGCCGGTGACGAGCGCCAATCGGCTTTCGAGACGGCGCGTCACACGGTTTCGGCGAGGAGCGAGAGCTGGGTCGAGACCTTTCCGTCGTCGTGATCGACGAGCGGGATCGGATAATCGCCGGTGAAGCAGGCGTCGCAGAATTGCGGTCGCTTGCCGGATCGCGCCGTCGACTCGCCCATGGCGCGATAAAGCCCGTCGATCGAGATGAAGGCGAGGCTGTCGGCGCCGATGATAGCTGCGCCATCTCCTGCGATCGACATATGCGACGCCAGCAGCTTGGCGCGCTCGGGCGTGGCGATGCCGTAGAAGCAGGAATGCTCGTCGGCGGGCTCGAGATGCGCATATGCACCTCGCTCGCGCCGGCCTGGCGCACCATCTCGACGATCTTCGTCGAGGTGGTGCCGCGCACGATCGAATCGTCGACCAGGATCACGCGCTTGCCTTTGAGCTCGGCGCGGTTGGCGTTGTGCTTGAGCTTCACGCCGAGATGGCGGATCTGGTCGGTCGGCTCGATGAAGGTGCGGCCGACATAATGGTTGCGGATGATGCCGAGCTCGAACGGCAGCCCGCTCTCGGCGGCGTAGCCCAGCGCCGCGGGCACGCCGGAATCCGGCACCGGAATGACGATATCGGCGGCGACGTGGCTTTCGCGCGCCAGCTCGGCGCCGATGCGCTTGCGGGCCTCGTAGACGCTGGTGCCGTCGACGACGCTGTCGGGTCGGGCGAAATAGATGTATTCGAACACGCAGAAGCCGCCGCTTCTTGCGGTCGAACGGCTTCGAGGATGCGCACGCCATCAGGCGCCGACGATCACCATCTCGCCGGGCTCGACGTCGCGCACGAAATCGGCGCCGATGATGTCGAGCGCGCAGGTCTCCGACGCGAGGATCCAGGCCTCGCCGAGCCTGCCCAGCACCAGCGGCCGCACGCCGAGCGGATCGCGCACCGCCGATCAGCCCGTCCTGGCCGACAGCGCCACCAGCGAATAGGCGCCCTCGACCTGGCGCAGCGCGTCGATCATGCGTTGCTCGACCGTGAGCTTCAGGCTGGTGGCGATGAGGTGGACGATCACCTCGGTGTCGCGAGGTCGATTGGAACAGGCTGCCGCGGCGCACCAGCTGCTGGCGCAGCTTGTAGGAATTGGTGAGGTTGCCGTTGTGGCAGATGGCGAGGCCGCCGAACTCGAAATCGGCGAACAGCGGCTGGACGTTGCGCATCGCCACTTCGCCGGTCGTCGCGTAGCGGACATGGCCGATCGCCGAGTGGCCCTGCAGCGTGCCGATCACATCCTTCGAGCTGAAATTCTCGCCGACATGGCCCATGGCGCGATGGGCATGAAACTGCTCGCCGTCATAGCTGACGATGCCGGCCGCCTCCTGGCCGCGATGCTGCAGGGCGTGCAGCCCGAGCGCCGCGAGCGCCGCCGATTCGGCATGCCCGAAGACTGCCGAACACGCCGCATTCCTCGTGCGGATGGTCGTCGTCGAAGGGCTGGGTTCTCAGCATGGGCCTCGGGCTTTAGGTAGGGATCGCGCGGCCGGAATGCGAGCTTTTACACGGAACCGCCGGGTGGCGCTACCCCGACGCTTCGGTCACTTCGAATTTTGCTGCTGGATCAGGCGGTTGAGGTCGCGCTGCTCGTCCGGGCTGTAGTCCGGCGCGGCATCGGCCGCGGGCGCCGGATTGGGGCTGGGATTGGTCAAGGCGCTGATCGCGCTGTCGGCCTCTGCTTCGGCGCTGGCGGCGGCGCGGCGCGGCTCGCTCGAGTGGAGCGGGAACGGGAGATAGGCGCGCATCTTGCCCGCCCCGGCATCGAGATAGGGCAGCGAGCGCGCATCGGCGAACCAGTGCGGCCGGCTCTTGCCGGGCGGGATCATCCAGTTGAGCGCGATATAGGCGATGCAGACGAGGATCATGCCGCGCGCCAAGCCGAATATGAGGCCGAGGCTGCGGTCTATCGGCGACAGCGCGCTGTCCTTGACCCGGCGCGCCAGCGCGTTCGAAATCATGTGCAGGATAACGAGCGCCAGGATGAACACGACCGCCGCGGCCGAGACATTGGCGATGACGCCCTTCGGCAGGACCCGCTCGAACACCGGCAGCACATAGGGAAAGGTGTAGACGGCCACGAACGAAGCATTGATCCAGGCGGCGATCGACAGCGCCTCGCGCACGAAGCCGCGGGAATAAGCGAAATAGCCCGACAGCATGCATGACGCCGATGACGGCGATGTCGAGAGGTCGTCACGAGCGCCGGCCCGCGGGATCGAGCCAGCGCGCGGCGCCTTGGCGCGCCGCATCCTCGAACAGCGCGACCAGACTGGCGCAGATGGGCAAGCTCGCGGATCGCGAGCCCGGCGCCGCCGCATGCCCTTGACGCGGCCGGGTTGCGGCGGGCGCCAGAGCGGCGGTGAAGCCGAGCTTGGCCGCTTCCTTGAGCCGCGCCTCGGCCTGGCCCACCGGGCCGCACCTCGCCCGACAGCCCGATCTCGCCGAAGACCACGGTATCGGCCGGCATCGGCTCGAGCGCGTCAGCGCGGAGATCAGCGCCGCGGCGACCGCGAGATCGGCGGCGGGCTCGGCGATGCGCAGGCCGCCGGCGACGTTGAGATAGATGTCGCTGCGCGCCGATCTGCAACGCCGCAGCGCGCCTCGAGCACGGCCAGCACCATGGCGAGCCGGTTGCCGTCCCAGCCGACCACGGCGCGGCGCGGCGTGCCCGTAGACTCGCGGCGCGACCAAGCGCCTGGATTTCCACCAGCACCGGCCGCGTGCCCTCCATCCCGGCGAAGACCGCCGCGCCCGTGACACGGTCGCCGTGCCGCTCGGCGAGGAACAGCGCCGACGGGTTGGGCACCTCGGCCAGGCCCCGATCGGTCATCTCGAACACGCCGATCTCGTCGGTCGGCCCGAAGCGGTTCTTGACCGCGCGCAGGATGCGGAACTGGTGGCCGCGCTCGCCCTCGAAATAGAGCACGGTGTCGACCATGTGCTCGAGCACGCGCGGACCGGCGATGAGCCCTTCCTTGGTGACGTGGCCCACCAGCACGACGGCAGAAGCCGCGCTGCTTGGCGAGGCGGATGAGCTCCTGCGCCGAGGCGCGGACCTGGCCCACCGTGCCCGGCGCGCTGTCGAGCGTGTCGAGATACATGGTCTGGATCGAGTCGATGGCCACGATATCGGGTCGCGTCCGCGTGATCGAGCGCGAGCGCGATGTCGCGGATGCTGGTCGCGGCGGCGAGCTCGACAGGCGCCTGCTCGACCTCGAGCCGGCTGGCGCGCAGGCGCACCTGGTCGAGCGATTCCTCGCCCGAGATATAGGCGCAGCGGCGCCTCGGGCCGCCCTGTCCCGAGGCCAAGGCGGCCAGCACTTGCAGCAGCACCGTCGATTTGCCGATGCCCGGATCGCCGCCGACGAGCAGCGCCGAGCCCGGCACCATGCCGCCGCCGCAAACCCGGTCGAATTCGGCGATGCCGCTGGTCCGGCGCGGCATTTCCCGCGAGTCGCCGGTGAGGCTCGAGAAGGTCAGCCTTTGCCCCCTGGCCTTGCCCGAGCCCGAGCGGTCGAGGCTTTTGGGCGGGCCGGCGGCCACGGTTTCCTCGGCGAGCGTGTTCCAGCCGCCGCAGCCGTCGCACCGCCCCGCCCATTTCGGAGAGACGGAGCCGCATTGCTGGCAGACGAAGCGGGTCTGCGCTTTCGCCACGATCAGGTCTCGGCGGCGCTAGGCTGAGGCTCGCTCACAGGGCGCGCACCTCCATCTTGATGGGCCCGTTCGGCGCGGCCATGGATGAACTGGTCGACGTAAGGATTGTTGGACCGGTCGATCTCGGACGCCGCGCCGTCCCAGATGATCCGGCCCTTATAGATCATGGCGATTCGGTTGGCGATCTTGTGCGCGCTCGCCATGTCGTGGGTGATCGAAACCGCCGTGGCGCCCAGGTCGCGCACGCATTTGATGATCAGATCGTTGATCACGTCGGCCATGATCGGATCGAGGCCGGTGGTCGGCTCGTCGAAGATGATGATCTCGGGCTCGGCCGCGATGGCGCGCGCGAGCGCGACGCGCTTCTGCATGCCGCCCGACAGCTCCGATGGACGCAGATCGCCGACCTCGGGACCGAGGCCCACGGCGCCGAGCTTCGTGATCGCGATCTCCTTGCGCGGCCCGTTTTTCCATCCCGCGACCCTGGATCAGGCCGAATGCCACATTCTCCCACACGCTGAGCGAGTCGAACAATGCCGCGCCCTGGAACAGCATGCCGAATTTCCGCAACAGCGCCTCGCGCTGGCCGCGCGGCAGGGTGGTGACCTCCTCGCCGTCGATCTTGATCGAGCCGGCGTCCGAATCGAGCAGGCCGAGGACGCATTTCACCAGCACCGATTTGCCCGTGCCCGAGCCGCCGATGATGACGACGCTCTCGCCTACGCCGACATCGAGATCGATGCCGTCGAGCACGATCTTCGGTCCGAAGGATTTCTTCAATCCGCGCACGGCGATCTTGGGGGCGCCGCTCATCGCTAGAACAGCACGCTGGTGAGGAGGTAATCGAACAGCAGGATCATGACCGAGGCCGACACCACCGCATAGGTCGTTGCCGCGCCCACGCCCTGAGCGCCGCCGCGCGAATTATAGCCGTGATAGCAGCCCATCAGCGCGATGATGAAGCCGAAGACGCAAGCCTTGATCAGGCCCGAGAAGACATCGTTGCGGGTGAGATTCTCGAAGGTGTTGTGCAGATAGGTCGCCGGGTTGAAGCCGAGCCGGTAGGTGCTGACGATGTAGCCGCCGAAGACGCCGATGATGTCGGCGACGATGACGAGGAGCGGCAGGGTCGCGAGCCCGGCGACGATTCGCGGCACGACCAGATATTTGTAAGGATTGGTCGAGAGCGTCCACAGCGCGTCGATCTGGTCGGTCACCCGCATGGTGCCGATCTCGGCCGCGATCGCGGCGCCGATGCGGCCGGCGACCATGAGGGCCGCGATCACCGGACCCAGTTCGCGGGTCACCGACAGCACCACTACCGTCGCGGTCGCGCTGGCGGCGCCGAACCGCTGGAAGCCGGTGTTGGTCTGCAGCGCCAGCACCATGCCGGTAAAGACCGCGGTCAGCCCGACGACCGGCAGCGAGTAGTAGCCGATATCGACCATCTGCTTGCCGATCAGCCGGAAATAGATCGGCGGCCGGAAGCAATGGCTCAGGGCGGTGAGGCCGAAGATGGCAAGGCGGCCGCTGGCGCCGAGGAAGGCAATGAAGACCCGGCCGATCGAAGCCAGGAAATCGAGCATCTAATGCGCTCCGCGTCGATAGACGCGGACGCAACGGCCGCCCAAAGCGGTCAACACCTCATAGCCGATGGTGCCGGCGGCGTGGGCGGCATCGTCCACGCCATAGCGGTCGTCGATCAAGTCGGCATAGGCGCCCGGCTGCACCGCCTCGGGATCGATGCCGGTCACGTCGAGCGTCACGAGGTCCATCGAGATCCGCCCGATCACGGGCGCCGGCTGGCCGGCGATCCGCGCCGCGCCGCGATGGCTCGAAGAACGCAGCCAGCCATCCGCGTAACCTATTGCGATAATTGCGATTCGGCCCGATCGGTCGATGCGATGCGCGGCACCATATCCAACGCTGTCGCCGCTGTCAACGTCACGGACCTGAAGGATTCTGGCCTTCAGGCGAACCACCGGCTGCATCGGGTTGGGGTGGCCGAGAACCGGGTTGACGCCATAGAGGGCGGCGCCCGGACGCACCATGTCGAAGTGAAAATCCCCGCCCAGGAAGATGCCCGACGATGCGGCAAGGCTCGCCGGCGCGCGCGGCAAGAGATTGAGCGCCGCGCGGAATTGAGCGAGCTGTTCAAGGTTCATCGGATGGGCGGGCTCGCTGGCGCAAGCGAGATGCGACAGGATCAGGGTCAGCTTGAAGCCGGCCAGAAGCTGCGGCTCGGCGGCGAGCCGCCGCACTTCCTTGGCCGGCATGCCGAGGCGGTTGAGGCCGGTATCGAGATGCAGCATCGCCGCGGCGCCGCCGCGCGTCGCGGCGTAGCCTCGCCACGCTTCGACCTGACCGAGGTCGTTGAGCACGGGCAGCAGCCCGCTCTTGGCGAAGTCGGCGGCCTCGCCCATGGCGAGTCCGTTCAGCACCGCGATCTGCGCCCGCGGCAGCAGCGCGCGCAACGCCACCCCCTCGTCCAGGGTCGCGACGAAGAAGCTCTTGCAGCCCGCGCGGGCGAGGACCGGCGCCGCCTCGGCCATGCCGATGCCATAGGCGTCGGCTTTCACCACCGCGGCGCAGCGCGCGCCGGGCGAAACCCTCTCCTCCAGCAGCCGCCAATTGGCGGCGACGGCGCCGAGGTCGATGTCGAGGATCGCCACGTCCCGCTCGGCGCGCGCCCGCGAGTGGGTCCGCCGATCAGGGGACGGCATCAGGCAGGCGGTCGCCGCTGACGAAGTTCTCGAAGCGCGTCATCTCATGGGCAAAGCGCAGCGTCACCTTGCCAATGGGGCCGTGGCGCTGCTTCGCGACCAGGATCTCGGCCGTGCCGCTGACCTGCTCGAGCCGCTGCCGCCAATCCTCGTAGCGCAGATTGTAGCGCTCGTCAGATTCCTCGGGACGCCGCGCGGGCTCGCCGCGGCTCAGATAATATTCCTCGCGGTAAACGAACATGACGACGTCGGCGTCTTGCTCGATCGAGCCGGATTCTCGAAGATCGGACAGCATCGGCCGTTTGTCCTCGCGCTGCTCGACCGCGCGCGACAGTTGCGACAATGCGAGCACCGGCACGTTGAGCTCCTTGGCCAGCGCCTTGAGGCCCCGGGTGATCTCCGAGATCTCCTGCACCCGGTTCTCGACGCCGCTCGCGTCGCCGCGAATAAGCTGCAGGTAATCGACGATCACCATGCCGAGACCCTGTTGGCGCAGCAGCCGCCGCGCGCGCGTGCGCAAGCCCGCGATGCTGAGCGCGGGCGTGTCGTCGACGAAAAACGGCACCGTGGCCAAGCGCTGGCTCGCCTGGACGAAGCGATCGAAATCCTCGTGGCTGACCTCGCCCTTGCGGATGTTATTGGACGGCACGCCGGATTCCTCGCTGAGAATGCGCGTCGCCAGCTGCTCGGCCGACATCTCGAGCGAGAAGAACCCGATCACGGCGCCGTCCTCGGCGATGGCGCGGCCGTCGGGGGCCTTGCCCGGCCGATAGGCGCGGGCGGCGTTGAAGCCGATATTGGTGGCGAGCGCGGTCTTGCCCATCGACGGCCGGCCCGCCAGCACGATCAAATCCGACGGGTGCAAGCCGCCCAAGAGCTTGTCGAGGTCGAGAAAGCCGGTCGAGACGCCGGTCGTCCGCCCGCTGCGCTTGAACGCCGCTTCGGCCTGGACGATGGCGCTCCCGAGCGCCGTGACGAAGGGCTGGAAGCCGCCCTCGAACTGGCCGGTCTCGGCGAGATCGAAGAGCTTCTTCTCGGCGGTCTCGATCAGTTGCGGCGCGGCGCGTTCGAGATCGTGGCTGTAGGCCTCGTTGACGACATCTTCGCCGATCGTGATGAGCTGGCGGCGCAAATAGAGATCGTGGATGGCGCGGCCGTAATCCGCGGCGTTGATGATCGTGACCATCGAGGCGGCGAGCCGGACGAGGTACTGCGCCCCGCCGATCTCCTGGAGCGCGCCGTCCTGGTCGAACAGATTCTTGAGCGTGACCGGATTGGCGAGCTGCCCGCGCTCCATGAGCTTGGCGATCGCGGCGTAGATGCGACCATGCACGCCCTCGCCGAAATGCTCGGGCTTCAGGAACTCCGAGACACGGTGAAAAGCGGCGTTGTTGACGAGGATCGCGCCCAACAGCGCCTGCTCGGCCTCGATGTTGGCGGGCGGCGTGCGGTAGCCAATCTCGCCCTCGCGCAGGGGCGTGACGTTCGATACAGCGGTTTCCATGACCGGGATGTTAGCAAATGCTGCTCACCACGGCATGGGGTATTCCACGCACAGCCTGTGGAACGCGGGGGTCGAGTCGCTTCCTTACGCGGCGCGCTCGGCGCTGCGCGGCCGGCGGTTGCGCTCCCAATCGACCATGTAGTTGCGGGTCAGCGGCACAGTGTCGACGCGCTTGGCGAGCTGCATCTGGAAATTCATGTGGCCCTCGCGCCGGAACGCCACTTCCGACCCCGCGAGATAGAACTCCCACATGCGGCAGAAGCGTTCGTCGTAGAGCGCGCGGACGCGCTCGCGATTGGCCAGGAAGCGCTGGCGCCAGATGCGGAGCGTCTCGGCATAATGGAGTCGCAGCACTTCGAGATCGGTGATCCACAACCCGGTGCGCTCGACCACCGGCACGACCTCGGAAATGGCCGGCGAGTAGCCGCCGGGGAAGATGTATTTCCGAAGCCAAGCATTGGTATAGCTCGGCCCGTCGGCGCGGCCGATCGAATGCAGGAGCGCCACGCCGTCATCGGTCAAAAGCTGGCTCAGCTTGGCGAAGAAGGTCGGATAGTGCACGATCCCGACGTGCTCGAACATGCCGACCGAGACGATACGGTCATAGCTGCCCTGCACCTCGCGATAGTCGAGAAGCTCGAACTTCACGCGGTCGGCCAACCCGGCCGCCGCCGCGCGGCGGGTGGATTCGCGCAGTTGCTCGGTCGAGAGCGTAAGCCCGGTCACGTGCACGCCGCATTCCTGCGCGAGGTAGAGCGCGAGCCCGCCCCAGCCCGAGCCGATATCGAGCACACGCTGGCCCGGCTTCAAGAGCAGCTTCGATGCGAGATGGCGCTTCTTGTTGCTCTGGGCGACCTCGAGGCTTTGCTCGGGCTCGGTGAAATAGCCACAGGAATATTGCCGGTCATTGTCGAGGAACAGGCTGTAGAGCGTGTCCGACAGGTCGTAGTGATGCGCGACATTCGCGCGCGCCTTGCCGAGCGGGTTATATTGCTCGAACACGCGGAACAGGCGGCCGATCCGTTCGCCCAATCGCATCATGATGTGCGGCGGCGCGTGAGTCAGATTTTCGGACAGGAAATCGAGCAGGTCATAGATGCTGCCATCCTCGATGGTGAGGCGGCCGTCCATGAAGCACTCGCCGAGCTTCAATTGGCTGTTGAAGAACAGCTGGAACTCGGCGGCCGAATCGTGCAGCCGCACGGTAACGGTGCGGCCGGGCTTGCCGGCAAAGACATGAAGACTGCCGGCAGCGTCATAGACGCGCAGCGTGCCCTCGCGCACGATGTGCCGCAACAGATGTGAGAGCAGCATCGGGCCAATCCCCCAATTCGACGTCCGTTTGCTGTCGCGCTGGCTAGTAAACTACAAGCGGCCGAGGGTTGACAAGAGCGCTGTTTTCAAGCCTCCTACGCCGATTGCAGGGGGCTCGCGCCCCGTGGCGGCGGAAAGGCTGCGTCGAGCGCCGCCCGCTCGTCTGGGCCGAGCGCGAGATCGAGCGCGGCGCGGATTTCACGCACGTGGCCGAGGGTTGCGGCCTTGGGGATGGCGAGGACGCCGTCCTGGGCGAGCACCCAGGCCAGCGCCAGCTGCGCCGGAGCGATGCCGCGCTTTCCAGCCAGCTTCAGCACGGTGGGGTTGCTGAGGATGCGCCCTTGGTCGAGCGGCGAATAGGCCATCACGGGGATGCCGCGACGGCGGCACCAGGGCAGCAAATCCCACTCGATGCCGCGCCGCGCGAGGTTATAGAGCACCTGGTTCGTCGCGGCGGCGGCGACGGCAGGCGCCGCCATCTCGGCCAGCTCGAAATTGCTCACGCCCCAATGGCGGATCTTGCCGGCGGCCTTGAGCGCCTCGAACCCCGCGACGGTCTCGGCCACGGGCACGCTGCCGGGCCAATGCAAGAGGTAAAGGTCGAGCCGGTCGGTGCCGAGGCGCTTGAGGCTGGCTTCGCACGCCTTCACCGTGCCTTTGCGGCTGGCGTTCTGCGGCAGCACCTTGCTGACGAGAAAGATTTCGTCGCGGCGGCCCGCGACCGCTTCGCGCACGATTTCCTCGGCGCCGCCGTTGCCATACATCTCGGCGGTGTCGATAAGGGTAATTCCGAGATCGAGCCCGAGTTTCAACGCGGCGATCTCGGCGCCGGCGCGGCCGCGCTCTTCGCCCATCCGCCAGGTGCCGAGCCCCAATGCCGGAATTTTGTCGCCGCCGGGAAAAGGAAGGAAACGCATGGTTTGCTCCGCCGGTCACTATGCGATCTTTATAACCCGGCGCCGGTTCCCACCTCGAATTTTTATGCCGGCTGCGCGATCCTGGCGACGAGAGGAGCCGCGCCACTCCGATGTCGTGCCTTTACCGAACCGATTATGGCCCGCCCGATCCGGGCTTCAATCCCTTGGCCGGGAACGGAACGCTGATAAAGGGCTTCGAGGAGGCACGCAGCCGTGCTTGCGACCGCGCGAAATCTTGGCCAGCTTCAGGCGATGGAGCGCAAATTGGCCAAGGACGAGGCGATCACTTGGTGCGATAATGGCTATGCTTGGGTTTACGATTGGAAGGTGAACGATTTTTTCGGCGCGATCGTCGCCTTCGTCATTCTTCCCTGGCTCGTGATGCGCGTCGCGCCGTCGCTTGCCGCGCGGCTGCGCAAGGTTTTCCGGCCAAGCAAGAAAGGCACGGCATCATGATCCTCCGGCCGCTGTTCAAGCTGCCCACGAACACCTCGATCCGCTTCATGCGCGGCCGATTTGCCGGGCTGATCGTCTCGGCGATCCTCAGCACCGCTTCGATCGTGCTCTTCTTCTATCCGGGCCTCAATTACAGCATCGATTTCACGGGCGGCACGGTCGTCGAGCTGCGCTTGAAGCAGCCCGCCGATACCGGGCAAATCCGGGCCGCCTTCGACTCGCTGAATTTGGGCACGCCGCGCGTGCAGGAGTTCGGCTCGGCCGAGGATGCCCTGGTCGAGCTGGACCAGGAAGCCTCGGGGGCAGGCGCGCGCCAAGCGATCGAAACCATGCTCGCGGCGAAATTCCCTGGCGCCGAAATCCGCCGCCTGGAATTGGTCGGCGCGAAAGTCAGCGGCGAGCTCTTTCGCAGCGGCCTCCTTGCCGTCGGGTTTTCCTTCCTCGGCGTGCTCGGCTACATCTGGTTCCGCTTCGATTGGCAATTCGGGGTCGGCGTGGTCGGGACCTTGCTCCTCGATGTCACCAAGACGGTCGGCTTCTTCGCCGTCACGCAGCTGCAATTCGACCTGACCTCCGTCGCCGCGATCATGCTGCTGATCGGCTACTCGGTCACCGATAAGATCGTCGTCTACGACCGGATTCGCGAGAATCTGCGCAAGCACAAGACGATGCCGCTGCGCGAGCTGATCGATCTCAGCATCAATCAGACGCTGGGCCGCACCATCGCGACCTCCTCGACCGTTCTCCTTTCCATCCTGCCGCTGGCGATCATCGGCGGCGAGGCGATCCGAGGCTTCGCGCTCGCCATCGTCTTCGGCATCATCGTCGGCACCTCGTCCTCCATCTTCATCGCGTCGCCGATTCTGCTGTTCCTCGGCCAAAAGCGCTTGCGCCCCGCGCTCTATCACAAAGCCGCGGCGGAAACCGCCGGCTAGCATCGACGCCGCGAGCGGACGCGCGAGGAGAACACGAGGCCGGGCGGGATCGATCTTCTGTCTCGGAAGATCAAAAGAGAGCCAATGCGATGTGGCTTACGGTGCCGATCCCAAAGAATGCGACGGCCTCGTCCCAGTAGGTGAGAGTCGGTTCGCCGAAGCGCTGGTGGAGGAATGTGGCCATGCCGACGGACATGCCGCCGGCGAACCAGTATTCCGTGTGCAACAGTCTGAATAGCAACGCCAGCCCGTGCGGCTGCAAGACGGACACGAAAGCGGCGAAGGCGGCAAAGACCACCACTTTCCTGAAAAAGCGCTGAACCAATCCGCGCGATACGGAGTTGAAATGCGACAAGAGGACCATGGTCGGCGCTTAGCGGACCTTCCGGCGCGCGCTTTCGTCGAGAGCACATCGAGTTGGCGCGATGACGAATCGCGCGGTGCGCGCGGTTCGGTCCTTCGTGAGGGATGAGCGAGACATGGCGGCCCTCCAACTCGCACATAGGTGGACCCGGGCAGGCTCATATAAGGACTTTCGCTCATTAAAAATCGATGGGGATGGCGGGCCGGATTTATATAAAACTCATAGTGAAAGGCGAAAGAACAAGGCATCGAACGACCGGTGGCCTTATATGAAATCCCTATTTTTTCGGGCCGCGATCGCTCTCGATCCTTAATGCTCGAAAGGCCTTCTATAGGGGCGTGCGGCTAAGCCGCGTATCCTTTGAGGAGGTCAATCCATGGCCATACGCAACGAGTTCGACGATTACCAATTCGCGTTGCGACCGCGCATGAACGGGCGCGCGAAGGATAGCGATCCGGCGATGAAGGAAACGCTGGTGGAAGTGGCCATGACGCTCTGCGGCCTCGTTGGCGTCTTCCTGCTGGTCTTCGTTTGCGTGCAGGTAATGGGCTACAGCTGAGGAGCGGCTGCGATGTCCCTCGTCCAGAATGCCGATCGGGGATCGGCGCGCGGCTTGCCCGATTTCCGGATTTTCCCCGACAGAGACGGTCATTGGCGCAGCCTAAGGGCCGACGGCCTGGTTGCCGGCACGTTCTTCACGCGCGAAGCCGCGATCCGCTTTGCCAAGGACGAAGGTCTAGGCATACCCGGCCTCCGTCTTGTCATCGCCGGCGACGATATTCCCACCAGATGATGCCTCGTGCCGAGATCTTACGCATATATGCGTTCTATATATTTCCCGCTCCGTATCGCTCTCGAATTCCTATTCGGATCGGTTTACGTGATGCGCCGAGTTGGGGATACCGGAGCCTTCGGCTTGATCCAAGTCAAGGCGCCGGGTTCCCGGATCGATTAATTTTTTTTGAGAGCCTCAAGGAGAGCGAGATGCTTGATGCAATTCTCGTCGTGGCCGGGATCGCTTTTTTCGCCGTCGCCGTGCTTTACGTCGTCGCCTGCGATCGCATGTAAGGAGCCCCAGATGTTCATCGATTACGTGCTCGGCGGCATCGTGACCGTCGTCGTCATGGTTTATCTCGTCGTCGCGCTGATCCGCCCCGAGCGGTTCTAGGAGTTCGCCCATGACCTTCAACGGCTGGCTTCAGATCGCGGTCTATTGCGTGCTCATCACGCTCTTCGTGAAGCCCTTCGGCATTTTCATGGCGCGGGTGTTCGAAGGCGAGCGCACCTTTCTCCATCCCGTGCTGCGCCCGGTGGAGCGCGCGGTTTACTGGTGTTGCGGCGTCGACGAGAAGCAGGAGCAGCATTGGCTGACCTATGCCGTCGCGATGCTGTTCTTCAGCGTCGCCGGCTTCGTGACCCTCTATACACTGATGCGTTTCCAGGCGGTCCTGCCCTTCAATCCGGCGGGCCAGAGCGCGGTCGAGCAAAGCCTCGCCTTCAACACGGCGGTAAGCTTCGTCACCAACACCAACTGGCAGTCCTATGGCGGCGAGACCACCATGAGCTACCTCACGCAGATGGCGGGGCTCACGATGCACAACTTCGTCTCGGCGGCGACGGGCATCGCGCTCGTCATCGCGATCGTCCGCGGCTTCGCGCGGCGGTCGGCGCGCACCGTCGGCAATTTCTGGGTCGATCTGACGCGTTGCACGCTCTATGTCCTTTTGCCGCTCTCGATCGTGGTGGCCTTGGCGCTGATCGCGACGGGCATGCCGCAGAATCTCGGCGCCTACACCGAGGCGACGACGCTCGAAGGCGTGAAGCAGGTGATCGCGCAAGGCCCCGTCGCTTCGCAGATCGCGATCAAGCAACTCGGCACCAATGGCGGCGGCTTCTTCAACGTCAACTCCGCCCATCCCTTCGAGAACCCCAATGCGATCAGCAATCTGATCGAGATGTGGTCGATCCTCGCGATCAGCGCCGCGCTGACCTACACCTTCGGCCGCATGGTCAAGGACCAGCGCCAGGGCTGGGCGCTCTTCGCGGCGATGGGGATTTTGTTCCTGGTCGGGGTGACGACCTGCTACTGGGCCGAGTTCGCATGGCAATCCGGCCTTCGCGCAGTTCCATGTCGACAGCACGCCCAGCGCGACGCAGGCCGGCGGCAACATGGAGGGCAAAGAGGTCCGCTTCGGCATCGCCAACTCGACGATCTGGGCGACGGCGACGACGGACGCGTCGAACGGCTCGGTCAATTCCATGCATGACAGCTACACACCGCTCGGCGGCATGGTGCCGATGGTCAACATCATGCTCGGCGAGGTCATCTTCGGCGGCGTCGGCTCCGGCCTCTACGGCATCCTCGCCTTCGCCATCGTCGCGATGTTCGTGGCCGGCCTGATGGTCGGGCGCACGCCCGAATATCTCGGCAAGAAGCTCGAGGCGAAGGAGGTCAAGATGACCATCCTGGCGCTGCTCTCGCTGCCGCTCTCGATCCTCGGCTGGACCGCGCTCGCCACCGTGCTTCCCGCCGGCCTCGCCGGCATCTCCAACACCGGCCCGCACGGCTTCAGCGAGATTCTCTACGGCTTTACTTCGGCGACGGGAAACAACGGCAGCGCCTTCGCCGGGCTCAGCGCGAACACGCTCTACTACAACACTACCCTGGCTGCGGCGATGCTGATGGGACGGTTCATCTTCGTCATTCCGCTGCTCGCCGTGGCGGGATCGCTGGCGCAGAAGAAAGTGCTGGCGCCCTCCGCCGGAACCTTCCCGACCCATGGGCCGCTGTTCGTCGGCCTCTTGGTCGGCGTCATCCTCATCATCGGCGGTCTCACTTACTTCCCGGCCGTGGCACTCGGCCCCGTCGTCGAGCAGGCCGCGATGAATTCCGGCACGCTTTATCCCTCACCTTGATCCTGACGCTCGCCTTAGGACATACCGTCATGACATTTCAATCTCCCGCCGCGACGCCGCCGCACGGCCGCCTCTACAAGCGGCAGGTCCAGCCGCTGTCGCTGTTCGACAGCTCGCTTATCGTGCCCGCGATCGGCGCCTCGTTCCGCAAGCTCGATCCGCGAACCCTGATCAAGAACCCGGTCATGTTCGTGGTCGAGATCGTGTCGGTGCTGACGACCGTCTTCTACCTCCGCGATCTTTTCGTCGGCGGCGGCAACGTCATCGGCTCCCACGCGCTGTTCTCGGGCCAGATCACCCTATGGCTGTGGTTCACCGTGCTGTTCGCCAATTTTGCCGAGGCGGTCGCCGAGGGCCGCGGCAAGGCCCAGGCCGACACCCTGCGCCGCATGCGAACCGAGACCAAGGCCAAGCGCCTCGCCAACGCGCAAAGCCGTAAATTCGTGGAGGTCGGCGCGGCGGAGCTGCTGAAAGGCGACATCGTCCTGGTCGAGGCCGGCGATCTGGTACCGAGCGATGGCGAGGTCATCGAAGGCGTGGCCTCGGTCGATGAATCGGCGATCACCGGCGAATCGGCCCCGGTCATTCGCGAGAGCGGCGGCGATCGCTCGGCGGTGACGGGCGGCACGCGGGTCACTTCCGACTGGCTCAAGGTCAAGATCACGGCGGCGCAGGGACACACCTTCCTCGATCGCATGATCGCGCTCGTCGAAGGCGCGGTGCGGCAGAAGACCCCCAACGAGATCGCGCTCACCATCCTGCTCGTCGGCATGAGCCTCATCTTCGTCTTCGCCACGGTGACCATCCCGGCCTTCGCCTCCTATGCCTCGGGCGCGGTGTCGGTCGTCGTCCTCATCGCGCTCTTCGTTTGTCTCATCCCGACGACGATCGGCGCGCTGCTCTCGGCCATCGGCATCGCCGGAATGGATCGCCTGGTGCGCTTCAACGTCCTCGCCATGTCCGGCCGCGCGGTTGAGGCGGCGGGCGACGTCGATACGCTCTTGCTCGACAAGACCGGCACGATCACGCTGGGCAACCGCCAGGCGACCGAGTTCATCCCGCTAGGCGGCGTCGAAGAGCAGGAGCTTGCCGACGCGGCGCAGTTTTCCTCGCTCAGCGACGAGACCCCGGAGGGGCGCTCGATCGTGGTCCTGGCCAAGGAGAAGTACGGCATCCGCGGGCGCGAGATGGCACCGCTCAACGCGAGCTTCGTCTCCTTCTCGGCGCAGACCCGGATGAGCGGCGTTGACATCGAGGGCCAATCGATCCGCAAGGGCGCGGTCGAAGCCATCCTTGCCCATGCCGGCAAGACGATGAGCTCGGTGCCGCAGCTGCAGCAGATCGTCGAGCGGATATCGAAGTCGGGCGGGACGCCGCTCGCCGTCGCAAAGGACGCCCGCATTCTCGGCGTCGTTCATCTGAAGGACATCGTCAAAGGCAGCATCCGCGAGCGTTTTGCCGAGCTGCGCCAGATGGGCATCCGCACGGTCATGATCACGGGCGACAACCCGCTGACGGCCGCGGCGATCGCCGCCGAGTCGGGGGTGGACGATTTCCTGGCGCAGGCGACGCCCGAGGACAAGCTGCGCCTCATCCGCGACGAGCAAGGCAAGGGCAAGCTCGTCGCCATGTGCGGCGACGGCACCAACGACGCGCCCGCCCTGGCGCAGGCCGATATCGGCGTCGCGATGAACACCGGCACGATGGCGGCGCGCGAGGCCGGCAACATGGTCGATCTCGACAGCGATCCGACGAAGCTCATCGAGATCGTCGCCATCGGCAAGCAACTCCTGATGACCCGGGGCGCGCTCACCACGTTCTCGATCGCCAACGACGTGGCCAAGTATTTCGCCATCATCCCGGCGATGTTCGTCGCCTTCTATCCGCAGCTCGGCGTCCTGAACATCATGCATTTGCAGCGGCCGGAGAGCGCCATTCTCTCGGCCATCATCTTCAACGCGCTCATCATCATCGCGCTCATTCCCTTGAGCCTGAAGGGCGTTGCGTATCGCCCGACCGGTGCCGCCAGCATCCTGAGGCGCAACCTGCTGATCTATGGTCTCGGCGGGCTCGTCGTGCCGTTCATCGGCATCAAGCTCATCGACATGCTCGTCACGTCCATCGGCCTCGCCTGAGGAGGGGAGACAATGCTTCGCGAAATCCGTCCCGCCATCCTGATGATCGTCGTCATGACGGTCATCACCGGCCTCGTCTATCCGCTGGCGATGACCGGCATCGCCCAACTCGTCTTTCCCTCTCAGGCCAATGGCAGCCTGATCGAGAAGAACGGGACCGTGATCGGCTCCGAGCTGATCGGCCAGAACTTCGCCACGGACAAATATTTCCACGGCCGGCCCTCGGCCACGACCGAAACCGATCCCAACGACCCGACGAAGACGATTTCGGTACCCTATGCCGCCGACAATTCGAGCGGCTCCAACCTCGCCCCGACCAGCCAAGCGCTGGTGGACCGCGTCAAGGGCGACGCGGGCACGCTGGCGGCCGGGAATTCCGCGCCCGATTCCGGTCGATCTCGTCACCACCTCGGCGAGCGGTCTCGATCTCGATATCACGCCCGCCGGCGCCGCGTTCCAGGTGCCCCGGGTGGCCAAGGCCCGCAATCTGCCCGAGGCCAAGATCCAGGCCCTCGTCGACGGCTACACACAGCCCCGCGCGCTTGGTATCCTGGGCGAGCCGCGGGTCAACGTGCTGAAGCTCAATTTGGCACTGGACGCGCTCGCAGCCAAATAACCAGCCGTTGCCCCGCCGGCGCGGCTGGCGCTAAGGAGGGCGATGGCCAGCACCGATACCTCGGACCGCGATCAGCGTCCCTCGCCGGAGGCGCTTCTCCGCGAGGCGGGTCGGGAGGGCCAAGGCCGGCTCAAGATCTTCCTGGGCGCGGCGCCGGGCGTTGGCAAGACCTACAAGATGCTCACCGCCGCGCGGATGGCGCGGGGCGAGGGCGTCGATGTCGTCGCCGGCGTCGTCGAGACCCACGGCCGCGTCGAGACCAAGGCCTTGCTCGAAGGGATCGAAGTCGTTCCCCGCCGCCGCATCGAGTACCGCGAGCGTGTCTTCGAGGAGATGGACCTCGACGCGATCCTGGCGCGCAAGCCGACCCTCGTCCTCGTCGACGAGCTCGCCCATACCAACGTCGCCGGCAGCCGCCACCCCAAGCGCTATCTCGACGTCGAGGAGCTGCTGGCCGCCGGCATCGACGTCTATTCGACGCTCAACATCCAGCACGTCGAAAGCCTCAACGACGTCGTGGCGCAAATCACCCATGTCCGCATTCGCGAGACGGTGCCCGACGGGATTCTCGATCGCGCCGACGACATCGAGGTGGTGGATATCTCGCCCGACGACCTGATCGAGCGGCTGAACGAGGGCAAGGTCTATGTCCCGGCCGAGGCCGAGAGGGCGCTGCGCAACTATTTCCAGCCCGGAAACCTGACCGCGCTGCGCGAGCTGGCGCTCCGGCGCACGGCGCAGCGGGTCGACGAGCAGATGCTCGTTTACATGCGCGCCCACGCGATCACCGGCCCCTGGGCCGCGGGCGACCGCGTGCTCGTCTGCGTCAGCGAGCATCCGTCCTGCCTCGGCCTCGTCCGCTATGCGCGCCGCGTCGCCGACCGGCTGCGTGCCTCATGGACGGCGATCTATATCGAGACGCCGCGCTATAACCGGCTGCCCGAGGACGCGCGCGACCGCATCGCCGATGCGCTGCGCTTGGCCGAGCGGCTCGGCGCGCAAACGGCGACCATTCCGGGCCGCGGCATCGCGGACGATATCGTCGCCTATGCCGAGGCCAACAACATCACCCAGATCGTCATCGGCAAGTCCGAGCGCTCGCGCTGGTTCGAGATCCTGCATGGCTCGGTCGTACACGACCTGGTGCGGCGCGTCCGCGGCATCAGCGTCCAGGTCATCGCCAGTGAAGCAACGGAGACTCTCGCGCCCAAGGCCGTGGGCGCCGCGGCGCCGAAGGCTGCGTTCGATCCGATGCCCTACCTCGTCACCACGGCAATCGTCGCCGTCGCTCTCGGGCTGGGCCTCTTACTGCAGCAATTCCTCAATGTCGCTCAACATCGCGCTGGTGTTTCTCACCGCGGTTCTCGTCGTCGCGGCGCGCTTTGGGCTGTGGCCGTCGCTCTATGCCTGCCTGCTGGGCGTGGTCGCCTATCATTTCTTCTTTCTTCCGCCGCTCTATACGTTCAGCGTCGGAAGCCCCGAGAACGTGGTGGCGCTCGTCGCCTTCCTCGTGGTCGCGGTGATCGCCAGCAATCTTGCCGCCGGCACCAGCGCCCAGGCGGTGTCGGCGCGATCGCGCGCGCGCACCACCGAGGAGCTGCTCGCCTTCAGCCGCAAGCTGGCGGGTGTCGCGACGCTCGACGATCTGCTTTGGGTCACGACCTATCAGATCGCGTCGATGCTCAAGCTGCGGGTCGTGATCCTGACGCCCGAAGGCCTCGATTTCAGCGTCAAGGCCGGCTATCCGCCCGAGGATCAACTCGACGACGGCGACATCGCGGCCGCGAAATGGAGCTGGGCCCACAACCACCCGGCCGGGCGCGGCTCGGATACCTTGCCCGGCGCCAAGCGCTTGTTCCTGCCATTGCGCACCGGGCGAGGACCGGTCGGCGTCATTGGCCTCGACCGCGAGACCCCCGGCGCGCTGCTGACGCCCGATGGAAGGCGGCTGCTCGACGCGCTCATGGACCTGGCGGCGCTCGCCTTCGAGCGCATCCATCTTCAGAGCGATCTCGACGCCGTGCGTCTCCAGGCCGAGAGCGAGCGCTTGCGCGCGGCGTTGCTGACCTCGATCTCGCACGATCTCGGCACGCCGCTCGCGTCGATCATCGGGGCGGCGTCCAGCCTCAAGAGCCAGGGCGAGCGCTATGACGCCGCGCAGCGCGGCGAGCTGGTTGGAACCATCCTCGACGAGGCCGAGCGCTTGAACCGCTTCGTCGGCAATCTCCTCGACATGACGCGGTTAGAGGCCGGCGCGATCGCGGCCAAAAGCGAGAAGATCGATCTCGGCGAGATCGTCGGCTCCGCCTTGCAGCGCGCGGGCAAGGTGCTGGCTGGTCACCGCGTCGAAGTCGATCTCGCGCCCGATCTGCCGATGCTCGCCGTGGATTACGTGCTGTTCGAGCAGGTGATCTTCAACCTCCTCGACAATGCCGCGAAGTACTCGCCCGCCGGCACGACGGTCGGAATTCGCGCCCGGCGGCGCGCCGGCGCGGTCGAGCTCGAGGTGCTCGACGAGGGCGAGGGGATTCCGCCGGACCAGGTCGAGCGCATCTTCGACAAATTCCACCGCGTCCAGGACGGCGACCGCAAGCGTCCCGGCACGGGGTTGGGTCTGGCGATCTGCCGCGGCTTCGTTTCGGCGATGGGCGGGACGATCCAGGCGCGCAACCGCACCGACCGGCGCGGCGCCGACATCGTCGTCACGATCCCGCTGACATGACCGCGCCGCCGGTGCGCGTCCTCGTCGTCGATGACGAGCCGGCAATCCGCCGGCTCTTGAAGACAAGTCTGTCGGCCGAAGGCTATGACGTGTTGGAAGCCGCGACCGGCGAGGCGGGCTGGACGGAATTTCGGCGCGCCAAGCCCGATCTCGTCGTGCCTCGATCTCGGCCTTCCCGACATCGACGGCAAGGAACTGCTCCGCCGCATTCGCGAGACCGGGCTGACGCCCGTCATCGTGCTCTCGGTGCGGGGCGACGAGCACGGCAAGGTCGAGGCGCTCGATCTCGGCGCCGACGATTATCTGCAGAAACCGGTCGGCATCGAGGAGCTCACCGCGCGTCTCCGCGCGGCGCTGCGCCATCGCTTGCAGCAGCAAGGCGAGCAACCGCTGTTCAAAAGCGGCGGTCTGTGCGTCGATCTCGTCCGCCGCCAGGTCACGGTGAAGGGCGTCGAGGTCAAGCTCTCGCCCAAGGAATACGAGGTGCTGCGGCTCCTCGTCATGCATGCGGGCAAGGTGCTGACCCACCGGCACATCCTGCGCGAGGTGTGGGGCGGCGAGACCGACGTGCAGTATCTCCGGATCTATGTCCGCCAATTGCGCCAGAAGATCGAGGCCGATCCCCAGCGCCCGCAGCTGATCCAGACCGAGGCCGGTGTCGGCTATCGGTTACGGACCGACGATTAGAGCGCGAGCGGATCGGAGCGGCGAGCGGCCGCGTCCTAAGCCTTGGCCTTTTTCGCCTTCTTCGGCTTGTCGGTCTTGTCCTCGGTCTCGGCTTTTTCCTCGGACTTTTCCTCGCCCGCCGCGGGCGCGAAAACCGCTTCCGCCGCGGCCTCGGCCTCGCGGGCGGCGGCTTCCTCCGCGAGCTTCAGGGGATTGGCGCCCTTGGCCTGCATCTCGGCTTCCTCCGGCGATTGGGCGACGTTGACCGTCACCTGCACCGAGACTTCCGGATGCAACGCGACGCGAAGCTGGTAAAGCCCCAGCGTCTTGATCGCCTTGTCGAGCACGACCTGGCTGCGCGCCACCGTGAAGCCCGCCGCCGTCACCGCCTCGGCGATGTCGCGCGCGCTGACCGAGCCGTAGAGCTGGCCGCTCTCGCCGGCCTGGCGGATGACCACGACGGTGAGGCCGTCGAGTTTCCCGGCGACGTGCTCAGCGTCGCTTCTTGCGCTCGAGGTTCTGCGCCTCGAGCTGGGTCGCGCTGGGTCTCGAAATAGGCGATGTTCGCGGGCGTCGCGCGCAGCGCCTTCTTCTGCGGCAGCAGATAGTTGCGCGCGATAGCCGGCCGCACCTTCACCACCTCGCCCATCTGGCCGAGCTTTTCCACGCGTTCGAGCAGAATGACTTGACCATGGCGGCCTCTCTAGCTAGCGCATTGCATAGGGCAACAGCCCGAGAAAGCGCGCGCGCTTGATCGCCTGCGCCAGCTCGCGCTGCTTCTTGGCCGAGACCGCGGTGATGCGGCTGGGCACGATCTTGCCGCGCTCGGAAACGAAGCGCTGCAGCAGCTTCACGTCCTTGTAGTCGATCTTCGGCGCCTTGGGCCCCGAAAACGGACAGGATTTGCGCCGCCGGAAGAAGGGCCGCCGCGCCGCCTGGCGTCCGCCGCCGCGCTCGCCGCGATCGTCGTCGTCGCTCATGCCTCGCCTCCTTCCTCGCGCGGATCGCGGTCGCCATAGCCGCGCCGCGGGCCACGGTCGGGACGCTCGTCGCGCCCGCGATTCTGCAGGACCGCCGAGGGTCCGGCCTCGAGCGCATCGACCCGCACCGTCAGATAGCGGAGCACGTCCTCGTTGATGCGCATGTTGCGCTCCAGCTCGTTCACCGCCGCGGGCGGCGCGTCGAGGTTGAACAAGATGTAATGGCCCTTGCGGTTCTTCTTGATGCGGTAAGAGAGGTTCCTGAGGCCCCAATATTCGCGCTTCTCGACCTTGCCGCCGTTCTCGGCGACGAGAGTGGCGAAGGTCTCCGTCAGGGCCTCCACCTGGGCGGTGGAAATGTCCTGACGCGCAATGAACACGTTCTCGTAGAGCGGCATCCAATCTCCCTATGGCTGTTCGCGGCCCGGCGCTGGTCGGGAGATCCGACTGTCAGCCGCCCGGGCCTAGCCGGCCGAGCCGGCAAGGAGGCGGCGGACTATAAGAGGACGGTCGCGCCGGCGCAAGCGCCCCGACCGGCTGGACACATGGGGGCCGAGGGTGTTATCGCAGACGTTGCGATTGGGGAGACGAAGATGGGCCGGTATCTCTGCCTTGCCGTGTCGTTGGCGCTTTTGGCCGGATGCGTTCCGATCGAGACCGTTCCCGCGCGCGACAGCTTCGGCGTCCAGACCATGCGCGCCGATGCCGGCACCGCCCCGGCCAGCGACGCCGATAAAGCCGCCCTCGCCTGGAAAGTTCGCGAGCAATGCACGCTCGGCTCTAGCCAGACCGCTCTGACGGTCGAGCCGGCCGAGGCCAACCAGCAGATCGTTGACCAGATGCAGCGCTGCTTCCCTTACCGCCGCGTCAATCTCGACTTCGTCCATATGGATTGGGCGAACCTGTTCTAGCCGGAAACGCGCGGGGTCGAGGCATGATTCGCGCCTTGGTATTTCCCGGGCAGGGCTCGCAGGCCGTCGGCATGGGCCGCGAGCTGGCGGGCGCCTTTGCCACGGCGCGCGACGTCTTCGCCGAAATCGACGAGGCGCTGAAGCAGAGCCTCTCCCGTCTGATGTTCGAGGGGCCGGAAAGCGATCTCACTCTCACCGAGAACGCGCAGCCCGCGCTGATGGCGGTCAGTCTCGCGGTGTGCGCGAGTCCTGGAACGGGACGGCAAGCTCGACCTGGAGCGCCAGGTCGCCTTCGTCGCCGGTCATTCGATGGGCGAGTATTCGGCGCTCGCCGCCGCGCACGCCCTCGACCTCGCCGACGCGGCGCGTCTCCTGAAGCGGCGCGGCCTGGCGATGCAGCGCGCGGTGCCGGTCGGCGTTGGGCGCGATGGCGGCGCTATTCGGGCTCGAGATCGAGGCGGCGCGCGAGGTCGCGGCAGCGGCCGCCCAGGGCGAGGTTTGCGATGCCGCCAACGACAACGCGCCGGGCCAGGTGGTGGTGAGCGGCCACAAGACCGCGGTCGAGCGCGCGATTGCGTTGGCGGCCGAAGGCGCCGCGCGCGCGCCATCCTGCTGCCGGTGAGCGCGCCCTTCCATTGCGCGCTGATGGCAGCCGGCCGCCGACGAGATGGCTGCGGCGCTTGGCCGAGGTCAGGCTGACCGAGCCCTGCGTGCCGCTCGTCGCCAATGTCACCGCCGCGCCGGTGCAGCGACCCGGACGACGATCCGCAGCCTGCTGGTCGAGCAGGTGACCGGCCTGGTGCGCTGGCGCGAATGCGTGCTGGCGATGAAGGAGCGGGGCGTGCACGAATTGGTCGAGCTCGGCGCAGGACGAGGTCTTGAGCGGCCTGGCCAAGCGCATCGATCGCGAACTCGGCGCCGTGCCGGTCGGCACGCCGGCCGAGATCGAGGCCTTCGCTCAAGACGATCTGAAGGATCGGCGATGTTCGATCTGAGCGGCAAGTCCGCGCTCGTCACCGGCGCCTCGGGCGGCATCGGCGGCGCGATCGCGCGCGCGCTCCACGGCGCCGGCGCCAAGGTCATGCTCGCGGGCACGCGCGCGCGACGGCGCTCGACGACGCTGGCCGCGACCTTGGGCGCGCGCGCCTTCGTCGCCGCCGCCGATCTCGCCGACCGGGACGCGCCGCGACGCGCTGGTCAAGGCCGCCGAGGCGGCGATGGGGCAGCTCGACATTCTCGTCAACAATGCCGGGCTCACCCGCGACCGGCTCGCGCTGCGCATGAAGGACGAGGACTGGCAGACGGTGATCGACGTCGACCTCACCGCCGGCTTCCGCCTGGCGCGCGCGGCGTTGCGCGGCATGATGCGGCGGCGCTGGGGCCGGATCATCGCGCATCACCTCGGTGGTGGGCGCCACCGGCAATCCGGGCCAGGCGAATTACGCCGCGGCCAAGGCCGGCATGGTCGGCATGTCCAAGGCGCTGGCCGCCGAGGTCGCCGCGCGCGGCATCACCGTCAATTGCGTCGCCCCCGGCTTCATCGCCACCGCGATGACCGAGGCGCTGACGCCGGAGCAGAAGGAGCGCATCGCCGCCGCGATCCCGATGGGCCGGGTCGGCACGCCCGACGAAGTCGCCGCCGGCGTCCTGTTCCTCGCCAGCGAGGAAGCGCGCTATGTCACCGGCCACACCTTGCACGTCAATGGCGGGTTGGCCATGATTTAGCTTGTGCCCAGCCGGGGGCCGCAAGCTGGTAAAGGCGGGCGATCTATGTTAGTAACTTCCGCTTTCGCCGGGGGCGCCGCCCGGGCGGACCGGTCGAGCGGTCGGAAGCTACGGAAATACAACGAGATTTGCGCGTCAATTCTATCGAGGTATTGTGATGAGCGATGTCGCCGAGCGGGTAAAGAAGATCGTGGTGGAGCATTTGGGCGTCGACGAGTCCAAGGTCACCGAGAACGCCAGCTTCATCGACGATCTGGGCGCCGACAGCCTCGACACGGTCGAGTTGGTGATGGCGTTCGAGGAGGAATTCGGCTGCGAAATTCCCGACGATGCCGCCGAGAAGATCATGACCGTCAAGGACGCCGTCCAATTCATCGAGAGCACATCCGGCTCCGTGATTTCCGCCACCAGCATGAGACGGGTGGTCGTCACCGGCGTCGGCCTCGTTACCCCGCTGGGCGTGGGCACCGAGCATGTGTGGAAGCGGCTGATCGCGGGCGAATCGGGCATACGCTCGATCCAGAATTTCGACGTCTCCGACCTTCCCGCCAAGATCGCCGGCCAGGTGCCGCGCGGCGAGACCGCCGCCGGCGACTTCAACGCCGATGACTGGGTTCCGCCCAAGGACCAGCGCAAGATGGACGAGTTCATCATCTTCGCGATGGCGCGCGGCCGTGCAGGCGGTCGAGGATTCCGGCTGGAAGCCCGAGGCCGCGGACGATCGCGAGGCGCACCGGCGTGATGATCGGCTCCGGCATCGGCGGGCTGCCCGGCATCACCGAGGGCGCGCTGACGGTCGCACGAGAAGGGCCCGCGCCGGCTGTCGCCGTTCTTCATTCCCTCGAACCTCATCAATCTGGCCTCGGGCCATGTCTCGATCCGCTACGGCTTCAAGGGCCCGAACCATGCGGTGGTGACGGCGTGCTCGACCGGCGCGCATGCCATCGGCGACGCGGCGCGGCTCATCATGTGGGACGACGCCGACGTGATGGTCGCCGGCGGCAGCCGAAGGCGGCGGTCTGCCGCATCGGCATCGCGGGCTTCTGCGCGGCGCGGGCGCTGTCGACCGGCTTTCAACGACACGCCCGAGCGCGCCTCGCGGCCCTGGGACGAGGCGCGCGACGGCTTCGTCATGGGCGAGGGCTCGGGCATCGTCGTGCTCGAAGAGCTGGAACACGCCAAGCGCCGCGGCGCCAAAATCTATGCCGAACTGTTGGGCTACGGCATGTCGGGCGACGCCTATCACATCACCGCGCCGGCCGAGGACGGCGACGGCGCGTTCCGCTCGATGCGCAACGCGGTGAAGCGCAGCGGCCTCGCGCTCGATCAGATCGACTACATCAACGCTCACGGCACCTCGACGCCGCTGGGCGACGAGATCGAACTTGAGCGCGGTCAAGCGCCTGTTCGGCGACGCTTCCCGTCAGCTCTCCATGTCCTCGACGAAATCTTCGATCGGCCATCTCCTCGGCGCCGCCGGCAGCACCGAGGCGATTTTCTCGATCCTCGCGATGCGCGACGGCGTCGTGCCGCCGACGCTCAACCTCGAAAATCCGAGCGCGCAGTGCGACATCGATCTCGTGCCGCTGCGCGCCAAGGAGCGCAAGGTGCGCTACGCGCTGTCGAATTCCTTCGGCTTCGGCGGCACCAACGCTTCGTTGATCTTCGGACCGGCTCCCTGACATGCGACGGTTTCGGCGTCCGGCCTCATGGTTCGGCGCCGCCCTGCTGCTCGCCATCGCCGCGGCGGGTTATCTCGGCTGGCGCGACTACACCGCGCCCGGGCCGCTTAAAGCCGCGAAGATCGTGGTCATCCCCAAGGGCGCGGGTGTCTTCGCCACCGGCGCGACGCTCGCCGCCGCGGGCGTCATCGACCATGCCCCGTGGTTTGCGCTCGGCACCTATCTCACCGGCCGCGGCCATGGCCTGAAGGCGGGCGAGTACGAATTCGCCGCCGCGACGAGCCCGCGCGCCGCCGCCGATCTCATCGATAGCGGCAAGGTCGTGCAGCATCGTCTCACCATTCCCGAGGGGCTTACCAGCGCCGAGATCGTCGCGCTCGTCGATGCGGCGCCCGCGCTCGACGGCACGATCGATGCCGTGCCGCCCGAAGGCGCGCTGCTGCCCGACACCTATTTTTACGTCCTCGACAACACGCGGGCCGAGCTCTTGGACCGCATGCAGCGCGCGATGGCGCGCACCCTGGCCGCGGCCTGGGCCGCGCGGGTGTCCGACTTGCCGCTCGCCAGCCCCGCCGAGGCGCTGACTCTCGCCTCGATCGTCGAGAAAGAGACCGCCAAGCCCGAGGAGCGCGCCCGCATCGCGGGCGTCTATCTCGAGCGCTTGAAGCTCGGCATGAAGCTCCAGGCCGACCCCACCGTGATCTATGCCCTGACGCAAGGCGGCGCCCTGCGCCTCGCGCATCCGCTCGACCACGACGATCTCGCCGTGCCGTCGCCCTACAATACTTATCTGGAAAAGGGCTTGCCGCCGACGCCGATCGCCAATCCCGGTCTCGCCGCGCTGGAGGCGGCGCTGCATCCGGACGATCGCGGCGAGCTCTATTTCGTCGCCGACGGCAATGGCGGCCATGTCTTCGCCAAGACCCTGGACGAGCACAACCGCAATGTCGCCAAGCTTCACGACGAGCAGCGCGGCGGGGGATAGGCGGCGGTTCGCGGTGGAGTTATAGAGCGCGATGACTATTTCCAGCATGACGGGCTTTGCCCGCGCCGAAGGCCACGATGCCTCGTTCGGCTGGGTGTGGGAGCTGAAAAGCGTCAACGCCAAATCGCTCGATCTTCGTTTCCGGCTGCCGGCCGGCTTCGAGGCGATCGAGCAGGATTTGCGCGCGAGCCTCTCCGAAAAGCTGCGGCGCGGCGCGGTCACCGCGAATCTAGTCGTGACGAAGGCGACCGGCGTGGGCGCCTTGCGCGTCAACCGCGAGGCGCTCGACGCGGTGATGAAGCTGGCGCGCGAGCTTGGCTCCGAGCTCGAAGCGGCGCCGCCGCGCATCGACGGCTTGCTGGCCCTAAAGGGCGTCTTGGAGAGCGCCGAGGAGACCGAGGACCCGGCCGCGCGCGAGAAGGAGATCGAGCGGGTCAAGCCGGGCTTCGCGCGCGCGCTCGCCGGGCTCGCGGCGATGCGCCTCGCGGAAGGCGCGCGGCTCCAGGCGGTCCTCGAGGCCCGGCTCGACGAGATCGCCGCGTACGTCAAGCACGCGGAAGCCTCGGCCTCGGCCCAGCCCGAGGCGATCAAGGCGCGGCTCAGGGCGCTCGTCGCGGCGCTCGTCGAGGCGCTGCCCGCCCTGCCCGAAGAGCGCCTCGCCCATGAGGCGGCGCTTGTCATCGCCAAGGCCGACGTGCGCGAAGAGCTCGACCGGCTCGACGCGCATTTGGAGGCGGCGCGGGCGCTCCTCGCCGAGGGCGGCGCGATCGGCCGGCGCCTCGATTTCCTGTGCCAGGAATTCAATCGCGAGGCCAATACGCTGTGCTCCAAATCGGCCGATCTCGAACTCACCCGGATCGGCCTCTCGCTCAAGGCCGCGATCGAGCAGCTGCGCGAGCAGGTGCAGAACATCGAATAGACGGCTCATGGCCCAACCCGAGATCCGGCGCCGCGGCATCCTGCTCGTCCTGTCCTCGCCCTCGGGCGCGGGCAAGACCACGATCACCCGCGCGCTCGTCGCCAAGGACCGCGCGCTCGGCCTGTCGGTGTCGGCGACGACGCGGCCGCGGCGGCCGCGCGAGGTCAACGGCAGGCACTATCACTTCGTCACGCGCGAGAAATTCGACGCGATGGTCGCCGAGGGCGAGCTTTTGGAGCACGCCGTGGTATTCGGCCATTGCTATGGCACGCCGCGCGCGGCCGTGACGCGGGCGCTCGATCAGGGCCGCGACATCGTCAGCGACGTCGATTGGCAAGGCACGCAGAAACTCGCGGCGCAACTGCGCGACGATCTGGTATCGGTGTTCATCCTGCCGCCGAGCCTCGCCGCCCTGAAGAGACGGCTGCGGACGCGCGCCCAGGACAGCCGCGAGGTGGTCGAGGCGCGCATGGCGGAGTCCGCGGAAGAGATGAGCCACTGGGCGGAATACGATTACGTCATCGTGAACCAGGATCTCGCGGAGAGCGTGCGCCAGGTCCAGGCGATCCTCGAGGCCGAGAGAAAGCGCCGCGCGCGCCAGCTCGGCCTCGCCGATTTCGTCAACCGCCTGCGCGGCAAGAGATAGCCCGCGCCAGCGCGCAGAACTCCTCGACCGATAATTCCTCGGCCCGCGCGGTCGGCTCGACCCCGGCCGCCGCCATCAATCCACTCGCGTCGCCGCCGAGGGATTGGAGGCTCTGGCGCAGCATCTTGCGGCGCTGGCCGAAGGCGGCGGCCGTCACGCGCTCCAAATCCGCCTGGCGGCACGGCGCCAGCGGCTTCGCGCGCGGCGTCAGCTTCACCACCGTCGAGGTGATCTTGGGCGCCGGCACGAAGGCTCGGGCCGGCACGTCGAAGGCGAGCCGCACCTCGCACAACCACTGGGTCAGCACCGAGAGCCTGCCATAGGCCTTGGTGCGGGGCCGCGCCGCGAGCCGCGCGGCGACCTCCTTCTGGAACATCAGGGTGAGGCTGCGGTAAGCGGCGATGTTGCCGAGCCATCCGATCAGCAGCGGCGTCGCGATATTGTAGGGCAGATTGGCGACGATCTGGCGCGGCGGCGCGGTGAGCGCGGCCGGATCGAGCTTGAGCGCGTCTCCGGCGATCACGGTGAGGCGATCGGGGAAGGCGGAAGCCAGCTCGGCAAGCGCCGCGACACAGCGCGGGTCGCGCTCGATCGCGACGACGTGGCGCGCGCCCTCCAATAACAAGGCGCGGGTGAGGCCGCCCGGGCCGGGCCCGATCTCGATCGCGGTGGCGTCGTCGAGCGGCGCCGCTTCCCGCGCGATGCGGCGGGCGAGGTTCAAATCGAGCAGGAAATTCTGGCCGAGCGATCGCTTCGCGCCGATCTCGAAGCGCTGGATGATCTCGCGGAGCGGCGGCAGCTCAGGCGGTGGCGGGTTGGGCGACACGGCGCTGGGCCAGCTCGCCAGCCAGCGCGATCGCGGCGACGAGGCTCGCCGGGTTGGCCAGCCCCTTGCCGGCGATGTCGCAAGCGGTGCCGTGATCGGGCGAGGTGCGGATGAAGGGAAGGCCAAGGGTGATGTTGACGCCGCAGTCGAAATCGATGGTCTTCAGCGGGATCAGCGCCTGATCGTGATACATGCATAGGGCCGCGTCGTAGCGGGCGCGAGCCCTCGCATGGAACAGCGTATCGGCGGGCGCGGGGCCCGAGGTCTCTGATCCCCAGCGCCTTGAGCGCGGCGACCGCGGGGGCAATGATCTCGATCTCCTCGCGCCCGAGCGTGCCGTTCTCGCCGGCATGCGGATTGAGGCCCGCGACCGCGAGACGCGGGCGCGCGATGCCGAAATCGCGCTTCAAGGCTTGGGCGGCGATGCTTCCCGCCGTCACGATGTCGGCGCTGCGCAAGGCGGCAATCGCTTCGGCAAGCGGGCGATGGACCGTCACGGGCACGACGCGCAAGGACGGACAGATCAGCATCATCACCGGAACCACCCCGCCGGCCAGCTCGGCGAGGAATTCGGTATGGCCGGGATGCGGAAATCCCGCCGCGTAAAGCGTCTCTTTCTGAATGGGGTTGGTCACGATCGCGGCGGCGCGGCCGGCGCGAACGAAATCGACCGCGCTGACGATCGCGCCGATGACCGCGCCGGCATTGCCGCTATCGGGCTTCCCCGCCACGACCGGCCGGGCAAGCGTGATCGGCAGCACCGGCAGCGCGCGACCGAACGCAGCGCCGGCTTCCTCGGGCGCGGCGATGGCGCGGATGGGCACGCGCAATCCGATCGTTTCGGCGAGTTGGGCGAGGCGTTGCGGATCGTCGAGGACGAAGAAGGGCGGCAAGCTTCTCGCCGCCCGCTCGGTCCATGCCTTCACAGTAATCTCGCCGCCGATGCCGGCGGGCTCTCCCATGGTGAGCGCGAGCGGCAGCTTCACCCGCGGACGTCCAAATAGGCGCTGCGGCGCAGATCCTGCAGATAGCGCCGCGCGATCTGATCCATGCGCGCACGCGAGATCTGGTCGTAAACCTGGTCGGTCGTCGGGATCGGCGAGGGCGGATCGGTGCGCTGGCAGACCATGATGACGCCGATGCCGCCGCGCGTCGGAAGCGGCTTGCTCGGCTCCGCCACCTTCAGCCCGAGGACGAGCGTGCGAAGATCGGCCGGCAGATCGCCGATCCGGATGCTCGGCGTCTGGGTGGACAATTCAGGCCCCTCGTCATGGGCGAATTTCGCCATTTCCCCGCAGCTCTTGGCGGTATCGGTGATGTGCTGCGCCGCCGCCATGACACCGTCGCGCGCTTGCGGCGAGGCCGTGGACGACAGCGGCAGGATGACCTCGACCAGGCCGACCTGCGTGTCGTTGACGCTCGTTTGTCCCGGGGTTCGGCGCTCGATGACATAGAGCACGTAATAGCCCGCGGGCGTGCGGATCGGATAGGAAATCTGGCCAGGGCTCATTTTCGGCAGCGCATCGCCCAGCGGCGAGCCGAGATCGTCGGGCGTGACCCAACCGATATCGCCGCCGCTGGCCGCGCTCGAGGTCTGCGAAAATTGCTGCGCGACCGAGGCAAAATTCGCGCCGCCGCGAATCTGAGCGATCAGCCGGTCGGCCAAGGCCTTCACCTCGGCGTCCTGGGTCGGGTTGTCGACGGCGAGGAAGATCTCGGCGACATGGCTTTGCGGCTTGCCCAAATCCTCCTTGATTCGGGCGATCCTCTCCTTGACCTCGGCGTCCGACACGCTGACATCGGTCCCGTAGTGGTTTTCCACCACCTTGTTCCAGATCAGCGACGTCTTGATCTGGTTGACCAGCGTGCTGCGCGGGATCCCGGCGGATTTGAGGTACTCGTCGAGGCCGCCCTTGGGCATGTTATTGCGCGCCTCGATGTTCTGGAGCGCCTTGTTGACCTCTTCGTTGCTGACGGTCACCTTGTATTTGGCCGCCTCTTGCAGCTCGAGCTTCTCGTCGATGAGGCTGCTCAGCACGCGCGCCATGAGCTGCTGCCGATTCTGCGGCGTGTCGGGAATGGAAGAGCTGCGCATGAACAGCATCATGCGCGCGTTCAGGTCTTCGGCGGTGACGATGTCGCTGTTGACGACCGCCACGATCCGGGTTTCCTGCGCCTCGGCCGCGACGGTCAAGGCTAGGGCAATGCAAATTCCGACGAGCCATTTCATGGCCGAGCCCACGCGCCGTTGAGAACGCCGAGGCGAGTATATAGGCCGAAAAGCGCCGGAGCCCAAGAGGGGCGGCGGCGCCGTCATGTTCCCGGCGACACCGTCACGTCTCCCAAATTCTTGAACACGAAGGTCAGGGTGAACGAGGTTCCCGGCTTCACGTCGGCCAATTCGATGGCGTTGCGCGTGATCGACGCGACGACGGCGAGGCAATCGTCGCGGTAGCTCACCGAGAAGGACGAATTGACGCTCGTCGTGCCGGAGTTCAAATTCTGCGTATCGGTCAGCGTCGCCGACCAGTTAGGGGTGAGATTGGTCGACAGACCGCCGCTGACCTGACGCGCCGGCAAGACCGAGGGCAGCTCGGGAACGGCCGAGGTAGCGATATAGCTCAGGGTACCGTGAAGATTTGCCGGGCCGGCGCTAAGCCCGATTTCCTGCCGCCGCATGGCGTAATCCTCGCCGTCGATGCGTGCGCGGTAGAACAGGTTGACATAACGCCCGGGCGAAACCAGCAGGCGGCCCACGATGTCGGATGACCGGTGGTCGAGTCCGGTGCCGATCGGAAAGTCGGTGTCCTGCTGGAGGCGGTAGCTTTGGCCGACCAGTACCTGGGTGCTGCCGGCCGTCGGGTTGTAGATGCCGGTATGGAGCCCGTAATCGACCCGTTGCCCGCCATCGACGCGATCGAGGCCCGGGAACCGGTCGGGACGGAAAAGATCGGTTTCGTCGAACTCGAAGCTTTGCGAATCCTCGTTGGGGATGGTCGATGGATTGCCGCCGACGGGTGCGGCGATCACCGAAGCGATCGGCTCGATCAACGCGGTGACGGTGTCGCCCGGCCGGATCCACGGATAGCGCCACGCGAGCGAGACCTGAGGGAACACGCGGCCCGTCGTCGCGGTTTCGTTCTGTGCGACACCGTACGCCGGGGTCAGGTTGCTGTCGTAGCCGTCGCCGCGCATCGAAGCGGTGAACTCGTAGCTGTCGCCCAACGGTCCGTTGAACGGCACGCGCCACGACGCGTCGGCCGACAGGCGGCGCTCGTCGAAGCCGTTCCGGCCCATCAGATTCAAGGTGTCGCCCGTGACTTGCCATCGCCCGCCCAGCGCGTCGGGCTGGGTCGTCAGGGTATAGTTGGCGTCGGGCAGGACGACCGGCTCGTTCGCGATGCTGAAACTCGGATCGAGGTTCTGGAAGGCATAGGCGCTGATGTTGGCGTAGCTCGCGTCGCCGAAATTCTCCGCATAGACATGGTCGGTGAGATAGTTGGTCGTGTAGGTGAAGTGGTAGCGCTCCAGATAGCTTTGGTCGCTCGTCGCCTGCGTGTCGGCCCCGACGCGCCAGCTATCGCTGAGGTCGAGAACGCCGTGCGAGAAGAAATGGCCGCGCAGGCCGCTGGTCGGTTGTCCCTCGGCATTGATGCTTTGGCTGCCGAAGGTGACGCTGCCGTCGGTCGCCAAAATCCCGTTGCTGAAGCGCTCGTTGTATTGCGTGTCGAGCACCGTCCCGCCCTCGGTGGTGAAAATCGGGCGGACGGTGATGTCCTTGTCCGGGCCCAGCACTTGGTAATAGGGAATCCCGATCCGGAAGCCGTTCGAGGGATCGGAGCCCAGGATCGGGGCGAGGAATCCGCTGGAGCGCTTGATCGACGGGTCGGGCGAGGACATGTAGGGCGTGTAGAACACCGGGAACCCGTCGATCTCCATGACCGCGTTCCGGTATTCGATGATCTGCAGCTCTTTGTCGTCGACGATCTGCTCGGCCTCGATCTGCCAGACCGGCGGCCGCGTCGGATCCTCGGCGCACGGCTCGCAGGGCGAATAGACCGCGCGGCGCAGCTCGGTGCGGGTTCCCGCCACGCGGCGCGCGGTGTTGCCCGCCAGGCGCGAGCCGTCGGCGAACAGCACGCGGATATCCTTGATGAAGCCGTCGTGAAAATCGTCGTGGAGCTCCATGAAGTCGGCGAAGGCGACGTCGCCGTCCGGCTGTATCAGGCTGACATTGCCCGAGGCGGTGACGGTGTCGGTGGCCTGGTTGTACGTCACCGTATCCGCGAGCAGAGTCTGGTCTTTCTCGCTCAGATCGACATGCCCCTTGGCGACGACCAGCCCCTGATTCTGGTCGTATTGCACCTCGTCGGCCGTGACGAGCACCGGGGCGATGGCGGCGGTCTTGCCCGATTCCTGGGGCGCGGCGGCGGCCGAGAGCGATGCGAGGAAAGCGGCCAGGCCGCCGACGATCGGTATCGTCTTGGCGCGCCGCACCCCGGTCACCCGTCCTCGAGATGCAGCAGCAGGGTCGCGCCCAACAGCCAGGTCACGCCGGTCGGCGTCCAAGCGGCGAGCGCGATCGGGATGGTCCCGGACAGCCCGAGAGCGAAGACGACATCGGAGAGGAAATAGAGCGCGAAGCCGCTGCCCACGCCCGCGGCGATCATCAGGGTCGCGCCGCCTCGGCGTTGCATCCGGAGGCTGAAGCTCGCCGCGATCAGCACCATCGCGGCATAGAGAAAGGGCCGCGCCAGCAAGGCGTTGAAGTACAGCCGATGCCGCTGCGACGAGAAGCCCGAGGCGTCCAACAGCGCGATGAAGCCCGGCAGATCCCAGAACGACATGGTCTCGGGCGAGGCGAAGCTGTCCTGGAGCTTATCGGTGGTGAGATTGGTCGGGACATCGAGCCTGTCGAAGGGCCGTATCGGCTTGTCCGGCTCCCATTCGTTGCCGTTCAACACCTGCCATTCGCCGGCCTTGAGCAGGGCCTCGTTGGCGTCGATGCGCTTCACCAGCCGAGTGTCGTTGACGAGGAACAGGATCATCACGTTCTTGAGCGCCTGCCGGTCCAACAGGAAGCCGCTCGCGTGGAAGATCGCGTGGTTGCCCGCGCCGTCGCTCTGCCGCAGCCACAATCCCGCCGCCGACAGGTCGAGCTGGTCGCCGCCGCCGCGCAGGATGCGGTTGTCGAGTTGCTCGTATCTCGCCTGCATGGCCGAGGCCATCGGGTTGAACACCGTCACGACCAGGATGCCGATGATGAACGCTCCCGACAGCGGCGCGGCCAGGAATTGCCAGGCCGAGATTCCCGCCGCGCGGGCCACCACCAGCTCGTGGCTACGGGTGAGGCGCCAGAACGCCATCATCGTGCCGAAGAGGATGGCGAAGGGCATGATCTGCTGCGCCATGTCCGGCTGTTTCAGCGCGGCCATCTCGAGCAGCGTCAGCAAGGTCGCGTCCGGCCGGGTGCCGGAGCGGCGGATCAGCTCGATGTAGTCGAGCATGAATACGATGGTCAGCATCGCGAGGAAGACGCCGGCGCACCACCCCGAAAAACTGCCGCGCGATGTACCGGAAAAATGTCTTCCAGGGCGACACGGGGCTCACTCCGCCGGTTGCAGGCCGAGGCGCGGCCGCGGCCGCGCCTCGCCGTCGCGCCGCAACAGCCAAAGCGAAACGAGGAGCGGCAGCGCGAGGTTGAGGTAAATGAACGGCACGGCGACGAGGGAGCGGTTCGCGATGTCCTTGAGCGCGACGTCGAGCAGCTCGATCATAAGGGCGAGCAGGACCGCCGCCAGCACGCGGCGCGACTGGCCGCGGCGATTGAATTCGCCGGTCAAGAGGCAGGCGACCGGCAACGCGGCCAAGGCCAGCGCGGTGAGCGGGCCGGCGAGCCGCAGATTCGCGCTCGACGATGGCCGCGCGGCGCAAGGCGGGATCCACCGCCGGGACCCATGTCGGCGATGCAGCTCGCCGGTGTAGCGCTCGCCGGGCTCGGGGTAGCGCACGCCCGCGGCTTCGGAAAAATTGGCGAGCTCCAGGGTGTACTTCTCGAAGCTGAGCGACGAGATATGCCCGGTCGCGGGGTCGCGCTCCTGGCGGGTGCCCTTGACCAAGAGCAGGCGCGGCCCCTCGGGGAGGTTGGCGATCGCGCCGCCCTCGGCGAAGACCAGCACCGGCTTCGTTGGATCGCGGTCGTCCTCGATGATGATGCTTTTGAGATCGCCGGCGTCGTCGCGGCTTTGGGCGTAGACCATGAGATGGTCCGAGATCGTGTTGAAGACGCCGTCCTGAATGCAGGACCGAGGCGAAGCGGTTGCGAATCTCGAACTGCATGTCCTTGAAGGCGCGGTTGGCGGCCGGCAGGAAATAGAGCGAGAGCGCATAAAGCAACGCCATGGCCAAGACACCGGTGAGGATCGCCGGCGCGGGCCAGCATCATCGGCCCGACCCCGGCGGCGCGCATCACCACGATCTCGCTCTCGGCGGTCAGCTTGTTGTAGACGAACAGCACCGCCACGAACACGGCGATCGGGCAAGCACGACGACGATGAAGCGCGGCAGGATCAGAATCGCGAGATACAGGAAGATCCCGAGCGACAAGCCGCGGTTGACGATGAGATCGATGAGGCGAAGCGCTTGCACCAGCCAGACGGCGAAGCTGAACGCCACGCACACCGAAAGCATGACCAGCACCGTCTGGTGCATCACATAACGCGATAGACCCCTCATGGCGGCGCAGTATAGAGGCGCCTAAAGGGCCGAGCCTAGTGCGGATTTCGTAGCCCCGCCGGCCCCGGGACGGCACCGCGATCGCCTCCCGCCGAGGCGCGCCGATTGACTATCGCGCCGCCAGGCTCTATCGCCCAGCGCGAACGAGAGGGTCGAGGAGCGCGCTCATGAAGATCAGCTTCGCCGCGCCGCGGATGCCGCGCACCGGCACCGTCGTCTGCACCGTCATGGAGAACCGCAAGCTCTCCGCCACGGCCGAGCGCCTCGATAAGGAGAGCGGCGGCGCGATCCGGCGCGCCATCGCCGCCAGCCGCTTTAGCGGGAAAAGCGACGAGACGCTTGATCGTCTCGGCGCCGGCCAATCTCGAGATCGCGCGCATTCTTCTGATCGGCGTCGGCACGCCGCGCGCGGGCGAGCGCATGGCGCGGCAGAATCGCGGCGGCATCATCCTCGCGCAGCTCAATACCGCGGGCGAGCAGACCGCTGCCGTGTTCCTCGATGCGGCGAGGGGGCGCGAGGCCGCGCTCGGCGCCGCCGATCTCGCCTATGGCGCGCGCCTCAGGTCCTACCGCTTCGATAAATACCGCACCAAGGAGAAGCCCGATCAGAAGCCGTCGCTGAAGGAGCTGACGTTCCTCGTGGACAACCCGAAGGCGGCGAAGCGCGAATTCCAATCCCTCGAAAAGATCGCCGAGGCCGTGCTCTTCACCCGCGATCTCGTCTCCGAGCCTGCCAACGTGATCTATCCCGAGACGCTTGGCCGAGGCGGCGCGCTCGCTTGGCGAGCTTGGGCGTCGAGATCGAGGTCTTCGACGAGAAACAGATGAAGAAGCTCGGCATGGGCGCGCTTCTGGGCGTGGCGCAAGGCAGCGCGCGTCCGCCGCGCCTCGTCGTGATGCAATGGAAGGGCGATCCGCGGGCGCGCAATAAGGCGCCCATCGCCTTCCTCGGCAAGGGCGTGACCTTCGACACCGGCGGCATCTCGATCAAGGCCGCCCACGGCATGGAGGACATGAAATGGGACATGGGCGGCGCCGGCGTGGTGATCGGCCTGATGAAGGCGCTCGCCGGCAGGAAGGCCAAGGTCAACGCGGTCGGCATTTGCGGCTGCGTCGAGAACATGCCTTCGGGCACGGCGCAGCGCCCGGGCGACATCGTCAAGTCGATGTCGGGCCAGACCATCGAAGTGCTCAACACCGACGCCGAGGGACGGCTGGTTCTGGCCGACGCGCTGTGGTACTGCCAGGACCGCTTCAAGCCGCAATTCATGATCGATCTGGCGACGCTCACGGGCGCGATCATCGTGGCGCTCGGGCACGAGCATGCCGGCCTGTTCTCGAACAACGATCCGCTCGCGGCCAAGCTCCTCGGCGCGGGCCAGGCGGAGGGCGAGAAGCTGTGGCGCATGCCGCTTGGCCGACGCCTATGACCGGATGCTGGACAGCGACGCCGCCGACGTGAAGAACATCGCGCGGCCGCGATGCCGGCAGCATCACCGCGGCGCAGTTCCTGCAACGCTTCGTCAACAACCTGCCCTGGGCGCATCTCGATATCGCCGGCATGACCTGGTCGAAGAAGGACGCGCCGACCGTGCCCAAGGGCGCCACGGGCTTCGGCGTGCGCCTCCTCGATCGTTTCGTCGCCGATCATTACGAGGGCCGCTAGGCTGACCGAGATCGGCTTCTATCATCTGAAAACCACGCCGCTCGAGCGCGCGCTGCCGCGACTCTTGGAGCGCGCGCTGAAAGAGGGCAACCGCGTCGTGGTCAGGGCCGGCTCGGACGAGCGGGTCGAGCGCCTGAACCAGCTCTTTGGACCTATGACGAGGAAAGCTTCCTGCCGCATGGCAGCGCGCGCGACGGCAATGCGCGCGCGCCAGCCGATCTTTCTCACCGCCTCGGACGGGAATCCCAACGCCGCCCAAATCCTGGTGCTGGTCGATGGCGCCCGCGCCGCGACGCTCGCCGGCTTCGCCCGGGTCTGCGACATGTTCGACGGCAACGACGAGGCGGCGGTCGAGGCCGCGAGGCTGCGCTGGCGCGAGGCCAAGAGCGCGGGCCACGATCTCACCTATTGGGAGCAGACCGACGTCGGGCTGGGAGAAGCGCGGCGAGCGCGGCGGTTGAAGGCGGCCCAGGGCCTCGCTATAAGCTTTTCCCGATCTCGGCTTGGCAGGAGTCTCAATTTCCATGGCGCTGGAGCGCACTTTGTCGATCATCAAGCCGGATGCGACGCGCCGGAACCTGACCGGGCAAATCAACGCGCGTCTCGAGGGCAAGGGCCTCAAGATCGTCGCGCAGAAGCGGATGCAGCTCACCCGCGCCCAGGCCGAGGCGTTCTACGCCGTGCACAAGGCGCGGCCGTTCTTCGACGACCTGGTCGCGTTCATGATCTCGGGCCCGGTGGTGGCGCAGGTTCTGGAAGGCGAAGGCGCCGTTGCGCTCAACCGCGATGTCATGGGAGCGACCGATCCGAAGAAGGCCGCGCCCGGCACCATCCGCAAGGATTTCGCGGAGTCGATCGAGGCCAATTCGGTTCACGGCTCGGATTCGGCCGAGAACGCCGCCGGCGAGATCGCGTTCTTCTTCGCCGGGATCGAGATTTGCCCGTAGCCCTGCCCACCGATTAAGCAACTGATTTTTAGGGATTATTAGAGTCTCGCCGTTAACAATGCGGCATGCGGCTCCCTCGTTCGAAACCTTGCTTCAAGCGGAGCGCCGCGCGTAGCGCCCCCGCGCGCGTTGCCCGGGTCGCGGAAAAGCATCTCGCCAAGGCGCAGGAAGTCGCGGCGATCGGCAGTTGGGAGCATGATTTCGCTACCCACTCCATCGTGCTTTCGGCCGAGTACCGGCGGATTTTCGGCTGGCCGAAGAACGCCGTCTCGTCGATCCCTAAAATCCTCGACATGGTGCATCCCGACGACCGCGCCGCCGTGTCGGCCTGGCTGGCGTCGCGCGAGCCCACCCGCGGCAGTCCGCGGGAATGCATTTTCCGCATCCTGCGCCCGAACGGCGAGTTCGTGACGCTCTATGGCCGCCGCAAGGTCACGCTGGCCGCGAACGGCCAATCGAGGCGCTCGGTCGGAACCTTGCAGGATCTCACGGGCTTGATCGCGCGCGAGGCGGAAGCGAACGAAGCGGCGCAATTCTACCGCGGCATTTTCGAGAATTCGGTCTGGGGCATCTTCCAAACGACGGCCGACGGCCATTACCTCACCGCCAACCCCGCCCTGGCGCGGATCTACGGCTACGACACGCCGAGCGAGCTCCTATCGGCGCTCACCAATATCGGCGGGCAGCTTTACGTCGATCCCACGCGGCGCGACGCCTTCATCGCGGAAATGCGCGACAAGGGCGTCGTCGCCGGCTTCGAAATCCGAGGTCTATCACCGCGACGGCCGGGTGATTTGGATTTCGGAAAGCTGCCGCGAGGTCCGGACGCGCGCCGGAAAGCTGCTCTATTACGAAGGCATGGTCGAGGAGATCACCGCGCGCAAGCGCACCGAGGACGAGTTGCGCGCCGCGAAGGAAGCAGCCGAGGCCGCGAACCGCGCGAAGTCGGAATTCCTCAGCACGATGAGCCACGAGCTGCGCACGCCCTTGAATGCCATCATCGGCTTTTCCGAGGTCATCCACGGCGAGATGCTGGGTCCGGTCGGCGTCCCCGTTTACAAGGGCTATGCCGGCGACGTCATCGCCAGCGGGCGGCACCTGCTCGCCCTCATTAACGACATTCTCGATTTCGCCAGAGCGGAGTCCGGGCGCCTCGCGCTCAACGAAGAAAAGCTGGAAGTGCGCCAACTCGTCGAGGAAGCGGTCTCCTCGCTAAGTCAGCGGGCCGAGCTCGCCGGCCTCCTCGTCAGCACCGATCTCGGCCATGCGCCGGACGGGGTGCGCGGCGACCGCTTGAGACTGCATCAAGTGCGCGTCAATCTCATCGGCAATGCGATCAAGTTCACGCCGCGCGGCGGGCGCGTCGATATCCGCGCCGATCGCGACGGCGCGGGCGACATCCGAATCGAAGTTCGCGACAGCGGGATCGGCATGCACGCGCGCGATCTCGCCCGCGCGTTCGAGCCGTTCCACCAGGCCGATGGCGGCAATTCCCGCCTCCACGACGGCACCGGGCTCGGCTTGGCGATCTGTGGCCGCTTGATCCGGCTTCATGGCGGCAAGATACTCCTTGCCAGCGAGCTCGGCCGCGGGACCGCGGTAACCGTGATCCTACCGGCCGAGCGTGGGCTCGGCGCCGTTGAGCGGGGCGGCGGCGACGGCGCGCTTCGGACGGCGTGACGCCGTCTTTCAGAGCAAGAACAGCGCCATCCCGACCAGCACCACCACGACGAGCGCGACCGCCCAGCGCAGCAAGCGGCCAAAGCCGAGCCAGGTCTGTTGGTGGCGCAAAATTTCCTCTGGGGAAATTCCCTGATCGACGGTCATGGGCTTGGATTCCTCGTCTCTCGTGCGGCGAGATTTTTATAACGTCCGCCGCCGTCTTAGCAAGGCTCCTGATCCAATCCGCCGCCGGGGCACGGATTGAAAATCCGGCTCGCGAGCCAATGATCGGCCTCTCTCCGCCATCGCGATGCCGCAAGGGGACTTGGCGCAGAAGAAAGCGGCGGGGCGTTGGAACGCGCGTTCGAGAAGAGAGGCCCCGCGAAGAGATCGCCGAGGATCGGGCAATCTACCGAACTTCGAAAAACTCCTCGTCGAACTTCAGCCCGGTCGCCTCTTTGGGGCCGAATTTCTCGTATTGCTCTTCCAAATATGCGCGCCCCTTATCACCAACCTGCTTCCACGGTCCGTCGGGGCTAAGGATCGAAATCGTGGTTTCTTGTCCCACGCCGGGAACACGTTGAGCATATTTCTTCGCCTCGTAAACGGAATAGAGGGTTGTCTCCAGACCGCGGGCGCCCGTCTGATCGCGATACAATAAGACCGATGTCGCCAAATGAACGCCGTCTCCTCGAACCGCGAAATCGGTTCTCGGCGAGATGTCTCCGTCGTTGCTGGTCTCGCACAGAAACGGGCGATTTCCGTAGAAGCCGGCAATCACGAACTCCGCCCGCAACGACAGCGAAGAAATTTCCGAAAGCGCGTCGCGATAGAGCTCGGGCGGGAATTTGTCTTTCCCGACCGAAATGAAATCGGCATAGGTAAGACCGTACTTGGCTCCAATCAACGCGTCGGCTTTTTCGTTCTTTCTCACGCGCAGTGCGTTTCTGATGATCGCGGTGACATTCGTTTCGTCGATTTTGGCTTCCGCCTTGAAGTGCGATTTCAAGAGTGTCACCAGGGCAAGGATGTCCGAACTCCTGACCCGACGGCAGCCCATACCATTGCCCGTGAATCCATCGTTGCTTGAAGTGGCTCTCGGCATTGCCAAACACGCTCGAGGTTTCCCAGTCCGTGCACAAGACAATGCAACTTTCGTTACGGTCTGCCAAAAGACACTCGGCGGCGATGGAAATCGTCATCTTCCCTCCCATGGATCGGGGCGGCTCGGTTCCTTCGGACAAGGTCCCCGACGCTGCCGACTTCAGTTTACGATTTTCCCGGCCGTCTGGATACGGGAACGGCAATTTTCAAAAAACCGTACCGCTAGCGATCCGTCGGATTGATGAGAAGGCCCGGCGCGGCATCGGCGCCGGCGATGACCGCGCGCTCGCGGTCCACCGTCACGCGCCCTTCGCCAATGAGCTTCACGGCCAGAGGATAGGCGCGGTGCTCGGCCGCGAGCACGCGTGCGGCGAGCGTCTCGGCGTCGTCGCCCGGCAGCACGGGCACGGCCGCCTGGACGATAATCGGCCCGTGATCGGTCTCGGCGCGCACGAAATGCACGGTGCAGCCGGCGACGCGAACGCCCTCGGCCAGCGCCCGCTTATGGGTGTCGAGGCCGGGAAAGGCGGGCAGCAACGAGGGATGAATGTTGACGAGGCGGTCGCGCCAATGCGCGACGAACCCCGGCGTCAGGATGCGCATGAACCCGGCCAGACACACCAGCTCGATCCCGGCTTGCTCGAGCGCCGCGCCGAGCGCGGCGTCGAACGCCTCGCGGCTCGGATAATCGCGATGGGCGATCACCGCGCTCGGGATGCGTGCCGCCTTGGCATAGGCGAGCCCCGCGGCGTCGGCGCGGTTCGCGATCACGAGCTCGATCTCGGCGGGAAAGCCGGGGGCGGCGCAGGCGTCGATGAGCGCCTTGAGGTTGGAGCCCCGCCCCGAGATGACAACGGCGACCTTCAGCCGGGCCACGCGCTCTCCGCGTTGAGGAGCAGCGTGCCGCCACTGCCGGCTGGGCGGGCGACGATGCGGCCGATCTCGGTCACGTCGCTCGCCCGCCTCCGTCAGCGCCGCGGTCGCGGCGGCTGCCCTCTCGGGCGCGACGATCGCGACCATGCCGATGCCGCAATTGAAGGTGCGCGCCAGCTCTGGCCGCGCGATCTGCGCGGTCTCGGCAAGCCACCGGAACACCGGCGGCAGCCACCAGGTTTTCACGTCGATCTCGGCGGCGAGCGCTTCGGGCAGCACGCGCGGGATGTTCTCGACCAGCCCGCCGCCGGTGATATGGGCAAAGGCCTTGACCCCGCCGGCCTTTATTCCTGCGCGGCAGGCCGCGACGTAAAGCCGCGTCGGCACGAGCAGCGCCTCGGCGAGGCTCATCGCGGGCGCGAAGGGCGCGGGCGCGGCGTAATCGAGCCTCGCCAGTTCGACGACGCGGCGCACCAGCGAAAATCCGTTCGAATGCAGCCCGCTCGACGCCATGCCCAGCACCACATCGCCGGCCCGGACGGTGCTGCCGTCGAGCGCCGCGCCGCGCTCGACCGCGCCGACGGCGAAGCCCGCGAGGTCGTAGTCGCCGAGGCAATACATGCCGGGCATCTCGGCGGTCTCGCCGCCGATGAGGGCGCAGCCCACCTCCTTGCAGGCTCGGGCGATCCCGGCGACGATCACCCGCGCCTGCTCGACATCGAGCTTGGCCGGTGGCGAAGTAATCGAGAAAGAACAGCGGCTCGGCGCCCTGCACGACGAGATCGTTGACGCACATGGCGACGAGGTCGTTGGCCGATGGTGTCGTGGCGATTGGCCGCGATCGCGATCTTGAGCTTGGTGCCGACGCCGTCGGTGGTCGCGAGCAGTATCGGATCGCGGAAGCCCGCCGCCTTCAGATCGAACAGCGCCGCGAAGCCGCCGAGCCCGGCGTCGCAGCCGGGCCGCGCCGTCGCCTTGGCGAGCGGCTTAATCGCTTCGACCAGCGCCTCGCCGGCATCGATATCGACCCCGGCCGAGCGGTAATCTTCGCCGGTCATGCCGCTACCCCGGGGCCGCCGCCCGCGCCGCGCACCCTAGCAGGATGCCGGTCAGCGCCTCGGGCAGGTCGAGCATCACATTGTGGCCGCAGGGCAGCTCGAAATATTGCCACTTGGCGTCGGCGCGCACGCGGTCGGCGAATTGGGCGAAGGCCGGGCGCGGATGGCGGGCCGCGCGGATATAGGCGAGGTGCGGGATTCTTTCCCAGGCGCCGGTGACGGCGGATTTCTGCTCCATGGTCGCGATCGGCTGGTCGAGGGCGCGCCGATCGAGCCTTGCTGCGTCCGCCGAATCGGCGACGCCGAACTCGGCCGCCGCGATCCGCTTGACGCGCCAGCCATCGCCAGAAAGCCGCGCGCCGTCGCGCTGCATTTGGGCGAATTCGGGCGGCAGGAAATCGAAGAGCGACTTTCCCGGGCTTGGAATGAAGGCGTCGAGAAACACCAGCGATGCGATGCGCGGGGCGACCCTGTCGGCGGCGCCGCCGACCACCATGCCGCCATAGGAATGGCCGCACAGCACGATGCGATCGAGCTCGTGATGCTCGATGACGCCGATAACATCCGCGATATGGGTGTCGAGGTCGATGGAAGGGCCGGCCAAATGCGCGCGCTCGCCGAGGCCCGTGAGCGATGGCGCGAATACCGGGTGGCCCGCCGCGCGCAACGATTCGGCCACGCGTCCCCACACCCAATTGCCCTGCCAGGCGCCATGCACGAGAACGAAGGGGGGATGCGTGCCCGTCATCGAATCTTCGTGTTCATCAGTTGCTCGGCGTTGGTGCGGGTGATCTGATCGCGCGTCGTCCGGGCGAAGTCGCGGGCATCGATCGCGTCGGTGTGGAGCTTGATCGGCCCGAAGGGCGCGTCCGAGGCGAACACCATGTGATCGACGCCGAAGAATTTGAGCGCGCAATCGAGGCCGAGCGAATCGCCGAAGAGCGCGGTGTCGGCGTAGAAATCGTGGAAATAATCCATGAAGGGGCGCCTTAAGGCCGGCAAGACGCCGCTCAAATCCTCTTCCCGAGTGCGGCCGCCCAGGGATGCCAGGCCATGCTCGATCCGCTTGTCGTAGAACGGGATCATGCCGCCGCCGTGATGCGTGATGATCTTGATCTTGGGGAAGCGGTCGAAGATGCCGGTCAAGACGAGGCGCGCCATCGCCACCGAGGTCTCGTAGGGCCAGCCGAAGCACCACCACATCTCGTAGCGCGAGAATTTCTCGCCTCTGTAGTCGGGAAATTCCGCCGAGCGCGTCGGATGAAGCCAGATCGGCAGGTCGTGCTCCTCGGCCAGCGCGAAGAGCGGCTCGTATTCCTTGGCGTCGATCGGCTTGCCGTTGACGTTGGTGAAGAGCTGGATGCCCTTGGCGCCAAGCTCGGTCATCGCGCGCTTGCCTTCGGCGACCGAGGGCTCGACCTCGTGCATCGGCAGCGCTGCGACGAAGCCGGGGAAGCGCTCGGGGTATTTCCGCACCAGCTCGGCCATGCCGTCATTGGCGACGCGCGCCAGATCGATCACTTGGCTTGCCGTGGTGAAGGCTTCGAGCGGCGGATTGGGCAAGGAGACGATCTGGCGGTAATCGGCGATCGCGTCCATCGAGCGGAAGCGCGAATCGAGATCGTGAACGTCGCGGACCGCCTTCATCCGCTTGGCGATGCCGAGCCCCGATCCCAGTTGCTCGATCGCCGCGGCGACCGCCGGCGGCAGAATATGGGTGTAGATGTCGACGAACATGCGGCGTCTCCCTTGGGGCAAAAATCAGTGTAGCGCCGGCCTCGCCGGGCGTTCAACAAGGGGGAGGGGATGGCGCGGTCTCCGATCGGATTGTATCCTCGTTCCCGCAAAAGCGGGAACCTAGGTCACGCGTTGGACCCCCGCTTTCGCGGGGGTGACGAAAAATGTTTCGACTTGATCGGATCATGAACTGGCGCTTGGGCAAAGCCATGGCCGCGCTTACGGCCGCGCTCGCGCTGGCGCTCCTGCCGCAAGCCGAAGCCGCCGAGAAGATCGCCACCGGCTTCGTCGGCAGCCCGACCCTGACCGGCTGGCCGTGGTTCGCCGGCATGGCCAAGGGCTATTTCGCGGAAGCCGGCATCGAGCTCGATCCCGTCTACGTGCCGAGCGCGCCGGGCATCGTGCAGCAATTGAGCTCGGGCTCGCTCGACATCGTCTCGGGCACCGGCCTGACCGATCCGCTTTACGCCATCGACAAGGGCGCGCCGATCGCGGTCGCGCGCGTCACCACCCAGGCAAATCCTTACGCGCTCGTCGGCAAGCCCGGCATCAAGACCATCAAGGAGCTGAAGGGCAAGACCATCGTCATCGGCGGGCTCGCCGACATCACGCGGGTCTATTTCGATCGGATGATGGCGGGCAACGGCTTGAAGCCGGGCGACTACGACATCATCATCATCGGCGCGACGCCCGGGCGCTACGCCGCGCTCAAATCGGGCGCGGCCGATGCCGCGATGCTGATTCCGCCCATTCTGTTCCAGGCCGAGCAGGCGGGATTCACAGAATCTGGGCCTGGCCTACGACTACACCAAGGACTTGCCGTTCGGCGGGTTGATCGTGAACCGGAACTGGGCGGCGGGCCATCTCGAGGTCGCGAAGAATCTGATGGCGGCCTATGCCAAGAGCCTGACCTGGTTTCTCGATCCCGCCAACCGCCAGGAGGCGATCGATATCCTGGTCAAGGCCGGAAATCTGGACGAGAGCGAAGTCGCAAAGAGCTATGCGTTCAGCCGCCAGATTCCGTTCTTCGAGGTCACCGGCAAGCTCTCGACGGCGCAATTCGCGAGCCTGATGAAGGTGCTGATCGCGATGGGCGAGTTCCAGGCGCCGATCCCCTTGGAGCGGATCGCGCTGCCGGGCGTCAGCCAGATTGGCGATTGAGGGCGCTCAGCCCACCCCTTCGATCGCGGCGTGGATGCCGTTGCTGATGATGTCGAGCCGGCGCGAATGCCACGGATCGGGGATATTGCTGTTCGAGATATAGGCGAAGCTAACCCCCGAATCCGGGTCCGCCCAGCAATAGGAGCTGCCGACCCCGCCATGGCCGAAAGTGCCGGGATGGGCGATGGTGCCGAGGCCGCGAATGACCTCGCTTAGCCCGCGCGAATGCGGGCCCAGGCCGCGATGCATCGCGATCCGCCCCATGCCCTCGTCGGGGCGCTCGGCGGTGAAGTTGCGCGTGACATACTGCACCATGCGCGGCGAGATGAAGCGCCGGCCCGCGAGCGTGCCGCCGCCAAGCATCATCTGATAGAACGCGGCCAGCGCGCGCGCCGTGGCAAAGCCGCCGCCCGAGGGAATTCCCGCCCGCCGGTAAGCGATCGTGTTCTCGCCCGCGATCGGGATTTGCGACTTACCGTCCGCGCCCGGCTCGTAGATCTCGGCGCAGCGCGATTGCTCCTTTTCGCTCATGCCGACATAAAGCTCGTCGCCCAACCCCAAGGGCTCGATCACGCGGCTGCGGATGAAGGCGCGGAAATCCTCCTTGGCGAGCGCCTCGATCAGCACCGCCAGCACCCAATGCGCGGACGAGCTGTGATAGTGCAGCCGCGAGCCCGGCGTCCATTCCAGCGTATAGTCGCACACGAGCCGCCGCAGCAATTGATGATCCTCCCAGGCTTCCTGCGGCATGACGGGCGCGTTGGGAAAGCCGCCCTGATGGGTCAGCACCTGGTGGATGGTGATGTCGCCCTTGCCGTGGCGGGCGAAGTCGGGAAGGTGCTCGGCGATGCGGTCGTTGAAGCTCAACGCGCCATCCTCGGCGAGCAGCCAGATGGCGGCAGCGGTGATGACCTTGGTGTTGGAATAAAGCCGCCACAGGGTGTCGTCGCGGGCGGGGCTTGCCGGCGCGATCCGCGCCAGTCCGAAATTCCGCGTGAAAGCGAGCTTGCCGTGGCGGGCGAGGGCCAGCTGCGCGCCGGGATAGCGGCCATCCTCGATATGGGAATCGACGATCCGGCAAACCTGCTCGATCCGATCGACGCGGAATCCCGCGTTGCCCGGCTCGACGGCTTCGAGAACGAAGGGCATGAAGCGCCTCCCTGCTCTATGCTCGATCATGACTTTAACAAAAGCCGCCGTGCCCCGATACTCCGGCGCCATGGTTCCGGATTCGCGCCGCATCGCCGTCGTCCTGTGCGGCTTGTGCTCCTTCCTCGATCTCTGGGCGACGCAATCGCTGTTGCCGCTGCTGGCCGATGAGTTGCAGGCCAGCCCGGTCGCGGTCAGCTTCACGGTGAGCGCACCGCCGCTCGCCGTCGCGCTGATGGCGCCCTGGACCGGAATCGTCTCCGACATGATTGGGCGGCGGCGCGTCATCATCGCGGCGATGTTCGGCCTCGCCGTGCCGACGGTGATGGTGGGATTTTCGACGACGCTCGGCGCGATCGTGTTCTGGCGCTTCGTGCAGGGCCTGTTCGTGCCGCCGATTTTCGCCGGCACGGTCGCCTATATCGCCGATGGGTTTCCTCTCCGGGAGGCGACCGGGGCGACCGGCCTCTACACCGCGGCCGGCGTCTTCGGCGGCTTCTTCAGCCGCTTCCTCACCGCGCTGATGGCCGAGCATTTCGGTTGGCGCGGCGCCTTCATCGGGATGGCGCTTCTCACCTTGGCCCTCGCGGCCGGCGTCGCCCTCCTGATGCCGCGCGAGCGGCACTTCATCCGCGCGTCGTCGCTCCTCGCCTCGGCCGGGCAGATGCTGCGTCATTTCCGCGATCCGCGCCTCGTCGCGACCTACGGCATCGGCTTTTGCGCGCTGTTCACCTTCATCACGATCTTCACCTTCGTCGCCTTCCGGCTCGCGGCGCCGCCCTTCGAGCTTCTCGACGGCGGCGCTCGGCTCCATTTTCGTGACCTATCTCGCGGGCGTCCTGGCCACGCCTTTCGTCGGGCGCGGCGTCAGGCGGCTGGGGCGCCGCAAGCTCGTGCTGATCGCGCTCGCCATTTGGGCGGCGGGGCTGGTGCTGACTCTGGCGCCGAGCCTCGTCCTGATCATCGCGGGACTCGCCATCGCCGCGGCCTTCGGCTTCGTCTGCCAGGCCTGCTCGACCAGCTACGTCGCGCTGACCGCAAGCCAGGCGCGCTCCTCCGCCGTCGGTCTCTATGTCACCTTCTATTATCTCGGCGGCAGCGTCGGCGGCGTCAGCGCGGGGCTCGCGTGGATCGTCGCCGGCTGGCCGGGCTGCGTCGCGGTTGCCGTGACGGTGCTCGGCTTGGTCGCGCTCATGGTGCGGCGCTATTGGATCGAGCCCGCGCTTTTCTAGCGCGCGGTCCATTCAAGTTGAATCGGACCGCTGCTCTCGATTATTGATTGGGTCGCATTTCCCACGGCGAACCGGTACCCACTTCGCCGGAAAATGCTCTAGCGCGCGCCCGAGACGCCGAGCACCGCGCCCGACACATAGGAAGCCGCGTCCGACAACAAATAGAGGATCGCCGCCGCTACTTCCTCGGCCTTGCCCGCGCGATGCATCGGCAGATTGGGCCCGATGCGCTCGACCCGGCCGGCCGGCTGGATTTCGGTGTCGATCACGCCCGGGCTCACCGCGTTGACGCGGATGCCCTCGCCGGCCAGCTCTTGCGCGAGGCCGAAAGTCAGGCTGTCGACGGCGCCCTTGCTCGCGGCGTAGGGCACGCTCTCGCCGGCGCCGCCGAGGCGCGACGCCGCCGAGGACAGATTGACGATCGCCCCGCCGGCGCCGCCGTGCTTCGTCGACATGCGCCGGATCGCCTCGCGGCAGCAGATCAGCGTGCCGGTGACGTTGATGGCGAAGAGCTCGGCCAGCGCGCCCGCGCCGACCTCTTCGATCCGGCCATGGGGGCCGATGATGCCGGCGCTGTTGACGAGGCCGGCGACCGGGCCCAGCGCGCGGTCGATGGCGGCGAACATGGCGGCGACCGCCTGCTCGTCGGCGACATCGGCCCGACAGGCGATCGCCGTGCCGCCCGCGTCCTCGATGCGATCGAGGATCGCGGTCGCGCGCGCTTCGTTCTCGCGATAATTGATCGCGACCGCCCAGCCTTGGCGCGCGGCGCCAAGCGCGGTCGCCGCGCCGATGCCGCGGCCGCCGCCTGTCACCAGGAGAACCTTCGCCATGGCTCAGGCTTTCTCGGCCGGCTCGTTCGGGAATTCGACATGGGCGCGGACGGTCTTCGCCTTCTCGTCGACCCAGCCGTATTTTTTCGCGGTCGCGATCATGGCGGTCAATCCGTCCTGCCAGGGCGCGCCCCTCTCGTGCTGGCGCAGCCAATCCTCGCTCACCCAGGCATGGCCCGAAGCGTCGATCGTGGCGATGCCGGACAGCGCGCTCTTTGCGCGCTCGAGCTCGGCGCGCGGCGCGTCGATCACCAGCTTGAAATGCTTCATGTCGTGCGGCTCCTCGAGCGCGGCGCGTCCGTCGCGCGTGACGTGAATGAACATCCGGTTCGTCCTCCTTCGTTGCATGCGAGAGTATCGCCACTTTCTTGTTACTGCCACCCGGCGCCGGGGTGCTAGGTTTTCGGCATGATCGGGAGATTTCGCGGGCGTCTCTTCCTCGTCCTCGCGCTGGCATGGGGCGCCACCGAGCCGGCCGCGGCCTCGCCCTGGAGCGATGTCACGGCGCCGACGCCCGGCCCGGCGCGCTCCATCGGCAAGCCCGCCGCGGGCTGCCTCGCCGGCGCCGCCACCTTGCCCCTCGACGGGCCTGGTTTCCAGGTCATTCGCGTCAGCCGTGTCCGCTATTTCGGAAACCCGCAAACCGTGGCCTTCGTCGAAGCCTTGGGGCGGAAGGCCGCAGCGGCTTCGATCCCGCCGTTTTATGTCGGCGACATGTCGCTGCCGCGCGGCGGGCCGATGCCCAATGGCCATGCCAGCCATCAGACCGGCCTCGATGTCGATATCTGGTTTAATCTCGACCCCAAGCCCGTTCTTACCCCGGCCGCGCGCGAAGACGTGCCCTTGCCGTCGATGCTGACGCCCGACGGCCGCGCCATCGACCCGAAGCGCTTCGGCGCGCGCCAGGTGACGCTGCTGCGCCTCGCCGCCAGCTTCCCCGTGGTCGATCGCATCTTCGTCAATCCGGTGATCAAGCGCGCCTTGTGCACCGGCCTTGCGGTCTCGGTCACGGGGGATCGCGCCTGGCTCCACAAGATCCGGCCCTGGCCCGGCCATGACGAGCATTTCCATGTCCGGACGAGCTGCCCCGCGGGCTCGCCGGGCTGCGTCGCTCAGGCGCCGGTGCCCGCGGGCGACGGCTGCGATGCCTCGCTCGATTGGTGGTTCGAGCCGCATGCGCCCAATCCCAAGGCCGGGCCGCTGTCCCTCCTGCCGGCCGCCTGCAGCAAGCTGATCGCGCGCTAAGACCCATTCGACGTCTCCGATCCCGTGCCGGCGTTGTTGACGATGCGTCGGCGGAGCTGACGGCAATCGGCGTCTTTGCAATATATATTTACATACTTTCGATAAATATTTCCAATTTACTTGAGACGATGGAAACATTAAAGAATTAATTCATTAATGACTTGCCGCGTTCATCGTTAACAAGTATTAATTATGGTTAACGATATTCGTGGGATCGGTCCCGCCGGAGGTTGGCAATGAATTTTCACCGCGGTTCAGCCTTGGGCCTGGCCCTCGGCGCTCTGGCCTTCGCTCAGGCCCATGCTCAGACCTTCGGGTCCGACGAGCCCTATACCGGGCCCGACGGGCTGTATCTGCGCGGCGAGGGCGGCCTCTCGCTGCTCAACAGCGAGAAAGGCGAGGGCATCGCGGGCTCGCAGCTCAATTTCCACTCGTCGGAAGACGCGGGCTACATCGCTGGCGGCGCGGCGGGCTTCAAGATCGATCAGCTCCGCCTCGAGCTCGGGCTCGATTACTCGGGCTATGACGTGTCGTCGATCCACGTCAGCAACGCCGGCGGCCTCGGCCCCTCGCTCAATGGCGCGAGCAGCCGGCCTTCCGGCAGCGTCGGCGTCTTCGACGGCATGGTCAATGCGCTGTGGGATTTTCGCACCGGAACGCCCTTCGTGCCTTATGTCGGCCTTGGCGTCGGCGCGGCGGACGTGAAGCTCGACAATTTCTCCGTCGCCGGCAAGCCGCTCAGCAACAGCAGCGATATGGTCTTCGCCTACCAGCCGATCGTGGGGGTGAAGTTCTTCGTCACCGACCAGGTCGCGCTCGGCCTCGAATATCGCTATTTCGCGACGGTGCAGCCGACCTTTAAGGACGCCTCGGGCGCGTCTTTCAACGGCCGCGTCGAGAGCCACAACATCCTCGCCAGCCTGACCTACCATTTCGGCTCACCGCCGGCGCCGCCCGCGCCGCCGCCGCCGCAACCCGCCGTCGTGATGCCGCCGGTCGCGCCGCTCGGGCTGGAGCAGATCAATCCGTCCGCCGGGCCGGCGAAGCAAACCTTCATCGTCTATTTCGACCTGAACCGCGCCAGCTTGACGGCGCAGGGCATGCGCATCGCCGACGCCGCGGCGGCGGCCTTCAAGCAGACCGCAGCGACGCATATCGAGATCGCGGGCTTCACCGATGCATCGGGCGGCAGGGCGTATGACGAGAACCTGTCGCGCCGCCGCGCCGAGACCGTGCGCGATTACCTGGTGCGCCAGGGCGTGCCCTTGAGCGAGATGGCGGTATCGTGGCACGGCAAGTCCAATGAGCGCGTGGCCACCCCCGACGGCGCGCGCGAGCCGCAGAACCGCCGCGTCGAGATCAATATTCCCTGAGTTTGGCCCCGCGCGGCGGAGGCCGCGCGCTCGTCGCGACGCAGAAAGGCCCGGCATCGGCCGGGCCTTTTCCTTGCGCAAGAGGGATGGCTATTTCGCCGCGTTCATCTCGGCGTGGCGCAGGCGCCGCGCCGTCATCTTGCGCATCAGCTTGCGGCGCATCAGCTCGCGCGCATCGACGCCGCGAGCGCCGGGGATGCCGCCGAGCCCGAGATTCGGCATGCCGGTCGAGGTTGCAGCTTTGACCTTGTATTCCATAAGGCGCCCCCAGATTTTTTGATTGGCCGCAGGGTGCCAAGCTTGGCGGCGAAGTACAAGCGGGATTTCGCGGTCAACCGTTAAAACTCGCGCGGAATTGACCGAAGTTGGAGACTTTTCTTTTAGATCAAAGCGTTAAAAGGCACCTTCGGGATTTTCCCGAGGCCGCGCAGGAGGTTTTTTCGGCTTGCCCGCCGCCTCCTTCGCCTGATCGCCGCGGCTGGTGAGATCGGATTCCGCGAGGGCTGCTCGCGCTAAAGCTCGCACGGCCCAACGCTCCACCTCGGACGCCTCGGGATCGTCCATTTGCAGCACGTCCCGGAATACCACCATCGATTCTGTCCCGAACACCAGCGCCAGGGCGGCGCAAAGCTTCCGGTAGACGAAATCATGGAGTTGATCGCGAACCGGAGAAAGGGCCGCTTCGATGAGATCCATTCGGCGATTCTGACGCGAAGGCTCCGCCGGAGTCGCGCCTGAAACTGCCGTCTGGTCGAGCAGCCGAGCGAGCATGAGACGGAATTGCGTCTGGTTTTCCCAGATCACCTGGTGCAGGGCGGCGTCGGCCTTGACCAGTCTTTCTACGGGATCCGTCGAGCGGTCGTCGGCGAACAAGTGTTCGGGCGTGGGCGCCACGCGATCGAGCGACGACTCGACCAGCAGCGCCCTCTCGCTCGAGAAGTACCGGTAAGCCGTGGCGCGAGAAACCAGCGCCTCCTCGGCCACCTCGGCCAAGGTGGGCGCTCCACCCCTCTTCATCAGGCGCGTCGCGGCCTGTAGCAGGTCTTGCCGGGTGCGACGCTTCTGATCCGTGCGCTCCCTCATCGCCATCTTCTATTGTTCGGGCGATAGCTGGCGCAACAGGGCCGCCATGTCCATCCACACGTTTTCGCGCTGGATCTTGCCGTCGCGTGCGAACTCGAGGACATGGAGCAGCCGGAACCGCAAGGGGCGTCCTTTACCCTCCATTCCGAAGGGGCGCCCCGCGGCCTTGCCTTCCCAAATCGATTCGTCCACGAGGAAGTTGTCGCCGTAAAGCCGCTTGGTGCAGTTGACCTTGCTTTCCGCAAAATCGGCGAAAGCCGCTTTATAGAAGGCGCGCGCATTCTCGCGTCCCTGCGTCGGGCCGCCCGGCCAGCCCACGATGTCATGCGTCACGTCCGGGGCCAGCGTTGCCAGCACGCCCTCGATGTCGTCGGCCGCCTCGTAGCCGAAGTGCGCGTCGATGGCGCGATCCATTTCATCTCGTGTCAGTGCCATGTGCCGTCTCCCTGGTTAAGACTACGTTCTTATAATGATATATGTGTCTTATATCAAGACAGTTGTCTCCTTCTTCGTCGGCCGCGAGCCCGGCCCGTCGCCCGACCCGCCTTGTCCGTTGCGCGGGGGCGTCGCCGTGGCATAGTGGGCGTCCCGTCCCACGCACTGGAGCCGCCTTTGAGCGAGGATTTGCTGTACGAAGTCCGCGACGGCATCGCGCGCGTCACGTTCAACCGGCCGCAGGCGCGCAACGCCTTCACCTTCGACATGTACGAGCGATTGGCCGCGATCTGCGCCGAAGCCGAGGGCGATCGCTCGGTCAAGGCGATGCTCTTGACCGGCGCCGGCGAAAAGGCCTTCGCCTCGGGCACCGACATCGGCCAATTCAAGGCGTTCAAGACAGCGGAGGACGCGATCGCCTATGAGAGCCGCATCGACCGCGTCATCGGCGCGCTCGAGCGCTGCCGGGTTCCAACCATCGCGGCGATCGCGGGGGCATGCACCGGCGGCGGCGGCGCGCTTGCCGCGGCGTGCGATCTGCGCATCGCGGCGGCCAATGCGCGCTTCGGCTTTCCCGTGGCGCGAACCTTGGGCAATTGCCTGTCGATGGGCAATTACGCGCGGCTCGCCGCGCTCATCGGCCCCGCCCGCACCAAGGAGATCATCTTCACGGCGCGCCTCGTCGGGGCCGAGGAGGCGCGCGCGATCGGCCTCGTCAGCGAGGTCCTGCCCGACCACGCCGCGCTGATGATCCGCGCCGAGGAACTGGCGGGAACCGTCGCCGCCAACGCGCCGCTGACGCTGCGCGCGACCAAGGAGGCGCTCAACCGCCTGCTCGCCCGCATCCCGCCCGGCGAAGGCCAGGACCTCATCCTGATGTGCTACATGAGCGCCGATTTCCGCGAAGGCATGGACTCCTTTCTCGCCAAGCGCCCGCCGCAATGGAAAGGCGAATAGCCGGCCGCGCCTCAAACTGAATCGTCGTTTTCGCCAAAGAACGCGCATCCGCCCTGGGTCCCCGCTTTCGCGGGAACCACAGGAAATTTTACCGTCATGCCCGCGCAAGCGGACATCCAGGGGCTTTTCGCCATGGCATGATGGCGAGACATGAAACCTCCGTGCGTCTATATCCTTGCGAGCAAACGGAACGGCACGCTCTATGTCGGGGTGACCAGCGACGTTGCTCGTCGCGTTTGGGAGCATCGATCGGAAACAGTCGACAGCTTCACCAAACGTTATGGAGTCCATCGCCTCGTTTATGCCGAGTTTCACGAGACGATCCCTGCGGCAATCCTGCGCGAAAGGCAGATCAAGAAGTGGCGTCGAGCATGGAAGCTCGAATTGATCGAGCGCAACAATCCCGAATGGCGGGACCTCTACGATGACATTCTGCGCTGAAGAATTTCCGTCATCCCCGCGAAAGCCGGGACCCGGAGGGGTAGCAAAACCAGAGTGCTCTAAGCGGTGACGGTTCGCGCCTCGAGGCCGCGGTAGTTGCGCTCGTCGAGCTCGCGCAGCGCCGGCATGACCTCGGCGGCGAAGAGGCGGATGTTGCGCTCGGTCAAGGCGCGCGGCAGCGTGCCGAATTGCAAGAGAGCGACGAGGTTCTGGAATCCGGCCTCGCGGTGGCACTCTCTGAACCGCTCGATCACCGTCTTCGGGCTGCCGACGATCGCGATGCCCTTCTGCACCAGCCCCTCGCCGGTCGATTTGCCGAACACCGCGCCCTTCGTCTGCATCATGCGCTTTAAGGATTCGCGCGAGGTGTAGCCCGGCGGGAATAGGTATTCGGTGGGCATCGAGAGGAAGACGTTGAACATCGCCTCGAGATGGGGCTTGGCTTCGGCCAGCGCCTTCTCGTCGTTGTCGGCGACATAGACCGGCAGGTTCCAGGCCAAGCGGTCGGAGGCGGCCTCATAGCCGTATTTGTCGCGCGCGATCTCGCGATAGAGGTTGAGATAGCGCGCCACCGCGGCGAACGGGCTGTAGGCTTGCGCATAGACATAGCGACGGTCGGGATGTGCCGCCCATTCGAGCGTCTCGACCGACCCCTGCGACGGGCACCAGATCGGCGGATGCGGCTTCCGATAAGGGCGCGGCCAGATATTGACGTATTGGAAATGGTAGAACTCGCCTTCGAAGGCGAAAGGCCCGGGCTCGGTCCAGGCGCGCACGACGAGATCGTGCGCCTCCTGATGGCGGGCCAGCGAAGTCGCGGGATTGACGCCCAGCGAGTGGTACTCGGCGCCGATGCCGCGCACGAAGCCCGAGATGAGCCGCCCGCCCGTGATGTTGTCGATCATCGCGTGCTCCTCGGCCAAGAGCAGCGGATTGTCGCGCAGCCCGAAGCCGCTGCCGAGAATCGCGATCTCGGCCGTCTTGACCCGGCGCGACAGCGCCGCCGCCGTCACCACCGGCGAAGGCATCAGGCCATAGGCGTTCTGGTGATGCTCGTTCACGGCGACCCCGTCCAAGCCCAGCTCGGCCGCCAATTCCAGCTCGTCGAGATAGCGGTTGTAGAGCTCGTGGCCCTTGACCGGATCGTAATTGCTGTTGGGAAACTTCACCCACACCGCCGGATATTTCGCGGCCTCGGCGAGGTCGATATGGGCGTAGGGCATGAGGTGGAACATGAGGATTTTCACGGCGCGCATCCCTTCAAGAATCCGGTGACGGCGGCGAGCGTCGCCTCGGCGCGCTCGACCTGGGGCACGTGGCCGCAGCGCTCGATCATGGTCAGGCGCGCGGCCGGTATGGCGGCGCGCAAGGTCTCGGCATAGGCGGGCGGGATGATGCGATCCGAATCCCCCCAAACAAGATGCGTCGGCACGTCGATGCGGTGCAGCCACTTGGCGAGCTTCGGATTGTACAGCCGCGGCTGCCAGCATAAGAGCGCCGCGCTGGTGCGGTTGCGGATGAGCGCGTCGATTTCCGCTTCCGTCTTGGGCGAAGCCAGCTCGGCCAGCGCTTGCTCGGCGAGGCCCTTGTCGACATAGAGGAGCTTCCCCAGGATCTCGGCCGGCGGCGTAATGAAGATGTCGGCCATCGGGTGGCCCTTTACATAGATGCCGGCGGGATCGAGGAGGGTGAGGCTCTTCAATCGCGCGGTGGAGCGCACCGCCGCTTCCATCGCGATCCAGCCGCCCATCGAATGTCCGACCAGGTGAACGCGGTCGAGACCCTGCGCGGCCAGGAAATCGAGATAGAAATAGGCGAGATCGTCGATGCCGGCGAGCCATGAGGGCTCGCCCGAGCGGCCGAAGCCCGGATGGTCGGGCGCGATGACGCGGAAGCTCTTGGCCAGCTCGACGAAAAAGGGCGACCACGGCGCCGGCCCGCCGGCGCCGTGCAGATAGAGGAGCGGCGGCCCGTTGCCGGCGGCGAGGAGCCGCAGGCGGCACGAATCCACCGTGACGAATTCCTCGGCCGCCCAGGAATTTTGCGTCACAGCTTGATCTTTTCGTCCGCGACCACGCGCTGCACGGCGGGCCGGGCCAGCATACGGTCCTTGAAGGCGGTATAGCTCTTCATCTCGGCCATCGGCAATTCGCGGCGCACGCCCCAGGCATAGAGCACGAAGGCGTAAGGGTCGCACACCGTATATTTGTCGAACAGCCATTGCTTGCCGGCGTAGAGGCCGTCGATTTCCTTCAAATAGCCGTGGAAGACCTTGCGCCCGGTCTCCCTGATGTTGGCGTGCGTTGCCGGATCGCTGGCATAGCGCTCGGGCCGGCCGATATGCGCCTGCGCCGGATGGACGCTCGAGGCGACCCAGCCGATGAACGACATCATCTTGACCTCGGTCATGGGATCGTCGGTCCAGAGGCCGAAGCGCTTGCCGAGATAGGGCAGGATCGCGACGTTCTCCGAAATGAACTCGCCATTATCGAGGCCCAGCGCTGGGACGCGGGCATGCGGATTGATCTTGAGATAGGCCTCGGAGCGTTGCTCGCCCGAGCCCAAGTCGATTTTACGGCCGGTGTATTTCTCGCCGCTTTCCTCGAGCACGATATGCGCGGCCATCGAGCACGCGCCCGGGCAATAACACAAGGTCAGCATGGCTTCCTCCCGTTCAGTCGATGGCGGCATCTTCGCACCGCCGCCGCGGCGCTGTAAACAGCGGCTAAAGCAGCAGCAGCAACGCGGCGAGGCCGAGCGCGGCGAGGGTCGCCGCCATGCCGATGCCGCGCAGCCTCAGATCCTCGTTTTCCTGCGCGACGCCAAAGGCATGGACCGCGCGTCCGGCGACGAGAAGGACGCAAAGCGCGTGGAGCAGCCAGGGGCGCGTCCCCTCCATCTCGGCGAAGCCCAGCAGCAGCAGGGTCAGCGGCACGTAGTCGGCGAAATTGCCCTGGACCCGGATCGCGCGCTCGAGCGCCGCGTCGCCGCCCGTGCCGAGCGCGATGCGCGCGCGATTGCGCCGCCTGATCACTCTCGCGGCCAGATAGATGTAGCCAATCGCCAGCACCGCGGCGTAAGCCGGCACGATCGTCGGCGTCATCGTGTCTCGTCCCGGATTTGCGGCGCCCGCTCGTCCTCCGCCGGCGCCATGATGAAGCGGTCCATCCGCCGTAGCGCCGGAAAGCGGCGGCTCGCGATGGCGACGACGACGAGCGTCGCGGCGCCGCCCAGAACCACCGATCCTACCGCGCCGAACCACGACGCGGTGACGCCCGATTCGAACTCGCCGAGCTGGTTGGAGGTTCCGACGAAGAGCGAGTTGACCGCGCTGACCCGGCCGCGGATCGCATCGGGCGTCGCCGTTTGCACCAGGGTCGAGCGCACGACGACGCTGACGACGTCGGCGCCGCCGAGCAGGACGAGCGCGGCGAAGCTGAGCGGCAGCCAGCGCGACAGCCCGAACACGATGGTGGCCGCGCCGAAGACGACGACGGTCGTCAGCATCTTGCGGCCGACATGGCGGTCCATCGGGTGGCGGGCGAGATAAAGCCCCGAGACCAGGGCGCCTATCGCCGGCGCGCTGCGCAGGAGGCCCAATCCCACCGGGCCGATCCTCAAGATGTCGCGGGCGAAGATCGGCAGGAGCGCGGTGGCGCCGCCGAAGAACACGCCGAACATGTCGAGGGTGATGGCGCCGCGCACCGCCTCGGCGCGGCGGATGAAGCTGATCCCGCCGAGAAAGCCGGACCACGACATCGGATCGGCCGGACGGCTCGGCGCCTTGGGCAGCGAGAACATCGCCGCGAGCGCCGCGAGCAGCATCGCGGCCGCGCCGAAGAAGGCGACCGGCGCGCCCAAGAGAAACAAGATCCCGCCCAAGGCCGGGCCGATGACGACCGCCGATTGGTTGACGAGGGACCCGGCCGGCGTGACGCGGGCGAAAACCGCGACCGGCACGAGGCTCGGCAACAGCGCCGCCTGCGCCGGCTGCTCGAAGGCGCGGCCGGCGCCGTAGCACGCGATCAGCAGAAAGACGAGATCGACCCGCCCCAGCCCCGAGAGCGCGAGCACCCCGATGCCGGCGCTGGCGACGGCCTGAAGCGACCAGGCGAAGAGCAGCACGCGGCGGCGCTCGAACCGGTCGATGACCTGGCCCGCGATGAGGGCGAGGCCCGCCGCCGGAAGGAACATGGAGAGGCCGACGAGGCCGAGATCGAGGGCGCTGTTGGTGATGGCGTAGACATACCAGCCGACCGCCACGCTCTGGATCTGGAGCGCCGCGGAAGCGCAGAACCGCGCCAGCAGATAACGCCGCACCGGGCCGGTGAAAATCTCGGCTCGCGACAGGCCGACGGAGATTTTTTCGCGCTTGGCCGCGGCCGGCGCGTCGTCGCTCATTCCCTGGGCTTTACCCCCGGCGCCGGCGCCTATTCCACGACTTTATTGCGCAGGACGCCGATGCCCTCGATCTCGGCCTCGATCACATCGCCGACATTGAGGAATTTCTGCGGCGTCATGCCGAGCGCGACGCCCGAGGGCGTGCCGGTGGCGATGACGTCGCCGGGATGGAGGGTGAGGCTCGCGCACAGGCTCTCGATGATCTTCGGCACGTCGAAGAGCAGGTCCGAGGTGTTGGAATCCTGCCGCGTCTCGCCGTTGACCCGGAGCGCGATGCGATGGCCGCTGGGCGAGCCGAACTCGTCCTTGGTGACGAGGCACGGCCCCATCGGGCCGAAAGTGTCGAAGCTCTTGCCCTTGAACCATTGGCCGTGCGCGGCCTGCTTGTCGCGCGCGGTCACGTCGTTGAAGACGGTGTAGCCGAAGACGTAGTCGAGCGCGCGCGACGCCGGGACGTCGAGCGCGAGCTTGCCCATCACCACCGCCAGCTCGACCTCGTAATCGAGCTGATCGGTGTTCTTGGCGTGGCGCTTCACGCTCGCCTCGGGGCCGATCACGGTGGTGAAGGGCTTGGAGAAAATCTCGGGCACCGGCGGAAACTTCACCGGGATGCCGCGGGCGCGCGCGCCTTCCTCGATATGCGCCTTGTAGTTGCGGCCGATGCAGAAGATGTTCTTGCGCGGATGGGGAATCGGCGCGAGGAGCCGGGTCGAGGCGATGGGCAGCCACGCGCCCCAATCTTGCGCGGCGCTGAGGACCTTGCGCGCCTCGTTGAGCGCGGCCTCGCCGCCTTCGATGAGCGCGATCATGTCGCCAGGCAGCGCGGCGCTCGCTTGTTTGAGATCGAGAATGCCGCGCTTGGCGTCAACGACGCCGAGGCGTTCCTGACCCTTGGCGTCGAATGTCACGAATTTCACGGGCGTTCCCTCCTTGGCTGGCGCGCGGCCCGCGAACCTAGCAGGAAGCCGGCGCCGGTTTCAACCGAGGGGGGCGGCGCAAGTAATCGCATCTGGCTGGATCGCGGTCGGACCCGGAGCATTCGATCGCAGAGCGATCGAACGGAGTCGGCGAAGGAGAGCAGTCGAAGGGCTCAGGATAAAGGTGCAGCGCCCTATGCGATTTCCCAGAAGGAGCCGCGCGCGCGGGCGCGGCACTTGATCGGGCATCGGGCGTGCGAGAGAATGCCGGCATCCCCACGAGAGGGACGCGCTGCCATGATGCCTCGATTTCTCGCCTTCGTGCTCTTGAGCTTCGCCTTCGGCGCGATGCTCGCGCCCGCCTGGGCCGCGGACAACTGTATGGATTACTGCATCCAGGCTCCGGGCGCGCTCGGGCAGAGCTCTTGCGCCACGCAGTGCAGCCCGGGCGGAATCCTCGACACCACCCACCCTTGGGAGACGGGACCCTCTTATGGCGCCATCGCCTATGGCGCGCAAAGCACCGCCAATGGCTATGCCTGGGGCAAGGCGAGCGCGGGCGAGGCCAACCGGGCGGCCCTCGGCTTCTGCCAGCAGCATGGCAGTGACTGCAAGGTCGTCGCCAGCTTCGTCAATACCTGCGCCGCCGTCGCGGCGGTCGAATCGGCGGGCCGCTACGCCACCGGCGAGGCGAGCACCCGCAATGAGGCCCAGGCCAACGCCATGAAAGCCTGTCAGGCCCAGGGCGGCGGCGCATGCGAAATCGAAGTCTGGACTTGCGCGACCCCCTAAGGAATTAGCAGGCGAGAGGAGAGGCGGATGGCGGAGATTCGCAACCCGGCGCGGGCGCGGCTCGCGGCGGGCGAGGTCTCGATCGGGGTGGGCTTGCGCCTCGCGCGCGGCGCCGAGATCGGCCGGATCATGCAAAGCTGCGGCTGGGACTGGCTGTTCATCGATCTCGAGCACGGCTCGATGTCGCTCGACACCGCCGGGCAAATCTCGGTCGCGGCGCTCGATGCCGGGATCGCGCCGATCGTGCGCGTGCCCGCCGGCCAGCTCGACATGGCGACGCGCGCGCTCGACGCCGGCGCCTGGGGCATCGTCATGCCGCATGTCGATACGGCCGAGGAAGCGGCCGAGATCGTCGCGCGCGTCAAATATCCGCCGCAAGGCCATCGCTCGGTGATGGGCGCGCTGCCGCAATTCGGCTATCGCGGCCTCGGCGTCGGCGAGGCGGCGAAGATCGTCAATGCCGAGATGCTGGTCACGGTCATGATCGAGACCCCCAAGGCGGTCGCCAACGCGGCCCAGATCGCCGCCGTGCCCGGGGTCGATGTGCTGCTCATCGGCACCAACGATCTGGCGATGGAAATGGGCATCCCCGGCCAGTTCGCCCACGCCGACATCGCAGCGGCCTATGGCGCGGTGATCGCGGCCTGCCGCAAGGCCGGCAAATGGCCGGGCATGGGGGGCTGCTATGCCGACGATCTGCTGCGCCGCTACATCGGCATGGGGATGCGGATGATCTTGGGCGGCAACGATCTGCCCTTCCTGATGACCGGCGCGACCGAGCGCGCCAAGCATCTAAGAAGTTGCCTATGACGAAAAACCCCTCCCCCTCAGAGAGGGAAGGGATAAGAGTCAACGCTGAGCGCTAGCGTGGCGCGGCGTCTCGCGCGAAGCAAAGTCTAATGTTGCGCCAATGCGGCCTGCTGCTGCGGCGGCGGTTGGCTGCTCACGATCGCGTACTCGATCGGCACCGCGTTGACCAAATGCTGGACCTTGTCGCGGACGGCGGCGGCGGCCTCGCGCGCGGCGGCGGCATCGGGGAAGGACAGCGAGCGCGGCGTGTAGAGGGCGCGGCCGCCGGCGTTGGGTAAATGCGTCACCTCGACCTGCATGCCCGTCGCCTCGATCGCCCATTGCACGCGGCGGGCATTCGCTTCGTTGGCGAAAGCGCCGAACTGAATCTGCATCGGGCTGCCAGGCGCGGCGCGCGCTTGCGCCACCGCCCGGGCCCGGCTGCTCCGCGAATGGGCCACGGCGCGGCGCGGGCGCGGCGCCGATGCGGCCGGCGCCGGGCTGGCTTGCTGAGCCGGGGCCGGGGCCTCCAGGGCGGCGGCAGGGACGGGTGGCGGCGCGGCCGCGGGCGGCGGCGACGGCGCCATCGCGACCGGCGCGGGGGCGCGATCCTCATCCGGGAACGGCGTCGGCCCGGCCTCCGGGGCGGTCGGCGCGACCTGCGCCAGGCTCGGCGCCAGCTTAGCCGGCCCGGTCGGCGGAGAATTGGCCTCGGCGGTCTCGGCGGCGTTCTCTGCCGGATGGCCGTTCCGATAATAGGCGCCGCCGGCCAGGCCGAGCGCGAAAAAGAACCCCAGCAACACGGCGATGCGGGTCGCGGTCTCGATCGTCGATCGTCCCTCTGGGCTAAAGAGCGACACCACCCCTCCGGCACTCCGCTCGCAGTCGGGGAGGATTCTTACCCAAATTCGCGATGAAGTCTAGTGGTTTATCGCGGACTCTTCGAACTCGACTGCCAGCCGCTTTATTTAACCCCAGGAAAAGGCTAAGTCCTTGCGCCGCCTATTATTTGTTTCCGAATGGGTAGATCGCCGCGCCGGATTTGAAGGCGGCCGGATCGAGGATCACGGTTTTCTTCGGGTCTCTGAATTGGCCGATATCCGTGCCGGCGATGCCCTGGAATTGCACCATCAGCATCCGCGATCGGGCCCATTCGCCGTCAGCGCCGAATTTGATGTCGCCGAACACGGTCTTGAAGGTGTTCCGGTGCATGAAGTCGGCGAGCTTGTCCTGGTCGAGGCTCTTGGTGCCCTCGACCGCCTGCTCCAGGACTTGCATATCGCCGTATGTGACCGGCGCCATGTAATAGCCGAGCGGATCGACGCCGGCATCCTTGGCCCGCGCCTGATACTTGGCCAGCACCTCGGCGACGCCGGGAAACATCATGGTCTCGGCCGGCTGCCACAGATCGAAAGTGATGAAGCCGTTGAGCGCCGGCCCGAGCTGCATCTTGATCGCGGTCGCTTGCAGTCCGACCATCGCCCCGCCGATCATCTTGGGCTTGAAGCCGACCTCGTTCACGGCGCGGACGAGGCACGAGGAATCGGTGACATAAGAGGCGATCAGGACGATATCCGGGTCGGTCGCCTGAACCGCCCGGATGACCGGGCCGCAATCGGCGATGTTGCCGGGATAGGTCTTGTCGTAGACGACCTCGAGCCCATCGGCCTTGGCGGTGGCGCGCGCGCCGTCGGCGGCGTTGTGCGCGAACTCGATGTCGGCCGAGACGATGGCGATGGTCTTCGGCTTGGGGTTCTGCGCCATGGCGACATCGAAGAAGCCGGAGGTGAACGCGGTCTTGGGGTTCGGTCCCGCCGGAAGTATCGAGAAATAGCGCGGATAATGGAACTCGCTGTTCACGGCGAGGCCAAGAAGGCCGATGACGGTCATGTTGTGCTGCATGATCACCGGCAGGGCCGGGGCGATCTCGGTGGTGGCGTAGGGCCCCGCCACGAGGTTGACCTTGTTGACGTCGAGGAGCTTCGTATAGATGCCCGGCACGTTCGCGGGCGTGCTTTGGTCGTCGTAGTGAATCAGCTGAACCGGGCGGCCGAGCAAGCCGCCCTTGGCGTTCACATCCTCGGCCCAGATCTGCATCGTGAGCAGCGCCGCCTTGCCGTAGACGGCGAGGCCGCCGGTTTCCGACATGGCGAAGCCGATCTTGATCGGCTCGGCGGCCCGCGCCATGGGCGCGGCAAAGAGCGCGGCGAGCGCGACGCCGGCCATCGCGCGCAAGCACAGGCCGAGGCGCTTTACTTCGATTCCTTTGGTCATAGCGGATCTCTCCCCCGAGCGTTATCCGATTGGCGAGCGCGCATCAGGCGCAAGCGACGGCGTAAACATCCTCGCAGCCCGCCGGCAGCCGGTATTCGTGCCAGGTCTTGCCGCCGTCCTGGGTCCCGATCACCTGGCCCTTGCGCGCGACGCCGTAAACCTGTTCGGGGTCGCGTTGATGCACCGCCAAATTCATCATCGTCGCGGTCAGATTCACGCCGTGATCGAAGCGCCGCCAGCTGCGGCCGAGATCGCTGCTCTTGGCGAGCGAGCCGGTATCGCCGGTGGCGTGGACGCTGAGGCAGGCATAGAGCGTGCGCGGATCCTGCGGCGCGGGCCTGATGTCGCGCGCATAGGTCAGGGGCGAGAACCGCCCGACCCCGATGTCCTGCCAGGTATCGCCGCCGTCGCCGCTGCGGAACAAGCCCATGCGGCAGGCCAGGAACACCGCGCCGGGATCGGCTGGACTGACGCAGATCGCGTGACCGTCGAGCATTCCTTCGGCATCGGCGCCGGAAACGAGATTGCTCTTGAGGCGCGGCTGCTCGGCGAGCTGCACGAGGCCGCGGTTGCAATCGACCCAGCTTTCGCCGCCGTCGTGGCTGCGCATCACGCCGTTGACCTCGATCGTGGCGAAGATATCGCGCGGGGCCGCGGGGTCGATCGCGAGCCGCATCACCCGGCAGGCAAACGGCATCGGCGCGCGCTCGGGCAGCTCCGGGCGCGACAGCAGCCGCCACTCTTCGCCGCCATCCTCGCTGAGAAAGATCGCGACCGGCGCCGCTCCGGCGTAGATCCTGCGCGGCTCGCTCGGGTGGACGAGGATCGACCAGATCGGCATGCCGGGTTCCGGAAAATCCGGACGATGCCAGTGGTCGCCGCGATCGGCGCTGACGAAGGGTCCGTCCTGCGTGCCGATGAAGACGAGCTCGGGATTCTGCGGGTGGACGGTGATGCAATGAACGCTCGCTGGATCGGGCAGCCCGGTCTTGAGCGGCTCGAAGCGATCCGCGCCGAGCTCGAGGCGAAACGCGCCCGAGACGCTGCCGCCGCGCCACATCCCGGCGCCGGCATAGACATAGGATGCGCTCATGCTCCGCCTCCTCTTGCGACGTTTCCCCGCTATCAGAAGACATCGCGGGCGCTTCGCGGTCAAGCGCCGCGAAAAGATTGTGCGGCGTAGGAACCGGGACGCGCCAATGCTACCGTGGACGGCGGTTCCCGTTCATCCGAGGGCAAGCATGACGAGGGGCACGAGGCGGGACTTTTTACGCAAGGTCGCGGCGGTCGGCGGCTATCGCGCGGCCTACCTGACCATGCAGGCGATGGGCCTCTTGACCGCGGCGGCCTCGGCCGAGCCTGTGGCGCTCGAAAGGAACGCCGCGCATGGCACCAAGATCGTCATTCTTGGCGCCGGCGTTGCCGGCCTCAGCGCCGCCTATGAGTTGGGCAAGGCGGGCTACGATTGCGTCGTCCTCGAGGCTCGCGAGCGCGTCGGCGGCCGCAACTGGACCATCCGGCGACACGCCACGCTCGCGATGACCGACGGCACGCGGCAGATTTGCGAGTTCGATCCCGGCCTTTATTGGAACGCCGGCCCGGCGCGGCTGCCGAGCCATCATCAGGCGGTGCTGGGCTATTGTCATGAATTGGGGGTCGCGCTCGAGGTCGAGGTCAATACCAATCGCAGCGCGTTGCTGGCTAACCCGCGAGCGAATGGCGGCAAGCCCATCGAGATGCGCCAAGCCATCAACGATGCGCGCGGCGAGATTTCGGAACTGCTGGGCAAGGCGATCGATCGCGGCGCGCTCGACCAGGAATTCAGCGCGGCCGACAAGGAGCGGATGCTTGCCTTTCTCCGGCAATATGGCGATCTCACGCCCGACCTCCTCTACAAGGGATCGCAGCGATCCGGCTACCGGACCCTGCCGGGTCCGGCCGGCGAAGTGGGCGTGACGCGCGCGCCGATTCCTCTCGATCTGCTGCTCGACGAGGATATGTGGGCGGGGATGCTGTTCGAGGAAGATTTCGACTTTCAAGCGACCATGTTCCAGCCGGTCGGCGGCATGGACAGCATCCCGATGGCTTTCGCGCGCAGGCTCGGCGCGGTCATCCGCCTCGCCGCCGAAGTCACCGCGATCCGGCGCGAAGCGCACGGGGTCTCGGTCACCTATCTCGACCGAAAGCTGCGAAAGCCGCGAAGGGTCGAGGCGGCCTATTGCCTGGTGACGATCCCGCTCAAGGTGTTGTCGCATATCAAAGCGGATTTCTCGGCGCCTTATCGCGCCGCGATCGCCGCCATCGAATACGGCAATGCCGTCAAGATCGCGTGGCAGGCGCGCCGGTTCTGGGAGACCGAAAATCGCATCTATGGCGGAATTTCCTGGGTCAAGGGCCCGACCAGCATGGTGTGGTACCCGAGCGACCGATTTTTCTCGGCGAAGGGAATTCTGCTCGGCGCCTACACCGCTCGCGACGGAGCCGACGAATTGGCGTCGCGAGCCTTGCCCGAGCAATTCGCGCTGTCGCGGGCGGCGATCGAGGAATTGCATCCCGGCCAAGGCCGCGAGTTGGAGAGGCCGATGGCGATTGCCTGGTCGAAGGTTCGCTATAGTCTCGGGATCGCGGCGCGCTTCCGGCCCGATCAGGACGGCGAATACGCCTTGCTCAACGAGCCCGACGGTCCCTTCTACTTCGCGGGCGAGCATCTCAGTCACATCGGCGCTTGGCAGGAGGGCGCGATTCTTTCCGCGCGGCGGGCGATCAATCTGATCGACCGGCATCCGCGCTCGCGGCGCTCGTGACGCCAGAAGCTCGCTCGCCTTGACAAGGCTGGTGCGGTCAACGAGGTTGGATCGACCAAGGCAACGGGCTCCGGTTGCCGCAGCAGAGGAGGAACGAAGAAATGGGTATCGCCCCTTACAGTCCGACCCGCCGCATCGTCACCGGGCACGATGCGACCGGGAAAGCCATCGTGATCATTGACGACGTGACGCCTTACAAGAACAGCCGCGGCCCGGGCATGCTGCAGCAGCGCATCTGGGTGACCGACAAATCGCCCGCCGACATGAGGGGCAACACGGATCGCGGCGCCATCGAGGTTGGCATCGCGCCACCTGCCGGCGGCTCGATCATCCGCATCCTCGACATTCCGCCCGAAACCCCGGAGATGGCGAAGCTCCCCAACGATACCCTCTCGAAGATGCTCGGCCCCGAGCACCATGCCCCGAAGGGCGTGCGCCCGCCGCGTCATCCCTCGATGCACCGGACCCGCACGATCGACTACGCGATCATCCTCGCGGGCGAGATCGACATGCTGCTCGACGACAGCGAGGTCCATTGCAAGACCGGCGACATCCTGGTGCAGCAGGCGACCAACCACGCTTGGGTCAATCGCGGCAAGGAAGCCTGCCGCATCTGCTTCGTGCTCATCGACGGCGCCGACCCGCTGGTGTGATCGAGGAGGCCATGGTGACGATCAAGCCTCGCTTCATCGCGCTCGCCGCCGCGCTGCTCCTCTCAGGCTGCGGGCTGTTCGCGGCCAGCGATCAATACGGCAACCGCTATGGCGGCATCTTCGATTTCGGCAATCAATATGGCTGGCAGCTCGCCGCCTGCGACAGCGAGATGGCGGCCAATCCCGTTCCCGTGCCCGAGCGCAAGCGCGCCATGGAATGCTGCATGTGGCGCCACGGCGTGCCGATCGACAATCCGGCGGGCTGCAGCTTGCCGCCGCAAGCGGGGTAGGGCGAAATCGGTCCCGATCGAACCAGCGCTTCTCACCCGCTCGCGATGCTCGCCTCTCCTGCCACTGTGAGGAGAGGGCAGGGAGCGGAGGGAGCGCGTCGCTCTAAAACGACACAGCTTTAGGGCGCGAGCCGGTAGCCCGCCGACGCCGTCGGCGGGCGATCGCAGTGGACGCGGCGCTCCTCGACCAGCTCGATCAAATGGGCGAGGACCGAGCGGCCGGCGGCGGCGTCGAGGCGCGGATCGAGGCCGACATAGATGCGCGCCACGATCGTCGGGATGCTGTCGGCGCCGGCGGCCAGGGCGGCGACGATCTCGGCCTCGCGCTCGAGCCGGTGGGCGATGAAGGCCTCGACAAAGGGCTTCGGCGCCGGGATCGCCGGCCCGTGCGTCGGCCAATAAATCGCGTCGTCGCGCCGCAAGAGCTTGCGGAGCGAGCGCATATAGGCCGCCATGTCGCCGTCGGGCGGCGCGATCACGCTGGTGGACCAGCCCATCACGTGATCGCCGGTGAAGAGCGTGCGTTCCTCGGCGAGCGCGAAGCAGAGATGGTTCGAGGTATGTCCCGGCGTTTCCACCGCGGCGATATGCCAGCCCGGGCCGGCGACCGTGTCGCCCTCGCGCAGCTCGACATCGGGCACGAAATCCCGATCGCCGCCTTCCTCGGCGCCGGGCACGTCCGGGCGGCCCGAGCCGTGCGGGCCATAGCCATAGGTCTTGGCGCCGCTCGCGCGCTTCAGCGCGGCCGCGGCGGGCGAATGGTCGAGATGGGTATGGGTGACGAGGATATGCGTCACGGTTTCCCCCGCGAGCGCCGTCGTCAGCGCCGCGACGTGATCGGCGAGGTCGGGACCGGGATCGATGACCGCGACCCGGCCATTGCCGACGATGTAGGTGCCGGTGCCCTTGAAGGTGAAGGGGCTCGGGTTGCGCGCGACGACGCGACGGATCAGCGGGCTCAGCCGTTCAGGCCTGCCGTATTCGAAGGCAAAGTCACGGCGGAAGGGGATTTCTGCGGCCATGGTCTGCGCCATAGGTCAATGACGGGGCCTTGCCAAGCCCCGTTGCCCGGCTTCAAGCGCAGGGCGTGCTTCTCGATGAGGTGCCAGGACAGGAACGCGCATCCCGCCGCGATCGGCGTCGCCAGCAGGAAGTCCTGCCACCACAGGGCGTGGCCGTGCATCAGCCAGATCGCCAGCTGCTGCGCCGGCCAGCCATAGATGTAGAGCCCATAGGACAGATCGCCGAAGCGCGTCGCCGGAATCACCGGGAGGCGCGGATGGAGCGCGAGGTAGAGGGCGAGATAGCAGCCGAAAATCGGGAACAGCAGGATGAACTGCCCGAGCGGGGCGCTGGCGACGAGCCCGGCGAGCGCGACGAGCGCGATCCTGCCGTCGAAGATCCGTGTGTCGCGCAGCTTGTAGAGCGCCATGCCGGCGGCGAAAAAGCCGAGCATCCAGCCCCAGCCGCCGAGGAAGCCGAGCGCGTCGAAATGGATCGAGGCGAGCCCCAACGCGAGGAGCGCGACGCAGACGCGCAGGTCGAGGAGGCGCAGCATCCCCAGCGCCATCACCATCAAGTACATGTCGAACTCGTAGCCCAATGACCACAGCGCGCCGTTGACTTCGAGCCCGACCGGATTGTCGACGAACATCACGCCCGGAAGCTCGTGCACGTTCAGGCTGAAGATCGCGTTGCCGAGCACGTAGTGGTAGGGCTCGGGGCGCCGCAGATACTGGGCCAGCGGCAGGGTCGTGACGACGGGTGCGAGGACGAAGGCGGTCAGCACCAGCACCACGACAAAGGCGGGAAAGATGCGCAAGGCGCGCTTCGCCAGATAGCGCAACGGATCGCGCGTCTGCTCGAAGCTTTGGGTGACGAGAAAGCCGCTGATCGCGAAGAAGACGAAGACGGCGGCGAGCCCGAGCATGGCTTGATTGCCGGTCGCCAGATTCAAGGGATATTTCGCCCCGCTGCCCTGGCTGATCAGGAACGAGTGCGAGAAGATGACCGCGAGCGCGGCCAGGAGGCGAAGCGCGTCGAAATTATTCCGCCGCTTCATTGGGGCTGCCGGCTAAACCGGGGGCGGGTTCATCGCCACCGAGAACATGACGGTCGGCAATATCTCGCGGATGGTAGCCCGAAGGCTCGCCTCGTCGGCGCCCTCGGCATAGGCGATGCCGCCGCGCGGATTGCGGCGCAGCACCACGGCGGTCGCGCGCCCGGTCGCGGTCGAGCCCAGGCTGACATAGACCTCGGCGGGATCGACCCGGGTCAAGGCCTTCTTGAGCTGCGCCTTGCCCTTGTCGCTGTCGAGATCGAGAACCGGCAGATCGCTGACCGAGGGCGCGGGCTCGGGCGGGACCGGCGCGTCGATCGCCTGGACCGGCTGGTGGCGGGAAAAGCGCTGGAAGATGGCGCGGCCCTCGCCGGTGTCGATGCGGAATTGCAGCTCCCAGGTCTCGCCGCGCGCGGCGAGCTCGCTGATCAGCGCGAACAGGTCGTCGCAATCGGGATCGTGGCTGCAGGTAATGAAGGCGAAGCGCCCCTCATGCTCGATCACGCGGTCGTCGTTCTCGGGAAAGCCCAGCTCGTCGAGGGCGTTGACGAGCGCCCGCTCGCCCGCGACAAGCAGCGTGCTGACATGCAATTTGGCGTTTTCGCGCGAGGGATCGGCCGCGTCCATGGTCCTGACTTAGCGCCTCTTGTCCGCTCTCGGCAAGCGGCTCAACCCGGGATCAGGCGCAGCCCCTGAATGTAATAAGATCCGAGCGTCGGGTCAACCAGGGTCAGGATGAAGGTGTCCTCCCCCCCGCAGGCCGCGCCAACGGGGCTGGTCGTGCACGGCGACTTCGGGAGCGTGTTGATGCGGACGTAGAACGTGTCGCCGGCGCGGACATCGACGGTCTTGAACTGGTTCGGGTAATAGCCCTGGGTCTGGGCGGTGAGCTCGTAGCGCCCGGGCGCGACGTCGCGGTAAAGCACGGCGCCGGGCTGCGATTCCCCGGCGGGCACGCCGTTCAAGTAGATCGCCGACCACGCCGTCGAATCGTAGATCTCGAGCGGGCGGAAGAACACGAGGCGCGCCGTTCCCGGCGGCGACGGGGGCAGCGGCCCGTGGAGCGCGCCGACCGAGGTTTGCGCGCAGGCCGCCAGCATCAGCGCGAGCGCGACGGCGAGCGGACGAAGAATGCGGATCATGGCGACCTCATGCGAAGCGGGGGCGGCTTGCTGCAATCGGGGCCGCTTATCGGCTGCCCGACAGCTGCGCCTCGTGCCGCGAGAGATCGACCAGCGCGGCTTGAAGCTGGAAGTCCTGGGCAGTGCCGATAGCGGCGGGCTTGAGCATCGTCTCGGTGGCGGTCATCGTCGCCGGCGCGGTGCCGCGCTCTGGCTCGGCGGCGGCGCCGGTCTCCGGCCCGGCTCCGATCGCGCCGGGCAGATCGGCCTCGCGCTCGATCTCGGCGTCGGTGGTCTCCGAACCCTTCGGTTGCTCGACGACCCGGTCCGGGGTGATGCCCTTGCCTTGGATCGAGCGTCCGCTGGGCGTGTAGTAGCGGGCGGTGGTGAGGCGCAGGGCGCCGTGCCCGTCCTCGAGCGGGATGATGGTCTGGACCGAGCCCTTGCCGAAGCTGCGGGTGCCGAGCAGCTCGGCGCGATGGCGGTCCTGCAGGGCGCCGGCGACGATCTCGGCGGCGGAGGCCGAGGCGCCGTTGATCAGCACCACCACGGGCACGTCGCGCAGCCGGTCGCCGCTCTGCGGCGCGGAGAAGACCTCGTTGTCGTCGGCCGCGCGGCCGCGGGTCGAAACCGTGACGCCGCCGTCGAGGAAATCGCCGGCGACGCGCACGGCCTGGTCCAAGAGCCCGCCCGGATTGTTGCGCAGATCGAGCACGAAGCCCTTGAGTTGCCCGCCGGCCTTCGCCTTCAAGGCGCCGATCGCGGCGACCAATTCGCGCTGCGTGGTCTCGCCGAAGCTGGTGATCCGGACATAGCCGATGCCGCCGGGCTCGGATGCCGACTTCACCGAATCGACCTTGATGACGGCGCGGGTCAGCGTCACGTCGAAGGGCGGCTGGCTTTTGCGCCCGATCGTCAAGACCACCTTGGTGTCGACCGTGCCGCGCAGCGCATCGACCACGTCGGTGAGGCTCATGCTGTCGGTGATCGTGCCGTCGATGCGGAGAATGACGTCGCCGGCCTGGATGCCGGCCCGCGCCGCGGGCGTGTCGTCGATCGGCGAGATCACGACCGGGTGATCGTCGTCGCGGGTCAGCTCGGCGCCGATGCCGGCGAACTCGCCGGCGCTGTCGTCGAGCATCTCCTGGTATTCCTTGTCGGTCATGTAGTCGGAATGCGGGTCGAGCCCGGTGAGCATGCCCTTCAATGAGTTGTCGATCAGCCGGCTCTCGCCCACCGGATCGACATAGCTCGACTGCACCCGATCGAGCACCGAGCGATAGCGCGCCATCGCGGTGTCGGCGGTGGGCGCCGAAGATTGCGGGGCTAGCGCGCCGCCGCCGCATCCGGCCAGCGCAACCGCGAGCAGGACGACCGGCCAGCCGAGGCGTCGGGAAGGCCGCATCACTGCCGCAACTTCTCGTTGACGAGCTCGCGCACCTTGCGTTTCTCCCAATCCTGCGTGGTCCAAGGCAACAGCTCGAAGGCATGGAGCGCGTGAAGGCCGAGCACGAAACCCCAGCCCACCAAGGGCGCGTAGAACCAGGCCGGGCCCGGCGAGGTCGAATCGATGATGAACAGCACGAAATTGATGACGACATAGGCGGCGAGATGGCTGTAGAAAATCCGCAGGGCGCGCGCCCGTCCGCAGGCCCAGCTCTCCAGCTCGGCGATGCGCGCGGCCTCGCGCACGCCCGCGCCCGGATGAAGCTCCGTCGGCTCGCTTTTCTGCCCGCGTAATGCCATCGCTATCGTTCCGTCTCGCAAGGCCCGAGTTTAGCTGGTCCCGCCCCGCGCCAACAAGGCCGGCTTCGCGGCGGCCGCCGCGCGCCGGCACGGGTCGCTTCAGGGAAGGTGCTACGCGGGCGCGGGACAAGGGCGGCCGAAATTGGTCGGAGTGAGAGGATTTGAACCTCCGGCCCCCGCCTCCCGAAAGCGGTGCTCTACCAGGCTGAGCTACACTCCGGCGCCGCGCCCTATAGCGGGAAGCGCGCCCGCCCGCAACCGCCATCGGCCGCGCAGTGCGTGCCCTAGCGCGATTGTGAAGCGCGATCACGCGGCGCGGATCGGCTCGGCCAGCTCGCGGCCCTGGTTCTGGACGTTCCCGATGCGTTTATCGACCGGCCACAGGGTCAGGCGCTCAGCCGGAAACGGCCTTAAGAGCGCCGCCGGATCGGCGATCGGCTGCTCGCCGAGCCACGCAGCCCAATCCTCGGGGCCGATGATGACCGGCATCCGGTCATGGATCGCCGCCATCAGCGGGTTGGCCTCGGTGGTGATGATGGTGCAGGACCGCACCTTCTCGCCCTCGGGCGGCTTCCATTCTTCCCACAACCCCGCCATGAGCATCGGGCCTTTGTTGCCTAGCGCGACGCAGAACGGCTGCTTGTCGGACTTGCGCCATTCGTAAAAGCCGGCGGTCGCGACGAGGCAGCGCCGGTGCGCCTTCCACGCGCCGCGAAACGACGGCTTCGTCGCGACGCTATCGGCGCGCGCGTTGAACGTGCTGTATGAGATTTTTGCGTCCTTGGCCCAGGCCGGAATCAAGCCCCAGCGCATCCACTCGAGCGTGCGCTCAGCCCTCGCCGAGGTAACGACGGGCACCGGCGTCGTCGGCGCCACATTGTAGCGCGGCCGATAATCGCCGAGCTTGTCCCACTTGATGGCAAGCTCTTGGCGCAGCTCCGTCACGTCGTCGGCGAGCTTCACGCGTCCGCACATGCTATTCCGCCGCGCGGCGCAACGGCTCTTCGATGTCCTTGCGGTGCGCGCATTGGCTTCGAATCATTCGTCGTCAGGTTTTCTTCAGATCGGAGGGAAGCCGGTCGTATTCCTCGAGCAGGCGCTTGCGCTCATCGAGCAGCATTTGTTGCTCCTTGTCGAGCTCGTCTCTTTTCGGAAGGCCGACCTCGGCCTGCCACTCGGTATCGTTAAAAGCGCGCGGGTGCTGCCCGAGCGACTCGATCTCGGCGGTGACCTCTTCGGAGCGGACATCGATTTGCTGAAGTCGTTCGCGAATCTGTTCCGCGCGGTTCGTAGGCATTTCGGGCATCTCCATGCTTTCCGCCAAGCATGGGCATCCCCGGAGCGTCGTCAAGGGCTATCGGACGCCGCTATCAAAACCCCCGCTCGAGGCAGAAATCGATCATCTCGTCGAGCGCCGCGAGCTCGGGGCATGCGCTAGCGGACGGGCGAGCTTCGGGCGTCCGCGCGCGCGTTTGGCGGCCGCGATAAGCTCGGGCATGGCGACGGCGACGGGCCGGGCGCGCCGAAAATCCTTCATGGTCAGCTCGGGATTGTCGGGATCGTCGCTTGCCCGGGTGGGTTCGACCTCATGGCAGTATAGGATCGATGCCGCCCATCAGCAGACTCGGCCTGACCGGAAACAACCTATTGAGGCGCCACAGCTAGAGCGTGGCTTGCGCCCGCGACCTGTCGGTGCCGTTCACGCCACGAAGAGAAAGTCGCTCGCGTGGAGGCTTGAGGCGCTGACGCCCGCGAGCGTGATCGTGTCGCCGCTAGAGTTCGAGGGTTATCACCGCGTCCCCGCTGCCGTTGGTGGTGAGGTGCGAAGCGGTGAGCGCGGTGTAGCTCGAATCCCAGTTCGCCAAAGTGGTGGCGATCTTGATCACGTCGTTACTCGGATTGAAGCCGTGGATCGTGACCGGGCCGATTAGCCCCATGGTCGTCGTGCCGGGGCTCACGCCGAACACGAAGGTATCGTGACCGTTGCCGACCGTTATCGTGTCGCCCGACGCGGCGTAAATTATGTCCGCGCCGTTGCCGAGTTTTATGATGTCGGTTGCTCCCGCGACCACCGTATCGGCGCCGTTGCCGAGCGCTATGGTGCTACCGCTTCCCGCGCTCACCGTGTCGGCGCCGTTGCCGGCGATAATCGCTGCGCCCGACCCGGCTGTCACGCTGTCCTGGCCATTGCCGAGGGTGATGTCGCCGTTCGCCCCGACCGAAATAACGTCTGCCCCATTGCCGGCTTTGATTATGTCGTTGATGCCAGCGCTGCCAGTGCTGACAGTGCTGACAGTGTCGTTGCCGTTGCCGAGGTTAAGGACGATGTTGGTTCCCGTGAACACGGTGTCGGCGCCGTTGCCAAGCGTTATGGTACTTCCGTCTGCCGCGAAGACCGTATCGTTGCCATTGCCAGCGGTAATCACGGCGCCTCCCCCGACGATCACGAGGTCGTGGCCATTGCCCAGGGTGACATGGATGTTTGAGTAGCCATAGATCGTGTCGTTTCCGTTGCCTGCCTGGATCGTGTCGTTGTTGCCTGCCTGGCTCGTGTCGTTGTTGCCGCCAAGGACAGTGTCATTGCCGTTGCCGAGGCTGATCTTGTCATTGAACCCAGCAGAGACGGTATCGGCGCCGTTGCCGGCTTGGATGTTCTCGTTGCCCGCCGTGCCGTCGATCGTGCTGTTGCCGTTGCCGACGCTGAGGCTGCCGCCGGCGGTCCCGACATAGGTGGCGTCGCTCATGATGTGCCCCCTGAAAAATGAAATCCCAAAATGACCACGGTCGATGACGGATTGATGATTTAGGAATCACATATCGTCATCTTAAATTATCGTGCCGCGGAAACAGGAAATTCTCAAGACGATTCAGTGTCGCACCGTAGTCGGTTTATCGCTGTAAGCCGGAATTCCCCAGATGAGATCCAATCTGGCGTGAATATTCTCGCTTTTCCGGCCTTCCTGCAAGCCAGACGGTGGCGCAGATGGCTACCGGCCCTTTGGGTGGCGCGAACCGTTCCAGAATCGCTGACTTCGCCATTTTCCTCCTCACTCGGACACACTCCTCCCGTCGTGGTATCTGTCCCTCCCGGTTCCTACGCCGGAGCCGGTCTTTGTCGCAGCCCGTCAATAAGCCGCAGAATTTCCCCAAACAATTTCCTCGGTACCGCGACTTCGGCGATCTGGAACAAAACGTAGCGGCCATGGCTCACGACCTTCGCGCCGGTCTTGATCAGCTTTTCCCGCAGGCTCGTCAGGGACCACGGTTGCGCGGCCTCGGGCATCGCCAACGTCCGCATGAAATTGCCGAGATTGTAGGCGAGCGCGTGAAGCTGGATGCGGACCGCGTCGGCGAGCTTCACGCGTCCGCACATGCTATTCCGCCGGATGCCGCCGGTGGAGAGAGAAACTTGCGCAGCCGTCTCGTCACCTTATCTTCGGCGAGAAGCTCGCATTCCCAGACGATTAGAACGCTCCAACCAAGGCTAGCTAGCTGCCTAAGATTCTTCTTTGTCTCGTGCGCGATTGCGAGCCATCTTTGGCCCCCAGTATTCGGTATTCGAGTGCGGAACCTTTCGGAGCGGACAGGCTGGTTCTGAATGTTGATGCCAGAAACAACCATGCACAAAAATCGCCTTCCGCCGCCCGATAAATGCAACGTCTGGACGTCCGGGAATCTTGGACGGGTGCAACCGGTACCGGTATCCGAGGCGCGTTAGAATTTTTCGCACGAGCAACTCAGGCTTGGTATTTTTTCCCTTGATCGACCGCATAATCCGCGATCGTCCAGGAGAAACGCCGCGCACCAAAGGACGCTCAGGCCCAGTCATAAGATTTATCAAAATATTTATAGCGTTGCACAAACATCGCAGGACGTGGTTGAAGGGATAAACTTGTTGGGACAGCTAGCTTCTTCCTAGTGTTCTCTGTAAATACTTTCGCAGCGTCATCCGTCTTTGCGATGTTTAAGATGTCCGGGCGCAGCTTAATTTCATGGCCTGTCGGATCGACCCAAAGATAATGTTTATCGAACGCCGCATGGTGATTGTGGCAAAGAGCTACCCCGTTCCATACCTTATCCTTTGAGCCTAGCCGTTTGTATTCACGAGCGTAGCGCGATTTTCGGCGCACCACGATTCTTTTGAAGTGTGACAAGGCTGATCCATCGCGTTCGTTACGACGCTGATCGGGATTTTATTGGGTCGAGGGCTGGAGGTTGCGGGAAGGGTTCGGCGGGGCACATCGCCCCGTGGGTCATGGTCCCGCAGCGGCGAAGCGGCCGGCGAGCAGCCGGAAGATCGCTGCGTCCGGGCAAGCTGTCGGCAGCCAGAGGCGAATTCGAGCGGCGCCCTCGACGACGCGGGCGGCGATCTTGATCAGCCGCAATCGCAGCGTCGTGAACTCGGCCGTTCTCCAAGAGGAACGCTTGGGCGCGGCAGCGCGCAGAGTGAGAAGCAGCCAATAAGCCGCCGTGTGCAGGATGAGGCGCATCTGATTGGCCCGCGGGTCACGGCACGACGTACGATCCGAGGCGAGCTGGGCCTTGTGTAGCTTGATGAAGTTCTCCGCTTGGCCGCGGCCACAGTAGACTGTCTCATAGAGATGCTTGGCGCTGCCCTTGAGCGAGGTGACGACGTAACGGACATCGAGGCCGAGCTTCGTCGCCTCGATCCGGGCGACGACACGGCGCTGTCTTTGCCAACTCTTGGCGCCGTAACGCAGCGTGCTCCAGCGGCGCAGCTTCTCGGTTCCGGTCACCGCGCGCTCGACGCACACCGCGTCGGCAACCGACCGGATCATGCCGGCGAGCACCGGGTTGCCGCCGAAGCCGAAGATGTAGCCAATCCCATTGGCTTCGCACCAATCCATCGCCTTGACTCGACCGTAGTGGCTGTCACCGCGCACCAGGATGTCGACCTTCGGCCAGTGCCGGCGAATGCGGGCAATGACATGCTTCAGGATCGTGCGCACTTCGATCCCGCCCGGCGTCTTGCCGCTGCGCAGGATGACGGCAACGGGCTTGCCGCTCGTCCCCTCGTAGATATGGATCGGCAGGAAGCAGCGTTCGTCGTAATGCGCGTTGAACAGCGATAACTGCTGCCGGCCATGCACCGCGTCGAAGGTGTCGTCGATGTCGAGAATAATCGAAGCCGGCGCCCGCGCGTAACTGGCACAGAACTGATCCACCAGCGCCAGCATCAGTCGCGCGATCTCGATCCGCGACGGCGCATTCTCCAACCGCGACATGGTCGGTTGCGAGCACAGCGCCTCGCCGCTTCCCGGTGCTCGGCCCACCGCCATCTTGAATACCGGGTCGTCCCGCAGTTTGTTGCAGTCGTTGGCGTCCTCGTACCCCGCCGCGATCGCAAACATCCGAAGCCGCAGCATCTCCTCGACCGTGTGATCGATGCGATCGGAATCACGGCGATCCTTCAGGCAGGTCGCGAGGCGCGCTGCAACGCCCAGATGCCGCTCGACCCCGCGCAGCAGCAGCACGCCCGCATCCGACGACAGCATCCCGCCGTCGAAAGCTACGCTCACTTTCTTGCGGCAAATCGCTGGCAGGGAAAACGGCAGGAGGTTATCTTTGTTCATGGCGGATGTGGCGCTCCGTGATCGCGGCTTCAACTCTGTCCTGACAACAAAATCATGCTCGCAATCAGCGGCTTACGCTACATCCGCCAGCCTACAATCGCTCCCGTCGTGAATAAGGCGGGCTAGCCGTTTGTATTCACGAGCGTAGCGCGATTTTCGGCGCACCACGATTCTTTTGAAGTGTGACAAGGCTGATCCATCGCGTTCGTTACGACGCTGATCGGGATTTTATTGGGTCGAGGGCTGGAGGTTGCGGGAAGGGTTCGGCGGGGCACATCGCCCCGTGGGTCATGGTCCCGCAGCGGCGAAGCGGCCGGCGAGCAGCCGGAAGATCGCTGCGTCCGGGCAAGCTGTCGGCAGCCAGAGGCGAATTCGAGCGGCGCCCTCGACGACGCGGGCGGCGATCTTGATCAGCCGCAATCGCAGCGTCGTGAACTCGGCCGTTCTCCAAGAGGAACGCTTGGGCGCGGCAGCGCGCAGAGTGAGAAGCAGCCAATAAGCCGCCGTGTGCAGGATGAGGCGCATCTGATTGGCCCGCGGGTCACGGCACGACGTACGATCCGAGGCGAGCTGGGCCTTGTGTAGCTTGATGAAGTTCTCCGCTTGGCCGCGGCCACAGTAGACTGTCTCATAGAGATGCTTGGCGCTGCCCTTGAGCGAGGTGACGACGTAACGGACATCGAGGCCGAGCTTCGTCGCCTCGATCCGGGCGACGACACGGCGCTGTCTTTGCCAACTCTTGGCGCCGTAACGCAGCGTGCTCCAGCGGCGCAGCTTCTCGGTTCCGGTCACCGCGCGCTCGACGCACACCGCGTCGGCAACCGACCGGATCATGCCGGCGAGCACCGGGTTGCCGCCGAAGCCGAAGATGTAGCCAATCCCATTGGCTTCGCACCAATCCATCGCCTTGACTCGACCGTAGTGGCTGTCACCGCGCACCAGGATGTCAACCTTCGGCCAGTGCCGGCGAATGCGGGCAATGACATGCTTCAGGATCGTGCGCACTTCGATCCCGCCCGGCGTCTTGCCGCTGCGCAGGATGACGGCAACGGGCTTGCCGCTCGTCCCCTCGTAGATATGGATCGGCAGGAAGCAGCGTTCGTCGTAATGCGCGTTGAACAGCGATAACTGCTGCCGGCCATGCACCGCGTCGAAGGTGTCGTCGATGTCGAGAATAATCGAAGCCGGCGCCCGCGCGTAACTGGCACAGAACTGATCCACCAGCGCCAGCATCAGTCGCGCGATCTCGATCCGCGACGGCGCATTCTCCAACCGCGACATGGTCGGTTGCGAGCACAGCGCCTCGCCGCTTCCCGGTGCTCGGCCCACCGCCATCTTGAATACCGGGTCGTCCCGCAGTTTGTTGCAGTCGTTGGCGTCCTCGTACCCCGCCGCGATCGCAAACATCCGAAGCCGCAGCATCTCCTCGACCGTGTGATCGATGCGATCGGAATCACGGCGATCCTTCAGGCAGGTCGCGAGGCGCGCTGCAACGCCCAGATGCCGCTCGACCCCGCGCAGCAGCAGCACGCCCGCATCCGACGACAGCATCCCGCCGTCGAAAGCTACGCTCACTTTCTTGCGGCAAATCGCTGGCAGGGAAAACGGCAGGAGGTTATCTTTGTTCATGGCGGATGTGGCGCTCCGTGATCGCGGCTTCGACTCTGTCCTGACAACAGAATCATGCTCGCAATCAGCGGCTTACGCTACATCCGCCAGCCTACAATCGCTCCCGTCGTGAATAAGGCGGGCTAGAGCGCTGACCGGCAAGATATGTGCCCCTTGCACCAATTCGAGACTTAGCCCACACATCGCACAGCGGCTTTCATAGGCATTGCGGACCTTCTTGCTAAATGTGGCGTCCCTGATGAGCCTGGAGGCGAAGCTACGCGCCCGCTCGGCTGCTTCCTCGGTGTCACTTTCCACGATACCCGAAGCCACAGTTGCCGCGACGACCTCTTCGGGAACGATCGCTACGCCCGCATTCAAAGCCTCCAAAAAGATAGGGAGTAGCTTTGGGTGCATGGCAAAAATACGTTCGTCAGTACTCGATAAATACTCCGCCCAGCCATCGCGCGCGGCGCCACTCAACAGACTATCGTGGAACAGAATGGAAAACCGCGCGTGGCGACCTAGCCGCGATTGTCCGTCCACAACGACAAGGACAGGCTGCACACCGACAGTCGCTAAACCCACAAGTACCGGAAGGCTGCCACCCGGCGCAGCAACGGGCGTACTGTCGCCTGGATTCTGAAAGCGCCTTTCATATATTGCGCGAGCATGTGATCCAACCAATGACACATGCAGCGCCGCTTGTACCGCTCCGGCACCGGTTAACACTCGAACCACCCCCGGCCAACCTGAGGAAGTTTCGATTATATGGACTGGCGGGTCGCCTATTAGTTCACAGACCAGTTCGAAGAGCTTTTGCCGGGAGGTTTGCGCCATATTCCCCGCTCAACGTAAGTGATCACCGAGCAGGCTGCGGAAAAAGCCGGGTGATTGAGGCGTTTGCATGATTCGATGGTCCAGGCTCGCCGTTCGCCATTAAACAGCCTCGAGCAGAGGGAGCTGTTCCTCGCGGTTACTTCTCGGGTTTAGTCGAGCACGGCTCTCGACCAGCGCTCGCGGCGATAGCAATGGGAATGGATAGGTGCAGATGATTCGATCTTTGCCGATGATCGGGTGAGTTAGCAGTGATCGGATATCGAAGCGAATCTTTCGCATGGAATTGATCGTGCTTGCGAGCGACCGCTTCGTAAGCCCCAGAGCCACTTGTATCATTTGTTCATCGACGAAATCACCGCACTGGCCTGTTACGCTAAAGTAATTGACAGCATTAAGAAGATCGCTGCCTTTAGCCAATTTCCAGTTGCCCAGGATATTGACGGTATCGCCGCGATTCGCGTAATGCCCATATATATCGATAAGCGTAAAGAACTGAGAGCGCCGCGTTAAGGCGTCCTCAATCGCAATCCACGCGTGGAATATGTCGCTGGCATCCGCGATCCTGGCACGGAGATGCAATGTTTCGTACCCAGGCAGATACTTCCGAAGACCAAAGATTTTCACGTCAGAGTTACCGCCCACGCGTTGACTGTCAATTCGCTTAAGTTCAAGGTCGATATTCCCCCCGGCCTCTGATACCCGAACAGAGAATTGCGGAAAATCTTCCTTAAGCTTTCCTTTCGACTGGTATTTCCGACGGTCGAACAGCGTGTGCGGGTTAAGGAAATAACATTCCGAATCAGCGCCTATCTGTCTCGCCGCAATCGGGCGCATCCAACTTTGCTTTGGAATTGCCTTCGCCGCGATCTCATCAAACCGAGCGCTCCGCTCACGCTGTCGCTGTCGAAACGTTCAACCGGAATCCCGGCGGTCGAGCCGGAAATTGCTGGCGCGCTTTCGGCTCAAGCAATTGCTCGCGGACCGAGGTAGCCATCACGTAGGCTAGCCGTGGCGGCACAGAATTTCCAATTTGCTCGACAACTTTCGCGAAGCTTCCAACCAACTCGTAGGAATCGGGAAAGGCCTGAAGCCGCTTTAGCTCAGAAGCTGTGAAGTGCCGGTTCTTCCAATGAAAGGGGCCCGTGAATTTTCCAGGCTGCGCCTTGATCGTTCGGCAGGGCTCTGTGCGGTTCACCTTATAAAGGAGATCATGGAATTTCGATCGCCATGCGAAGACGGGGTCTGGGTGCCCCATCTCGGCGGTGAAATATGCGTAATTGAGGCCCTCAGGAACAAGCGGCAGCAGATGACCGTACAATCCGCCTAGATTGTTGTGGAAGGGTTCACGCGGCTCTTGAAGATCCCGGATCGCGTCCTCTACTGACACCAGCCGCGCGTCCGAGCCGGAATCAGGTCCGTGTGTCGGCATTGGAAAGGTGAACTCGCGTTTGCGGCATCCTACCAGGATGAGGCGCTCACGGTGCTGAGGAACTCCATAATCTGCGGCGTCAACGACTTCTGCGCGAAGCTGGTAGCCGCGCTCCGAAAAGGCGGCGACGATGGCTCGCCACGGCCCTCCGCCATTCGCGCCAGGAAGGCCGTAGACGTTCTCGAATACAAACACCTCGGGCTTGAGTTCATCGAGAATGCGGCAGTAGGCTTCAAAGAGCTGACCGCGCTCATCTTCGAGGCCGATCACGCCTCCGGAGCGCCGGCCCGCAGCCGAGAAAGTTTGGCACGGCGGGCCTCCGATGACGCATCGAATGCCGAAGTCCAGATACGGTGCGGAATCAAATGCGCGTATATCTTCGCAATGAATTACGGTGCCCGACTTGTAACCGCCGTCCCCATGCAGGTTGGCTTTCAATGTCGCGCAATACGAAGGCTCAATCTCCACGCACGCCCTTATATCGAATCCAGCTTGAATGAATCCGAGGTCCAAGCCTCCGGCGCCGGAAAACAGGCTCAGCGTAGGAATCCCTTTATTAGTCATTTGCCCCCGTCCTCATGCTCCAGGCCCGATACAGTCCTGCGTTCCTAGCTGATTCACAACATATAGCTTCTGGTCGAAATACGTACGCAATATCTAGAAGCCAATCCGTTCTAAATCGTCGCCAGAAGTTCTTATTATGTTCTCACATCAGGACGGGCGTCAAGGATAAGCTGGCCGGATCGCGGGGTGTCGTGCGAACGGATCTGTTCCGCGCGGTTCATAGGCATATCCGGCATCTCCATGGATTGCGCCGAGCATGGGCATCCCCGGAGCGTCGTCAAGGGCTATGGGATTTCAAACCGAGATAGCGCCAACGAGCCGGGCTCTAATATCCCCGCTCGAGGCAGAAATCGATCACCTCGTCGAGCGCCGCGCGCTCGGGGCCGGCGCGGAAGGCGGCGAGCTGAGCGCGCGCGGCGGCGCCGTATTCGCGGGCGCGGTCAAGCGTCGCGTTGAGCGTGCCGTGGCGCCGCATCAGCTCGCCGGCATGCGCCAGATCCTCCGCGCCCTGCTCCATCTCTTCGAGGGTGCGGCGCCAGAATTTGCGCTCGCGCTCGTCGGCGGCCTTGACCGCCAGCACCACCGGCAAGGTGATCTTGCCGTCGCGGAAATCGTCGCCCACGGTCTTGCCGAGCTCGGCTTGGCGCGCCGAATAATCGAGCATGTCGTCGACCAGCTGGAAGGCGACGCCGAGATTGCGGCCATAGGATTCGAGCGCCTTCTCCTCGGCCTCGGAGCGCCGCCCCAAGACCGCGCCGATCCGCGCCGCCGCGGCGAAAAGCTGCGCGGTCTTGGCGTTGATGACCTCGAGATAGGCGGCCTCGGTGGTGGCCAAGTCGTTCGAGGTCACGAGCTGCAGCACCTCGCCCTCGGCGATGGTGGCCGCGGCCTTGGACAGAATGTCGAGCACGGCGAGCGAGCCGTCCTCGACCATCAGCTCGAAGGCGCGGCTGAACAGGAAATCGCCGACCAGAACCGAGGGCTTGTTGCCCCAGACCGCGTTGGCGGTGGCGAGGCCGCGGCGGAGGTCGCTGGCGTCGACGACGTCGTCGTGGAGGAGCGTCGCCGTGTGGATGAACTCGACCGCGGCGGCGAGCGCGTAAGCCCGGTTGCCGCGATAGCCGCACATCCGCGCGGCGGCGAGCGTGAGCATGGGCCTGAGCCGCTTGCCGCCGGCGGCGACGATGTGCCCGGCGAGCTGCGGAATGAGCGCGACCGGGCTTTGCATCCGCTCGAGAATGAGGGTATTGACGCGCGCAAGGTCGGCTTCAAGCAGGGCGGTCAGGCGGTCGAGCGTCGCCCTCGGCTTGGTGATGTCGTCCCGGGCACTGGCTATGAACGCCACGTCCGTGCCTCATTCCCTTGCTTGACGGAGCCTCGAGCGCGGGCGAGCATAGAGCGCTCGCCGAAAGGGTCAAGCCTGGGCCGACCCGATCGGGGCCCGATTCACCATGTAATCGTCCATGCAGGAATTGATCCGCACCAACGACCGCGTCCGCATTTCCTGGCTCCAGGCGCTCCTAGCCTCCGCCGGAATCGATGTCATGGTTATGGATGTCCATACCAGCGGCATCGAAGGCAGCATCGGCGCGATCCCATGCCGCCTGATGGTCGCCGATGCCGATTATCGCCGCGCCTGCATGGTCTTGACCGAGGCCGGAGAGGCCGCGTGAGCCTCGCCAGCCCGTCGCCCGATACCAGCGAAGACGCGCTTTTGGGCGGCAGAGTGCGCCTGCGCCAGCCGCTTGCTGGCTATCGCGTCGCCATCGATCCGGTGCTGCTCGCCGCCGCCGTGCCCGCGACCTCGGACGATAACGTGCTCGATATTGGTTGCGGCGTCGGTGCCGCCAGCCTGTGCCTCGCCGCCCGCGTGCCCGGATGCCGCGTCGTCGGAATCGATCGGCAATGCGATCTCGTGCGGCTCGCCAGCGACAATATCACGCTCAACGATCTGGCTGGCCGGGTAACGGCGATGCCCGGCGATCTGCTGCGCCCGCCGCCTCGGCTAGAGCCCGGCACCTTCGCGCAGGTCATGGCCAACCCGCCCTTCTTACCCGCCGGCACTGTGTCGCCGTCGCCCAATCCGGGGAAGGCCGATGCCTCGGTCGAGAGCGGAGCCGACCTCGCCGCTTGGGTGCGGTTCGCTCTGGCGATGGCAAGGAACGGCGGCGGTATCACCTTCATCCATCGTGCCGACCGGCTAGGGCACCTGCTCGCCGAATTGGCGGGTCGGGCCGGCGATATCGCGGTATTTCCGCTCTGGCCGGCAGTAGGCAAGTCAGCCAAGCGCGTTATTATCCATGCGCGCAAAGGCGGCGGTGCGCCGCTCAAGTTGATGCCGGGTCTGGTGCTGCATCGGCAAGACGGCCGCAATACCGATGAGGCCGAGGCAATCCTCCGCCACGGCGTGCCCCTGAACTTAGTGCCCTAGATGCTGCGTCGGTTGCTCCAACGTCTTCCGCTCGGGCGCTTTCGCCCCGTCGAGCCCACAGTCGCGGTGCTGCGTTTCGATGGGGTAATCGGATTGCGGGGACGGCGCGGCGTGTCGCTGCGGCGCTATGCCGCGGCGCTTGAACGCGCATTCATGCGGCCCGGCTTGAAGGCGGTGGCGCTCGCCATCAACTCGCCGGGCGGCTCGCCCGCGCAATCGGCGCTGCTCTATCGCCGCATCCGCCAGCTTGCTGCCGAACGCACCGTCCCGGTACTCGCCTTCGCTGAGGATATCGCGGCGTCGGGCGGTTATTGGCTGGCGCTCGCGGCCGACGAAATCTATGCCGAGGAGACATCGCTACTCGGTTCGATCGGCGTGGTCACGGCGGGGTTCGGCTTCGCCGCAGTGCTGAACCGGCTCGGCATCGAGCGCCGCGTGCATACGGCGGGCGTGGACAAGTCGCTGCTTGATCCGTTCTTGCCCGAAGAGCCGCGCGATCTCGAGCGTCTCAAGACCCTGCAACAGGACTTGCATGACAGCTTCAAGGATATCGTCCGCCAGCGTCGCGGCGGCAAGCTCAAAGGCGACGACGGCGCGCTCTTCGGCGGGGAGGTGTTCACCGGGCGGCGCGCGCTGGCGCTCGGGCTGATCGACGGTATCGGCGAGCTGCGCGGGGTGGTGCGGGGCCTCTTTGGCGAAGAAGTCCGTATTCAGATGGTCGAGCCCGAGCGCCCTCGTTTCATCTGGTCGCGGTTGACGCGACCCTTCGAGACCGAGGCCGCGGATGTCGCGAGCGATCTCGTCGCGCGGTTGGAGGAGCGGCTGGTATGGGCGCGATTCGGACTGTGATGCGGCGTCCGCTCTGACGCGCGTGAGCTCATGATGGCTAGCTCGATTGCGAAGTCTGGGATTGCTGCCCTAGCGGCACGGAGATCGAGCTCTGACCGATACTGGCGACCATTACGTGCGGCCGGTCTGGCTCGGCAAGGCGCTGGCCCGGGCGCTCGGCCTCCAGGCTTCAAAAGGCTGAGGGCATGTTCGGGATGAGTTTCGGCAAGCTGCTCGTGCTAGGGGCGCTCATCGCGATCGTCTGGTACGGATTTAAATATGCCGCCCGCGTCGAGGCGATTCAGCGCGGCCTGCGCGAAGAAGTCGCGCGCCGGCGCAGCGGCGGCGTGCCGCGCGCACCGACGAAACCGGTCGAGGACTTGATGAAATGCCCGCGCTGCGGTGCCTATGTCGCGGCGAGCGGCGCGGCCGATTGCGGCAAGCCCGAGTGCCCGTGGGCGAAGTGACGCCCCCAGCTTGACCCTTCGTCGAGTTGGCTTCTATGGTGCGTTGCAACCTTAACTTTAGCTGGACAGCGCAATGGCGGCGGGCGCTTCGAAAAGCAACAGCTTCCAGGCGCTTATCCTCAAGCTGCAAAATTTTTGGGCCGAGCAGGGCTGCGTCATCCTTCAGCCCTACGATGTCGAGATGGGCGCCGGCACCTTCCACCCGGCGACGGCCCTGCGCGCGCTGGGTCCCCGCCCCTGGAAGGCGGCCTATGTCCAGCCCTCGCGCCGCCCGACCGATGGGCGCTACGGCGAGAATCCTAATCGGCTCCAGCACTATTATCAGTTCCAGGTCATCCTGAAGCCCGCGCCGTCCGACAGCCAAGCGCTTTATTTGAAGAGCCTCGATGCCCTCGGCATCGACGCTAAGCGCCACGATATCCGCTTTGTCGAGGATGATTGGGAAAGCCCGACGCTGGGCGCCTGGGGGCTCGGCTGGGAAATCTGGCTCGACGGCATGGAGGTGACGCAGTTCACCTATTTCCAGCAGGTCGGCGGCATCGAATGCGATCCGGTCTCGACCGAGCTGACCTATGGCTTGGAGCGCCTCGCCATGTATGTCCAGGGCGTCGAGAACGTCTACGACCTCGATTATAACGGCGCGGGCGTGACCTATGGCGAGGTATTCAAGCGCGCGGAACGCGAATTCTCGGCGTTCAATTTCGAGCACGCCGATACCGAGCTGCTGTTCCGGCACTTTAAGGATGCAGAAGGGGAATGCAAAGCCCTGCTGAGGCAGAATTTACCGTTGCCTGCTTATGACCATTGCATTAAGGCGAGCCACACGTTCAATCTCTTGGATGCGCGTGGCGCGATCTCGGTGACCGAGCGCGCGGCCTATATCGGCCGGGTGCGCGCGCTCGCCAAGAATTGCTGCGAGATCTGGCTCGAAGGGCCGGTCGGCTGAGATGCCGGATCTTCTGCTCGAGCTGCTCACCGAAGAAATTCCGGCGCGGATGCAAGCCGTGGCCGCCGAGGAATTCGGGCGTCTCATCGAGATCGCCTTCGATCAGGTAAAGCTTGTCCATGCCGGGATCGCGACCTACGTGACACCGCGCCGCTTGACGCTTACCGTCGATGGACTGCCACTGGCGCAACCGGACGCGACCGAGGAGCGCCGAGGGCCCCGCGTCGGGTCACCCGAGGCGGCGGTCCAAGGGTTCCTCAAAGCCGCAGGAATTTCCTCGTTGAGAGAATGCGAGGAGCGCGACACCGGCAAGGGCGTTTTCTACTTCGCGACGATCCGTCGCGCCGGTCGTCCAACGGCGGAAGTACTGCCCGAGCTGCTACGTGCGGCGATCCTCGAGCTGCCCTGGCCTAAATCGATGCGCTTTCCGGCGGCGAAATTCCGCTGGGTGCGGCCCTTGGTCAGCATTTTGTCGGTGTTCGACGGCAGGATGCTGCCGCTGGAGCTCGACGGGATTCCGGTTGGTTTCGCGACGCGAGGCCACCGGTTTCTTTCGGCAGCCAGCTTCGGCGTGCGTAACTTTGCCGATTACCGACAAGAGCTGCGTAACTTTCACGTCATCCTCGACGCCACCGAGCGCAAATCGATCATCGCAAGCGCGCTCGCCGCCGAGGCTGGCAAGTTGGGCCTTACGGTGAAGGAGGACGCGGCGCTGCTCGACGAGGTCACGGGGCTCGTCGAATGGCCGGTAGTGCTGATGGGGCGCATCGAGCCCGAATTCATGGGCTTGCCACCCGAGGTGCTCACCACCTCTATGCGCACGCATCAGAAATATTTCGCCTGCCTCGATGGCAAGGGCGCGCTGGCTCCTAACTTTCTCCTCGTCTCGAATATGGTCGCAGACGATGGCGGCAGGGCGATCATCGCGGGCAACGAGCGCGTGCTGCGCGCACGGCTGTCGGACGCGAAATTCTTCTGGGACCAGGATCGCAAGGTCACCCTGGCCTCGCGCGTCCCGAAGCTCGCCGAGCGGGTGTTCCACGCCAAGCTGGGCTCGATGTTGGACAAGGTCGAGCGCATCAAGCGCCTGGGCGTGACCATCGCCGCGCGCATCGGCACCGACGGAACGCTGGTGCTGCGGGCGGCCGAACTCGCGAAGGCCGATCTCTCGACCGGGATGGTCGGCGAATTTCCCGAGCTGCAGGGCGTGATGGGACGCTATTACGCAGTTCACGATGGCGAAGCGCCCAAGATCGCCGCGGCGATTGCCGAGCATTACTCGCCCTTGGGCCCGAGCGATGCGTGCCCCGCGGCGCCCATTAGCGTCGCTGTGGCCTTGGCCGACAAGATCGACACCCTCGTCGGGTTCTTCATGATCGATGAGAAGCCCACTGGATCACGAGATCCCTACGCGCTGCGCCGTGCAGCGTTGGGTGTCATCCGGCTTATTCTCGAGAACAAGCTGCGTATAAATCTTGTTGAGCAATTTTCCAGGGCAAGACAGTGTTTCACAACTGGCTCGATGGCGGATTCGACCGTAGAAGTCGGTAGGTCTGCCCAGGAAGGTGAGGGCACGCTTGAAAGCGACCTTCTCGAATTTTTCGCCGACCGGCTGAAGGTCGCGCTTAGGGATCAAGGGGTACGGCATGATCTCGTCGCGGCGGTATTCGCCTTGGGCGGCGAGGACGATCTGGTACGGCTGCTCGCGCGGGTCGAAGCGCTGGGCACGTTCTTGAGAGCGGAAGACGGCGCCAATCTTCTCATCGCCTATAAGCGCGCGACGAACATCGTACGGATCGAGGAAGGCAAGGACAAGTCGCGCTATGCCGATCGGCCGGACGCCGCCCTCTTCAAGGAAGCCGCCGAGAGCGTACTAGCGCAGCGCCTTGCCGATGCGACCGCCAAAAGCGCCGCGGCGTTGACCCGGGAAGATTTCGGCGGGGCGATGGCCGCTTTGGCTTCGCTTCGTGCGCCCGTCGATGAATTCTTTGCCGAAGTAACTGTTAATGTGGAGGATCGGGCACTCAGGGCAAACCGGTTGAGGCTGCTGTCGCAGATTCGCGACACCCTCAATCGGGTCGCGGATTTCTCGCAAATCGAGGGCTGACGATGGTGAAATGGGTTTATGGTTTCGGGGGCGGCAGTGCGGAAGGGCGCGCCGATATGCGCAATCTCCTCGGTGGCAAGGGCGCCAACCTGGCGGAAATGTCGAGCCTCGGCCTGCCCGTGCCGCCGGGATTCACGATTACCACCGAGCTCTGCACTTATTTCTACGGCAACGGAAAATCCTATCCCGAAGGGCTGAGGGAGGCCGTCGCAGCGGCGCTCAATCGCGTCGAAGAGCGTGTTGGCGCCAGATTCGGCGACGCCGAGAATCCGTTGCTCGTGTCGGTGCGCTCGGGCGCCCGCGCGTCAATGCCGGGCATGATGGACACGATCCTCAATCTCGGCCTCAACGACCGCACGGTCGAGGGGCTTGCGAAAAAAAGCGGAGATCGGCGTTTTGCCTATGACTCTTATCGCCGCTTCATTCAGATGTACGGGCAAGTCGTGCTCGGAGTCGAACACCACGAATTCGAGGATGTAATCGAGACGGTGAAGCTCGATTCTGGCGCGACGCTCGATACCGAGCTGACCGCCGAGCAATGGCAGAGCGTCATCGCCGCCTATCAGGCGCTGGTTGAGCGCACGTTGGGCCGCGCTTTTCCGCAAGACCCGCAAGAACAGCTGTGGGGCGCGATCGGCGCGGTGTTCGGTTCCTGGATGAACCAGCGCGCGATAACCTATCGTCGGCTTCACGCGATCCCGGAGGGTTGGGGCACCGCCGTCACCGTCCAGGCGATGGTATTCGGCAATATGGGCGAGGATTGCGCCACCGGCGTCGCGTTTACCCGCAACCCCTCGACCGGCGCGCCCGAGTTCTACGGCGAATATCTCGTCAACGCCCAGGGCGAGGACGTGGTCGCCGGCATTCGCACGCCGCAGCACCTGACCACCGCCGGCAAGATCGCCAACAATTCGAAATTGCCTGCGATGGAAGAGGTGATGCCCGCCATCTTCGCCGAGTTGGAAAAGGTACGGACGAAGCTCGAATCCCATTACCGCGACATGCAGGACATCGAGTTTACCGTGCAGCAGGGTAGGCTCTACATGCTGCAGACGCGCAACGGCAAGCGCACCGCGCCCGCCGCATTGAAGATCGCCGTCGACATGGCGAACGCCGGCCTTATCACTCGCGACGAGGCGATCCGGCGCATCGAGCCCTCGTCGCTCGACCAGCTCCTGCATCCGACTCTCGACCCGAAGGCGGCAAAGACCGTGCTGGCGCGCGGGCTTCCGGCATCGCCGGGCGCCGCCTCGGGCGCGGTGGTCTTTTCCGCCGACGAGGCCGAGGCGCTCGCGCAAAAGGGCGAGGCCGTCATTCTCGTCCGTGTCGAAACCAGCCCCGAGGACATTCACGGCATGCATGCGGCGCGCGGCATTCTGACGACGCGCGGCGGTATGACCAGCCATGCGGCTGTGGTCGCGCGCGGCATGGGTCGCGCTTGCGTCGCCGGCGCGGGCGATCTGCAGGTCGATTACGCGGCCAAGACCGTCCGCGCCAGGGGCGTGGTCGTGAAGGCTGGCGAGGTCTTGACCATCAACGGTTCCACGGGCGAGGTGATGGTCGGCGAGGTGGCGATGATCCAGCCGGAACTCTCGGGCGATTTCACGACGCTGATGGAATGGGCCGACAAGGTTCGCTGCATGGGCGTCCGCGCCAATGCGGATACACCGGCCGATGCCCGGACCGCGCGTCGGTTCGGTGCAGAGGGCATCGGCCTCTGTCGCACCGAGCACATGTTCTTCGACGGTAAGCGGATCACCGCAGTGCGAGAGATGATCATGGCCGACGATGCCGAGGGCCGAAAGAAGGCGCTCGCCAAGCTGTTGCCGATGCAGCGTGGCGACTTTGTCGAGCTGTTTCGTATTATGGGTGCATTGCCGGTCACGATTCGCTTGCTCGATCCTCCGCTCCACGAATTCCTGCCCAAAACCGATGCCGAGATGGCCGAAATCGTCAAGGCAACGGGCAAGGATCTGTCGTTCCTGCACCACCGTGCCGCGGCGCTCCACGAGGCCAATCCAATGCTTGGCCACCGCGGCTGCCGGCTCGCGATCACCGCACCTGAAATCTACGAGATGCAGGCGCGCGCGATCTTCGAGGCGGCGGCCTGCATCATCAAGGAAAGGGGCGCGACGCTTACGCCTGAGATCATGATCCCCCTCATCGCGACCAAGAAGGAGTTCGATTTCCTCAAAGCGATGGTCGATCGCATCGGCGCTCAGGTCGCGGAGGAAACCGGCGTGGCGCTCGACTATCTCGTCGGCACCATGATCGAGCTGCCGCGTGCCGCTTTGCGCGCGGCCGAAATCGCCGAGCGCGCGGAGTTCTTCAGCTTCGGCACTAACGACCTCACGCAAACCTGCTTCGGCTTGTCGCGCGACGACGCCGGCAGCTTTCTCAACGCCTATCTGAAGCAAGGCCTCATCGACCACGATCCCTTCGTGACCATCGACCGCGACGGTGTCGGCGAGCTGATGCGGATCGCGATCGAGCGCGGCAGGCACACGCGGCGGAGCCTCAAGCTCGGAATCTGCGGCGAGCATGGCGGCGATCCCTCCTCGATTCGCTTCTGCCAGGAGTTGGGCCTCGATTACGTCTCGTGCTCGCCCTACCGGGTGCCGATCGCGCGCCTCGCCGCGGCCCAGGCGGCGCTTGCCAGGGAGCCAGCTTCGACCACCGCGTGACCGGCTTGCACAATTTCGTTCAATGCCAATTCATGCGGGGCCGTGCGGCCCAATTGCCGCAACAGAGATAAAATTTAGAACTTTGCCCAGCCGGGCTTTTCGGGTGTGATGCGCGCGGCGCCGGCGAGAAGCGGCGTGCCCTTGGCGGCTTCGGCGATCGCGTCGAGCCGCAACAGCGCCAGCGCGCGGGTGCCGAGCCCCGAATGAATCTCGCCCGCTTCGGCGCCGCCGATCGTGACAAGCGTGCCCGGCGCGGGAAGCGGGCCGTCAATTTCCACCGGCAGCAGGCGCTTTTTCGCCAGCGCACGGTATTTGGTGCGCGCCGTCAGCTCCTGGCCCATATAGCAGCCCTTCTGCCAATCGATGCCGTTCAATTCATCGAACCCCGACTCGAGCAGCAGCGCCTTCTCGATCGCAAGATCGCGACTGCCATCGGGCACGCCGATGGCCAGGCGATGGCGGTCATAATCCGATGCATCGGTGCGCGAGAAGCCGGCTTGCTCAATCGCGGCACAGCCCGAAGCGTGCGAGACGAGAAAGCGCAGGCCGAGCTCGGGGAGACGCGGATCGGCGTAGGCGACGCCGCCCGCAAAGGGCTTGGCGTCGCCGGGCCCGGCAACGCCGAGCGCTGGCAAAGAGCCTGTTCCCCATCCCGCTGCCACGGCCAGGCGCGATGACGCATCGGCGAGCGTCACCCTGGAACGCAGCTTGTAAACGGCGAGCCGGCGTTGCAGATCGCCGAGACGCGCGGCCTCTGTTTCGAGATAGAGCGCCTCGCCGATGGCGACAATGAAGAAGTCGAACAAATAGCGGCCCTGCGCCGTCAACAACGCGGCGAAGATTGCGTGGCTTGGATCGGCCTTGGTGACGTCGTTGGAGACGAGGCCCTGGAGAAAGGCCACTCGGTCGTCGCCCGCCACCTCGAGTGCGCCGCGCGCCGGCAACTCGGCATAGAGCAGTCCCGCCATCCTACCTCACTTCTTCCCAATGTTACATTTAGCGCGGTCGCCTGGCTTGGCAAGCGCGGGCGGCGACCCTATACCGAGGCGGCATGAAGATTCTCTTCGTAACGGCGACGCGCATCGGCGATGCGGTGCTCTCGACTGGGTTGCTGTCCTATCTTATCGGACGATTTCCGGCCGCTCGGCTCACCATCGCCGCCGGCCCCGATGCGGCGCCGCTGTTCGAGGATGTACCTAACCTCGATCGCCTCGTCGCCCTGCCCAAGCGCCGCTTGTCGCTGCATTGGCTGACACTGTACCGCGCGGCGGCGTTCCGGCGCTGGGACATGGTGATCGATCTGCGCGGCTCGGCCTTGGCCTATTTGTTGTGGACGCGCGAGCGCCATGTGATGGCCAAGGGCGATCCGGCGCTGCACCGGGTGCAGCAGCTCGCTTCGCTCTACGGCCTCAATCCGCCGCCAGGGCCTCATCTCTGGACCGGGGACCGGCACGAGGCGGCGGCGGCGGTGCTGGTGCCTCCCGGCGCTCCGATATTGGCCATCGGCCCGGCGGCCAACTGGCGCGGCAAGGAATGGCGGAGCGAGCGATTCGCCGAACTGGCGCAGCGCCTCACGTCTCGCTCGGGCCTCATGCCGGGCGCGCGCGTCGCCGTGCTTGCCGCAGGGCACGAGATGAGCCAGGCGCGACCGCTGATCGCGTCCCTGCCGCCGCAGCGCTGCATCGATTTGGTCGGAAAGCTTGACTTGCTCACGGCGGCTGCGGTGTTGCGCCGCTCGGTACTGTTCATTGGCAACGACACCGGCCTTATGCACCTCGCCGCGGCCGCCGGCACCCCGACCTTGGGTTTGTTCGGGCCGAGCGCCATCGAGCAATACGCGCCCTGGGGTCCTTACACCGCTACGGTGTTGACGGCGATACCGTTCTCCGATCTCTTCGGACCGCATTTCGACCACCTTACTACCGACACCCTGATGGACAGTCTCAGCGTCGATGCCGCCGAGGAGGGCGCGCGGCGTTTGTGGCTAAGGGTTTCGAGCAAGAGCGCCTGATGGCCGAAGTCGTGATGACCGATGACGGAATTGCCTTCGACGGGACGACGCCGGAGCGCGCGCCCTTGGGTGGTGCGGAAGCCGCCTTCCTGACCTTAGCGGAGGCGCTGGCGGCACGCGGCCATCATGTCCTGGTGCGCAACCGCTGCGCCGCAAGGCTTGCGCATAACGGCGTTGACTGGGCGCCGCTCGACCTCGGCTTGCCCGATACATGCGGACTTTACATCGCTAATCGCAGTCACCGTCTTATCGGCTTGGTGCCGCGCGCGCGCCGTCGGCTGTTCTGGATACACAATCCCGGTGCCTATTTATGCAAGTTCCGCGCGGCTCGCGAATTGTGGCGTCACCGGCCGCTGATCGTCACAAGCGGGAATTATCACGCGCTGACCGTTCCTTGCTGGCTACCAAGCGGCGGACGCGTGGTGATTCCCCATGCCATGCGCGAGGAGTTCCGCTCCGCCACACCGCTCGCTCGCCCGCCATCGCCTTTCGCGATCTTCACCTCGAATCCGCTACGCGGCCTTGATTGGCTGCTTGATCTCTGGGAGCGACGTATCCATCCATCGCTGCCGCTGGCCGAGCTCCATCTCTATAGCGGTCCGTCAGTCTATGGCAGCGTCGGCAAAGCCAAGGAAGCCGAGATGGGTGCCGTTCTGGCGCGTGCCGACGCACTCGCGGGCAAAGGCGTAAGGCGATTTGCGCCCGTCCCGCGAGCAGAATTGATCACCGCGCTGCGCCGCTCTCGCGCGATGCTCTACCGAGGCGATCCGGGCGAAACCTTCTGTCTGGCTGTGGCCGAGGCCCAGGCATTGGGCGTGCCGGCCGTCGTGCAGCCGCTCGGTTCCCTGCCCGAACGGGTGCGCGACGGCATTACCGGCTTCGTCGTCCCCGACGATGAGAGCTTCGCTCGGCACGCCTTGGCGTTGCTCGGAGACGATCTGCTCTGGCGGCGTCAGCATGAGGCGGCGCTCCGGCTGCAGGGTGGCTTGAGTGCCGACGACGTGGCTGGGCGTTTCGAGGCATTGCTGCCATGACGCGCATGCTCGAGGCCGTGAACCAGAAGCGCGCGCGCATCTCTCACATGGAAGGACCGGACGCTATTTCTGTCCATTGCTTGTACCTTTCACGGCTCTCGCAAGCCTCACCGCCAGGAGGCTCGGGATGATCCTTGATTGCATGCTGGGCTCGCATTTCGGCGGGCTCGAGAAGATATTTCTCGACCAGCTTGAAATGCTTCCTACTGCCGGGCACAGCGTTCTGGGCCTCGCGCGCCAGCAGAGCCCCGCTTCCGAGCGTGCCCAAAAGGCCGGGCTTCCTTGCGCCACGCTTCGTCTTTATTCCGACTGGGACCCGATCAGCCTCGCTCGCTTGCGAGCTTTCGTGGGCCAGGCACGGCCCGACTTGGCGCTGTGCCACGGACGCAAGGCGCATCGCGCGCTGGCACATGCCATGGGAAACACCCTGCCTATCGCGGCCATGATCCATAAGTTCAATTTCGACAAGAAGCTTCCTGCCGCCGCTTACCTCGCCACTGCGGAACATCGCCGCCAAACCCTGATCGCGGCGGGTCTGGCATCCGAAAAAATCGCCGTCATACCCAATGCGGTACGGTTGCCCACGAAGCCCAAGCAGGATTATGGGATCGCTTCTGGTGCGCCGCTTAGAATCGCAGCCTTGGGCCGATTGCACCCAAAAAAGGGCTTTGAGGTTCTGATCGCTGCGCTCGAACGGCTCGCCGCGCGCAACCTCGCCTTTACCTGCGCGATCGCCGGCGAAGGACCATCGCGTGGAGCGCTCGAAGCCCAGATCGCCCGCGCAAGCCTTGATGGTAGAGTTTCGCTTGGCGGATGGATCGATGACGTAGCTGGGTTTCTGGCGCAGGCGGATGTTTTCGCCTTTCCGTCGTTTCAAGAGGACTTTCCACTCGCCGTGCTCGATGCCATGGCAAGCGGGCTTCCCATCCTGTCCAGCCATATCGACGGACCGAAGGAAATTTTAGTGGCGGGCAAGACCGGCGTTTTTTTCGAACCCGACGATGCCGATGGGCTAGCCGAAGGCCTCGCTCGGCTCGCAGCCGATCGGGCGCTCCGCGAAACGCTGGGACGCGGCGCGCGCGCCGAGGCCGAGGCGCGTTATAGCTTTCCCGCCGTCGGTGAAAGGTTGGGACAGGTCCTGGACAATATCTTGGCGGGACGCTCAGCCGAAGCCGGGCTGTGACATGCGAGCCGCCCTGATGACGAATGGGGCGACCCTCTGCGTCTCGCCGCGAGGGGTGCGCTGATGGGCGGCATCGCCGGCATTATGAGCGCCAACGGTGAGCCTCCGGCCTTGGCGAGCCTGCAGGCCTTGGCGGCGGCACTCGCTCATCGAGGGCCCGACAGCAATGGGCACTATCGCTCGGATGATATCGGCATGGTGCAGACGCGGCTCGCGATCATCGACCTCGCGACCGGCAGCCAGCCACTCTCCGAGCCGGGCGGCGCCGCGCTGACGGCCAATGGCGAGATCTATAATTATCTCGAGCTTAGCGCCGAAGTGCCGCAGGCGGTGTTTGCCACCGGCTCGGACTGCGAGCTGCCGCTGCATCTTTACCGCAAATGCGGGCTCGACTTTCCGCGCCAACTGCGCGGAATGTATGCGATCGCTCTGCATGACCCGGTGATCGGGCGGCTGGTGCTGGCGCGCGATCCCTTCGGCATCAAGCCGCTCTATTACGCAGAGACCGCGCGCGGCTTCGCTTTTGCATCGGAGGCGCAAAGCCTCGTCCGCGGCGGCGTCGTTCTGGGCGAACTGGTTCGGCAATCCCGAAACGAGTTGTTGCAGCTCCAGTTCACGACCGGACGCGATACGATCTTTTCGGGAATCAGCCGCGTGCTGCCGGGCGAGACAGTGGTCGTTGCGAAGGGCCGTATCGTCGAGCGCCGCCGCATCGAGGCCTTGCCCGCGGGCGGGACCGAGCCGATCGGCGAGCGCGCGGCGCTCGAAGATTTCGACCGCGTATTCGAGGAAAGCGTGACGCTCCACCAGCGCGCCGACGTGCCCTACGGCATATTCTTGTCGGGCGGAATCAATTCATCCGCGATTCTCTCGATGATGGCACGCGTGAATGCACGGCCGGTCAGGGCCTTCACCCTCGGTTTTTCGCAAACCGGCGCGCTCGATGAGCGCGAGGCCGCGCGGGCGGTCGCCACCGAATTCGGTGCCGAGCATGTCGAGGTCGAATTCCGCGAGGCCGATTTTTGGAATCTCTTGCCCGGGATCGCCGGCGCGATGGATGATCCTGCCGCGGATTATGCAGTTCTGCCGACCTACAAGCTCGCGGCGACGGCCCGCGAGGCCGGGCTCAAAGTGATCCTGTCGGGCGAGGGCGGCGACGAGCTATTCGCCGGCCATGACCGTTATTGCCGCCTTGCGCGGCCCTGGTGGGCGGGCGGCAGGAGGCCGCGCATGCGCGGCAATCTCGATCGGCTTGGCCTACTGCGCGGCGATCTCGCCGGGTGGCGCGACGGCGTCGCCGTCGCCGAGCTCAAGGCACGGGACGACGGGCGCACGCCGCTTCAAGTCGCGCAGGCGACTGACTGCGCGGATTGGCTGCCGAACGATCTGCTGACGAAGCTCGACCGTTGCCTGATGGCGCATGGTGTCGAAGGCCGCACGCCGTTTCTCGATCCGGCGGTCGCGTCTTTCGCGTTCCGCCTGCCCGACGAACTGAAATTGCACCGCGGCTTCGGCAAGTATTTGTTGCGCCGCTGGCTCGGCGGCCAGTCGCGCTCGGCCCAGCCGCTCGCGAAGAAGCGCGGCTTCACCGTGCCGGTCGGCGAATGGATCGCGCGCCGCGGCGCGCAGCTCGGACCGCTCGTGGCGGCGCAGCCTTGCGTGCGCGAGATTTGCCTGCCCAAGGTCGTGGAAAAGCTTTTCCTCGAGGCGGCCGGGAGGCGCGAAGGGTTTGCTGCCTGGACGGTCCTCTTCTACGCACTGTGGCATCGCCATCATATCGATCGCCTGCCGGACGCAGGCGACGTCTTCGCGACGCTCGGCAGCGCAAAATAGCTCGTCGCCGAGATCGCGGACGAAGTTTGGGATTTGGCTTGAGACGGCTCGGCCGCGCGAAGTTCGCTAAAATCTTCGCGAATTGCGCCACGCCCGATGCCCTTACAGTGACAATCCCTTAACGCCACCGCCGTTAGACTTGCGCGACGATGAGCAATTACGATCGACCGAAGGATCTTGGCGGCGGCAGGATGCTGCGCCGGTCGTTGCTGTGGTTGGCGCTCTGTAGCGGCGCCGCCTTTGCCGTACCGAAGCTCATGCATTTTAGCGGCGCGGAGACCCCGTCCGCACCGCCGCCTAGACTCGCCGCTGGCCCCAGACCGCCCGAGCCGGAAACGGCGCCACAAGCCTTCCACACCGAAACCTATCGCGTCGATGCGCGTGGTCAGTTCAATGTCACGGGTGTGATTAATGGCAAATCGCTGCCGATGGTGGTCGATACCGGCGCGTCGCTCGTGTCGCTCACGCTTGATCATGCCCGCGCCATCGGGATCGATACCGCGTCCTTGAAATTCGATCGGCCGATGCTCACGGCGAATGGCCGAAATTTTAACGCCTCGATCACGCTCTATGAAGTCTGCCTCGGTCAGGCGACGCTCCATAATGTCGCTGCCTCGGTGATGCCGCACTCCGGCACGGAATCCTTGCTTGGCATGAGCTTCCTGCGCGGCCTCCGGAGTTTCGAGATCGGTGACGGTGTCCTAACGGTCTCCTATTATTAGGCATCGATCGTCCAAGCGATGGTTTGGCCGGCCAGGAAAGGCCGCACGCTCCCGGTTCGTTCGGGCAAGGTCCAGGCTTTACGCTTCAGCGTGATGTGCCGTTCGTTCGTGGGCAGGCCGTAAAAGCGCGGGCCGTTCAGGCAAGCGAAGGCTTCGAGACGCGCCAAAGCGTTCTCCTCGTCAAACACCGTGGCATAGATTTCGAGCGCGGCGGGTGCCGAGAAAATTCCTGCACAGCCGCAATCGCGCTCCTTATCGTGGACCGGGTGCGGCGCGCTGTCCGTGCCGAGAAAGAACTTGGGCGTGCCCGAAGTGGCGGCGTGCCGGAGCGCCAGACGATCGCCCTCGCGCTTGGCGATCGGCAGGCAATACAAATGCGGGCGCAGCCCGCCCTGAAAAAGCGCATTGCGATTGATGACAAGGTGATGCGGGGTGATCGTTGCCGCAAGATTGGGTCCCGCGGCGGCGACGAAATCGGCGGCGTGTTTCGTCGTGATGTGCTCGAGCACGATCTTCAAGCCCGGAAGCATGTGCATCAGTGGCGCGAGCACGCGCTCAATGAACACGGTCTCGCGATCGAAGATGTCGACCTCGGGATCGGTGACCTCGCCATGGATCAAAAGCGGCATGCCGATCTTTTCCATCCGCTCCAGCGTCGCCCATGTCTTTGCGATGTCGGTCACGCCCGCGGCGGAATTAGTCGTAGCATGTGCCGGGTAGAGCTTCACCGCAGTGAAGACGCCGTGGCGGAAGCCGCGCTCGATCTCGTCCGGATTGGATTGGTCGGTAAGGTAACACGTCATCAGCGGGGTAAAATCCGCGCCCTTCGGTAGCGCCGCGCGGATGCGTTGGCGATAGCCTTCCGCGGCCGCGACACTCGCTACCGGCGGCGTCAGATTTGGCATGACGATGGCACGGGCGAAAGCGCGCGCGGTGAAGGGCAATACCGCCTCGAGCATCGCGCCGTCGCGCAGATGCACGTGCCAATCGTCAGGACGACGCAGCGTCAGGGCTTCCACACGCTTGCCTCTCGCGATCACTCTTACGGCTGCTAATATACAGCCTCTATCGGCGAAGTGTCGCCGCCAAGGAGGAGAACATGACCGCCTGCATCGTCGGCTGGGCCCATTCCCGCTTCGGCAAGCATGAATCCGAGGACATCGAATTGCTGCTCCTCACGGTGGCCGGCGAAGCGATAGCGGATTCCGGCTTCGAGACCGCCGAGATTGATGAGATCTTCATCGGCACCTTCAATGGCGGCTTCGTGCGCCAGGAGTTCCCATCCTCGCTGGCGTTGCAGCTCGATCCTGCCTTGCGCTTTAAGCGCGCGACGCGGGTCGAAAATGCCTGTGCGACCGGCTCGGCCGCTATCTATCAAGGGTTGAATGCCATCGCGGCACGCCGCGCGCGCAAAGTCCTGGTGGTGGGCGTCGAGAAAATGTCCGAGGTCAGCGGCGCGGCGGTGGGCGATCTTCTCATTCGCGCCGCCTATCTCAAGGAAGAGGGCGCCATCGAGGGTGGCTTCGCCGGCGTTTTCGGCCGTATCGCCGAGGCCTATTTCCAACGCTTTGGCAACCAGGCGGACGCGCTCGCCTTGATCGCAGCCAAGAACCACAAAAACGGCGCCTTTAACAAAATGGCCCAGATGCAGAAGGATCTCGGCTACGAATTCTGTCGAACGGTATCCGACAAGAACCCGCTGGTCGCGGGCCCATTGCGCCGCACCGATTGTTCGGTGGTGTCCGATGGCGCGGCGGCGCTGGTTCTCGCCGACGTCGAAACCGCCCTCCAATGCGAGAAGGCGGTTGTCTTCCGCGCGGCCGAGCAGGTCAACGACTTCCTACCGATGAGTAGGCGCGACATCATCGCCTTCGAAGGGCCAGCTCTGGCTTGGCGGCGCGCGCTGGCCTCGGCCGGCGTCGCGCTCGCCGATCTATCTTGTGCCGAGGTGCATGACTGCTTCACCATTGCCGAGTTGCTGACTTATGAAGCGATGGGGCTCACGCCGCCGGGCCAGGGCGCGCGCGCGATCATGGAGGGCAGGGTGTATAAGGGCGGCACACTGCCGGTCAATCCCTCGGGCGGCCTTAAGGCCAAGGGGCATCCAATCGGTGCGACCGGCGTATCGATGCATGTCCTTCAGGCGATGCAACTCACCGGCACGGCCGGCGGCATCCAGGTCAAGGACCCGAAGCTTGCCGCGACCTTCAACATGGGAGGCGCCGCCGTCGCCAATTACGTCAGCATTCTCGAAAGGCTGCGCTGATGAGCGACTTCAAGGCCTTGTTGCTCGAAGAGGCGGAAGGCAAGATTTCGTCGCGCCTCGCTACCCTGCCGGAAAGCGCGCTGCCGCCGGGCGAAGTCACTGTGAACGTCGCCTATTCGACTCTCAACTACAAGGACGGGATGATCCTCAACGGCATAGGCCGGTTGGTGCGGAAATACCCGCATGTCCCTGGGATCGACTTCGCCGGCACCGTCGCGCAATCCGATTCGTCGGCGTTCCAGCCGGGCGACGCCGTGCTGCTCACCGGCTGGCGTGTCGGCGAAGCACAATGGGGCGGCTATGCCGGCAAGGCCAGGGTCAAGGCGGCGCAGCTCGTCAGGGTGCCTGCCGGCCTGTCCCTGAAGCGGGCGATGGCGATCGGCACGGCCGGATTCACGGCGATGTTGGCGGTCATCGCGCTGGAAGAGCACGGCCTCGCGCCCGGCGGCGGCGAAGTGTTGGTGACGGGCGCCGCGGGCGGCGTCGGCAGCGTCGCCGTGGCGGTGCTGGCGGCGCTGGGCCATGTTGTCACGGCATCGACCGGCCGCGCCGCGGTACATGACTATCTGCGAGGCTTGGGTGCCAAAGCGCTGATTGACCGCGCCGAGCTGGCAAAGGGTCCGGTTCGGCCCTTGGACAGCGAGCGCTGGGCCGGCGCGATCGACGCGGTCGGCGGCGCGACGCTCGCTACCATCCTCACTCAGCTCCGCTACGGCGCCTCGGTCGCCGCCTGCGGTCTCGTCGGCGGCAGCGATCTGCCGAGCTCGGTCATTCCGTTTCTGCTGCGCGGGGTAAATCTTTTGGGCATCGATTCGGTGATGTGTCCCCTCGAAAGGCGCCGCGCAGCCTGGGACAGACTCGCGCGCGACCTGCCGATGGCGAAGCTCGATGCGATTACAGAACTCGTCGGCCTGTCGGCTTTGCCGGAACTGGGACGACGAATTTTGCACGGCGATATCCGCGGCAGAATTGTCGTCGATTTAAGAGCTTCCTAATTTTTTTTGCCTTGATTTACAGTCGGATATGGACAAGTTCTAAGTTTTAACTTAGCCTTAACCTCGATGGTGCTTTAACGGCACAGAGAGATTCGGTTTGGGCGGCGAAAGCCAGTGGTGGTCCATACCATGAATAGGATCAATCGGCGGGGACTTCTCAAGACGTTGGGCGTAGCGGCAGCCGAAGCCGGTCTGGCGCCCTTCCATTCCGCCTGGGCGGTCGAGAGGCGCATCGGCGCGCCGGCGTCGAAGCTGCACGGCATCGTGATCGATGCCGGACACGGTGGGATCGATCCCGGCTGCATTGGCCGGAGTGGCACCTATGAGAAGGACATCGTGCTGTCGACTTCACTCGATCTCGCCCGCCGGCTCGAGGCGAGCCGGCGCTTCAAGGTCTATATGAGCCGGACCGACGATACCTTCGTGCCGCTCGAAGTCCGGGTCGCGCATGCTCGCGCGCACGGCGCCGACCTGTTCCTGTCGATCCATGCCGACGCGCTGCCCGAGGCGGGCGCGCGCGGGGCGTCGGTATTCACCCTGTCCGACAGAGCCTCGGACGCGGAAGCTGCGGCCGTGGCCGAGCGCGAGAATAAATCCGATCTGGTCGCCGGAATCAATTTCGGTGCCGCGGATCCGGAAGTGAACGATATCCTGTTCGATCTGGCGCGGCGCGAAACCAACAATCTATCGATCCAATTGGCGCGCCAGCTCGTCGTCGAGCTCGGCCATCGCGTGAAGCTGCTGAGCAATGCGCACCGTTCCGCTGCTTTCGTCGTCTTGAAAGCACCCGACATTCCGTCGGCTCTCGTCGAAATCGGCTGCCTGTCGAACCGCGATGAAGAGCGCGCCTTGCGCGAGACCGCTTACCAGCAAAGTGTCGCGGTCGCGCTGCTGCGCTCGATCAACGACTATTTCGACGTCGTTGACAAGGCCTAGCCGGTCGGCGCAAGATTGCGAGCGAGTTTGGGATGTGACGTTCGGGCCCGATTGGCGGTGCCTCTGGATCGGGAACCGGCTGGAAGCTTGAGCTGCGTGAAGCTCGCGGCAGCACTAGGCGTCGAGGGGAAAAACCGCTCGCTGCTCGGAAATCAGAGATCCGCGAGCGGCGATGCCTCGGCTAGCGAGGTTCTGCCTCGGTCTTGATCGCTACGGTAGCGGTACGACGTAACGCTTGTCGATTACCTTATCGACTCCGAAATCGCCCTTGATGAAGCCCTGCGCCTGGTACCAAGCGATCTGGCGCGCGATGTCCTTCTCGTCGAGGCGGAGATCGGGATCGGTATATCCGATCGCGCTCTTGGTCTGCTCGACCGGCAGGTTGATGTATTTCGCGATGATCGCGGTGATCTCCGGCGCGGTTGGGCCGTCGTGGCGCTTGCCGTCGGGACCGACGAATGCGGCGTAGGCATCGTGCGATCCGCGGCGAACCGCGCGCAGGAATCTCGTGACCGTATCCGCGCGCTCGTTCGCGGTCTTGGTCGAGGTCCACATTACCGCGACTTGCCATGGCACTTCCTCGCCCGCCCAGGCCAGCAGCTTGGCTTGGCTGCGGGACAGCATTGGGAGAATCTGATTCGAGGTCAGCATCGCGGTGTCGGCCTGTCCGCCGATGACGGCGGAGGCGTCATTCGCTAGCGATTGCATCGGAAGGGTGCGCACGGATTTGAGGTCTATGCCATATTTTCCGACCACGATCGCCATCGCGTAGTGATAGGTTGACCCAATCGTGGTCAGCGCCGTCGAATGTCCGGCGAGGTCTTTGAGCGAGGTCATGCCCGCGGCATAAGCTTGGTTCGAGGCAACGACGCCTGCCGCAGGAAAGCCCGGCAAGTCATAGGTGCTTCCGGCAATGACGGTCAGCGCGTCCTCGGCGGCGAGCGTGTAAAGCGCGCTGGTCACGCCCGCGGTTCCGAAATCGACATCGCCCGAGACGGTCGCCACCACGACTGGCTGCCCGGCGTCGAAGGGCACAAATTCGGCATCAAGTCCTTCGGCGGTGAAGTATCCCTTCTCCTTCGCAACGTAGGGCGGTCCGCCACCAGCGGTCAGCAACATGCCGATCTTGATATGCTCCGCCGCCGCACGATCCGGCGCACAAAGGGCAAGCGCAACGACCGCGAAGGCCGCACGGCAAGCCCGGCGGCGCCACATCGATGCGCGGCAATCGGCATGATTGGGCATGAATCTTGCGCCTCCCATCGTCTCGTCGTGCATTCTTCGCGAGCGCAGCCTTATCGCATTGTAAGCAATATCGGCCGCGAAAGTCGACGCGGCGACATTGCGTCTCCTATCGCCGGCTGGTAGCTTTCCCGGCACAACAGCGCGCCAGCGGGAGGAGCACGCCATGGCCGGCATCGTTGACGTCCATCATCACATCATGGAGAAGCGATTCCTGTCGATTCAAGAACCGCGGATCAAGCGGACCGGCTATTGGGGCGAAAAGCTGACCGAATGGACGCCCGACTGGTCGATCGACGAGATGGACAAGACCGGCGCGGCGACCTCGATTCTCTCGATTTCAGCCCCCGGAAGCTGGACCGGCAAGGTCGAGGAAAGCCGCAAGCTCGCGCGCATCCTCAACGAGTACAAGGCGCAAGTGGTACGCGACCATCCCGGCCGCTTCGGATTCTTCGCGACCATTCCGCTGCCCGACACGGACGGCAGCCTCGCCGAACTGGCCTATGCGCTCGACGTGCTTAAGGCGGACGGTATCTGCGTCCTCACGAATTACGACGGCAAATATCCCGGCGATGCCGGCTTCGCGCCGGTCTATGACGAGCTCAATCGCCGCAAGGCGATCGTCTATTCGCATCCCGCCGCAGTCGATTGCTGCGTCAATCTGCAGCCGGCCCTCCCGCACGCAATCCTCGAGTTCATGTTCGACAACGCGCGCGCAATCGCGAGTTTCTCGTCGGAGGCACCTTCACCCGCTGCCCCGATATCCGCTTCATTTTCTCGCATTGCGGAGGCGCGCTGCCCACGATCGCGGGCCGCCTCGCCGGTTTTGCTTCCGCCCGGCTCGGCAAGGCCTTGCCGAACGGCGCGCAGCACGAGCTGAAACGGCTCAATTTCGATACCGCGAGCATGAATAACCCCGTAACCTTCGCCGGTGTGCTCAAGCTGGTGCCGCCGACTCAGGTGTTCTTCGGGAGCGATTTTCCTTGGGGTATGATGGCAGCGACCAAGAGCGGAATGCGCGGGCTCGGCCTCAGCGACGGCGATCTTTACGCGATCGAAGAAGGCAACGCCCGGGATATGTTTCCGCGCTTGCGCGGTTGAGCTACAGACATAAAGGCGCACAGAACATGGCCGACAACGGCAACCGCATTCGCGTGACCCATGCCGGGGCGCTGCCCCGCTCGCCCGAACTCACCAAGCTAGTATGGGCCAAAGCTGAGAACCGGCCCTATGACGAGGGCGAGCTGTCGCGGCTGCTCGCGGCCGAGCTCGCCGAGACCGTTCAACGCCAGGTCGCAATCGGCATCGACAGCATCAATGACGGCGAGCCGAGCAAGACCTCGTTCACGCAGTACTGCGCCAACCGGATCTCCGGTTTCGAAACTCGTCCGTTCGATGCGAGCAAGGATCCCCCACCGCTCAGCATTGGGGCGCGCGACATCAGGAAATTTCGCGAGTTCTTCGCGGCCGGTCACGCCCGCTTCGTCAATCTCGATCCGCCCAAGACCGTCTTCATCTGCAATGCGCCGCTCAAATATGTCGGCCAAGCCGATCTGCAGCAGGATATCGCTAATTTCAAGGCTGCGCTCGAAGGGGTCGAGTACCGCCAGGCCTATCTGCCGGCCAATACGCCGGGCACAATCGAGCATTGGCTGAGGAACCGACATTATCCGAGCGACGAGACTTATCTCGAGGCGATCGCCGACGTTATGCATGAGGAATACAAGACGATCGTCGACGCCGGCTTCCTCTTGCAGATCGACGATCCGGATCTGCCTGATGGCTGGCTGATGTATCCCGACATGACCGTTGCCGAGTACCGCAGATATGCGCGACTTCGGGTCGATGCACTCAACCATGCGCTGCGCGGCATCCCGCGCGAGAAAGTCCGGCTCCACGTTTGTTGGGGCAGTTTCCACGGACCCCACCAGGACGACATTCCCCTGAAGGATATCGTCAACCTGCTGTTCCGCGTGCGCGCCTGCGAATATTCGATCGAAGCTTCGAACCCGGCGCATGAGCATGAATGGACGGTGTTCGCCAAAGCGAAGCTGCCGGCGGACGCGACGCTCATTCCCGGCGTCGTCGGCCATTGCACCGACTTCATCGAGAATCCCGAGCTGGTGGCGCAGCGGCTGGTGCGTTACGCCCAGCTGGTTGGCCGCGAGCATGTGATGGCCGGCACGGATTGCGGGCTCGGCCCGCGCGTCAAGCAGGCCAAGATCTGCTGGGCGAAGCTCGACGCCCTGGTTGCGGGCGCGCGGCTTGCTAGCAAGGAGCTATGGCCCAGCCCCAAGCAGCGCGCCGCCGCTTCGGTCAAGAAGCGCTCCGCACGAACTCCAAAAGCTCGGGGCCGAGGGAGTCGACGGCGGAGTTGATCTGCATCGCCGGCGACACGTGGTTGTGGTTTCGATTAAAGATGAACCAGGGCATTTTTCTGTCGCATTTGACCAGCACGGCGGCGAGCGCCGCTGACGACCATGCCAGGGGATACGGATCGTATTCCGCGACTGCGATCAAGACCGGCGGATGGCCCGGCTTCACATTGAAAATGGGGCTCATCGAAATCCATCGGGTTTCATCCGTGCCGTAATAGGCGATCGAGTTCTCGGCGGGCCTTTCCGGGCTGAATTCGGGATGGCGCGGGGCGTAGACGCCCGAGAGCAGGATCGCGCCGGCGATGCGCGGCCCGTGCGCGCCATGTACTTGATCCATGAAAGTCCAAGTCGAGACATGGGTTGCGCCGGCGGATTGCCCCATGGCGAAGACGCGTTCCGGATCGCCGCCGAAGCGCGCGGCGTTCTTCCGCAGCCACTCGACGGCCATGCCGACATCGGCCGCGCCGGCCGGCCATTTGTGCTGCGGCGCCAGGCGGTAGGTGGCGTTGGCGCCGATGATGCCATTGCGCGCGAAGAAGGTCGGCACATTGTCGTAGATCAAGCCGGGCAGCGGGCTGCGCTCGCCCGCGACATAACCGCCGCCGTGAAAATAGACGACGATAGGCGAGGGGCTGGCTGGCTTCTTGGCTGGCACGAACATGTCGAGCCGGTGCCGCTCGTCGTCGCCATAGGCTTGGTCCTTGTGGATTTCGACGCCGCCCTTGGGCGCGCGCTGTTGCAGCGGCGCATAGAGCGCGTACGTCGCCTTCAGGATTTCGGGATTGAAGTTGCGTCCCAGCCGGCGGATTTCGGTGGCGATATCGGCATTGGACGAGACGGAATCGGGCGGCGTCATGGTTTATTTCACCTCCTTCGTTTTGCGGCTTGCCGCGATCCGATCAAAGATCGAAGGGCGCGACGACTTGCAGCTTCTTGCCCAGCTCGGGGTTGCGGATCTTTCCCGGCTCCGCGCCGAGGTTGGACTTGAAGGCGTGGAGGTCGATGATCGGGTGGTCGTGGCGCCGCACATTGATCGGGTCATTGCCTAGCTCCACGGCTTCGATCGATTGCTTGACCATCTTGCGCATCATGACAATGCCGCGGTCGGAGCTGCCGAGATTTTCGCGCGTGCGATCGGTGACGAGGCCCTGGCTCTCCACCGCCGCGTCGTCCTGATCGCGGTCCCAGATGTTCCACCATCCGTCTTCGATCCGCTTGATCGAGCCCGGCGGGTTCGAGCGATACTTGGCCGCGGTGGTGGTGAAGGGGCCCTCATCCAGCTCGGAAGCCCAGATCTGGTAGGATAGACCTTTCGTGTCGTCGACTGGCGTCACCCATTGCATGAACTGGTAAGGTTCCTGCCCAGAGCGGCAGACCTGTACGCGATTGATCGCCGGGAACGCATAGTGGTGCCGATCGTTCACGCCATTCGAATATTCGAGATACATCTCGATCCCATAATCGCGCTCGGTCCAGTCGCACAGCTCGGGGCGCAGCATGGCAAGCTCGGGATAGACGCTGGCATGGAGCGCCATGACGTGGAGGGAATCCACCATGTTCTCGATGCGTTGCAGCCAGTTGCCGTGAATGTCGCGGACCTGCAGCGTCTTGTTGCACTTGTCGTCGTGGAGAAGATCGTATTTAGGGAATACCGGAACCGGCTTCGGCCCGATATAGGCGAAGACGAAGCCCGACAGCTCGTGGACCGCGTACGCACCGTGGCGGATGCTGTTCTTGAATTCGCTGGCCGCGGGCTCGCAAGGCTGGTCGAGGCACTTGCCGTCGGGGTCGTAGAGCCAGCCGTGATAGCAGCAGCGCAAGCCTTCCTGCTCGACCCGACCATATTCGAGCGAGGCGCTGCGATGACTGCAATGTTTGTCCAAGAGGCCAAGCCTGCCATTGCCCGCGCGGAACAGCACGAATTCCTCGCCCAGCAATTTGACGATCTGCGGTCCCTTGCCGAGATGATCGGCGATTGCGATCGGCCACCAATACCGGCGCAGCAATTCGCCAGCCTTCGTGCCGGGCCCGCACCGCGTGAGAAGCTCGTTCTCGTTCTTTTTCATGGCGTTGTCTCATTGCTGCGAGGCCGCATGCGACCTTCCCGCGATTTGATACCTGGCCGTGCCATTTGGCAATGGGGTCGCAGTTGCCGCGATGGACGCCGCCAGCGCGGCGCGGTAAGGAGTGGCGGCCCATGCATTAGGGGGAATCGCGGTGGCGCTACCGGGCATTCTGCAGAATCGATGGTGGGTCGTGGCCGCGTCGGTCGTCGGTTTGACCGTCGGAACGGGCTCGATCATGGTGTTCACCTTCGGTGTGTTTCTCGTGCCCGTCACACAAGACCTGGGCTGGAGCCGGGGCACGTTCTCGTCGGCACTGGCGATATCGAGCATCGGTAGCACGATTTCGACGCCGGTGTTCGGGGGCTTGATCGACCGCTTCGGGATCAGGCCGGTGGCGCTGCCGGCAATCGCGCTGTTCGCCATCGCCTTCGGTTGCTTGTCGTTGATGAGTTCCTGCCGTATGGTTGATGTATCTCATCTATACTTGCGCGTCGTTCACCAGCTCTTGCGGCGGCCCGATGATGTATTCGCGCGCAGTTGCGGCCTGGTTCGACAAGGAGCGCGGTCTCGCGCTCGGCATCGCCACGGCCGGCGTCGGACTCGGCACTGCGCTGATGCCGTTGCTGGCGCAATTCCTCATCTCCTACTTCGGCTGGCGCCTCGCCTATGTCGGTCTTGCCGCGACAGCCTTCGTACTCGCGTTTCCGGCCGTCGGTGTGTTCCTCCGCGACCCGCCTGGACATCACATCACGATGACCGGCGCGGGCGAGGGCGGATCGCGTCCCGGCCTGTCCGTTCGCGAGGCGGCGAAATCAACCTATCAATTCTGGTTCCTTGCAATCATCTTTTTTCTCGGCGCGATCGCGATCAATGGGACACTCGCACATATCGTGGCGCTCCTCATCGATCGCGGCATCGCGCCAGGCGCGGCGGCGGCCACGCTCGCCGTGGCGGGCATCGCCATCATCATCGGGCGCGTGGTTGCCGGCTTCCTGCTCGATCGGCTGAACGGGCCCCTCGTCGCCGCGAGTTTCCTGGTGTTGTCGGCGCTTGGCTGCGCGCTGCTCGCGGCGGGCTATGGTGGCATCGTGCCGCTGGCCGCGGTGATTCTCTGCGGGCTCGGCGTCGGCGCTGAGGTCGACATGATGGGCTTCTTCATCAGCCGCTATTTCGGCATCCGCTCCTTCGCGGAAATCTATGGCTTGATCTTTCCTGCCTTCGCGATCGGTGTCGGGCTGGGGCCGTATTTCATGGGGCTGACCTTCGACCTCAATCACTCCTACACCGTCATGCTCGTCATCAACGCGGCGCTGCTGTTGATCGCGGCGGCAATGCTGGCGACGCTCGGAACCTACCGTTACCCGAAATTGGCGGCCGTTTAAGGCGGCCGCCGCCGGGGTGGCGTCAGCACCGCCCGCAATGCCGGCAGCTCAGAGGATTGCCGAGCGGCTTCTCAATGACCACCCTGGCGCTCGAACAGGCGCTTCGTTTCCCGCGATGAGAACTTCCAGCCCTTGGGCGTGCGCACGAACTTGTCGTGCCATTCGCCCATGCTGAAGGGCGGATCGAACGGCAACGGCAATTTGGCGTTTTCCGTCTTCGGATCGTGATGGAGCGCGACGTAATAGGTCACGCTTTCGGCGTTGTTGTCGTCCAACACCCTGACCAGAGTGCCGCCGTTGATATGGCGGGTGAGCTGCGTGGTCGAGCCGCGACTGTAGGATTCGCGGATCCTGGGCATGGCCCTTGTAGGGCTTTCCGCCCCTCAGCCAGGTGCCGTCCTCGGCGAAGAGCGCAATCGCCTTCTCGGTTTCGCGGTGATCGCCGTATTGGGTGATCGCCAGCACCAGATCGCGACATTCCTGCTCGATTCTCATTCTTTCGTTGGCGTCCATGGTCGTTCTCCTCTGTCTGTGCGTTACGCGATATGGGTACGGAGCGTGCCGATCTTGTCGACCTCGCATTCGACAAGGTCGCCGGGCTTGAGCCACCATTGCTCCTGACCGGGCTTACGGCCGGCGGCGACGCCGCCCGGCGTTCCGGTGGCGAGCATGTCGCCGGCCTCGAGTCCGATGCGCGACCAATGCGCGATCTGCTTGTCGATGTGGTGCATCATCCGTTGTGCCGTCGAATTCTGCCGGCTTTGTCCATTGACCCGGCTCCTGAGTGCAAGTAGCTGCGGATCGCCGATTTCGTCGGGCGTGCACAAATACGGGCCCATCGGCGAGAAGCCCGCGAAGTTCTTGCCCAGCAAGCCCACGCCGCCACCGTTCTTGGCCTCGCCGCGATACATGTCGCGATCCGAGAGATCGTTGAAGACGGTGTAGCCGAAGACATAGTCGAGCGCCTTTTCCTGCGCGACGCAATAAGCCGGGCGGCCGATCACCACGGCGATCTCGACCTCGTAATCGAGATGCTTCGTTTCCGGCGGGATCGGAACCGTGGCGTCCGGGCCGACCACGGTCGATGCGAACTGGACGTGGGCGATGGGTATGAGCGGCGCTTTCGATTCGGGGGGACGGCCCATTTCGTCTTGATGCTCGAAATAGTTCTTGCCGGCGGCGATAAATTTCCTCGGCCGCGGCACCGGCGCTAGCAGCTTCACCTCGCTCGCAGCGAAGACGATGTTCTCGCCACGCGGACCCAAAGGCCTCGAGCCCGCGCGCAACGCTTCCTCGGCGAAGGCGACCGTCCGGCGCGCGGCATCGAGCGCAATCGCTCCATTTGCGATGAAATTCTGCGCATCCGGCGGCGCCATGGCGCGGGCCAACGCGCCGGCACGCTCGAGCGGCACATCGCGGGCGAGATGAGCGGCAAAGCCGCCTTCGACATCGAGGATTGATCCATCGAACAAAAGGATGCCGAAGCGTTCGATCGATGGCGACGGAGCAAAGGTGACAAAGCGCATGTTTATTCTCTCCCGGATCCCTTAGGACGAAAAGCGCGCCTTCAAGACGCCTATGGCCGGGCAGGAAACTTCGATGCGGTCGCCGGCGACAATCGGGACTGGCGAATCCACATCGTTGCCGGCACGCGGCGTCGCGATCGCGGCGCCTAGCGCGACCATGTCGCCCGGCTCGAGCACGCAACGCGACCAGGCCTTGACGGCATTCGCCACGCTGTGCGCGAAATCGGAAACGGTGAAGCGTTGGCGCAGGGTGTCGTTGAGCTTGAGGGTGATTTCGGTCGAGGCGGCGAGCTCGTTGAGCCCCGCGATCCACACGCTCGGGCCGAGCGGCGATAGGCCGAGACAATTCTTGGCGAATAGGCTGTTGCTGGTACGCCACTCTGCGTCGAACATATCGCGATGGGTGATCTCCACCATCAGGGTGAAGCCGATGATGCTGCGTGCCGCGATTCCCGCGGTCACGCGCGATGCGGGTCGGCCAAGCACCACCGCTAGCGTCGCCTCGGCGTCGTAATGCGCGGCCGGATCGGGCAGGCGAACCTCGGCGCCCGGGTTGGCGAGCGCGGTCTGGAACTTGGAGAAGCCCACAACCATTTTGGCCGGCAGCCGATCGTTCGATCGGGCGAGCGCCACGCGGCCCTCGGTCAGCAGAACCTTCGCCAAGGGGTCCATCGGCTTGAGCAGGGTCGGATTCGGTATGCCGTTCTTGCGCTCGTCCAGCCGGCGCTGAATCTTGTGCCGGCCGGCGGCATTGAGCGAGGACAGAAAAGCAAGCATCGCCGGCAGTCCTTCCGCCGCGGGCACGCCGGCGGTGCCGGATTCGGTCAGGACGGTTCTGAGATCGTGCCAATTTCCATCGGCGGCCCGAGCGACCACGCGAGTCTCCGCCAGGAACGGCCATGGCAATTCAGCAAGAGCGATGTTCATCGAGGCGCCTCGGCTTCATTGGGCGGGTCGAGCCCGTTTTCAGCCAGCTTAAGGCAGGCTCGGCCAGCCGACAACCGCCTGCCTCGGCCGCCGGATCGCGCGCGAGGCTGGCAATAGGCGGCGCGGAGGTCTAATTTATAGTCTGCACTGGTCCTTCGAGGAGATCGCGCCATGGGTGAAGTTCTGGGATTGGGAATATCGCACTCGCCGCTGTTCAGCCGGCCGAAGCATGATATGGCGTTCTTGCTGAGCGTCCGTCTCAACGATCCGAACATTCCGGACTCGGCGAAGGACCAGTCGAAATGGCCCGAGGGGATGCGCAAGGAGTGGGGCAACGACAAAGGTGCGCTCGCCGGCGCGGCGCACCACGAGGCGATGCTCGCCGATTTCCGCAGGGCTAGGGCCGCGCTCGACGAGTTCAAGCCCGACTTCATTTTCATGTGGGGCGACGACCAATACGAGAATTACAAGGAGGGCATCATCCCGCCTTTCTGCATCATGGCCTATGACGGCGACTTGACCGTGAAGCCGTGGCAACAGGCGTCGGAGTTGGGCTCGATGAAGGGCAAGCCCAATGTCTGGAACGAGCCAATGGATTTTGAGTTCAAGCTTCACTTCCACCGCGAAGCAGCGAAGTATTTTGTCAATAAGCTGCTCGATCGCGACTTCGACATTTCCTATTCCTATGTGCCGAACGAGCATCCTGGCCTGCCCCATGCCTTCCTCAACGCGGCACTCTATCTCGACTATTACCGTCAGGGCTTCCCGTTCAAAATCGTTCCATGCTCGATCAACTGCTACGGGAGCGAGGTCATCGGCTATCGTGGCTTTGCCGAGAATCTCGGCCACAAACCGCCGCCCGATCCGCACTCGCCCAATCCGCGGCGGTGCTTCGCGCTCGGCCGTGCGGTAGCGCAGATCGCGCGCGAGAGCCCCTACCGCGTCGCGCTGATGGCGTCGTCGAGCTGGTCGCATTCCTTTCTAACGAAGAAGACGTGGCGCATGGTGCCCGACATCGCAACCGACATGAAACTCTACGATGCCATGGTGAAGGGCGATTATGGCAGCTGGCAAAAAATGACCCTCGACCAGATCGAGGACTGCGGCGGGCAAGAGACCCTCAACTGGTTTGCGCTCATGGGCGCGATGCAAGAGCTCAATCAAAAAGTCGTCTGGTCGGACATTCTGCCGACCTACATATTCAACGCTACCAAAGTGACGGCGATTTTCGGCCAGCGTTGACGCTCGCGAGTGACGGGCCGCCGGGGAAAGGCGCCCCGCCCCGCTGATCGCAGCGGACAGGGAGGGGCCGCGATGTCAGAGTCGGTCGATATCGCCGGGATCATCGACCGGCAAAAGCTCTGCCGGTTCCAGATCGTGACCTTCACCCTCTGTACGGTCTTCTTGTTCCTCGACGGTCTCGATTCCCAGGTGACGGGTTATCTCGCCCCGGCGCTGCTGCGCGAGTGGAGGATCGACCGCGTCGCGCTCGGGCCCTTGTTCAGCGCCGGCGCGCTTGGCATCGCATTGGGCGCGATGGGCATGGGCATATTGGCCGACCGGCTCGGCCGCCGGCGCGCGCTGATGATGTGCGTGTCCAGTTTCAGCGTCCTAACCTTTGTTACCGGCTTCTCGCGCTCGGTCGAGCCTATGATGGTTCTGCGTTTTCTGGCGGGGCTCGCGCTCGGCGGCGGCGGACCCATCGCATACGCCCTGATTTCGGAATATTTCCCGCGCCGGGTCCGCGCCACGGTGATCATGCTGTGTGGCGTCGGCTTCGCGATTGGCGCGGGCTCGGCAGGCTTCGTCACTGCGTTCTTCCTGCCGCGCTGGGGTTGGGAATTGCTGTTTTTCGTCGGTGGCGCCGTGCCGCTCGTGCTTCTGATTCTGGTGGCGCAGCAATTGCCGGAATTGATCCGCTATTTGGTGCTCACCAAGGCGCCCGGTGCCGAGATTGCGCGCATCCTCGGCAAGCTCGACCCCAAGCTGCGCTTTCCCGACAACGTGCAATTCGTGTTATCCGAAACCGCCGCCAAGGGCACGCCGGTCGGGCAGCTTTTCGCGGGCGGGCGCGCCGCGTATACCTTGCTTCTCTGGCTGTCAGTATTCACGAATTTGCTCGTGCTTTACTTCATCATAACCTGGTTGCCGACGCTGTTCACCGGCACCGGCATGTCGATCGAAACTGCCGCCACCACAGTGGGCATGTTCGGTATCGGCGGTCCGATCGGCGTCGCGCTGCTTGGTTTCGTGATCGACCGGTTCGGCGCGCCCCATGTTCTTGGCGCGGGGTTCGTCATCGCCGGCGTCGCGATGACGTTTCTCGGCTCGTTCCTCGATTCCGGCTGGTTGGTCGCGGGCGCGCTAATGGTAATCGGATTCTTCGTCTCAGGGGGGAACGGAGGCACGAGCGCCTATGCCGGCGCGATCTATCCAACCTCGGTGCGCTCGACCGGAATTGGCTGGGCGCTGGGCATCGGTCGGGCGGGTGCGTTCGTCGCGCCGCTCGTCGGCTCGGCGATGGTGGCGGCGCACTGGGAGTTGTCTTCGATACTCCGCACCATCGCCTCATCCGAGTTTGTCGCCGCCGCCGCGATGTTCCTCACGAGCCGCGCCAATACCGGCGCTGACGCGTGACTGAAGGAGACACTCGATGAGACCGACGGAAATCGAGGCGTTGATCGACGACCGGCCGCACGACGGCTTGTTCCGGGTCCACGCGGATGTCTTTCGCCGCGAAGACATCTGCGAATTGGAGCTGAAGCATATCTTCGAGGGCAACTGGGTCTTCATCGGGCTCGAATGCCAAGTGGCGAAGCCGGACGATTTTTTCACCACCTTCATCGGGCGCCAGCCGGTCATCGTGACGCGCGATAGCGCCGGCAAAATCGGCTGTTTCCTCAATGCGTGCCGCCATCGCGGCTCGCTGGTCTGCCACGTCGCCGCCGGCAACCGCAAATTTCATGTCTGCCCTTATCACGGCTGGTCCTACGACAACGGTGGCCGCAATGTCGCCATTCCGGCCCAGGCAGAGGGCGCCTACACGGCGGCCTTCGCGCGCGAGGATCACAATCTCCGCCCGGTCGCGCGGATCGGCAATTATCGCGGCTTCTTGTTCGCGAGCCTCAATCCCGACGTGCTGCCGCTCGATGAGCATCTCGGCGATGCGCGGCGCTTCATCGATCTGGTGGTCGATCAGGGCGCCGACGGGCTCGAGATCGTACCGGGCGCCGTGACCTACAGCTATAGCGGCAATTGGAAGCTGCAGATCGAGAACAGCGCCGATGCCTATCATTTCGCGCCGACGCACGCCTCTTACATTCAGCTCCTCGGCAAGCGGGAGGCGGCGCCGAGCGGCGATCGCCCGTCTTATCTTTCGAACTACCGCGACGCGGACGCTAATCGCGGCTCGTTCTGCTTCGCGCACGGCCACAACGTGCTGTGGGGCGCCAACGCCAACATCACCGCGCGGCCGCTCTATCTCGATCTCGAGAACGTGAAAAAACGGGTCGGCGAGACGCGTGCGAAATGGATGTTCTACACGCGTAATGTTCTGATCTTTCCGAATCTCCAGCTCCTGGAGAACGCGTCGCTGCAGATTCGCGTCAATCGTCCGCTTAGCGCCGGCAAGACCGAGATCACGACCTATTGTATCGCGCCCAAGGGCGAGAGCCCCGCGGCGCGGGTATTGCGTATCCGCCAGTACGAGGAGTTCTTCAATCCGAGCGGTTCTCGCCACACCCGACGACACGACGCTCTTTGAGGATTGCCACGCGGCCCAGAAGAGCGAATGGGTGGATTGGCAGCAGGGCTATATGCGCGGGCTCGCCGCGGTCCAGCAGGGGCCGAACCGGGATGCGCTGGAACTCGGGCTAAATCCCGAAACCTCGATCGCTAGCCTGGCTTATTCACGAGGGATCGATTTCCGGTTGGCGGATGTAGCGTAATTCGTTGACGGCGCGCATGATTTTGTTGCTGAGACAGGGTCAACCCGCGATCACGGAGCGCCACACCCGCCATGGACGACGATAACCTTCTGCCGTTTTGCTTGCCAGCGATTTGCCGCAAGAAAGTGAGCGTCGCCTTTGACGGAGGACTGCTGTCGTCGGATGGCGGCGTTCTTTTGCTGCGCGAGGTGGAGCGGGGTTCGGGCTCGCCGCGCGGCTGGCCGGATGCCTGACGGATCGGCGCAATGCTTCCCGCATCGATCACGCGCTCATCGATATGCTGCGGCTGCGGATGTTCCTGATCGCAGCGGGATACGAGGATGCCGACGATTGCGATAGCTTGCGTGCCGACCCGGCGTTCAAAATGGCGGTGGGGCGGCTTCCGGAGAGCGGGAATGCGCTGTGCGCGCAACCGACCATGTCGCGGCTCGAGAACGCACCATCGAAGATCGAGATCGCACGGATGATGGCTGCGATGGTCGATCTGTTCTGCGCGAGTTGGGCGCGCCCACCCGCCGCGATCATGCTCGACATCGATGATACTCTCGACCGGGTCCATGGCGGCCAGCAACTCTCGCTCTTCAATGCCTATTACGACGAGCGCTGCTTCCTGCCGATCCACATCTACGAAGGCGGTTCCGGCAAGCCGGTTGCCGTCATCCTGCGTGAAGGCAAGACGCCGGGCGGGTCCGAGGTTCGTACCGTCATCAGGCACGTGACCCGCCACATCCGGAAGATCTGGCCGAAGACGCGCATCTGCTGGCGCGGCGACAGCCATTATGCCCGCCCCGAGGCCATGGCTTGGTGCGAAGCGAATGGCATCGATTACATCTTCGGGCTCGCCGGAAACGACGTACTGCATACTCAAAGTCGCGTCGTCGCCGACGATCTCTGCGTGCGCCGCGCCGAGACCGGCGAAGAGAAACTCCGAACTTGGACCGAGTTCCGCTACGCCGCCAAAAGCTGGACCCAGCCGCGTCGCGTCGTGGCCCGTCTCGAAGCCACTACCCAGGGCTTCGATGCGCGCTATATCGTCACAACGCTCGAAGGCTCGCCCGGGCATCTCTACGAGACGGTCTACTGCGCGCGCGGCCAAGCCGAGAACTTCATCAAGCTGCACAAGACCCAGCTCGCCTCGGACCGGACCTCTTGCCGCAGCCCACGCGCCAATCAGTTCCGGCTCATTCTCCATACCGCCGCTTATTGGCTGCTGCACACAATGCGCGCCGCCGCGCCCAAGCATTCCGCTTGGAGAACGGCGGAGTTCATGACGCTGCGATTGCGGTTGATCAAGATTGCTGCCCGCGTGGTCGAGCACGCCAGCCGCATCCGCGTCTGGTTGCCGACGGCTTGTCCTGACGCCGCTATCTTCCGTTTGTTCGCCGGACGCTTTGCCGCCGCGGGTCCATGAACCCTGGGGCGCTGTCGCCCTACCGAGCCCATCCCGCAACCTCCAACCACCACACAATCAGAACCCCATCAGCGTCGAAAGCGACGCCACCCACCGGCGCGACCACAATCATAAAATCGACAGCGCTCCCGCAATCGCGCCACGCTCATGAATACGTCAGGCTAGCACGCTTGGGATTTGCGATGAGACGATCTTTCACGGGCCGTTGCGCGAATGGCGGCGCCGGCTCGCGGCGGCGCTGCAACCGCAAAATCTGGCCGGGGCCGCCGAATGAGCGAGGAACAGCAGCCGATCGCGGCGGACATTCTCTACCGCGAGGCGCTCTATCTCGATGAAAGGCGGTGGGACGAATGGCTCGCCCTTTACGACGAGCAGCCCGAACTTTGGGTGCCGGCCTGGAAGAGCGAGGACGAGCCGACGGCCGATCCGACGAGCGAGGTATCGATGCTCTACATCTCGACCCGCCGCGAACTCGAAGAACGCGTGGCGCGCGTGCGTTCGGGCAAGTCGATCGCCTCGACACCGCTGCCGCGCACCGCCCATGCCGTCACCAACATCATTGCCGGGCCCGGCGCGAGCCTCGACGAGATTGTCGTCCGCGCGATCGCGACCACCCATGTCTACAACGTGAAGCGGCGCGAGCCTCATCTCGTCTTCGCGCGCTGTCAGTACCGCCTTCGCCGAACCGGAGGAATCTGGCGGATCGGGCGGAAAAAGGCGGTACTGCTCAACGATTACATTCCGACGATGCTCGATTTCTATACGATTTAATTCAAATCCGGGTGTATTTCGACCTCGTGAGGGAGGATTCCATGGTGAAGCGATGGGCGATCGCACTTTTGGTGCTGCTTTTTGCGTCGGTGGGGGCTCGGGCCGAGCCGATGACGAAGATCACAGTCGGCTACGGCATCGCCTCCGACTTCCTGGCCGCCCTTCTCGCAAAGGATCGAGGGATTTTCGCCAAACACGGTCTCGACGCGACCATGACCGTCTTTACCAATGGCGGGATGACTCCCCAGGCCCTCGTCTCCGGGGCGGTTCAGATCGCGTTCAACACCGGTCCGGTCCTCGTCCTGGCCAAGGCTGGCGGCCTCGATCTCGTGGTCATCGCCGGAATTTCGCGCATCCAGAAAATCAATCCTCACTCCTCGCTCATCACGCGGCAGGGCTTTACCGTGACCAAGGCATCGGACCTCATCGGCAAGAGGGTCGGCGTCCCAGGCATCAATTCCTCGCTCGACATGGTATTCAAGAAGTGGCTGCTCGATAACGGCGTGCGGCTCGACCAGGTGACCTCGGTCGAGGTTCTCGTTTCAGCTGATGGGCGACCTGCTGAAAAGCGGACAGATCGACGCCGCCTTTCCGGTCGAGCCGATGTTGTCGCGCATCCTCGCGTCGGGGGCGGCGGTTCGCTCCGTCGATATTCAATCGGCGGTCAATCCGGATTTCGCGGCTTCGTTCTGGTCGACGACACGCGAGTGGGCGACGGCCCATCCCGAGGCCGTCAATGGGTTTCGTGCGTCGCTCGCCGAGGCGCTCGCCTTTATTCGCGACAACCCGAAAGAAGCCCAGGCGATCGAGCTGAAATATTTGGGCCATAACGATCCGAGCTGGCCGTCGTTCTCGCTCGACGTCAAGCCCGCAGATTTGCAGTTCTGGATCGATCTGTGCCTGCAACTCAAGCTCATTCAGAAGCCGCTCGACGCGGCGGCGCTGATCTTGCCGGGCACGCAGTAATCATCGGCCTTGCCCTCGCCGGGCGGCGAGCATAAGTTTGGCGCCGGAGGAGGCTTCGGCGACGGAGCCTTGACGGGCAACCCCAGCGACAGCGAGCAGCGTCATGGATCGGCCGAAGATTTGCCATATCGCATTGGTTACGCGCAATCCCAAGGAACTGATGGAGTTCTACACCAAGGTCTTCGACATGGAGGTCATCGGTCAGAACGCGCAGGGCACGTATTATATGGTCAGCGACGGCTACATCACGCTCGCCCTTCTGCCGCATAAGCTCGAAGGGGATTCCGCCGTCGGCATCAATCATTTCGGCTTCAAGATCGACGACATGGATGAGATCAAGCGGCGGCTGGTGGAGGCCGGTGTCGAGGACCCGAAGCAGCGTCCGGCGGGCCGTCCCTATGCCGAGTTCCGCGGCTGCGATCCCGCCGGCAACGGCTTCGATTTGTCCGAGCACGGCTTCGAGGTCACCATCCCGGCGCCGGTGCCAGAACGCGAGAAGGTCAAGGAGCCCGCTTGAGCCGCGGCCGCGCAGCCGGCGGCACGAGCCTCTTAGCGAGTTGAACCCATGAGCCCGGCACGCGACAGCGGAGGCCCCGCGCCCGACCCGGCGGAATTGATCCGCCGCGCGCGCGCGCTCATTCCTCGGCTGATCGAGCGCGGTCCCGAGGGCGACCGCGACCGCCGCGTGCCCGACGCGACGATCGCCGAGATGAAGGCGGCAGGGCTGTTCCGCGCGCTTCAGCCCAAGCGCTGGGGCGGGCACGAAGCCGATCTGGGCACGTATTACGATGCGCTCATGGCGCTCGCCGAAGGCGACATGTCCACGGCGTGGATTTACGGCGTGGTTGGCGTCACGCAATGGGTGATGGGGCTGATGGACGACCGCGCGGCGCGCGATGTGTGGGCCGAGGATTCGAGCACGCTGGTCTCGCTCTCGCTCGCACCGGCCGGCAAGCTCGCGCCCGCGGCCGGCGGCGTGCGCATCGGCGGGCGCTGGCCTTTCGCGAGCGGCTGCCTCTATTGCGATTGGGCGTTGCTCGGCGCCTTCGCGACGCCCGATGCGCCGAATGCGCCGCCGGAATGGCGCATGTATCTCGTGCCCAAGCGCGATTACGAAATCCTCGATACTTGGAACACGATGGGTCTTAAGGGAACCGGCAGCAACGATATCGTTATTCGCGACGCCTTCGTGCCCGAGCATCGCATCTGGCGGATGACCGACAACATCCGCTGCTATGGGCCGGGCCAGGCGGTCAACACCGCCCCGCTTTATCGGCTGCCTTTCGGCCAGGTCTTCGGCGGCGGCGTCGCCTATGGCTCGATCGGGGCGTTGCAGGGCATGCTCGATGCCTTCCGCGTCTACGCCGTGTCGCGTATCCGGCTCGGCGGCCGCAAGATCGTCGAGGATCCCGACACCAAGCTGGTCGTGGGCGAGGCCGACAACGCCATCGACGAGCTCAAGACCATGATCCATCGCAATGTGCGCAACCTAGCCGCCTATGCCGAGCGCGGCGAGATTCCCCCGCGGGAAGAGCGGCACAAATACCGCTTCCAGATGGCCACGGCGACCGAGCGGTGCCGCGTCCTGGCCGCGCGGCTCTTTCAAATGGCCGGCGCCTCGGGTCTTTACAATGACCATCGCTTCGGGCGCATCCTCGCGGACATCAATGCCGGGCGCCAGCACGTCACCAACCAGCACGACGTGCATGCCCGCGAATGGGGCGCGCATCTCTTGGGCCAGCCGATCGAAGACAATTTGATGGCTTGACGCCGCGCCGATCGCAAATGGGAGTTGACTAAACGATGCGCCGGAAAGCTTGGATCGTGACGGCTGGCGCGCTGGCCTGCGCCCTCGGTGCGAGCGTGGCCACGCAGGCCATGGCAGAGACGATCAAGATCGGTACCCTCAAGGTCGCCGGCGCCGGCCCGCTCTATATCGCGCAAGAGCGGGGCTATTTCGCGGCGCAAGGCCTGAGCGCCGACCTCATCTATTTCGACGCTTCGCAACCGATCGCGGTAGCCAACGTCTCCGGCGACATCGATATCGGGGTGACGCCGCCGACTGCCGCCTTCTATGCCCTCGCCGGCCAAGGCCAGTTGCGGATCATATCCGGTTATATCCGCGACGCCCCGGGCTTTCAGGCCAACGGCGCCGTCGCCTCCAATGCGGCCTATGACAAGGGATTCCACTCCTTCGCGGATATGGGCGGGCGTACCGTCTCCACTACCCAGATCGGCGCCGCGCCGCACTATGCCTGGGCGCTGATGGCCGAGCATTTCAGCATCGACATGAAGACCGTGCGCGTCGTCGCCCTGCAATCCAATCCCAACTAGCTCTCGGCCGTCATCGGCGGCCAAGTTGACGCGGCGATGATGCCGTCGTCCATCTTCACCCCCGCGCTCGATGCCGGACGAGTGAAGCTCCTGGGATTCGTCGGCGACATCTCACCCTGGCAATTAGGCGCGACCTTCACCTCGACCAAGCTGGCCAACGACCGGAGCGATATGATCCAGCGCTTCCTCCGCGCCTTCGTTAAAGGTTCGGAGGATTATCACGATGCCTTCACCGGCCCGGACGAAAAGCGGCGGGACATGGCGACCGCACCCGAGATTCTGGCGATCATCGCCAAATATGTCGGCCAGACCCCGGATCAGGTGAGGCATGCCGTGCCCTATATCGACCGCGAGGCGCGGCTCGATTTCAAGGATATCCTGCACCAGATCGCCTGGTACAAATCGCAGAACATGTTGAAGGACTCGATCGATGGCAACGTGGTCATCGACCGGCGCTATGCGGTGGCCATACCGCCGCGCTGACGGGCTTCGCCTTCTGCCAGCCGCTCGGCACCGGCGCGGCTGAGCTAGAGAAGCGGTCCGTTCGATTTGAATCGGGCCGCTGCTCTGGATTATTGATTGGGTCGCATTTTCGCCCGTGAACCGGTATCCACTTCGCCGGAAAATGCGCTAGCGACCCTCCTTTTCCTTGACGAGCGGACCGGTCGGTTTGTCGGCGGTGAAATTCGGCCAGGCCGCTGTCGCCGCCACGACCTTGTTGCGCAGGATGCCGATCTTCTCGATCTCGAGCTCGACCGTGTCGCCGGCATGGATTTCCTTCTCGCCCGCGAAGGTGCCGAGCGAAATGATATCGCCGGCCTGCATCGGCGTGTAGTCCGAGCAATAGGCCAGGACTTGATACGGATCGAAGATCATCTTCGAGGTACTGCCGCTGCGCGTTACCTTGCCGTTGACTCGCACGTCCATCTTTAGATTGCGCGGGTCGGGCAATTCCCTTCTGGTCACGATCCAGGGACCCACCGGCGCGAAAGTGGCCAGGTTCTTGGCATAGGCATAGGGCTGGCCCATCTGGCCGCGCTCGCGCTGGCGCTGGCGGGCCGAGACATCGTTGCAGATGGTCCAGCCGAAGACGTAGTCCGGCGCCTGCGACGGGCGGATGTGGCGGCAATCGCGGCCGACCACCAGGCCGAGCTCGTGCTCCTCGTCGACCTTCTGGGGAAAAGGCGGCAGCTCGATCTCGCCCTCGTGCCCTTGCAGATTGCTTGGATATTTCGCGAACACGATCGGCTCTTCGTAGAATTTGAGATTGGTCTCGTCGATATGCTCCTGAAAGTTCAGGGCGAGGGCGAGGATCTTCGAGGGTTGCGTCACCGGCGCCAGGTATTTGGGCTTCTCCACGACAAAGCGCTGGAGCCGGCCGGTGGCGCGCAGCTCGGCGATGCTCTCCTCGGCGAAGGTGTCGATGTCGATTCCCGACTGGATGATCTGCAGGACGGAGTGCGCGGATTGGATGTTGGGGTGGGTGGTGCGCAACGCCGCGCCGAGATCAATGACGCCCTCGGCGACATAGGCGCCGACCTTGGCCGCGCCGTTGGTTTCATAGGACAGTAGCTTCATCGCATCCTCCCGATGGCCTGAAATAGACCGCTTGAGGAACGATAGTTTTCGCCGCCTTGTTTGGCAATCGCCATCTTGTCATAAGGTCATCCGCTATATCTAATAGGGTGGTCATCACCGGGAGGAAAAGATGAGCGACGGATCGGGCGGCGATACCATCGTGCTGGGCGATGGTCCTCTTAGCCCCGATGCCACGGTCGATCGCGACGTCATGGTGACGATGCGCGACGGCGTGCGGCTCGCCTGCGACGTTTTCCGCCCCAAGGCCCCCGGCAAATATCCGGTGCCTCTATGCGGTGGCGCCCTATTTGAAGGATTCGATCTATCTTCCGACGATGAGCGTGTTCCGCTATCGCGAGACCGGCAATGTCGCGAAATGGGTCAGCCGCGGCTACGTCTACGTTCACGCCGATGTCCGCGGCACGGGAAAGTCCGAGGGCCTCTACAAGCCCTTCTGCGCGGAAGAGCAGACCGATCTCTACGACATGATCGAATGGGCGGCGGTTCAGCCCTGGTTAACCGGCAAGATCGGGATGTTCGGCGAATCCTATTACGGCATGGTGCAATGGGCCGCCGCGGCGCAGAACCCGCCTCATCTTGCGTGTTGCGCTCCTTATGACGCGTGCAACGACCTCTATCGGCATTTCTGCTTCAAGGGCGGCATTTTTTACATCGGCTTCCAGAATCACTGGTACAGCAACAGCGTCCGGAACCGCGCCTATCTCGATTATCCCGAGCGGCCCAAGCGCTCCGATTTCATGTCCTACGATTTCCTGCTCGAGCAGCTCCGCCATCCGACCTTCGACGATTATTGGGAGGTTCGTCGCTTCGATCTCGCGCGCATCAAGGTGCCGGTGTTCTCGATCGGCAATTGGGCTGGCACGACCACGCATCTGCTCGGCAATCTTCAAGGCTTTCAGCAGGCGCAGGGTCCGAAGAAGCTCATGGTCAATGTCGGCGACCCGCAAAAGCTGTTCCTCGAGCCGCACATGGAAGAGCAGCTTCTGCGCTGGTATGACTATTGGCTGAAGGGCATCGACAACGGCATCATGCGCGAGCCGCCCGTGCGCATTTATGTCCGCAACGGCGCCGGCTATCGCGACGAGCAGGAATGGCCGCTGCGACGCACCAAGAACCGCAACCTCTATTTAGCCCCAGGTCCGTCGGGCGCGGTGGAATCGCTCAACGACGGCGCGCTCTCATGGGATGCGCCCAAGACCGGCGTCAGGCCGACCAGCTACACCTATCCCGATCCGGCCTGGACCTTTCCCGGCACCGGCAGCGCGGTGCGCGGCAAGACCGGGCTTCTCCACACCACGCGCAAAATCCTCACTTTCACCAGCCCGCCGATCGCCCAAGATTTCGAGGTGACCGGGCCGGTGGTCTTGAACCTTTATGCATCGTCGAGCGCGACCGAGACGCAGTTCCTGGTGAAAATCCTCGACCAGCCGCCGCTGTCGCCCGAGCTGGCGGCGGCGCTAAAGACGGTTGAACGTGGCGCCGCCGGCGCAGCTCGTGAGCGAAGGTTGGCTCAAGGCCTCGCATCGCGCGCTCGATCCCGCGCGGAGCAGCCCCTCGAGCCCCTATCACAGCCACGCCAAGGCGGAACCGCTCGAGCCTGGCCGCGTTTATGAATTTCAGATCGAGATCTGGCCGACCTGCTGGGTCTTCAAAGAAGGTCACCGCATTCGCCTGGAGCTGACCGCGTTCGATCAGCAATGCCAGTTCTATCTCGGCCATTTGCGCGCGACCGATACGTTCCATCACGACGCCGAGCACCCGAGCCATCTGGTGCTGCCGATTGTCTCGTAGGGGGTGAGAATGGCGGATTTGCTCTATCCGGAAGCGCTCGTCAAAGCGCCGCCAGTGCCCGTGCCGGGCATCAAGGTGGACGAGAACATTTATGTCACGATGCGCGACGGCATCCGGCTCGCGGTCGATGTCTTTCGTCCGGAAGCCGACGGGCGCTATCCGGCGCTCTTGTCGCTCTCGCCCTACAACAAGGATATCCAGCGCAAGCCCCCGCACTGGAGCCATGCGATCGAATCGGGCGCGACCTCGTTCTATGTTCCGAACGGGTACATCCACGTGATCGCGCAAGGGCGCGGCGGCGGACTGAGCCAGGGCCAGTGGCGCTGGTTCGACGAGAAAGAGCGCGGCGACGGGCACGATCTCATCGAATGGATCGCAGGCCAGCCCTGGTGCACGGGCAATGTCGGGATGATTGGCGATTCCTACTGGAGCTGGAGCCAATACATCGCCGCGGCGTCCCAACCGCCGCACTTGAAATGCCTCTGCCAATGCGACGCCACGACCGATCTCTACCGCGACGCCTGCTATCAGGGCGGCATCTACAACGCCGAGTTCATGAACAACTGGATCAACTATCACACCAATATGTTCGCCTGGCCGGGGCCGGTCGAAGGCAAGCTGCCGCCGATGAACTTGCATTACGAGATCGCCAATCACCCTTGCGACGGGCCGTGGTATTGGGAGCGCTCGGCCTACACGAAGCTCGACCGCATCCGGGTGCCGGTGATGAGCATCGCGCCCCAGGGCGGCGCCATGCATCTGCGTGGCCAGCTTGCCGGGTTCAGCGAGATCCATGCGCCGAAAAAGCTGCTGGTGGTGCCGCCCACCGGGTTCTGGTCGCATCTGCGCTATCTCACCGACCGGGCGCTCAACCGCCAGATGCTGCGCTGGTTCGATTATTGGCTGAAAGGAATCGATAACGGCATCATGGCCGAGCCCCAAGTCGCGATCTTCGATTCCGGCACCCGAAAATGGCGCTATGAGGATGAATATCCGCTCGCGCGCACGGCGTGGTCAAAACTCTATCTGCGTACCGACGCGCTCGATCCCGTAGCCCCGGCGTCCGAAAAACCCGATAGCTACCGAATGCCGGATTCGTACGCCCAACTCGTCGCGGGAAAACCGCCGCTCGCTTATTCGACGCCCTCGCTCGATGCGCCGCTCACCCTATGGGGACCGCTCAGCCTCACGCTCTATGCGTCGTCGAGCGCGCTCGATACCGCGTGGTTCGTGAAGCTCGCCGACATCCAGCCCGACGGCACGGCGCGGGCCTTGAGCCGCGGCATCTTGAAGGCGTCGTTCCGCGAGGTCGATCCGGCGCGCTCGAAGCCGGGCCGGCCGTTTCATCCCTTCCTGCGGCAGGAGCTGTTGGAGCCCGGGCGTATCTACGAGTTTGAGATCGAACTGCGGCCGATCTTTCATACCTTCAAACCGGGTCACCGGCTGCAGCTGCAAATCGCGAGCGAGGACATCGGGTACAGCAACCCGCTCCGCCAGATCGACGTGCTGCTGCTGCCCTGGCCGGTCGAGAACACGATCCACCACGATGAAGCGCACCCGTCGCACCTGCTGTTGCCGGTCATTCCCGAGATACCCGAGTCGAAGCCGGTGACGCCGCCTGTCGCGGACATCGATTGGCCGCTGATGCCGGGCTCGTGGTCGCCTAACACCGATGGCTGGCCGCTGACCGGGGAATAGCGGCGTGGTGCTCAGGCTGCTGCGTAGCTTTGCAGCTCGGGCGGCAGATCGGCAGGCCTCAAGTTCATCAATTTCAGCGCGTTGCCGGCGAAGATCTTGGCGCGCTCGGCCTCGGTCACGGGCAGGTCCTTGACCAGCTGGATCGCCCGCGGCTTGAGCCAGGTCAGCGGCGGCGCGTCGCTGCCGTAGAGCACATGGTCGACGCCGACGGTCTCCATCGCGCATTTCGCCGCCGGCAGGTGATAGCAGGCGAGATCGAGATACATCTTCTTCAAGTAATGGCTCGGCGGCGCCTTGATCATGAGCGGCGAATAGCTCCCGAGAAAGCTGTCGTTACGCATCTCGTAAGCGTAATCCATGCGCCCGATGACCTCGCAAATGCCGCCGCCCAGATGCGAGCCGACGATCTTCAGATCGGGAAAGCGCTCGTAGATACCGCGCACGATGAGCCGGGCGAGGCACAGGATATTATCGGCCGGACGGCCGACGCTCGAGGTCAGCCCGTAATTGCGCATCCGCTCCTCGCCATAGGCGCTCGCGGGCGGATGGATGAACACCGGCAGGTCGCGGTCGGCGACGATCTCCCAGAACGGCAGGGCCTCGTCGTCATCCGGATACGTTTTCCACATGCTCGAGGTGATGAATACGCCCTTCAGCTTCAACTCATCGAAGGCGCGCACCAGTTCTTTCTCGAAGGCCGGACCGCCCGTGGGCACGGTACTTGCGAAGCACACGATCTTGCCGCGATATTTCTCCTGCAACGCCGCCGCGCGGTCGTGCCACCCTTTCAACGCGTTGACCGATTGCTCTTTCGTATAGTCCTTGAGCTGGTGAATGGAATCGGTGACGACCGAGAGCGAGATGCCGTTCTTGTCGTGAGCGTCGATGACGTTCTCGATCGTCAGCGGGCAATGTCCGCCCCAATGCGGGTCCTTCGTGTCCTCGGGCGGGATCACATGGGTGTGCCATTCGACGATCGGGGTCATGCGCGTTCTCCTCCCAATCAAAGGTTATCGCGCAGGAACGGCAGCAGCCGGCGCCAGGCGTCTTCCGAGGCGTGCTCGCGGTAGCGGGGGTCGAAGATGTTCTGGAAGGCGTGCCCGGCGCCGTCATAGATGTGGAACTCGTGCCGCTTGCCGAGCCGCTTCAATTCGGCCGAGATCGTCGCGGCGTCCTCGGGGCTCGGGCGCTTATCGTCGCGGCCGAAGAAGCCGAGGATCGGGCAGGCGATGCTTGCCGCGCGCGATAGGGCCGGCGGGTTGGCGCCGCTCGGCTGCGGGACGCCGCCGCCATAAAGCATCACCGCCGCCTTGAAGGCGCTATGCGACGCCGCGCCTAGGAATGCTACTCGCCCGCCCATGCAATGCCCGATGATGCCGAGCGCGCCGGGTTTCGCGTTGCTCAACGTGGTCAGATATGAGGCCGTCGCTTTCACGTCCGCGATGATCTCATCGTCGTCGAGTCCGCCGACGTGGTCGCGCACGTTCGCGCCCGGCGGCAGGCGGTGGTAGAAGTTCGGCGCGGCCACGATGAAGCCGTTTTGGACGAGCCTTGTCGCGATATGGCTCGTGAAGTTGTCGAGCCCGCCGCGATGATGGGCCAGCACCAAGGCCGGGAACGGCCCGGTAAAATCGGGCACGGCCAGCATCGCCTCTATCTTGCCGCCGGCGTTGTCGATCGAAACTCTCTCGGTCATGGCGATGCTCCTTTGCTTGGGCTTCGCTGGAGGCGCCTCAGTCTGGAACCAGCAACACCTTGCCGGTGCCGGCGCGGCCCTCGACGATGCGGTGGGCGCGCACGGCCTCGGATAGAGGCAGGACCTCGTCGACGAGGATGCGCAAGCGGCCTTCGACGGCCGATTTGAAGGCCTCGGCGACGTCCTCCTCGGTATGTTCGGTCGATCCGATGATCGAGTTCGCATTCATGTAGAGGCGGCTGACATTGAGCGGGACGATCGGCCCGCCATGAGCGCCGGCGGTGATGAGACGGCCGCCGCGCACCAGCGTGGCAAAGGCCTTGGAAAAAAGCTCGGGATCGGCAATGTTCTCGAACACCACGTTGACGCCGCGACCGCCGGTGATTTTCATTACCTCATCGGTCAGATCGAGCTTGCGGTAATTGACGCCGAACGCGGCGCCGAGATCCTGCGCCGTCCGCACCCGCTCGTCCGAGCCGGCGGCGGCGATGACCTGCGCGCCGTAATAAGCCGCGGCTTGCACGATCAGGCTACCGAGCCCGCCTGCGGCGCCCATGACGAGCGCCCAATCGCCCGATTTCAGCGCGGCCTTGCCGCGCACCATGTTGAAGGCAAGCGGCGCGTGGCGGGCCACCACGGTCGCGGTGTTGAAATCGAGCGCGTCCGGGATCGGGTGAGTGACCGCCTCGGCCAGCGGGACATATTCCGCATAGCCGCCCCAGCTATCGATGCCGAGCATGATCATTTGCCGCGCATTGCCGCGCGGCAGGCGCCGGGACGAAATCGCGACGCGGTCGCCGATTTTGCGGGTCGCGACGCCCTCGCCCAGCGCGACCACGGTGCCGGTGGGATCGACGCCCGGTACGTGCGGCAGCTTCACCGCGCGCGGATATTTACCGGCGCGCACGATGCAGTCGAGGGTGCGATTGACCGATACCGCCGCGACCCGGACGAGGACCTCTCCTGGCCCCGGATTGGGCGTCGGAACCTCCTCGAGCCGCATCACCTCGGGCGGGCCGAATTCGCGCATGACGATGGCTTTAATGGCAGGAGCCTCCCTCGATCATCCTTGCGGCAAGACTAGAGAATGAACCGCGCGGCGACAAGCCTAACCCGGTTCGAGCCGCGTGCTCGATGAAACGAGGCGCTGCAACGCGCCTCGCGGAAAGAGGAGGTAACGAAAAGCGGCCGCCCATGCGGCGAGCGGCGCGCGCTTTCCGAGCTTGCGCCGAGCGACGCTTAGATCGATTCCTTGAGTTCCTTCGAAGCGCGGAAAGCGACGCGCTTGCTTGCCTTGATCTTGATGACTTCGCCGGTCGCGGGATTGCGGCCCATGCGCGCCGCGCGTTTCCTCACTACCAGGATACCCAAACCGCCGATGCGGATGCGCTGCCCACTTTTGAGATGCTTCACGATGAGGCCGATGGTGTCGCCGAGAATGGCCTCGGCTTGCTTCTTGGCCATCTCGTCCTCTTCGGCGATGGCGGCGGCGAGATGCTTCAACGTGACGGTGGCTGGGGCCTTTGCCGTCGTTTTAGCAGCCATGATTGTCTTTCTCCGTTCGCGTTTGAATTGGCCCAACAGAGCGGTCGGGTAGGCGACAAAGCTAGCAAATACCGGGGCTTTCGGCCATCGAGAATCTGCCGAGTTCGCGCGATTCATGTGCGATTCATGTGCAATCGCCTTAAGCGGGAAGCGGTGGGTTCAGTAGAGGCCGGGGACGAGTCGCGCGGTGCGGGCGGTATAGGCGCCATATTCGGGGAACATGCGGGCGAGCACGCGCTCTTCGTTCTTCATCCGCTGGAGCTGGAAGGCAAATTGCAGCCCGAGCAGCAATAGAGCGGCGGGCGACAGGTACTGTAGGCTGAGGCCTGCCAGCGCCACGGCCTCGCCGAGATAGAGCGGGTGGCGGATGGTCCGGTAGGGCCCCGCCGTTACGAGGCGGCGAGCCTCGGGCATGATGCTGATCGAGCGCCCGAGTCGTAGCACCGCATAGAGCGCGAAGCCGGTGCCGGCGAGAATGAGAAGGGTTGAAAGCAGATAGACCGGCGCCGACAGCGGGAGCGGCGGCAGCAGCAATATGCCGACGCCGAGATAGGTTCCCGCAATGGCGGCGACGCGCGGGAACATCCCGGCGGTCTTGGCTTGGGGGGGATGGCGCAAGATCAACAGCGCCAGGAGCAACCCGACAAAGATCAGCGAAGCCAGCTTAGACAGCAGGCCGGTGATGAAAACCGGATCGACAGCGCCGGGTTCCATGGCGAAATCGACCTTGAGCGCGGGCAAGAGCCGCCAGCCGCAAAACCCGTACCAGGCAATAAGCGGCGCGGCGGCGATGAAATCGTAGAGCTTGGTGCCCTCGAGCGCATGCTTGAGCCGGGCAAGCTTTTCCATGCCTTGAAGTCATAGCGGCACGGCGTAAATGAAAGGTTGAGGCGGCGGGGTCGGCGATGCCGTTTCCGGTCAGCCGCCCAGTTTGACCTGGACCTGGCCGTTCTCGACGCGCACGGCAAAGGTCTTGATGTCGCACGGGATCGGCGGACCCAGGCCCTTGCCGGTCTTGATCTCGAATCGTCCGGCATGGAGTGGGCATTCCACTTCCTCGCCGTCGAGCCAGCCATCCGACAGAAACGCGAAGGCGTGACTGCACAGATTGTCGGTAGCGTAGATTTCGCCCTTCAAATTGTAGAGGCAGATTTCCTGGCTGCCGACTGTCACGCCTTTCATCTCGCCCTCGGCGATCGCCGCCCGCTCGGCCACCGTCACCCAATCGCCCACGTTCTCCGCCATCACCATCCCTCAACCCTTTGGAAAAACGCGCGCAGATTGGCGTGCCGTTGTGAACTTGGCAAGCATTCAGCGCGCGAGATCCTGAAGCTTCGTCGCCTTGTCGCCGAGCGCCGCCGGGTCGACTTTCTGGCCACCCCGGATCAGCATCCGGGCAAAGCGCATGTCGCGCGCGTTGTTGACCGTGATCGCCGCGACCACCTTCTCCTCGAGCAGCTGGAACAGGGTGAAGCCGGGGTCGGTCGGCGCTCCGCGCCAAACGATCTGGTCCCAGCGGTCGGGCGCCCCGGCCATCTGAAGGTTGATATCGTACTGATCGGTCCAGAACCACGGCACCTCGGAGAACGGCTCGCTCCCGCCCGCCATCACCTTGGCGACGGCGATGGCCTGGTTCTGCGCGTTCTGCCAGGCTTCGAGACGGATGTGGCGGCCGAGCAGCGGGTTCAAATGCCGCGTCACGTCGCCCGCGGCGAAGATCGCGGGGTCGCTGCTATGCCCGAATTCATCGACCAGGATGCCGTCTTGCACCGCGAGTCCAGCCGCTTGCGCCAGCTCGGTGTTCGGCTGGGCGCCGATGCCGATTGCCGCGTAATCGGCCTCGATGGGGAGGGACCCCTCGGCCAAGATTCGCAAGGCCTCGCCCAAATCCTCGATCGCCGTCACCTGGATGCCGGTTCGGAGGTCGACACCCTTGCCGCGATGAACGCCGGCAAGAAAGTCGCCGATCTCGGGCGGCGCGACGCGCCCGAGCGGGTGCGGCGCGAGTTCCAATACGGTCACGGCCGCGCCGCGTTTGCGCGCGGTCGCTGCAACCTCGAGCCCGATAAAGCCCGCGCCGAGGACGGCAAGCCGCGCGCCTTCGACCAAAAGCTCGCGCAGCGCCAAGGCGTCGGCGATGTCGCGCAGATAGAAGACCCGCCTGCCGTCACCGCCGGGCAGCCTCAGGCGCCGCGCCCGCGCGCCCGTGGTCAAGAGCAGCGCGTCATAGGGAATGGTCCCGCCGGCTTCGAGTTCGAGCCGCTGCGCGGTGCGGTCGATTGCCGTGACGGTCGTCCCGAGCCTCAGATCGATCGCGGCTCCGGCGTAATAAGCCGCCGGCTGGAGATAGGTTTTCTCGTGTGAGATCGCGCCGAAGAGCAGCTCTTTCGAAAGCGGTGGGCGCTCGTACGGAGGATGGCGCTCGCTGCCGATGAGGGTGATGCGGCCCTTGTGTCCGGCCTTGCGCAAAGCGCCAGCCGCGCATCCGCCGGCATGGCCGGCGCCGACGATGGCGATATGATGTCCCGACGAGTCGGCGCTCATCAAGCCGAACTCACCTCAGGCCGCGTTTCGCGTCAGGCTGGACGGGCGGCGCGCGAACGCCCGAGGAAAGCGGGCATGTCGTCGCCAAAGCCGATGACGCGGCGGTCATCGTCATGCTCGGGAGGCTCCGGGCGGTGCGGCAGCTTGGTGACGTTGCCGTCGAACTCGGCCGCGGGTTTCATGGTGATCGGGGCAAAACCGCGCTCGCGCGGGGCGCTTGGCGCTTGCCGCCCACGCGGCGGAGCGGGTTGCCGCGCGCGCGGCGCCGGCTTCTCGGCGGGCTCGCGGGGTTCGGGCGGAGCCGCCGGCGATTTGGCGCCTCTGCCGCCGCGTCGCCCGCGGCCACGCGGGGCTTCATCTTGGCTCAACTCGGCGGCGTCGATGCCGGGAACCGTGGCCGGAGGAATCGGCTTGCCAATGAGATGCTCGATCGCCGCGACGAACCTGCCATCCTCGGGCGTCGCCAGGGTGAAGGCACGGCCTTCGCGCCCGGCGCGGCCGGTGCGGCCGATGCGGTGGATGTAGTCCTCGGCATGGATCGGCACGTCGAAGTTGAAGACATGCGACATGCCTTGGATGTCGAGTCCGCGCGCGGCGACGTCGCTGGCGACGAGGAGGCGCACCTCGCCGTTCCGGAACCGCTCGAGCGTTTCGGTCCTTTTGGATTGCGGCATGTCGCCGTGCAACGCCGCGACATCGAGGCCGGATTTCGCGAGCGAGCGGTTGAGCAGATCGACATCGCGCTTGCGGTTGCAGAAGATGATCGCGTTCTTCACATCCTCGCTCTGGATGAGGCGGCGCAGCGCATCACGCTTGGCGTCGGCCGCGACGACAACGATGCTCTGCATCACGAGGGCGGCGGGAGAGGTTGGCGGCGTGACGCTGATTTCCTTGGGGTTCATGAGGAAGGCGTCGGCGAGGCGCTTGATCTCGGGTGGCATCGTAGCCGAGAAGAACAACGTCTGTCGGATTTTCGACAGCAAGCCGACGATGCGCTCGACATCCGGGATGAAGCCCATGTCGAGCATGCGGTCGGCCTCGTCGATCACCAGGATCTTCACGTCCGAGAGCAGGATATTGCCGCGCTCGTAGAGATCGATGAGCCGGCCGGGCGTCGCGATCAGCACATCGACGCCGCGGTCGAGCTTGCGCTGCTGGTCGGTGAAGCTTTCGCCGCCGATCAAGAGCGCCTTTTCGAGCTTGTGATACTTCCCGTAGAGCTCGAAGGCCTCGGCGACCTGGGCCGCGAGCTCGCGGGTCGGCTCGAGAATGAGCGAGCGCGGCATCCGCGCGCGCGCCCGCCCGGCGGCGAGTATGTCGATCATGGGAAGGGTGAAAGAAGCGGTCTTGCCGGTGCCGGTCTGGGCGCAGCCGAGAACGTCGCGTCCCATCAGCACGTAAGGAATGGCCTGCTCCTGGATGGGGGTCGGGGCCGTGTATCCGACATCGGCGACCGCCCGCAAAACCTCCGGTGAGAGGCCCAAATCGTTAAAACTCATCAGATGGCGTACTTTTCTCTTCGTTGTTGGTAGAAATACAGGCCTTTATTTGGGCCTGCCGCCCGGAAAGTCAACGATTTCCTTTCGTCGGACCGGGCCGCGGCCGCGACCGCGGCTTGCGGGCAACACTGGCGGAGTATGGTTGGGTCATGGTTAACAAGACTCCTCTGGTGCTACTGCCCGGGCTCCTGTGCGATGCGGCATTATGGCACGGCCAGGTGGATGATTTGGCCGATATCGCCGACTCCACGGTCGCCGATCTGACCCGGGACGATCGTTTGACCGCGATGGCGCGCCGCGTGCTGGCCGAGGCGCCGCCGTTTTTCGCGCTCGCCGGGCTGTCGATGGGCGGCTATGTCGCCCAGGAGATCATGCGCCGTGCGCCCGAGCGGGTGCTGCGCCTGGCGCTGCTCGACACTAGCGCCCGCGCCGATACGCCAGAGCAGACCGCGCGCCGCCGCGGCCTCATTGAGCTTGCCGAGAAAGGGGAGTTTCGCGGCGTGACACCGCGGCTCTTGCCGGTTTTTCTCCATCCGAGCAGGCTCGGCGATGGAGCCTTGACCGAAGCGGTGACGGCCATGACCGAGCGCGTCGGCAAGGATGCCTTCCTCCGTCAGCAGCGCGCGATCATCGGACGTCCCGACAGCCGCCCGAGCTTACCCGCGATCCGATGCCAGACGCTGGTGCTGTGCGGCCGCGAGGATCAACTCACGCCGCTCCCGTTGCACGAGGAGATGGCGACGCTCATTCCCGGATCTCGGCTCGAAATCGTCGAGGAGTGCGGTCATCTCTCGACCATGGAGCGGCCCTGGGAAGTTAGCGTGCGGCTGCGTCAATGGCTGACGGCGTAGCGCCTCACGGCTTGAACGCACCGACGCGCTTCACCGCTTCCTCGACGAGGCTGAGATCGGTGTATTTCGCCAGATCGATGTGATCCTTGAGGAAGCCCAGATCGGCCGCGGCATCGACATCGGTCTGGAGCGCCTTCATGTCGGGCATGCCGTTGCGGTCGAAATAGACGTCGTTGACATTGAAGGTCGATTTGTCGAGCTGGGCGACCGGTACCTTGAAGATACCCGAGACGAGCTGAAGCATCTCGGTCCGGTTGGCCGGATCGACATACCAGCGCATGATGCGCAGGTAATCCTCGAAAAAATCCACCACGGCGGCACGGTTCTTTGCGAGAAAGCCCTGGCGCGCCGTCCAGACCGCGAGCTGCGACTTTCCCATCGCGTCCTTTTGGGTGAAGAGTGTGGCGGCCTGGTCGCGAAAATGCTCATCGAGCGAGAAGGGCGGCACGGCGACGATGAGATCGACCTTCCTCTGCAACAGCATCGACGGCAAGTTCGGGAAATTGCCTTCGATAACCGCATAGTCCCGGTTCGCCACCAACCCGTGGCGTTTCAGCATCACCCGGACACCGATATCCACCGCGCTGCCGATGCTGTTGGTGCCGAGCACCTTGCCTTGCAAATCCGCGATGGTTTTGACGGGCCCGTCTTTCAATACCATGTATTCGATCGAGTGATAGCCCGCGACGCCGTCCTGACCCTCGTCGCCGATAATACGCAAATCGCTTAAGCCGGCATTGAGGATGGCGTTGCCGAGCGAAGGGAAGCTCAGATTCGCGAGTTCCAATTCGCCCGCTGCGAGCGCGGTCATAATGGGTGGCGTGCCCTGGAAGTGAATAGGATCGAGATTGTAAGTAGTGCCCCAATGGCGGGCGAGATCCTTCTTGGCCGCGAGGAGCGGCGGCGGGTTGCCGATCGTAATCCACGCGATGCGGATGTTAACCGGGTCGGCTTGGGCCGATGCCGCGGCCAATGACAGCGCGGCCGCGAGCGCGGCTACGCAAGCCCTCGATGACACCATGGCATCCTCCCGATCGCCGCGATTTCCGCATTGAATACCACGCGGCGCGAGCAGGCGCATCCTTTCATACGTCGAGGTCGTGGGCGAATTTGGCGTTCTTTTGAATGAATTCGAAGCGCAGCTCGGGCTTTCGCCCCATCAGGCTCTCGACCAGCTCGAGCGTGCTCGCGCGGTTCACCGGGATCATCACGCGCAACAGCGTCCTCTTGTCGGGCGCCATGGTGGTGTCGCGCAGATAGCGCGCGGGCATCTCCCCCAGGCCCTTGAAGCGGCTGATCTCGACCTTGCCCTTGTGGGCGGGAAAGGCAGATTTCATCAGCTCATCCTTGTGAGCGTCATCGCGCGCATAATGCGTCGTCTCGCCCTGGCTGAGGCGATAGAGCGGCGGGACGGCGAGGAACAAGTGGCCGCCCGAGACCAGTTGCGGCATTTCGCGGAAGAAAAACGTCATCAGCAGCGAGGCGATATGCGCGCCATCGACATCGGCGTCGGTCATGATAATGACGCGCTCGTAGCGCAGCTTGGCCTCGTCGAACCGGTCTCCCGAGCCGCAGCCCAACGCAAGCGTCAAGTCGGCGAGTTCCTGATTGGCGCGCAGCCGGTCGTTGCTGGCCGAGGCGACGTTGAGGATTTTGCCCCGCAGCGGCAGGATCGCCTGGGTGTCGCGGTCGCGCGCCTGTTTGGCGGAGCCGCCGGCGCTATCCCCCTCGACCAGGAAAATCTCGGTGCCCTCGGCGCTCGATCGGGTGCAGTCGGCGAGCTTGCCGGGAAGCCTGAGCTTCCTCGTTGCGGTCTTGCGGTCGAGGTCCTTTTGCTGGCGCTTGCGGATGCGGTCCTCGGCGCGATCGATCACGGCATCGAGCAGCGCCCTTCCGCCTTGCGGATCCTCGCTCAGCCAGTGATCGAATCGGTCCTTGAGCGCGTTTTCGACGAGGCGCGCCGCCTCGGGCGAGGACAGGCGCTCCTTGGTCTGGCCCTGGAATTGCGGCTCGCGGATAAAGAGCGAAAGGATCACCGCGGCGCCTTCCATCACGTCTTCGGCGGTGATCTGCGCAGCGCGGCGATTGCCGGTCAGCTCGCCATAGGCCTTGATACTGCGCGTCAGCGCGGCGCGCAGGCCGGCCTCGTGGCTGCCGCCCTCGGGCGTCGGCACCGTGTTGCAATAGGACGAGCACGAGCCCTCGAGATCGATCGGCCACGCGATCGCCCATTCGACCCTGCCGCTGCCGTTGAGCTGGGCCTCGCCCGCGAAGGCGCGCGGGGTGATCGTCTCGCGCCCGTCCAAGGTCGCAGCGAGATAATCGCTGAGCCCGCCGGGAAAATGGAGACGCTCTTCCTGCGGCACATCCTCGGGCCGGGGCAAAGCCGGATCGCACCACCAGCGGATCTCGACGCCGCGAAAAAGATAGGCTTTGCTGCGCGCCAGGCGATAGATCGGCGCCGGCTTGAAATGAAAATCTCCGAAAATCTCGGGATCGGGATGGAAGCGGATCGCGGTGCCGCGCTTGTTCGGCGCCGCGCCGCCATCCTTGAGCTTGGTCTTGGGCTTTCCGCGGCTGTATTCCTGCGTATAGACACGACGGTCGCGCCAGACCTCGACCGACAGCTTGTCGGAAAGCGCGTTCACCACTGAAACCCCGACTCCATGCAAGCCGCCCGAGGTCTTGTAGGCGTCGCCGCCGAACTTGCCGCCGGAATGCAGCATCGTCAGGATGACCTCTAGCGCCGAGGTCCTGGGGAATTTGGGATGCGGATCGATCGGGATGCCGCGGCCATTGTCGCGGACGCAGACGCTGCCGTCGGCGTTGCAGCTCAAGCTCGATGCGGCTGGCATGACCCGCCACTGCCTCGTCCATGGCGTTGTCGAGCACCTCGGCGACGAGATGGTGGAGGGCGCGCTCGTCCGTGCCGCCGATATACATGCCGGGGCGGCGCCGGACCGGCTCGAGCCCTTGAAGAACCTCGATGTCCTTGGCGGAATAGCCGGACGCGGCCCTGCGGGCTGGGGTATCGTCGAACAGATCGGGCATCCGCCGGACTATAGGAAGGCGACAGGTGAGGTACAAGCAAGATGCTGCGGTCAATATACCGATAACCTACAATAGCTTGTCGAGATCGAGGAGTGCGAGATGACGGTTGCAGAAACGGGTCCGGCGGGGCGGGAGCCCGCGTTGCGGACAATTGCCATGCCGGCCGACGCCAATCCGGCCGGCGATATCTTCGGTGGCTGGGTGTTGTCGCAGATGGACCTCGCGGGCGGGGTCACCGCCCACCGCCGGGCGCAGGGGCGCTGCGCTACCGTGGCCGTGACCGGCATGACCTTCCATCTCCCGATTTTCGTGGGCGACGAGGTGAGCTGCTATACCACGATCGTCAAGACCGGGCGCACCTCCATCACAGTGGCGATCGAAAGCTGGGCGCGGCGCGACATGACGGGCGAGCACGTCAAGGTAACGGGTGGAACTTTCACCTACGTGGCGATCGGCGCCGACCGCAAGCCACGGGCATTGCCCGCCGAGGCTTGAGGCCGGATCAGGCCTTCGACAAGAGCTCGGGAGCAGCGGCTGGCTTGCTAGCGCGCCACGAAGACGCGCTCGCCTGTGGCCCAGCGCTCGATCAGAGCCGGATCGCGCAAAATGGCGGCGACCGACTGGGTCAGTTCGACGATGTCGTCTTGCAGGCCAAGATCGCGGCAAATGCCGCGCGCCGCCGCCTGCTCGCCGCTGCACAGGAATTGCAGGACGACGTAAATCTCGATCGGTAGCACACCATTCCCAGCCTCGAGACTTGCCATTGCCCGGTGGCAGCGCGCGGCCTCGGGCGATAGGAGCGAGCGGCAGGCCAGTGGACGGCGCTCGTACATGGAGCAGCGCTTGTCGACAAGCAGCGGGCAGGGCCGGGCGGTGGCGATGCGGGCCTCGCCGTCGAGATCCTTGAAGGCGTCGGCGGCGTCGAGCGTCGCCGCCACGCGCGGATCTTCCGGATCGCCGAGGCCGAGCGCGATCAAGATCGCCTCGGGAATGGTGGCGTTAACGTTCTGATAGCAGCAGAAGCAGCATCCGCTGCGGCATTCGATCTTCGCCGGGGCGCTCGCGAATTCCGCGATGGTCCGTCCGGCCTGGGGAAAGACGATCTCCTTGATTGCGTCGAGACTGAAGCGAAGCCGCGCCCATTTGTCGCCGGCGATGCCGGGCGGGGCCAGCGCCATAGCTTCGCCGCGCAACGCCGCGGCCTTCGTGGCGACGTATTCGATGAACGGATCGGCGATCTCTTCGGGCATGCCTTTGGGCAGGCGCAGGCCGACATCGTCGATGGTGCTTAACGCTGGCTCGCTCACGCCACTTGCCCCTCGTCTCAGCGAGGAGTAGCGCCGATAGGGTTAGCGACTGGTAAAGAACAGCTGCGCGGTCGATCCTGCGCCGGACGCGGGAAGCACGGGCCGACATCGAGAACTTTAATCATCGCCCGCGCCTGGAGTAAGATGAACAATCCCGTGAGCCAACATGAGGTGAGACAATGTACGCATGCCTCTCGCCGAACGGCCAAATGCGCTACGCCGCTGCGGCGCCACCGACACGTCTCTTTGTCGCTACGGCGACCGGTATCGCGATCCTCGAGCGGGCCGCGCCGGGCGCGGCGTGGCGCCTGCACGGGACTGCGCTTCGCGGCCACCATGTCAGCACGATGACGGCTTTGCCCGGCAAGGCCGGCCTCTTCGCCGGCACCCACGGCGACGGGATCTATTTCAGCGCCGATGGCGGCCTGAATTGGGAGCCGCGCGGCGAAGGCGTCAGTCACCGCGACATCTACACGCTCGCCGCCGTCGATCGGCGCGGCACCGTCGCGATCTACGCCGGCACCGAGCCGGCCGCGCTCTTCCGCAGCGTCGATTACGGCAAGACCTGGCTGGACTTGCCGGCGCTCCGGCAAGTGCCCGAGACCGAGCATTGGACCTTTCCCGGTCCGCCGCATGTCGCGCATACGAAAATGCTCGCCTTCGACCCGCGCGACCCGGACGTTTTCTTTGCCGCGATCGAGCAGGGCGCGCTGCTCAAGACGACCGATGGCGGGCAAAGCTGGCGCGAATTCAGCGGCTATTCCCGCGCCGATGACCGCGCTTATCGCGATGTCCATCAGATCGTGCTGGTTCCATCTCGTCCCGATACGATCTTCATGACCACCGGCGTCGGCCTCTATCGCAGCGACGACGGCGGCTCGGGCTGGGAGCGCCTGAGCGGCCCGGAATTCCGCTTGGCCTATCCCGATCACATCGTGATCTCGCCCGACGAGACCACGATCTTCATGTCGGGCGCGGCCGCCGATCCCGGGCAATGGCGCATGTCGCACGATGCCGGCACCGCGATCATGCGCAGCCGCGATGGCGGGCGAAGCTGGGAACATCTGCACCGCGGCATTCCCGCCTCCGCGCGGTGCAATATCGAGGCGATGAGTCTCGTTTCGTATCCCGGCGGCTTCAGCCTTTTCGTCGGCAACACCGATGGCGAGGTCTATGCCAGCGAGGATGGCGGCGATAGCTGGGCGCGCATCGCCAATTCGCTCGGCCCGGTCTCTAAGGGCAATCATTTCGTGCCACTGCGCGACCCTGCCAAAGAGCGGGTAGCGGCAAAATAACGCCGTTCGTCGGCCGCCGTTGGCGTTCCGAGCGGGGGCGGGCGCGCGATGAAACGACGACCCGGAGGGAGGAGGCGACGATGCTGAAGGCGTGGGTGCTCGCGGCCGCCGCGGCGGCGCTATTGGGCGCGAGTGTTTCCGCCCGCGCCCAAGACACGGTCACGCTGCGCTTTGCGGTTCCCGGCCCGCCGCCCGGCACGCCGACCTGGACATTGATGTGGGATCCGTGGATCGCCAAGGTCGAAAAGGACTCCGACGGGACGCTCAAGCTCCAGACCTTTCCGGGCAACGCGCTGGCGAACCTCTTCAACATCTATGACCGCGTAGTCGGCGGCGCCGTCGATATCGGCATCGCTTCGCAAGGCTCGGTCGGCGGAAAATTCCCCGGCTCCAGCGTCGTCGAGCTGCCGTCGGACATCGAAGGCAGGGAAGGCGCCGCCGCGTTCTGGAAAATTTACGAGGATGGTCTCATCGCCGCGGAATATGCCGATGTTCACCCGATCGCGCTCTATGTGTTTCCGCAATCCTTCGTCAACGCGAACAAACCGATCGCACGGCTCGCCGAGGTGAAGGGACTAAAGCTCGTTACCCTCACCAAGGCCGACGCCGGCGCGGCGCTGCTCTTGGGCGCCGCTCCGATCAGCACCAACCCGGTCGATGTCTATGAAATCCTGCAGCGCCACGGCGCCGACGGCGTGATCATCGGATGGCTGGGTCTCGACGGCTTCAAGCTGCAAGAGGTCACGAACAACCACCTCGTCGCCGGTCTCGGGTCGGGCGGCGGCGTCCTAATGATGAACAAGGATGTTTATGCCAGGCTGACGGGCAAGGCCAAGGCGGCGATTGACCGGAACTCGGGCTATGCCGCCTCGATGGAAGATTTCGGCGCCGCCATCGACCGCATCTATGCCGCCTCGGAGGCCGAGGTGCGAGCGCAGCCGGGCCACACGATCACAACCCTCGATCCCGGCGATGTCGAGCAATACCAAAGCCAGATCGTGCGGCCGCTGGCCGCGGCGTGGCAGAAGAATATCCCGAACGGCCCCGCGATCTTCGCGGCCTATCGCGCCGAGGCGGCGCGGGTGCGCGCGCGGAAATAGGCGAGCGTCATGGCCGCGATCGCATTGGACTCGAAGAAAAAGCCCTCGGAAATCTGCTGACTTCCGAGGGCTCGTTTGGCGGTTTCAGTCCGACGAGACGACGGCTATCGGCCGAAACCCAACGAAAACGTCGTCACACGCTGTAGTACATCTCGAACTCGATCGGATGCGGCGTGTGCTCGAACTTGTAGATCTCTTCCCATTTGAGATCCATGTAAGCGTCGAGGAAGTCGGTGGTGAACACGTCTCCCTTTGTCAGGAAGGCGTGGTCGGACTTGAGCGCCTCGACCGCCTCGCGCAGCGAGCCGCACACCGTCGGCACTTCCTTCAACTCCTCTGGCGGCAGGTCATAGAGGTTCTTGTCGATCGGCTGTCCGGGGTGGATGCGGTTCTGCACGCCATCGATTCCCGCCATGAGCATGGCGGCGAAACCGATATAAGGATTGGCGGCAGGGTCGGGGAAACGAACCTCGACGCGCTTGCCCTTGGGGCTCGAGACGATCGGGATGCGGCACGACGCCGAGCGGTTGCGCGCGGAATAGGCCAGCAGCACGGGCGCCTCGAAACCCGGGATCAGCCGCTTGTAGCTGTTGGTCGTCGGGTTGGTGAGGGCGTTGATCGCCTTGGCGTGCTTGATGACGCCGCCGATGTAGTAGAGCGCGAAGTCCGACAGATCGGCGTAGCCCGATCCGGCGAAGAGCGGCTTGTCGCCTTTCCACACCGATTGGTGAACGTGCATGCCCGAGCCGTTGTCACCCTTGATCGGCTTCGGCATGAAGGTCGCGGTCTTGCCGTACTGGTTCGCGACGTTCTGCACGACGTATTTATAGATCTGCATGTTGTCCGCGCCCTTGCACAGCGTCGCGAATTCGTTCCCGAGCTCGTGCTGCGACGGGGCGACTTCATGGTGATGCTTCTCGACCAGGAGGCCCATATCGCCCATGACCGTGAGCATCTCGGCGCGCAGATCGCTGTAATTGTCGACGGGCGGCACCGGGAAATAGCCGCCCTTGATCGGCGGGCGATGTCCGGTGTTGCCGTCGGGGTATTTCTTGTCGGAGACGTAGGGGCCTTCGTCGCTGTCGATCTCGTACATCGACGAATTCATCGTGTTCTTGTAGCGCACGTCGTCGAACACGAAGAACTCGGCCTCGGGGCCGAAGAACGCCTTGTCGCCGATCCCGGACGAGACGAGGTATTGCTCGGCTTTTTTCGCGATCGAGCGGGGATCGCGGCCATAGGGCTGGCGGGTGGCGGGCTCATGCGTGTCGCAGAAGATGATGAGCGAGGTCTGCGCCGCGAAAGGGTCGAGCACCGCGGTGGCGCATTCCGGCATCAGCAGCATGTCGCTCTCGTTGATCGCCTTCCAGCCGGCGATCGACGAGCCGTCGAACATCACGCCATCCGCCAGGAAATCGGCGGTGATGGTCCTGATGTGATGCGCCAAATGCTGCCACTTGCCGCGCGGATCGGTAAAACGGAAATCGACGTATTTGACGTCGTGCTCCTTGATCATATCGAGAACTTTTTGGATTGCGGCATCCGCCATGGCATTGACCCTTTCTATGCTGGACCGTGATTTCTAAATGCTGGAGTTCCCCGCCGCACGGTCAGACCGCGTCTGCGCCCTTCTCGCCGGTGCGAATGCGAATCGCCTCGTCGACCGTGCTAACGAAAATCTTTCCGTCGCCGATGCGGCCGGTGCGGGCCGCGTGCTGGATCGCTTCGACGGCGCGCTCGAGGAGAGCGTCGTCCATGACCACCTCGATTTTCACCTTGGGAAGAAAATCCACCACATATTCGGCGCCGCGGTATAGTTCGGTATGGCCCTTCTGGCGTCCAAAGCCTTTCGCCTCGGTCACCGTGATACCTTGGATGCCGACCTCGTGCAGGGCTTCCTTCACTTCGTCGAGTTTGAACGGCTTGATGATCGCTTCGACTTTCTTCATGGGATTTTCGCCCTATATGCGTTTGCTCCACGGCCACCGGTTCGCCGGTCGTCTATCAATGGTTAAGCACGAGCCATGCCAAACGCCAACGCGCGTGCCATCCAACGTAACGCATCGGACGCAATAGCGAAGTCGGCTAACATCGTCTAGTAAATAGGCAGATTGCCTCTGAACCGGTCATCCGACCCATAACGCGGCAGTCGGTCGTCCAGGTTATCGGCCGGGGCGGCGTCAGCCGCTATCTACGAGGAAATCGATGGGCGAGGCCCGCGCCTAGGGTCACGATGAACGCCTTGATGCGCTGCGGTCGCGGCGCGCGCTGACATAGCCGCCGGCAACCGGAACAACAGGGTTGTAACCGGTCGCGCCGGAAAAGCGGGATGAGTGGGAAAGGAAAAATGGGGCGAGCGACCGGGGTCGAACCGGCGACATCCAGATCCACAATCTGGCGCTCTAACCAGCTGAGCTACGCCCGCCGCCTGGGCTGCTCCTACCCGTCCGCCCGGTTAGCGTCAAGTCGCCATCATGCCGCCTTCCGCCCGGCTCGCGGCGGCGATAGACTCAATCCGGCGACTTTCCCGGCACGGAGATGACGGCCATGGGGCCGCTCGACAATGCGCTGCTCACGCCCGCCCAAATGGCCGTGGTCGACCAGGAAGCGGAGGCGTGCGGCGTCGGCGCGCCGGTGCTGATGGACGAGGCGGGCCGCGCGGTCGCCGACGCGGTGTGCCGGCGCTGGTCGAAGCGGCCGGTCGCCGTGCTATGCGGGCCCGGCAACAATGGCGGCGACGGCTTCGCCGCCGCTCGCCAGTTGGCCGCCGCAGGCTGGCCGGTGCGGGTCGGGCTGTTGGGCGAGCGCGAACGGCTCCAAGGCGCCGCCGCGCATCATGCCGCACGCTGGCGTGGAGCGGTCGAGCCGCTTTCGTCCGCCATCCTCGGCGGCGCCGGCATTGCCATCGATGCGATTTTCGGCGCCGGGCTGTCGCGGCCGGTCGATGGCGCGGCCAGGATGACGATCGAAGCGCTTGCGGCGCGGCGTCTGCCGACACTCGCCGTCGATGTGCCGAGCGGACTCGATGGCGCGACCGGCGCGGTCATGGGCGTGGCCGCGCCTGCCGACGCGACCGTGACTTTCTTCCGTAAGAAGCCCGGGCACCTCTTGCTGCCTGGCCGCGAATTATGCGGCAGCGTCGTACTGGCGCAGATCGGGATCCCCGATAGCGTGCTCGGCGCGATCGCGCCACGGACATTCGAGAACGGGCCCGCGCTGTGGCTCGACGCCTACCCTTGGCCCAAGCCCGAAGATCACAAATATCGCCGCGGCAGTGCGGTGGTTGCCGGGGGCGCCGTGCTGACCGGGGCCGCGCGGCTTTCGGCGCGAGCCGCCGGGCGCGTCGGCGCGGGCCTCGTGACCCTGGCCGCGCCCGATAGCGCCTGGCCGGTTTACGCCGCTTCGCTCGCCAGCGTCATCGTCCGTCCGATCCGCGCGCCGGCCGATTTCGCGGCGCTGATCGCGGATGCCCGCGTGCGCGCGGTGGTGGTCGGGCCGGGCGGGGGCGTCACGCCCGAAACCCGCGCCCAGGCGCTCGCGGCGCTGGCGGCGGGACACGCCAGCGTGCTCGACGCCGATGCGCTGACGGTGTTTGCCGACGCGCCCGCCGCGCTGTTCGCCGCTATCAAGGCTCCGACCATATTGACGCCGCATGACGGCGAGTTCGCGCGAATTTTTCCCGGCGACGGCGACAAGCTGGCGCGCGCGCGCGCCGCCGCACAGCGCTCCGGCGCCATTCTGATCCTGAAAGGCGCCGACACCGTGATCGCCGCGCCCGACGGCCTCGCGGCGATCAACGCCAACGCGCCGCCCGATCTCGCTACCGGCGGAACCGGCGATGTGCTATCGGGGTTGGTGGCGGGTTTGCTCGCGCAGGGTCTCGAGCCATTCCGCGCCGCATGCGCGGCGGTCTGGCTCCACGGCGAAGCCGCGCGCGAATTCGGGCCCGGTCTCGTCGCCGAGGATTTGATCGATACCCTTCCGACCGTCCTGCGGCGTCTCAAGACGCTCGCCGCGGTCGCCCAACCGAGAGCGCCATGACCGACCGCATCGGATTTCTCGACGGCGTTTACGACTTCACGCGCAGCAACCTGCGCTCGATCAAGGCGCGCTGGCGGGAGCTCGCCGCACCGCAACGCGGCGCCTCGCCTGGCCCGCTCGACGACGATGGCATCGAGCGGCTCCGCGAGCAGATGCGCGATTGCCTCGAAGCGCGCGGCGGCGAAGTTTCGGCGCGGTCCCGCGCTGCGGCGCTCGGCCACACCTATCTCGCGCTGTCCGCCGCGGGGCGCGAGCGGTTCTTGCGCCTACTCGCAACCGAGTTCGACATCGACCGCACCGCGGTCGCCGCGAGTTGCCAACGTCTTGTCCATGCCCGCACCGACGAGGAAAAGCGCCGCATCGTGCGCGCGCTGCGGCAGGCGCTCGAGCCGGCGCGCGTCAAGCTGCTCACCCAGTTCAACGCGCTCCCGAATGGCGTGAAATTTCTCGTCGACATGCGTGCCGAGCTCATCGGTCTGGCGCGCCAGGACGAGGCGTTGGCCGCGCTCGATCACGATCTTCGTACCTTGCTGGCGAGTTGGTTCGACGAGGGCTTTCTCGAGATCCGGCGGATTACATGGGATTCCGCGGCGGCCCTGCTCGAAAAGCTCATGGTCTATGAAGCAGTGCACGAAATCCGCGGTTGGTCCGACCTCAAGAACCGGCTTGAGGCGGACCGCCGGTGCTTCGCTTATTTCCATCCCCGCATGCCGGACGAGCCGCTCATTTTCGTCGAAGTGGCGTTGGTTCAGGGCATGGCCGACAACGTGCAATCCTTGCTCGATGAAACCGCGCCGGTGGGTGACCCGGCGACCGCCGACACCGCGATCTTCTATTCGATTTCGAACTGCCAGCGTGGGCTTCACGGCATCAGCTTCGGCGCCTTTCTGATCAAGCGGGTCGCCGATCGGCTCGCCGCCGAGCTGCCCCCGCTCACGCGCTACGCCACACTGTCGCCGATGCCGGGATTCCGCGCCTGGCTTGACGAACGGGTGGCCGAGGAGGGCGACGATCTCCTGATCCCGGCCGAGCGCCACGCGCTCGCGGCGCTGCCCGGCTCGCCCGCCGACGCCACGCTGATAGCGCTGTTCGCGCGCCCGCACTGGTACGAGGACGATGCTGTCGCCCAGGCGCTCAAGGCACCGACGCTGCGGCTGGCGGCGCGTTACCTGGTGCTGGAAAAGACGCCGCGCGGCCGGGCGCTCGACGGGGTGGCGCATTTCCACCTCAGCAACGGCGCGCGGCTCGAGCGGATCAACTGGCTCGGCGACCTATCGCCCAAGGGCTTACAGCAATCCGCTGGAATCATGATCAACTATCTGTACCGCCTGCCGGATATCGAGGAGAACCACGAGGCCTACACCGGCGAGGGGCGGGTCACCGCTTCGACCGCGGTTACCCGGCTGTTGAAAAGTTAGAAAAATCATTGACGCCGCCCGGAAATTCCGGCTTTTAGCAAATTAATCCCCAGACGGATGTGGATAACGGCATAAGCCGGCCCTCCGTCACGGTGGATCAGGGGGCGGACCGATCGGACATGACGAGGTTGAGCAGGCTTTTGGGCGAGCGTAAGCCGGCTGTCGAGGTCAAGCCCGGCCACCAATTCTGCCGTCGGCGGCGCGATAACATTACCGAGATGGCGACCGTGTTGGGCTTGCGCGATGAGGTCGCTGGCATCCCGCATGTCCGCTTCGAACTTGCTTACGAGGAGCCCTCGATCGGCCGGGTCGATGCCGGCCTGCGGGTCTTGGCGCTGCTGTCCTTCATCGCTACCTATCACCAGCGGGTCCTCTGACCCGCCACGGCTGTGGAGCAGCGGCGGAGGTTGGCTGAATCCATGCCGGGCGGCGACGGGCCGCCGCTTCCACTGCTCGGATCGCTGTGCTATGAAGCCGGCTTCTCGGCGGCGGGCGGCGTGGGCATTCGGGTCGCCTAACCGCGCCCACTTATGTCATTTCAGCGGGCGTGGCGGAATTGGCAGACGCACTGGATTTAGGTTCCAGCGACGCAAGTCGTGGGGGTTCAAATCCCTCCGCCCGCACCAGAACGGCCGCGCAGTTTGAGGGAACGAGCTTCTGTCGGATATGCAGATCACCGAAACCAATACCGAAGGCCTGAAACGCGAGATGACGGTCGTCATCGCGGCCGCCGATATCGAGCGCCACGTTACCGACCGGCTGGCCGAGATCGGGCGCACCATCCGCCTGCCCGGATTCCGCCCCGGCAAAATCCCCATGACGGTGCTGAAAAAGCGCTACGGGCCATCGGTTATGGGCGAAGTCTTGGAACGCACCGTCTCCGACAGCTCGAGCGAGGCGATGCGCGAGCGCAATCTGCGACCCGCCATCCAGCCCAAGGTCGAGATTCTCTCGTTCAACGAGGGTAAGGATCTCCATTACAAGCTCGCGATCGAGGTGCTGCCCCAGATCGAGCTGATGAATTTCGCCGAGCTGACGGTCGAGCGGCTCCGGCCGATAGTGCCCGACGACGAGATCGACAAGGCGCTCGAACGCATCGCTCACCAGCAGCGCAAGACCGAAAACGTCGATCGCGCCGCGGCGATGGGCGACATCGTGGTGATGGATTTCGTCGGCTCGGTCGCCGGCGTCGAATTTCCCGGCGGCAGCGCCAAGGATTATTCGCTCGAGCTCGGCACCGGCAGCTTCGTCCCCGGTTTCGAGGATCAGGTCGTGGGCGTCAAGCCTGGCGAGGAGCGCAAGATCGAGGTTACCTTTCCGGCGGATTACGGCAATGCCGAGCTGGCCGGCAAGGCGGCGGTATTTGCCGTTACCGTCAAGGCGGTCAAGGCCGTCGCGGCGCAGCCCATCGACGAATCGCTGGCGACGGCGGTCGGAATGGAGAACCTGGCGGCGCTGCGTCAGACCGTCCGCGAGCGGATCGAGCGCGATTACGCCGGGATTGCGCGCCAGCAACTGAAGCGCGCATTGCTCGACCGGCTCGGCGAGCACCACCGGTTTCCGGTGCCGCAGGGCATGGTCGACATCGAGCTTGATACCATTTGGCGGCAATATCAGGCCGAGTTGGAGCGCGCCAAGCAGGCCGGCACCGCCGCAGCCGAGACCGCCAAGGACGAGGCCGCCATCAAGGTTGAATACCGCGATATCGCCGAGCGCCGCGTCCGGCTCGGGCTGGTGCTTGCAGAAGTGGGCAGCAAGAACAACATTACCGTTACGCAGGAGGAGATCAATCGCGCCCTTACCGCAGAGGCCCGCCGCTTTCCCGGCCAAGAGCGCCACGTGATCGAGTATTATCGCAAGAATCCTTCGGCGCTCGACGGTCTGCGCGCGCCCATCTACGAGGATAAGGTCATCGATTTCATCCTCGAGCTGGCCCAGGTGACCGAGAAAGCCGTGCCGATCAGCGAACTTTTGGCCGCGGCCCAGAAAGAGGACGAAGCTCCGGGCGGCGGCGCGACGAGCGGCAAGGAATGACGACCCCGATCAGAGGTAGCAAGTAATGGATCCTGTCGAAATCTACATGAACAACCTGGTTCCGATGGTGGTGGAGCAGACCAACCGCGGCGAGCGCGCCTACGACATTTATTCGCGCCTCCTGAAAGAGCGCATCATCTTTTTGGTCGGGCCGGTGAACGACATGGTGGCGAGCCTCATTTCCGCCCAGCTCCTGTTCCTCGAAAGCGAGAATCCGACCAAGGACATCTCGTTCTATATCAATTCGCCGGGCGGGATGGTGACCTCGGGCCTCGCGATCTATGACACGATGCAATATATCCGGCCCGACGTGGCGACGGTTTGCATCGGCATGGCGGCCTCGATGGGCTCGCTGCTCCTAACCGCCGGCGCCAAAGGCAAACGCGTCTCGCTGCCCAATTCCAGCATCATGATTCACCAGCCTTCGGGCGGATTCCAAGGCCAGGCCTCGGATATCGAAATCCACGCTCGCGAGATACTGCGGACGCGCGCCCGGCTCAACGAGATTTACGTGAAGCATACCGGCCAGAGCCTCGACACGGTCGCGAATGCGCTGGAGCGCGATCGCTTCATGACCGCCGACGAGGCCAAGGTGTTCGGCCTGATCGACGAGGTCATGACCAATCGCCCGGTTCGCGAAGATGAGGTCAAAGCCCGGGCCTGACCGGATCGCCGGTACCGCCAAGCCGTTCCAGATCGCGTGAGCTCCGCCGGGCGCGGCACGGACGCCCGACCGGCGGCAAAAGCACGGGTTGGCCAAGAGGATTGTTGCAAACATAGGGTTAAGGCCTCATCTTTAACTGGTTATTGATCGCGCGACGATACATAATGTCGTTCGATGGATGTGTCTGCGCCGGTTCCCTGGCCCGGGGCGAGTCTTCCCGATCGTTGGGTAATTCGCCGAATCAGGGGAGGGCGGAATCGAGTCCCCGCTCAGTCGTTCACGGAGAGCCCATGACCAAAGCCAGCAGCGGCGATTCGAAAAACACCCTCTACTGCTCTTTCTGCGGGAAGAGCCAGCACGAGGTGAGGAAGCTCATCGCCGGCCCGACCGTGTTCATTTGCGATGAATGCGTCGAGCTCTGCATGGATATCATCCGCGAAGAGCACAAGACGACCCTGGTCAAGTCGCGCGACGGCGTGCCGACGCCGAAGGACATTTGCAAGGTACTCGACGATTATGTCATCGGGCAGGACCACGCCAAGCGCGTGCTGTCGGTCGCCGTGCACAATCACTACAAGCGCCTCGCGCACGGCACCAAGAGCAACGACGTCGAGCTTGCGAAATCGAACATCCTGCTCGTCGGCCCGACCGGGTCGGGCAAGACCTTGCTGGCCCAAACCCTCGCCCGCATCATCGACGTGCCCTTCACGATGGCCGATGCGACGACGCTTACCGAGGCCGGCTATGTCGGCGAGGATGTCGAGAACATCATCCTGAAGCTATTGCAGGCCGCCGACTACAATGTCGAGCGCGCGCAGCGTGGCATCGTCTATATCGACGAGGTCGACAAGATCAGCCGCAAATCCGACAATCCCTCGATCACCCGCGACGTCTCGGGCGAGGGTGTGCAGCAGGCGCTGCTCAAGATCATGGAAGGCACCGTCGCCTCGGTGCCGCCGCAGGGCGGACGCAAGCATCCGCAGCAGGAATTCCTTCAGGTCGATACCACCAATATCCTCTTCATATGCGGCGGCGCCTTCGCCGGGCTCGAGAGGCTCATCTCGCAGCGCCGCCGCGGCACCTCGATCGGCTTCGGCGCCGAGGTGCGCTGCGCCCGAGGAACGGAAGACCGGCGAGGTTCTGAAGGAACTCGAGCCCGAGGATCTGCTCAAATTCGGCCTCATCCCCGAATTCGTCGGTCGCTTGCCGGTGGTGGCGACGCTCGACGATCTCGACGAGAGCGCGCTGGTCGATATCCTCACCAAGCCGAAGAACGCGCTGGTCAAGCAATACCAGCGGCTGTTCGAGATGGAAGACGTCAAGCTGGAATTCAACGACGAGGCCATGGGCGCCATCGCCCACAAGGCGATCGCGCGCAAGACCGGCGCGCGCGGCCTGCGCTCGATCATGGAGGCAATCCTGCTGGAGCCGATGTTCGAGTTGCCAGGGCTCGACGGGGTGACCGGGATGGTTATCAACCGGGAAGTGGTCGAAGGTCGGGCGCACGCCGCTCTACATCTATTCCGAGCGGCGCAGCGACTATGCCGATTGGCGCGGCGATACGGGCACGTCCAGCGCCTGAGGCCGGTGCGCCGGCCCCGCGATCCTGCGGGTGCCAGACGCTTTTCCATACTTCCTCTTGATCTGAGCCGCATCACGCTCCACCTTATGTCGGATTTCTGACTTCCGGCGTGCGGTACCGATTGCCGTCGCCATGGGGCGGGGCTCTCCCGTCCCGGCTTTGCGAGAAAGGATGCCATGCTCGATCCAGCCCGCGGTACGCTCTATCCCGTCCTTCCGCTGCGCGACATCGTCGTCTTTCCGCACATGATCGTGCCGCTCTTCGTCGGCCGCGAGAAGTCGGTGCGGGCGCTCGAAGATGTGATGAAGGACGACAAGCAGATCCTGCTGGTGACGCAGAAGAACGCGGCCCAGGACGATCCGAGCCCGGCCGACATCTATACCGTCGGCACCATCGGCACGGTGCTGCAGCTCTTGAAGCTGCCCGACGGCACGGTCAAGGTGCTGGTCGAGGGCGGCCAGCGGGCGCGCATCCTCGGCTTTGCCGAGAACGACGCCTTCTTTCAGGCGCTATGCCGAGACCGTCGCCGAGAAGTCCGGCGATCAGCAGGAGCTCGAGGCGCTGGCGCGCACCGCGGTGTCGCAGTTCGAGCAATACATCAAGCTTAACAAGAAAATTCCGCCCGAGGTGCTGGTCTCGATCAATCAGATCGACGATCCAGCGAAGCTCGCCGACACGCTCGCCTCGCATCTCGCGCTCGAAGATTCCCGAGAAGCAGGAGCTGCTGGAGACCGGCACGGTGTCCGGGCGGCTCGAAAAGGTCTTCGCCCACATGGAGAGCGAAATCGGCGTTCTCCAAGTCGAAAAGCGCATCCGCAGCCGCGTGAAGCGGCAGATGGAAAAGACGCAGCGCGAGTATTATCTGAACGAGCAGTTGAAGGCGATTCAGAAGGAGCTCGGCGAGGGCGAGGACGGCAAGGACGAGCTCGCCGAGATCGAGGAGCGCCTCACTAAGACCAAGCTGTCGAAGGAAGCGCGCGAAAAGGCCGTGGCCGAGCTGAAGAAGCTCAGGGCGATGAGCCCGATGTCGGCCGAGGCGACGGTGGTGCGCAACTACCTCGACTGGCTGCTGTCGATTCCGTGGCAGCAACGCACCAAGGTGAAGCGCGACATCGAAGGCCGCGGAGAAGGTGCTGAACGACGACCATTACGGCCTCGAGAAGGTCAAGGAGCGCATCCTCGAATACCTCGCGGTGCAGCAGCGCATTCGCAAGGTCAAGGGGCCGATCCTGTGCCTCGTCGGCCCGCCCGGCGTCGGCAAGACCTCGCTCGGCAAGTCGGTGGCGCGCGCCACCGGGCGCAACTTCGTGCGCATGTCGCTGGGCGGCGTGCGCGACGAGGCCGAGATTCGCGGCCATCGCCGGACCTATATCGGCTCGATGCCTGGCAAGATCATCCAGGGCATGAAGAAGGCCAAGTCGTCGAACCCGCTGTTCCTCCTGGACGAGGTCGACAAGCTCGGCGCCGGATTGGCGCGGCGATCCCAGCTCGGCGCTGCTCGAGGTGCTCGATCCCGAGCAGAACTCGACTTTCAACGACCATTATCTCGAGGTCGATTACGACCTGTCGGACGTGATGTTCGTCACCACGGCGAACACGCTGCGGATGCCGCAGCCGCTTGATGGACCGCATGGAGATCATCCGGCTCCCCGGCTATACCGAGGACGAGAAGGTCGAGATCGCGCAAGCCGCCACCTCATTCCCAAGCAGGTGAAGGCGCACGGCCTCAAGACCAGACGAATGGTCGATCACGCGACGATGCGCTGCGCGACCTCATCCGCTACTACACGCGCGAGGCGGGCGTGCGCAACCTCGAGCGCGAGATCGCCAATCTGGCTCGCAAGTCGATCAAGGAAATCCTGATCAAGCAGCCGCAAGAAGGTCACGATCACCAGCAAGCAATCTCGAGAAATATCGCGGGCGTGCGGCGCTTCCGCTACGGCGAGGTCGAGGAGACCGACCTGGTCGGCGTCACCACCGGCTTGGCCTGGACCGAGGTCGGCGGCGAGCTGCTGACGATCGAAGCGGTGACGCTGCCCGGCAAGGGCAGGGTCACGGCGACCGGCAAGCTCGGCGACGTGATGAAGGAATCGGTGCAGGCGGCCGAGAGCTACGTGCAAGTCGCGTAGCGCCGCCTTCGGCATCTTGCCGACGATCTTCGAGAAGAAGGACATCCATGTCCACGTGCCCGAGGGCGCCACGCCAAAGGACGGGCCGTCCGCGGGCGTCGCCATGGTGACCTCGATCGTCTCGGTGTTGACCGGCATTCCGGTGCGCAAGGACATCGCCATGACCGGCGAGATCACGTTGCGCGGCCGCGTGTTGCCGATCGGCGGCCTCAAGGAGAAGCTGCTTGGCGGCGCTGCGCGGCGGCATCACGACGGTGCTGATCCCCAAGGAGAACGAGAAGGATCTCGCCGAGATTCCCGACAACGTGAAGAAGGGCCTCATCATCGTGCCGGTAAGCTCGGTCGATGAGCTGTTGAAGCACGCGCTGGTGACGCCGCTGGTCGCGATCGAGTGGAGCGAGCCCGCGGATCGGCCGGCTGCGGTGCTGGCGCGCGAGGTCGAGGACGACCGGCCCGGCTTGACGCACTGAACGAGCGTTTTCGCGGCGACGCCGTCATTCGAAAGGATGACGGCGTTTTCTTTTCGTGCGATTGACGCGTGCGCGCGACGCGATCTAAACTCCGCGACCATTCCGCAGACGTCGAGCGAAAACGACCGAGGGAGCCGCCAGTGAACAAGAACGATCTCGTTGATTCCGTCGCCGCCGCCGCCAACATGACCAAGGCCGACGCGACCACCGCGGTCGATGCGGTGTTCGAATCGATCACGACCGCGCTGAAGGGCGGTGGCGAGGTCAGGCTTAGCGGCTTCGGCACCTTTGCGGTGACACAGCGCGCCGCTTCGGAGGGACGCAATCCGCGCACCGGCGAAAAGATCCAGATCCCGGCCTCTAAGTTGCCGAAATTCCGCGCCGGCAAGGGATTGAAGGAAGCGGTTCAGTAGGCGGGCGATTAGCTCAGCGGTAGAGCACCTCGTTTACACCGAGGGGGTCGGAGGTTCGAAACCTTCATCGCCCACCAGATCCCGAGCAAGCAATAAACCCCGCCATTACCGGCGCGGCTGGGTAGCTCCGGGCCAACCGGTTGCGACGGCGACGGGATCGCCCTCCTCGTGCTCGCCATAGGGATCGCCGAACGCGATTTTTTCATCTCTCTGCAACATCCTGAAATCACGCGGGATTGTGCGGCGCGTGCGCTTGACACCCCGAGGGGCGCGCGGTACGAGTGGCCGCCGCCGAGAGCGTGCTCCGGGGGCGTAGCTCAGTTGGTTAGAGCGCCGGCCTGTCACGCCGGAGGTCGCGGGTTCGAGTCCCGTCGCTCCCGCCACTCTGTACGGTTACCGCCGGGGTCAAGGTCACGGACGATGGACGGTCTGCTGCGCGAGTATCTGCCCATCCTGATTTTCATCGGCATCGCCGTCGGATTGGCCATCGTGATCGTGCTCGCCTCGTTCATCGTCGCGCGCCAGAGCCCGGATACCGAAAAGCTGTCGCCCTATGAATGCGGCTTCGAGCCTTTCGCCGATGCGCGCATCAAATTCGACGTGCGCTTCTATCTGGTCGCGATCCTGTTCATCATCTTCGATCTCGAAGTCGCGTTCCTGTTCCCCTGGGCGGTCGCGCTCGGCGCGATCGGCATGTTCGGCTTCTGGTCGATGATGGTATTTCTCGCCGTGCTGACCGTCGGCTTCATCTACGAGTGGAAGAAGGGGGCGCTGGAATGGGAGTAGAGGCCGCCGCCGCAAGAGGCGCTGCTGCGGCAGATGGGCGAAGAGATTGCACGACAAGGGCTTCGTCGTCACGCAGCTCGACAGGCTGGTGAACTGGGCGCGCACGCGGCTCGCTCTGGCCGATGACTTTCGGGCTGGCCTGCTGCGCCGTCGAGATGATGCACGCCGCCGCGAGCGCGCTACGATCTCGACCGCTTCGGCGTGGTGTTCCGCCCGAGCCCGCGGCAATCCGACGTGATGATCGTCGCCGGCACGCTCACCAACAAGATGGCGCCCGCCTTGCGCAAGGTCTACGACCAGATGGCCGAGCCGCGCTGGGTGATCTCGATGGGCTCCTGCGCCAATGGCGGCGGCTATTACCACTATTCCTATTCGGTGGTGCGCGGCTGCGACCGCATCGTGCCGGTGGACATCTACGTGCCCGGCTGCCCGCCGACCGCCGAGGCGCTGCTCTACGGCATTCTGCAATTGCAGAAGAAGATCAAACGCCAGCGTGTGTTCGCGCGACTAGGATGGCCGATGACCGACTCGCTCGAAGATGTTGGCGAATATGTCGCTGCCGCCTTTCCGCAGGATGTGAGCGGCGCCGAGATCGCCCATGGCGAACTCGCGATCGCGGTGCGGCGCGAGGCGATCGCCCGCGTGCTGCGTCTTCCTGCGCGACGATCCGAGATGCTTGTTCCAGATGCTGGTCGATATCTGCGGCGTCGATTATCCCGATCGGCCCGAGCGCTTCGATGTCGTCTACAACCTCCTCAGCGTCAGGCATAATCGGCGCATCCGCTTGAAGGTCGGCGACCGACGAGGCCAGCCCGGTGCCGTCGGCGACCGGCATCTTCAGCGGCAGCGGGCTGGTTCGAGCGCGAGGCCTGGGACCTCTATCGGCATCTATTTCGCCGACCACCCCGATCTGCGCCGCATCCTCACCGATTACGGCTTCGAGGGCCATCCGCTGCGGAAGGATTTCCCGCTCACCGGCTATGTCGAGGTTCGCTACGACGAAGCGCAGAAGCGCGTGGTCTACGAGCAGGTGAAACTGAAGCAGGAATTCCGCAGCTTCGACTTCGCCTCGCCCTGGGAAGGGATGATGCATATCCTGCCCGGCGACGAAAAGGCCGCGCACGAGGGCGGCAAGAAATGAGCGCCGACGACAGCCGCGGCGCACCCGTCCCGAGCGCCGAAGCTCTCATCAAGACCTTCACCATGAATTTCGGGCCGCAGCATCCGGCGGCCCATGGCGTGCTGCGCCTCGTTCTGGAGATGGACGGCGAGGTGGTCGAGCGCGCCGATCCGCATATCGGCCTCCTGCATCGCGGCACCGAGAAGCTGATCGAGTACAAGACCTTCCTTCAGGCCGTGCCGTATTTCGACCGGCTCGATTACGTCTCGCCGATGTGCCAGGAGCACGCCTTCGCGCTGGCGGTCGAGAAGCTGCTCGGCATCGAGCCGCCGCCGCGCGCCCAGATACATCCGCGTGCTGTTCGCCGAGATCACGCGCATCCTCAACCATCTGCTCAACCTCACCACCTTCGCCCTCGACGTCGGCGCGATCACGCCGCTCCTGTGGGGCTTCGAGGAGCGCGAGAAGCTGATGGAGTTCTACGAGCGCGTCTCGGGCGCGCGGCTCCACGCCGCCTATTTCCGGCCCGGCGGCGTGCAGCAGGACATGCCGGCGGGCATGGCCGAGGACATCTACGCCTTCATCGAGCAGTTCCCGGCGCGGATCGACGATATCGAGCGGCTGCTGACGCGAGAACCGGATCTTCAAGCAGCGCACCGTCGATATCGGCGTCGTCAGCGCCGAGCGATGCGCTCGATTGGGGATTCAGCGGCCCGATGCTGCGCGGCTCGGGCTCGCCTGGGATCTGCGCAAGGCGCAGCCCTATGACGGCTACGAGACCATGGATTTCGACATTCCCATCGGCAAGCAACGGCGATTGCTGGGACCGCTATCTCGTGCGCATGGAGGAGATGCGCCAATCGCTCCGCATCATGAAGCAGGCGCTCGACAGCATGCCCTCGGGCCCGGTGCGGATCGACGACCGCAAGGTGGTGCCGCCGCCGCGCGACAAATGAAATCGCTCGATGGAAGCGCTCATCCATCACTTCAAGCTCTATACCGAGGGCTATCACGTGCCCGCAGGCGAGACCTACACCGCGGTCGAGGCGCCCAAGGGGGAGTTCGGCGTCTATCTCGTCGCCGACGGCGGCAACCGGCCCTATCGCTGCAAGATTCGCGCGCCGGGCTTTGCCTTCTTGCAAGGCCTCGATTTCATGTCGCGCGGTCACATGCTGGCCGATGTGGTCGCGATCATCGGCTCGCTCGACATCGTATTCGGCGAGATCGACCGATGAGCGAAGCGGCAAACGGCGCCGACGTGGCGCAACCGGCGAGCTTCGCCTTCACTTCCGAGAATCTGGCGAAGGCTCGGGCGCATATCGCGAAATATCCCGCCGGCCGGCAGGCGAGCGCGGTGCTGGCGCTGCTCGATCTCGCGCAACGCCAGCACGACAACTGGCTGCCGCGCGCGGCGATGGACGCGGTCGCCGATCTCCTCGCGATGCCGCGCATCCGCGTCTACGAGGTCGCGACCTTCTACACCATGTTCAACCTGAAGCCGGTCGGCACGCATTTCTTCCAGATCTGCACGACCACGCCATGCTGGCTCCGCGGCTCGGACGAGGTCGTCAAGGCGTGCGCGAGGAAGCTCGGCATCGGGATCGGCGACACCACGCCGGACGAGCAATTCACCCTGATCGAGGTCGAATGTCTGGGCGCCTGCGTCAACGCGCCGATCATTCAGGTCAACGACGATTTCTACGAAGACCTCGACGGCCCCGCGACCGAGGCCTTGATCGACGCATTGAAGCGGGGCGCGCCGCCGCCGAAGGGCTCGGTCAAGGGCCGCCAGGGCTCCGCGCCGCTGGGCGGTCCGACGACGCTCGTCGGAGGCGAGAGTGATGCTCGCCGACAAGGATCGCATCTTCACCAATCTCTACGGTCAGCACGATTGGCGGTTGGCGGGCGCCCGAGGGCGCGGCGATTGGGACGGCACCAAGGATTTGATCCTCAAGGGCCGCGATTGGATCGTCAACGAGATCAAGGCGTCGGGCTTGCGGGGGCGCGGCGGCGCGGGCTTTCCCACCGGCGTCAAATGGTCGTTCATGCCCAAGACCAGCGACAAGCCGCGCTACCTCGTCGTCAATGCCGATGAAAGCGAGCCGGGAACCTGCAAAGACCGCGATATTCTGCGCTACGATCCGCACAAGCTGATTGAGGGCTGCCTCCTGGCGAGCGCCGGGATGGGCGCTACCGCCTGCTACATCTATATCCGCGGCGAGTTCTACAACGAGGCGCAAAATCTCGCGGCCGCGATCGAGGAGGCCTACGCCGCCGGCCTCCTGGGCAAGAACGCGTGCGGCTCGGGCTACGATTTCGAGCTTTATCTCCATCGCGGCGCCGGCGCCTATATCTGCGGCGAGGAAATGGCCCTGCTCGAAATCCCTCGAAGGCAAGAAGGGCCAGCCGCGCCTGAAGCCGCCTTTCCCGGCGGGCGTCGGTCTCTATGGCTGTGCCACGACGGTCAACAATGTCGAGAGCATCGCCGTGGTGCCGACCATCCTGCGGCGCGGCGCCGCCTGGTTCGCCGGGATCGGGCGGCCGAAGAATGAAGGCACCAAGATCTTTTGCATCTCCGGCCATGTCGAGAAACCCTGTAACGTCGAGGACGCGATGGGAATTCCGCTTGCGGGAACTCATCGAGCGCCATGCCGGCGGCGTGCGCGGCGGCTGGGACAACCTCCTCGCCGTGATCCCAGGCGGCGCGTCCGTGCCCGTGATCCCTAAGGAAACCTGCGAGACCGTGTTGATGGATTTCGACGCCTTGAAGGAGGTGAAAAGCGGTCTCGGCACGGCGGCGGTCATCGTGATGGATAAATCGACCGACATCGTCAAGGCGATCGCGCGGCTGTCGAAATTCTACAAGCACGAAAGCTGCGGGCAATGCACGCCGTGCCGCGAGGGCACGGGCTGGCTGTGGCGCGTGATGGAGCGCATGGTCCAGGGCAATGCCACGGTCGCCGAGATCGATCTGCTGCTGGAAGTTTCCTACGAGATCGAAGGGCACACGATCTGCGCGCTAGGCGACGCCGCGGCGTGGCCGGTGCAAGGCTTGATCCGGCATTTCCGTCCCGAGATGGAGCGCCGCATCGCCGCGTATCGCGCTGCCGCTGTCGAGGCCGCGGCGTAAATCATGCCGAAACTCTCCATCAACGGGGTCCTCGTCGAAGTGCCGGCCGGCGCGACCGTGCTGCAGGCCTGCCAGCTCGCCGGCGTCGAAGTCCCGCTATTTCTGCTTCCACGAGCGCCTGGCGATCGCGGGCAATTGCCGCATGTGCCTGGTCGAGCAGGAAAAGTCGCCTAAGCCGATCGCCTCCTGCGCGATGCCGGCGGCCGACAACATGGTGATCCGCACCGATAGCGAGATGGCCAAAAAAGCCCGCCACGGGGTGATGGAGTTCCTGCTCATCAACCATCCGCTCGACTGCCCGATCTGCGATCAGGGCGGCGAATGCGATTTGCAGGACGAGGCGATGGCCTATGGCTTTGACCGCGGCCGCTATCGCGAGAACAAGCGCGCGGTGAAGGACAAGGATTTCGGGCCGCTGGTCGCTACAGCCATGAATCGCGTGCATCCATTGCACGCGCTGCGTCCGTTTCATCGGCGACGTCGCGGGCGTTGCCGATCTGGGCGGTATCGGGCGCGGCGAGAACATGGAGATCGACACCTACATCGGGCAGGCGCTGGGCTCGGAACTTTCGGGCAACATCATCGATCTCTGCCCCGTCGGCGCGCTGACCGCCAAACCCTATGCCTTCGCGGCGCGGCCCTGGGAGTTGACCAAGACCGAATTGATCGACGTGCTCGATGCCGTCGGCTCGAACATCCGCGTCGATTCGCGCGGGCCCGCCGTGCTTCGCATCCTGCCGCGTCTCCACGAGGATGTGAACGAGGAGTGGATTTCCGACAAGACGCGCTTCGCCCTCGACGGTCTGGCCAAGCGTCGCCTCGACCGGCCCTATCTCCGCCGCGCCGGCAGGCTCATCGAAGCCTCGTGGCCGGACGCCTTTGCCGCCGTCGCGGCTCGGCTCCGCGGCGTCACGGGGCAGCGCATCGCCGCGATCGCCGGCGATCTCGCCGATGCCGAGGCGATGATGGCGCTCAAGGATTTGATGGTCGCGCTGGGCTCGCCCAATCTCGATTGCCGCCAGGATGGCGCGGCGCTCGATGCCGCCTGCCGCGCCGGATATCTCTTCAACACCGGCATCGCCGGGATCGAGCAGGCCGACGCCTGCCTGCTGATCGGAACCAATCCGCGCCACGAGGCCGCCATCGTCAATGCGCGATTGCGCAAGCGGTGGCTGCGGGGCGGCTTCCGCATCGGCGCGTTCGGGCCGGCGCTCGATCTCACCTATACGGTCATGGCGCTCGGCGCCGGTCCGGAAGGTCTCGTCGAGCGCGGGGAAGAATTCTTGCGCGACGCGAAGAACCCGATGCTGGTCCTGGGACAGGGGGCTTTGCGCCGCCGGGACGGCGCGGCGATCCTCGCGGCCGCGCGCGGCCTGGCGGAAAGTGCCGGCGCCGTGCGCGAGGGCTGGAACGGCTTCAACGTGCTGCATCTCGCGGCGGCGCGGGTCGGTGGGCTCGATCTCGGCTTCGTCCCAGGCCCGGGCGGGCGCGATGTCGCCGGCATCCTGGCCGGGGCGGAAGAAGGGGCGATCGATTTCGTTTATCTCTTGGGCGCCGACGAGATCGACATGACGCGGCTCGGATCGGCCTTCGTCGTCTATCAAGGCCATCACGGCGATGCCGGCGCGGCGCGCGCCGATGTCGTGCTGCCGGGCGCGGCCTATACCGAAAAGGACGCGACTTACGTCAATACCGAAGGCCGGCCCCAGCTGGCGCGCCGCGCCGTGTTTCCGCCAGGCGATGGACGCGAGGATTGGGCAATCCTGCGCGCGATGTCGGGGGTTCTCGATAAGACGCTGCCCTATGATTCGCTGCGCGAGCTGCGTGCCGCCATGACGCGATCCTATCCGAGTTTCGCCGCGATCGACCAGGCGCCCCGTGTCGCCTGGGGCGCTTTCGGCAAGAGCGGCGCGCTCGACGCCGCGGCTTTCGCTTATCCGATCCGCGATTTCTATCGTACCGATGCGGTGAGCCGGGCTTCGCCCACGATGGCCGCTTGCGCGGCCGTGACGAGCGGGGCCGCCGCGCCGAAGACGGGAACGTATGGCTGATTTCTGGCATAGCTACGGCGCGCCGACCGCGATCCTCGTCGCCGAGGTTCTGGCGGTCGTGGTGCCGCTGTTGATTGCGGTCGCTTATCTCACCTATGCCGAACGCAAAGTGCTGGCGATGGCGCAGCTGCGGAAAGGCCCCAACGTCGTCGGCTGGTTCGGCTTGCTGCAGCCCATCGCCGACGCTCTGAAGCTGCTGATGAAAGAGACCGTGATCCCGACCGGCGCCAATCGCGGCGTTTTCATCGCGGCTCCGATCCTGACCTTCACCTTGAGCCTCGTCGCCTGGGCGGTCATTCCGTTCGACGAGGGGATGGTGATCGCCAATATCAATGTCGGGATTCTGTATCTTTTCGCGATCAGCTCGCTGGGCGTCTACGGCATCATCATGGCTGGCTGGGCGTCGAATTCGAAATACGCCTTTCTCGGCGCGCTGCGCGCCGCGGCGCAGATGGTGTCCTACGAAGTCTCGATCGGATTCGTCATGGTCAGCGTGTTGCTGTGCGTCGGCTCGCTCAATCTTTCGGCGATCGTCGAAGCGCAGCGGACGGTGTGGTTCGCCATTCCGTTGTTCCCGATGTTCGTCGTGTTCTTCATCTCGGGACTGGCCGAGACCAACCGCTCGCCCTTCGATCTGGTCGAAGGCGAATCGGAGCTGGTGGCGGGCTATTTCGTCGAATACTCCTCGATGAGCTTCGCCCTCTTCTATCTCGGCGAATACGCCAACATGATCCTGATCAGCGCGATGACCAGCGTGCTGTTCCTGGGCGGCTGGCTGGCGCCCTTCGGCGTCGTCCCGTTCACCTGGGTTCCCGGACCGATCTGGTTCGCGGGCAAGATTTGCTTCATGCTGTTCTGCTTCCTGTGGGTGCGCGCGACGCTGCCGCGCTTTCGCTACGATCAGGTCATGCGCCTCGGCTGGAAAGTGTTCTTGCCGCTGTCGCTGTTCTGGCTGGTGGCGACGGCCGGCGTGCTGGTCGCGGCCGGGTGGCTGCCGGGGTACGGGGTGAGGATATGGCGATCGCTGGATCGCGGCGCGCGCAGCTTGCTCCTGGCCGAAGTGGTCTCGGGCCTGTTGCTGACCTTGAAATACATGTTCAAGACGCCGGTGACGGTGAACTATCCATTCGAGAAGGGGCCGCTCATCCCCGCGCTTTCGCGGCGAGCATGCGCTGCGCCGCTATCCCAACGGCGAAGAACGCTGCATCGCCTGCAAGTTGTGCGAGGCCGTGTGTCCCGGCGCTCGCCATCACCATCGAGGCCGAACCGCGCGAGGACGGCAGCCGCCGCACCACCCGCTACGACATCGACATGACCAAATGCATCTATTGCGGGTTGTGCCAGGAGGCCTGCCCGGTCGATGCCATCGTCGAAGGCCCGAATTTCGAATTCGCCGCCGAGACCCGCGAAGAGTTGTTCTATAACAAGGATAAGCTGTTGGCGAACGGTGACCGTTGGGAGGCGGAGATCGCGCGTAACATCGCGCTCGACGCGCCGTACCGCTGATGGCCGTGGGCGCGCTCATTCAGGCGATCTGCTTCTACGCCTTTGCCGGCGTGGCGGTGGCCTCGGCCATGATGGTAATCGCCGCGCGCAATCCGGTGCATTCGGTGCTGTTCCTGATTCTCGCCTTCTTTAACGCCGCCGGATTGTTCGTGCTCTTGGGGGCCGAGTTCCTGGCGATGATCCTCGTCATCGTCTATGTCGGCGCGGTCGCGGTGCTGTTCCTTTTCGTCGTGATGATGCTCGACATCAATTTCGTCGAGTTGCGCCAAGGTTTCCTGCAATACCTGCCGGTCGGCGCCCTCATCGGTCTCGTGCTGCCTGGTCGAGTTGGTGCTGGTGTTCGGCGCCTGGACGGTGGCGCCCGATATCGGCGCCGCGGCCGCGGCGCCGACGCCGCCCCTCGCCCAGGCCAGCAATACCGCCGCCTTGGGTGCCCTGCTCTATACCCGCTACATCTATCCCTTCCAGGTCGCCGGGCTGATTTTGTTGGTCGCGATGATCGGCGCGATCGTGTTGACGCTGCGCTCGCGCAAGGACGCGCGGCGGCAAAGGATCGCGACCCAGGTTTCGCGCGCCCGCGCCGATTCCGTCGAGGTGGTCAAGGTTCGCTCGGGGCAGGGGGTCTAAGGCGATGCTCGAAATCGGTCTCGCTCATTACCTGACGGTCGCCGCGATCCTGTTCACGCTCGGCATCTTCGGGATCTTCCTCAATCGCAAGAACGTCATCGTCATCCTGATGTCGATCGAGCTGATGCTGCTCGCCGTCAACGTCAATTTCGTGGCGTTCTCCTTCTTCCTGCACGATCTCGCGGGCCAGGTCTTCGCCATGTTCGTCTTGACGGTGGCGGCGGCCGAGGCCGCGATCGGGCTTGCCATCCTCGTCGTCTATTTCCGCAACCGCGGCACCATCGCGGTCGAAGACATCAACCTGATGAAAGGCTGAGTCGCCCGTGACCGCCGCCGCCGTTTTCCTGCCCCTCCTCGGCGCGATCATCGCCGGCTTCTTCGGCCGTTGGCTCAGCGATCGCGGCGCGCAGCTGGTCACCTGCCTCGCGGTCGCTGCGGCCGCAGCGTGCGGCGTGGTCCTTTATGTCGAGGTCGCGCTGGAGGGCCACTCGCAGATGGTCGATCTGCTCACCTGGATCGACACCGGCAATCTGAAGGTCGAATGGGCGCTGCGGTTCGATACGCTTTCCGCGGTGATGGTGGCGGTGGTGACGATCGTCTCGACGATGGTCCACGTCTATTCGGTCGGTTACATGGCGGACGATCCGTCGATCCCGCGCTTCATGGCCTATCTCAACATCTTTACCTTCTTCATGCTCATGCTGGTGACGGCTGACAATTTCGTTCAGTTGTTCTTCGGCTGGGAGGGGGTCGGGTTGTCGTCCTACCTCCTGATCGGCTTCTGGCACGACCGGCCGAGCGCCAACGCCGCCGCGATCAAGGCCTTCATCGTCAATCGCATCGGCGACTTCGGTTTCGTGCTCGGGATTTTCGCGATCTATCGCCTGTGCGGCTCGCTTCAATTCGACACCGTGTTCGGCGCCGCGCCCGAGATGGCCAAGGCCACGCTCAATTTCCTCGGCCGCGATTACCCCGGGATTACCGTCGTCTGCATCCTGCTGTTCGTCGGCGCGATGGGCAAATCGGCGCAGCTGGGCCTGCACACCTGGTTGCCCGACGCGATGGAAGGCCCCACGCCGGTCTCCGCCCTCATTCACGCGGCGACGATGGTGACGGCGGGCGTCTTCATGCTGGCCCGGCTCTCGCCGCTCTTCGAATACTCGCCGATCGCGCTGGGCGTGGTGGTGGTGGTGGGGGCCACCACCGCGATTTTCGCGGCCAGCGTCGGCATGGCCCAGAACGACATCAAGCGCGTCATCGCCTATTCGACTTGCAGCCAATTGGGCTACATGTTTATCGCCGCCGGCGTGTCGGCCTATGGCGCGGCGATGTTCCATCTGATGACTCATGCTTTTTTCAAGGCGCTGCTGTTCCTCGGCGCGGGCTCGGTCATCCATGCGATGTCGGGCGAGCAGGACATGCGGAAGATGGGCGGCATCGCCTATCTTTTGCCCATCACCTATATCCTGATGTGGATCGGCAGCCTATCGCTCGCGGGCATCTGGCCCTTCGCCGGCTATTACTCCAAGGACGTGATCCTCGAAGCCTCCTACGCGGCCGGCACGGGCATCGGGCTCTATGGCTATTGGCTCGGCATCTTCACCGCGTTCCTGACCGCATTCTATTCCTGGCGGCTCCTTTTCATGACGTTCCACGGCAAGGCGCGCGCCAGTCATGAGGTGATGCATCACGTTCATGAATCGCCGCCGGTGATGCTGTGGCCGCTTGCCGTGTTGGCGCTGGGCGCGGTGATTGCCGGCTTTGTCGGCTTCAACCTTTTCGTCGGCGAAGGGCGCGAGGGGTTCTGGCGCGCGACGATCCTGGTGCTGCCCGGCCATGATAGCCTCGCCGGAGCCGAGGCCGTGCCGTTCTGGGTGGCGAAGCTGCCGCTGGGCGTGGGGCTGCTCGGCATCTTCGTCGCCTGGGTCGCCTATGTGTGGCGGCCGGGCATCCCGGCCTATTTCGCCAACCAGTTCCGCGCGCTTTATCTCTTCCTCCTGAATAAGTGGTATTTCGACGAACTGTACGATGCGCTCTTCGTGCGACCGGCGATGGCTTTGGGCCGCGCCTTGTGGAAGAAGGGCGACGGCGCCGTGATCGACGGACTCGGCCCCGACGGGCTGGCGGAGACGACGCGCGGCCTCTCGGTATGGGCCAGCCGGCTTGCAGACCGGATATCTCTATCATTACGCCTTCGCCATGCTGATCGGCGTCGTGGCGCTGGTGTCGTGGTATCTTCTGTTCCAGGTGGGATGACGAGCGCCATGGCGAACTGGCCGCTTCTGAGCCTCGTTACCTTCCTGCCGCTCTTCGGTGTGCTCGCGATCGTCATTCTGCGCGGAGGCCCAGACGAGGTCGCGCGCAATGCGCGTTGGATCGCGCTATGGACATCGCTGGTCGTTTTCGCTCCTGTCGCTCGCGATCTGGGCCGAAATTCGATCCAACATCTTCCGACTTCCAATTCGTCGAGCGGGCGGCATGGCTGCCGCAATTCCACATCGCCTACCAGATGGGCGTCGACGGCATCTCGCTGTTCTTCGTCGCTGCTGTCGACGTTCCTCACGCCGATCTGTATCATCGCGAGCTGGACGTCGATCAAAGCCCGGGTCAAGGAATACATGATTGCCTTCCTCGTCCTCGAGACGCTGATGGTCGGCATGTTCTGCGCGCTCGATTTCGTCGTCTTCTACATTTTCTTCGAGGGCGTGCTGATCCCGATGTTCCTCATCATCGGCGTCTGGGGCGGGCCGCGGCGGGTCTATGCCGCGTTCAAGTTCTTCCTCTACACGCTCCTGGGCTCGGTGCTGATGCTGCTCGCCATCCTGGCGATCTATTTCCAGATCGGATCGACCGACATCCTGGCGGCGCTGCATTACGATTTCCCGCCGGCGATGCAGACCTGGCTGTGGCTGGCGTTCTTCGCCTCCTTCGCGGTGAAAGTGCCGATGTGGCCGGTGCATACCTGGCTGCCCGACGCGCATGTCGAGGCGCCGACCGCGGGCTCGGTGATCCTGGCCGGCGTGCTGTTGAAGATGGGCGGCTATGGCTTCATCCGCTTCTCGCTGCCGCTATTCCCGGCCGCCTCGGCGTATTTCACGCCGCTCGTGTTCGTCCTCAGCGTCGTCGCCATGATCTATACCTCGCTCGTGGCGCTCGCTCAGGACGACATGAAGAAGCTCATCGCCTATTCCTCGGTCGCGCATATGGGCATCGTCACCATCGGCATCTTCACGGTGACGCTCTGAGGGGCTGCAGGGCGCGATGATCCAGATGCTGAGCCACGGCGTCGTCTCGGCCGCGCTGTTCCTGTGCGTCGGCGTCGTCTACGACCGGCTTCACACCCGCGAGATCGCGCGCTATGGCGGCCTCGTCCGACAACATGCCGAAATACGCCTTCGTCTTCATGGTGTTCCTGCTGGCCGCGGTGGGCCTGCCCGGCACCAGCGGCTTCGTCGGCGAGTTCCTGGCGCTGATCGGCGCGTTTCTGGTGAATACCTGGGTCGCGTTCCTCGCCACCACCGGCATGATCCTCGGCGCCGCCTATATGCTCTATCTTTATCGCCGGGTGATCTTCGGCGCGATCACGCACGACGACGTGCGGGCGATGCTCGATCTCAACTGGCGCGAGATCGTCGTGTTCGCGCCGATGCTGGCGGTCGTGCTGTGGATGGGTATCTATCCGGCCTCCTTCCTGACGCCGATCGAGCCTTCCATCGCCCATTTGATCGCGCGGCGTCCAAGCGGCGCGCGCCACCGGCGATCGCCTGGCGGCCAAATAGGGACCGGCGCATAGATTCGATTTCCCGGTGCCCGATTTTCTGCCCGCGATTCCGGAGATATTCACGGCCGGCGCGGCGATGGCGCTCTTGATCCTCGGCGTCTTCCAGGGCGACAAGGCCGCGCGCGAGATCACCTGGCTTGCCGTCGCCGCGCTGGTCGTCGCCTTCGCGCTGGTCGCACTACCCCTCAGCGCCGATGGGGTCGAGCGACGGGTGAGCCTTTACGGCATGTTCGTCACCGACGGGTTTGGCGCCTTCGCCAAGATGCTGGTCTTGGCGGGATCGGGGCTGTCGCTCGTCCTGTCGATGCGCTTCAACGAGCGCGAGGGAATCGCGCGGCCGGAATATCCGGTGCTGGTGCTGCTCGCCACCGCCGGCATGATGATGATGATTTCGGCGAACGATCTCATCTCGCTCTACGTTTCGCTCGAACTGCAAAGCCTCGCGCTTTACGTGGTCGCCGCCTTCCAGCGCGATTCCCTGCGCTCGACCGAAGCCGGCTTGAAATACTTCGTCCTCGGCGCGCTCGCTTCCGGGATGCTGCTTTTCGGTGCCTCCATGGTTTATGGCTTTGCCGGCTCGACTGCGTTCGATGTGCTGGCCAAGGATTTTGCCGATGGTGGCGCGTTCTCGATCGGGCTCCTCATCGGCATCGTGCTGATCGCCGTCGGCCTCGCTTTCAAGGTCTCGGCGGTGCCGTTCCACATGTGGACGCCCGACGTCTATGAAGGCGCGCCGACGCCGGTGACCGCGCTGTTCTCGGTGGCGCCCAAGATCGCCGCCATGGCGTTGTTCATCCGGGTGATGGTCGGGCCGTTCGGCGGCCTGCTTTCCGAATGGCGGCAACTGGTTTGGTTCCTCTCGGTGGCATCGATGCTGCTCGGGGCCTTCGCCGCCATCTATCAGACCAACATTAAGCGGCTGATGGCCTACAGCTCGATCGGGCATGTCGGCTATGCGCTGATCGGCCTGGCGGCGGGAACTGCGGCCGGCGTGCGCGGCATTCTCGTCTATCTCGCGATCTATCTCTTCATGAATATCGGGACCTTCGGCGTCATCCTGTGCATGCGGCGCGGCGGCAAGCTGGTCGAGGGTATTGGCGATCTCGCCGGCCTGTCGCGCACCCAGCCCGGATTGGCGCTGGCGATGGCCATCTTCATGTTCTCGATGGCGGGAATTCCACCGCTCGCTGGTTTCTTCGCCAAGGTCTATATTTTCCTTGCCGCCATCGATGCGCAACTTTACGGGCTCGCCGTGATCGGCGTTCTCGCCAGCGTGGTCGGGTCGTATTATTACCTACGCATCGTCAAGCTGATGTATTTCGACGAGCCGCAAGCCGCCTTCGACCGCCCGGTCGGTCGCGAGGTCCAGGCCGTGGTGCTCCTCTCGGCGCTGGTGATTCTGTTCTTCTTTGTCTGGCCGGGCCCCTTGGTCGATGGCGCGGATGCCGTGGCGTCGGTGCTATTCTCGGGATGATGCTCCCAGGGTTCTATCGGCTCTCGCGCCATGCCCGCATCCCCAGCACCAATGACGAAGCCAAAGCCCTGGCTAGCGCTGGCGCCGTCGCAGGCACGCTTGTCTGGGCGCTCGAACAAACTCAGGGGCGCGGCCGCCTGGGCCGAGCATGGGCCTCGCCGCCCGGCAATCTTTACGCCTCGCTGATCCTGCGCCCCGCGGTACCGGTCGCGGCGGCGGCGCAGCTCGGTTTTGCCGCCGCGCTTGCGGTGGGCGATGCCTGTCTCGGCTTCGCGCCCGATGCCGCGATCGCCTTCAAATGGCCCAACGACGTGCTGTTGGCCGGACGGAAGCTAGCCGGGATTCTGCTTGAATCCAGGTCGCGCTCGAAGGGCGAACTCGACTGGCTCGTCCTTGGGCTAGGCGTCAACCTCGTGACCTATCCGCCGAATGCCGCCTATCCGGCGACGGCCTTGAGCGCGACGGGCGTCGAGATTGCACCCGATGCGATGCTCGCGGCACTGGCCCGGAGCTTCCTTGGCTGGTATGAGCAATGGCGAGGTGGTGAGGGCTTCGAACGGTTACGCGAGGCTTGGCTTGACCGCGCGCACCGGCTAGGGCAGCGCCTTCTGGTGCGCCTGCCCGAGGCCGAACTGGCAGGAACCTTCGCCGGGCTCGGCGCCGATGGCGCGTTGTTGTTGGACACCCCCTCGGGGCGACGCCGCGTCTCCGCCGGCGAGGTGTTCGCGGTCGAATCTTAGGAGATTTCATGCTGCTCGCGATCAACGCCAACAATACCAACACGGTGTTTGCCGTCTGGGAGGGCGACCAGCTGGCGGGGGCGTGGCGGTCGCTCGACCGACTTGAAGCGGACGGCGGACGAGTATGTCGTATGGCTGGATCATCTCTTGAGCCTGGGGGGGCTGTCGCGCGCGAGGATCTCTGGGAGCATCATCGCGAGCGTGGTGCCCGAGGCGAATTTCAACCTTATCAAGCTGTGCCAGGATTATTGCGCCTCGACTCCGCTCATGGTCGGCGATCCGGGCGTGAATCTGGGGATGAAGTCGCTCGTGGACCGGCCCGACGAAGTCGGGGCCGACCGGCTCATCAATTCCGTGGCGGTCCATGACCGCTACCCCGGCGCCGCGATCGTGGTCGATTTCGGCACGGCGACGACGTTCGACGTCGTCGATGGCGAGGGCAATTATCGCGGCGGCGTGATCGCGCCCGGCATCAACCTCTCGCTCCACGCCCTCGAGGCGGCCGCGGCCAAGCTTCCCTCGGTCCCGATCCGCCGCACCGAGAAGGTGATCGGGACCAACACCGTCGCTTGCATGCAGTCAGGCATCTTCTGGGGCTACGTCGGCCTCATTGAAGGGCTGGCCACGCGGATCAAGGCCGAGTTCGCCGCGCCGATGCGCGTCATCGCGACCGGCGGGCTCGCTCCGCTCTTCGAGCATTCGACGCCGCTCATCGAGACCGTCGACGGCAACTTGAATCTGTGGGGCATGCGGCTCGTCTTTGCGCGGAACCGACCGGCATGATCGAAGGCGCGCCGCCGCCGCCCAATAAGCCCGACGAGCTGGCCTTCGTCGCGCTCGGCGGGGTTGGCGAGATCGGGATGAACCTGTCGCTCTACGGGTTCGGCGGGCGCTGGCTGATGATCGATTGCGGCATCACCTTCGCCGACGGCACGATTCCGGGCGTCGAGATCGTCATGGCCGATCCGTCCTTCATCGCCGAGCGCGCCGAGACGCTGGACGGCCTCGTCTGCACCCACGCGCATGAGGACCATATCGGCGCGATTCCCTATCTGTGGGATCGCCTGCGATGTCCGGTCTATGCCACGCCCTTCACCGCCGCGGTGCTGCGGGCGAAGCTGGTCGAGGCCGGCATCGAGCGCGAGGTGCCGATCCAGGTCGTGCCCATGTCGGGCCGGTTTTCGGTCGGCCGCTTCGAGCTGGAGCTGATCACGCTCACCCATTCGATCCCCGAGCCCAACGCTGTGGTGCTGCGCACGCCTTGGGGCAATGTGCTCCACACCGGCGATTGGAAGTTCGATCCCGATCCGCTGCTGGGTCCGACCGCGGACGAGGCGGCTTTGAAGCGCCTCGGCGAGGAAGGCGTGCTCGCCATGATCGGCGATTCGACCAATGCGTTGCGGGCGGGCGAGGCGGGCTCCGAAGCCGATGTGCGGCGCGCGCTCATCGACCTGGTGGGGAAGTGCAAGGGCCGCATCGCGGTGGCGTGCTTTGCCTCGAATGTCGCCCGCTTGTCCTCGATCGCGGCGGCGGCGGCGGCGCAATGACCGTTATACGGCGCTCGTTGGCCGCTCGCTGTGGCGGATGGATCGCGCCGCGCGCGACACCGGCTATCTCGCCGATGTCCGGCCTTTCCTGACCCCCGAGGAGGCGGCCTATCTGCCGCGTGACAAGGTCGTGCTGATATGCACGGGCAGCCAGGGCGAGCCGCGCGCGGCGCTGGCGCGCATCGCCGAGGACGAGCATCCCGCGATCGTCCTCGAGGCCGGCGACACCGCGATCTTCTCCTCGCGCATCATCCCTGGCAACGAGCGGGCGATCGGCCGGCTGCACAACCAGCTCGCGGCAATTGGCGTGGAAATTCTGACCGAGCACGATCATTTCGTGCATGTCTCGGGCCACCCGGCGCGGGACGAGCTGGCTCGCATGTATCGGTTGGTCAAGCCTCGCATCGCGCTTCCCGTGCATGGCGAGGCGCGGCACTTGAGGGCGCACGCCGCCCTGGCCGAGGATTGCGGCGTCACGCGCGCGATCGTGACCGGCAACGGCCAAGTGGTGAAGCTCGCGCCGGGCGAGCCCGTCGTGGTGGGCGAGGTCGAGAGCGGGCGGCTCGTCGCCGACGGCAATACGCTTCTGCCGCTCGGCAGCGAGGCCTTGAAGAGCCGCGTGCGCATGAGCTGGAACGGCGCGGCGCTCGCGACCATCGTGGTCGACGCCGATGGCAGGCTCAAGGCACCCCCGCAGGTGAGCGTGCAAGGCATCGGCGAGGATGAAGCGGCGATGACCGAGGATTTGTGCCGCGAGGTCGGGCAAGCGGTCAAGGAATTGCCGCCCCGCGAGCGCCGCGACGACGCCGCCTTGCACGAGGCGGTGCGGCTCGTCCTTCGCCGCGCGCTTCGCGAGAGCGCCGGCAAGCGCCCGGTGATCGAGGTGCATGTGGTGCGGATTTGAGCTAAGACGCTAACATGATCGGCCGGCTCAATCATGTCGCGATCGTCGTCCCCGACCTCGAATGGGCGGCGGCGCTTTATCGCGATCTGCTCGGCGCCGAGGTGTCCGCGTCTACCCCTTTGCCTGAGCATGGCGTCACCACCGTGTTCGTCAGTCTCCCCAACGCCAAGATCGAGCTGCTCGCGCCTCTCGGCGAAGATTCTCCGGTGGCCGGGTTCCTCGCGCGCAACCCGTCGGGCGGGATGCATCATCTCTGTTACGAGGTCGCCGATGTCCGCGTGGCGGCCGGCCGGCTCGCGGCCGCCGGCGCACGGGTCTTGGGCAACGGCGAACCGAGCATCGGCGCCCACGGCAAGCCGGTGCTGTTCCTCGATCCCAAGGATTTTTGCGGCACTCTCATCGAGCTGGAAGAGGTGACCGCGACGTGAACTGGTTTGTTGGCATCGCAACCTATGTGGTGATCTGGTGGATCACGATCTTCGCCGTGCTGCCCTGGGGCGTCACTCCGGCGCAGGACGGCGATCCCGGCCACGCCGCGGGCGCACCCGCCAATCCCCGGCTGCTGCTCAAGGCGGGGATCACGACCCTCATCGCTGCCCTTCTCTGGGGCGTCGTCTATTGGGTGGTGGCGAGCGGAATAGTCAATCTCCGCTCCTTGACATGAGCGCCGCTTATTGCCGTCTCGCGCCCGGCCATCCGTTCAACGGCGCCTATCACGACACCGAGTACGGCTTTCCGGCGCGAGCGGATGAAGTGATGTTCGAGCGCCTGGCGCTGGAGATCAACCAGGCCGGATTGTCCTGGCTCACCGTGTTGAAAAAGCGCGCTGCGTTCCAAGCAGCTTTCGCCAGCTTCGATATCGACCAGGTCGCGGGGTTCGGCGTGCGCGACGTGAAGCGGCTCTTGGCCGACCCGGGCATCATCCGAAACCGGCTCAAGATCGAGGCGGTGATCGACAACGCCCGGCGGCTCCAGGAGATCCGGGCGAGCACCGGCGGTTTCGCTGCCTGGCTCGACGCCCATCATCCGCTGCCGAAGGAGAAATGGGTCAAGCTGTTCCGCGAAACCTTTCGCTTCACGGGCGGCGAGATCGTGAGCGAGTTCCTAATGAGCCTCGGATATCTCAAGGGCGCCCATGTTCCGAGCTGTCCGGTCCACGCCCAAGTCCTCGCTCTCGCGCCGCCCTGGCGCCAAACAAGGCCCAAGGCCTCGCAAAAAAAATAAGGCAAGATCGAGATGATCTTGCCCCAGCCACGCGCGCGTCGGATGCTAGAATTCTTCGAGAGGGTGATCCCCCAAACCGCCCTTTCGCGGCCTTTCCTCCCTAAACTTGGGCCCGGTCGCTTTCTTGCGTTGGAAAGCCGAAAGCCGCATGGAGTGTACGAAATGATCCCGAATTCGTCACGATAATTATGCATAGAAGGCAACCGAATCCGTGCGGGTACACTTATGACGGGAACCTTCGCAGCGCATCGGCTAGTTTTGGGGGTTTTCGCGATCTTGACCGTGGCGCCGGCCCTGGCCCAAAGCCCGTCTCCGCCACCGGGCGCGGTGGAGGCCGGTCCGGAAGGGACGCTCGTCATATCCTCGCAGCTCTGCAATGCCTTGATCGGCGGGGCTAATGTGCCCAGCGCCGACTACCGGCCCGGCGTTGATGTGCATGGGAACGCCGTCGCCCCCGCCGAAGTGCCGTCCACGACGCCCCAGCTGGAAACCGATAATTTCCCGGTCGAGATCGATGCGGCGCTCGCGGGAAAGTTCGGGATACGGGCCACGCGCGGCGCTTGGCTGCCCAAGGCGATTCTGGGTTACGTCACGGTGCGCGATAATCAAGCCTATTTCAATGGCCAGCCCTTGGGCGGGGACCGGCGCGCCGCGCTGATCGAGGCGTGTCGCACCGCCGGCGCGGGCAAAGTTCAGGACGGCAAGAAATAAGCGCCCGCATGGACAGGTGCGCGGACCTTCCCTAAATTCGGCCGATATAACGCGCGAGGAAAAGTTGCGTCTGTCGGCTTATTTGCTGCCGCTCCTGAAGGAGAATCCGAGCGAGGCGCAGATCGTCTCGCATCGGCTCATGCTGCGCGCCGGGATGATCCGGCAATCGGCTTCGGGCATTTATAGCTGGTTGCCGCTGGGCCTTCGCGTGCTGCGAAAGGTCGAGCAAATCGTGCGCGAGGAACAGGACGCGGCGGGCGCACAAGAGCTGCTGATGCCGACGCTGCAGCCGGCCGAACTGTGGCGCGAGAGCGGGCGCTACGACGTTTATGGCAAGGAGATGCTGCGCATCCGCGACCGGCACGAGCGCGACCTCCTGTACGGCCCGACCAACGAGGAACTCGTCACCGACATCTTCCGCAGCGCGGTCAAAAGCTATCGCGACCTGCCCAAGAACCTCTATCACATCCAATGGAAGTTCCGCGACGAGGTGCGGCCGCGTTTCGGCGTGATGCGCGGGCGCGAATTCCTGATGAAGGACAATTATTCCTTCGACTTCGACAAGGCCGGCGCGATCACGTCGTATTTCAAGATGTTCGTCGCCTATATGAAGACCTTCAAGCGCATGGGTCTGACGCCGGTTCCGGTGCGCGCCGATACCGGCCCCATCGGCGGCGATCTCAGCCACGAGTTTCACGTTCAGGCCGAGAGCGGCGAGAGCGAGCTGCATTACGACAGCGATGTCGTGCAGCTCGATGAGAAAAACATCGATCCATCCAGCCCCGCGGTGCAGGACTACATCGCGAACTGGTATGCCGCGACGGATGAGAAGCACGACCAGGCGGAATTCGAGCGCCGGGTCCCCGAATCGCGTCGCATGCAAGGCAAGCGCGGCATCGAGGTCGGGCAGCTGTTCTATTTCGGCACCAAGTATTCGAAGCCGATGAACGCGGTCGTCGCCGGGCCCGACGGCGCTTCCGTGCCGGTCGAGATGGGCTCTTATGGCATCGGCGTCTCGCGGCTCGTCGGCGCGATCATCGAGGCCAGCCACGATTCCGGCGGCATCGTTTGGCCCAATAGCGTCGCGCCTTTCTCGGTCGCCCTCATCAATCTGCGCGCGGGCGACAAGAAATGCGCGGCGGCGTGCGACGCGCTCTACGGCAAGCTTCGGCGCGCCGGGATCGAGGTGCTTTACGACGATCGCGACGAATCGGCGGGCGCGAAATTCGCGGCGATGGATTTGATCGGGCTGCCCTATCAGTTCGTGATCGGCCCGCGCAGCGTGGCCGCCAACCTCGTCGAGGTGAAGAACCGCAAGACGGCCGAGCGCGCGGAGACGACGCCCGATGCCGCGCTCGAGATGCTGGCGCGGCGGCCATGATCTTCGGCAAGGTCGAGCGGATGATCGCGTTCCGCTATCTGCGCGCACGCCGCCAGGAAGGCTTCATCTCGGTGATCGCGATCTTCTCGTTGCTCGGGATCGCGCTGGGCGTGGCGACCCTTATCGTCACCATGGCGGTGATGAGCGGATTCCGCACCGAGCTGCTCGGCCGCATTCTCGGTTTTGACGGTCATCTCAATGTCTACGCCCAGGCCGGGCCGATGGACGATTACATTGCCGAAGCCGCTCGAATTCGAGCCGCTGCCCGGCATCGTCTCGGTGCGGCCCATCGTCGAGGGCCAGGTGATGGCGACCGCCGGCTCCCAGGCGAGCGGAGCCGAGGTCCGCGGGCTCAGCGCGGCCGATCTCGGGGCGCAGTCCCTGATCGCGGGTCATTTGTCGCCGGGCGCGCTCGCCGGCTTTTCCGGCGACAACGTGATCGTCGGCAGCCGGCTCGCCCTGCGGCTCGGGCTTGCGATCGGCGACAACATCACGCTGATTTCGCCGCAGGGCGCGACCACGGTGTTCGGCACAGTGCCGCGCATCAAGAGCTATCGCATCGCCGGCACCTTCGATGTCGGCATGTTCGAGTTCGACAATTCCGTCATCTTCATGCCGATGGCGGCGGCGCAAACCTTCTTCCAGCTCGGCCAGGGAGTCTCGTCGCTCGAGGTGATGGTCGCCGATCCCGACAACATTCGGGCCTATGATCGCGAGGTCTATGACGCGCTCGGCGGCAAGGCGCGCATCTTCGACTGGCAGCAGAGCAATCTCGCCTTCTTCAACGCCGTCGAGGTCGAGCGCAACGTCATGTTCCTGATCCTTACCCTCATCATCGTGGTCGCGGCCTTCAACATCGTGTCCTCGATGATCATGCTGGTGAAGGACAAGGGGCGCGACATCGCGATCCTGCGCACGATGGGCGCGACCCGCGGCATGATCCTGCGCATCTTCATGCTGTCGGGCGCCACCATCGGAATCGTCGGCACCCTCGCCGGATTCGTGCTGGGCGTCGAATTCGCCGCGCATATCGAGGCGATCCGCCGCGCGGTCCAGGCCGTCATTGGCACCGATCTGTTCTCGGCCGAGATCTACTACCTGACTCAGATCCCGGCGCGCATCGACCCTTACGAGGTGGCTACCGTCGTCGCCATGGCCTTCGGGCTCACCTTCCTCGCGACCATCTACCCGTCATGGCGGGCCGCGCGCCTCGATCCGGTCGAAGCGCTGCGCTATGAGTGACGTCGCCGCGACGCTCGAGCTGCGCGAGGTCGTGCGCACTTACAGCCAAGGCGGCCAGGCGCTGCCGGTGCTGCGCGGCGTGTCGCTGAAGATCGCCGCGGGCGAGATCGTGGCCCTGGTCGGGCCATCGGGCGCAGGCAAATCGACGCTCCTCCATTTGGCCGGGCTTTTGGAGCGGCCCGACGGCGGCGCCATCTTGCTCGAGGGGCGGGATTGCAGCGCGATGACCGAGCGGCAGCGCACCGAGGCGCGGCGCGGGGCGATCGGCTTCGTCTATCAGTTCCATTACCTGCTGCCGGAATTCTCGGCCGAGGAGAACATTGTCCTGCCGCAAATGATCGCCGGGGTGTCGCGGGGCCAGGCGCGTCGGCGCGCCAAGGAAATGCTCGGCCTCGTCGGGCTCGAGGCGCGGGCCGATCACCGGCCGGCGCGGCTTTCGGGCGGCGAGCAGCAGCGCGTCGCGATCCTGCGCGCGCTCGCCAACAAGCCGCGGCTCCTCCTCGGCGACGAGCCCACCGGCAATCTCGATCACCGTACCGCCGACGAGGTAACGGCGCTGCTCTTCGAGCTGGTGCGGCGGACCGGAATGGCCGCCCTCGTCGGCACCCATAATCTCGATCTCGCCCGCCGCATGGACCGCGTGCTCGCGCTCGAAGACGGCGTGGTGGTGGCGGGATAGGGCGCATCTTCCGATCGAGTCGGAACTGATAGCCTTAACTCCGCTCGTCATGGCCGTCCAAGCGGGCATCCAGCGGCCGCTCTGGGTTCCCGCTCCCCGCTTTCGCGGGGACAAGTTTTGCGGGAACGACGGTTCAATTCGCTCGACACCGCTCCCCTTTCGGTCTGCGCTCATAACGCCGTGGCCGGTAGACAAACGTGTCGCGAAGGCGGAGAACCACGGCCACGAGTGGGTCAAACCGATTAGTGCAACGAACCGTGATGACCTAGCCGGCAACGAGCGCGAGGGCACCAATGGCCGCAAGAAAGCGTCGTCTTGGTCCACCGATCCATCCGAGTATTCGTGACGCCCTTGGCTACGACCAATCAGCAAGCGATGATGAGGTTTACACCGATTGGAAGGAACGGAAAGGCAGAGTTTGCAAACCGTGCTGGGAACTCAAGTATTGCCCCTACGGTCCACTTGTCGAGCAATCTCCTATTCTTCCAAGCCTTAGAGCGGATTCGGAGTGCCATAACGTGTATCTCGAAGAGTGCCTAAGAACCGGTTTAGTCGGCGAGGTGAGGCCGCTGACAGCTGAGTTGAGGCAGCAATTCGAGGAATGGTCAAAAGATGACCGCGTTCTACGGGAGCAAGCGTGGTTCACGTTATGCCAGCGGAGGGACCTCGAAGCCGCCGGCAAGGAAGAAAGCGAAGAGGAACAAATCGCGGCGTGGGTAGGTCGCGCATTGCCCCCGATACACATCTATCGTGCGCCGTTTTGTCAAGACGCGGACGACCTGAAGGAAAGCGATTTCCCTCCCGAGACTTGGGCGGAGATACTGCGAGTTGCCGAAGAGCACAGATCGCACTATCTGCAGTCACTCGCGACTGGCGTAGATGATGCCCGGATCCCTCTTGAACCCGCGCGACGTGCGTTTTTCAAAAAGATGGTCGAAGAATTCAATCCTGGCGATCATCCAGGGGTGATCCCAGAAACGTTTACGGACGCTGGTTGCAATGTCTTCGGTCATATCTGTCCCGTCTTCTTCGCGGCGGAGTATATGACGGAAACGGGCGAAGCGAGACGGATTGGCCGAAGGCGGCTTAGCTTCGAAACGATGATACGTATTGTGAGGCGCGACAACTACCAGTGCCAACATTGTCATCGACCACTTCAAGATAATGAAGTCGAGTTTGATCACATCATTCCGGTATCAAAAGGCGGTAGCTCCGAAGAACACAACCTAAGGCTAACTTGCTATAAATGTAACCGCGACAAGAGCGATGACTACGCGCCTTAGCTCGTTCGCTCTGCCCCCCTGGATCGTTAAGGCGTCTATAGATGGTTCAACCGCGCGAGGTTGATGCGAAACCGCTTGGCGAAGGCCTGCTGAGACAATCTCATTTTCTCGCGGACATTAGGGACGAGGCGCACTGACCGGATAGGACGCTGCATGAATATCCTGCGCCCTTCGAGACGCGGCTTCGCCGCTCCTCAGGGTGAGGATGGACCGTGGATGGCGTTCAAAAATGCTCCCCGGCCTGGGCGAAGTCGAAACGTGTCTTCGTCACCCCGGCGAAAGTCGGGGTCCAGGGCAACCGCACGTCGCTTGCGCTGGGTCCCCGCTTGCGCGGGAGCGACGAGACAATTAGCTATGATGCCGCTCGAGTCGTAATCGCGAATCGTGGCGTCACGCCAAGAGTTGTTGCGTCATGTCCTCGGTCGGGGTGAGGTCGAAGGCGTTGGCCGAACAGCACACCATCGAGAAATTTCCGACTGCCGCGATCAACGTGATCAAGTCCTCCAGCCCGAAGGCCTTCTCGGCGGCTTGATAGGTCGCGTCGCTAAGCCCGCGATTGGCGAGCAATTCCTTCGGCACCTCGTACGCCAGTCTTTCGCGCGTGTCTCTGAGCGCGGGCGCCTTCCGGGCGTTGATCGCATCGATCGTGGCCTGATCGACGCCTGCGGCCAGCGAGGCCCGCGCCTGGGCGGCCCAGGGGTATTTCGCGCCCCAATGGCGCACCACGCTCAGGACCGCGATCTGGCGCTCCCGTCCGGTCAGCGCGGATTCGCGCAGGCAACTGCCCATCTGCTGCGAGGCGCGGAACAGCTTCGGATTCCGGATATACGCCCAATAAGGACCGCCCAGCGGTCCGCCGGCCGCCTTGGCCTCGTCATAGACGCGGCCTTGCTCGTCGTTCATTTCCGCCCGATTGAGAATTTTGATGCGCGTCACTTCGACCTCCCTCTATTTCCAGTCTCGAATGTAGCCCAACGGCGTCGCCCTTCCCACAATTCACTTGCATCGATCGAGCGCTCTGCCAAGCTTATCAAGATGGGCTTCGCCGATTTCGTTCACCTGCGCGCGCACTCCGCCTATTCGCTCTCGGCGGGCGCGATCAAGGTCAAGGAGCTGGTCGCGCTGGCCAAGCGCAACGCCATGCCGGCCGTCGCCATGACCGATGCCGGCAACCTCTTCGGCGCGCTCGAATTTGCCATGGCGGCCGCCGAGGCGGGAATCCAGCCGATCGTCGGCTGCGAGCTGGGCGTGCGGCGCGGCGACGCCGATCATGGCCGACTCGGGCGCTCGGCCGGCCCGGCGCTGGCGCCAGACTCGTTGGTGCTGCTGGCGCAGAGCGAGCAGGGCTACCGCAATCTCCTGAAGCTAGTCAGCAAATCCTTTCTCGAAAGCGGCGGCGGCGAGGCGCCGCAGATCGATCTCGCCGCGCTCGACGGTCACAGCGACGGGCTCTTGGCTCTCGCCGCCGGGCCGGCGGGCGCGGTCGGGCGGCTGCTCGCCGAGGGCCAAAAGGACGCGGCCGAGGCGATGCTGCGCCGGCTCGCCGGGCTGTTCCCGGGCCGGCTCTATGTCGAGCTGATGCGCCACGGGCTGAGCGCCGAAGATCGAATCGAAGGGGAACTCATCGGTCTCGCCTACCGGCACGGGCTGCCGCTGGTCGCGACCAACGACGTCTACTTCGCCGATCCGAGCTATCACGAGGCGCACGACGTTCTGCTCTGCATCGCCGAGGGCACGGTGCAGAGCGAGCCCAACCGCCGCCGGCTCACCCAAGAGCATTATTTCAAATCGCCGGCCGAGATGCGGATGCTGTTCGCCGATCTCCCCGAGGCGTGCGACAACACGCTGGCGATCGCGCGGCGCTGCGCCTATATGCCCGAGCCGCGCGCGCCGATCCTGCCGCCCTTCGTCAGCGCCTCCGGCCGAGCCGAGGCCGAGGAGCTTCGCGCCAATGCGCTCAAGGGGCTCGAGCGGCGGCTGGCAGAGCAGGTTTATCGTTCCGGCATGACCGAAGACGAGCGCGCGGAGGCGGCCAAGCCTTATCGCGAGCGGCTCGACTTCGAGCTCGGCACCATCATCGCGATGGGATTTGCCGGCTACTTCCTCATCGTCGCCGAATTCATCCAATGGGCGAAGGCGCAAGGCATCCCGGTGGGGCCCGGCCGCGGCTCGGGCGCGGGCTCGGTGGCGGCCTGGTCGCTCACCATCACCGACCTCGATCCGCTGCGCTTCGGGCTGCTGTTCGAGCGCTTCCTCAATCCCGAGCGCGTGTCGATGCCCGATTTCGACATCGACTTCTGCCAGGATCGGCGCGACGAGGTGATTCGCCACGTCCAGGAGAAATACGGCCGCGATCGGGTGGCGCAGATCATCACCTTCGGCAAGCTCCAGGCGCGCGCCGTGCTGCGCGATGTCGGCCGCGTGCTCGCGATGCCTTACGGGCAGGTCGACCGCATCTGCAAGCTGGTGCCCAACAATCCGGCCGCGCCCGGTGACGCTGCAGCAGGCGATCGACGGCGAGCCGCTGTTGCAGCAGATGCAGGCCGAGGACGAGGCGGTCGCGCGCCTCGTCGCGATCGCGCAGAAGCTCGAGGGCCTCTACCGCCACGCCTCGACCCATGCGGCGGGTGTCGTGATCGGCGACCGGCCGCTCGATCGAGCTGGTCCCGCTCTACCGCGATCCGCGCTCCGACATGCCGGTGACGCAGTTCAGCATGAAATACGTCGAGTTTGCGGGCCTGGTGAAGTTCGACTTCCTCGGCCTGAAGACGCTCACCGTGCTGGCCAAGCGCGCGCGACACTGTTGGCCGAGCGCGGCGTTGCGCTCGATCTTGCCGCCTTGCCGCTCGACGACGAGGCTAGCTACGAGCTGCATGGCAAGGGGCGACACGGTCGGCGTGTTCCAGCTCGAAGGCTCGGGCATGCGCGACATGCTGCGGAAGCTCGGCCCCGACCGCTTCGAGGACATCATCGCGGTGGTGGCGCTCTACCGCCCCGGCCCGATGGAGAACATTCCGCGCTACATCGAGGTGAAGCACGGGCGCGCGAAGCCGGATTATCTCCATCCCTCGCTGCGAGCCCATCCTCGAGGAAACCCACGGCATCATCATCTACCAGGAGCAGGTGATGCAGATCGCCAAGACGCTGTCGGGCTATTCGCTCGGGAGCGCCGATCTGCTTGCGCCGCGCCATGGGCAAGAAGATCAAGGCCGAGATGGACGCGCAGCGCAAGCAGTTCGTCGACGGCGCGATCGCGCGCGGCGTCGAATCCTGGCTGGCCGAGCACATCTTCGATCTGGTGGCGAAATTCGCCGGCTACGGCTTCAACAAGTCGCACGCCGCCGCCTATGCGCTGGTCTCCTACCAGACCGCCTATTTGAAGGCCAATTACCCGGTCGAGTTCCTGGCCGCGTCGATGAGCCTCGATATCGGCAACACCGACAAGCTCAATGTCTTTCATCAGGAGTGCGACCGTCTCGGCATCAAGCTGCTGCCGCCCGACGTCAACCGCTCCGATGTCGGCTTCTGCGTCGAAGCGACCCCGGACGGCGCCGCCATCCGCTATGCGCTGGCCGCGGTGAAGGGCGTCGGCGCGGCGGCGATGGCGGAGATCGTCGCCGAGCGCCGCGCCAACGGCGCGTTCAGGGACTTGTTCGATTTCGCCTCGCGGCTCGACGTCAAAAGCTTCAACCGCCGGCAATTCGAGGGCCTGGTGCGCGCCGGGGCCTTCGATTGCCTCAACCGCAATCGGGCGCAGAGCTTTGGCGCCATCGAGGCGCTGCTGCGTCACGCCAGCGCCGCCGCCGAGGAACGCCATAGCCATCAGGAAAATCTCTTCGGCGCGGGCGACGCGCTGGCGGGCGCCTCGGCGCTGCCGCAGGTCGTGGATTGGCCGGTCGTCGAGAGGCTGCAGCAGGAATTTGCCGCCATCGGATTCTACCTGTCGAGCCATCCGCTCGATGCCTATGGCAAAAGCCTCGCCCGGATCGGCGCGGTGCGCTTTGCCGAGCTGCCCGAGCGGCTCGCGGCCGGCGGCTCGACGCGCTTCCGGCTGGCCGGCATCGTCATCGGCCGGAAAGACCGCACTTCCGCCGATGGCCGCCGCTTTGCCTTCGCGCAGATGTCGGATGCGAGCGGCGTCTTCGAGGTCACGGTGTTTTCCGAAGTGCTCGCGCAGAGCCGGCCGCTCCTTGAGAGCGGCCAGGCGCTGCTGGTGAGCTGCGACATCCGTGCCGAGGACGAATCCCTGCGCCTCACCGCGCAGAAGATCGAGCCGCTCGATCGCATCGTCGCGCAAGCCGCTACCGGCATGAAAGTCGTGCTGGGCGAGGCGGCGGCGCTCGCGCCCCTGAAGCGCCTGATGCAGGGCGAGGCCGGCGGCCGCGGGCGGGTCAGCGTCGTCGTGACGCTCGCCTCGCGCGAGGTCGAGATTGCGTTGCCCGGGGGCTTCCGCGTCAATCCCGCCGTGCTGTCCTCGGTCCAGGCGCTGCCCGGCATCCTCGCGGCGAGCGAAATCTAGGCGGCGGCCGACGCAAGCGCTTTACGCCCTCGCCCGCATCAGTAAAGAATCCCGACGATTCCTTCAAATTCTTCGGGTTTTCTAACGACGTGTTCAATTCTCGCCGGGTTTATTACCGTCATATTGCGCGTTAACCATAAAATGGCGTTGCGTTAATGAATAATTTCTCTATATTCATAGTCAATCCGAAGTAACCTTAAGCCGGAAGGTTCGGGACGGAGGGCGCGGCGGTCGCGCCCGTTGAGGGGGCGGAAGGATCATGGCGGGACGCGGCGGTGGAGTGCAAAGTCGGCCGGGTTGGGCATTGGAGCCCGATCTCGATCCGATCGACGATCAGTTGCGGCGCCGGCGCTGGCGCATCCTGCGCGTGGCGTTGCCCTATGGCCACGGCCTCGATCCGCTACCCGCCTGGGTCAAGTCGCCGGAACAGTTCATCGGCTGGTTGATCGGACGGCTCACGCCCCAAGCGCTGCGGAACTATTTCGAGGATCTCGAGGAGATCGCCAAGCAGACCTGCGATCTCGAACTTTTGCGGCTGGCGCGCAAATATCTCGCGCCGCGGTGATCGCGCCGGGTGTCGGCGGAATCGCCAAAAGCGCCGCCGGCTCTCCGCTAAGCCATTGATTCTTCAGCGTGGCTCGATCCTTGCGTAGGTTGGGTCAACGAGACGTTCGGCCCAAAGTTCAGGGATGAGGAAGAGTTGTTTCGTGGGAATTGGCGCCATCGCGCGGCCGCGGCTCGACACTTAAGGGTATCGATCCGCGCCTCGCGGTGGCGTTTCGTCAACCGGGCCGCGCGCACGGGCGGCATTGCCGGCGCCCCTTGAGGCGGCCGTCAAATCTTTTTATAAGGCCAAGGGTTCGGCGCCGGCGGATCGGGCCGGCTCGCGGGAGAGTAAGGTGGTGAAGGCGGCGCGGGTCTTTGGCAACGGCAAATTCGCGGTCGGACAGATCGTTCGGCACCGCCTCTATGCGTTTCGCGGCGTCATCTTCGATGTCGACCCGATGTTCAACAATTCCGAGGGATGGTACCAGTCGATCCCGGCCGCGCGCCGGCCGTCGAAGAACCAGCCCTTCTATCACCTGCTCGCGCAGAACGCGAATGGCGGCCCTTATGAAGCCTATGTCTCCGAGCAGAATCTGGTGCCGGATGCCGAGAATGGTCCGGTCACCCATCCCACCATCGACGTGATGTTCGAGCGCTTCGTCGGCGATCGCTATGTCCTGCGCGCGAGCCGCCGCCAATAGAACCGCGAGTTCCTAGCCCGCCTTATTCACGACGGGAGCGATTGTAGGCTGGCGGATGTAGCGTAAGCCGCTGATTGCGAGCATGATTCTGTTGTCAGGACAGAGTTGAAGCCGCGATCACGGAGCGCCACATCCGCCATGAACAAAGATAACCTCCTGCCGTTTTCCCTGCCAGCGATTTGCCGCAAGAAAGTGAGCGTAGCTTTCGACGGCGGGATGCTGTCGTCGGATGCGGGCGTGCTGCTGCTGCGCGGGGTCGAGCGGCATCTGGGCGTTGCAGCGCGCCTCGCGACCTGCCTGAAGGATCGCCGTGATTCCGATCGCATCGATCACACGGTCGAGGAGATGCTGCGGCTTCGGATGTTTGCGATCGCGGCGGGGTACGAGGACGCCAACGACTGCAACAAACTGCGGGACGACCCGGTATTCAAGATGGCGGTGGGCCGAGCACCGGGAAGCGGCGAGGCGCTGTGCTCGCAACCGACCATGTCGCGGTTGGAGAATGCGCCGTCGCGGATCGAGATCGCGCGACTGATGCTGGCGCTGGTGGATCAGTTCTGTGCCAGTTACGCGCGGGCGCCGGCTTCGATTATTCTCGACATCGACGACACCTTCGACGCGGTGCATGGCCGGCAGCAGTTATCGCTGTTCAACGCGCATTACGACGAACGCTGCTTCCTGCCGATCCATATCTACGAGGGGACGAGCGGCAAGCCCGTTGCCGTCATCCTGCGCAGCGGCAAGACGCCGGGCGGGATCGAAGTGCGCACGATCCTGAAGCATGTCATTGCCCGCATTCGCCGGCACTGGCCGAAGGTTGACATCCTGGTGCGCGGTGACAGCCACTACGGTCGAGTCAAGGCGATGGATTGGTGCGAAGCCAATGGGATTGGCTACATCTTCGGCTTCGGCGGCAACCCGGTGCCTCGCCGGCATGATCCGGTCGGTTGCCGACGCGGTGTGCGTCGAGCGCGCGGTGACCGGAACCGAGAAGCTGCGCCGCTGGAGCACGCTGCGTTACGGCGCCAAGAGTTGGCAAAGACAGCGCCGTGTCGTCGCCCGGATCGAGGCGACGAAGCTCGGCCTCGATGTCCGTTACGTCGTCACCTCGCTCAAGGGCAGCGCCAAGCATCTCTATGAGACAGTCTACTGTGGCCGCGGCCAAGCGGAGAACTTCATCAAGCTACACAAGGCCCAGCTCGCCTCGGATCGTACGTCGTGCCGTGACCCGCGGGCCAATCAGATGCGCCTCATCCTGCACACGGCGGCTTATTGGCTGCTTCTCACTCTGCGCGCTGCCGCGCCCAAGCGTTCCTCTTGGAGAACGGCCGAGTTCACGACGCTGCGATTGCGGCTGATCAAGATCGCCGCCCGCGTCGTCGAGGGCGCCGCTCGAATTCGCCTCTGGCTGCCGACAGCTTGCCCGGACGCAGCGATCTTCCGGCTGCTCGCCGGCCGCTTCGCCGCTGCGGGACCATGACCCACGGGGCGATGTGCCCCGCCGAACCCTTCCCGCAACCTCCAGCCCTCGACCCAATAAAATCCCGATCAGCGTCGTAACGAACGCGATGGATCAGCCTTGTCACACTTCAAAAGAATTGTGGTGCGCCGAAAATCGCGCTACGCTCGTGAATACAAACGGCTAGAGCGCCGATCACGGCGGCGCTCGCGGATCGCACGCCAGGCCAGGGAGAGGATCGCCATGGAGTTCCAATACAGGCTGTCGGTCGTGGCGGCCGCGCTGGCGCTAGCGCTTTCCGCTTCGATTCTTCCCATCGCGGCCCGGGCGGACGCGCCGGTGAAGCTGCGCGTGGCCTGGACCGAAACCCCGACCCATCTCCTGCCGATCGCGTTCTCGCGGCCCGAGATCCTGAAACATTACGGCAAGACCTATACCGTTGACGCCATCCGGTTTCGCGGCAGCACGCCCGAGATCGAAGCGCTCGCCTCGGGCGATCTCGACATCGCGACGCTCGGCTACTCCTCCTTCGGCCTCGCTATTCTGAACGCGAAAATGGACGATCTGCGGGCGATCGGCGACGGTCACCGCGACGGCGTGCCGGGCTATCAGACCGGCCCCTATCTCGTGCTCGCATCCGGTCCCATCCGGAGGATCGACGATCTGAAGGGCAAGGTGCTCGGCACCAATGGCATCGGGGGCGCCGCGTATTTCGCGATGGTCAAGGCGATGCACGATCATGGCTATGAGGAAAAGCGCGATTACCAGGTGGTCGAGGTCGCCTTTCCGAACATGCTGGCGGCGCTGCGGGACAATAAGATCGATCTCGGTCCGGTGGCGCAGCCTTTCATCGGCATCGCGCAAAAGCAGGGCGGCTTTCGCAGCCTGTTCACGATCCGCGATGCGATGGGCGGCGAAACGCAGATGACGGTGATGGCGGCGCGGGCACCGTTCGTCGCGGCGCATCGCGCGGCGCTGGTCGATTTCTACGAGGATTTCCAGCGTTCGACCCGCTGGTTCACCGATCCGAAGAACCGCGCCGACGCGATCAAGAATTCTCAGCGACTTCACCAAGCAGCCGCACGAGAATTTTGCGGCCTGGCTGTTCACCAAGGATGACAGCTTTCACGATCCAGACGCGCGGCCCAATCTGGCGGCGCTCCAGCGCAACCTCGACGACCTGACGCGCCTCGGCTTCCTCAAGACGCCGGTCAACGTGAAGGCGCATTCGGACCTGTCGCTGATCGACGAAGCGGCCAAGCGGCAGACCGGAAAAGAGGAGTGACGATATGAAGCAACTCCGCATTCTCGGCTTGGCGGCGGGGCTCGCGCTCGCCGCCTCGGGCGCAAGCGCGGACGAGCCGCTCGCGATCAAGGCGGCGTGGGCGGCCGTGCCGGGCCAGATGTTTCCCATTCTCATGCAGATGAAGAACGTGCTGGTGCATTACGGCAAGAGCTACGTCGTCGAGGCCGTCCGCACGCCCGGCAGCGGGCCGCAGACGACGGCGCTCGCCACCGGCGATCTGTCATTGGCCTATTTCGCGCCATCGGCTTTCGCGCTCGCGATCCAGAACGCGCATATGGACGATTTGAAGCTGATCGGCGAGGCCACGCGCGACGGCTACCAGGATTATTTCACGCGGCCTTTCGCCGTCAAGGCCGACAGCCCGATCCGCAAGATTGAGGATCTGAAGGGCAAGGTCATCGGCGACAACAGCATCGGCGGCGCCATGGATTTGGGTATGCGCTACATGCTGATGACGCACGGGCTCGACGACAAGCGCGACGTCTCGATCGTCGAAATCGAGTTTCCGAACATGATGGCCGCCCTCGACGCCGGACGGGTCGATCTCGGCTTTCTGACGACGCCGTTCTCGGTGGCGCCGATGAAGTCGGGCGCCGTGCGCGCCCTGTTCACGATGAAGGACGCGATGGGTGGGGCGTCCGAGCTCACCGTCATCGCGGTCCGAAAGCCCTATATCGACGCCCACCGCGCCGCCCTGGTCGATTATTTCGAGGACACGGACCGCGCGATGCGCTGGATTCTCGATCCCGCCAACCGGACGGCGGCGCTCCAGCTCGTCGCCGACTTCACCAAGCAGCCGGTTGCGCAATTCTCCAGCTGGCTTTTCACCAAGGGCGACGATTACCACGCGCCCGACTCGCGTCCCGATCTCGATGCCATGCAGAAGAATTTCGCCATAGAGAGGAAGCTCGGGATGTTGAAGATCGACATCGACGTGAAGGCCTATTCGGACCTGTCGATGGTGGATGAGGCTTACGCTCGCCTGCGCTAATCCGGCGCGCTCGTAGAGTTGCCCGTTGACAAGGAAAGCGGCGGGCGCGAATGATGCGGCAAGAATCTTACAATGGGACAGGGAGCGGTATTATGGTTGGCGGTCGCGGCCTCGCGCTCGCCCTGGCGTTCTCGCCGCTGTCGAGGCGCGATGCATGACAGGTAACGGAATCGTTTTCGGCCAAGTGAGCCACACCTATCGCCCCGCGCGCGGGCGCGAGGTGTTGGCGCTCGACGGCGTCTCGCTCGAAGTGAAGGAGCGCGAATTCGTCGCGCTGTTGGGCCCGTCGGGCTGCGGCAAGAGCACCCTGCTTTATCTCCTCGGCGGTTTTCTCCCCGTGGAGAGCGGCACGATTTCCGTGGGCGGCGAGCCGGTGACCGGGCCCGGTCCCGACCGCGGCATCGTGTTTCAGAACTTCGCGCTGTTCCCGTGGAAAACGGTGCGGCAGAACGTTCTCTATGGCCTCGAGAAGCAGCGCCTGCCCAAGGCCGATCGCGAGCGGCGCGCGCAAGAGCTGATCGATCTCGTCCACCTTTCCGGCTTCGAGCACAGCTATCCGTCGCAGCTTTCGGGCGGCATGAAGCAGCGCGTCGCGATCGCGCGCACCCTCGCCATCGACCCGCGGACGCTGCTGATGGACGAGCCCTTTGGAGCGCTCGACGCCCAGACCCGCACGCTGATGCATGAAGAGCTCCTGGCGATCATGCGGCGCACGCCCAAGACGGTGGTGTTCGTCACCCACGACGTGCGCGAGGCCGTCTATCTCGCCGACCGCGTCGCGGTGATGACCGCGCGGCCCGGGCGGATCAAGGAGATCGTCGAGACCAAGCCGGAAAACGGCTCGCGCGCCGACTTCATCCACACCACCGAGTATACTCGGAAGGTCGATTACCTTTGGAACCTGGTGCGCGACGAGGCGATCCGCGCGCAGGAGGCGCACGACGCATGAGCAAGAACGTCTTCATCCGCTATTTGCCGATCCTCTTGCTCGCGATCTTGTGGGAAATCGTGCCGCGCGTCGGCATCGTCGATCCGAGCGAATTGCCGCCCTTGAGCGCGGTCGCGAAGGCCTGGTTCGAGTTGCTGATGGACGGCGATTTGTGGTCGAACGGGGTGTCGTCGTTCATCAACTGGTCGATCGGGTTGGGGCTAAGCATCGTTGCCGGCGTGTTTCTGGGCGTCGTGATGGCGCGCTATCGAGCCTTCGATGATATCGTCAGCCCGCTGATCAAGGCGCTCTACCCGATGCCCAAATCCGCTCTCATTCCGGTGATGATCCTGTGGCTGGGGCTGGGCGCGGGCTCGAAAATCGCGTCCATTGCGATGGGCTGCCTGTTGCCGGTGATCTTGAGCTTCCTATAACGGATCGCGCGGCGTCGATCAGACGCTCGTTTGGTCGGCGCGGGCCTGCGGCGCGAGCGATCGCGAGGTGCTGTGGGAGGTGATCCTGCCGAGCGCGTTGCCGGAAATTCTCGCCGGCATCCGCAACGCCGTCGCGATCTCGTTCATTTTGCTGGTGGCATCGGAGCTGCTGGTCGGCCAGCACGGCCTCGGCTATCTCATCTCGTTTCTCGGCGAAGGCGGGGTTTACGACGCGATGTTCGCGGTCGTCATCACGGTCTCGGCGCTCGGCTTTTTCGCCGACCGGGCCTATCTTCATTTCATGAGGCGGACCTTGATATGGAGAGAGTAAAGCGAACCCGCGATTGGCGGCGCATCGCGCTGCGCTCGTCCTCGGTCGTCGTCCTCGCGGTGGCGTGGGAGTGGGGCGCGCGGATGCACTTCGTGTCGGACTTCCTGCTCCCGTCCTTGTCTTCGGCTGCTCATCCGCCTCGGCCAGGACACCTGGTCGGGCGATCTCTTGGTGAGCTTGGAGCTGACCATGGCGCGCACCCTCGCGGGCTTCGCGCTGGCGGCGGTCGCCGGCGTCGCGATCGGCGTCACCATCGCGCGCTTCCGCGCCATCCGCTGGTTCTTCGATCCGTTGGTGTCGATCGGCAATCCGTGCCCCAAGATCGCCTTCCTGCCGATCTTCATTCTGTGGTTCGGCGTGTTCGACTGGTCGAAGATCGCGATGGTGGCGTTCTCGGCCGTCTTTCCGGTCGTGGTCGCGACCTGGGCGGCGACCGAGAACGTCGATAAATACCTGGTGTGGTCGGCGGAAAGCCTGGGCGTCACCAAGCGGCAATTGCTGTGGCAGATCGTGCTGCCCTCGGCCATGCCCGAGGTCTTTACCGGGCTTCAGATCGCGCTGCCGATCTCACTCATCGTCGTGATCATTTGCGAGATGACCATGGGCGGCGAGGGGCTTGGCGGCTCGATGATGACGTCGATGCGCTTCGCCGATTCGCCGGGGGTGTTCTCGGGCATCGTCGCCATCGGCATCGTCGGCTCGGCGGTCGTCAAATGCATGGAGCTGATCCGCCGCCGGCTTCTGGTCTGGCACCAGGAAACCGCGCGGGCGTAGCCTTCGCGGATCAACCGCCGAGCATCTCTCCGGCCGCGATCCCGGCCTCGTTGCCCGCGATCTTCTTGCCGTCGTCGATGCGGCAGCGCAGCACCTCGATGAGCGCGCCCTGGGCGCAAATGGTGAAGCTCGCATCCCCGAGCCTCATCACCTGGCCGGGCTTGAAGCCCTTTACCATCCCGAAGGTGCGGACCGGTATCTTCCTCGCGTCGAAGAGATAAAGCTTGCGCTCGCCCCATCTGGTCCACGCGCCGGGCGCCGGGTTGCAGCCGCGGATGAGATCGTAGACCCGGTCGCCGTGTGCGGCCCAATGGATCTGCGTCTCGGCGTCGCGGCACCAGCCCTCATAGCTGGCCCGCGATTCGTCCTGGGCGAGCTCCAGCGCGCGGCCCGCGATCACCGCGTCGGCGGCCTCCAACAGCGCGGCCACGCCGGCGGGGAAGATCTTGTCGAAATAGACCGTGGCGAGGGTGTCGTCGGGCAGGATGGCGACCTCCTTTTGCAGCAGCACCGCGCCTTCGTCGAGCCCGTCGGTAGGCCGGAAGATCGTCAGCCCGGTCTTCGTCCGCCCCTCGATGATCGCCCAGTTGATCGAAGACGGACCGCGATGAACCGGCAAGAGCGAGGGATGGAACTGGATCATGCCGTGCTTCGGGATGGTAACGAAGGATTGCGGCGCGAATTGCGTGACATAGGCCATGACGCCCAGCTCGGTATCGAGGCCGCGCAACGCCGCGAGCGCCTCGGGCGCGCCCAGGCTCTTGAATTGAAAGGTCTTGATGCCGCGCGTCTGCGCCGTCTGGCGCAGCGGATCGGGCCGCGCGCCCGGCGCTTCCGGGGCGGCGAACACCCCGGCCACGTCGTCGCCGCGAGCGAGGAACGCCTCGAGCGCCGCTTTGCCGAAGGCTTGCTGACCGACGATCGCGACGCGCATGGGCTTCATCCCCTCGAAGTGACACCAACTCATAGCAAGTCGGCGATTTGCCGCAAGGCGGGATGGCCCGCCTCGGCGTTGGCGAGGCGCGGCAGGGCGGCCACCGCGACGCCGCGGGCAAAGCGCTCGATGGTCGCGGCGGTCTCGCCGAGATCGACGCGGCTGCCCGGCGTCTCGTTCACGATCATGGCGGCGAGGTCGAGCTCGCGCCGGGCCAGCGCGTCGAGCGCCGTCAAGGCGTGGCTGATGGCGCCGAGATAGGAGCCGCCAACGAGCACTATCTTCACGCGCAGCGCAGTCATCCAATCGACGACGGTGTTCGTCTCATCGAGCGGCGCCATGATTCCGCCCACGCCCTCGATGATCGTCGCATCCGCGCTTGCCGCGACCGCGCGCCGGCAAAACGCCAGCAGCGCGGCAAAATCGATGCTCCGGTTTTCGCGGCGCGCGGCCATGTCGGGCGACAACGGCGCAATGAGCCGCCACGGCGCGATCCGATCTAGTGCCGACGGCGACGGCGCTTGCCCCAGCGCCTCGAGAATCTGGCCCGGATCGCTCGTCGCCGGATGGTCGGGGTCGAAACCGCTCGCCACCGGTTTCAGCGCTTCTACCTCGCGGCCGCGGCGGCGGAGCTCATGGATAAGGCCGCAGGCGACGAAGGTTTTCCCGACATCGGTGCCGGTTCCCGCGATGAAGATCGCGCTCACATCGGCACGCGCCAGCGGATGATCGCGGCGAGCCGCTCGATCTCAGCGTCGGGGTGCTGCGCGCAGAACGACAATCTCAGACGCGCGGTTCCTTGCGGGACGGTGGGCGGACGGATCGGCACGACTAGGAAGCCTTCGCCGTCGAGGAGAGCGGCCGCCTCGAGCGCTTGCGAAGCTTCGCCGATGACGACCGGCACGATCGGGCTTTGAGCTTGCGCGAGGCCCAGAAGGGCGGTGAAGCGCTTGGCCTTGGCGAGGGGCTGCGCCGAAAGATCGGGCTCGGACGCGATGATATCGAGCGCGGCAATCGATGCCGCGACGCTCGCGGGCGGCAGGCCGGTCGAGTAAACGAGCGTCCGCGCGCGGTTGCGAACGAGGTCGATGACGGCGCGGGAGGCGCACAGATACCCGCCATAGGAGCCGACCGCCTTGCTGAGCGTGCCCATTTGCAGCGCGACCTCGGGCACCGTGCCATGCGCGAAGCGCGAGCCGCGTCCGCCGCCCACGACGCCAAGCCCATGCGCGTCGTCGCTCATCAGCCAGGAATCGGTGCGCGAAGCGAGCGCGGCTAGCGCCGGCAGCGGCGCCAAATCGCCATCCATCGAGAACACCCCGTCGGTCGCGATCAACGCGTGCCGGTGCCGGGCCCGCCGCGCTTGCAACAGCTCGGCCGCGTGAGCGGTATCGTTATGGCGAAAGCTCGACACGGTGGCTCCGCTCATTTGGGCGCCCGCCCAGATGCAGGCATGGGCAAGTTGGTCGACGAGGATGAGATCGCCCTCTCCGACGAGCGCCGGGATGATGCCGGTATTGGCCAGATAGCCCGATCCGAAGACGCAGGCCGCTTCGCTGCCCTTGAGCCGCGCGAGCCTCAACTCGAGCTCGGCATAGAGCGGATGATTGCCGGTAACGAGGCGCGACGCACCGGCCCCGGCGCCATAGCGTCTGATGGCGGCGACGGCGGCCTCGCGCACCGCCGGATGCTGGCTCAAGTTGAGGTAATCGTTGCACGAGAAGGACAGCTTGCGGCGCCCGTCGCGCTCCACCCACACGCCGTCGAGGCGCGTGGTCTCGGCCAGCGTCCGGCGCAGGTGCCGGGCTTCGAGATCGCGGAGCTTTTCTGCGGCGAATTCGTCGAGCGAGGGCATGGCGGGCTTCTCTTGACCGAGACCCGATATAGCGTTACGCGGAGGAGCGTTCAAAGCAAAGGTATTTCCCATGCTCGATACCGAAGCTCGCTCGGCGCCGCGCCACGATTGGACGCGCGCGGAGGTTCGAGCGGTGTTCGACCTGCCCTTGCCCGAGCTGATTTTCCGAGCCCAGCTCGCGCATCGCCGCCATTTCGATCCGCGCGCGGTGCAGTTGTCGACGCTGCTCTCGATCAAGACCGGCGGCTGTCCCGAGGATTGCGCCTATTGCCCGCAAAGCGCGCGCTACGACACCGGCGTGGCCGCCGAGAAGCTGATGGAGCCGCGGCGCCGTGCTCGCGGCCGCTGAGGCCGCGAAGGCCGGCGGCGCGTCGCGCTTCTGCATGGGCGCGGCCTGGCGCGAGCCCAAGGACCGCGATCTCGACGCAGTCTGCGGCCATGGTCGCCGGCGTCAAGGCGCTCGGGCTCGAGACCTGCGCGACGCTCGGCATGCTGAGCGCGGGGCAGGCGCGGCGACTGAAAGCGGCGGGGCTCGATTTCTACAACCACAATCTCGACACCTCGCCCGAATATTACGGCGCGATCATCACGACGCGCTGCTATCAGGACCGGCTCGATACGCTGGCCGCTGTGCGCGACGCTGGGATCAGCGTGTGCTGCGGCGGCATCGTCGGCATGGGCGAGAGCGCGCGAGGACCGCGTCGGCATGATCGTGGCGCTCGCCACCTTGCCGGTTCATCCCGAAAGCGTGCCGATCAACCTCTTGGTCCAGGTCGCGGGCACGCCGCTTGCCACGGCGAGCGCAAGCGCTCGACCCGCTCGAATTCGTGCGCACCATCGCGGTGGCGCGGATTACCATGCCGGCGTCGATGGTGCGGCTTTCGGCCGGGCGCGACGACATGAGCGACGAAACCCAAGCCCTGTGCTTCCTCGCCGGCGCCAACTCGATCTTCTGCGGCGAGCGGCTGCTGACGACGCCCAATCCCGGCGCCGACCGCGACCGGGCGCTGATGGATCGGCTCGGCCTGGTGCCGATGCGTGACGTGACTCGCTCGATTGGCTAGCAACCGGCCTGGCGCATCTCTGGCTGCCCTACGCGCAGATGAAGAGCGCGCCGGCGCCGCTCGCCGTCGCGCGCACCGAGGGCTGCCGCATCGTTCTCGCCGACGGGCGCGAGCTCGATCGACGGCATCGCCTCGTGGTGGACGGCGTGCCACGGCTACAACCACCCGCATATTCGCGAGGCCGTCGCGCGCCAGCTCGAGATCATGCCGCATGTCATGTTCGGCGGGCTGGCGCACGAGGCGGCTTCGGTGCTGGCCGCCCGGCTGGCGCGGCTCCTTCCGGGCGACCTCGATCACGTCTTCTTTTCGGAATCGGGCTCGGTCGCGGTCGAGGTCGCGCTCAAGATGGCGGCGCAATATTGGCTCAATCGCGGCGCCACGGCGCACCAAGTTCCTCGCCTTCAGGGGCGGCTATCATGGCGACACGTTGGGCGCGATGGCGGTCGGTGACACGCGAGGAGGAATGCACCGCCGCTTCGCCGGCATTTCTGCCGCCGCACCTCATCGCCGATCTGCCGCGCGATGAAGCGAGCGCCGAGCGGCTCGAGCGGATGCTCGCGCGCCAGCGCGACGCTCTTGCCGCCATCGTCGTCGAGCCACTGGTGCAGGGCGCGGGCGGCATGGTCTTCCATGATCGCCGCGCGTTGCGCCGATTGCGCGAAGCGGCGGACCGCCATGAATTGCTGTTGATCTCCGACGAGATTTTCACCGGCTTCGGCCGCACCGGCTCGATGTTCGCCTGCGAGGCGGCCGGGATCGTTCCCGACATCGTTACCCTGTCGAAGGCGCTGACCGGCGGCACCCTGCCCTTGGCGGCGACCGTCGCCCGCCGCCACGTCTTCGAGGCGTTCTGGTCCGACGATCCGGCGGCCGCGCTGATGCACGGGCCGACCTTCATGGCGAATCCGCTCGCCTGTGCCGCCGCCAACGCCTCGCTCGACTTGTTCGAGCGCGAACCGCGCCTCGCCCAAGTCGCCGCGATCGCGACCGCGCTCGAGCGCGGTCTTGCGCCGTGCCGAACGCTTCCCGGGGTGAAGGAAGTGCGCGTCATGGGCGCGATCGGCGTCGTCGAGCTTCATCGGCTCGACGATGTCGATGCCTTGCGGCAGAGGTTTGTCGAGGCGGGAGTTTGGATCAGGCCGTTCGCGAACATCGTCTATCTGACGCCGCCCTTCACGATCGCCGAGGAAGAGCTCGGGGTCCTCACCGACGCGGTGGTTCGGGTGCTGGGCAGTCGCTAATGCCGGCGTGCCCGCGGCGGCGGGCGCTCGTCCTCGCGATAGGAACGCGCGACGATTGGGCTGGCCTGATGGTGGACCATGCGCCAGGCGCCGCCCTCGCGGACGAAGATGTTGGTCGCGGCGAGGTGGCCGGTATCGAGTTCTTCCTCGCACAGCACGATCGCGAGATCGCCATAGAGGAGGGCGCGGTCGTCATGGCACATCACATGGGGCGATTCCGGATTGGCGAGGATGGCGCGCCAGCTTTGCACGACCGCCTCGCGCCCGGTCAGTTGCGTCCAGCCGGGATGGGTGCACGAGAACCGGTGCCTCGCGCGCCCATAGCGTCTCCATCCCGGCCGCGTCGCGGGCGTTGAAAGCGCGATAGAATTCGAGATTGGTGCTCAATACGGCGTCGTTGTCGGAAGAGCGTGTAGCCACGAGTGCCTCCTTTAGCGCTTTTCCTTCGCCGCTTCGCCGCGCGCATGCTTCCGCGCCGATTGCTTGCGCCGATGCCACAGCTTGACCGCGACCGCGACGATCGCAAGCGCGCCGAGCGCGATGATCAAATGTCCGGTCCAGCTGAGCGCGCGCAGATAGTCGAAGAAGCGACGGCCGAACCAATAGGTCGCGCCGCCCCACAATCCGACCCATAGCGCCGCGCCGATCGCGTTATAGAGAAAAAAGCGCGGCCAGGGCATTTCGAGCGTGCCGGCAACGATGCCGCTGAGCTGCCGCAGCACCACGAAAAACCGCGCGCCGATGATAATGAGATCGCCGTGGCGGGCGAACAGCTCTTCGACCTTTTGCAGCCGCTCGAGCGTGATGCCGATGCGGGCGCCATAGCGCACCAGCAGCTTGTTGCCGCCGGCGGCGCCGATGACATAGCCGATGCAGTTGCCGACGACCGCGGCGAGCCAGGCGATGGGCAGCACCCAGACGATTTCGAGCGATCCGCGCGAGGCCAACACCGCGCTGGCAATCAATATGGTTTCGCCCGGCGTCGGCAGGCCGAAATTCTCGAGCAGGATGCCGAGAAACACGGCGAGATAGCCATACTCGACGACAAAGTGGCGAACTTCGCCGACGAATCCCAAACTGCTTCTCCCTCACGATGATGCGCGCGCGGATGCGTCCGTGGCTGCGCCTTCTAGGCGCAAAGCCGGGCTGGGGCAATCGGACATCGGATGCTTGACTCTTCGGCCCCAAAGGAACAAATAGAGAACATTCGATGGGTCCGGATATGGCGGAGGATGTAAAAAAGGCCCGGCTGGCTGCCCTGCGGCGGCAGCTTGCGGCGCTGGAGAGCGGCGGCAAGGCGGCTCCGGTCCTGCCTTTCGGTATTGCCGCCATGGATGGCGGCTTGCCCTGGGGCGGCTTGCCCCTGGGAGCGCTGCACGAGGTTGGCGGCATCGCAGCCGAGGCCGAGGATGGCGCGATAGCCACCGCTTTCCTCGCCAGCATCCTGGCACGGTTGTCGCCCGGGCGGCCGGTGCTGTGGTGCTGCTCGCGCGCCGATCTCCATGCGCCGGGTCTTGCCCGGCACGGGCTTCAGCCCAAGCGGCTGATCCTGGCGCGCGCGCCCAATGACCGGGAGATCCTGTGGGCGATGGAAGAAGGGTTGAGAAGCCCGGCGCTCGCCGCCGTGGTCGGCGAGGTAGCGACTCTCTCGGTGGCGGCAAGCCGGCGGCTGCAACTGGCCGCCGAGACATCCGGGGTCACCGGCTTTGCGCTGCGCCGTGGCAATGCCGCCGCCGCGGCCTCGGCGGCGGTGACGCGCTGGCGCATTGCGGCGTTGCCCGGGCTCTCGGGCTCGGGCGAGCCGGGCCTGGGCCGACCGCTATGGCGGGTCGAGCTGTTGCGCTGCCGCGGCGGCGTGCCGGCGTCCTGGCAAATGGAGGCGTGCGATGCGGCGGGTTTTGTCACTCTTTCTGCCGCGCTGGCCGATCGACCGCCGCACAAGCTTCGCGCCGCGGGCGGATAAGCCTTTCGTCCTGGCGGCGAGCCTCGCCGGCAGGCGGATCGTCACCGCCGCCGACGCGCTGGCCGCGGGCGAGGGGCTGGCGCCCGGCATGGCGCTCGCCGATGCGCGCGCGCTCTGTCCGGATCTTGCCGTGGCCGAGGCGGATTTCGCCGGCGATGCCGCCGCGCTCGCCAGGCTGGCGCGCTGGTGCAACCGTTTCAGCCCGTGGACCGCGCCTTGCGGCGCCGACGGGGTCGTCCTCGACATTACCGGCTGCGCGCATCTCTTCGGCGATGAGGCCGGGCTCGCGGCGCAGAGCTTGGCGCGGCTCAAGCGCCGGGGCATCGAATGCCGCGCCGCGATTGCCGATAGTCTTGGCGCGGCTTGGGCGGTATCGCGCTTTGCCGGCGGCGGAGCGGTCGCGGTGGTGCCGCCGGGCGGAGCGCGGATGGCATTGGCCGATCTGCCGGTGGCGGCGCTGCGGCTCGAGCCCGAGACCGCGGCGCTGCTGGCGCGCCTCGGCTTGCGCCGCATCGGCGATCTCTATGCGGTGCCGCGCGCCGCCCTTGCCGCGCGCTGCGGCGATAGCGTGGCGCTGCGCCTCGACGAGGCGCTGGGCCTCGCGCCCGAGCCGCTTTCGCCCTTGCCGCCCGAAACGCTGCTCTGGTCGCGCCGCTCTTTCGCCGAGCCTTCGGCTTCGCCCGATGCCATCGCCGCGGCGACGCGCGAATTGCTCGCCCATCTGTGCCGGCGCCTGACCGAGGAAGGCGTGGGCGCGCGCAAGCTCGCGCTCGCGCTCTACCGCGTCGATGGCAGGATCGAGGAGGCGGCGATCGGCACGGCGCTACCCTCGCGCGATCCGCCCCATCTCTGGCGCTTGCTCGAAGAGCGCCTGCCCGAGTCGATCCCGGCCTCGGCGTCGAGGACATGGTGCTGACGGCGAGCGTCGCCGAGAAGCTCGGCCCCGCGCAGCTCGGCTTTGCCGGCGGCAAGGGCGGCGGCGAGGCCGATCTCGCCGCCCTGATCGATCGCCTCGCCAATCGCCTCGGCAGCCGCGCCGTGGCGCGTCCGGTGCCGCGCGCCAGCCATGTGCCCGAGCGCGCGGTGCGCTTCGTTCCCGTGCTGGATGCCAGTCTCGCGGCGGTGGCATGGGATACAGCGAAGCCGCGGCCGGTGCGGCTCTTGCCGCGTCCCGAGCCGATCGAGGCGGTGGCGCCGGTGCCGGACGATCCGCCGCTGTTGTTCCGCTGGCGACGCTTGAGCCATCGCGTGCGCCGCGCCGACGGACCCGAGCGCATCGCCGGCGAATGGTGGCGCGAAATTGCCGAGCCGCGCGATTATTACCGCGTCGAGGACGAAGACGGCGGCCGGTTCTGGCTTTACCGCGCCGGGCTCTACCGGCCGCATGCCGCGCCGCGCTGGTTCCTGCACGGGGTCTTCGGATGAGCGCCTATGCCGAGCTGCAGGTTACCAGCAATTATCTCCTTCCTGCGCGGGGCCTCGCATCCCGAGGAGCTGGTGCGGCAAGCGCGAAGCTTGGGTCATCGCGCGCTCGCCATCACCGACCGCAATAGCCTCGCGGGGCTGGTGCGCGCCCATCGCGCGGCGAAGGAGACGGGGCTGCGGTTCGATCGTCGGCTGTCGCCTCGATCTGGACGATGGGCAGAGCCTCCTATGCTTCCCGACCGACCGCGCCGCTTATGGCCGGTTGTGCCGCTTGCTCACGCGCGGCAAGCGCCGCGCCGCCAAGGCCGAATGCCGGCTGGGCTATGACGACTTCGTCGAATTCGGCGCGGGCCAGGTGGTGGTGGCCTTGCCGCCGGACCAGCTCGATGCGGCCTTCGCGCATTTTCTCGATCGGCTGAAAACGGATTTCGCCGGCGCCGCTTATCTTGCGGCGCAGCACCTTTATCGCGGCGACGACGCCAAGCGCCTCCATCGCCTGGCCGATCTGGCCGCGCGCCGGGGCTTGAGGCTGGTTGCTACCAACGACGTGCTCTACCACGCGCCGGAGCGGCGACGCTTGCAGGACATCGTGACCTGCATCCGCGAAGGCTGCACCGTCACCGAGGCGGGCTTTCGCCTCGCCCCCAATGCCGAGCGCCACTTGAAGCCGCCCGAGGAGATGGCGCGGCTGTTTCGCTCCCATCCGCAAGCCGTACGCGCCGGCGTCGAGATCGCCGAACGCTGCCGCTTCAATCTCGACGAGCTGCGCTACGAATACCCCGACGAGACCGCGCCCGACGGCACGACGCCGCAGGCCAGGCTCGAGCGGCTGAGCTGGGAAGGCGCCGCCCAGCGCTATCCCGCCGGCGTGCCGGAGACGGTGCGCGGCCAGATTGCGCGCGAATTGCAACTCGTCGCGCAGCTTGGCTATGCGCCTTATTTCCTCACCGTCCACGACATCGTGCGCGAGGCGCGGCAGCTCGGCATCCTGTGCCAGGGCCGCGGCTCGGCGGCGAATTCGGCGGTCTGCTATTGCCTCGGCATCACCGCGGTCGATCCGGCGCGGCTCGATCTCCTGTTCGAGCGCTTCATCAGCAGCGAGCGCGACGAGCCGCCCGACATCGACGTCGATTTCGAGCATGAGCGGCGCGAGGAGGTCATCCAGTATATCTACCGACAAATACGGCCGCGACCGCGCCGCGCTGACCGCCACGGTGATCTGCTATCGCCCGCGCTGTGCCATCCGCGAGGTCGGCAAGGCGCTGGGACTTTCGGGCGACGTGACCGCCGCGCTCGCCGGAACGGTCTGGGGCTGGGGCGGCGACGGGCTCGAGGAAAAGCACGTGCGCGCGCTGGGCCTCGACCCGGCCGATCCGACGCTGCGCCTGGCGCTCGATCTCGCCGCCGAGCTGGTCGGGCTTTCCGCGGCATCTGTCGCAGCATGTCGGCGGCTTCGTCATCACGCGCGGGCTTTTGGAAGAGGTGGTGCCGATCGAGAATGCGGCGATGGCGGATCGCACCGTCATCGAATGGGACAAGGACGATCTCGACGCGCTCGGAATGCTCAAGATCGACGTGCTGGCGCTCGGCATGCTGAGCTGCATCCGCCGCGCCCTCGATCTCATCGAACGCCATCACGGCCGGCACCTGACGATGGCCACCGTGCCGGCCGAGGTCCCCGCGGTTTACGACATGCTGTGCCACGCGGATTCCATCGGCGTGTTCCAGGTCGAAAGCCGGGCGCAGATGAGCATGCTGCCGCGCCTCAAGCCGCGGAGCTTCTACGATCTCGTCATCGAAGTCGCGATCGTCCGCCCTGGCCCCATCCAGGGCGACATGGTGCATCCCTATCTGCGCCGCCGCACCGGGAAGGAGGCGGTCGAATATCCGTCCCCGGCGTTGCGCAAGGTGTTGGGCAAGACCTTGGGCGTGCCGCTGTTCCAGGAGCAGGCGATGAACATCGCCATCGTCGCCGCGGGCTTCACGCCGGCCGAGGCCGACCGGCTTGCGCCGCGCCATGGCGACCTTCCGTCATACCGGCAGGATCGGCGAGTTCCGCGACAAGTTCGTCGCCGGCATGACGGCGAGGGGTTACGAGCGGGAATTCGCCGAGCGCTGCTTCCAGCAGATCGAGGGCTTCGGCGAATACGGCTTTCCGGAATCGCACGCGGCGAGCTTCGCGCTGCTGGTCTATGTCTCGGCCTGGCTCAAATGCTTTTATCCCGAAATCTTCGCCTGCGCGCTCCTCAACAGCCAGCCGATGGGCTTCTACGCCCCGGCCCAGATCGTCCGCGACGCGCGTGGCGCATGGCGTCGAGCTGCGCGCCGTCGACGTCAACGCCAGCGATTGGGACTGCACCATGGTCCCCGCCGAGCGGCCCGGAAGCTGGGCCGTGCAGCTGGGCTTGCGGCAGGTGAAGGGCTTGGCGCGGGAGGCCGCCGAGAACGCCTGGTCGCGTCACGCGGCCAGGGCTACGCCGATCCCGCCGCGCTGGCCTATCGCGCGCGCTTGGATCGCGGCGTGTTGCAGCGGCTGGCCGAAGCCGATGCGTTCCGCTCGATGGGGCTCGACCGGCGCGCGGCGCTGTGGGCGGTGAAGGGGCTCGGGTCCGAATGCCGCTGCCGCTCCTCGCCGCGCTCAATGGGACCATGCCGGCCGAGCCCGCCGCGACTTTGCCGGCGATGGGCCTTGGCGAGCACGTGGTCGAGGATTATGCGACGCTGGGCCTGTCCTTGAAGTGCCATCCGCTGGCGTTGCTGCGCGACGAGCTGGCGCCGCGCGGCGTCGTTCCGGCGGCCTCGCTCGCCGCCATCCCATCGGGAGCGACCGCGCGGGTCGCCGGGCTGGTGCTGGTGCGCCAGCGCCCGGGCAGCGCCAGCGGCGTTATCTTCATGACGCTCGAGGACGAGACCGGCATCGCCAATCTTGTGGTCTGGCCCGCGGTCTTCGAGCGCTTCCGCCGCGTGGCGATGACCGGCGGCATGGTCGAGGCGGCGGGCAAGGTGCAGCGCGAAGGCGAGGTCATCCACCTCGTCGCCGATCGCCTGGCGGATTTGACGCCGATGCTGCGCGGTCTTGTCGCGGGCGACGGCCGGGCGCTGGCGCTGGCGAGCCGCGATTTCCATTGAGCGCGCCGCTTGGCAAGCGCCCGGCTTCGTGCGATTTGATGGGAATGGCTTGGGTCTACTCGACGCCGCCGGCGCCGCCCGACGAACTGCGCCAGGCGGTGCGGCAGTCCTTCCGTATCGACGAGACGGCGGCGGTCGAGCGCATTCTCGCCGCCGCCGAATTTTCGCCGCCGGCGCTCGCGCGCATCGCAACCGCGGCGCGTCGCCTGGTCATGGAAGCGCGCCGCCGCCGCCGCGGCAAGGGCGGCATCGACGCCTTTCTCGCCGAGTTTCAATTGTCGAGCCGCGAAGGAATCGCGCTGATGTGCCTCGCCGAGGCGATGCTGCGAATTCCCGACGCCGAGACCGTGGACCGGCTGATCCGCGACAAGCTGGCATCCGCGGATTGGGCGCGGCATCTCGGCCATTCGGCCTCGCTATTCGTCAACGCCTCGACCTGGGCGCTGATGCTCACCGGCCGGCTCGTGCACGACGATCCCGAAGAGGAGGATTGGGCCGCTGCGCTACGCCGGTTCATCGCGCGCGGCGGCGAGCCGGTGCTGCGCCAGGCGGTGACGGCGGCGATGCGCATCCTGGGGCACCAATTCGTCATGGGCCGCACCATCGCCGAGGCGCTCGACCGCGCCGCGCCCGCCGAAGCACAGGGCTATCGCTTTTCTTACGACATGCTGGGCGAGGCGGCGCGCACCGCCGAGGATGCCGCGCGCTACGCGGCGCGATACCACGAGGCGATCGCCGCCATCGGCGGGCGTGTCGCGGGCCGCGGCCTCCACGACGCGCCCGGCATCTCGGTCAAGCTGTCGGCGCTGCATCCGCGCTACGAGGAAAGCCAACGCAGCCGAGTGCTGCGCGATCTGCCGCCCGTGCTGCTGGCGCTCGCCCGCCAGGCCAAGGATGTCGGCATCGGCCTCGCCATCGACGCCGAGGAGGCCGACCGTCTCGATCTCTCGCTCGATCTCGTCGCGGCGCTTGCGGGCGCGCCCGATCTTGCCGGCTGGGACGGGCTCGGCGTGGCGGTTCAGGCCTATCAGAAGCGGGGGCTGCCGCTCATCGACTGGCTGGCGTCGCTGGCGCGCCGCAACCATCGCCGGCTCATGCTGCGCCTCGTCAAGGGCGCCTATTGGGACAGCGAGATCAAGCGGAGCCAAGAGCGCGGCCTCGATTTCTATCCGGTCTATACGAGGAAGCTCGCGACCGACGTCTCCTATCTCGCCTGCGCCAAGCGAATTTGGGCCGCGCGCGATGCGTTCTTTCCCCAATTCGCGACCCATAACGCCTATAGCGTCGCCGCGGCACTCGAGATCGCTGGGCGCGGATCGCGGTTTCGAGTTTCAGCGCCTCCACGGCATGGGCGAATCGCTCTACGATCAGATCGTAGGCATCGACGCGGCGCATTTTCCCTGCCGGGTCTACGCGCCGGTCGGCAGTCACGAGGATCTTCTGGCCTATCTTGTGCGCCGGCTTTTGGAGAACGGCGCCAATACTTCCTTCGTCAACCGCCTCGTGGACGAAGCGGCGCCGGTCGAGACCCTGATCGCCGATCCGGTGGCGCGCCTCGGCGCGCTCCGCGCGAAGCCGCATCCCCGCATCAAGGCGCCGTCAGAGCTTTATGCGCCTGAGCGGCGCAATTCGCGTGGGCTCGATCTTGCCGACCCGTCGCGGCTGGCCGAGCTTTCCCAGGCGCTGGGGCGGATCGCCGAGGGCCAGTGGAGCGCGGCGGCGATCCTGGGCGGCGAGGACCGGATCGGCGCCAGGCGCGCGGCGCTCGATCCCGCCGACCGCCGCCGCATCCTTGGCTGGATCAGCGATGCCAGCCCCCCACAGATCGACGCGGCGTTGACGACGGCCGCCGCCGCCGCGCCCGGCTGGGACAAGCTGGAGGCTGGAGCGCGCGCGGCTTGTCTCGAGCGCGCGGCCGACCTATTGGAAGCGCGCGCCGCGGAATTCATCGCTCTTATCGTGCGCGAAGGCGGGCGCACGATTCCTGACGCGGCCGCGGAATTGCGCGAGGCGATTGATCATTGCCGTTACGATGCCGCTCGGGCGCGGGCCGATTTCGCCAGCCCGGTCGAACTCCTCGGCCCCACCGGCGAGCGCAATCTCCTGACGCTGAACGGACGCGGCGTTTTTGCCTGCATCTCGCCCTGGAATTTTCCGCTCGCTATTTTTCTCGGCCAAGTAGCCGCCGCGCTGGCCGCCGGCAATGCCGTGATCGCGAAGCCCGCCGAGCAGACGCCCCTCGTCGCCGCCGCCGCTGTGCGGCTGCTGCACGAAGCCGGCATTCCCGGCGATGTCGTTCAACTTCTTCCCGGCGATGGACCGGGGGTTGGCGCGCGTCTCGTCGCGGACGAGCGTGTCGCCGGCGTTGCCTTCACCGGATCGACCGACACGGCGCGCGCGATCAACCGCGCGCTTGCCGGGTGCGCCGGCCCGATCGTGCCCCTCATCGCCGAAACCGGCGGCCAGAACGCGCTCATCGCCGATTCCTCGGCGCTGCCCGAGCAACTGGTGGCGGATTTACTGTCCTCGGCCTTCGACAGCGCCGGCCAACGCTGCTCGTCGGCGCGCGTGCTCTTCGTCCAGGCCGAGATCGCCGATCGGGTCATCGCGATGCTCGCTGGCGCGATGGATGAACTCATCATCGGCGATCCGGCGCTAGTCGCCACCGATATCGGGCCGGTGATCGACGAGGCGGCGCGCGCGGCGCTCGAGGATCACGCCCAGCGCATGGCGCGCGAGGGCCGGCTCATCCGCGCGCTCGCCCTGCCAAAGGCCACCGAGCACGGGATCTTTTTCGCGCCGCGCGCCTTCGAGATCGACCGGCTCGAGCGGCTGACCGCCGAGGTGTTTGGGCCGATCCTTCACGTCATACGCTGGCACGGCGACCGCCTCGACCAAGTGCTCGATGCGATCGACGCGACCGGCTTCGGCCTCACTCTCGGCATTCACAGCCGGATCGACGAGACCGTGCGGTTCATTCACCGCCGGCTGCGGATCGGTAACACCTATGTTAACCGCAACATGATCGGCGCGGTGGTGGGCGTGCAGCCTTTCGGCGGCGAGCGGCTTTCCGGCACCGGTCCCAAGATCGGCGGGCCGCATTACCTCGCGCGCTTCGCAACCGAGCGAACGCTTTCGATCGACACTACCGCGGCGGGCGGCAATGCCAGCCTGATGTCGCTGCAGGACGATTTGGACACCTAGCCGACGCGCCCGCTACTACTAGGCGTTTCAACCGCAACCGCCTATATTATGCGTGGTGCCTCATTCCCATACCAAGGCTATGGGCGAGAAACCCGACGATAAAACCCCGCTTCCCGCTGCCGCCAAGAGTGCCGAGGTCGAGGCGTTCTTGCGCCGCGTCGCCGCCATGCCCGCGGCGCGGCCGGCAAGCGGGCGCGGCCGGCTGGTCTTTGCGATGGATGCGACCGCGAGCCGCGAGCCGAGCTGGGACCAAGCCTGCAAGATCCAAGGCGAGATGTTCGAGGCGACGTCGGCCCTGGGCGGGCTCGACGTGCAGCTCGTGTTCTATCGCGGCTTCAACGAATGCAAGGCAAGCCGGTGGCTGTCCTCGGCGAAAGCGCTGCATTCCGCCATGCGGGCGGTGTTTTGTATCGGCGGCGAAACCCAGATCGCGCGGGTGCTGCGCCACGCCATCAAGGAATTGGAGACCGCCAAGATCGGTGCGCTCGTGTTCGTCGGCGACGCGATGGAAGAGAATCTCGACACGCTGTGCGCGCTCGCGGGCGAGTTGGGCTTGCGCGGCGTGCCGGTGTTCCTGTTCCATGAAGGCAATAATGCGGTGGCGGCGCGCGCCTTCAAGGAGATGGCCCGGTTGTCGCGCGGCGCCTATTGCCGGTTCGACGCGGGCAGCGCCGGAGAGCTGCGCGCGCTTCTGGGCGCAGTCGCGGCCTATGCCGCCGGCGGCCGGAAAGCGTTGGCCAATTATGGCACCGTGACGGGCGGGGCGGCTCTGCTGCTTGCGCGCCAGCTCGGAGCGGGCCAGTAGCTCATGCCGTATCTCATCCTCGGCATCCTTGTACTCGGTGGGTTGTTATTTGGGGCGCGGCTTCTCGTCAGCGCCGATGCCGCCAAACTCGGCCGGTTCCTCGGCTGGTTTGCGACCGGTATCGGCGTGGCGGGCGCAGGGACGCTGCTGTTCGTGCTGGTGGCGAGCGACCGCTTGGCCCCGGCACTCGCGGTCGCGGGCGGCCTCGCGCCGCTGGTGCTGCGCGGGCGCGCGCTCTGGCGCCGCCGCCATGGCGCCGCCACCGGCGCCAGCGGGCAGAGATCGGAGGCCGAGACCGACACGCTACGGATGCAGCTCGACCATGATACCGGGGCGATGACCGGGCAGGTGCGTCGCGGACCCTTCGCCGGCCGGCGGCTCGAAGAGCTCGGAGAAGCCGATCTGCTGGCGCTGTGGCGGCAATGCGTGGCCGAGGACGAGCCGGCGGCGCGGTTGCTCGAGACCTTTCTCGACCGCTTGCATCCCGATTGGCGCGAGGCCGGCGCCGGCGCAGGGCCCGGCGGCGCTGCACCCGGCGACGTCATGACGCGCGAACAGGCTTACGCGATTCTCGATCTTCGTCCGGGCGCGGATGCCGAGCAGATCAAGGAGGCCCATCGCCGCCTGATGATGAAGCTCCATCCCGACCATGGCGGCTCCAACTTCCTGGCCTCGCAGATCAATCGCGCCAAGGATATCCTGCTCGGCGACTGAGGCAGATTTTTCGGTATTATGAAATACTTGATGGTTCCGGTATAAAAGCGCCGGAACCAAGGGGGCTGAGCGTCGGCGGCCGGTCGCGGGAGCAGAGAGAATCCATCATGGCGATGCGCGTTCGGAAGGCGGTCTTTCCGGTCGGCGGTCTCGGCACCCGCTTTCTGCCCGCGACCAAGGCCATGCCGAAAGAGATGCTGCCGGTGGTCGACAAGCCGCTCATCCAATACGCGGTGGAAGAGGCGCAAGCCGCCGCCATAGAGGAATTCATCTTCGTCACCGGCCGGTCCAAGACCGCGATCGAGGATCACTTCGATCACTCTTACGAACTCGAAGACACGCTCAAGGAGCGCGCCAAGCACGCCGAGCTCGCGGCGATCCATTCCTGGATGCCGGAGCCCGGCCAGGTCGCCTATACGCGCCAGCAGAATCCGCTGGGCTTGGGCCATGCCGTGCTGTGCGCGCGGAACTTGGTGGGTAACGAGCCTTTCGCCGTGCTGCTCGCCGACGATCTGGTGCTGGCGCAAAAGCCGTGCCTCACGCAGATGATCGAGGCCCATGCCGAGACCGGGGCGAACATCGTCGCCGTGATGGAAGTACCGCGCGCACACACCGATCGCTACGGCGTCCTCGATATCGAGCGCGACGACGGGCGCTTGGTGCGGGTCAAGGGCGTGGTCGAGAAGCCCAAGCCGAAGGATGCGCCTTCCACCCTGAGCATCATCGGCCGCTATATCCTCATGCCCGACGTGTTCGATCATCTTGCCACGATCGGCCGCGGTGCCGGCGGCGAGATTCAGCTCACCGACGCGCTGGCCCGGCTGATTGCGGCGAAGCAGCCCTTCGTCGGCCTGCGTTTCGAAGGCAAGCGCTTCGATTGCGGCGACAAAGCCGGATTCTTCGAGGCCAATGTCGCGTTCGCGCTTGCCCGCCCCGAAATGAAGGCGGCGGTGCAGCGGATTCTCGACGAGTATCGCTAAGTGCCGGCGGACATGCGCGACAGCGCTAGCGGTCATCGTTTCGACCCGAGCATCCTGCGCGAATACGATATCCGCGGCATCGTCGGTCAGACTCTGCATGACGCCGACGCAGGCGCCATCGGCCAAAGCTTCGCCGCGGTGGTGCAGAGCGGCGGCGGCCGGACCGTCGCGGTCGGGCGCGACGGCAGATTGTCATCCCCCGCGCTTGAAGCCGCGCTGGTCGCGGGGCTGGCGGGCGCGGGGATCGACGTTGTGCGCGTGGGCCTCGGTCCGACGCCGATGCTCTATTTTGCCGCCCACACGCTTGGTGTCGATGCCGGGATCATGGTCACGGGCTCGCACAATCCGCCCGATCACAACGGCTTCAAAATCATGCTCGGCAAGAGGCCGTTTTTCGCCGACGACATCCAGCGTCTGGGAAGAATTGCGGCGGCAGGAAATTTTCCGACCGGCGCGGGGCGCGTCAGCGAGGACGCGGTCGCTCGAGGACTACGTTGCGCGCATCGCGAAGGATTACCACGGCGCGCGGCCGCTGACCGTCGCCTGGGATGCGGGCAATGGCGCCGCGGGCGATGTGCTGAAGCTGCTGACGGCACGGCTTCCGGGCCGCCACATTTTGCTCAACGAAGCCATCGACGGGACTTTTCCCGCCCATCATCCCGATCCGACCGAGGCCACGAACCTGGTGCAGCTTCAAGAGGCGGTGCGCCGGGACGCCTGCGACCTCGGCATCGCTTTCGACGGCGACGCCGACCGTCATCGGCGTCGTCGACGGTCGGGGGCGGATCCTGTGGGGCGACCAGTTGATGGTGCTGATGGCGCGCGAGGTGATCCGCAATCGGCCCGGCGCCACCATCATCGCCGATGTCAAGGCGAGCCAGGTCCTGTTCGACGAGATCGCGCGCCTCGGCGGCAAGCCGCTGATGTGGCGCACCGGGCATTCGCTGATCAAGGCGAAGATGGCCGAGACCGGCGCGCCGCTGGCCGGCGAAATGAGCGGCCACATCTTCTATGCCGATCGGTATTACGGCTATGACGACGCGCTTTATGCCGCCGTGCGCATTCTCGGCATCCTCGCGAGCAGCACCGAGAGCCTCGACGCGTTCCGCGACCGCCTGCCTGCGGCGGTGAACACGCCCGAGCTTCGCTTTCCTTGCCCCGATGCACGGAAGTTCGGGGTGATCGACGAGGTCCGTGCCCGGCTCGAGCGCTCGGGCGCCGAGCTTTCGACCATCGACGGGGTGCGGGTTAAGACCGATTTCGGCTGGTGGCTGTTACGCGCCTCGAACACGCAAGCGATGCTGGTCGCGCGCGCCGAGGCACGCGACGCGGCCGGTCTCGGTAAAATGACCGGGTTGCTGGGCGATCAGCTCCGCGCCAGCGGGATCACTCCACCGCGGTTCTGACAGCGTGGGTCGCCGCCATCTGCATCGGCGGCCCGACCACGGCGCAAATCTGACGGTCGCGATGCAACACCTCGCAAGCGTTCTGTGCCTGGCTTGCGGATAGGCCGAGGATACGCGCGCGGTAGATCGCTCCCTTGCGGGTCGGCGAGGCGATGACCACCATTGGCTTGTCGCGATCCGCGGGCAGGCGCGACAGCGCGGCCGAGCCGGCGCGCGCGGCGCTTTTTTTATGCTTGAACGAGCCGAGTTGAATGCTCCATCTCTTGTTGGCCGAAAGCCGCGAGGGCGTTGCGGCTTCCGCGCGTCCGATCGGCGACAGATGGGTCAGCGTCCCCACGGCGTGGCGGGCGAAAGTGCCCAGCGTCGTAGAGGTTGCGAGCCTGGTCGCGCCGGGTCGCGGGATGGCGGCGGCTTGCAGCTCGAGCGGCGCGCGTCCGTCGAATGCGGCGTTGAGCAGCGCCGCCATCTTCATATCGCGGGCGTGAGCCGACTGGCCCCCCATCACGATGCCGATCAGGCGTCGATGATCTCGCACGGCCGAGGCCGCGAGATTGAAGCCCGAAGCGCGGATGAACCCGGTCTTGATCCCGTCCATCCCGGCAAACGCGTTCATGAGATGATTGTGGTTCGCGTAGGTCACGCCGTGATAGGTGAATTCTTCGGTCGCGAAATAAGGGTATTCGTGCGGGAAATCGAGATAGAGATGCCGCGCGAGCAGGGCGAGGTCGCGCGCCGTCGTGCGCTGCAATGTGTCGGGAAGTCCAGACGCGTTGTGGAAATTGGTGTTGGCCATTCCCATGGCGTGGGCCTGGCGCGTCATGCGCTCGGCGAAGGCGGCTTCCGACCCGCCCAAGCCTTCGGCCAAGACTACGGCCGCGTCGTTGGCGGACTGGGTTACGAGGCCCAGGATCAGATCGCGCACGCTGACGCTTTCGCCTGCCATGAGATTGAGCTTCGTCGGCTCTTGCGCTGCGGCATGTGCCGACACCACGAATTGCCGATCGAGCGTGAGCGATTTTTGCTCGAGCGCCTGGAAGGTGAGGTAGAGCGTCATCATCTTGGTGAGCGAGGCGGGATAATTCGGCGAATCGGCGTTGTATTCGCTCACCACATTGCCGGTGGCCGCGTCGATCACGATGGAGGAATATTGCGCCGCAGTGGCCCTCTCAGGGGCGCCGGCCAGCGATGCGACCGCGGCAAGAGCGGCGGCCATGATTACTGCAACAGGTCCGATTCGATACCAGGTTCCCACCGCCAACTCCCCCGAGCACGATGCTCTTATCAGCACTAAAGCGAAATTAGGTTAATAACCCATTGAATCTTTGTCCAGTTCTAGAATGCCTTGTTTTCGACATTTTTTCTCCAGATTTAGGGTCGTTCATCGCTCGCCGCAGCGAAGGATTTATGGTGCGACGCACAAATCCCCTTGAGGCCTCGGCCAAATTCGCCTATTCTTTTTACATTGCATCGCAACATTCCGATTGGAGAGCTTGCCATGGCTGCCAGATCGAAGAAGACCGCCGAACCCGCTGAACCCGTCGCCCCGGCTGAAAGCGCGCTGCCGGCCTTTTCGCGATTTTCCTACGAGGAATTCGTTGTCTTGGGCCGCGAAAACGTCGAAGCGGCGGTGAAGGCCAATGCCGCGCTGTCGGCCGGCATGGAAGCGATCGGTCAGGAGGTGGTCGGCTATACGCGCACGGCGCTGGAATCCGCTGGCGAGACCGTGCGCGCCCTGCTGGCCGCCCGGACCTTCGAGGATTTCGTGCGGCTCCAGACCGAGCTGGCCCAGCGCAATTTCGCAGGAATTGTCGAGGGTTCCACCAAGCTGTCCGAGCTTAGCGCGGCACTCGCCGACCAGGCCTTCGAGCCTTGGAGCGGTCGATTCCAGGCGACCTTGGCTCAGTTCACGAAGCCGCTCGCGGTGTAGGGCCGGCGCCTTCGGCGAAAGCCAAAGACCCGGCCTCGGCCGGGTCTTTTTTTTCCCGTGGCGGCGGCCTCTTAATCTTCGGGAGAAAGGACTTTGCCGAACGCTTAAGGAGGCCATATCATAGGTCCGGTTGATCCAGTTTGGACCTCACTTGGCGCGGCGGCGATGAGCGACATCGAAAAGCGAAACGGCAACGAAGGGCCCACCATCGGGGTGATCGTCAAGCCGAAGGCGAAGACGAAGAAGCCGTCGATGTATAAGGTACTGATGCTCAACGACGATTACACGCCGATGGAGTTCGTCGTCCACATCCTGGAGCGGTTCTTCAACAAGAACCGCGAGGAGGCGACGCGGATCATGCTGCATGTCCATCGCCGCGGCGTCGGCGTGTGCGGCGTCTACACCTACGAGGTCGCCGAGACCAAGGTGACCCAGGTGATGGATTTCGCCCGCCAGCACCAGCATCCGCTGCAATGCACCTTGGAAAAGGATTGAGAGAGCGAATTGAGGCCTGAAGCGCCACTGGAACGAAGTGAGGATCAGCGCCGGTCATGTTCTCGCGCAACCTCGAAAAGACGCTGCACCGCGCCCTCGCCTACGCCAACGAGCGGCGCCACGAATACGCGACGCTCGAGCATCTTCTGCTGGCCTGACCGACGACCAGGACGCGGCGGCCGTGCTGCGCGCCTGCACCGTCGATATCGACAAGCTGCGCCGCGACCTCCTCGACTACCTCGACAACGAGCTCGGCAACCTCGTCTCGAGCCATGTCGAGGACGCCAAGCCGACCGCGAGCTTCCAGCGCGTGATGCAGCGCGCCGCGATCCACGTCCAGTCCTCCGGGCCGCGAGGAGGTGACCGGCGCCAACGTGCTGGTCGCGCATGTTCGCCGAGCGCGAGAGCCACGCCGTCTATTTCCTGCAGGACGCAGGACATGACGCGGCTTCGACGCGGTCAACTACATCTCGCCACGGCATCGCCAAGGCGCCCGGCCGCACCGAGCCGCGCCGCGTGCAGGGCGCCGAGGAGGAGGAGCGCGGCGAAGCGAGAAGCAGCCAGAAGCGCGGCCACGACGCGCTCGACGCCTATTGCGTCAACCTCAACAAGAAGGCGACGCAACGGCAAGATCGACCCGCTGATCGGCCGCGAGACCGAGGTCGAGCGCACCATCCAGATCCTGTGCCGCCGCCGCAAGAACAACCCGCTCTATGTCGGCGATCCCGGCGTCGGCAAGACCGCGATCGCCGAGGGCCTGGCGCGAGCGCATCGTCGAGGGCGACGTGCCGGAGGTGCTGCCGAACGCCACCATCTACGCGCTCGACATGGGCGCGCTGCTCGCCGGCACGCGCTACCGCGGCGATTTCGAGGAGCGGCTGAAGGCGGTGCTCGACCGAGCTCGAGGCGATGCCGGGCGCGATCCTGTTCATCGACGAGATCCACACCGTGATCGGCGCCGGCGCCACCTCGGGCGGCGCGATGGACGCCTCCAACCTGCTGAAGCCGGCGCTGGCCAGCGGGCAACCTCCGCTGCATCGGCTCGACCACCTACAAGGAATACCGCAACTATTTCGAGAAGGACCGCGCGCTGGTCCGCCGCTTCCAGAAGATCGACGTCAACGAGCCGACGGTCGAGGACAGCGTCAAGATCCTGCGCGGCCTGAAGCCCTATTACGAGGAGCACCACAAGGTGCGCTACACCGCCGACGCGATCCGCGCCGCGGTCGAGCTGTCGGCCCGCTACATCAACGACCGCAAGCTGCCCGACAAGGCGATCGACGTGATCGACGAGGCCGGCGCCGCGCAGATGCTGCTGCCCGAGAACAAGCGGCGCAAGACCATCACCGCCAAGGAGGTCGAGGAGATCGTCGCCAAGATCGCGCGCATCCCGCCGAAGACCGTGTCGCGCGACGACAAGGAGGCGCTGCAGCAACCTCGAGCGCGACCTGAAGACGATGGTGTTCGGCCAGGACAAGGCGATCGAGGCGCTGGTCGGCGGCGATCAAGCTCGCCCGCGCCGGCCTGCGCGAGCCGGAAAAGCCGATCGGCTGCTACCTGTTCTCGCGGCCCCACCGGCGTCGGCAAGACCGAGGTCGCGCGCCAGCTCGCGCGCACGCTCGGCATCGAGCTGATCCGCTTCGACATGTCGGAATACATGGAGCGGCACACGCGTCTCGCGGCTGATCGGCGCGCCGCCGGGCTATGTCGGCTTCGACCAGGGCGGCCTGCTGACCGACGCGATCGACCAGCATCCGCATTGCGTGCTGCTGCTCGACGAGATCGAGAAGGCGCATCCCGACCTGTTCAACATCCTGTTGCAGGTGATGGACCACGGCAAGCTGACCGACCACAACGGCAAGACGGTCGATTTCCGCAACGTCATCCTGATCATGACCACCAATGCCGGCGCCGCCGACCTGGCCAAGCCGGCGATCGGCTTCGGCAGCGACGTGCGCACCGGCGACGACGAGGAGGCGATCAAGCGGCATGTTCACGCCGGAGTTCCGCAACCGGCTGGACGCGATCGATCTCGTTCGCGGCGCTCGACGCCGGAGACCATCGGCCGGGTGGTCGACAAGTTCGTCCTGCAGCTGGAGGCGCAGCTCGCCGACCGCAACGTCACCATCGAGCTCGACGACGGCGCGCGCGAATGGCTGGCCGAAGAAGGGCTACGACAAGCTGTTCGGCGCCCGGCCGCTGGCCCGGGTCATCCAGGAGCACATCAAGAAGCCGCTCGCCGAGGAGCTGCTGTTCGGCAAGCTCGTCAAGGGCGGCGTCGTCAAGGTGTCGCGCGACAAGGAGGCCGACAAGCTCGCCTTCGCCTACGAGGAAGCGCCGCCGCCGCCGCCCGCCAAGGCCGCGCCCAAGGAGCCGGAGTTCGTGGAGTAGGGCAGGCGCCAATTCTCTTCCGTCACCCCCGCGCACGCCGGGGTCGAGAGGAGCATCTGGGGCGGCCCATCCGCTCGCGTTGCGAGCGTCCGGGGCCGTCGCGAGCGCGAACGCAGATCGAGCGGCTTGGACGGCGTTAAGAAATTCTCCTCGTCCTGAGTCGCGGCGAAATCTTGGATGGCGCTAAGAAAACCTCCTCGTCCTGAGGAGCCGCCGCAGGCGGCGTCTCGAGGGACGCAACGCCGCCGATCCAGCGGTGCGGCCATGAGCGTGCCATCGGGGGATCACTCAATGCGTTTGCTTCCGCCTGAGCTTGCCAGCGGCGGCGACGAAGGCTTCACCTCTGAGAACGACATTTTCGGCCGCAAGGCGTTCGGTGACGTCCTAACTCGGATCGTGAGCGAGTTGGAAGGCCCGACAGTCCTGCTGCTCGACGCGCCTTGGGGAACGGGCAAAACCACATTCGTCAAAATGTGGCGTGGCGAGTTGGTCAAGGCCAAGGTTCCGACTATCTCCTTCGATGCCTTCGCCAACGACTACCGCGAAGATGGGTTCTTGGCGCTGGCTGGCGAGACCGTTGCCCGCGCCTGAGATGCCCTTCCTCTACGCTTTTTCCGGTAGTGCCTCACTTTCGGCTACGGGTTTCTCTCGCTGGGTCGATATCTTTGGCAATTATCATCTAGCGCAGCGCACCAGCAAGCCTAAGCTGACACGCGCTCAGTGGCCCGAGATACTCAAGGACATCAGGGAGCAATCATGAGCAAAGACGATGAATTTAAGGTGGCTCTTAGTTGCCCGACGCGGGATGCCGAGTATTTCGCAAAGGACGCTGATGTTCCCTTAAATCCTCTTGCCGGCTGGACGCTAGCGACGTTGCCAGAAAACTACGTGATGCTTGGAATCGAATATCTATCCGAGAAGCCGACCATAACAGCGCACATTCTGAGACTTGCCATGACACGCTCTCGAGCTGCCGAGATGAGCAAGGCACTAGGCCGGTTGGCACGCACTCCGCATGTGGAGCCGCCCGAGAAGCTGAATTAGATATGCACACTCCCATGATCGGAAAAGCGCTTTGGCAGGCTCGTATATTTGGCGGCGCTTATTATTTCGGGAGCCGTTTGAAAAAGTCGCAATCCGACGCGGTGCTTTGAAAGGTTTTTATGACCTCGGACCAGCTTTCGCCGAGAGAATGCGGCAGTTCAGCCATCTTCTCCGCAGACGCATCGCTGATTTTCACGTCGCACCAGGCCGCAGTCATCTTTACCTGAAGCACGGCATTCGAGTGTTCGATCCATTGGTAGGAGAAGAACGCGACCAGGACAAGAACGGCAATCGCGATAATTACAACCACGGACACACCAATTCGATGGCCAATGACGTCGCTGGAGGCAGCATGCTTGCGACCGCACGCCTTACAAACGGTCGCGCCGTCGTTCATCGGCTCAAGGCAAAACGCGCAGTTCATCCGTTATCCAACGGCATACAGGCGTGACTTCATTTTCGTACGCGACGCTTGCTCGGCGCGCTCACTTTCGATTTCGGCGCGACGCGATGCTGCGGTCTTGACTTCACCGCTTCCTTGATGAAACGCCGCGAAGCGCGGCCATGCGTCGGGGACCAATTCAATTTTAGGTTCGCGCTGATCTTTCCTCGGGGGTTTCTGCATGGCATCACCGCATCGCAACGCTCGGCGGATTTCTCGCCGCATTCCTCGGCACATCACCGTAGCGGTACGCCAGCATAATAGACAAGTCGGCGACATACTTTGGGCATGGAATCTCGTCCAAGATCAGCTATTCGGCCTTTTCAGCTACTTTTTTGCGGACAAGAGGCACCTTTCTTCGGCGATTTGGCATACAATTCAAAGCGATAAGGTGCAGCGCGAAATGCTCTCAGCGATAGCTCGCGCAGACCTTCCAGCAAACTCAAAAACGTTCGCCAACATCAAATGGCTGCTCGATCGCATTGGCGATTTATCGCCGCTTAGAAATGATCCCGCTCACACGCCGATTTACGTTGCGCGGCTGAGCGTGGGATCGGCTTTGATTCCAAGCGCCATCTCTGGTCGCCCGGCAGCCGTAGACCGGCTCACGGCGAGGCCAACGAAGCAAATTTGGCGTGCCGCGAGGGCCGACCTATTCGTCTTGGCGGTCTATGCAAGGGAGATTTCGATCCGACTTGAGAATCCAACTCGTCAAGCGCTGCTTGGACCATTGCCTCGTAGACCCGCGCTGCTAAGCCTTGTAGCGAAACATCACACCGGCCCCCGAAAGTCTCGTCCTCAATCCAGTAAAGCAAATAGGCGCCCGCCTTCAACATCGAAGACGTAGGTGGCGCTCTTTATTGGCGTGGCCGTGCTTCGGCCTCGGGTGGCTATTTATCTCCAGTGCGATATTCGAAGGGATACTGTGGCCTATGTTCGGCCCGGTCATATTGTGGGTCTCGAGTTTTTTCATGAATTCAAACTAGGGCACTACCTTCTTGACTTAACTACGATCGCTATGCTATAAAGAGTGCATTCTGAAATCTTTCGCCCGGCTTCGTGCCGGGCGTTCTCGTTTTTGCGCCGCGCGTCTCGTCAAGCGCTTTGCGCTGGCCGACGCCCGCCTCATCCGCTCGCTTCCGCTCGCACCTTCTCCCCCAATGGGCGGAGAAGGTTTTTTATCGCGCCGCCCGCCATCCCCCATCCGAAAGCATCCGCCATGACGCCGCGCCAGCTTCGCTTCGTCGAGGAATACCGTGTCTTGCGCAACGGCAAGCAGGCTGCCCTGCGCGCGGGCTATTCCGAGAGCTGCGCCGAGGCGATGGCCTCGCGCTCGTTGCGCAACCCGGCCGTCGTCGAGGCGCTCCGCGCGCACGGCGTCGAAGTGGAATTCGCCTCGCCGGGGCGGGGCTTGCCGCCGCAAATCATCCGGCCCTTGACCGCCCGCCAAGAGCGCTTCGTCGAGCAATACCTCATCCACGGCAACGCCACCGAGGCGGCGCGGCGCGCCGGCTATTCGCCGCGCTCGGCTCGCTCGCTCGCGGGCGTTGTCATGAACCGGCCGCAAATCGTCGAGGCGCTGCGCGTCGCCAACGAGGCCCGCGCCGAGCGGACCGCGATCACCGCCGACCGGGTGCTCGCCGAATTCGCGCGCATCGCCTTCGCCGAGATCGGCCGCTTCGCCGAGTTCGGGCCCGAGGGCGTGACGCTGAAGCCCGACAGCACGCTCGGCCCCGACGACCGCGCGGCGGTGGCCGAGCTGTTCGCTTCTCCCGGCAAGCGCGGCGTCACCACCCGCGTGCGCCTCTTCGACAAGCAGCGGGCGCTCGAGAACCTCGCCAAGCATCTCGGGCTCAACCGGCCGCGCCCGGCGCCGCCGCCCGAGCCGCCGATGAGCCGCGAGGAGCTCGACAAGATCAAAAGACGCATCATCGACCGGGCCAAGGAGGAATTGTTGGCCGAGGCCCGGAAAATGCGGGAGGAACAAGAGGCCCAGGCGGCGGCGAAGGCCGAAGGAAGCGTCGAGCCGCCGCCGCCCGCCGGAATCGCCGCGCCGAAATAGAAGCCTACACCGCCAGGCGGATCTTCCACTCCACCGCCTCGAAGGACTCGATGTCGGAGAGAAACCACAAGCCGCCGAGATCGCTGAACAAATGGATGCGGAAGCGATACCAGCACTCTGCCACGATCAAGACGCCGTCATAGACGCTCGAATTCGCCGCCGTCGCTCTCGCGCACCAGGCTGACGCGCCGCGGCACGATGCGCGCCGCGCCCTTGAGCTGCGCCGGCAGCGCGCCCAAGCTGCAGCCTTCGCCCAGCACCTGCTCGAGATCGGTGTGGTGCCGCTCGCGCAACAATTGGTCAACCGCGCTCGCCTGATCCATGGCGTACCCTCTCAGCAATGTCCGACCAACCTGCCATGGCGTAAAGAACAAAGCAAGAACTTTGCGGAGGTCGCGCGCTGGCGCTAGAATTAAAAAAAGAAGGAGGCCTGCTATGGCGGATTTCGTCGCGACGCACCGGATCACCCACGAGGCCAGCCTCAAGATGCTAGCCGCCGGCATCGCCAAGGCGAACGAGCTGGGCTGCAAGGTGAGCCTCGCCGTCGTGGATTCGAGCGGCCAATTGATCGCCTTCGTGATGATGGACGGCGCGCGGTTCTTTTCCGGCCGCACCACGATCAAGAAGGCGACCACCTCGGCGTCGCAGCGCCTGCCGACGGGCTACGCGCCGGAGGCGCAGGTGCTCAGCATGCAGATCCGCATGGATGGCGATTTCACCAACGTGCCCGGCGGTTTCCCGATCGTCGTCGCCGGCCAGGTCGTGGGTGGCGTCGCCGCGGGCGGCGCGAAAATCGAGGAAGACGTGATCGTCGGCAAGGCCGCCCTCGCCGCGCTGGCGCTGCCGGCGTGACGCCGATGCGCCGCCTCGACCGCTACGATGTCATCGGCCTCGTTCTGGCGGCCTTCGTCGCGGCGCTCTGGATCGCGCATTTGGCGCTCCCGGCCGCGCCGCCGCTGCCGCCGCCGTGACGGAAGGCTATGACGCGGTAAGCACTTCCAGAATGTGTCCGTTCGGATCGCGGAAATAGAAGCCGCGTCCGCCCCGGCGGTGATTGATCGTCATGTCCTCCAGCGCGCCGGGCCCGCTGCCATAGGCGACGCGCTCCGCCTGCACCCGCTCGAAGATCTTGTCGAACTCGTCCTCGCCCACCTTGAACGCGTAGTGGTGGTGCTCGAAATGATCGGCGTGGTCGAAGTCGAGCGTCAGCCCGTCGTTGATTCGGACGACGGCGAAGTGCGCGAAATTTCCTTCGTAACGCAGGCCTAGAATTCGCGCCATGAATCGCGCGGAGCTGTCCTTGTCGTGAGCCGGAACGATGGTGTGATTGAGTTCGATCGCCATGGGCGCCTCCTCAAGACAGGATCATACTTGGCACGGCGGTGCAGAGTGTCAAGTTTCCCGCGCGCCGCTTGCACGGGCTCGGCCTTGATCTGGATCAACGCAGGGCGGGACAGGGCGCGCTATAGATCGAGCCTGAACGAGGGCAGCGTGGCAAAGGGAGCGGCGCAATGGATCTCAACGAAGCGATCGCCGGCCGCCGCGCGGTGCGCGAATACACGGCGCAAGCCGTCGATGAGCGAACGATCCGTCTTTTGATCGACGCCGCCATACACGCGCCGAGCGCGGTAAACCAGCAGCCTTGGACATTCACGATCGTGCGGGACCAGGCCATTCTCGATCGCATCTCGCGCGACGCAAAATCGCACATGCTCGCGACCCTCGAAGCGGGCGCCCATGCCGAGCATTTCCGGCCGCTGCTCGGCGATCCGAATTTTCACATCTTCTACCGCGCGCCCGTTCTGATCTTGATTTCGGCGCGAGAGCAAGGTCCTTGGATCGTCGAGGACTGCGCATTGGCTGCCGAGAATCTGATGCTCGCCGCCTACGCCGCCGGTCTCGGTAGCTGCTGGATCGGTTTCGCGCAGAGCTTCCTCAACACGCCGGACGGAAAGAAGGAGCTTGGCCTTCCCGCCGCCTGGATACCGGTTGCGCCGATCATCGTCGGGCACGCGAAGGCCGCGCCGCCGCCGGTCGCGCGCAACGAGCCAGAGCTCCGCTGGGTCAGCTGAGACGGCTTGGCGGCGCAATCGCGTGTCGTCGCCATGACGCCGATTTCATCGAAGGCGCGGCAGCGCCCAGGGATATGCCAGGCCGTTGCCCCCTATAAAGCGGCGAGGTATAGGCATCGTTCTTGCGCCAGCGACGATGCGGGTCGCGAAAGAGCGGATTTTTTCATGCGCGAGAATGGGAGATCAGGCGGATGACGAAGAAAATCTTCATTGGATTGATGCTTGCGGCGGGGTTGCTGAGCGGCGCGGCGGCGCCGGCCCTGGCCCAGCAACATGGCGCTCCCGGCCGTGGAGCGCCGCGTGGCGCTCCGGGTCGCGATTTCCACGGCCGCGACTTCGGCCATTTCTCGCGTGGCGAACTTGGCCTTTGGCGCGGCGGGCGTTGGGTTCACGATTGGCATGACGGGCGCTATGGCTGGTGGTGGTTCGTCGCCGGCTTCTGGTATTTCTACCCCGAGCCGATCTACCCCTATCCGACCTACGTACCGCCCGCCGTGGTGGTGCAACAGGCGCCGCCGACGCCAACCGGTCTGCCGCCCTCGGCTAACTGGTACTATTGCGACAATCCGCAAGGCTATTATCCTTACGTCGCGTCGTGCAACGGCCCTTGGCGCGCCGTGCCCGCTACGCCACCGCCCTCGCCCTGAGGCTGTGACGGCGCGGGGATGACGAACCGCGCCGGGTGGGGGGGTGATGGCGAGAAAGACGAAGGCTAGGAAAACCGCGGCCAAAAAGCCGAGCGCGCCCCGCCGCGCCGGTGGAGCAGCGGCGGGGCCTCCCACAACAGCCCACCGCGCCTCGGGCAAGCTGCGTCTCACCATGATGACCGGCGGCTACGACATCGTGCGGGCGTTGCAGGACGGCACGGTGCAGCCGAAGGGCATCGAGCTGGTGATCGGCGGCTATCCGGGCACGAGCCGCATCCACGATCGCGTCGCCCATGGCGATGCCTGCGACGTCAACGAGTATAATGGCGGCCACTACGTGGTGCAGAAGGCGCATGGCCGCGCCGACATCACCGCGATTCCGGTTTTCCTGCACCGGCGCTTTCGCCACGGCTTCATCTACATCAATACGGGCAAGGGCATCGCGAAACCCTCGGATCTGGCCGGAAAGCGGGTCGCGTGCCGCACCATCGGCGCCGCCGCGGCCTATTGGATGCGCGGCTACTTGGAAGAGCATGGCGCGCCGCATCGCACGATCACCTGGGTGATCGAAACCCTCGACGAAGCCTCCGAACGGGCGCCGAAGGACATCAAGATCGAGGTCGCGCCAAAGGGCAAGAAGGTCGAGCAGATGGTGCTCGACGGCGAGGTTGACGCCATCATCATGCCCAACGTCAACCAGGCGCAGGCCGAGGGCGATCCTCGCATCGCCCGGCTGTGGCCGAACTACCAGGAAGTCGAGATCGGCTATTTCAGGCGCACCGGCCTCTTCCCGATCATGCACGTGACCACGGTGCCGACGGAGCTCGTGGCCAAGCATCCCTGGGTGGTCGAAAGCCTCACCCTCGCTTTCGAGGAGGCAAAGCAGCTCGCCTTCCAGCGCCTCGCCAACCCGCGCAACGTGCCGCTCGCCTTTTGCCACACCTATCGGGAAGAAGAGGCTGCGCTATTCGGGCCCGATCCGTGGGAATACGGCCTGTCCGAGCTCAACCGGCGCAACTACGACACGCTCGTCGGCTTCGTGCACGACCAGGTTCTCGATGGCCCGCGCCCGAGTTCTCGAAGACCTCTTTCCCCGCGAAGCCTTCGAGCTGGAGCTGCCGCTCCCGAAGCTGCACAAAATCGCGTACAATTTTTAGCCCGCCCCGGCGGGCCGGCCCCGGCTTCGCGTTCATTGCAGGAACGCGTTGGTGAACAGCCCGTCATAGGATTTGATCTGGTCTTCCGGCTTGAGGAAGCCGGCATCGCTGTTCATCCGATCGCCGTTGACCATCTCCGCTGTCGCGGTGAGCGGCGGGCTCGCCGTCATCCGCACCACGGCCTCTTCCGCGGTCGCGAGGATGCCGTCATCGAGGGTCGGAAATCGCTTCTTGAGCGCCGCCGTCGCTTGCCGCGGATGCTCGCTCAAGAACTTGGTCGCCTCGACCATGGAATGGCCCATTTTCTCGCACAGCGCGCGGCGCTCGGTGCAAAGCTCGGGGCGCGCGACGAGGAGCGAGGAGGCCAGCGGCGAGTAACCCGGCGGGTCGCCCTTCGAGCCGTCCAGCAGCACGACCGCCGTGCCCGCCTTGACCGCGATATAGCCCCAGGGCGGCGCGGTCGAGAAGCCGTCGATCGCCTGCCGCGACATCGCGGCCAGCGCATCGGCCGGCTGCATTTGCGTGATCGTCATGTCGGTTCTCGGGATCGAGCCCGGCGGCCTTGGCTTGGAGCCGCATGACGGCGTCGGCGACCGAGCCGAGGCCGCCCGTTGACACGGTGCGGCCCTTCAAGAATTGCCCGCGCGCCGCGAAGGACGCCATGGGGTCGAAATGCCCGGCATCGGCGATGTCCTTGCGCAGCACGACGAGCTGGCCGTTCTCGGTTTGCAGATTGGCGATCGCGAGCAGTCTCTGGCCATGGGCGGCCGCGCGGGTGATCGTCCCGCCGGAGGAAATCGAGAATTCGGCGGAGTTGGAAATCACCGCGTTCATCGCTCCGACGCCGGCGATATAGATGAAGTTCACGTCCAGCCCCTCCTTGGGCCAGAAGTAATCCTGGGCGACGTAGAGCGCGTTGAAGAGGACGACTGGCGCGGGCAGCGCGATGGTCGCGTCGCTCCATTTGCGCTCGCGCCGGCGATAGCGCGCCAAGGACGAGGGCCGCGAGGCCGGCCGCGCCGAGCGCCAGCGTGTCGGTCATTCCGCGACGGACGGATCGCGCCATGATGCTTTCTCCTCATCCCGCCTGGTCGGGCCGCTCGCGAAGCCTAACACGCCGGCCGGCGCAAGGCGACGGCTGGTAGCGGCGGAGGGCAGCGACGCAGCGCGATTGTAGCGGCGCGGCAGGGGCGTTAAGCTTCGCGCAACAACGCGCTCGAGAATCTCATGGAGGAAGCCCGATGTTCGAGAAGATGATTTCGCGCGGGAGGGCATTGCTGCTGGCGTCGCTCGCGGTTGTGTTCGCCGCCGGCACCGCCTCGGCGGCGGACGCGATCAAGATCGGGTTCAGCATGGCCCTGACCGGCGGCAGCGCGGTCAACGGCAAGCAGCTTCTCGCGGCCTTGGAGATGTGGCGCGACGATGTGAACGCCAAGGGCGGATTGCTGGGCCGCCCGGTTCAATTGGTCTATTACGACGATCAAAGCGCGCAGGCCAACGCGCCCGGCATTTACACCAAGCTGCTCGATGTTCGACAAGGTCGATCTGGTGATCGGACCCTATGGCACCAACGTGATCGCGGCGACCATGCCGTCGCTCATGCAGCACAACATGGCGACGGTCGGGATGATGGGGCTCGGCGCCAACAGCCAGTTCCACTATGCGAAGTATTTCTCGATTCTTCCGGTCGGCCCCGATCCGGAAACCGCGTTCAGCGCGGGCTTCTTCGATCTCGTCAAGGCGCAGAGCCCGAAGCCCACGACTTTTGCGATCGTCGGCGCGGATGCCGAATTCGGCAAGACCGCCACCGACGGCGCGCGCGAGAATGCCCAGGCGGCGGGGCTTAAGATCGTTTACGACCAGCGCTATCCGCCCAACACCGTCGATTTCGCGCCGATCATTCGCGCGATCCAGGCCGAGAATCCCGATGTCGTGTTCGTCGGCGCCTATCCGCCCGATACGGTCGGCATCGTGCGCGCCGCCAGCGAGGCCGGCTTCGAGCCCAAGATGTTCGGCGGCGCGATGATCGGCTTGACCGCCACCGTCTTCAAGATGCAGCTTGGCCCGCTCACCAACGGCTACGTGGTCAACGAGGTCTTCGTGCCGACGCCGGGCTTCGACTTTCCGGGACTGCAGGCGGTGATGAAGCGATATCAGGCACAGGCGGCGAGTTCGGCACCGATCCGCTCGGCTATGGCTTTGTGCCCTTCGGCTATGCGGCGGGCCAAGTGCTGGGCGCGGCGGTCGAGAAAACGCAGAGTCTCGATTCCGAGAAGATCGCCGCCTATCTCCACGCCAACACGATTCCCACCGTGGTCGGCGACGTGGCGTTCGGTCCGGACGGCGAATGGAAGAAGCCGCGCCTCGTCTTCACGCAATTCCAGCACGTCGTCGGCAACGCGATCGACCAGTTCCGCGACTTGTCCAAGGAAGTGGTGGTCTGGCCGCCGGAATACAAAACCGGCGCCTTGATCTATCCTTTCGCCGACGCGAAAAAATAGCGCGTCGGGGACCGGCGGGGCATCGGGGAGGGGCGCGCGTCCGCACTGAGATAGAGCAACCTTGCGCGATCGCTACCGCTCTATATTTCCTTAGAACGGTTTGGCGAGCGGCGATCGAGGGACGCGCGGCAGCCGGCGATTGCGAAAACCCCGCTAGGCCACGCTTGACCCAACCTCCTAGCGTATCGAAGATCGGACCGAGGAGGAATCACATGGCCGACGCGCGACAAGAGACCGACAGCCTCGGCGTTGTTGATGTGCCCGCGGACAAGCTGTGGGGCGCTGAAACCCAGCGGTCGCTCGACCATTTCGGCATCGGCACGGATTTGATTCCGCGCGAAATGATCGCCGCCTATGCCACCTTGAAGAAAGCCGCCGCCACCGCGAACCATGCCGGCAAGCGGCTCGACGATGAGCGGTACAAATTGATCGTTCAGGCCTGCGACGAGATTCTCGCCGGTCGGCATCGCGACATGTTTCCGCTGCATGTGTGGATGGCGGGAAGCGGCACCCAGTTCAATATGAACGTCAACGAGGTGGTCTCGAACCGCTGCTGTCAACTGGCGGGCACGCCGCTCGGAAGCCATGCGCCGGTTCACCCCAACGATCACGTCAACATGGCGCAGTCGTCGAACGACTCGTTTCCCTCGGCCATGCATATCGCCGCGGCCGTCGCCGTGAAGCAGCGCCTCGATCCCGCGGTCGCCGCCTTGCGCGACGCGATCGGCGCGAAGGCGCAAGCCTGGAGCGACATCGTCAAGATCGGGCGGACCCACATGCAGGACGCCACCCCGTTGACATTGGGCCAGGAATGGTCCGGCTATGCCGGGATGCTGACGGACGATCTGGAGCGGATCGAAGCCGCCCTGCAAGGGGTGTATCGCTTGGCCCTAGGCGGGACGGCGGTGGGAACCGGCATCAACGCGGCGCCCGGCTTTGCCGAAGCGGCGGCGGCCGAGATCGCGAGGCTCACTGGCCTGCCCTTCGTGACCGCGCCGAACAAATTCGCGGTGCAGGGCGCCCACGACGCGCTGGTGCAGTTGTCCGGCACGCTTCGCACGCTGGCGGTGTCGCTCTACAAGATCGGCAATGACATTCGCCTGATGTCCTGCGGACCGCGCGCGGGATTTGCGGAATTGGCGATCCCGGAGAACGAGCCGGGCTCTTCGATCATGCCGGGCAAGATCAATCCGACCCAGTGCGAGGCGCTCACCATGATCGCCGTGCAGGTGATGGCCAATGACGTGGCGGTGGGGTTCGGCGGCGCCGGCGGCTATCTCGAAATGAACGTCTACAAGCCGCTGATCATCCATAACATCGCCCACTCCATTACCATCCTGGCCGACGGCTGCGTGAACTTCCGGAAGTTCCTGGTCGAAGGCACGAAGCCGAATTTGAAGAAGATCAACGAATACGTCGAGCGCTCGCTGATGCTGGTGACGGCGCTTACGCCCGTCATCGGCCACGACAAGGCGTCGAAAATCGCCCACTACGCGATGGCCAACGATCTCACGCTCAAGGCCGCCGCGCTGAAATTGGGCTTTGTCACGGAGGCCGAATTCGATCGCGTGGTCGATCCGAAAAAAATGGTCAAGCCCTACGTGGCGAGCGGCGCCTAGGCCCGGCGCCGGCCTGACCGCTGCGCGGTGCGCGATTCCGAATCGACAAGCGGCGACGCGCCGGATACGGTCTTGAACAGATAACTCGGCGATAGGAGGGGGAAGCGGTGACGACGATGCGAGGAGCGCGCGCCGCTTGGCTGTTGGCCGGCGCCATCGCGCTGGCCGTGCCCGCGCTGGCTTCCGAGCCGATCAAGATCGGCGGCCAGAAGACGCCGAGCCCGCTCTATCTCGCGGTCGAGCGCGGCTATTTCGCGGCCGAGGGGCTCGACCCCGAATTCGTCTATTTCGAGGCCGGCCAGCCGGTCGCCGTGGCCGCGGTCTCGGGCGATATCGATTTCGGCATCTCGGGGTTGACCGGCGGTCTTTATTCCCTTGCCGAGCAAGGCGCGCTCAGGATCATCGGCGGGCAGAACCGCGAAGTGCCGGGCTTTCGCTCGAACGTCATAATCGCCTCGAACCGCGCCTACGCGGCGGGATTGCGCTCGCTCAAGGATCTCGGCGGCCACAGCGTGGCGATCTCGCAGATCGGCTCGTCCTTTCATTACGATCTCGCGCTCTTGGGCGCGAAATACGGTTTCGATCTCAAATCCATCAAGATCATGCCGCTGCAGTCCAATCCCAACTCGGTTTCCGCCGCGGTCGGCGGATCGGCGGACGCGGCGATCACGCTCGTCGGCTACGCCCTGCCTTCGATCGAGCGCGGCGACGTGAAGCTGCTCGGCTATATGGGAGACGAGGTGCCGTGGCAGCTGGTCGCGATCTTCACCGCGACCAAGACGGCGAACCAGCGCGGCGATACCGTGCAGCGCTTTCTTGCCGCCTTTCGGCATGCCGCGCGCGATTTCCACGACGCTTTCACCGGGCCGGACGGCAAGCGCCAGGATCAGGCGACGGCGCCGGCGGTACTCGCGATTCTCGCCAGGTATACCGGCATGCCGGTCGAGCAGGTGAGGAACAGCATCGGCTATATCGATCCCGAGCTGCGCATCGACGTAGCCGACATCGACCGCCAAGTCGCCTGGTACAAGGAGCAGAACCTGGTGAAGGGCTCGCTCACCGGCGCCGAGCTGATCGACATGCGTTACGCGCTGCCCTTGCAGCAGCGCTGATCGATCAATCGCCGCCGCGGGCCTCGATCGGCGCCGCTTCCTCGCCGAGGCTCGGGCTTGCCGCGCCGCGCCGGTCCAAGGACGGCGATAAGTGCTCCAGCACCTTGCCGCAGGTCTCGATCGCGAATAGGAGGCAGACGATGCCGCCGACGAGCGCCGTTAGCCCGAAGGCCAAGAACACCGACTTCAGGCCCCAAATCGGCAGGGCCGCGCCGATGAAGGCGGGACCGGCAATCGACCCGATCCGCAGCCACGCATTGCCGAAACCGCCGCCCAGCGCCCGCAACTCGGTCGGATACAGCTCCGCCGTGTAGGTGCTGAGGGCAAGCGCCAGCATGCCGACGAACATCTGCGAGGTTCCCAAGAGCAGCATCACGGTGAAGGGCGGCAAGCTCGGGTTGAGGGCGAGGAACAACAGCGGCACGGCTCCGCAGAACAAGCCGATCATGAACAGGCGCCGGCGCCCGATCAGGTTGACGAGAAGAATTGTGAGCAGGAATCCGGGCGCGACGAGCAGGCTGAGGATCGACGTATAGGTGAGCGCCTGCTGGACCGAGAGGTGGTACACGGTGCGCCACAGCGTCGGCGCCCAGGTGAGGACGCCGAAGGTGATGACATAGGTGCAGAACCAGATCGTCCAGACGGTCAGCGTGCGCTTCAGATAGATGCCGCGGAAAAGATCGGCGAAACGGGTCTCGGCCGGTTTCGCGGTCGGCGCGCCGGCGAGGACCGGCGGCAAGGCCGCGGCTCCATCGCGCGAGATCAGCGCCTCGATCCGGGTCAGCACGCGATCGGCCTCGGCGGCGCGGCCATGATTGGCGAGCCAGCGCGGCGATTCGGGAAGGCGCCACATGAACGGCAGAATCAGCAGCGCGGGCGCCGCCCCGATGATGAACATCCATTGCCAACCGAAGCTCGGCACCACCCACGCGCCGACGAATGCCGTGATCGGGAGGCCGATGGCGAAGCTGGATTGATAGGTGATCGCGAAGCGCCCGCGCCGCTTCGCGCTGGCCAGCTCGTTGACATAGCTGGCGAGCACCGGAATCTCGCCGCCCAGCCCCAGCCCCTGGACGAAGCGCATGACCGCCATCGACGGCAAATTCCAGGCGAAGGCGCAGGCGAGGCTCATCAGCGAGAAAATGAGCAGCGCGTAGACGGCGCAGGGCACCCGGCCGATCTTCTCGGCGAGCCAGCCGAAGAACACCGAGCCGATGAGCTGCCCGGCGAAGCCGATCGAGATCGTGAAGCCGATCTGGCTCGGCGACAGATGCCATAGCCCCACCAGGACCGGCAGGGCATAGGCGATCGTCATGGCATCGAACGCGTCGAAGAAGAATCCGGTGCCGATGACGAGACCGATGCGCAGATGCCAGCGCGACAAGGGCAGGCGTTCGATCCGCGCGACGATCCGATTATCGGCTACTGAAGTGGCGGTTGACATGGCTTCCTCCCGAGCGTTGCGCGGCGCGGCTTTTTCGCGCTTTCACGGCTCATGACTAGCACGAAAGCCGCGCCTTGCGCGAGTCAGTCCCGCAACAACCGCATGACCGCTTTCGGATCGCGATTGATCGCCGCGAGCAGGACACGGGCGGGGCCATCGGGAACGCGGCGGCCTTGTTCCCAATTGCGCAAGGTGTGCGGGCTGATCTGGAACGCGCGGGCGAAGCGCGCCTGCGACATCCGAGTTTTAGCCCGGATCGCGGCCACGTTCATCGGGCGCACCACGCGCAAGGTACCGTCCCGCAGCGCCTTTGCGAAATCGATGTCGTCCGTGGAGGAATCGTCTTCCGCTGCGTGGCGCGCGATGTCGGCTTCGGTCGTCGCATCGAGTATCTTGCGGTTGACCCGACCCTTCCGCCGGCGCAACTGTTCAGCCGAATATCTGACGATAGGCATGACGCTCCTTTCGATTTGCTTGGCGGGCCGAGATGATTTGGCGCACGTCACCTCGCCACGTGTAGATTACAGTGATGATGTGATTTTCGACCGCTCCCGTCGCTCGGATTTGCCGCTCTCCGTAATCAATCCGCGCATCGTCCAACTCGAAGAAAAGACTGTGAAAGATCAGGGAAGCGAAAGCGAAATCGAAGCCGCGCTCGCGCAGGGTTGCTGCGTTCTTGCCCTCGTCCCACTCGAACGCGGCGGATGCTAAGCCAGTGGCTTATAGAAGTCGATGGCGAAAATCACTCGGCCTCGCGCTTGAACGGCGACAGTCCTTCCTCGAGCTCTTCCATCTCGTTCTCGACCGCCCGGCGCTCGCGTAGGCAGAAATCGGCGACCGCTCGGGAAAAGCCCGGATCCCGGATCCAATGGGCGCTGTAGGTCGGGGAGGGCAGGTAGCCGCGCTGGATTTTATGCTGGCCTTGCGCGCCGGCCTCGACGCGGGCAAGCCCCTTGGCGATGGCGAAGTCGATGGCGCGGTAATAGCAGACCTCGAAATGCAGGAACGGGAAGTCGCCATGACAACCCCAATTGCGCCCGTAGAGCGTATCGCGCCCGAGGAGGTTCAGCGCGCCCGCGATCCAGTGCTTGTCCTTTTTCGCCATGATCAGCACGACCCGGTCGGCCATGCGCGCGCCCAAGAGATCGAAGAATTCGCGCGTCAAATAGGCTGAGCCCCATTTGCGGTCCGAGGTCGAGATGTAAAACCGGAAGAACGCGTCCCAATGCGCCGTTTTCAAATCGGCGCCGGTCAGGGTCTCGATCTCGATTCCGCCCGCCACCGCATCGCGCCGCTCGCGCTTGATTTGCTTGCGCTTGCGCGAATGCAGCGCGGCGAGGAAATCGTCGAAGCTCCGATACCCGTCATTCTCCCAGTGAAACTGGCGGCCGATGCGCTGGAGGAACCCGGTGCCGCCGAGCCGCTCCCATTCGGATTGTCGCGGAAAGTTGACGTGGAGCGACGACACCTTGCGCCGGCGCGCCAGCTCGATCATCGCCGCGATCATTGTGTCGGCCGCTTCGGGACCCGCTTCGGGGTGAAGCAGGAGCCTTGGTCCCGTCGCCGGCGTGAACGGCACCGCGGCGAGGAGCTTCGGGTAATAGCGCCCGCCCGCCCGCTCGTAACCCGAGGCCCAGCCATGGTCGAAAATATATTCGCCGTAGGAGTGGCTTTTGAGATAGAGCGGCACCGCGCCGAGGATTTGGCCGCTGGCGTGTTCGAGAATGAGATGCTGCGGCTGCCAGCCGGTCTCGCCCGTCGCCGAGCCGGATTCCTCGAGCGCCTGCAGGAAGGCATGGCACACGAAAGGATTATCCGCGCCGGCGCAGGAATCCCACGCAGCTGCCGGAATCTCGGCAAGCGTGTCGACGACGCGGACGCTGAGCCGCTCGCCGCCATCGGCCATCTAGCTGACCTCGAAGATCGCGTCGACCTCGACCGCGGCTCCGCCGGGCAGCGAGCCGACGCCGACTGCGGCGCGGGCATGGCGCCCGGCATCGCCGAACACCTCCACCATCAAATCCGAGGCGCCGTTCACCACCTGCGGCTGCTCGGTGAAGCCGGGCACCGCGTTGACGAAGCCGCCCAGCCGCACCACCCGCACTACGCGGTCGAGATCGCCGTCGAGCGCGCGCCTCGTTTGCGCCAGCAGATTGAGCCCGGACAGCCGCGCCGCTTCCTTGCCTTGCTCGATCGATATCTCGGCGCCGAGCTTGCCGACGAAGCGCCGCTCGCCGTTCCATTGGCAAATCTGGCCGGAGACGAAGAGGAGATTGCCGCTCCGCACCGCCGGCACGTAATTCGCCATCGGCGCGGCGGCATTGGGCAGCTCGATCTTCAATTCGGCAAGGCGCCGGTCGATCCGTCCTGGCATGGCAAGCTTCCTTTCGCGACGATGCGCCGCCAGTCTAACGCCAGGCCGCATTGCCGTGAAAGCGCCGTTATTTCCCGCTAGGATAATCGCATGAAAGCCCTTTTGCCGCTCCTTGCCGCCCTCGCCCTGGCCCAGCCGGCCGAGTCCCGGGCCGCGAGCCTGCTCGATGCGCCGCTTTCCTTCAGCGCGACCCGTCAGGTCACGGTCGATGGCAAGCCCTATGCCGGCATGATGTTCCACGTGCCCGGCCAGGAGCGCCATGAGCAGAACCTGATGGGGCTCGACGAGGTCTTCATCCTCGACGACAAGGCCGCTGAGGGCTATCTCGTCCTGCCGAGCATGAAAACCCTGATCGAGTTCCCGTTTCCGGCGCTGTTCGCGGCTCTGCTCGACGCCAAGCTGGCCGCGGCCGCCCTCGGCGAAGAGGAAGTCGGTCGCACCCCGACGACCAAATACCGGTTCGATAAGACCGCGCCCGACGGCACGCATGGCGAGGGCTTCCTGTGGATCAGCAAGCGCGGCGTGCTGATGAAGCTCGACGGGCAGATGACCGCGCCGGGCGGTCACAAGACCCGGATCGCCATGAGCCTGAGCGGCTTCAAGGAAGCGCCGCAGAGCCCCGCGCTGTTTCAGCCGCCCAAGGGGTTCACGACGCTGCCGGCCGCGGCGCTGGCGCCGTTATTGGGTCTGGCTCGCGGGGTCGAAAAATCCCGCTAGGGAGCCGGCGCGCCTATTCGCCGGGGGCAACGGCGGCGGCAGCCTGGACAGTGTACCGGGCCTGGAACAGCACGATCGCCACGACGCCGAGGAGCGCCGGAATCACGTTGGCGAGGATCACCGACGGCACTCCGAAATGCGCGCCCACCAAGAGGCCGCCGATGAGCGGCCCGATGACGGCGCCGACGCGCCCGACGCCCAGCGCCCAGCCGACCCCGGTTGCCCGCACCGCGGTCGGGTAATAGATCGCCGAGATCGTGTTGAGGCAGGGCTGACCGCCCTGGATGCTGAAGCCGACGAAAAACATCGCCGGGATCAGGATCGCGGTGTTCTGGGTCGAGAAGGCGACGACCACGATGAACACCGCCGCGCCCAAATAGCCCACGGCCAGGACCTTGGGCAGCGTGCCGACGCGGTCGCCGATGAAGCCCATGCCGAGCCCGCCGACGATGCCGCCGATGCTGTACCAGATGGTGGCGATGATCGCGATCGTGAGCGGCTGGCCGGACTGGCGCAGCAGGGTCGGCATCCAGCTGATGAGATAGGTCAGGATGAAGAGGTTCATGATGAACGCCATCCACAACAGCATGGTCCCCAAGGCGCGCCCCTCGGTGAAGAGGTGCTTCACCGTGATGCCGTGAAGCTGCGGCTCGAGCGTGAATTGCGTCGCCGGCGTGAACTTCCGGTCGGGCACGATCCTCATCATGATCGCGGCCGCGCGCTCCATCGCCTTGTGCGACAGCAGCAGGAAGCGCACCGATTCCGGCATCCACAGCGCGACCACCACGATGAACAGCAGCGGCACGATGCCGCCGACATAGAAGGTCGATTGCCAGCCGAGGGTGGGAATGAGGCGCATTGGCGAGCGTCCCGCCCGCGATCGAGCCGACGGCGAAGAACGCGCCCGTGCTGTTGACGATGATCGCGCGCCTGCGGTGCGGCGAGTATTCGAGCACATAGGCGGTGACGTTGGGGAGCGTGCCGCCGAGCCCGAACCCGGCGAGCGCGCGCAGGATGACGAGGCTCTGAACGGTGTGCCCCATCGGCGTCAATAGCGAGAACACGCCGAAGATCGCGATCGGCCAGATGATCGCCTGCTTGCGGCCGATCTTGTCGGCGAGCATGCCGAAGGCGACCGCGCCGATCGTCAGGCCGAAGAAGCTGGCGCTGAATACGGGCCCCAGAGCCGCCGGCGCAAAGCCCAGATCATGCGCCATCACCGGCGCCACATAGCCGATGCCCTGGGTGTCGTAGCCGTCGAACAGCGCGGTGACGAGGCTGATCACCATCACCGTCCATTGCGGCCCGCTGATGCGGGACTGGTCGATGACCGAAGTGACGTTGAAGGTCTGCCCGTCGCTCATCCTGCCGCTCCCTATTGCCCGCTCTAGACCGAGCCGCCTTTTTCCCGCGGCTTTCGCGCACCATTCCACCCGCGCTCGTCCCCGTCAAGGCCGGTCGCGGGCGAGCCAAGCGGCGATATCGTCGAGCGGAACTTCGAGCGCGGCGGCGATCTTGATCAGCGCGTCGAGGCTGCCCGGCTTCTTGCGCGTCTCGATCTCGGTCAGGTAGCTCTGCGCGATCCCGGTCGCCTCGGCGAGCGCGTCGAGCGTCAGGCTACGATGCTTGCGGAAGACGCGCACGGGATGGGTGCCGCGCGCGAGCGCCTCGACCAGTTCCAGGGGCAGCGCGTCGGCGCGGGCGGCCTTCTTGCCGAGCGCTTTTTCGCGGGCTTGAGCGCCGGCGACGATGGCGCGGTCCTCGGCGTCTTCAAGCCGGTTCAGGAGAGCCTCATATTGGGCGCGGGTCAGGGTCACGGTTTCGCTGGCTCTCATCGGTAGACCTCCCGGCGGTTGACGATCGCTTCCACGACTACCGTCTCGGCCGCGCGGTCGATCCGGCAGACCGCGCGCCATTGCCGGTGGCGGATCCTTACCGTCTGCGGCGATCCTTTCAGCGGCGATGCGGCGGAGAATGGGGCGAATGGGTCGGCGGCAAGCTGCGCGATCTTTTCCAGCATGGTCTTGCGATCCTTGGCGGATAATCCGGCGAGGGCTTTGACGGCCGCGGGCTGGACGAGCACGCGCATCGCCATAATATCGCTAATAGCGATATTAAAGTCAAGGCGAATGTCGCCCGCGACCGTCGCGGTCTCGCGAACGCGGAATTTTTTTTCGGTTTCGAGAAAAAAAAGAGCGGTGCAGCTTGCGCCGCACCGCCAAATTTCTGCCTCGTTCCGTGGCGCCAGCTGGGAGGCTTTGAGCTGGGGCCGCGCTGCGTTTAGCTACAGCCGGTTGTGCTGCCGCATGTCTCGCATTTGAGGCAGGTTCCGTTCCTGACCAGGGTGAAGTTGCCGCACTCGGCGCAACTGTCGCCCTCATATCCCCGGATCCGCGCGGTGCGGATCTGCTCCATCCGGTCGTCGCCGGCGGCGAGCGCCGTCGAGGTTTGCAATTCCGCCTTGAGGCGCTGGGTTACGGCGACCTCGGCCACGCCGGAGATTGCCAGCTCGAGCGCGGCATTGCCCTGGCTGGTCGAGCCCATGATGCCTTGGGACGCGTTCGCTCCGCCTTGCAGCACGGTGAACCGGCTGCGGACATAGCCGTTCGAGGCGACTTGACGCACCACCGCCGCCACGTCGGGACGGCCGCCGCCATCGGGGAGCGAGGATTCCGAATTGCCCTTGCCGACCGCGTCGGGAAGAACGTCGGCGGGCTGGACATGGGCGAGGTCGTTGCGGTCGAGATAGGAGATCGCGAGCTCGCGGAAGACGTAGTCGAGCAGCGAGGTCGCCATCTTGATCGTGTCGTTGCCTTCGACGATTCCCGCCGGCTCGAAACGCGTGAAGGTGTAGGCCTCGACGAATTCCTCCAGCGGCACGCCGTATTGCAAGCCGATCGAGATCGCGATCGCGAAATTGTTCATCAGCGAGCGGAAGGCCGAGCCTTCCTTGTGCATGTCGAGGAAGATCTCGGCGAGCGTGCCGTCCTCGTATTCGCCGGTGCGGAGATAGACCTTGTGGCCGCCGACGATCGCCTTCTGGGTGTAGCCCTTGCGGCGCTGCGGCAAGCGGCGGCGTTCGCGCATCTGCACGATGCGCTCGACGACCCGCTCGACAATGCGCTCGGCCACCACCGGAATGCGCTCGGCCGGCATCTTCTCCATCAATTCGGCGACGCCTTCCTCGCCGCCGTCGTCCTCGAGCACCTGGGACTGCAAGGGCTGCGACAATTTCGAGCCGTCGCGATAGAGCGCATTGGCCTTGAGGCCGAGCTTCCAGGACAGCATGTAGGCCGATTTGCAATCCTCGACCGTCGCCGCGTTCGGCATGTTGATGGTCTTCGAGATCGCGCCCGAGATGAAGGGCTGCGAGGCGGCCAGCATGCGGATATGGCTTTCGACCGTGAGCAGCGCGCTTGCCGATCCGCCCGCACGCATTGGCGCAATCGAACACCGGGAGATGCTCGTCCCTGAGGGCGGGCGCGCCTTCCAGCGTCATCGCGCCGCAGCAATAGATGTTGGCGGCTTCGATCTCGGCCTTGGTGAAGCCGAGCGCCGTCAACATGTCGAAGCCGGAATCGTTCATCTGCTCGGGGCTGAAACCGAACGCCGCCTTGCAGTATTCCTCGCCCAGCGTCCATTTGTTGAAGGCGAAGCGGATATCGAAGGCGGTCGCGAGCGCGGCCTCGAGCGCCGCCAGCGCGCCCGCGGTGAAGCCCTTGGCGCGCAATTGCTTGTGGCTCAGCGCCGGCGCGTTCTCGAGCGTGGCGTGGCCGACGGCATAGCGCGTGATCGCCTCGATGTCGCTCGGCCGGTAGCCGAGGGTCCGGAGCGCCTCGGGCACGGCGCGGTTGATGATGCGGAAATAGCCGCCGCCCGCGAGCTTCTTGAACTTGACGATGGCGAAATCGGGCTCGATGCCGGTGGTGTCGCAATCCATCACGAGGCCGGTAGTGCCGGTCGGCGCGATCACGGTCGCCTGCGCGTTGCGGTAGCCGTAGCGCTCGCCCAGCGCGAGGGCGATGTCCCAGGCGTGCCGAGCCGCGTCGATGAGCGCCGGCTCGGGGCAGTTCGCGGCGTCGAGCGCCACCGGCCGGATGGTGAGCTTTTCGTAAGTAGAGGTCTCGCCATGCGCGGCGCGGCGGTGGTTGCGGATCACCCGCAGCATCGGCTCGCGATTCTTCTCGAAGCCGGCGAAGGGGCCGAGCTCGCCCGCCATCTCGGCCGAGGTCGCATAAGCGATGCCGGTCATGATCGCGGTCAGGGCGCCGCACAGGGCGCGGCCTTCGTCGCTGTCGTAAGGCAGCCCCGAGCTCATCAGCAGCCCGCCGAGATTGGCGATAGCCCAGGCCGAGGGTGCGGTACTCGTAGGAGAGCCGCGCGATCTCGCGCGACGGGAACTGCGCCATCAGCACCGAGATTTCGAGCGTGATGGTCCACAGCCGCATCGCGTGCTCGAAGGCCGCGATGTCGAAGGTCCCATCCGCGCTTGCGGAACGTCAGCAGGTTGAGCGAGGCGAGGTTGCACGCCGTGTCGTCGAGGAACATGTATTCCGAGCACGGATTCGAGGCGTTGATGCGCCCCGAGGCCGGGCAGGTGTGCCATTCGTTGATCGTGGTGTCGAACTGCAGTGCCGGGATCGGCGCTGGCCCAGGCGGCGTAGCGCGATCTTCTCCCACAGTTCGCGCGCCTTGAGCGTCTTCGACACCTTGCCGTCGGTGCGGCGGGTCAGATGCCAGTCGCCGTCCTTCTCGACCGCGTGTCGAGGAAGTCGTTGGTGACGCGCACCGAATTGTTCGAGTTCTGGCCGGAGACCGTGAGATAGGCCTCGCTGTCCCAATCGGTGTCGTAGGTGCGGAAGTCGATCGATTGTGTAGCCCTGCTGGGCGAATTGGATGACGCGCTGGACGTAGTTCTCGGGCAGCATGGCGCGGCGCGCCGCCTTGATCTCGCGCTTCAGGGCCGGATTCTTCTTGGGGTCGAAGCGCCCTCGCCCAGCGTCGCCGGCGCGTCGAGGCACGCCGCCATGATCGACGTTGAGGTGCTTTTGCGCGAGCTTCGAGCCGGCGACCAGCGCCGCGACCTTCTGCTCCTCGACCACCTTCCAATCGATGAATTGCTCGATGTCGGGGTGATCGATGTCGACCGTCACCATCTTGGCGGCGCGCCGCGTCGTGCCGCCCGGATTTGATCGCGCCGGCCGCGCGGTCGCCGATCTTCAGGAAGCTCATCAGGCCCGAGGAACGGCCGCCGCCCGACAATCTTCTCGCCGTCGCCGCGCAGCTTCGAGAAATTCGAGCCGGTGCCCGAGCCGTATTTGAAGAGGCGCGCCTCGCGCACCCACAAATCCATGATCCCGCCCTCGTTCACGAGGTCGTCGGCGACCGACTGGATGAAGCAGGCATGGGGCTGCGGACGCTCATAGGCGCTGGTCGAGCGCGACCAGCTCGCCGGTCTTGAAATCGACGTAGTAGTGACCCTGCGCCGGCCCGTCGATGCCGTAGGCCCAGTGCAGGCCGGTGTTGAACCATTGCGGCGAGTTCGGCGCCGCCATCTGCTTCGCGAGCATGAAGCAGAGTTTCGTCGTAATAGGCGCGGGCATCCGCCTCGCTGTCGAAATAGCCGGCCTTCCAGCCCCAGTAGGTCCAGGTTCCGGCGAGGCGGTGGAAGACCTGCTTGGCGCTCTTTTCGGTGCCGTAGCGTTCGCCGGGCGGCCAGTTTCGCGAGCGCTGCCTCGTCGGGGACGCTGCGCCACAGCCAATCCGGCACGCCTCTCCTCGACCACGGGAACGAGCTTCGCCGCGATGCCGGCCTTGCGGAAATATTTCTGGGCGAGGATGTCGCAGGCGACCTGGCTCCACTCGGTCGGGACCTCGCAATCCGGCAGGTGGAAGACCCGCGATCCATCGGGGTTTCGGATCTCGCTGGTCGCGAGCTTGAACGCGAAGCTCTTGTAGGGGTCTTCGCCGGCAATGGTGAAACGACGCTCGATCCGCATGCTAACCCCCCAGAACCAGCTTCCGCATTCCCCCTCGGCGATGTGTTCGATGCCCGCTAGCCCTAGGGGCACCGCTCGGCCGAGAATCCATAGGTTGACGGAAAGCCAATGGGCTTTCAACAAGATTTTGTGTTCGAAAATTGCGTATCCACAAAATCTGGTAGACTACCAGTGCATGGCTTCGTGGATAAGCCTGTGGACTTATCCCGCGAGAGGATACGTAAAGCAATGGCTTGGCACAAAAATCGTGGATCGCGCCGCCGACGGGTTGGCCCTCCAGCGTTCACGAAGGGATGACCCGCCGCCGCGCAACCTAGCGGGTTCACGCGGGCGGGTTCGCGGTGTAGGCTCTCTCGGCGCCGAGGAATGATGAGAGCGGGAGAAACACGATGCGGATCTGCTGGTACAATGACAATCGCCTGGGGCTGGTAAAGGGCGACAGGGTTTTCGACGCCACCAAGGCGCTCGAAAAGCTGCCCAAGCCGACTTATCCGGCCGCCAAGGGCGGCGACCCGCTGATCGCTCATCTCGCCAGCCTCAAGGGCGATATCCTTGCCGCTGCGACCGGCGCGGGCCTGCCGGTGTCCGAGGTGAAGTTTCTCGCGCCCGTCGCGGCGCCATCGAAGGTCATCGGCACGCCGACCAACTATAAGGATCACATCGCCGAGGCCGGCGAGCAGCGCGCGGTCTTCACCGGCCGCTACAGCGGCTCGATCGAGGAGCAGGGCCTGTTCCTGAAGGCCAACAGCGCCCTCATTGGCGCGGGAGAGACGGTGAAGCTGCGCTTTCCCGACCGGCGCACCGATCATGAGATGGAGCTAGGCGTCGTCATCGGGCGACGCGCCTCGAACATCCGCGAGGCGGACGCGTTTTGCTTTCTTTTCCTTCCCCTCCCATGGTGACAGGATGGGCTGCTCCGATATGAGTGCCAGGAGCCATCGCGGCAATGTTCGCAGCCATGGTGACAAATACCCCAGCAGAGGCCGCGCGTGCTCCACTCGGAGCAACATAGACAATAACGGGAATAGTCGAGGCGAACTCCTTCTTGACGATCATTCTCGTCGATTCCAATAAACCTCCGGGAGTGTCCAATTTGATGATGAGACATTGGGCACCTTGTTGAGTGGCTTCGTCTATTGAATCAAGAATGAATTTGGCGGTCGCAGGGTTAATGATTGCATCTACTTTGATAGTAAAGACGGGTGCCTTTTCCTGGCTTGGAATCTCACCAACAGACGCTAAAAGAAAAAAGACTGAAAGAACTAATAAGACTTTGTTTCTTTTCAAGATTTTTCCTCTAAGTTTCACAGTATCCCACAAAACGTATAGATTGTCAAATCAACAGGATGTCTAAATCTTAATCCTCATGAGGTCTTCTGCCAGGATGATTTCACCTTGATATATTTTCTTACATTGGTCAACGATATCAAATTGGTCGCAAACTGGATAGAGATGGGTGAGGAGGAGTTTGTTACAGTGCGATTCCACTGCAATTCTTCCGGCGAGCGAAGGAGTGAGATGGCCTTCCACTTTCTTCCCATCTGGGAAGGAACACTCCAAGACGAGGAGACCCACTTCTAAGGCCAGATCGATAATATTTTGACAATAATCCGTGTCGCCTGAGACAGCCACTGATTTTCCATCTTTAAACTCGTATGCAATCCTGATGCTTTCAGAGATATGAGCCATGGGTTTCGATAAAATCTTCAAGTCCCTGTAAGCCAGGCCTTCTTGAGCGATCTCTTTGACGGTTAATTGATAGGATCGCGGTGCGATCCAGTGACCGTAAACGCCGCTCAATTTTCCAAAATAAGACCGATGCGGAAGAACACGTCCTGGATCGACACCGGATCGCTGGCGTGGCTGGTGGTGTTGCCCGAGGTGCCGATCGTCAGCAGCGCGGCCGAGTTGGTCGTGCCGGCGTCGAAGAGCAGGCCCTCCAGGCGGACGCCGTTGACGTCAGCGACCTGCATGGCGTTGACTCCGCCGTCCGGGACGATCGTCGGATAGCCGATGCCGAGAACGATGGTGTCGGCGCGGGTGACGTTGATCGTCGGGTCGACGTGGTAAACGCCCGGGGTGAAGAAGAGGTTGCAGCCCTGGCTCAGGGCGTTGTTGATCGTCGTGGCCGTGCACCGGCCTTGACGACGTAGAACTGGCTGATCGGGAGCGAAGTGCCGGGGTGCGTATTCGGCCAGTCGGTTCCGGACGCGTTGGTCTGGAGCGACGGCGCGAAGACGTTGTAGTTACCGCTAGAGTCGATGTAGAGGTACGGCACGTCACGCGAGACCGGAGTGGTCCCGAGGACGGTCA
>CAWDLZ010000003.1:0-27719 GCA_963803265.1 uncultured Alphaproteobacteria bacterium | reverse complement strand
GTGCCGCACGCTGGAAATTCCACTCCCATTCCGCCCGTCAAGCGGCGAGCGGCTTTCCGGTCTTGGTCCACTTGAACGGCTTTGCCATGGTCCGGTTGAAGTAGGCGATGAAATGCTCGATCCGCTGCTTTGAGCTCCTGTTGCGAGGAGAAACTCCCGCGCCGCAGCAGTTTGCGCGCGAGGATCGAGAACCAAATCTCGATTTGATTGAGCCACGACGCATGCTTGGGGGTAAAATAGAAATGGATCCGGTGGGTGTTCGTTCGCAAGAACGCTTCCCGCGTGACCATCGACTCCAGGATGCCTGCCTTTCCCTTCTCACCGAGGTCATCCTCGATCCCGCATAGCCGGGCCACGAGGCGGACCACGCCCTCCGAGACATGCGTGTTCAGATTGTCGCACACCACCCGCCATGGCGTCGTTGCGCTGCTCGACGCGAACAGGCTTTCGAGGAAGCTCACATGGTCTTCTTCAGTGCGCCGGTCGCCGACAATGCCTTCGACCTGCCCGGTGACGACATCGAACGCGGCAATCAGGCTCTGGGTCCCATGGCGCTTGTATTCGTATTCCCGCCGCTCGACCTTGCCCGGCTTCATGGGCAGGCTCGGTGCGGCACGTTCCACGGCCTGCACGCCGCTCATCTCGTCGATCGATACCGTGCGTACGTCCTGGTCCGCCGCGTCAGGCGCTTGCAGATAGACCGTGCAGATGTCGGCGCATTTCGTCTCGAAGTCGGGATCGGGCTTGGCGGTGAGCCAGCCCCGCACGCGGTGCGGCTGAAGTGCGGCTTCTTTTAAAAAAGCGCCCGACCGAGCTGTTCGAGATGCGATCGACGATGCCACGTTCGACCGCACATCGGGCCAGTTCACTACGGCTCCAATGGCTCAGGGGCAGATCGCCCGCTTCGGCTGGTTGCTCGCAGGCCAATGCAACAATCGCGCAGATCTGCTCGGGCGTGAATGTCGCCGGTGCGCCCGGACGCGGGGCGTCGGCCAATCGTTGCGCGACCGGCGTGGCCTCGGCCGAGGTGCGCCAGCGCCGCAGCCAATGGCGGACCGTCTTCGGCCAGACGCCAAGCTGGCGCGCGGTCTCGCGAACGCCGGTCCCCGCCGCGGCCAGCAAGATCAGCTGCGCCCGTTCGGCCAGCTTTTGCGGTGTCGTGTGCGCTCGCACCAGGCGGATCAGCACCTGCTCATGGGCTGGGGTCATCAAGACGGGCTCGGCAGACAGATGTGGCATCGGGGCCTCGGCGAATCATCGGGCGAACAGGCGATTTGCCATGCCATGACGGGACACGTTTGACTCCCCCTACCGGGTCGCTCGGAGGCAATTCGCCCTATTTTCCCTCTGACTGTGACAATCCGGACTTACCCTCCTACCCATGGACTTGCCATTTCCAGCGTGCGGCACTAGGTAGTTACGAGATTTTTGGAGATTCGCGATGCGTCGGGTTTTGATAGGCTGCGGATTCGAATCACCGACGAATGGCGGCGAACATGGACACGGGATGGCAATCGAGTGAAGCGCGATTTGAGGCGTATGTCGAGTCTCTGGCGCAAGTCCTCGGGCACGTAGATCGGGCGCAACCTCTGCGCGATTATTGCATCGGCTTGTTGATGCCGGGCGAACGCAAGAGCGTCGAGCCGATGGCGGCGATCGTGGCGCCGTCGCGGGTTGCCGCCGAACATCAATCGCTGTTGCATTTTGTTGGACAAGCGCCGTGGTCCGACGCGGCGGTTCTGGGCAAGGTCCGCGAACTCGTCGTGCCGGCGATCGAGGCCCAAGGCGGCCCGATCGAGGCGTGGATCGTGGACGACACGGGCTTCGCCAAGAAAGGCGTGCATTCGGTGGGCGTCGCAAGGCAATATTGCGGACGGCTCGGCAAGACGGACAATTGTCAGATCGCGGTGACGCTGTCCATCGCCAATCACGCGGCCAGCCTGCCCATCGCTTACCAGCTGTATTTGCCGGAAGACTGGGCGGACGACGAAGCGCGGCGCCGCAAGGCGCATGTGCCCGACGAGGTGGTCTTCAAGACCAAACCGCAAATCGCGCTGGCGCAAATCCGCGCCGCGCTCAAAGCCGGCGTTGGCCCGGGCGTCGTGCTGGCGGATGCCGCCTATGGGACGAATGGCGGGTTCCGCGCCGGACTGACGCAAGAGGGATTGATCTACGCCGTTGGCGTGCAATCCAATGTGAGCGTCTGGGCGCCGGGCGCCGAGCCTCTGTCCGCCAAGGAATGGAGCGGACACGGACGGCGTCCATCGCGTTTGCGGCGGGATAAGGATCACATGCCCGTCTCGGCCAAAGAGTTGGCGATGAGCCTGCCCGAGGACGCCTGGAAAGAGGTGCGGTGGCGCGAGGGCTCCAACGACGTCCTGGCCTCGCGTTTCGCCGCCCTGCGCGTGCGCCCGGCTTCCAGGGATCTCGAACGAAAAGCGCCCCACGAAGGTTACTGCCCAGGTTGGCGGACGGCTCACGAGAGGCGGAGGGATTTCGCCATGAGGGAGGGGTCGCGGGACAGGGCGTCGATGATGTTCCAGCCCTGCTTCTTGGCGGTCGAGATGAAGGAGCGGATGAGCGCGAAGTCGATTGCGCCTTCCAACGAGCGGAAGCCGCCGGAGATTTTCTGCCGGAGCTTCATCATGCGCCCGTCTCGTTCGGCCTGATTGTTGCTGAAGGGCACGGCGGGATCGTGGAGGAAGCGCAAGACGTCCTCTTTGCGTGTTGCCAGACGCAACAGCAGATTGTGTCCGGTGCGGCGCGGCGCGCGGCCACGCCGTTTGCCGCCGCCCTTGATGGCGGCGCGCGCCAGCGGCGCTTGGGCCTCATGGAAGGCCAGCCCTTCGGCGAGAAGGGCGTCGTAACAGCGCTCGAAACATCGGATGAGCCGAGGCTTCAAAGGAACGCCCCGTTCGCGCGCGAGATTCGCCGCGTGACAGGCGCGCCGCAACAACCGCTGCATCTTGCGCGCCCAGTCTTCCTTCTCGATTTCGACGAGAGCCTTCAGTTCGCGAAGATGATGGGCGTTACACAGGGCGTGCAGCACGCCTGGCATCGTATAGTAGGGCTTCCAGTGATCGTGGACGACGATGCCGGCGACATTCGCCAACAGGCTGCCGCGCTTGGCGCTCACACGGTAGAAAGTCAGCAAGGCGGTGGACGCCACATGCAGCCATTGCGTCTTGCCGCCGATGCGAAACCCCGTCTCGTCCATATGTTTCACCGCTGCGCCCGCCACCAGATCGCGCACCGTTTCGGCAAAGCCGGAAAGACGTTCGGCGCAAGTCCGGCTCATTCTCGCAATCGTCGCGGCGGCAAGCTTGACGCCGAAGAGATCGGCCAGCAGTTCGACGAGGCGATCTTCCGGCAGCAATTGATAGTGCAGCAGATAGATCACGAAGGCGGTGATTGTGGCGCCGTATTGCACGGGCGCGTTGATGCCGTCTGGAAACGGCGCGCGCGTCTTGGCGCCGCAGGCGGCGCATCGGCAATCGTGCGCACGATGTTCGATGACGACGAGAGGCTGCGGCTCGGGCAGATCAAAAACCTGACGGGCGCTATGGCCGACGCTCGTTTCCGGGGCGAGGCCGGTGCCGCACACAGCGCAGGCCGGCGGGTAATGATCGATGACTTCGTCGGGATCGGCGACCTGGCGCAGCGTCTCGCCTTTGTGGCCCTTCTGGCCGCCCGGTTTTTTGCCGGAACGTTCGCGCAGGCTGTTCACCCGCGCCGGCTTCTTCAGTCCATCGCTCGATGGCGGCTTGCCGCTGTTCGAACTGTCCAATCCGAGCCGGCGCTCGAGTTCGGCGATCCGCGCTTTAAGGGAGGCATTTTCAGCCCTCAGCGCCGCAATCAGCGCGATCAGTTCTTCCCTCGACGGCTCGCTCGGCGATTCGCGAATCATCTCATTCTTGAATCGGAAACCGCCCCCGCCGTCCAGAAAAATCTACCGCCAATTCGAATTATGGCCGCTCAACCTGGGCAGTAACAACATTTGAACATAAAGCCGCGCGGACGCTCGTGCTCGCGCTGGTGTGCACGCTCGTTTCACTAATGCACGCTACCATCTACCAAGCACTGCCCGGCGCAAAGGCAGAGACAGCGGTCCGCCGGAATCCCCCTGCCTCCGACATCCGCGACAAAGAAGTTGCGCAGCCAGACATCCGGGAACGAGACGATCATGCAGACGTCCCACTCTTCTGGGCTAATGTACCGCCCTGTGGGACAAGATGCCAGCCTTCAATTCCGGGAATATGACCACCCCGACGACGCGAAGTTGACCGATCTGGGCCGGTTCGCTAGCAGAATAGACAGCTTTGCTTAAGCCATCGATACGCGCCATGAACCGCAAACAACGGCGAGCCGCGGGGCGTCCCGGCGCCGTACCGGCGTTCGGCGCCAGCACCGGCGCCGGCACGGCAGCGGCCGAAAAAACGCTTGCCCAACTGTTCGGCGCAGCCGTGGCGCATCATCAAGCCGGAGCGCTCGCCGAAGCCGAGCGTCATTACCGGCACATCCTGACGCTTTTCCCACCCATGCCGAGGCGCACGGCCGACTCGGCGCCGCGCTGATGGCGCAGGGCAAGCCCGGCGAAGCCATTATCCACCTCGAGCGTGCCCTCGCACTCAAGCCCGATCTGTACGAGGCGTACGGGAATCTCGCCCAAGCCTATCTGTGGGCGGGACAAGCCGAGCGCGCCATCGAGGCAGCGCGGCGCGCGCTTGAACTGCGGGACACCGCGCAGGCCAAGGCCTTGTTCGCTCATTGCGTCAAATTTGCGCGGTTCAGGACAGACGACGGCCGCTTTCGCAGATTGGTGCTGCGCGCGCTCGCGGAGGACTGGGCTCGTCCGCGCGAACTCGGCAACGTGTGCATCAGTCTTATCAAGCTCGACGGCGTCGTGAATGAAGCCATCGCGCGCGCCAATTCGGCGTGGCCGGCACGCCTGCCCGCCGCGGAACTGCTCGGCTCATCGGCAATGGCGGCGCTGCCGCACGATGAGCTGCTGTGCCGCTTGCTGGAGTGCGATCCGGTAACCGACATCGGCCTCGAACGCCTGTTGACGAATGTGCGTTACGCCATGCTGACGAGCGCGGCGGACGGCGGCGGCGGCGGCGGCAGCGGCGGCGGCGGCGGCGCATGGAACGAAAGCTTCTTGGTTTTTGCTGCGCCGTGGCCCGGCAGTGCTTCGTCAACGAATACGTGTTCTCGATCACTGCGGCCGAAGCCGAGCAGGCGCAGCGATTGCGGGAAACACTCGAAACGGCGCTGGCGGCGGGCGGCCCATGTCCTGCGCTCTGGCCCGCAATTGTCGGCGCCTATTTTCCGCTCCACACATTGGCGAAGGCCGAGGTTTTGCTTGACCGGTCCTGGCCGCAATGCGTGGACGCTTTGCTTGTTCAGCAGGTCAACGAACCGGCGGAGGAACGCCGGATTGCGGCGACCATTCCTGTCCTGACCAGAATCGACGGCGAGGTGTCGCGCGCGGTGCGCCAACAATATGAAGAAAACCCTTACCCGCGCTGGGCAAACTCGGACCGCCGGCACAGCCTGCCCCATCCTGTCCAGCGGGGAGGGCGGGTGCGGGCGCAGCCCAGCTCGGCGATGCGCTTATCGCCGGCTGCGGAACCGGGCTATCCACCGTGGAGTTCGCGCGGCATGCGCGCAGCGCCCGCATCCTCGCCGTCGATCTCAGTCTGGCCAGTCTCAGCTACGCCAAGCGCATGGCGCCAGGCCGGCATGACCAATGTCGAATTCGCGCAGGCCGACATCATGAAACTCGGCTAGCTGGACCGGCAGTTCGACTTCATCGATGTGTCCGGCGTGCTGCATCATCTTGCCGATCCTTGGGAGGGCTGGCGAATTTTGCTGTCGCTGCTGCGTCCGGGCGGCGACATGCAGGTCGGCCTTTACAGTGAGCTTGGACGCCGCAACATCGTTGCGGCCCGCGCGCTGATCGCCGAGCGCGGCTATCGGCCGATTGAGGATGATATCCGGCGCTGCCGCCAGGACATCGTCACCGCCGAAGACGCCGCTCCTGAAATCGGTGAGCCGGGCCGACGACTTTTTCACGACCGGCGAATGCCGCGATCTGTTATTTCATGTCCAGGAGCATCGGCTGAGCTTGCCGACTATCAAGACCTTCCTTGAGGCGAATGACGTGCAGTTCGCGGATTTTTTCTCGACGCGCCGACCCATCACCGATTCACGGCGCGCTTTCCCAAGCGGGCGGCGATACGATCTCGATCGCTGGCATGCATTCGAGATCCGAGGCGCCGGACACTTCGCCAGCATGTACCTGTTCTCGGTGCGCAAGCCCGCCGTGCGTTCGGACTAATACCAACCGTCAGATATTCAAACTCGTCATGCCCATCCCCGGACTTGATCCGGGGATCGTCGCCGGCGTCCACGCCCCCTCCCTACCCTCCCCCGCGGGCGGGGGAAGGTTCATTGATTTTTCCTCCCCCGCGGGCGGGGGAGGGAAGGAGGGAGGGGGCAAAGACGTGGATGGCCGGAACAAGTCCGGCCATGGCTCTTTGGCCGCCAACGTTCGCATTCGGTCGCGGATGTTCGAAAAGCGAAGGAAAATAAAGGGTTTCTCCAGCGTTGATTTTGGCCGCAATCGGCCGTTGACGTTCGTGCGCGTGCGGCTTATTGTGTGGTACGAAGTGTGGTACTAACACAATAGAGTCCCCCACCATGCCGCGCCTCACAACAGCCGACTGCACCAAGCTCATTCAATCTACCGACAAGCTCCGCAAGATCGCGGATGGCGGCGGCTTGTATCTTTTCATCAAGGGCAAGGGCCGCGCTTATTGGTCTTACCAGTACCGCGACCGGACCCGCTTGTCCAAAAACGGCAAGCCTGCGTTCACGTCGCATGGGCTGGGCTCCTTCCCCGATGTCACGCCGAAAATGGCGCGAGAGGCGCTTGAAGCCTACCGCGTCAGCCTTCGCTCTGGCACTGCTCTCACGCCGACCGCTCGCCAAGCCCGTCCGGCGCCTGTGGGCAAGACTTTCACTGAGGCGCTGGAGATGTGGCTCTCCGCCAATCAAAACACATGGGCGGCCAAGGGCGTCGCCGCGCGCCGTGGTCTGGCGAAACTTTCGCTTGCGACCCTCGACATTGCCGCCATCACACAGGCCGATGTGCTCGTCGCGCTCAAAGACGAGACGCCGCGCCAGCACATGGAAAAGCGCGGGTGGCTTGCCGCGCTGTTCTCCTACGCCAAGGCGCAAGGCTGGCGCAACGGCGATAACCCAGCGCGTTTCGACGCGGACACCCGTCACGGCTTTGCCAAGATTGAAAAGGGCAACCATCACGGCTCGGTGCCAGCATCCACGCTTCCCGCGCTCATGAAAAAATTGCGCAAGGATGGCAGCGACGCGGCGCGGGCGCTGATGTTCCAGATTTTGACCGCTGCTCGTCCGGGCATGGTCGAGAATGCAACATGGAGTCAAATCTACAAAAAAGGCGCGAACGCTCCGGCTCCGCCTCCCGTAGATCAAGAAATACTCGAGGGCGATGCTTGGATAATTCTGCCCTCTGGTATGAAGACGGGCAAGGTCCGCCCTGTCCCCCACCGTGTCCCCTTGGCGGCTGCCGTGCGTACGCTGCTAGGTGAGCCCGGAAAGCCGGACACCTTGCTGTTCCCGTCGCTGGTGTCCAACGCTTTGCTGAACGTGGCGAAGAAATACGATGCGCCAACCGCGCACGGCATGCGTTCATCGTTTCGCAATTGGGCGGGCCAGCGCGGCCGGAACGAGCGCGACTACGCGGAACTGACGATGGGCCATAAGTTGCCCGGCGCCAGTGAGGTTGAGCGCGCCTATGCGACCGACGATTTGCTTGAACAGCGCCGCCCGTTGGGGCGGCAATGGGCCGAGTTTTTGTTTTAGCCGGAAAACCGCGTCGTAAAAAACGCCCCGGGCAATTCTCGCCGGGGCGTTTTCGTTTTGCGCTCGTGCCACAAGCACTTCTGCCCGCTTTCGCCCCTCTACATTTTTGCTTCAAGTCTCCCCTTGCTCTTTTCAGGACCGGCTTTTATCCTAATCCGCGACTGTTGGGCGAAGGTCGAGTGGGGTTATGGCCGAATTCTTGTCCGCGACGGTGCGAACGCGGGTTGGATCAACGACGTGTTGAAAGACCGCCAGAAGTCAGAGTTCGACGGTTTTGTTGACTGCATAATTATAGAGTCTTTGCACAATCCAATTGCTGACGCGTAGACGTCCTTTTGGAATGGGACTCTTCATAGACAAAGCCTAAGCAAGGGCGATTGGTTAGCAGTCGCCTTGTTTCCCTTTATTGCTTAAGATCGCGGCACGCCCCTCACGCGCGCGCGTAGTGAGCGGAAAATGTAAACTCGGCCCCAAACCGCTGATCTTTCAGCGCCGTAGCGCGAGCAAGGGCAAGCGCACCATGTCACTGCTCGCGGATTCCGCGATCGGTTTGTCGAACACCCCGTACCTTGCTGCGCTCGCCCGGCGCCGCCGACCTCACCATCGCCGACCGATGCAGCGGTCGCCGCGAACCGCAATTCGTCAAAAAGAAGCGGCGACGGCGGCCAGCAGGCTGCGGCTCGGTCTGATGGCGGCGCGCCCGTCGCCGCGCGCGTAGTGAGCGAAAAAAGTAAACTCGGCCCCAAACCGCTGATCTTTCAGAGCCGTAGCGCGAGCGAGGGCAAGCGCACCATGTCACTGCTCGCGGATTCCGCGATCGGTTTGTTCGAACACCGCGTACCTCGCTGCGCTCGCCCGGCGCCGCCGACCTCACCATCGCCGACCGATGCAGCGGTCGCCGCGAACCGCAATTCGTCAAAAAGAAGCGGCGACGGCGGCCAGCAGGCGGCTCAAGCGGCTCGCTCTGATCGCGGCGCGCCCCTCACGCGCGCGCGTAGTGAGCGGAAAATAGTTAACTCGGCCCCAAACCGCTGATCTTTCAGAGCCGTAGCGCGAGCAAGGGCAAGCGCACCACATGTCAGTGCTCGCGGATTCGGCGATCGATTTGTCGACCACCGCCTAGCTCGCTGCCCTCGCCCGGCGCCGCCGACCTCACCATCGCCGACCGATGCAGCGGTCGCCCCGAACCGCAATTCGTAAAAAAGAAGCGGCGACGGCGGCCAGCAGGCGGCTGAAGCGGCTCGGTCAGATCGCGGCGCGCCCCTCACGCGCGCGCGTAGTGAGCGGAAAATGTAAACTCGGCCCCAAACCGCTGATCTTTCAGCGCCGTAGCGCGAGCAAGGGCAAGCGCACCATGTCACTGCTCGCGGATTCGGCGATCGGTTTGTCGAACACCCCGTAGCTCGCTGCGCTCGCCCGGCGCCGCCGACCTCACCATCGCCGACCGATGCAGCGGTCGCCCCGAACCGCAATTCGTCAAAAAAGAAGAACCGGCGACGGCGGCCAGCAGGCGGCTCAAGCGGCTCGCTCAGATCGCGGCACGCCCCTCACGCGCGCGCGTAGTGAGCGGAAAATGTAAACTCGGCCCCAAACCGCTGATCTTTCAGAGCCGTAGCGCGAGCGAGGGCAAGCGCACCCGGCGCGGCCCCAAGAAGGCGATCATGGCCGTCGCCGCCTCCATCCTTACGGCCATCTACCACATGCTCAAGGACGGGACGATGTACAAGGACCTCGGCCGCGATCACTTCGATCGCCGTTCCAAGGTGCAACAAAAACAACGCTTGGTTAAACGCTTGGCCGACCTTGGCTATGCTGTGGAGATCAAGCCGCTCGCCGCCTGAGCCGTGTCTGTGGCGCCGTCAGCAAGGGGAGTTTGTGGCATGGCCTGAGCAAGTGAGTTTCTTGTTAGGGAACGTCCGAGGAGCAGATGTGCATCGCGTCGATGACCCGGTGGTCGACCATGTTGACGACGAACTGCTCGCTTTTCTTGATGTTCTTCAGGGTGTCCTTGGTACTATTGTTCGGCCGCGCGCTGAAGCGAGCACAATGATCGCCGGCTCTTCCGAGAACAGATTGAAGAAGCTGAACGGCGCTGCGTTGTGCAGGCCGGCCTCGTTGCGGCTCGTCACCAGCGCGACCGGCTGCGGAATGACCAATGCGGTGAGGAATTTGTAGCGTTCCGCAACGGATAGATCCTTGAGCACGAGTTCCATCGTCATGTTCCTTTACGTGATGGCTATCAGTTAGCGTCGCATGCCGACCCGCGGCGGCCAGCGTCGCAGGACGGCGCTTTCCACCACGACGAGATGAGATCAGCGCGAACCCGAGGACGCCGACGACCGCGAGCAGCGCGAACACCTGCGGGGAATTGAAGTCGCGCTGACCGGCGATCATCAACCGGCCCATGCCCGGCAACCCGGTGAGCATCTCCACTAGTCGCCCTCGTCATTGATTATGACGGGAATTTCTGAAATCTCTGTCGCCGCAAGCCAGCGATGGAGGTGATTCGTGGCCGGGAAAGAGATCGCCGTCAAGAAATACGTGGTCAGGTTGAGTGCGGAGGAGCGCGAGCAACTCAACGATTTGATCCGCTCCGGCAAGCGCTCGGCGCAGCTGCTGACGAAGGCGCGCATCCTCTTGAAGGCGGACGTGTCGGATGCGGGCGAAGGCTGGAGCGACAGCCGCGATTGCCGAGGCGCTGGACACCAGCATCGCCAATATCGAGCGGACAAGGCGGCAGCTGGTCGAGGAAGGGTTCGAGGCGGTCCTGACCCGCAAATACAATCCAAACTCCGCCCCGCCCCGGATTTTCGACGGCGCGGCGGAAGCGAAATTGATCGCGCTGACCCTCTCGCCAGCCCCGGAGGGCTACGCCAGATGGAGCCTGCGCCTGCTCGAGGAGAAGGTCGTCGAACTGCAACATCGTCGAGAAAGCCAGCGACAACACGATCGGGCGGACGCTAAAAAAAACACTCTCAAACCGCATCTCAAGCAGCAATGGGTAATCCCGCCGGACGCCAGCGCGGCGTTCGTCGCCACCATGGAAGACGTGCTGGAAGTCTATCAGAGGCCGCACGATCCGGCGCTGCCCGCTGGTGTGTCTCGACGAAACCTCGAAGCAGCTGATCGTCGAAACGCGCGCCCCGATCCCCGCGAAGCCGGGACGAAAGCAGCGGCACGATTACGAATATGAACGCAATGGCGTCGCCAACCTGTTCATGATGTTCGCGCCGCTGGAAGGCTGGCGGCACGTGAAAGTGACCGACCGCCACACCGCCATCGATTACGCCCATGCGCTGCAGGGACCTGTCAGACGTGCATTTTCCCGGCGCGGCGAAAATCGTGCTGGTGCAGGACAATCTCAACACCCATAAGCCGGCCTCGCTCTACGCGGCTTTCCCCGCCGCTGAGGCGCGCCGGCTCGTCGAGCGCTTCGAATGGCATTACACGCCCAAACACGGCAGCTGGCTCGACATGGCGGAATCCGAACTCGGCGTTCTCTCGACCCAATGTCTGGATCGCCGCATCCCCGACAAGCAAACCCTCACCAACGAAGTCGCCGCCTGGCAGTACCAACCGCAACAAGCATCACGCCAAAGCCGACTGGCAATTCACAACCGCCGACGCCCGCGTTAAGCTGAAGAGGCTGTACCCTCAGTTTGAGTGAACTCGGGGCACTAGGCGGAGCGCCGCGATGCTGCTGACCACCACGGGTGGCGCGAGCTTCACTGTGACATTGTCGAACGAGCAGGCGACGGTGCGGTTCGCGACCGACATCGCCGGCGCGCTCGAACCCGGCGATCTGGTCACGCTGTCGGGCGATCTCGGCGCCGGCAAGACCACGTTCGCGCGCGCGCTCATCCGCCATCTCGCCGGCGACGACACGATCGAGGTGCCGAGCCCGACCTTCACGTTGATGCAGACCTACGAGCTGCCGCGCTTCACGCTGGTGCACGCCGATCTCTACCGGCTGTCGGGCGCGGCCGAGCTCGCCGAGCTCGGCTTCGACGACCTGCCCGAAGGCGCCGTGGTGCTGCTGGAATGGCCCGACCGCGCCGCCGGGTTTCTGCCGCCCGACCGGCTCGACATCGCGTTCACGCTGGCGCCGCCGCTCGGCGCCGAGGTCCGCAATGCCCGCGTCACCGGCTATGGCGCTTTCGCGCGCGCGCGCCGAGCGCATCGCCGCGCATCCGCGCCTTTCTCGACGAGTCCGGCTTCGGCGCGGCCGAACGCGCAGCGCATGCAGGGCGATGCCTCGACGCGCATCTTCGAGCGGCTGACGCTCGACGACCAGACAATGATCCTGATGAATTCGCCGCCGCGGCCGGACGGCCCGCCGGTGCGCGACGGCAAGCCCTACAGCGCGATCGCGCATCTCGCCGAGAACACGATTCCGTTCGTCGCGCTGGCGCGCGGGCCTGCGCGAGCGCGGTCTTTCGGCGCCGGCGATCTTGCACGCCGATCCGAGCGCCGGGCTGATCATCATGGAGGATCTCGGCGATGAGCGCGTCGTCGGCGGCGATCCGCCGGCGCCGATCGAGGCGCGCTACGAAGCCGCGGTCGATCTGTTGGTCGTCGCTGCATCGCCGCAGATTGCCCGACGTGCTGCCGGTCGCGCCGCAGCGTCGATTATCGCCTGCCGCGCTACGACATGGAGGCGTTCCTGATCGAGGCCGAGCTGCTGCTCGACTGGTATCTGCCGCAGCGTCGGCGCGCCGGCCGACGGACGCCGCGCGCGAAGCCTTCGTCGCGCTCTGGCGCGAGGCGCTGGCGCCGGCGATCGAGGCGCCGCCGACCTGGGTGCTGCGCGATTATCATTCGCCCAATCTGCTGTGGCTGCCGAGCGCGAAGGCATTGCGCGCATCGGCCTGCTCGATTTCCAGGACGCGCTGATCGGTCCCGCCGCCTACGACGTCGCCTCGCTGCTGCAGGACGCGCGCGTCGACGTGCCGGAAGCGCTGGAGGTCGCGCTGCTCGGCCGCTACGCCCGCGCGCGCCGCGCCGACGACCGGCGTTTCGACGCCGCCGCTTTCGCGCGGCTCTACGCGACGCTGGCCGCGCAGCGCGCCACCAAGATCCTCGGCATCTTCGCCCGGCTCGACCGGCGCGACGGCAAGCCGCAATATCTGCGTCACATGCCGCGCCTATGGAGCTATCTGCAGCGCTCGCTGGCGCATCCGGCGCTGGCGCCGCTCGAGGCCTGGTACGCGCGCCAATGTGCCGGCGCCGAATGGGCTATGATGGCGCGAATCGGGCGAATGGATAGCGGGGCGGGGTCACGCAATGATGCCGAAACGCGCGATCGTGCTGGCGGCCGGCCTCGGCACGCGCATGCGGCCGTACAACGGCCACATCCCGAAGCCGCTGGTCGAGGTCGGCGGCAAACCGCTGATCGATTACGTGCTCGACCGCCTCGCCGACGCCGGCGTCGAGCGCGCGGTGGTCAACGTGCATCATCTCGCCGACGCAGTGGAGCGGCATCTCGCGTCGCGCCGAGCGGCCGCGGATCGTCATCTCCGATGAGCGCGGCGTGCTGCTCGGCACCGGCGGCGGCATCGCCAAGGCGCTGCCGGAACTGGGCGATGCGCCGTTCTTCCTGGTCAATTCCGACACGCTCTGGCTCGACGGCGTCAAGCCCAATCTGGCGCGGCTCGCCGAGGCCTTCGACGCCGCCGCCATGGACGCGCTGCTGCTGCTCGCGCCGACGACCGGCAGCATCGGCTATGCCGGCCGCGGCGATTTCGCCATGCTGCCCGACGGCCGCTTGCGGCGGCGCGCCGAGCGCGAGGTGGTGCCGTTCGTCTATGCCGGCGCGGCGATCCTCTCGCCCGCGCTGTTCGCCGACGCGCCCGCGGGCGAGTTTCCGCTCACGCTCCTGTTCGACCGCGCCGGCGACAAGGGCCGCCTGTTCGGCCTGCGGCTCGAAGGCGTCTGGATGCATGTCGGCACGCCGGACGCGGTCGCCGCCGCCGAAGCGGCGCTCGCCGCCGCACGCTGTAGAATCTGGTAGACGTCTGCGGCGTTTTCCGCGAATCGCGACATGCCGCCACATGACCCCACGCGTCTTCACCATTCCCGCCTCGGCGCCGTTTCTGCCGACGCTGATCGAGGCGTTGCGCAGCGGCAAGCTCGGCTTTCCGGCTGCCCGCGATCCGCTCGCGCTCGCCGCGCCACGCTCTATCTGCCGACGCGGCGCGCCTGCCGGCTGGCGCGCGACGTCTTCCTCGACGTGCTGAAGGACGACGCCGCCATCCTGCCGCGCATCGTCGCCATCGGCGATATCGACGAGGACGAGATCGCCTTCGCCGAAGCCGCAACCGGCGACATCGCGGCCGAGGCGCTGGCGCTGCCGGCGGCGTTCGGCGGCCTCGAGCGGCGCCTGCTGCTGGCGCAGCTGATCGCGAAATGGGCCGCCGCGCCCGAGGTTCGCGGCGCCAGCGGCGTCCCGCTGGTCGCCAACACGCCGGCGGCGGCCTGCGCGCTCGCCGACGATCTCGCGCGGCTGATCGACGACATGACGACGCGCGGCGTGCCGTGGGACCGGCTCGACGACCTGGTGCCCGACGAGCTCGATCCGTATTGGCAGCTCTCGCTGAAATTCCTGCAGATCGCGCGCGAGCGCTGGCCGGCGGTCCTGCGCGAGCGCGGACTCGATCGAAGCCGGCCGCGCGGCGCGACGGCTGATCGAGGCCGAGGCCGCGCGGCTTGCGCGCAAGACCGACGCGCCGGTGATCGCCGCCGGCTCGACCGGCTCGATGCCGGCCACCGCCGAACTGCTCGCCACCATCGCGCGCCTGCCGCACGGCGCCGTGGTGCTGCCGGGCCTCGATACCGATCTCGACGAGGCGATCCTGGCGGCTGATCGCCGGCGACGAGCGACAAGCGCATGGCGGCGCGCCGCCGCCGGCCATCCGCAATTCGCCATGCAGGCGCTGCTCGCGCGCATCGGCATCGCGCGCGACGCCGTCGAATGCTTGGCGGAGCCGTGCGGCCGCGAGCGGCTGGTCTCGGAAGCGTTGCGCCCGGCGGCCGCCACCGACCTGTGGCGGCAGCGCGCCGCCGATCCGGCGTTCGAGGCGCACGCCGACGCGGCGCTGCGCCACGCTCACGCTGATCGAAGCCGCCAATGCCGAGGAAGAAGCGCTCGCCATCGCGGTCGCGCTGCGCGAAGCGGTGCAGTGACGGACAAGACCGCCGCGCTGGTGACGCCGGACCGCGCGCTGGCGCGCCGCGTGCTCGCCGCGCTGGCGCGCTGGAACATCGCGGCGGAAGATTCCGGCGGCGATGCGCTCGCCGACACGCCGGCCGGCATTTTTGCGCGGCTTGCGGCCGAAGCGGCGCTCGGCGGCCTCGCGCCGGTGACGCTGCTGGCGCTTGCTCAAGCATCCGCTGCTGCGGCTCGGCGCTGAGCGAGCGCGGACGACACGCCGTCGCCACGCTCGAGCGCGCGATCCTGCGCGGGCCGCGTCCGCGCCCCGGCAGCGCCGGGCTTGCGCACGCGCTCGAAGCATTTCGCGCGCAGACCGCGAAATCGCGATCTGCATCCGTCGCGATCCGCGCATCGAGCTGACGCGACGCCGAGCTCGCCGCCGCCGCCGATCTTGTTGCCCGGCTCGCCGCCGCGCTGGCGCCGCTGGAAACGCTTGGCAACAGGTCGCTCTCCGCTCAGCGACCTTGCCGCGCGCCATCGCGACGTGCTGGCCGCGCTGTCGCGGGACGGCGGCGACGAGATCGCCTTCGCCGGCGCCGACGGCGCCAAGCTCGCCGACGCGCTCGACGAACTGGCGACGAGTCAATGCCGCCGCTGGCCTGCTCGTTGCGCACGTCCGACTATGTCGAGCTGTTTTCCGCCGCGCTTGCCGACCGCGTGGTGCGCCGGCCGCCGCGGCCGGGCCTGCGCGTGCGCATCCTCGGCCCGCTCGAAGCGCGCCTCACCGAGAGCGACCGCGTCGTGCTCGGCGGCCTCGTCGAAGGCACTTGGCCGCCGGAGACGCGCAACGATCCCTGGCTCAGCCGCCCGATGCGGCACGATCTCGGCCTCGATCTGCCGGAGCGCCGCATCGGCCTTTCCGCGCACGATTTCGCGCAGGTGCTCGGCGCGCGCGAAGTCATCCTGACCCGCGCCGCCAAGATCGCCGGCACGCCCGACCGTGCCCTCGCGCTTTCGTGCAGCGCCTCGCCGCGCGTCGCCGGCGAGCGCTGGCAGGCGGTCGCTCGAGCGCGGCAACGCTCTATCTCGCACTGGGCGCGCGCGCTCGACCGGCCGGACGAAGTCGCGCCGGCGCCGCGGCCGGCGCCGAAGCCGCCGCGCGCGGCGCGGCCGACAAGGCCTTTCGGTCACCGAGATCGAGGACTGGCTGCGCGACCCCTACACGATCTACGCCAAGCACATTCTGCGCCTGCAGCCGCTCGATGCGGTCGATGCGCGCGCCCGGCGCCGCCGAGCGCGGCACCGTCATCCACGCCGCCATCGGCGAATTCACCGCAGCGCTTCGCCGACGAGCTGCCGGCCGATCCGACTGAGCGAACTGCATCGCGCTCGGCGAAAAGCATTTCGCCGCGCTCGACGATTTTCCCGAGGCGCGCGCCTTCTGGTGGCCGCGCTTCATGCGCATCGCGCGCTGGTTCGCGCGCTGGGAGCTCGAGCGGCGCACCGGCATCACCGCGATCTGCACGCCGAGATCCGCGGCGAGATCGACATTCCGCTCGGCGACGGCACTTTCACGCTGCGCGGCATCGCCGACCGCATCGAGCAGCGCAAGCGACGGCCGCTACGCCATCCTCGACTACAAGACCGGCGCGGCGCGCACCGAGAAGCAGGTGCGCACGGGCCTGGCGCCGCAGCTCACGCTGGAAGCCGCGATCCTGCGCAAGGGCGGCTTCAAGGCGATCCCGGCTGCGGCTTCGGTGGCCGAGCTCGCCTACGTGACGCTGAAAGGCGGCGAGCCGCCCGGCGAATACAAGATCGATCGAGTTCAAGGAGGGCACGCCGGACAGCCAGGCCGATCGCGCGCTGCGAAAAGCTCACCGCGCTGGCCCGGCGCTTCGAGGACGAGAGCGAGCCCTATCGCTCGCTCGTGCATCCGATGTGGACGACCCATTACGGCGACTACGACCATCTCGCGCGCGTCAAGGAATGGTCGCGCACCGGCGGCGCGGGATGACGGCGGCGGGAGGCGCGCGACATGAGAGCGCCGGCCGACATCCCGCCCGCCGTGCGGCGGCTGCAGGGCGAGGTCGTCCGACCCGGACGTCTCGGCCTGGGTCTCCGCCAATGCCGGCTCGGGCAAGACCCATGTGCTGGCGCAGCGCGTGATCAATCTGCTGCTCGCCGGCGTCGAGCCGGAGAAAATCCTCTGCATCACCTTCACCAAGGCCGCCGCCGCCAACATGGCGAAGCGCGTGTTCGACACGCTGCCGCACTGGACCACGCTCGACGATGCCGCGCTCGATGAAGCCATTCGCGAGCGGTCGAGCATGGCGCCCGACGCCCGTCGGCGCGCGCTGGCGCGGCGGCTGTTCGCGCGGGCGCTGGAGACGCCGGGCGGGCTGAAGGTGCAGACCATCCACGCCTTCTGCACGCAGCTGCTGCATCAGTTCCCGTTCGAGGCCAATGTCGCCGCCCGCTTCAGCGTGCTCGACGAGACCGACCAAACGCAGCTGCTCGAGCAATTGACGCTCACCGTGCTGCTCGACGCCGCCGCCGCGCCCGACAGCGCGCTCGGCCGCGCGCTCGCCACCGCCATGACCGCCGGCCGCCGATCAGACCTTCCGCGACGTGGTGCGCGAAGCGATCGGCCAGCGCGACGCGATCAGCCGCTGGGTCATCAGCGCCGGCGGCGTCGACGCGGCGATCGCGCCCTGTCGCAGCGCGCTCGGCATCGATCCGGCGATGACGCAGCCGAAGCTCGAAGCCGAGATCTTCGACGGCCCTTGATCTGCCGCCGTCGGAATGGCCGGCGCGTCGCGGCCGCTCTGGCACAGCGGCGCGCAAGACCGACAGCGAGCAAGCGCGAGCGCTTCGACCGCTCGCGCGACGCGTCGCGGCTCCGAACGCGTCGAGGCCTATCTCGACAGTCTTCATCGACACCAACTGCCAGCCGCGCACAAGCTATCGTCACCAAGGCCTCGCTCAAGGACATCCGGATCTGGTCGAACGGCTGTGCGACGGAGCAGAACGCGGGTGCTGCGCCCTGCGCGAACGTGCGCAACGCCGTCATCTGCCGCGACCGCAGCGCCGCGCTGCTCACCGTCGCTCACGACGTGCTGACTCGCTACCAGCACCGAGAAGGAGCGCCGCGGGCTGCTCGACTACGACGACCTGATCGACAAGACGCTGGCGCTGTTGCGCGAGCGTCGACGCCGCCTGGGTGCATTACAAGCTCGACCTCGGCATCGATCACGTGCTGATCGACGAGGCGCAGGACACCAGCACGAAGCAATGGGAGATCGTCGCGCCGCTGGCCGCCGAATTCACCGCCGGCGCGGGCGCGCGCGAGCGTCAAGCGCACGATCTTCGCGGTCGGCGACGAGAAGCAGTCGATCTTCTCGTTCCAGGGCGCCGCGCCGCGGGAGTTCGCCGCCGATGCGGCGCCATTTCGAGCGCGCGCACAAGAACGCCGGGCTCGATTTCGTTTCCGCGAGTTCAAGCATTCGTTCCGCTCCGGCGACAGCGTGCTCGGCGCGGTCGACGAGGTGTTCAAGGCAGAGCGACATCGCGGCGAGCGTCACCGCCGACACCGGCGGCTTTCCGCCGCACATCGCCTTGCCGGACGCGCCGCCCGGCCTGGTCGAGATCTGGGAGCCGGAAAGCCGGACGAACGCAGCGAGATCGAAGGCTGGGACGCGCCGTTCGACAGGTGACGAGACCAGCCCGCGCGTAAAACTCGCGCGGCGGATCGCGCGCACGGTGCGCGGGCTGGTCGACGGCCGCGGCAGCCGGTCGGCATCGGAGCGCCGCGCCGCGCGCTACGGCGATATGCTGATCCTGGTGCGCCAGCGCGGCGCGCTGTTCGAGGCGATCATCCGCGCGCTGAAGAACGAGAATGTCCAGGTCGCCGGCGCCGACCGGCTGGTGCTCACCGAGCATATCGCGGTGATGGACCTGATGGCGCTGGCCGACGCGCTGCTGCTGCCGGAGGACGATCTTGCGCTGGCGACCGTGCTGCGCAGCCCGCTGTTCGGCTTTGACCGACGACGAGCTGTTCGAGATCGCATGGGACCGCGGCCGCTGCTCGCTGCGCGCGGCGCTGCGCGCAAGGCCGCCGAGAGACGAAAAATTCGCGACAGGCCGCCGCGCGCCTCGACGAGCTGCGCTGGCCGCGCGGCGCGCAGACGCCGTTTGCGTTCTATGCGCATCCTCGGCGCCGGCGGCGCGCGGCGGCGCTTCCTGGCGCGGCTCGGCGCCGAGGCCAACGACGCGCTCGACGAATTTCTCAATCTCGCGCTCGACTATCGAGCGGCGCGCAGACGCCGTCGCTGCAAGGCTTTGTCGCCTGGCTGCGCGCGGCGCGCGCCGAGGTGAAGCGCGACATGGAGATCGCGCGCGACGAAGTGCGGGTGATGACCGTGCACGGCGCCAAGGGCCTCGAAGCGCCGATCGTGATCCTCGCCGACACCATGACGCCGCCCGCCGGTCCGCGGCCGCCGCGGCTGCTTGAAGCTTGCCGGCGGCGCCGTGATCTGGGCGGGACGCAAGGACGACGATGTGCCGCCGGTCGCGGCGGCCCGCAGGCGGCGCTCGGCCGAAGCCGAGAACGAATATCGCCGGCTGCTCTATGTCGCCATGACGCGCGCCGCCGACCGGCTGATCGTCTGCGGCGCCGATGGCGTACGGGCGCGGCCGAAAGGCTGCTGGTACGATCTCGTGCGCGGGCCGCTCGACCCGTTTCTCGTCGAGGAAGACGGACGACGGCGAGAAGGTCTTGCGCTATCGCAAGACGGCGTCCGGCGTGCCGCGCGAGCGCGCAGCGCCCGCAGCGGCTCGTCGACAAAACCGCGCGGCGCGAGCTTCCGCCCTGGCTGCGCCAGCCGGCTCCCGCCGAAGCGCCGCGGCCGGTGCCGCTCTCGCCTCTTCGGCCTTCGACGAGGAGATCGGCCGGATCGCGCAGCGCGGCAGCCGCCGCCGAAGATCGCCGCAAGGCGCTGGAGCGCGGCCGCATCGTGCATCGGCTGATGCAGTCGTTGCCCGATATCCCGCCGGCGCGCCGCAAGGACGCGGCCGAGCGATATCTCGCCGGCGCCGCCGCGGATTTCCTCGCCGCCGAGCAGGCGGAGATCGCGCGACAAATCCTCGCCATCCTCGACGATCCGAGCTTCGCCGAGCTGTTTGCGCCGGGCAGCCGCGCCGAGGTGCCGATCGTCGGCCGCATTTCGCCCGCGCGCGGGCGCCGACCCGATTGCCGTCTCCGGCCAGGTCGACCGTCTGGCCGTGACGCGGCGATGCCGTCCTGATCGCCGATTACAAGACCGACGGCGCCGTCCCGCGCCGGCTCGACGAGGTGCCCGCCGCCCTATATCGCCCAGCTCGCGCTCTACCGCGCCGTGCTGGCGCGCATCTATCCGGAAAAGACCGTGCGCGCGGCGCTGATCTTCACCGAATGGACCCCGCGTCATGGAAGTCCCCGGCCGCGGCGATGGACGCGGCGCTCGCCGAAATCATGACGCAAAGTCACGCCCGGCGCCCCGGTGAAGGTCCCTTGACGCCCGCGGATGCGGTTCATAGGTTCAGCGCCCGCGGGCGCCAAGATTTCCCGAAATCAACGAGGTTTTCCATGGTCGACAAAGTGTCGGACGCAACGTTCGATCAGGACGTGCTCAAGGCGAGCGGGCCCGTGGTGGTCGATTTCTGGGCGGAGTGGTGCGGCCCCTGCCGGATGATCGCGCCGGCGCTCGAGGAGATTTCCAAGTCGCTCAACGGCAAGGTCAAGATCGTCAAGCTCAATGTCGACGAGAACCCGGACACGGCGGCGAAGTACGGCATCATGTCGATCCCGACGCTGATGCTGTTCAAGGACGGCGAGATCGCCTCGCGCCAGGTCGGCGCCGCGCCCAAGCAGAAGCTGGAGCAGTGGATCACCGCCTCGGTGTGATCCTCACCTGACTTTACCGTTCCCCTGAGGTGCGCCCGCTCCCTTCCCTCGCCCGCTTGCGGGGAGGGCATCTACACATTGTCCTATTGCCCACCCTCGCCTTGGCGGCCCCGAGGCGAATATGATGTTGCGCATGACCGTGCTGACTAAGCCGCGAATGACAGTCGGCGAATTCCTCGCCTGGGCCGAAGACAGGCCGGGGCGCTATGAGCTGTACAAGGGCGAAGTCTATGCAATGTCCCCAGAAAGCGTCGGACACACTAAGCTAAAGGGCACCGTCTACACTGCTCTGCTCAGGGCCGTGCGCGAGCGCCGGATTCCTTGTCACGTGCTTACGGACGGGGCAACCGTTCGTGTCGATGATACGACGGCGTACGAGCCGGACGCTCTGGTTATTGCGGGCAGGAACTCACTCCCGCGGTGCTTGAGAGCCACTTGCAAAATTGTCGTAGCGCGCTGAATTATCGGCTCTGAGTGGCGATTTTCGAGGTGTCCGCGCGCGAGTTCGGTAGGGTGTTTCCGTGACGAATCACCAAGCCGAATCGGACGCGGACATGCCTCTACTGAACTGTCTATCAAGGACCTGGTCGCACATTCAAGGCAATCTTTTCCCCTGGCTGACGGAGGAACTCGGGCCGCTCACTGCGACGCACAAGCAAGTGGTGACGGCGCTTGAGCTTGGTGGCGTCGAGGCGTTTGTGCAGGTCTGGCCCGGGCTGCCGGGTCGGCCGCCGTGCGACCGGGCCGCGCTGGCGCGTGCCTTTGTGGCCAAGGCGGTGATCGGGCTGTCGACGACCTCGATGCTGATCGAGCGGCTCACGGTGGACAAGCAATTGCGCCGGCTGTGCGGATGGGAACACCCCGGAGAACTTCCCAGCGAGGCAACCTTCTCGCGCGGCTTTTCGGAGTTTGCGCGGAGCGAGTTGCCGAGCCGCCTGCACGAGGCGCTGATCGAGCGGACCCATGGGGAACGCCTGGTCGGCCACATCTCGCGCGATGCGACCGCGATCGAGGCCCGCGAAAAGCCGGTGAAGACCGCGGCGCCCGAGCCGCCGAAGCGCAAGCGCGGCCGGCCCAGAAAGGGCGAGGCGGTCGAGAAGAAGCAACCTCGCCGGCTCGAGCGCCAAGCCGACATGAGCCTCGCCGAGATGCTGGCGGACCTGCCGACGCACTGCGCGGTCGGAACCAAGCGCAACGCCAAGGGTCATACGACAAGCTGGATCGGCTACAAGCTGCATCTCGATGTGGCCGATGGGGATATCCCGATCAGCGCCGTGCTGACGTCGGCTTCGTTGCACGACAGCCAAGTCGCGATCCCGCTGGCGACGATGACGGCTTGCCGTGTGACCAATCTCTACGACCTGATGGACAGCGCCTATGATGCGCCCGAGATCAAGGCCAAGAGCCACGCCCTCGGTCACGTGCCGATCATCGACCCGCATCCCCGCAACATGCCGGGTGGCAAGGAAGCGATTGCGGCCGAGGCGCGGGGCCGGCGCAAGGCCGGCTACGCGCTCGCCGAGCACGTGCGCTACAACGAGCGCAGCGCCGCCGAGCGGGTCAATGGCCGCCTCAAGGATGAGTTCGGCGGCCGCAATGTGCGGGTACGCGGCCACGCCAAGGTGCTCTGCCACCTGATGTTTGGTGTCCTCGCACTCGCCATCGATCAACTGATGCGGTTGGTCACGTAATTCCTGACCCGGCCGGCACAGCCGCGACAATCAAATCCCACGCCGGCTAAAATACCGGAGCTGTGCGTCCAAATTCGCCCAAAAATTGCCGCCACCGCCAAAATCAAGCACGCCGAGTCCTGTCTCACCTCACACAAGGTCCCCAACACGCCGCGCGGTCACAACCACCCGACAGTTTTGCAAGAGGCTCATCAGCACCGGGTATTTTGCGGCGAGCAGGCGGTCGGCGACCTCTGCGAGCGCGTTTGCATCGGCCGCCATGGGCACCGGCACCTTGTTGTCGGACGGTTTTGGCAGCGCGATGTCTTTGCCGAGCGGCTGCTCCTGCAGCCAGGCGTCGTAGCACATGTAGATCGGGCCCTGCGGCTCGGTCATCATCGCCGAAAAAGCGCGCTTAAAGGAATCGGGCACGCCCTCGATGCTCGCCGGCTGGTAGTCCCACTTCACGTAGTGGCGCAGCTGCTCGCCGTTGACGTTGGCGGTGTGAATCCAGTCGATGAACGGCCGCCGGCGGCTTTCGTCCATCGGGCCGGTCGCGCCGATCACGAACACCGGGCAGCGGTCGATATAGGCGTAGTAGATGCCCATCGTGGCGTGCAGCATGCCGACGACATCGTGCACGATCGCCACCATCGGCTTGCCGGTCGCCTTAGCAAAACCGTGGGCGATCTGCACGGCAATTTTTTCGTGCTGGCAGAGCAACAGCGGCGGATTGTTGCCGCCGTAATTGACCAGCGAATCGTGCAGGCCGCGATAGCTGGCGCCGGGATTGAGCGCGATGTAGGGAAAGCCGTAGTGCTTGATGAGATCAACAATGATGTCGGATTGCCAGGCTTTTTTGGCGTAGCTTGCTTGTGCCTCTGCTTTGCCGGCGACGTCGTTCATAACTCTGTTCCTGGTTGTTATTGGGGCGCACGGTAGGACGCCAATGGCGGCGCGGCAACGCCGCGCTGGGGCGCGAACTCATTAATGCGCCCGGGCCGACGGATTACGAGAGTCCGCTTTGCCCCGAAAGCGACCCACAACTCCCTCCAGACCGCATGTCGCGAAGGGCCAGTGCACTAAATCGCTGCGCGATAGGGTGCTGAGTTGGGCGGCTTGTCTGCGAACACGATAGATCATCGCTAGCAGGCTGGGCGTTCTGTCTTGAAGATCGAGGTGTCGTCAACCTCATCTCAGACAGGAGTTTCCGATGAGTACGAACGCCATCAGCCCGTTGCGCCAGCGCATGATCGAGGACATGAACGCGCGCAAGCTCTGTGCGGCCACGCAACGCAGCCACATCTACAGCTGCAAGCGGTTCGCCGCGTTTCTCAAGCGGTCCCCCGACACGGCGACGGCCGAGGACATCCGCCGGTTCCAGCTGAATCTTTGCGAGACGGGCGCCAGCATCGGCAACCGCAACCGTATTATGACGGGGGTTCGGTTCTTGTTCCGTGTGACGCTGCGGCGATTGGATCTTGCCGCCGAGATTTATCAGCCGAGCAGATGAGGATGTTGCCGTCCTCATCCCTCACAGTCCCGGATGTGCAGGTTTCCCGCGTCCGGTTCTTCATGAAAAAGTTTCGCTCACGGCAGTGTAGCGATGGACGATCCGGGCTGCCGGCAGAGGGTGACGCTTGCGGAGTGCAGTGAACCGGGTCCAGTGGAGCCGGCCCCTGCGATCCCGCCGCGACAGCCGGTTTGCTCTCACGTCGACGTGAGCGGGATCTCCCAGCTACCCAGGCGATCCATCCCGTGCCTTTGCCTTGGTCCACGACCCCGGCCGAATCGACGCTCCCTCGCCTATTGACGGTTGCGTCGATGCTGCCCCCGCTCGGACGACAGCGAAGGCTTCAGCGTCATGGTTATATCGGGGCTATTGCGCGGCTTCAGCACCTGCTGCCTACGCTTCACGAATGGTGTTGCCCCCATCCATGCAAGGCTCGCTTCCGGCTGGCTGGCTGGCTCGCCTTTGCCGGGAGGCAGTTTAACCCTAGGGATCGCGATGAAGGGTTTCAGATCACATCATCATCCCCCCTCCCCCAGGTCTTTCCCCGGCGCAACGTCCGAAAACCTGCACCAAGCGAGCCTGTGCCGGCATTTCCAGTTGCGCCGGGCGGACCGGCCGCCTATATTCAGAGAGCTTTTCCAGTCATCGTTGATGAGTGGCTTCGCCCGAAAAAAGGCGGGCGGAGCGCAGAGGAGATTTACCCATGGCGACCGCGCCCTTGATGCCGAAAGCGACAGCCGTGTGGCTGGTCGAGAACACCGCCCTGTCGTTCGATCAGATCGCGCATTTCTGCAGCCTGCATCCGCTCGAAGTGAAGGCGATCGCGGACGGCGATGCCGCACAGGGCATCAAGGGGCTCGACCCGGTCCTCACCGGCCAATTGACGCGCGAGGAAATCGCCGCGGCCGAAGCCGATCCGAAGCGCCGGCTGCAGATCGCCGACCCGAAGGTGCGCCTGCCCGAGGCCAAGCCGAAGAAGGGGCCGCGCTACACGCCGGTGTCGCGGCGCCAGGACCGGCCCAACGCCATCCTCTGGCTGGTGCGCAACCATCCGGAGCTCAAGGACAGCCAGATCATGCGGCTTGTCGGCACCACCAAGTCGACCATCCAGGCGATCCGCGAGCGCACCCACTGGAACTCGGCCAACCTGACGCCGCTCGATCCGGTGATGCTCGGCCTGTGCTCGCAAATCGACCTCGACCTCGAAGTGCAGCGCGCGGCCAAGGAGAAGCCGGTTCCGGTCGAAGAGCAGGGAGCGACCTTGCTTCCCGCCTCGGTGACGACGGCGCCGAAGGAGGAACCGGAGCCCGCGGCGGAGAAGAAGCCGGCCGACGAACTCAACGTCGAGGCTGTTTTTGCCAAGCTCAAGCAGATCGGCGGCAAGAGCGAATAAGACCAGCGCTCTTGTTTCGTCATTCCAGCTAGAGAATCAGCGGGCCACGAACAGCGGCTCGGTAGGCTGCCAAATGCGGCTGCAACGCGGCAAAGCGCGCCGGCACGCCCGCCCGGACGGCAATATTTTCCCTCATTTTTCAATGATTTACGTTATGTTTGTGCACCGCACCAAAATGCTGGCATTTGCCGCTGCAACGCGGTAAGCCAGCCGTTCCAGCCAACAAGATTGGAACGACACAGCATGAAGATAATCGTAGCCGCATGCCTTCTCCTGGGCCTTTTCGCAACGGCCGCCAACGCGGTCGATCTCGCGGAACTTGCGCCCTGCCGCCCGGCCGCCGCGAGACTCTGCGACCGCTCCGCCGGTATCACTTGGAACAATCTGCTGCGCTGCGGCGCGACGCTTGCCGCCCATAGCTGGCGCGTCAGCAGCAGCTGTCGCGCGGTGCTCAGGAAATACGGGCAGTTGTAGGCAACGGCGGTCGCGAACGGCCTGTCGGCCTGCGGCGACATTGCTCATCGCAAAATTTCGAGCCCCGGCGCCGGTCGCCGGGGCTCGGCATTTCAGGGCAACAGCCAGCGCACGCGCAGCGCGCCGGCGCGCCGACGAGGTGATAGAATGAATTGCGCCGTGAATGCTCTGATTAGATTAGACCCAGTTGAGATGCCGATTATAATATCCCGCTGTCGAGGCGTTTCTGCACGCTGCGAAGGAAGTGAAAGCAAATATAACTTCCTTGTCGGGAAAGCCGATGCTTGGCGATCGTCGGTCAGTCCCGCCCAGCCAAGAACGCCTTTGCAAGGCAATTGCGCCGGAAGCGATAACGCTTTCTTGCTTTCTTGAGCGCGGACCATAGTTCGCATGGTTTGTCCTTCGTGCGCTGAACGGCAGCATTTCCGCGGTGGCGTTGCCAGCTGGACAACGTCGAACAATCAAGCGATAAGGCATTTGGCGTCACGCTGAAGGAGATGCCGGTCGGCGGCGGAACAGGCTGGCAGCGCCGCCGCGCCTATCATGCCCAAGATTCTTTACCTCGTCACCGAAGACTGGTTCTTTGTCTCACATTTCCTGCCGATGGCACAGGCGGCGCAGGAGTGCGGATTTGAAGTCGTCGTCGCGACGCGCGTGCGTGCCGATGGCGCGCGGCTTGCAGCCGAAGGTGTCCGTGTTGTTCCCATGACGGGCGAGCGGGGCACCCTTAATGCTTGGCGAGCCATGCGCGATTTCGTGCAGGCGTTCAACGTGGTGCGTGCCGAGCGCGCCGATATCGTGCACTGCATCGCGCTGCGGCCGGTCGTGATCGGCGGCCTTGCGGCGAGGCTCGCCGGGGCGAGAGAGATCATACTGGCGCCGACGGGGCTCGGGTACCTGGGCTCGAGCGCGGGCTTGCTGCCCGTTTGGGCCGCAAACTGGCGCGCATCGTGGTCGGTTCGTGGCTGCGCGGCCGCGGACCCATTATCTGTTCGAAAACCGCGACGACCCGCGCGAGTTCGGCCTTGACCCGGCCGGCTCCGACATCACCATCGCGGGCGGCTCGGGCGTCGACCCGCAAAAAATTCCGCCGGCGCCCGAGCCGCCCGCGCCGCCGTTGAAGGTCGCCGTGGTCAGCCGCATGATCGAGCCCAAAGGCATCGCCGAAGCTGTCGAGGCCGTGCAGCGCGCCCGCGCGGCGGGCGCCGCCATCGAGCTGCATCTGTTCGGGAATCCCGATCCCGCCAATCCCCGTTCCATTCCCCGCGCCAAGCTGCTGCAATGGTCCGCCCGGCCCCGGAATCACCTGGCACGGCAGCGTCGCCGATGTCGCGCAGGTTTGGCGCGAACATCATGTCGCGATGCTGTTGTCGTATCGCGAGGGTTTGCCGCGCGCTCTCGTCGAAGCCGCGGCGGCAGGCAGGCCCATCGTGACCACCGACGTTCCCGGATGCCGGGAGGTCGTGCGCGACGGCGTCGAGGGTATTCTCGTGCCTCGCGGCGACGCCGACGCCGCGGCCCATGCGCTTATCAAGCTTGCGGCCGCTCCGAACTTGCGCAGCCGATTGGGCGCAGCGGCGCATGCGCGCTTCCGCGAAAAGTTCACCGCCGAGGCCGTCAAGCAGACGGTTCGCAATCTCTATCGCTGCTGGGGTCGATGTCCGATGGCGATCGAT
>CAWDLZ010000002.1:0-432726 GCA_963803265.1 uncultured Alphaproteobacteria bacterium | reverse complement strand
GGACGCTGACTTACTGCGAGCGCGCTCCTGTCGGAGGCCCTCAATCAGATGTTGATAGCGTCTTATGCGCCCCTCGGCGAGCTTCACCACCGCGGTGCGCCACTGCTCCGGAGCATTTCTATGGCCGTTCGCAGTTTCCTTAAGTCGGGCTTGTCTAATCGATGCAACTGATACCCCCAAAACTTTTGCTAAATCGGTATGACCAACCAACTCAAATAGAGCGTCAGTCGCTTTTTTGAAATCCATGTATGCACTCCTATTGACAAACGCATCGTTGTATATCATACTGCATACAGATTTGAAAGTGGGATTTAGCTATGAACCGCGTACCGCTTGTTCGCCGCACCCAGATCATTAACGCCTTGGTCGAGGGCAATTCGATCCGCTCGACCGAGCGCATGACCGAAGCGCCCTGCGGCGACGGCGCGATGGTGTGGCGGCTATCGGTCGTGGACGCATTGGCTTAAAGACGTCGAGCCGCTTTCGCTGAGCTTCGCCATCATCGCGCCCGACATGCCGGTAGCCATTTGCACCTCCGTCTGGCTTGCACGAAGGCCGGAAAAGTGAAAACTTGCACGGTGAATCGGGAGCCATATGGGGATTCCCGGTTGATTGGATGACGCGACGGGTTGGTTCCTATCGGGCCAACGCCTCACCGATACGGCTTGGCGGGTCGGCATGTTGACGCAGACCATCTATGCGCACGCACATAAAAGGCCGGACAAGATCGCGATCGTGTTCGACACCGGCAAGCTTTCGTACGGCGAATTTGCGGGGGCAATCGAGGCCTCGCGCCGCTTGCTCGCGGCCGAGGGGATCACCGGCGATGGCGTCGCGGTCTTGGCGATCCCAGGCATTTTGAATGGCTGGATCGCGGGGTTGGCCTTGCGCAGCCTCGGGCTGACCATCGTAACGGCGCGCTCTATCGAGCAGGCAGCTGGCCTCGGTCTCCCCGAAACCCGCGTCGTCGTAGCGAATAACGGAAAACTTTGGCCCGGCCTCGATCGCCTGTGCGAGCGCAAGGGTTGGCGGCTGGTCTGCTTGCCCGAGCCCGATTTATCTGGAGGCTCCCGCCGCGCGTTGCCGGATATGCAGGACTGGCCGGCCAAGTTGGGCGAACGCATCCTCCTGACTTCCGGGACCACAGGCGCCTACAAAATGACCCTGTTCGATCCGATCGGCGACGCAGCCGATCCGCGTCGGCTTGACGTTTTCGGCATTTCCGACCGATCCGTCGTGAACGTGCTGAATTTCGGTCTGTGGACCGCGATCGGATACAACGTGCCGGCAAACACCTGGGCCGTCGGGGGCACGGTGTTGTTCTGCGAGCGGTCGCAACTCTATGCGACGTTCCAGTACCCGGGCATCACGCATACCATCGCGATACCGGACTTTCTACAGCACATCCTTCGGGCACCGCAGAGCGAACTGACGCGCAATGACGAAATGTGCCTGCTAGTAACAGCCGGCTCGCTGTCGCAAGCCCAGTTCGAGGCGCTCAGAGCACGCCTGACCGCGCAAATCTACACGAGCGTCGGCGCAACCGAAGTCGGGGTATTTACAGTGACCCCGATCGAGACGCCCACCGATCTGCATTGGCACCGGGTGGTTCCCGAATGCGAAGTCCAGGTCGTCGACGATGCCGGGCACCCCCTTCCGGTCGGCAAGCTGGGCCAGATAAGGGTGCGCGTGACGGACGGTGCGACCGGTTATCTCCATGACGAGGCGGCAACGCGCGAATTCTTCGACGGCGATTACTTTTACCCGGGCGATCTCGGGATCTATCGCTCCGACGGACGATTGGCGCTGCACGGACGCGAGACCGAGGTTATCAACGTGCTCGGCTACAAAATCGCTCCTGGCCCGATCGAGGAACGGCTTGTGGACGAATGCGGTGTCCGTAGCGCCTGCATGCTGTCCAGCCGGCGCGGGGACGGCGAAGAGGTCGTGCACGTGGTCCTAGAGACGGGCGACCGCATTCCAAAAGAACGACTGTCGGACATCCTCGCCGGTCTGCTGCCGCTCCCATTTTGGGTGCAGGCTCACTACGTAGAGGCCCTGCCACGCAACCACATGGGGAAGATTCGGCGGGACGTGCTGCGGCGGCAGTTGGGCTTGGCATGATCGAGGATCAACGAGCAGAACCACAACGCGATCGTTAGAATTTGTGATCGTTCCCCTCCGCCGTGCGGTGGAGCGGGCAACCTGCTCCCCGGAAATGCCCCCGCTTAGAGGTTAGGGTCCGTATCGCGAAGGAGACGGACGATGAGAGGCGCCGGTTCAGGCCGCGCGGTTGACAGGCATCGAGCCCGAAGGCTCATATAGGCGCAACCGGGAGGATGATCGCGCAGAATGCCGCACGATGAAGGAACGCGCCCGAGCGCCAAGGCGTCGCCGGCCGAGATTGTGGCCTCGGTCGAGCGGCTGTGCCGCAAGGTCGAGACGCCCTGCGGCGCGGGCGCGATGGTGTGGCGGCTCTGGGGCAAGGGGCCGCCGCTGGTGCTGCTCCATGGCGGCTATGGCTCGTGGACGCATTGGCTCCGCAACGTCGAGCCGCTTTCGCGGCGCTTTACCGTCATCGCGCCGGACATGCCGGGGCTAGGGGATTCGGCGAGCCCGCCCGCGCCCTATAGCGGTGCAAGCCTCGCCGCGATCATGGCCGAGGGGCTCGACCGCATCGTGCCGCCGCCCGAAGCCGTGGCGCTGGCGGGATTCTCCTTCGGCGCGGTGATGGGCGGCGTGCTCGCAGCGGCGATGGGCAAGCGCATCGAGTGCCTCATGCTCGTGGGCGCCGCCGGGCTGGGCCTGCCGCGCCCGCCCTTGGCCAATCTACAGCGGGTCGAGCCGGGGATGAGCGCGGCCGAGATCGCCGCCATCCAGCGCGGCAATCTCGCCAAGCTGATGTTCGCCGATCCGAGCCGGATCGACGATGTAGCCGTCCATCTCCAGAACGAGAACACGCGCCGGTCGCGGATCGACAGCCGGCCGATCGCCTTCACCGATATACTCCTCCATACCCTGCCGCGCGCGAACTGTCGGCTCGGCGCGATGTGGGGCGGGAAGGACGCCACCTGCGTCCCCTATATCGAGCAGAAGTTCGAGGTTTTGCGCGGGATTCAGCCGAGCGTCTTCTGCGACATCGTGCCCGGCGCGGGACATTGGGTGCAGTGGGAGGCGCCGGCCGCGTTCGACACCAGGCTCGAGAAATTCGTCCTGGGCAGACCGCCCAAGCCGTGAGCGATCGCGCGGCCGCATCCTTGCCCGTGAAAAGCCCCGCGGAACGGCCGACCGGCTTCGCGCGCTGGCGGCGGCGCTCGGGCCTCGTGACCGCCCTGCGCTTCGGCGGCGTCACCGCTTTCTTTGGCGCATGGGAGATCGGCGCGCGGGCCGGCTGGCTCGACCCGCTTTTCGCTTCCAGCCCGACATTGATCGTCGAAAAGCTCGTGCAAATGATCGCCGATGGCAGCATCTGGCCGCACGTCCTCGCCAGTGCGACGATCGCGGCCTGGGGCTTCGGCCTGTCCATCGCGGTGGGCGTGCCGCTGGGCTTGGCGATGGGCCGGTCGATCACCATCCGAGCTACGCTCGAGCCCTTCGTCACGGCGCTCAATGCCTCGCCTCAAGTCGCCTTCCTGCCGCTCCTCATCATCTGGCTTGGAATCGGGCTGACCTCGAAGGTCGCCCTCGTGTTCCTCGGCTCCTTCATCATCATGGTCGTCAACACCGAGACCGGCGTGGCCCAGGTTGACCGCCGCTTGGTCGAGACGGCGCACGCCTTCATGGCGAATGAGCGCCAAATCCTGGTCAAGATCGTGCTGCCCGCCGCGCTGCCCTACATTATCGCGGGCATGCGGCTCGGCGTCGGTCGCACCCTCGTCATGGTCGTGGTCGCCGAGATTTATGCCTCGACCAAGGGACTGGGCTACCTGATTTTCCAAGCCGGCGGGCTTTATGACACCGCCCAGGTCTTCGTCGGCGTTGCCATCCTCGCCGGCGCCGGTGTGCTGCTCAACATGTTCCTGCGCTGGCTCGAGAAACGGCTGGCGCCCTGGCAGCACGTTCAGGCCGAATGAGGATGACGATGAGGCCCGCGCCATGATCGAGATCCGGGACGTCTCGCATCGCTATGTCAGCGGCGACGGCGTCAACGTCTTCCAGGCTCTTGCCGATGTCTCGATCACGATCGAGTCCGGAACCTTTGTCTCGTTCCTCGGACCCTCGGGCTGCGGCAAGACCACGCTGTTGCGCATCGTCAACGGCCTGATCAAGCCGAGCGACGGCGAAGTCTGGATCGGCGGGCGGCTCGTCGACGGCCCGGCGCCCGACCGAGCGATGGTGTTTCAGGAGTTCAACCTGCTGCCCTGGCGCACGGCGCGCGGCAATGTCGAATTTCCCCTCGAGATGCAAGGCGTCGCCAGGGCCGAGCGCGGCCGCGTCGCCGAGCGCGCGCTGGCGCAGGTTGGGCTCGACCGCTTCGCGGATTTCTATCCGCACCAGCTCTCGGGCGGCATGAAGCAGCGCGTCGGGCTGGCGCGCGCTTTAGGGATAGGCCCGTCCTATCTGTTCATGGACGAGCCGTTCGGCGCGCTCGATCCGCAAATCCGCGAAATGATGCAGATCGAGCTGATGAAACTGTGGGACAGCGACCGCAAGACCGTGGTATTCGTGACCCACAGCGTGGACGAGGCAGTATTCCTGTCGGACCGCGTGATCATGTTCGGCGGGTCGCCAGGCCGGATCGTCGCCGATCTTGCCATCGACCTGCCGCACCCACGCTGGACCGACGATGAGGCGATCAAGACCAGCGCAAAGTTCATCCAATACCGCAACGACATCTGGCGTCTCTTGAAACGGCAATTGAGCGAGATCCAGGACGCCTGACGAAAACCGCCTTCTCGGATGGACGATCCGGGCCGGCTCTTGGGGACGCCACCATGGACGATCGCGATTTCGGATTCGGCACCGCGTCGCGCCGCGATTTCATCGCTTCCCTCGCCGCCATTGGCGCCACATCCTTGGTGCCCAGCTTTGCCGGCTCGGCCGAGGCCGCGACGACGATCCAGAGGATCGACATGCACCATCATTTTCTGCCGCAGCATTACATGGCCGAAGAGCACGAGCGCTCGCCGGTCACCCACGGGGTTCCACCTTCATTTTTGATGCAATGGACGGCGCAGCAATCGATCGACGCGTTGGACAAGGCGGGTGTGCAGTTCGCGGTCGCTTCGATCTCGACGCCCGGGGTATGGTACGGCGACGTAGCGCTCGGGCGCAGCCTGTCGCGCGAGTGGAACGAAGCGGCCGCGCAGTCCGTGCGCGACCACCCGACGCGCTTCGGCTTCTTCGCGCCGGTGCCGCTGCCCGACACCGACGGCAGCCTCGCCGAGATCGAGTATGCCTTGGGCTCCCTCAAGGCCGACGGCATCAATTTCCTGTCGAATTACGAGGGCAAGTGGCTGGGCGATCCCGCTTTCGAGCCGGTCATCGCAGAGCTCAACCGCCGCAAATCGGTCGTCTATGTCCATCCGACCTTCTCGCCCTGCTGCACTAACAACATGGTGCCGAGACTGGTCGCGCAGATTCTGGAATTTCCCTACGACACCACGCGTACGATCGTCAGCCTCGTAACCAGCGGCACGACAACCCGCTATCCCGACATTCGCTGGATCTTCTCGCATGGCGGAGGCGCGCTCACCGGGATCTACGGCCGGATCGAGGGCCTCGGCAACGCGCCCGCCCTCAAGGAAAAATTCCCCGCTGGAATGCATGCCGAGTTAAGGAAGCTCTATTACGACACGGCGAGCCTCAACCACATCTCGTCCCTGCCCGCGCTGCTGAAGCTCGTGCCATCGTCGCAAGTTTTGCTCGGCAGCGACTACCCGCTGGCCGGGGCGCCGCCGACCGATGTCATGATCAAGAAGGCCGTCGAGGAGTTTGAAGCCTCGAAGCCCTCGGCGCGGCTTCGGCGGGCGGTCGAGCGCGATAACGCGATCCGCCTCATCCCGCGCATCGCCAACATTTAACTCGATGGAGGTAGAACATGGCCGCACGGAAGATGCGCAAGAAAGCCAAGCGGTCGTCCAGCGCAAAACCAGCGCCGGGCCGGATCGACCTGCACCACCATTTTCTGCCGCCGGCCTACATGGCGGAAGAGCAGAGGCGCACCCAGGTACAGCATGGCGGGACGGACATGCTGAGTTGGACCCCGGAGAAGTCCATCGCCGAGATGGACAAGGCCGGCGTGGCCTTCGCCTTCGCGTCCTCGTCCACTCCAGGGGTGTGGTATGGCGACGCCGAGCTGGCCTGCCGCCTCGCCCGCCAATGGAACGACGCGGCCGCCGAGGCGATCCATAAATATCCCAATCGCTTCGGCCTGTTCGCGCCGATTCCCCTGCCTGATGCCGAGGGGAGCCTCGACGAAATCGCATATGCGCTCGATCAGCTCAAGGCCGACGGCATCGGCCTCTTGGCCAATTACGAGGGCAAATGGCTGGGCGATCCCTCTTTCGCCACGGTCATGGCCGAACTCGACCGCCGCAAGGCCATCGTCTATGTCCACCCCACTTTCACGCCGTGCTGCACCCAGACCGTGCCCGGCCTCGCGATGCAGACTCTCGAATTCCCGTTCGAGACGACGCGCACCATCGTCAGCCTCATTACCAGCGGCACGACCACACGGTTTCCCAATATCCGTTGGATCTTCGCGCATAATGGGGGCGCGACGCCGATGTTGATCGGCCGGATCGAGGAGCTGGGTCACCGACCGATCGGCAAGAACTTTCCCGCCGGCATGCGCGCCGAGTTGCGGAAGTTCTATTACGACACGGCGAGCGCCGCCAACAGCTCGGGCATGGCGGCGTTGATGAATTTGGTGTTGACGACGCATATCATGTTCGGCAGCGATTACCCGTTCCTCGCGGCGACCGACGCCATCAAGAAGCTCAACCGGGTAACGCTCCCGGCGGCGAGCCGCGCCGCCATCGAGCGCGGCAATGCCTTGAAACTCTTCCCGCGCCTGCGCAAACTAAAAATCTGATCCCGCTTGGCGCGGGGCGCCCCGATTGCCATATTAAAAGGGCGCAGCGGGAGCAAGACCATGTCAGAGCCGGACAATCCGATCCAGGTCTTTACCAGCGATCAGTCGATGCATGACGTGATGCGTCAGCAGATCGCCGAGATGGTCGCCAATTCCGATCTCAGCGAAGAGCAAAAGCAACAGATCCTGGTCGCCATGCATTGCCCGTGCTGCGGTTCGAGCGGGCTCTCGCTCAGCATCAAACTCAAGGACTAGCCCGCCTTCATCGCGGCGCGGCGCTTTTCGGTGGCGGCCACATCCACCGCGAAACTTGTCGCATCGATCACCACGCCATACTGCTCGGCAGCGGCCTCCGGCGTGACATAGCCCTGACGGACGTCTTCGGCCACGATCTCAGCCGGACGCTCCCAGGCCGGGCCGTAGCCGCCGCCGCCGCCCGAGCGCAGCAGATAGGCGTCGCCCGGCTTCAAGTTCGCCAGCACCGTCTTGGCGTTGGGGAAATCTTCTTTCCATTCGCCGTCGATCCGCAGCCCGATCGAATTGCCGGTCGCCTCGCCGCCGCCTTCGAGGCCCCACGGCTTGCAATGAGCGCGCTCGATCTGGCTGCTGAAGGTGCACGGGGCGCGGGCGCGCACCACGCGCTCGACGCCGAGGCCGCCGCGATAACGCCCGGCGCCGCCCGAATCGGGCAGGAGACGCAGCCTCTCGACGACGCAGGGGGTTTTGACCTCGGCCATCTCGCAAGCGCTGTTGTGCGTGTCGCCATCGTTGATGCAAACCGTGGCCGAGACCCCGTCCTCGGTCATCTTGGCGCCCCATCCGCCGCCCAGCGGCCCGAAATTCCCGAAATAGAACTCCTTGGTCACCGGATTGAAGCCATGGAAGCCGGCAGCGATCAGGTCGGCGTGGTGGCCGGCGATGACGCGGGCGGGAATCGCCTTCGAGACCGCCTTGAAGACGGTATCGACGATGGTCATGGGGAAGGTCATCCACCAGCGCATCGGCGCCGGCCGCACCGCGCTGACCACCCGACCCGGCGGCACGATCACCTTCAAGCTGCGGAACGAGCCGTCATTGATCGGGTAGTCGGTCGGCGAGGTCAGGCATTTATAGGCGACCTGCGCGCAGGCATAGCCGGTCGTGATGCCGGAATTGTAGAAGCCCTGGACCTGCTTCGAGACCTCGCTCAGATCGACCGTCATCTCGTCGCCGGCGACCGTGATCTTGACGCGAATGGGGACAGGCTTGCCGATCGAGATGCCGTCATCGTCCATGTAGGACTCGGCTTCGTAGACGCCGTCCGGAATGGTCGTGGTGCGCGCGCGCGCGGCGGCTTCGGAATGATCCATGATCGCGGCAATGGCGTCGAGCACCGCCTCGCGGCCATAGCGATCGAGCAATTGCAGAAAGCGGCGCTCGCCGGTTTTCACCGCCGTCACCTGGGCGCGCAAATCGCCCATCGCGCGGGTCGGAACGCGGACATTCATGCGAATGAAGTCGACCAGGTCCTGGTTGACCACGCCGGCCTTGTGCAGCTTCAGGAACGGAATCTGCAGTCCCTCGGAGTAGATATCGGTGGTCACTCCGCCGAGGACGCCGCCGATATCGATCCAATGCGCCATGCAGCACGAGAAGCCCGCCAGCACGCCCTGGTGGAAGATCGGCATCGTCAGCGTGACGTGGTTGAGATGGCTGCCCGTCGTATAGGAATCGTTGGTGATGTAGATGTCGCCCGGCTGCATCGCGTCATAGCCGAAATGCCGGATCTTTGACTTGACGGTTTCGGACATGCCGCGGATGAACATCGGCAGTCCCATGCCGATCGAAACCGTCTCGCCCTTCGCCGTGAACAAACCGGTGGTGAAGTCGAGCGCCTCGTAGATGATCGTGTTGTAGGCCGTCCGCATCAAATTGGTCTTCATCTCCTCGGTCACCGCAATCACGCCGTTGCGGACGATCTCTGTGACGACCGGGTCGGCCTTGCGTTTCGCCGCGACGTCCATCATTTCCTCCCCGCCACGGCGATCTCGAGATGGCCATAGGCGTTGACGGTAAGCTGGTCGCCCGGCGCCAGCACGGTGGTCGAGGCATGCTCTTCGACGAGCGCGGGGCCGGCGATCTTGTTGCCGGCGAGCAGGGCCGCCCGCGCATAGGTCGGAGTCTCGACGAAGCCCGCGCCCTCGTAATAAACCGGTCGCTTGCCGGTAAAGGCGGCCTCGGGCGGCTTGGCGCCGCCGGCAGCGATCTTCTCTTGTGGCGGCTTCCGCATGACGCCGGTGACCGCCGTGCGCAGACTGACGATCTCGGCGCGCTCCTCGGGCGCGCAGGTGCCATAACGGAATTCATGCTGGGCGTCGAAATGCCTTTTGATCGATGCGCGGTCCTTGTTCGCGAAGACCTCCATCGGCAGATCGACGGTAACGGCATGCTCTTGGCCGACGTAACGCATGTCGACCGCGCGCTTGACCGCGATCTCTTCCGGCTTGACCGAGGTGGCGGCAATGCTCTGTCGCCCCTCGTCCTCGAGTTCTCGATAGACGCCCTCGATCTGCTCGAACGAGGCATCGTCGAGCCGCGTGAACCAGGTGCGCACGAAATCATAGCGCAGGTCCGAAAACAGCATGCCATAGGCCGAGAACACGCCTGGCGCGGACGGCACGACCGCCCGCCGCATGCCGAGTTCGCGCGCGACCTCCACCGCGTGAAGCGGCCCCGCGCCGCCATAGGCGACGAGCGCGAAATCGCCGACATCGAGCCCGCGCTCGGTCGTGACGCCCTTGACGGCGTAGGACATCGCGGTGGTGGCGATGCGCAGAATGCCGTCAGCGGCCGCCGTCGTGTCCATGCCGAGCGGATCGGCGACATGGGATTTGAGCGCGCGCTTGGCCGCCTCGACGTCGAGCTTCATCTCGCCGCCGAGAAAGCGGTCGACGCCAAGACGCCCGAGCACGAGATTGGCGTCGGTAACGGTGGGCTCGGTGCCGCCGAGCCCATAGCACGCCGGACCCGGCGCCGCGCCGGCGCTTTGTGGGCCGACGCGCAACATGCCCTCTTCGACACGCGCGATCGAGCCGCCGCCGGTGCCAACCTCGAAAATATCCATCATCGCGATCTGTATCGGCAGCGCCTTCTCGTAACCGCCCAAAAGTGCGGAGCCGGTCGTCAGCGGCTCGCCGTCATGAATGACGCCGGCCTTGGCCGTGGTGCCGCCCATATCGAAGGCGATGGCGTTCTTCAGCCCGAGCGTGTGACACAGCATCCGAGTGCCGATGACGCCCGCCGCCGGCCCCGATTCCAGCATGCGGATGCAATAGATCCGAGCCTGCGACGCCTCGTAGAGCCCGCCCGTCGATTGCACGATGAGGAACGAGCCCTTGAAGCCGAGATTCCCGCAAATGGTCATCGATCTCGCCGATATAGCGGTCGACCTTGGGACCGATATAGGCGTTGGCGACCACGGTCGAGCAGCGCTCGAACTCGCGATATTCCTGCGACAATTCGTGAGAGGCGGAAACGAACATCTCGGGAAAGCTTTTCTCCAGGATGGCCTTGGCACGCTTTTCGTGATCCGCGTTGCGGTAGCAATGAAGGAACAGGATCGCGACCGCTTCCATGCCGAGGCCCCTGAGCTTCGCGCCGAGCACCTCGACTTCCTTGTCGTCGAGCGGGGTTTCGACCTCGCCATCGGCCAGGACGCGCTCGAACACCTCGAAGCGCAAGGCGCGCTCGACCAGCGGCTCGTGCTTTTGGAAGAACAGATTGTACGAGTTCCGGGCGGTTGATGCGCCCGATCTCGTAGATGTCGCGGAAGCCCTTGGTGATGATGAGCGCGGTCTTGGCGCCGTTGCGCTCGAGGATGGTATTGATCGCGATGGTCGAGCCGTGAAGGAACAGGCCGACATTGCTGTAATTCGTGCCGGCCTTGGCGACGCCATTGTTGATGCCGTCCACCAGCCGGTGCGGCGTCGACAGCGCCTTCCCGAAATTGAGCTTGCCGGTCGCCTCGTCGAACACGGCGACATCGGTAAAAGTGCCCCCGATATCGGCGGCAAGCCTCAGGCTCGAGGAATTGGTCTCGAAAGGCGCCATGGCGCGGATTCCTATTCTAGATGGTTAGCGGTGAAAGCGGCCCTGCATCACGGCACAGCGTAGGTTTGGAAGCGCGCCGGCATCGATTCGCCCCATTGAGCGTAGGTGCCGACCCCGGCCTCGACCAAGCCCGGCGGCGCGTGCGCGTTGAGCACGTCGCTGTCGGTCCAATGCTCGTGAACGCGGCCCCAGGGATCGCACCAATAGTCAAACACCTGGCTACCGACCCGGTGGCGCCCGATTCCCCACATATGACGGTACTTGCCCCGTTTCGCAAGATACTCGTGACCCATCATCACGTCGTCGAAATCGCGAACCTCGTAGGAGAAATGATTGAGGCCCGCCTGCGGGCCTTTCATCGTGAAAAAGACATGATGATCGACGTAATTCTCGCCGCGGTCGCAGCGGTTGAACGACGAGACGAGATTGCTCTTATCGCCCGACCAGATATCGTCCGAGCAGAGCAGGCCCAAGGTCTCGCGATACCAGACCAGAGTCTTGCCCAGATCGGTCGCGGCGATGACAGCGTGACCCATGCGCTTGACCTGCGAGGGGCCGGCCGGCAACCGCGTCAATTCGCCCGCGCGACGCAGCTTCTCCGTGCCCCAGTTCGCGACGTTGTGCCGTACCGGCAACGCAGCCGGGGCCTCGATGCCATGCACCACCTCGATTTGAAAGCCATGCGGATCCCGCAAGCGCACCCGCCGGCCGCCGCCCGGCTCGTCGATGCTTTCGACCTTGGACGCGCCCTCGACGCGGGCGAGACGGTCGAGGTCTCCCTCATCCCCGGCATAGAACGCGAAACCGATGAATTTGGGCTCGCCCCGATGCGTGACGTGAAGATGATGCGTTGGATCGGTGCCGCGCATGTATAGCGCGTCCCGGGTGCGCGCCGCGCGGACCATGCCGAAATCGAGCAGAAACGCCTCGGCCATGTCGAGATCGGGCGATTGCAGGCGCCCGAAGGCGACATCGGTGACTTTCGCAACCGGCATTTCCGCTTTCCCTAGATCAGACCTTCGTAGGAGCCGCCGTCGAGCTGGAGATTCTGGCCCGAGATGAATCCCGACTGCGCGCTGCATAGGAAGGCGCAGGCGGCGCCGAATTCCTCGGGAGTTCCCATGCGCTTGGCCGCGACCGTCGCGGCGATGCGCCTCCGCGCCTCTTCGAGGGTGATGTTCTCGGCCTTCGCCATGCGTTGCGCCATGAATTGCTGGCGGCCGGTATCGATGCGCTCGGGCAGGATGTTGTTGATGGTGACGTTGTCGGGCGCGACGCGGGCGGATTGAGACTTGCAGAATGCCGTGAGCGCCGCCCGGGCGGCGGTCGAAAGCCCCATATGGTTGCGCGGCGACTTCACCATCGCCGAGGTGATGTTGACAACGCGGCCGAACTTGCGCGCCTGCATGCCGGGCAGCACGTCGCGGATCAGCAGCACCGCGGGCAGCATATTGGCCTCGAGAGCAGCGATCCACTGGTCGTGGTCCCAATCGGCCAGAGTCCCGGGTGGTGGACCCTCGTTGTTAGTGACGAGGATGTCGGGCTCGGAACAGGCGGCAATAAGCGCGCGACGCCCCGCGTCGGTGTTGATGTCGGCCTTGACGGTCGTCGCCGTGCCGCCGATGGCGCGGATTTCGGCGGCAGCCTCGGCCAGCGGGCCGTCATTGCGGCCGTTGATCCAAACCGATACGCCTTCGCGCGCCAGAGCCAAGGCGCAAGCCTTGCCGAGACCCTTGGAAGAAGCGCAGAGAATGGCCTTTCGGCCCTTGATTCCGAGATCCATGCTCACCGTCCGGATGACAGGCGGCGCATCTTATCTGCATTGCTTCTGGCGAGACAAGGCCAACGGGTGCTGGCGATTGCGGTTTCGCGGCCCGCCTCTTATCATCGGGCGGCGCATCGAGCGGGGAACTATACCGCCCACCCCGAGGAGGCAAGATGCTGAGATTCGCCTATATCGGCACCGGCTGGTGGGGCACGGAACTCGCCAAGAATTCGGTTCCGCTCAAGGACATCATCGAGATCGCCGGCTGCTGCTCGCTGTCGGAAAAGGAAGCCGGCGCGTTCCGCGCGGCTTTCGGCGGCCAAATCTTCCCGAGCTACGAGGCGGCGCTCGGCGATCCGACGGTCGACGCGGTGCTCCTGGCGACGCCGCATTCGAGCCACTGGCAACAGATCATCGCAGGCGCCAAGGCCAAGAAGAACGTGTTCGTCGAAAAGCCGCTGGCGCTCACGGTCGAGACCGGCCTCAAAGCCGTCAAAGCCTGCGAGGAAGCCCATGTCGCGCTCGGCATCGGCCATAATCGGCGCTATTCGCGCGTCGCCCGCGCGATGAAAGCCATGGTCGAGTCCGGCGAGTGCGGCAAGATCCTGCATGTCGAGGCGAATTATTCGAGCGCTGGCGGGATGAATTACCGCCCCGGCATGTGGCGCGCCAAGCGCGAGGAATGCCCGGGCGGCGGCATCGCGCCGATGGCGCTTCACGTCATCGACACGATGACTTGGATATTGGGGCCGGTCGCGCGCCTCGCCAGCATCTGCAAGCGGCAGGCGGTGACGGTCGAGCTCGACGACACCAGCGCGACGTTGTTCGAGCTGCAGAGCGGCGCGACCGGCACGCTCGGCTGCGTTTTCGCCTCGGCCATGACGTCCTATCTCAAATTCTATGGCACGCGCCGCAACATCGAGGCGCGCGACAATTTCAAGGAGCTCTACGTCGAGCCGGTTGACGCGAACGAGCCCGCTATCCGCCAGCGCTACGAGATCGACGACACGGTGCAGCAGGAATTGCGCGCCTTCGCCGAGAGCTGCGCCAACCATACCAAGTTTCCGGTCCGGCCGGCCGAGGCGCTGCACAACGTCGCCATCATGCAGGCGATTGTCGCTTCCTCCGGCCAGGGCAATGCCTGGGTGAAATTGCCGGCGCGGGGTTAGCGGATAGCACCTGCGCGAGCAAGGCAGAATTTAATTCGTCTGCGGCTTCGGCCGCACCGGGGTCTGAAAGCGCAGCAGGCCCCAGGGGCTCGGCATTTCGCCCACCGGCACCTCGATCAGCGCTGGCTCGCCCGAGGCGAGCGCCTTGCGCAAGGCGGGCCGCAGTGCTTCGGGCGTCGTGACGCGCATGCCGAGCACACCGAAGCTGTCGGCGAGCTTCATGAAATCGGGGTTGCGTAAATCGCTGGCGATGACGCGATTGCCGTAATCCTGGACTTGGCTCCGACGGACATTGCCATAGGCGCCGTCGTTGAAGACGACGAAGGTCACCGCCAGCCGGTGCTGCACCGCCGAGGCCAGCTCCTGCACGTTGAACATGAAGCCGCCATCGCCCGCGATGCAGACTACCGGAAGATCGGGCCGCGCCGACTTGGCGCCGAGCGCGGTCGCGACGCCCCAGCCCAAGGTTCCCTGATAGGCCGGGGTGAGAAAGCTGCGCGGCACACCGGTTTCCCAGAACAGCCGGATGACGTGGCCGATCTGCGTGACCTCATCGACGAGAATCCCGTTCTCTGGCAATTCCGCGCGCAGAGCCGCGATCCAGGCTGCTTGCGGCGCGAATTTCGCCGCCGCCTCGGCCGCGCAAGAAGCTTTGAGGCGGCCGATCTCGTCATGGCGCGAAGGCCGGCGCTTGTTGTGGCGCGGCAGCGCCGCGATGAGCGCGCGTAAGACCGGCGCGGCATCGCCGCAAATTCCGACCGCGGGCCGGCGGATCCGGTCGATCTCTTCCGGGTCGGCATCGACGCGGACGATCTTCAAGCCCGCATCGACGCCCCAATTCATCTGCTGGAGCTGGAGCCTGGTGCCGACGCCCAGCGCGACGTCCGCCTCGGCCCAGAGCTTCTGGGCCGGCAGCACCGAGACGCTGAGCGGATGGCGCGTGTCGAGCGCGCCGAGCCCCGAGCGGTGATGCGCAACTGGCGCCTGCAGCGCCTCGGCCAGCTCGGCCAGCTCGGCGCCCGCCTCCATCGCGCCGCCGCCGATGACGATGAGCGGGTTGTTCGCCGCACCCAGAAGCTTCGCCGCCGCCTCGACCGCGTCGGTATCGATTGCCGTCTGACTTGCGCGCGCGGCTTCGGGCAGCGCCATCGCCGCCCGGCGGGGCCAGACATCGAGCGGGCATTCGAGCGCCACCGGGCGCTGGCGGCCCGAGAGCATGTGGCGGAAAGCCTCGTCGACGATCCGCGGCGCCTCGTCGGGCGCGCGAATGCGCTCGGCCCATTTGGCGAGCCGCGTCAGTATCCCGAACTGGTCGGGGATCTCGTGCAGCAGACCGAGATTGCGGCCGATCAGCGCTTGCGGAATCTGACCGGTCAGCGCCAAGACCGGCGCGTTGCAGGCGTAGGCGGTGCATAGCGCGCCAGTGGAATTGAGGAAGCCCGGGCCAGGGACGACGACATAGGCCTGCGGCTTGCCGGTGGCGAGCGCGGCACCGAGCGCCATATAGGCCGCGCCCTGCTCGTGACGCGTATGGATGAAGCGGAGCTGGTCTTGGAAATCGTGGAACGCAGCAAAGAGCGGATCGTTCTGCACCCCCGGCAGTCCATAGACGATGCGGATTCCGTTGCGGATCAACATGCGCACCACCGCTTCCGCAGTGCTGATGCGCTCGGCGCCTAGTGCTTCGGTCATCGCTCCATCGCCCTTCGCTGAATCGCATTGACCTTACTTTCTTTGCCCTTTCTAATGCAATCCACGTAAATTCAATTCAGTACAGTTGCGGAAGTTGTCATGCCGAGTGCCGTTCCGACCGTCGAGGATCTGATCGCCCGAGCGCGCGAGCTGATGCCCGTGCTGCGTCAGCAGGCGCGCGAGACCGAGCAGCGCCGGCGGGTCGGCGAGGAGACCGCGAAGCTGTTGCAGGAGGCCGGCTTTTTCCGCGTGCTTCAGCCTAAGGGCTACGGCGGCTATGAGATGGATTACGGCGTGCAGATGAGGATCGCCGCCGAGCTCGCGAAAGGCTGCGCCTCGAGCGGCTGGGTCACGAGCGTCACCGCATGCCACGCCTGGATCCTCGGCATGTATCCGCCGGAGGCGCAGGACGAGGTCTGGGGCAAAGACAACGACACGCTGCTGTCATCGTCCTTTGCACCGGTCGAGATGAAGCTCGCGCGTGTCGAGGGCGGCGTCACGGTGTCGGGGCGCTGGAAATTCTCGAGCGGCGTTGATCTCTGCCGCTGGTCGCAACTATTCGGGATTCTGCCGCCGCCCGATGGCAAAGGTCCGCCCGATCCAGTCTTCATCCTGGTACCGCTCGACGGTGTCAAAGCCAAGGTCGAGGATACCTGGAACGTCTCGGGCCTCGCGGGAACCGGCAGCAACGACGTGCTCGTCGACGATCTCTTCGTGCCCGCTCACCGCGTCCTTTCCTTCACCAAGCTGCGCGGCGGGCCGACGCCCGGCTCGGTCGCGAGCGCGAGCCACATCTATCGTATGTCGCTGTTCGCCGTCTTCCCGATCAACCTCATCGGCGCGGCGCTGGGCGCGGCACAAGGCGCCCTCGACTTGGTCGTCGCCGGTCTCGCCGACCGCAAATCGATCAGCCAAGTCAAGCTCGCCGACCAGCAGAGCGTACAGCTTCGTATCGCACGCGCCGCGGCGCACGCCAACGCGGCCGAGGCATTGCTGTCGCGGACCTGCGAGACCATGAACAGCCTCTATCGCCAGAGCGATATCGTGCCGCTCATCGAGCGCGCCAATTGGCGAATCAATGTCTGCTTTGCCGCCGAGCTGCTCGGACAATGCGTCGATACGCTATTCCCGTTGTTGGGCGGACGCGGCCTCCTTTCCACCGATCCGGTGCAGCGTGCCTGGCGCGACGTCCATGCGGTGATGCAGCATGTCGCGATCGTGTGGGACCCGACCGCCGGGCCGTACGGCATGGTCCGGCTCGGCCAGAACTGGCCGGATCTGCTGACGATCTAGGCCGGAATCCTTAGGGCGCCGCGCCGCGCCTGCCAACGACGAGGTTGAGGAGGGCTTGGCGCTTTTCCACCCTGACCGCGTGGAGCGCACGCTGCAGCGCGTGCGGAAGCTGATCGGGCCGGTCGACGCGCTCGCCATAGCCGCCATAGACCGCCATCATGTGCTCGTAATTCGGGTGCGGACCGAGTTGCGCCACCGGCACGCGATTGGCGCGCGCGGCGTGCCCGTCGGGAAAGACGCGAAGCGCCGAGCCCTCGACCTCTTCCCACATGCCATTGTTGAACACGATGAAAAGGACGGCCAAGCCGAGCGCACGCAGCACGTAATGCCCAGCGGTGGGATTGCCGAACATATAGGAGCCATCGCCGAGCACCGCGATCACAGTCTTGCCCGGATTGGCGAGTTTCGCGCCGATCGCCGAGCCGACGCCGACGCCGAGTCCTCCGGCACCGGGCGGACCGAAGCAGCTCCGGGCCTCTTTGAACCGCACATAGCGCAAGATCAGCGAATATTCGTTGACGACGATGGCATCGTCGCCCTTCGCCTCGCTGATGCAGTGCGCAGCCCATACCGGATTGATCGGCGTTTCCTTGGACGCGCGCTCGACATTGGCCTTGACCTCGGCGAGTGCGCGCCCGCGTTGCTCCAAGATGCGCGCGCGCCGCGCCTTGACGATGTCGCGCGCGACGCCGCCTTGCATCGCCTTGCCGATAAGCGGCAGCGTCAGTTGCGGCGTGCCGATGACGGCGACGTCGCAGGGGAAACTGCGGATCGGAATGCGCTGGAACAGCGGATCGACGCCGAGCTGGATCACCTTGCAATCCGCGGGCGGGTTGCCGTGCTGGGTCGGAATCCACGGCGCATCGGCTTCGAGGCAAAGCACCGCATCGGCGGAGCCAAGATACGGCGCCGGCGAGAACCCGACCAGCATCGGATGATCGGTCGGCAGCGCGTTGACGTTGCTACGGAACTCGACGACGGGAACGGCGAATTCCTGCGCGAAATCGGCGATCGCAGCGGCGCTGCCCGCGAGGCGGGCGCCGCCTTGCATGATGATGAGCGGGCGCTCGGCCTTGGCCAAGACCGCCGCCGCGCGCTCGATTTGATCTTCGGTCGGGCCGGGTTGGGTCGCAAAGCCTCGGCGCGGCTTCAATGCGAAGGTGAAACTGGTCATCGCGGCCGCCATGACCTCGCGCGGCAGGGTGAGATAGACCGGCCCGCAGGGCTCGGTGGTCGCGATCTCGATCGCGCGGTCGACGACAGCCTCGAGCTGGTCGCCGTTGCGCAGCTCGTAATCCCATTTGCAGAACTCGCGCACCATGCCGGCCTGGTCGAACATCTCCTGATTCCAGTGGATGCCGGTATCGCGCGAGCCCCTGAGGCCGCTTTCGGTGATCGGGGTGCGGCCGGCGGTGAATAGGATCGGAACGCGGTCGCGCGCGGCGTCGATCAGCGCGTTAATGCCGTTGGCGGTTCCGACGCTGACATGGAACATGACGAGCTGGGGCCGGCCGGTGTGGAGGTAATAGCTGAGCGCCATCGAGGTTGCGACGTTCTCGTGCCCGACCGAGACGACCTTGAGCTTTGGCGTCGTGCCCTTTTCGTTGATCGCGGCCAGGGCCTCGATGATCGGCGCGAAATCGGTGCCGCCGTTGGCGAAGAGATACTCGATCCCGCGCTCGGCCATGAGCGTGAGATAGGCTTCGGCCACGGTTTCGACCGCGATGGTTTTCGTCGCGCTCACGGCTTGCCCCCCTACGGCCTGTCTGCCTCTATCTAGAGCGGTCGCGCGCCCGAGGTCAACGAGGGTACGCGCCCATTGCATTTCCGCCTGTGGATGGGCCACAACAAATGTCCGAAGGCATGCGCATTGAGGCAGGGTCATGACACAGGTCCGAACCGGCGACGGCGCTACGCTTTACTGCGAGAGCCAAGGCAGCGGCGCGGCCATCGTCTTCGTCCATGAATTGGCGGGATCGTGCCGATCCTTCGATCCGCAAGTGAAGGATTTGCGCCGGCACCGACGGTGCGTCACCTTCAACGCGCGGGGCTATCCGCCCTCCGAGATTCCACCCAAAGTCGATTCCTATTCGCAGGACATCGCGGCGAGCGACATCGGCGCCGTGCTCGACGGACTAAAGTTCGCCCAAGCGCACCTCATCGGAGTATCGATGGGATCGGCCTCGGCGCTGCAATTCGCCCTCGCCAATCCCGGCCGCGCGCGCTCGATCACGCTGACCAGCATCGGCAGCGGCTCCGATTTGAAGCCCGGCGAATTCGCGGCGAGCATGGAAGCGCTGGCGGAGCTGACGCTGAAAAACGGCATGCGCGCCTTGGCCGAGCATTATGGCGATGCGCCCAATCGGCATCGTCTCAGGGAAAAGAACCCGCAAGAGTATGCCAATTTCGTCGCCCAGATCGCCGCCGGTTCGCCACTCGGGATCACCAATACGATGCGCGGCGTTCAGGAGCGCCGGCCACCGATCTATGTCCATCGCGACCGCATCGCGGCGCTCGAGATGCCCACGCTTATCATTCTCGGCGAGGAGGACGAGCCCTGCGTCAAGCCGAGCCGCTTTCTCGCTGAAACCCTGCCTGGCGCCCGGCTCGAGGTGGTGCCGAAGACCGGCCACGCGGTCAATCTCGAAGAGCCGGTGCTTTACAATCGGCTAGTCCTGAGCTTTATCGAGGAAGTGGAAGCGAGGCGCCCGCCCGAATAGAGGCGCCGAAGACGGAGGAACTAAGGATGAAACTGGCTCTCTTTCAGGTCGGCGGGACGGGCGAGATTCTCCCGGGTCTCGTGACCGAGCGCGGCGTCGTCAGCATCGCCGATCTGGTCCGCAAAGGCTACACGCCGCAACTCACGATGAACGGCATCATCGACGATTTCGAGCAGCTCAAGCCGGCGCTCGAGCGCGCGGCCATGAGCGGCGAAGCCAAGCCCTTGTCCTCCGTGCGGCTGCGTTCGCCGCTGCCGCGGCCCGGCAAGATACTTTGCTGCATCGCCAATTATTGGGAACATGCCCAACGCGAACCGAGGAAGCTCAGCATGTTCCTCAAGAATCCCGACGCCGTCATAGGCCCGGGCGACACTATCGTGCTGCCGGACTTCACCGAGCCCTGGGCGTTCATGCACGAGGCCGAGCTGGCGCTAGTGCTGAAGGGACCGGCGAAAATGGTGAAGGCGGAGGATTGGCGCAGCGCCGTCTTCGGCTATACCGGCCTCATCGACGTGTCGGCGCGCGGCGAAGGCCGGCACACTTGGCCGGCCGGCCCGCCCGCGAGCTGGCTCGGCAAATCCTTCGACACTTTCGCGCCGATCGGGCCGTGCATCGTCACGGCGGACGAGGTCCCGGATCCCAACAACCTCATCGTGCGGTTCTGGAACGACGGTCAGCTGCGCCACAATTACAACACCGACGACATGGAGCATCGCGTTCCCGAGCTGGTCAAGTTCGCCGCGACGGTGATGACGCTCAATTCGGGCGACGTGATCGCGTGCGGTACCAACCACGAGGGCTTGGGCTTCCTGCAGGATGGCGAGAGCGTCGATATCGAGGTCCAGCATGTCGGCAAGATGACGCTGAAGGTGAGCGACCCGCTGAAGCGCAAATGGGAGCGCGGCGTCTATATGGGCGTCGATTTCGACCAATCCCGAGGCGGTGAAGCGCCACCGCCCGCAAGCCGCGCGCTGAGCCGGCGGCTCACGATGAAAGCCCTCGTCAACACGCCCAAGGGCGCAGGCCCGGTCGAGCTGCGCGAGACGCCCGAGCCCAGCCCCGCCCCGCACGAGGCGCTGATCGCCGTTCGCGCCTTTTCGCTCAATCGTGGCGAGCTGACGCTCATGCGGATTCGCCCCGAGGGTTGGCGACCCGGCCAGGACGTGAGCGGCGTGGTGCTTCAGGCAGCCGCCGATGGCAGCGGCCCCAAAGAGGGCGCGCGCGTCGTCGGCCTGATGGATTGGCATGGCTGGGCCGAGCGCGCCGCAGTGCCGAGCCATCGGCTCGCCGCCATCCCCGACGCGGCCAGCTTTGCCCAGGCCGCCGCGCTGCCCGTCGCGGGGCTGACGGCGCTCCGGACATTGCGCCATGGCGAGCCGCTGCTGGGACGGCGCGTGCTGATCACCGGCGCGGCCGGCGGGGTCGGCAATCTCGCCGTGCAGCTCGGCGCACGCGCCGGCGCGCGGGTGACCGCAATCGTTGGGAACGCCGCGCGCGGCCAGCCGCTCTTGCAGCTCGGCGCCCGCGAGGTGATCACCGACATCGCCCAGGCTCAGGGCAAATTCTGGCATATCCTCGAATCCGCGGGCGGCGCTTCGCTCAAGGCCGCGATGGGTCTCTTAGAGCCGAGAGGCACGGTCGTGATCTTCGGCAATTCCTCGGGCGAAGAAACCAGCTTGAGCTTCCGCGATTTCGGCGGCGCGAGCAATTCACGCATCCAGAGCTTCCATTCCTTCGCCTCGGGGCCGGAGGAATCGATCGCGCCCGATCTCGGCTTGCTGGCCTCGCTCGTAGCGGATGGTTTGCTGAAGCCGCAGATCGTCGAGCGCGGTTGGCGCGACTTCGCCAGCGTCGCGGGCGAGCTGCGCGACCGGCATATCGACGGCAAGGCGATCTTCCGGATCGAATAAGTCGCGGGCACGACGGGACAGAGATCGGCATCGGCAATGCACAAGGATCCCGCCGCCGCGATGCAGCGGGGTTCTCCCGGCCTTCCTATCGTTGCGCGTCAGGCAGCTTCCTCGACCGGTTCCTCGTGGCGCGCGGCCGGCTGGATCGCCAGCGCCATCGCCTCGGACGAAGTTCGCGCGGCATGGCGGGTGGCTATCATCGCCTCGTTCGAAACCGCCATGGCCTGGTCGGCGAGCGCGCTCAAATCGGAATTGAGCCGTTTCATCGTCTCGTCGAGCCACGCGCGCTGAATCGCGGCCGCCTCCTGCAGATCGGCGCAACCGCTCAGCTTCTCGAAGGTATCGAGCGCCCCGTTGGCAGCCTCGCGCTGGCGCTCGAGCCAGCTGGATGCGGCGGGCTCGACCGCCTTGAGCATCCCGGCCTGGCAGCGGAGCCAGACCTCGACCGGCCAACCGAGCATCCTCGTGATCGAGCCGTCGAAGCGGAAAATTTCCTCGCCCCTCGAATCCGCGCCCGCCTCCTGCCTTTCGCTTGCATGCTCGCTCTTACGCGTCCGCGTTGCCATGTGAACTCCTCCTTGCGAAGTGAGAGTGATGTCGTTCCGTGAAAACGCGACTTCGATTCTGATTTCAGAATAACGGGACGATACTGCTCCTTCGTGACGAAATTCGGGCGGCGGCGTTGCAGAGGGAACTCAAGCGCCGCGCGATTCATGCCCGCTCAGCGCATCGCCGATCGCGGTGACAAAAGGCTTCAAGTGAAAGCTCGCTTGCGGCATGGCCGCGATCTTGCCCCCCAGCGCTTCGACCGCCGCCGCGACCAGTGGCCCGACGGCGGCGATGCGCGTGCGAGCGAGGGCCGTGCGCAGTTCCTGGTCGAGACCGCGCGCCGCCGCGACCTCTTTCATGCGCTCCACCTGCGGCGTGCTGGTAAAGGCGATGGCGTTGACTTCGCCCGCCGCCATCGCGCGAATTGTGGCTTCGACCTGGGTGGCTTCGGCGTCGGAAGCATAGCGATAGGGCAGGACGGGATCGGGCGAGGCACCGGCGCCGCGCAGGAAATCCATGAGCGCGGCATTAGGATTGCCTGGGTAAAGCTGCACGCCGACCGTGCGACCGGCGAGGGTCTCGTGCGCCAGCGTGGCGATCACGCCGGCGGTAGTCGGCTCTCCCGCCGCCAGCCCCGGCGCGAGGCCAAGCTCGCGCAAGACCCGCGCCGGCTTGGGGCCGCGCGTCACCGTCCGCAAGCGCGTCAGCGCGGCGATCGCCTCGCTTTCGATGCTTCGACGCCTCGCCAGCGCCAGCAAGCGCCGCAAGCCTTCGCCGGTCAGCAGGATGAGATCGTCGAAGGCGCCCGCCGCCAAGCGCCGCAGCCAAGCCTCGACCGGTGCCGGGTCCTCGGCATCGAGGATCGTCACCATCGGGCAGCGCAAGGTCACCGCTCCTTGCGCCTCGAGCATCCCCGCGAAGAGATCGAGCTCGCGGCTTTCGGGCACCACGATCCGCTTTCCCTTGAGCGGCTGATTCGCTTCCATGCCGGGATTTTACCACGCTATGATGCGCGCGCGATGACGGTTTCCATTGGGCCACTCACGACGGGCAATGTCGACGCGGCGGACCGCGTCTTCCGCCTCGCCTTCGGCACGCAATTCGGGATGGCCGATCCCCTGACCTTCCGGGGCGACGCCGAGGCGCTGCAACCGCGGCTCTGGTCTTATCCCGACGGCGGCTTCGTCGCCGAGGACGACGGCAAGATCATCGGCGTCGCGATGGCCAACAACTGGGGCAGCCTCGGCCTGTTCGGCCCGATCGCCGTCGATCCGGCGCGCTGGCACGGCGGGGTCGCGCGGATGCTCCTCGATGCGACCATGCCGGTATTCGATCGCTGGAGCAGCCGCGTCGTCGGCTTGTTCACCTTCCCGGAAAGCACGCGACATGTCCGGCTCTATCAAGGCTTCGGCTTCTGGCCTCGCGGTCTCACCGCGATCATTGCGCGAGCCGTCACTGGCGCGAGCGCCGTGCAGCAAGCGCTATCGCTTGCCGCACATTCGTCCGAGAGCGCGGCGCTCCTCCGGCAATGCACCGAGCTAACCGGTTCGATCTTTGAGGGGCTGGACCTGACACGCGAGATCGAGGCCGTGCTCGCGCACTCCTTGGGCGACACGATCCTGCTTAGCGAAGGATCGCGGATGACGGGCCTTGCCATCTGCCATGCCGGCAAGGGCAGCGAGGCCGGATCGGGAACGGCTTATGTCAAGTTCGCGGCCGTGCGCCCGGGCGCGCAATCGCCGCGGCACTTCGCCCAACTGCTCGCCGCGTGCTGCGATTTCGCGTATCGGCGGGGCGCCACGCAGCTCTCGGCGGGCGTAAACCTGGGCCGCATGAGCGCCTATCGCCTCATGATCGAGCACGGCTTCCGCGCGACGATGCAGGGCGTCGCCATGCATCGGCCCTGGGTCGAAGCCTATGACCGGTCCGACATTTTCGCGCTCGACGATTGGCGCTAAGGCCGCGCGCGGCTCCGCCCCGCCTAATGATTCTTGCGCCGCATCTCGCCCGACGAATTGATGAGCGAGTGCAGGTTGCGCGCATAATCGACCGCGCCGGCAAGGGGCATGTCGTAGGCGACGCGCGTGAACTCCTTGACGCCGCGTACCGCGACGGCCGGCGCCTTGAGGATCGCCGCGATGAGATCGTCGACGGCCTGATCGAGCTTGGCGGCCGGCACCACGTCGCTGGCGATGCCGAACTCGACCGCCCGCTCGGCCCCGATCACCGCCTGCGACCAAACCAGATAAGTCAGCCCCTTGCGCGTGACGCGATCGATGAAGGACGACATCACCATGCCGGGCAGGATGTTGTGTCCCATTTCGGGCACCTGGAACACGGCCGCGTCGCTGGCGAGCGTCACGTCGCATGCCGCGGCGATGGCGCAGCCGAAGCCCAAGGCCTTGCCCTGAACCACGGCGATCACCGGAATGGGCGACGCCCGCATCGCGCCATAGGCGTCGAAGACGACATCGCTGTCGGTGCGGCGCTGATAAGCATCGGGTAGGGATCCCGCCGCCGGCGGGCCACCCATGCCGGCGCGTCCGATGCAGAATTCCTTGCCCGCGCCCCGGAGCAGCACCGCCTGCGAAGTCTTGGGCGCCTCGCGGATGATCCCGGTCAGCTCGACCACCATCGTATCGGTCATTCCGTTGCCCTGTTCGGGCCGATTGATGGTGATGCGCAGAATCTGTCCGTCTTGTTGCGTGAGGATTTCGTTGCTCATCGTCGTTCTCCTAATTCAATGCTTGGTTGAATCTTTTAGCGCCCATTCGCCGTTCTTCAATCGCGTGCCGATGCCTTCCTCGCGCAACGCCTCGAGCGCCAGCGCGATCTCGCGTCCATCCTTGCTGCCGAGGGCCGCCATGATCTGCGCGAAGAACAGCGGCCCGGCCTCGAGCGCCTGGCGGACGGTCTGATAGCGCGCCGGCGCGTTCGACGCCTTGAAGCCATAGGCGCGGCGGAACTCGAAATCCTCGCGCTGTTCGGGAAGCATGGTGAGATCGAAGCCGATCTTCGCCACCGTGCTGTCCTTGGCCGCGGTCGGGTCGGTGTAATAGCCGGGAAAGCCCGACACGACCATCACATCGCGGTCGGCCCTCATTCGCGTTAACATCGCCCATTCGACCTCGTCGTCGTCGAACACGTCGATATCGTCGTCGACGATGGTGACGTGGCGGATCCCCGGCACGGTGAAGAGGCTCGATATCGTGGCGCGAGCCTGGCCGGGCGGCGGATTTCTGAGCGCCACACGGAGATGGAGCCGCCCGCCGGCGGCCAGCACCGCGTTGAGGGCGACGGGCTCGATCCTCGACGCGCGCAGCAGGCGCCAGGCCTGGGCCTCGGCATGGACCGCGGCGAGGTTCGAGGAATTGGCGCGGCCGAGCGCCCGGCCGCTGTGCAACACGGACTGATAGATCGCGTCCTTGCGTTGGGTGATCGCGGTGACATGGAACACGGGATCGGGGTGCACCGGGCCGTAGAAGCCATAGAACTCGCCATAAGGCCCTTCGGATTCGGTATAGCCGTGCTCGTGAAAATAGCCCTCGATGATCAGCTCGGCATCGGCCGGCGCGAGAATCCCGTTGGTCAAGCCGCGCACCATGGGCACCGGCTCGCCCCGGAGCGTGCCGACGAGGCCGAACTCGTCGACCGGAATGCGCGCGGTCGCGGCCAGGAAATCGATCGGGTGCGATCCGATCGCAAAGCTGACCGGCAGGCGCTCCTTGCGCTTGACGCAGGCGAGATAGGCCGCCTTCAAATCCGAGGGCGAGGTGAGATTCGACCGCATCGTGTCCTTGCCGCGCAGCATCAGCCGACGGCAGCCGACATTGGTCTTGCCGGTGGCGGGATCGACCGAATAGTCGATCGCCGACGAGATATAGGTGCCGCCGTCATATTCGTGCTGGGGATGAAAGGGCAGCGCGGTGAGGTCGATCTGGCCGCCGGTACGCACGACCTCGTGCACCGGCGCCTCCGCCGACGGGATTTCCACGATCGGCTGCGACTTGCCGAGGCGACGGTTCATTTCATGCGCGATCTCGCCGGGCTCGACCCCGAAAGCCGCGGCGATGCGCTTGCGGCTGCCCGATACGGCGGCGATGACCTCGTATTGCTCGGCACCGGCCTTCTTGAAGAGCACGGCCTTCGGGGTCTTCTCGATGATCGCGCTCATCTCGGCAAGCGCCACCGGCTCGTCATGCTGCTCGACCTCGCCGATCTCGATGAGGCGCTTGACGAAAGGCCGCAGCCGGAATTTCTCGAAATCGACGGCCGAGCGCGAAACCGGGGTCTTCGCATCCATGGGTAACCTCCTCCCAAATTCTTGCCGCGAATTTAGCGGATGGCGGCCGCTCCGGCTATGCAAATACCGAGCGCTGCAGGCCGGCCAGTTAGCTATTGTTCTTGGGCTTGGAAACCCGAATAATAGTCGCAGCGGCGGGCGAGGCCCGCGCCCTTGGGACCGATTGGGAGGATTGACGTGGCAACGAATTACGACGGCGGCGAAGCGATCATCGAGGCCTTCCGGAGCCTCGGCGTCGAGCATATCATGTCCTCTCCGGGCTCCGAATGGTCCCCGGTCTGGGAGGCGCTGGCGCGCCAGAAGACCGGCAATCGGCTCGGTCCGGATTTCATCGAATGCTGGCATGAAACCACCGCCGTCAACATGGCGATGGGCTACACTCAATACACTGGAAAGATGCAGGCGGTGTTGCTCCACGCCGGCGTCGGCCTGATGCAAGGCGAGATCGGGATCCATACCGCCCGCAATTTCGAAATCCCCATGGTGGTGATGTCCGGCGAATCCGTCACCTATGGCGAGGATCCAAAGGTCGAGCCCGGCGCGCAATGGTACGGCAGCCTCGGCATCGTCGGCGGCCCCCAGCGGATCGTCGAACCGGTCACCAAATGGGCGAGCCAGGCGTCGAGCGTCCATACCCTCTATGAGCAGACCGTGCGCGCCGGCGAAATGGCGCAGCATATCCCGCAGGCGCCGACCTATCTGAACGTGCCGCTCGAGCACATGCTGTCGGAATGGACCCCGCCGCCGAATTTCCGCATCGTGCCGCCGGTTCCGAAGACTCAGGCGATGGCGAGCGACGTCGAAAAGGTTGCGTCCCTTCTGGTCAAGGCGAAGCGGCCGGTGATCGTTACGGACTCGGTCGGGCGCGAGCCCGACGCCTTCCGCGCGCTCGTCGTGCTGGCCGACCTGATGTCGATTCCGGTGGTCGAGGGGCGGACGACGGCCTATGCCAACTTCCCCAAGGACCATCCGATGTATCTCGGCATGGATGCCGGTCCCGTCCTCAAGGAAACCGACTTCGCCCTCCTGGTGAAGGCGCGCGCGCCCTGGTACCCGCCCAAGGATCGTCCGCAGAATGCCACGGTAGTGGCGATCGCGGAAAATCCGCTCAAGGCGCAATACCCGTATCAGAACCTCCAAGCGGACCTTTATCTCGAGGGCGATGTTGCGACCTCGCTCAAGCTGCTGGTCGATGCGCTGAAGGCCGCGGGCGCAACCCCGGCGAAATACGCCGACCGCCGCGAGGCCGTGAAGGCCGATCACGACAAATGGTCCGCCCGCATGCGCGAATCCGAGCAGCAGGCGAAGGACAAGCCGGCGATCGACCCGCTCTGGCTCGTCGGGGCCATCCGCGACGTGATGCCGAAGGACACGATCTATCTCGAAGAGACCATCATGCATAGCGGCATCCTGAAGGAGCACCTGCCCTGGAACGATCCGCAATGCTTCTTCACCGTCGGCGGCGGGCTCGGCCAGGGCACCGGCGTCGCGCTGGGCGTGAAGCTCGCGGCTCCGAAGCGGCCCGTCGTGCTGTTCATCGGCGACGGCGCATTCCTATACAACCCGATCACCCAGGCTCTGGGCGCGTCGCGGCAGCACAATCTTCCCATCCTGATCGTCGTCTGCAACAACCTCAAATACGCGGCGATGCAGCGCAATCACGCGGATTACTACCCGAAGGGCGCGGCAGTCCAGCACGACCTCTGGCACGGCGTCCACATCAACGGGCCGGAATATTCCGATCTCGGCAAGCCATTCGGGTTCCACGGCCAGCGGGTCGAAAAGCCCGGCGAGCTCGTCGGCGCGCTCAAGGCCGGGCTGGCCTCGATCCAGGCCGGCACGACCTCGATCCTCAACGTAGTGCTGAGCCGCTAGAAGGCCTAACGGGCCGCGCCATGGCGAATGACGCGGCCCCTCGCGCTGCCATGCAAGCTATCGTGGCCGACCCCGAAGGCGCCGGGCTGCGTGTCCTCGAGCGCCCGGTGCCCGCGCCGCGCCATGGCGAGGTTCTCATTAAGATCGCGGCGGCGGGCCTCAACGGCGCCGACCTCATCCAGCGCCAGGGCCGCTATCGCATGCCGCCAAGCGCGACCGACATCCTCGGCCTCGAAGCCTCGGGCGAGATCGCCGCGATCGGCGAGGGCGTGACCGGGTGGAAGACGGGCGACCAAGTTTGCGCGCTCCTGGTCGGCGGCGGCTATGCTCAATATGTCGCGGTCCCCGCGGTCCAGTGTCTTCCCGTGCCCAAGGGCATCAGCGTGATCGAGGCCGCCGGCCTCCCGGAATGCGTCATCACCGTTTGGCTCAACGTGTTCGAGCTTGCCGGCTTGAAGCTCGGCGACCGGCTGCTCGTTCATGGCGGCGCGAGCGGCATCGGCACGACCGCGATCCAGCTTGCCTGCGGCTTTGGATCGCGGGTTTATGCCACGGCGGGATCGCCCGAGAAATGTCAGGTTTGCGAGAAATTGGGCGCCACGCTCGCGATCGACTACAAGCGAGAGGATTTCGCCGAGGTGCTCGCAAAGGAACTGGGCGGCGCCGGGATCGACGTGGTCCTCGAGCTCGTCGGCGGCGACTATATCATGCGCGACCTGAGCATCGCCGCGCCGGGATGCCGGATCGCCACCATCGCGACCAAGCGAGGGGCGAAGGTCGAGATCGATCTTGGCGTGATCCAGGAAAAGAACGCGTTCCTAACCGGCTCGAGGCTTCGGCCGAGGCCGATCCATGAGAAGGCGCGGCTTGTCGCCGCGGTCCGCAAGGCGGTATGGCCGCTGATCGAGGACCGACGAATGAAGCCGGTGATCGACCGCACCTTCCCGCTCGCCGAGGCGGCGAAGGCGCACGCGTACATGGAATCCGGCGTCCATATCGGCAAGATTCTGCTGACGCTTTAGGACGCCACTCGATCAATTCGCATCGACGCGTCTTATTTCTCGTCTGGTCATGCCCGGGAAAGCGGGCATCCAGCTGACTCTCTCTAGGTTCCGGCTTCCGCGGGAACGACGGTTCGATTGTATAAGCATCCCTCCCTGCTGCATTTTGCGCGCCGCGCGGGCGCGTTCTTCCGGCTATGATCCGGTCCCCCCCGCGTTCCCGCAATCCGTAATTGTGATCCGCCTTGGCCTCCCCGGCGATGACCGAATCCCTCCTGATCGCCGGCCTATCGCCGGCGCGCAGGCGCGTCGCCTTTTACGTGCTGTTGCTCGGCGCGCTGATGCCCTCGCTCAACACCTTCGTCGTCACCATCGCGCTGCCCTCGATCCGCGAGAGCCTCGACGCCACGCCGTCGGAAACCAACCTCATCGTGGCCGGCTATGCCGCGGCCTATGCGGTGTTTCTCGTCACCGGCGGCCGGCTCGGCGACCTGTTCGGCCGGCGACGGATGTTCTTGATCGGAACGGCCGGCTTCACGCTGGCCTCGCTGCTCTGCGGCGTGGCGCCGACCAGCATCTGGCTGGTCGCCGCCCGAAATCCTGCAAGGCGTCACCGCGGCGATGATGGCACCGCCTGTTCTCGCCTCGGTGCGCGCGCTCTTTGCCGCCGACGAAGTCTCCTGGGCGCTCAACGTCTACGGCACCGGAATCGGTATGGCGGTCGCGGGCGGGCAATTTCTCGGCGGCATGCTGGTGGCGGCCGATCTCTGGGGACTGGGCTGGCGGTCGTCCTTTCTCATCAATGTGCCCCTAGGGGCGCTGGCGATCGCCGGCGGGATATTCCTCGTACCTGAAAGCGGCGGACGCGGCAAGCCGCAGCTCGATTGGGGCGGCGTCGTCCTGCTGTCCACGGCACTGGGCGCCTTCGTGGTATCGCTGACCATGGGGCGCGAGCAGCATTGGACGGCGTGGGTGCCTCGCCGGCCTCGTCACGTCGCCGGTGCTGCTGGCCGCGTTCTTTTGGTACGAGCGTCGCCTCACAAGAGATGGCGGCATGCCAATCCTCGATATGGCGCTCCTCGAGGTAAGAAGCTTTCGCCGCGGCCTCCTGGTGGCGTTGCTGTTTTTCTTCACCTCGCCGTTTTATTTGTTCTTCTCGCTTTACCTGCAGGCCGGGCTGGACGAAAGCGCCTTCCTCGCGGGCATGGCCGTGGTGCCCTATGGCATTGCCAATTTCATCGGACCGTGGCTGGCGACGCGCGCACCGCCAGGCTGGCGGCGCTATCTCTTCGGCGCCGGCATGGCGCTCGAAGTGGCCGGCTATGCCGGCGTCGGCTTGTGCGCGGCGACCCAGACCAATGGGGCCGCGCTGCTCGTCGCGCTCGTCGCCGGCGGCTTCGGCCAAGGCATCGCGATGCCCGAGATGATCAACACCATCCTTGGCGACATCCCGCATCAGCATACCGGGCTTGCCGCCGGGATCATGAACTCGACCCTGCAGATCGGCTCCGCGGTCAGCGTCGCCACCATCGGTACGCTGTTTTTCATCGTCCTGGGCGACGGCGCGGGCGCAGCCCATTACGGCCGCGCGCTAGGGATCGCGATGGCAGCGCAGGTCGTGGCGCTGAGCCTCTCGATGATGCTGGGGCTGCGGAACGGCGCTCGGGCCCAAGCGAACTCGATAATCGCCGCCACTTATTCTATTCTAATAATTAGGAACATCGCCAATCTCTGCCGGGAGGAGATCATGCCCATCACGCGCGTCGAATCGATCATCTATGGCGTCGAGGATGTGTCGGCCGCGACAAAGTATTTCGAGGAATGGGGTCTCGCCTGCCGCGAGAAGGGATCGGCGGGCGCCGAATTTGCGCTGCCCACTGGTCAGAGCGTGCAGATCCGCTCGTCGGGGGACAGCATGCTGCCGAACGCGGTCGAAGGCGGGCCGACCGTGCGCGAAACCATCTGGGGAGTCGATCACAAGGACGCGCTAGAGCAGATCGCTACCGAGTTGAGCCGCGACCGCGAGATCAAGCGCGACCGCTCCGGCGCTCTCCATACCCACGACGACATCGGCCTGCCGATCGGTTTCCGCGTTGCCGCGCCGGGCGTCGATCCGGGTCTGCCCAAGCACCGGGGCGTCAACGAGGTGTCGGAACCGGGTAAACCCCCGACGCTCGTCCGGCTCGGCCATGTCGTCTATTTCTGCCCGAAAGGGGAAGTGCAGAAGGCCACCGCTTTCTATACCGATCGGCTCAAATTTCGTCTCACCGACCGCGCCCTCGATCTCGGCGATTTCATGCGCTGCCCAGGCTCAACCTGGCATCACAACCTTTTCTTCCTCGCCGTGATGCCAAAGCTCGGCTGGAATCACGTCGCCTTCGACGTCAGCGACGTCAACGACGTGATCAGCGGCGGTCACAACATGCTGAAGAAGGGTTATAAGGCCTATTCCTCGCCCGGCCGCCACATCATGGGCTCCAACGTCTTCTGGTACTTCAACGCGGTATGCGGCGGTCAGACCGAATATTCGCACGATATGGATCTGCTCGACGACAACTGGAAGACGCGGGTCTGGGAACATAACCCCGGCGGCGACATGTGGCAGTTCCAGGCGAGCGATATCATCAAGCCGCAATACCCTCAGCCGGGTCGAGGGTAATCGGCGGATCGAACGGCTGACGGCGGCGCCTCGCGGAGAGGTCGCGCCTTGAAGAGACGGCGACGTGCGCCTATGCGCAGGTCAGGTGCCTAAGGAAGAGGGAACCGTGCGGCCCGCGACGCCGCGAAACATTAAAATTACGAAACAAAGCCAATTTCCGGCGCCGCGCCATAGTGCTAGACTAATTTTGAGATAGAGAGGTGATGCGATGGAAGCCTCGGCAAACCGGAAGTTCGACGTTGGCGGCGTAATGCTCGACCGGCCGTTCCGAATCAGCCGCCTCGGCCATTTCGGCTATTTCACCAATCACATGAAAGAGGCCCTGCATTTCTATACCGATCTGCTGGGCTTCTCGATGTCCGACACGCTCGACTTCGCCCGCCGCGTTCCGCCCGAAATGAAGGGCCAGTTCGAGACCGTCGGCTATTTCACCCGCTTCAATGGCGACCACCATGCATTCGTGCTGTTCCCGCGGCGCTACTTCGAGGTCGTGGCGCATTTGCCTCCGCATCACACCGTCAACCAGATCACCTGGCAGGTCGGCAGTTTGAAGCAGGTCGTCGATGCCGCGGGCTGGTTAGAGAGCCGCGACGTGACGATCGACCGCTCGGGCCGAGACATGCCGGGCTCCAACTGGCATACCTACATGCCCGATCCAGAAGGCAGCCGGAACGAGCTTTATTACGGCATGGAGCAAATCGGTTGGATCGGCCGCAGCAAGCCCTTGCCGATGCATAACCGCCGCTTTACCAAGGTCGCGGATCTGCCGCAAATTCCGGAATGGAAGGAAGTGGATGACGCGGTCGCGGCGGGCGTCGATCTGCTCTCGGGCGTACGCGCTAGCGAGACCATGCCGCTCGACTATGAGGCCGGCGGCATCCGCCTCGGCCGGCCGTTCAAGATCACCAGCATCGGGCCGGTGCGACTCATGGCCGAAGACGTGCAGAAAGTGGCCGATTTCTATGGCTCGATGCTTGGCTTCGAGTTGACCGAGGAAGTCACTTGGCGCGGCCATCGCTGCCTGTTCCTGCGCTGCAACACCGATCACCACTGCCTGGCGGTCTATCCGTTGGCCTTGCGCAAGGAACTAAACCTGCTGCACCAATCGGTGAACCTGTCGTTCGGCGTGAAGCTCTATGACTATCAGCAACTGCGCGACGCCGTCGCCTTTCTGAAGAAGCACGGCGTGCGGATCCTGCATCTTCCGCCCGAGCTGTTCCCGGGCATGGACTACACCGCCTTCGCGGTCGATCCGGATGGCCATCTCGTTCAGCTCTATTACTACATCGAGCAGATCGGGTGGGACGGGAAGCCGAGGCCCGCGCATCTGCGCCGCAAGGTTGACGACGCGAGCTGGCCGGAAACGGTGCAGGCCTTGTCCGACACCTTCAACGGCGAGCCATTCCTTGGCCCCTGGGGCTGAGCGGCGTTAGCGACAGCCCTCGATAGGGCTCGCCTTGTTGATGAGGTCGAGGGGCGGCAACAGCCATGGAATTCGGCGTCTTCGACCATATCGACCGCAGCGGGCAGAACCTGCGGGACTTCTACGAGAACCCGTCTCAAACTCACCGAAGCCTATGACCGCGGCGGCTTCTATGCCTATCACGTCGCCGAGCACCACGGCACGCCGCTCGGCATGGCGCCATCGCCCGGTCTCTTCCTGTCCGCGGTAGCACAGCGCACGACGCGGCTACGCCTCGGCCCGCTGGTGCTGATACTGCCGCTCTACAACCCCTTGCGCCTCATCGACGAGATCGCGATGCTCGACCAGATGAGCGGCGGCCGGTTGGAGCTCGGCGTCGGGCGCGGCACCTCGCGGCTCGAAGCGGCCTTGTTCAATTCCGACCATAAGCAATCGGCGCGCGTCTATGCCGAAGCGCTCGAAGTAATCTTGAAGGGCTTGACGCATTCGACGCTCGATCACGAGGGCGAATTCTATCGCTTTCGCAAGGTGCCGATCGAGTTGAGCCCGCTGCAGAAGCCGCACCCGCCCTTGTGGATCGGCGGGCACTCCGTCGATGGCGCGGCACGCGCGGCGTGCCTCGGCGCCAATTACGTTACGCAGGACACGGCCGAGGCGATGCGCCCCTATGCCGACAGCTTCCGCGGCGCGTGGCGCGAGGCCTGGGGCGACAGGCCTTTCCCCAAGATCGGGCTGCTGCGCTTCATCGTGGTCGCCGATACCGACGACGCCGCACTCGCGCTCGCACGGCGCGCCTATCCAAAATGGCATAATTCCTACGATCATCTCTATCGCAAGAACAACATGGTGCACGAGCGCGGCGAGAAGACCGCCGATTTCGACGTCGCCTTTGGCGGCGTGCGCGGGGTCGCCGGCTCGCCCGAAACGGTGGCGCGGATGCTGCGCCGCGATGCCGAGATCTCGGGAGTCAACTACCTGGTCGGCCAGTTCTCGTTCGGCGATCTGACGGAAGCCGAGAACCCTCGCCTCGATTGCTTTGTTTCAGCGCGACGTCATTCCAGCGCTGAAGGATTTGAACGGCTCGACGGTCTAGTCACGACCAGCGCGCGAAGCCGAGGCCGGTGCCGCTGAGCGCCAGCGTGCGGTAGCCGGGAATATAGGCCGACCAGCTCATCTCGAGATGAGTGGCCGCCGCCGCCGCGACGATCCAGTTGCGAAGCTCGGAGCTGCCCGCCAGCAGCCGATAGGGCTTCAGCACGGCCAGGAAATCTATGTCCTTGCGCCGAATCGCGTCGAAGACCGATCGGTCGAGGTCCTCCTCGACGCGGAAATGGCTCATCCCGCCCGAGGCCATGATGCCGACGCGGATATCCTCGGGAAAACTTGCCACCAACGCATGGATGGCGCGGCCGAGCGCGACGCAGCGCTGGGGCAAGGGCTGGTTCGGCGGAAAATAGGTGTTGAGGAAGATCGGCACGATCGGCATCGAGGTGCCGTGAAGGTAGCGATAATGCACGAACGAAAAGGCATGGCCTTCGCTCTCTGTCGCCGGGATCGATTTCATACCCGAGATGTCGAAGCCCGCAGCGACGAGCCCGCGAATGAGATGCAGCGCCAGCGTTGCGTGGCACGGATAGGCCACCGGCCCGCCCTCTTCCAGGCGGCGTTGCTGTGCGCGCCGATACCAATCCCCGTCCGGCTCTTTGGGCCGTGCCGCGTTCACGAAACTGGAGCCGTAGTAAATGCCGATCGACGGCATGTTGTCGTCGTGGAACAGCTCGTACTGGTCGTCGCCGCAAATGATCAGCACATCGAGCTTCGCCGACCTGACCTCGTCCTTCATGCGGTCCATCGCCGCCTGCGTGTCGCGAAAGCGCTGGGCGATGGCCTCGGGCGTTACGAGCGACGCGGCATGGGGCGGCGCCTCATCCAACACTTGACGGTAGGTGAGCGGGTTTCCGAGCCGGTCGTAAAACGGCAGCCGGTCGTCGCGGTCGCGGAATTTCGAAATCCAGTCCTCCAGCTCGCAGCTCAGCATGACGCTGTGCGAGGTGGCGAAAGCGGCGGCGATGCGGGCCATGCGATGCCTTCCTGTGCCTTTGGGGCCGGATCATTGTAAAGTCTGCCCCGTCCGCCGCAACAGGGGTCGAGAAATCATGCCCGGGAATGCCGCATCGTCCGCCTTGCCCCTTGCCGGCCTGCGCGCCCTGGAATTCACCCAGAACGTCATGGGGCCGAGCGGCGGATTGGTGCTCGCCGATCTTGGCGCCGATGTCGTCAAGATCGAGCCCGTTCCAGACGGCGACATGACTCGCGGGATGGGCGGATTCGCGACCGGGTTTTTCAGCTACTTGAACCGCAATAAGCGCAGCCTCGCCGTCGATCTCAAGACCGCGGCGGGAAAGAATCTGCTGCAACGCCTCGCGGCGAAGGCCGATATCGTCCTCGAGAATTACGCCGGCGGGACGATGGACCGGCTGGGCTGCGGCTATGAGACACTATCGGCGATCAATCCCGGCCTCATCTACTGCGCCATGAAGGGCTATCTCTCGGGCCCCTATGAGCGTCGCCCCGCCCTCGACGAAGTGGCGCAATTCCACGCCGGACTTGCCTACATGACCGGGCCCCTGCGCGCCGGCGCCTCGGTCATCGATATGATGGGCGGTACCTTCGCCGCGGTCGCGATCATGGCGGCGCTGCGTGAGCGCGACCGCACCGGCAAGGGACAGCTCGTGAGGAGCGCCCTCTTCGAGTCCGCGGTCTATCTGATGGGCACGCATATGGCGGGGGGCGCGCTCAACGGCGTGGAAGTGCTGCCGATGCCCGAGCGGCGCGGCGGCTGGGGCATCTATCAGACATTCACCAGCGCCGACGGGCACGGACTTTTCATCGCCGCGACCAGCAACTCGTTATGGCTGCGATTCTGCGAGATATTCGAGCGGCCCGATCTGGCGGCGGATAAGCGGCTCGGCCGCAATGCCGACCGCGTCAAAGCCCAGGAATGGCTGATTCCGACCGTCAGCGAGACTTTAGGACGGCTCAGCCGCGCGGAGATCGAGAGGCGTTGCGAAAGCGTCGGCATTCCCTTCGCGCCGATCGGCACGGTCGAGGATTTGTTCGTCGATCCGCACCTCAATCAGGGCGGCCTCGTTGACACCACGCTTCTGACCGGAACCAAGACGAAGCTGCCGAAGCTGCCGATCGAACTCGACGGCGCGCGGCCGGGGTTGCGCCTCCAGCCGCCTCGGGTAGGCGAGCATTCGCGCGCTATTCTCGCCGAGGCGGGATTGAGCGATTCGGAAATCGACGCACTCCAGCACGATAAGATAATCATCTAGTCGGCAAGCCAAGCCGGCAATCACAAGCAAGGGAGAAGAAGCATGGGAAGACTGAGCGGGCGGGTCGCGATCGTCACCGGCGCGGCGCAAGGAATTGGCGCAGCCTACGCCAGAGGCCTGGCCGCCGAAGGCGCCAAGGTTCTCGATCTGCGATCTCGACTCGGGAGACGGCGTGGTGCGGGCCATCCGCGAAGCCGGCGGCGAGGCGATCGCGCAACGGTGCGACGTGTCCGACCCGAACGCCGTGGCGAAGCTCATCCGCTCGACCGACGAGGCGTTCGGCGGCATCCATGTCCTCGTCAACAACGCGGCGCTCGCCGCGCGGCTGGTCTTTAAGCCGATGGAGGAGCTCGGCTCGGAGGAATGGGACCGCACTTTCGCGGTCAATGTCCGCGGCGCCTTCGAATGCGTCAAAGCGGCGCTGCCGGTCATGCGCCGGCAAGGCTATGGCAAGATCGTCAACATCACTTCGGGCACTGTCTTCAAGGGCGTGACGCATATGCTGCATTATGTCTCGACCAAGGGCGCCATCGTCGCGATGACACGCTCGATGGCGAACGAGCTGGGCAAGGACGGCATCCGCTGCAACGCCATCGCGCCGGGGCTCACCTCGACCGAATACCTGAAGAGCCGCAACGATATCGCAGAGGCCCTGGTAACGATGGCGAAGTCGCGCGCGCTCGCGCGCGAAGAGGTGCCCGAGGACCTAGTCGGCGCCTGCGTGTTCCTCGCCTCTGCCGAGAGCGACTTCATCACCGGCCAGACGCTCGTGGTCGATGGCGGCCAAGTCATGCACTGAACCGGAAAGACTACTCCGCGACCTCGCCGACGCCGCCATGCGCCTTCGACCAGGCGGCCGGATCGCGCATGAAGGCTTCGATATCGCTGAGGACCGAGCGCTCGAACTTGCCGCTTTCCCGGGCTACCGCAAGCACGTCCCACCAGGTCGCGAGCGCGTGCAACTCGATACGGAGATCGCCAAGGATTTTCCGGCCTTCGGGAAAAATGTCGTAGAAGAAGATCACGAAGCAATGATCGACCGTGGCGCCGGCCTGGCGCAGCGCGTTGCAGAAATTGACCTTGCTGCGCCCATCGGTGGTCATGTCCTCGACCAGCAGCACGCGCTGGCCCTCCTCGACCTGCCCCTCGATTTGGGCGTTGCGGCCGAAGCCCTTGGCCTTCTTGCGGACGTAAAGCATCGGCAGCGTGAGCCGGTCGGCCATCCAGGCGGCGAAGGGAATCCCCGCCGTCTCGCCGCCCGCCACGGCATCGAAGCATTCGAAGCCCGCCTCGCGCAGGACGGTGGCGACGCCGAATTCCATCAGGGTCTGGCGCACGCGGGGAAACGAGATGAGGCGCCGGCAATCGGTGTAGACCGGACTCGCCCAACCCGATGTGAAGATAAAGGGTTTGTCGGTCATGAAGCGGACGGCCTCGACCTCGATCAGCATTTTGGCCGTCAGCTCGGCCATCAACGTCTTGTCGGGAAATCCGGCGCTCATGTGGGTGGCTCTTCGCGCTTGCTGCGGGTCGCGCGATTAATTGGGGATTCCGCCCAAAAATCAAGTGCCGCGCGCTTGCGTTGACCGCATCGGAAATCGGGGGCTTAGTAGGCGACGGGGAGGCCGGACGAAAGCTCATGCTCGAGGCGGGGATTCATGCGCTGGCGCTGATCATGGAGCCGACGCGCCTCCTGATCATGACCGCCGGCGTGGTGCTAGGCTTGGCGCTTGGCGTGATTCCGGGATTGGGCGGCGTCGTCGGCCTCGCGATCCTGATTCCCTTCACCTACCACCTCGACGCCTATTCGGCCTTCGCGCTGCTCTTGGGCATGGCGTCGGTGACGACCATCTCGGATCTCATTCCGGCGGTGCTGTTCGGGGTGCCCGGAACCGTGGGCGCAGCCGCGACCGTACTCGACGGCTACCCGCTCGCCAAGGACGGGCAAGCCGCGCGTGCCTTCGGCGCGGGCTATGGCGCCTCGCTGATCGGCGGGCTGTTCGGCGCCTTCCTCCTGGCGCTCGCCATCCCGGTGCTGCGGCCGGTGGTGCTCTATCTCGCCTCTCCTGAGCTGTTGTCGTTCTGCATCTTCGGCCTCGCGATGGTCGCCGTCCTCAGCGGCAAGGCGCCCTTGAAAGGATTGGGCGCGGCGGGCCTGGGGCTGATGCTGGCGATGATCGGCGGCGACGCCCAGACCGGCACTTTGCGCTGGACCTTCGGCACGCTTTACCTTTGGGATCGTCTGCCGCTGGTGCCGTTCACCCTTGGCATCTTCGCGATCCCCGAGCTTGCCGATATGGCGATCGCGCGCACCAGCATCGCCCAAGGCAAGAACCGCGCCGACATCGACTTCGCCGGCCAATGGCGCGGCATGCGCGACGCTCTCGATAACTGGTGGTTGGTGCTGCGCTGCTCTGGGCTGGGCGCTTTTCTCGGTGCCGTGCCGGGGCTCGGCGCGGCGGTGATCGACTGGATCGCCTATGGGCATGCGGTGCGGACCGAGAAGAACACCGAGAATTTCGGCCGCGGCGACATTCGCGGCGTGATCGCGGCCGTGAGTTCGGACAATGCCAAGGAAGGCGGACATCTCGTACCGACGATCGCTTTCGGGGTTCCCGCGGGCGCCTCGATGGCGCTCCTGCTGAGCGCTTTCCTCATTCACGGGTTGGTGCCTGGACCCGAAATGCTGACGAAGCACCTCGACGTCACCTATTCGATCATCTGGACGCTTACCCTTTCCCATGTCATAGGCGCGACGATCTGCCTGACCGCGAGCGGACTGTTCGCGCGGCTTGCCACTGTGCGCGCCGGCATTCTCGTGCCGCTGGTTCTGATGCTGATCTTCATTGGCGCCTTCGAAGGCTCGCAAAGCTGGGGCGATCTCTATACCCTCGTCCTGTTCGGTGCGATCGGTTGGTTGATGAAGCATCTCGGCTGGCCGCGGCCGCCGTTGATTCTCGGCTTCGTGCTGGGCGGAATTTTCGAGCGCTATTTCTTCATATCGTCGGAAATCTATGGCGCAGCCTGGGCGTTGCGGCCCGTCGTGCTCGCCGTTTTTGCCGCTGCCGCATGGGTCGTCCTGCCGCCGCTCAAGGCGCATCTCACGAGCACGGTGATGGCGTTTCGCCGGTTGGCCCACGGTCGTGGCGTCATGCGCTTCGGCGCGGACGCGGCCTTTACCACGACGCTCATCGCCACGATCCTGATCGCGTTTGTGTTCTCGCGCGGCTGGCCGGCCGCGGCGCGCTTCGTGCCGAACGCGGCGATGGCAATCGCACTATTTTTCACCGTCCTCAACTTAGCCACCGAAATCTTCGCCAACCCCGAAATAGCGGCTGCCGGCCCGGCCGAGGCGCCGCAACTGGCAGGCACGCTAGGTGCGGCACCTGGGCCTCCTCTCGCGACGCTGCTCCAGCCAGCATCGCGCTTTTTTGGCTGGCTCGCCGGCTTCCTTGTCCTCGGCGCCGGAATCGGATTGCTGCCGGCGCTCACCGTTCTGGTATTTCTGCTGATGCGGTTCGAATTCGGCGAGCGCAGGATCAGCGCTGCGATCACAGCGAGCCTCGCAACCTTCTTCGTCTGGCTGCTGTTCGATCGGGTCTTCAGCCTGCCTTGGCCGCAATCGCTATTGGGCGACCTCGCTCCGGCGCTGCGCGACCTGACCGGGCTGGTGTAACCCCGGAGGAGAAAGAATGCCTGCTACCGCACTCGATTCCGCGATCTTCCGCGACATCTTCACCGCAGCTTCGATGCGGCAGGTGTTTGCCGACGAGACCCGTATCCAGCGCTATCTCGATATCGAGGCGGCGCTTGCCCGCGCTCAGGCGCGGCTCGAAATCATCCCGGCGGAAGCGGCAGAAGAAATCGGTCGTCATTGCCGTGTCGGCGAATACGATCTGGAGGTGCTCAAGAAAGAGACGGAACGGATCGGCTATCCGGTCTTGCCGGTGGTCGCGCAACTCGTGAAGAAATGCCGCGATGGCCTGGGCGAATGGTGCCATTGGGGCGCAACCACCCAGGACATTACCGACACCGCCACGGTATTGCAGATCCGCGACGCGCTCCAATTGGTCGAGGCTGACATCGACGCCATCGCCTCGGCGCTGGCCGGCTTGGCTCGGCGCTTTCGCGACGCGCCCATGGCCGGACGAAGCAATCTGCAGCAGGCGGTGCCGATCACCTTCGGCTTCAAGGCGGCGACGCTCCTGGCGGGCTTCGAGCGGCACCGGGCTCGGCTGAAGGAGTTGCGGCCGCGCGTCCTCGTCGGCGAATTCGGCGGCGCAGCCGGCACCTTGGCTTCGCTGGGCAAGGACGGCCTCGCGGTTCAGGCCGAGCTCATGACCGAGCTGGGATTGGCGCAGCCCGCCATCGCTTGGCATACCATGCGCGATGGCTTTGCCGAGGTTGCATGCTTCCTTGGCTTGGTCACCGGAACGTTGGGCAAGATCGCGACCGACGTGAAGTTGATGATGCAGACCGAGGTCGAGGAGGTGTTCGAGCCGTTCGCCGAAGGGCGCGGATCGAGCAGCACGATGCCGCAAAAGCGCAACCCGATCTCGTGCAACTATATCATCGCCTGTACCGCGATGGTTCGGCAGAACGTGGCGGCCCTGCTCGACGCCATGGTCGAGGATCACGAGCGCTCAACCGGCCCGTGGGAAATCGAATGGATCGCCTTGCCTGAGATATTCTTGCTCGCCTCGGGCGCACTCAAGCAGGCGCGATCATTGCTCGAAGGACTCGAGGTCGATCCCACACGGATGCGCGCCAATCTCGATTTGACGCGCGGCATGATCGTCTCCGAAGCGGTGATGATGGGGCTGGGCCCCCACCTCGGCCGCCAGCGCGCGCATGACCTCGTCTACGATATCTGCCGCAAAGCAATCGCCACCGGCGCCGCTTTCCTCGATCTGCTCGTGGCCGAGCCCGAGATCGCGCGACATATGGGACGGGCGGAAGCTCGCCACGCTGGTCGATCCCGCGAATTATCTCGGGCTTGCCGGCGAGATGGTCGATCGCGTGTTAAAGGCGCGGGATTGAGGAGATATCCTAAATCGGCTCGCGAGTCACCGTGACCGTACCGTCCTCGCCGAGGCGGACCAGATTGACCGTGCCGGCAAGGTCGGGCGAGCCCGAATAATGAGCTTCGACCCCGCCGTTGCCTACGCGGGCATAGCGGTTCCAGTGCCCGAGCGCGACATAATCGGCGCCGGTCGCCGCGATTTCATCGTCGCCGATAAGCCAGGATGGACGCAAATTGGTCGCGCGATTGGGCTTCGGCTCGTAATGGCCGTGCGCGACCGCGATCTGCCAGAAGCTGCGGCGCGCGCACAAGCGCCGCAGCGGGTCCATGTCGTCATAATCGCGATGGGCGTTGCCCCAAATCTCGAGCTTGAGCGCGGGAAACAATACCGCTTGGTCGTGCGTCACGCCGAGGACATGGACATTCGCGAGACTGGCGAGACTGGCGTGGCGGAAGACCGATTTGATTGTCGCCGGATCGTGATTACCCGGCAGGATAACGACCGGCAAGCCGGCTTCCGCCAGCAGCACCGCCGCCCGGTTGACAGTGGCGGCCGAAAGCCGGTTGTGCTCGAAAGTATCGCCAGCGAGCACCGCGACATCCGCCTTCAGCGCGAGCGCTGCGGCGAGCACGGCGCCGAGCCCTGCCATACCGTCGCCCTCCGGAGCCGGGCGAAGGGTGGTTTCGCCGACATGGATATCGGAGCTGTGCACGACCCGTACCTCCGCCTTGGGCGCGGCGAATCTTCGGAGATGGCGGGAGATCGCGGTCATGTCATGAGCCTAGCTAGGTCGTCGCTATAGAATGAGGCGGCGGCGGCGGTCAACCGCCGCACCTTCCCTTGATCTCGCGGTCCGGAGTAGAATTCTTCATCCCATACCGAACAGCGGGGGATCGCCCACATGCAGTTTGTCGTCGACGCGCCCAACGGCAAGACTTGGTTTCGGATCGAAACCGAAGCCGAGGCCATGCGCGAATCCGAGATCATGCGCCACGCGGTCGAGAAATATTTCCGCATCGAGCGCGAACGGGCCGCGCAGACCTATCGGCCTGCCTCGAAGACTTTTTTCGAGCAGGAAATCGGTTTGAACGCCCATCTTCGGCAGGCGATGCCGCTGTTCCTGACGCTCAGGGACCAGGACGGCAATGCTCATGTCACCGCCATGTTGCCGCCGGGCGGAAAAGACGATCCGGGCTTCCGCATCATTATCGTCGGCCCGGGCAATGCCGATCCTTATCTGGCCGAGGCCGATGCGATCAAGGCGCTGGGCGATCACTTTGGCTTGGCGCTCGCGCGCGAGCGCTGCTTTCCTTACCGGCGCAACGGCTAGACGACGAGCCTCACTCGAACCAACGGTCCGGATCGAGAATGAGCTCGACTTGCTTGTTGGCGGCGGAATTCCCCTCCATCGGCTTGCCCCCGATGTCGATGCGCCCGAGCGCATCCTTGGTCTCGTCCACCACCGCGCCGATTCGCGCCATGACCAAGGGCTCGGTGCCGACGGCCTTGAACCAATAGAAGGTGCCACGCGGCAGCAGCACGCCGTCGTTCTTCGTCACCCGCCGCGTCTCGCCCTGCGCCCCGAAGAAATCCGCCTCGCCCTGAAGGACGAGGAAGACGTGGTCCTCGTTGGGATGGGCGTGCAGCGCGTTCTCGCCGTCCGCGGCATAGGTCTTGAGCACGATCCACATCCGGTCGGTCGCGGCCATCGGCGTGTCGGTACGACCCTGACGCGGCAATTGCGCGCGCAGATGGAAGAAGCTCGGGCGGCCGGTGATCGCGGCCTGCTCCTTGAGCCGGATGCGCCGGTCCTCGGTGTCGGCGAAGGGAGCGATGAAGGACGTCGACGAATCCATGATTCCTCCGATCTCGATGCGCTTGCTAGCGGGCTCCGCCGGGTTGCGCCGAAGCCGTGCTCGAATTCCAATTGACGATATAGGCGTCGCCGCGTTCGAGGAACGACGAAACGATGCGCAGGAAACGGTCCGGTTGATCGGAACTCAATGACGTGTGCGGCGTCGTAAATATAGGCGAGGTGCGAGCCCGCGATGTGCGCCTTGAGGAATCGCCCCGGTCTCGCGCGGAATGATCTCATCCCGGGTGCCCATGAGGATGAGCGTCGGCACCTTGATTTCGTCGATGCGCGCCGGCAGCCTGTCATCGGCGAGCGAAGCCGCGCCGTAATGATCGAGCATTCTCCGATTACCCTGGAGCTGCTCCGCCGGCTTGGTCATCGGCGGCGCGCGGTCGGGATAGGCGAAGAGCTTCCGCCGCGCTTCGGCGGGGTCCGAGGGCAGCCCGCCCTTGCCGCCTGCCGGCAGGCCAGCCGGGGCCTCGAGCACCAGGTGATCGACCTTGCCGCCATGCTTCACCGCGAGCCACAGCGCCTCCCAGCCGCCGAAGGATTGCCCGATCACGTCGCATCGCCGGCCGATGACGGCGTTGACAAAGGACGCGGCGAGATCGGCGAGGCCTTCCATCGTGGCCAGGCCGGGGTGGGGCGCCGAGCCGTCGAAGCCGGGCGTGATCGGCATATAAATCTTGCGGTGCCCGGCGAGCGCCTCGAGCGGCTTTGAAACCGAAATCCCGCCCGCGGGATGAAGGTAAAGCAGCGGCTCGCCCGAGCCAGCGGCGAAATAGCCGACATTGCCCGAGGCGAGTTTCACGTCCTTGCGTTCGAATGGCATGGGTTCCTCCGGGCTCAGAGATCACGCAGCGCCGGCTGGACGCGGTCGCGGAACAACTCCATGCCGTGACGCACGACCTTGTCGGGTATGTTCCCGACCTTCATCGTGAACTGCTCGGTGCCGTGGCCAAGTGCCTTATGGACCCGCTTGATCTGCGCCACCACGGTCTCGGGCGCGCCGCAATAGACCGAGCCCGCCTCTATCTGCTCTTCAAGGGTGCGCTCGCGCAGTGTCGCGAGTTGGGTCTGGAAGCGCTCGCCGGTTTCTTCCTTTTGGTAATAGCGCGTCTTTTGGATGACGAGCTGCTGCGCGCTGCGTTGCGGGCGCATCAGGATGCGGTGGAAGTAGTCGAGCCCACCGCGCAAGTGGTCGCGCGCTTCCTCGTCGGTGTCGGCGATGCAAGTATGGTGGCCGATCAGGATGTCGTCGGGCACGGGCTCCCACCCGCAAGCACGCGCGACTCGGTAATAGAGGTCGATGCTGGCGCGGGCGAGGTTGAGATCGGCGATCAGCACGATTCCCATCTTGGCGCGGTGCTGGGCGGCAAACTCGGCGGATTCATCGTTGCTCGCGGACATCAGGAGGCGCGGATGCGGCTTCTGATAGGGCCTGGGCCAGATCGAGACCGAGGGAAACTGAAAGAACTGCCCTTCCCAGCCGAACGGCTCGGGCTCGGTCCAGGCCTTGACGATGAGCGCCACCGCCTCGCGCAGGCGTTCGCGCGAGTCGCTCGGCGCCACGTTATAGGCGATGTATTCGTGCGGAATGCCGCGCATCATGCCGGCGAGCACTCGGCCGCCGCTCATCACGTCGAGCATCGCATATTCCTCGGCGACGCGAATCGGATTGAGCAACGGCACGAGATTGCCGAGCATGGCCAGCTTGACCGTTGTCGTGCGCTGGACGAGCGCCGCGCCGATCAGATTGGGGTTCGACATCAGGCCGTAGGGGCTAAAATGATGCTCGTTGCAGCCGATCGAATCGAAGCCGCATTGCTCGGCGTAGACCATGCAGTCGATATAGTCGGAATAGAGCTGCCGCCCGCGCTCGGCATCGAAATCCTTGTTGCTGACCGGCCATTCCTCGGGTTCGCGCGGATAATCGGTCCACGGCATCAGATGGAAGAAGTTGAACTTCATGGCGCTGCTCCCGCCTTGCCGCCGAGGAAATAGCGACCCTCTTTGTCGCGCGCGAAGCCGGGCTCGGCCCTGAAGTTTTCGAGCTCGCGCACGATCTCGCGGCCGTCGCGACTGCCCAAAGCCGCCATCAGCTGCTCGAAACTCTTGGGGCCATCGGTCAACGCCTCGCGCAGAGTGGAAAAGCGCCGACCCTCGTAGCTCGGCGGCTCGGGTACGGCGTGCCTCCATCGTGCTTTTGCCCATCGGCCAGGTCAGGTCGAAGCCGACCTTGCTCCCCGTGGTCGCGCTACCCAGGGAGGGATCGAGCGGACTCGCGCGCATACCGCTCATGACGACGAGGCTGCGGTCGCCCTGGAAGCGGGTCGCGAGCGCCCATTCCATCTGCTTGTCCGAAAAGATGTCGATGTCGGGATCGACGACGAAGATGTGCTTGACGCTGGTGCTGCCGAGCACGGTGTGGATGGCGCTGCGCGCCTCGCCCGGCACGCGCTGGCGCAAAGAGACACGCACATGAGGCTGACCGCCCGCCGCCACCGGCGCATAGACCGCGACCGGCTCGCGCACCACGGTCTTCAGCGCCTGCCAGACATTGTATTCGCTGCGGAGCGTCTCAAGCTGAGAAGTTTCGGTCAGGTCGAGCCTCCGGCCGCTGATGGTCAGGGTTTGGAACAGCGCGTCGCGCCGGTGGGTGACGGCGGTGACGTGAAACACCGGGTTGAGCTTTACCCCACCGTAATACCCGAGATATTCGCCGTAGGGGCCTTCTTCGGCGACATAGCCACGCTCGTCGAGATAGCCTTCGAGCACCCATTCCGCGTCGGCGGGGACGCGGATATCGTTGGTGATGCATTTCACCACCGGCAGCGGCGCATCCCTTAAGCGGGCTATGAGGCCGAGCTCGTCGACGCCCACGCGCATCGTCGCCGCGACATGGTCGATCGGATGCGAGCCGATGACGAAGCTGACCGGCAATCTCTCGCCGCGCGACTGCGCCGCGATATAAATCGCGCGCAGATCGCTCGGTGCGTTCAGATCGACGCCGGTTTCGCGCTTGCCCCGCAGCATCAGCCGACGGAGGCCGGAATTGGTCCAGCCGGTGCGCGGATCGATCGCGAAATCGACTGCCGCCGAGATATAGGGCGCGCCGTCCTGGCCGTGCTGGAGATGGACCGGCAGCGCGGTTAGGTCGATGTCGTCGGTTACGACGATTTGCTGGGCCGGCGCGGCCGCGCGCGAGACTTCGACGATCTCGGGGCTGTTCTCGACCCGCCGCGTCAATTCCTGCACCAGCTTGTCCGGCGTGACGCCGAAAGCGAGCGCCAGGCGGCTGCGATCGGCATCGACGTTGCCGACCAGCTCGGCCTGCTCGGGTCCGACCTTCTGGAACCATCCGGCCTTGGGATTGCCGGAAAGCATCTTGGCGACGGCCGACAAATCCGTCGGCGCCGCATAGATTTCGACCTCGCCCGCCTCGACCAGCCGATTGACGAAATTTCGTAAGCGAAAGCGCTCGAAATCGATGTTCGAGGCGCGTTGGGGCGATTCCCTGGCGTCCATGGCTTCCTTCCCGCCGGCATTCGCCGGTGACGAATTATGCCCCTTGGGCCAACCGCCTTCAACTCGCCATCCTCGCGGACTACACTCTTTCTTTGCCCACGTCCCCGCCGGTGAGCCATGCCAGATGCCTCGCGCGATACTAGCCCCCATCCGCCCACCCGCCTCGCCGATTATCAGGTGCCACGCTTCCTGATCGACACCGTCGATCTGGTGTTCGAGCTTGGCGAGGAGAAGACCAGCGTGAAGGCGCGGCTCGCCCTCCGCCGCAACCCGGAATCGGAGGATCGCCATGCGCCCTTGAAGCTCGACGGCAAGGAGCTGGAACTGGTATCGGTGGCGCTTGACGGCGAGGCGATGGGGCCAAATTCCTACCAGCTCGACGGCGAAGCGTTGGTCCTGTCCGCGGTGCCCGACGAATTCACCCTCGACATCGAGACGCGGATCGAGCCGCAGAACAACACCGTCCTCTCGGGGCTCTATAAATCGAGCGGCAATTTCTGCACGCAGTGCGAGCCCGAGGGCTTCCGGCGCATCACTTATTTCCTCGATCGGCCCGACGTGATGGCACGTTTCACGACGACCATCCTGGCCGACCAGACGCGCTATCCGGTGCTGCTCTCGAACGGCAATCCGGTCGACAAAGGCGAGAGCGCGGGCGGCCGGCATTGGGCGAAATGGGTCGATCCGCACCCCAAGCCCTGTTACCTCTTCGCGCTGGTCGCCGGCAATCTGGTGGCCGTGAAGGATAGCTTCACGACGAGCGCCGGCAAGACCGTGCCGCTCGCGATCTGGGTCAGACGGGGCGACGAGGATAAATGCGACCACGCCATGACATCGCTCAAGACCGCGATGAAATGGGACCAAGACCGCTTCGGCCTCGCCTACGATCTCGATGTCTTCAACATCGTCGCGGTCAGCGACTTCAACATGGGCGCGATGGAGAACAAGGGCCTCAACATCTTCAACACCAAATACGTTCTGGCAAAGGCAGAGACCGCCACCGACACCGACTTCCAGGGAATCGAGTCCGTTATCGGTCACGAATATTTCCACAATTGGACCGGCGACCGCGTGACTTGCCGCGACTGGTTCCAACTTTCGCTGAAAGAGGGGCTGACCGTCTATCGCGACCAGGAATTCTCCGCCGACCAGGGCAGCCGCGCCGTGCGCCGGATCGGCGACGTGCGCCGCCTGCGCGCCGCGCAGTTCCCCGAGGATGCCGGGCCGCTCGCCCATCCGGTTCAGCCGGCGCAATATATCGAGATCGATAATTTCTACACTGCGACCGTTTATAACAAGGGCGCCGAGGTCGTGCGGATGATCGAAACCCTGGTCGGCCGGGCCGGGTTCCGCAAGGGGCTGGACCTTTATTTCAAGCGCCACGATGGCCAAGCGGTCACGATCGAGGATTTCGTCGCCGCGATGGCGGATGCCAATGGCGCCGATCTCGCAGCGTTCCAGCGCTGGTACAAGCAGGACGGCACGCCCGAGCTGACCGTCGAAGACCACTATGACGCTCAGGCCAAGACCTATGCGCTCTCGATCGCGCAGCAAACCGCGCCGACGCCCGGCCAGAGCGACAAGCAACCGCTCGTTATTCCGGTGGCGATGGGACTCCTCGGACCCGATGGCGCGGAGCTGCCGACTCAGCTCCAGGGCGAAAGCGCGCTCCGGCACGGAACGCGCGTTCTGGTGCTGAAAGAGGCGCGGCAGACCTTCCATTTCATCGACGTGACGGAGGCGCCCGTGCCTTCGTTGCTGCGCGGCTTCTCGGCGCCGGTGAAATTGAAAGGTATCACGCTGGCGCAGCAGAAATTCCTGGCGCTTCACGACACCGATCCTTTCGCGCGCTGGGAAGCGGGGCAGCAAGTGGCGGTGCGGCTTTTGCTCGACATGGTGGCCGCGCTCCGCCGCTCGGAGAAGCCGATTCTCGATCCCGAGCTGATTGAGCAAATGCGGCGCACGCTGGCGGGCGCCGATGCCGATCCCGCCTTCGCCGCCGAGGCGATGGTGCTGCCGTCGGAATTCTTCCTCGGCGACCAGATGGACATGGTCGATGTCGAGGCGATTCACGCCGCGCGCGAGGTTGCCCGGACCGAGATCGGCAAAGCGCTCGGGCCAGAGCTTGCCGACGCTTACGAGCGTCTCGCCGATCCGGGGCCGTACCGCACCGACGGTGCCGCCATCGGCAAGCGCGCTTTGCGCAACGTGGCGCTTGCCTATCTGGCGTTGGCAGGCGGCGAGGACGGCATCGCGCGCGTCAAGGCGCAGTTCGATCTGGCTGCCAACATGACGGACGTTCTGGCGGCGCTCAGCGTACTGTGCGAGTTCGAGCATCCCGCGCGCACCGAGGCGCTGGGCGCGTTCTACGCACGCTGGCACGAGGATGATCTCGTCGTGGACAAATGGTTCAGCTTGCAGGCGATGTCGTCGCTACCCGGCACGCTCGCACGCACCAAGGAGCTCACTCACCATCCCGCCTTCTCGATCAAAACTCCCAACCGGATGCGTTCGCTTGTGGGCGCGTTCACCCAGGCGAATCAATTGCGCTTCAACGACCCGAGCGGCGTGGCTTATGCCTTCCTTGCGGATCAGGTCATCACCCTCGATAAGCTCAATCCGCTGATGGCCTCGCGCCTCATCCAGCCGCTCGGGCAATGGCGGCGACAGGATAGGGCAAGGCAGGCGCTGATGAAGCGCGAGCTCGAGCGCGTGCTGGCCCAGCCCAATCTCAGCAAAAACACCTACGAGGTTGCGACGAAGAGCCTCGCTTCATAGGCAGCGCCGGTCTTGCCTCGGCCGGGCTTCGATGAAATAGTGAGCGTCCAAGTGCCGACTTAGCCTCTGAAGCCGCGGCGAAAAAAGGGAGCGTTTGCCTTGAAGCGAGAGATGATGGCGGTCGGCGGCGTTGACCTCGAGCTCCACGAGAACCGGGAACGGGCCGCCGGTGCTGTTCTTCCATAGCGGCCAAGGCTTCGTGCCCGATCAGCCTTACGTCGGCCTGTTGGCCAAGCGCTATCGGCTCATCGCGCCCTCGCATCCGGGCTTCGGGCATTCGAGCCTCCCCGAGTGGATGGACAGCGTGGACGACATCGCGCATATCTATCTCGAGCTGATGGATCGTCTCGATCTGCGCCGGGCGAAAATCCTCGGCTGCTCGATCGGCGGTTGGATCGCGGCCGAGCTTGCAACGAAATCGCCCGAGCGGGTCGAGAAGCTCGTCCTCGTCGCGCCCGTCGGCGTGAAGACGGGCACGCGAACGAAGCTCGACATCCCCGATATCTTCGCGATGTCGCAAGAGAAAATGGCTGCGACGATGTTCCACGATCCGGCGAAAGCCCGGATCGATTTATCGAAGCTCTCGCCCGAGGCGCTCACCGTCATCGCGCGCAACCGCGAGGCGCTGGCGCTATTCGTGTGGGAGCCCTACATGCACAATCCGAAATTGAAGCATCGCCTTCATCGTATCGCCGCGCCGACGCTGTTCCTGCGCGGCGCCAGCGACGGCCTCGTCTCGGCGGAGTATCTCGCCCGCTATGCGGCGCTCCTTCCGCAGGTGCGGATCGAGACCATCCCAGAAGCCGGCCACTCGCCGCAAATCGAGCAGCCGGGAGAATTCGCGGCCCATGTCGCATCCTTCTTCGATCAAGGAGTCTGAGCGCCATGCGCGCCTGGCATTTCAGCGAGAATGCTTATCCTCTCTTGCCCCCCGCGGAGGAATACAACTCGATCCGCGTGACGCTGCCCAATCGGAACTACGACCCGAAGAAAGGCGCGGCGCTTTACGATCGCTTCCTCGACGAATGGTGCATCGCCGAGCAAGAGGGCATGAACATCATGCTCAACGAACACCACCAGACCGCGACCTGCGTCGATCCGGCGGCGCCGCTGGTGCTGGCGGCGCTGGCGCGGCTCACGACCAAGGCGCGCCTCTTGATCCTCGGCAACCCGATCGCCAACCGCCGCCAGCCGGTGCGCGTCGCCGAGGAAATGGCGCTCATCGACGTGCTGTCCAAAGGCCGCTTGGAGGCGGGTTTCGTGCGCGGCGTGCCGACCGAGATCCTGCCCGCGAACAGCAATCCGGTGCGAATGAACGAACGCCACTGGGAGGCGCTCGACCTCATCGTCCAGGCCTGGACCGGCCATGACGGGCCGACCAGCTTCGAAGGGCGGTTCTTTCATCACCGCAACATCAACATCTGGCCGCGGCCCTACCAGCAGCCGCACCCGCCGGTATGGGTCAGCTCGACCAGCCCCGGCGGCGCGACGCGCGTGGGCGCGCATGGCTATGTGCAGGCGACCTTTCTCACCGGCTTCAAGGGAACGCCCGCGATTTACGATTCCTACCGCAAGGGCTGGCGCGAAGCCGGCAAGGGCAGCGAGATTCCGGTCAATCGCTTGGCCTATGCTGCGATGGTCTATGTCGCCGACAGCGACGCCAAGGCGCGCGCGGGCGCGGAAAAGCTGCTTTGGTACATCACCGCCAACAAGGTATCGCCGTGGTTCCGCAACCCGCCGGGCTACAGCCCGGTCGCGGCAAACGTCCAGACAATGCTCGGCGACGCAGCGGGCGGCGGGTTCGGCAATTTCGGCGTCAATACGAACGTCGATTCCGCGGTCGCGAACGGCACCATGTTCTACGGCACGCCCGACCGCGTGTTCCAGCAGATCAAGAATTTCTACCATCACGTCGGCGGCTTTGGGCACATCCTCTTGATGGGACAGGCCGGTCACCTCGACCATGACGAGACCGTGGCGGGCATCAAAGCCTTCGCGCGCCAGGTCTATCCGCGCCTCCAAGCGGAATTTCCCGATGACGCCATCTCGGGCCGGATCGAGCCGGCAGGCACGGCAGTGGCCGATTGAGGATGGCGGCGCGGAGATCACCGGCGCTATAATCGCAATGCGGCTCTCGAGGAGATGACGCCATGAAAATCTTCAACTTCCACCTCATGCCTTATGCCGATGCCGATCTCGACGCGATCGGGCGTCATGGCACGGCCTGGGTCACCTTCTCGAACAGCCAGTACGATCCGAAAAAAGGCGCCGAGCTTTATCACCGCTACCTCGACGAGCTCGAATATGCCGACAAGCTCGGCTTCGACGGCGTGGTGCTCAACGAGCACCACCAGAACGCCTACGGGCTGATGCCGACGCCGGGCGTGCTGGCCGGCGCGCTCGCTCGCTCGGTCAAGAGCGCACAGATCGCGATCCTCGGCCGCGCCCTGCCGCTCTTGCAGAACCCGCTCGCCGTGGCCGAGGAATTCGCGCTCCTCGACAATCTGACGCGCGGCCGTTTCATCGCCGGCTTCGTGCGCGGCATCGGCGCCGAGTATCATTCGATGGGCATCAACCCGGTCGATTCCCACACCCGTTTCAACGAGGCACACGACCTCATCATCCGCGCCTGGACCGAGCCCGGACCGTTCCGGTTTGTGGGCAGGCACTACGAGATCAATTACGTCAACCCGTGGCCGCGTCCCTATCAGCAGCCGCATCCGCCGATCTGGATCCCGTCGCAGGGCTCGTCGAGCACGATCCAATGGGCGGCCAAGATGCGCTACACCTATTGCCAGACGCTGTCGCCGATCGCGGTGGTCGCGCGCTTCTTCCAGTCTTATCGCGACGAGGCCGAGAAATGCGGCTACAAGTCCGCGCCCGATCAGCTCGCCTGGTCGAACTCGATCTACGTCGCCGAAACCGACGCCAAGGCGATGAGGGAGGCCAAGCCCCATCTCGAAGCGCTGGCCAACCGCTTCCTCGGCATGCCGATCGAGATGCTGCTGCCGCCGGGCTATTCGAGCATCAACTCGATGAAGCGCGTCGCCGCCGCCAAGGTCCAGGCGCACGGCAAGATCCAGACCGCCGAGGATCTGGTGAGGATGGGCGTCGTCATCGTGGGCGCGCCCAATACGGTGCGCGAGAAGCTCGCCGAATACCAGGATCTCGCCGGCTTCGGCACCATCCTGACGAAGACTCAGTTTGGCACCCTGCCGCGCGACATGACGCGCGCGAACATGGAAGCGATCGCCGAGGAAGTCCTGCCATATTTCCGCGAGCGGGCGCCGCAAGCGGCCGAGCAGGTTCCGGCGCCGGCGAAATAGAGCATTGTCGGGCGAAGTGGACACCGGTTCGCCGTAAAAAATGCGACCAAATCTAAGGTCTAGCGTTACGTGACCGCCGCGGCTTGGCGCAGCCCCTCGATCATCGAGCTCCGCAGCAGCATCGCTTTGCTGCGCTCCGGATCATTGGCGAGGGCGCGCATCTCGGCCATCACCTTCTTGCGCTCCTCGCCGTCCCAGAGCTGCATGCGGATGCGGTTCTGATGCGATTGGGCGAGAATCTCGGCGACCGCCACGGGACGTCGCTGCCGCTCGTATAAATCGAGCAGACCCTCGCTTTCGCCGCGCATCACGCGATGGAGCTTTTCGGCGAGATTGACGGCGTCGTGAATGCCGCCATTCATGCCAAGCCCGCCCGTGGGCGGCGTAAGATGCGCCGCGTCGCCCGCCAGCGCGATCCGCCCGACGCGATATTTCGCCACGATGCGCTGATGAATGGTGTAGCTGCGTTTCTCGCGGATTTCATAAGGCACATCGCGCCGGAGGATACCCTGCATGCGCTGCTCGACGATCGCGTCGGTCATTTCCATATCGACGGGCTCGCTCGGCCGCGGATAGAAGGTGCAACGCCATTCGTCGCGCAGCCGAAACATCGAGCCGGCATCGAGCCAGGTCCAGCAATAATTGGCGCCGAGCAGCTCGGGGATATGAGGCTCGAAGCGGAACCCGGTGGTCACGAGCGTCGTCGCCGCGGGATAGGTGAATCCCTCGAGCGACAGGCCGAGGCTTTGGCGCACCGCGCTGTGCGCGCCGTCGGCGCCGACCAGATAGCGCCCCGCGAAGCGCCGCTCATCGCCGCCGATATCGGCGACCGCCACCGCGGAATCGGCGTCCTGGCTCGCCGTCGTGACCGTCGCGCCGTAGCATAGCTCGATCAATGGCGACGCCCCGGCCCGCGCGTTCAAGAGCGGAGCGAGTTTGTGCTGCTCGCATTGCAGGCGATAGGGGTGACGGGTGTAATCGCCGATAACCGACAGATCGAAAGCTACCCGCTCGCGCGTGCCGAGATGGATGAGTTGCCAGCGATCGGCGACGACACCTTGCGCGATGTAGTCCTTGGCGACGCCGAGCTCGTCGAGCATATCGAGCGTCGGCGGATGGACGGTCGAGGCGCGCAGATCGCGCGGCACCGTCGCGGAGGCCTCGAGGACGCAGGACGGCGTGCCCAGCTTGGCAAGCCAAAGGGCCGTAACGAGCCCCACGGGCCCGCCGCCGACGATGATGACGCGATCGCGATCTGGCATGGGCGCGGAAACCTAGGCGGTTTCGGCGGCGCTGTAAATCGCTGCGCCGTCGGCGAATTTACACGCGGTTCCCCTAATCCCTAGATTGCCGGCATGATCCGCACGCGGCGCATCGCCGTCATTGGCGCGGGCATCGGCGGCCTGACCGCCGCCACCGCGCTACGACAGCGCGGCTTCGAGGTCGAGCTTTACGAGCAATCCACCGAGCTGACCGAGCTTGGCGCCGGGCTTCAGCTCGGCCCCAACGTGGTCAAGGTCTATCGCGCCCTCGGTCTCGAAGCCGATCTCCGCGCCATTGCCGGCGAGCCCGTCCATGCGCTGACGCTCAACTGGACCGATGGCGCATCCCTCTCGCGCGGGAGGATGCGGGACGCCATGAGCGCGCGGTTCGGCGCGCCCTACTACACCGTCCATCGCGGCGAGATCCTCAAAATCCTGGCGCGGCCTGTACCCGAGACGGCGATCCATCTCGGCAAGCGCTGCACCGGCGTAACCGCCACGGAAAATCTCGCCGTCGCCCACTTCGCCGACGGCAGCGAAATCGAGGCCGATATCATCGTCGGTGCCGATGGCATCCGCTCGAAGGTGCGGGAGAGCCTCTACGGGGAAGAGGCGCCGCGCCATACCGGGATGGAATGTTGGCGCGCGACGCTCCCGATCGAGCGACTGATAGGGCGACGCTTCGGCGCGGACGGCGCGGAGGAATTCGGCGCCAATGACGCGGTGAACTGGCTTGGACCGGTGGGGCGCGTCGTCTGCTACCCGATCTCCGCAGGCAAGGTGTTCAACATCTTTTGCGGGCATGTCACCGGCCGTTGGGCCGAGGAATCCTGGACCGTCCCGAGCAGCCTTGCGGAAGTGCTGGATGCCTACCGCGGCTATCACGAGACGCTGATCGCGATGTTCCACCAAGTCGATGCAAGGATGTGGTTCAAATGGGGCGTCTTCGACCGCGATCCGCTGCCGCAATGGACGCGGCATCGGGTCACTCTCTTGGGCGACGCCGCGCACCCGATGCTCCCGACCCTCGCGCAGGGCGCGGCAATGGCCGTCGAGGACAGCTATGTTCTCGCGCGCTGTCTCGACCGGCATCGCCACGAGACGCAAGCGGCGCTCCAGACTTACGAATCCCTGCGACGCGATTTCACCGCGCGCGTCCAGCTTCAGGCGCGCGAGCAATTTGACCTAAACCAGTCCGTGCCGCCCAAGCCGCGGGTGAGCCGCGACTGGCTCTTCGGCCACGACGTGACGACGGAAGACATCCCCACGCCCGCTGGCCTACGGCACGACGACAGCGCCGGGGAAACTTAGGAACCGAGCAGAGCCGCCTCGAACGCGCTCGCGATCGCCGGCTTGCTCTTGCCGGGCGCAACCGCATCGCCGATCGCGATCACCTTTTGTCCTTTGGCTGCGAGTTCGCTGAAGGACCGGGCGGTGCCTCGCCGGGCCCGGTGATAGAGCCAGTCTCTAAATCTGGCCCGCGAAAAGAGCCGGTTGAGGCCGGGCCAACGCGCCGCGCCGCGATCCAGCAGCATCGCCGGCAGGCGCCCGAGGCCGAAGCGATATCGGGCGCCGGTCGCGAGAACGATACGGTCGTACGCAGCGAGCGAGTCGGGCGCGCGCGCAATATCGACGCCATAACGGAAATCGACGCCCTTGGCGGTGCAGGCGAGCACGAGCTGATCGATATAGCGGTTGAGGGATTGGGCGCTCGCTTCGACATCCTGGAACAGCGGCGCCTTGCCGGCATAGCGGAAGGCGCCTCCCGCTTTGGCGGCGCGCTCGAACACCGTGACCCGATTGCCCTCCGCCACAAGGGCGGCATAGGTCAGGCCGGCGGGTCCCGCGCCAACGATCGCGATGCGCTCGCCCCGAGGCGCTTTCGCGCGGTCGTAGAGCAATTCCTTGCCCGCCCTGGCATTGACGACACAGCCGAGCCGCGCACCGCCCCGCATCTCGTCGACGCATGTGTTGCAAGCGAGGCAGCGCCGCGCTGGCTCGCCGCGGCGCAGCTTCTCCACCCATTCGGGCTCGGCGATCAGAGTGCGGCCCAGCGCCACGAAATCGCACTTGCCGCTTTCAACGGCCGCCGTCGCCACCGCTGGGTCGCCGAGCCGGCCGACGGCGATCACCGGGACCCCGACCGCCTGCTTTAAGCTAGCAGCATAGTCGAGAAAAGTCGCATCGGGCAGCGCCATAGGCGGGATCTGGCGCGCGGCCGAGGGCAGCGAACGGTAATGCCCTGCCGCGATGTGGAGCGCGTCGGCCCCCGCCTCCGCCGCCCAGATCGCAGCCTGCCTGCCTTCGTGCCAGGGCAGGCCGCCGGGAAAATAATCCTCGACCGAGATGCGGTAGATCACCGGCATCCCCGGCACTGCCGCCTTCACCGCCGACAGGACTTCGAGCCCGAACCGCGCGCGATTCTCCAGCGAGCCGCCATACTCGTCGGTACGCCGGTTCTCGAAGGGGGTAAGAAACTGCGAGATGAGATAGCCATGCGCGGCGTGAATCTCGACGCAGTCGAAGCCCGCTTGCCGCGCCCGCCACGCTGCGGCGGCGAAGGCGGCAATGCAAGATTCGATTCGCGCCTTGGTCATCGCCTCGGGCACGACGACTGCGAAGGTGGTCTCGAACACCGGATGCGGAATGGCGGAAGGCGCGACAGGAGTTCTCGCCGCAGATATCCTCGCGGGTATGGCCGCCGCCGTGGCCGAGCTGAATCGAGGCCATGGCGCCGCCGGCGTGAATCTCGCGGACCAGGCGATCGAGGCCCGGCAGGAAGCGGTCGTCATAGATGCCGAGCTCGCGCCGACGATGTCGGCCGGCCTTTTCGGGCGACGCCATCTCGACCGTGATGAGGCCGGTGCCGCCCCTCGCGCGCGCCATGTAATAGGCGACGGTGTCGTCGGTGACGAAGCCGGCTTCGTCCGCCAGGCGCGTCGTCATCGGCGGCATGACGATGCGATTCTTGATCGCGACCGCGCCGATCCGGGCCGGCGTGAGCAGAATATTCAACGCTTGACCGCCGAACCCGTCAGAGTGCGGCCAGTTTCGGCATCACCTCCTTGGCGAACAGGCCTTGCGAACGCAGCGCGTCCGCGAGGCTCATATTGCCAAAGAACATGGCGAAGCACAGATAATTGACGCCTAGCGCCGCGACCTGACGCTCGATATCGGCGCGCACCGTGTCGGGCGTGCCGACGATCACCGTGCCTGCCTTCACCGCTTCGTCATAGTCGCCGACGATTTGATGAGTGTAATTGAGGCTGGTCACGCTGCGCTTCAACAGCCAGGTGATTTTCTCGTGATGCTGCTCATGCGCGGGCCGGGCGATCTTGTGCGCCGCCTCGACGCTATCGGCGAGGACAAGCTGGCGATTCACGCCAATCGCGACGCCGCCCGGGAATTCGCTCTTCGGATGGGCCGGGGTGCCGCGCTTGGCATAGGCCGCCTTGTAGGTGTCGATGTTCTTCTTTGCCGTTTCCATCGAGCCCAAAGTCTCAAAATGCAGACCGCGCTCGCCGGCCCAGGTCGCCCCGGTGTCGTTGGACGAGGCGTACCAGATCGGCGGATAGGGCTTCTGCAAGGGCTTCAGCACCATCGGCACCTTGCTGTAGGTGAAGAACGGACCGGCGTAATCGAGCTGGTCGTGCGTCAGTCCATAGAGCAGGCAATCGTAGGCATCGAGGAATATTTCACGCGACTGCTCGTGTTTGACCTTGTGGAAATTGAGCTCGAAGGGCGACACGCCCCGCCCAACCCCGACCTCGAGCCGGCCATGGCTCAGCTGGTCGAGCATCGCTATTTCCTCGATCAGGCGTAGCGGCGAATAGAGCGGCAACAGGAAGACGAGCGGGCCCATGTGGATCCGCCTGGTCGCGCGCGCCACCGCGGCCAGATAGACGCCCGGATTAGGCACCATGTTGAGCGGCGTGCCATGATGCTCGGCAACGTGGAGGCAATAAAATCCCGCCTCGTCCGCCGCCGCCGCGAATTCCAGCCTTTCGTCGAATTGCTGGGCGAGCGGGCGGTCGCTTTGGTTGACATGGTCGAAGAGGCCGAACTTCATTGGACGCATTCCCTTTCCGCCGCAAGACGGTGCTAGACTAGGCGGCAAATCTTGTCGATGCCAGTTGAAAGCCGCCATCATCGGCCATGCCTATGCGGCTATCAGCTTGGCGCAGAGCAATGGGGACGTCGATGCTGACTGAGACCAGCAACAAGCTTTTAACCCAGACTGGAGCCGGCACGCCGATGGGCGAGTTGCTGCGCCGCTACTGGTATCCGATCGCGGCGACGGCCGAGCTCGAGGAGAAGCCCACCAAACGCGTCCAGCTCTTGGGCGAAGACCTGGTGCTCTATAAGGACTTGAGCGGCAACTACGGACTTGTCGGCCGGCACTGTCCGCATCGCCGCGCGGATTTGGCCTTCGGCTTTCCCGAGGAATGCGGGCTGCGCTGCCACTATCACGGCTGGCTCTTCAACGAGCAGGGACAATGCCTCGAACAGCCTTTCGACGACACCGCCGATCCGCAGTCTCGCTACAAGGAGAAGACGCCGCTCTTGGCCTATCGGGTGGAGCCGAAGGCCGGCCTTTTGTGGGCTTATCTGGGTCCCAGCCCCAAGCCGCTGCTGCCGGATTGGGAACCCTTCACTTGGAAGAACGGCTTCGTTCAGATCGTGTTCTCGAAAATCCCGTGCAACTGGCTCCAGGGTCAGGAGAATTCGATCGATCCGGTGCATTTCGAATGGATGCACGCCAATTGGGCGGCGCGCCTCAAAGGCAAGAAAGGCATCTATGGCGCGAAGCACTTGAAGGTCGGCTTCGAGGAATTCGAGTACGGCTTCGTCTATAAGCGCGTGCGCGAAGACACCGACGAGAATAATCCGCTGTGGTCGGTCGGCCGCGTCTGCCTGTGGCCCAATTGCCTGTTCACTGGCGGCCATTTCGAATGGCGCGTGCCGCTCGATGACGAGAACACGTTGAGCGTCGGCTGGTTCTTCAACCGCGTGCCCAAGGATCGCGAGCCCTATCGGCAGAACGCCATCCCCTATTGGCATGGTCCGGTGACCGATGAGAAGACCGGCGAGTGGTTGACCGACGGGGTGATGAACCAGGACTTCGCCGCCTGGGTCGGACAAGGCGTTATCGCCGACCGCAGCCAGGAGCACTTGGGACGCAGCGACCGCGGCATCGTCATGATCCGCAACCGGTTCCTCGCGGATATCGAAACCGTCGCCAAGGGCGGCGACCCCAAGGCGGTCATCCGCGATCCCAAGATCAATCAATGCGTGCCGCTGCCCATCGTCGGCCGCAAGCAGTTCATCGAAGGATTTACCCGCGCGCAATTGATGAGCAGCAGCGTTTTCGACAACGTCTCGCCGACGCGCTTCGTTTTCCAGCAGGGTCAACCGGACTGGGTCAAGCACGCTTACGAGGAGGCGATGGGGCTGAAGATGGAGGACGACCACGCCATCTCGGACGCGCTGTCGGGGTTCAACCGAACCGTCCGGCCCGACGGCTCGGCAAGCGCCTAGTCGCGAAAGGAGCCAAGCGCGATGACGAAACTCCACCTCGATCCGCCGTTTCGCGCCGACCATGTCGGGAGCCTGGTGCGGCCGCGGCGCCTGCTCGATGCGCGCAAGGCGCGCGCCGAGGGCAAGTTGCCGCCGGAAAAGCTGCGCGCGCTCGAGGATGAGGAAATTCGCGAGGCGATCGCGCTGCAAGAGCGCGTCGGATTGCAGGCGATCACCGACGGCGAGTTCCGCCGGCAGAACTGGCGTGATCGGTTCTTCGAGCGCGTCGCCGGCTACAGCACCGACCGGATGCCTAGCTCCTTCACCTTTACCGAGTTCTCGGGCGAGACGCGGCGCGGCGTGCCCGTCCCTTACGCCGTTCAACAAATTGAAGCGGCGGGAGACCATCACGGCCGAGGATTTCGCCTTCCTTATCAAGGCGACAAGGCGCATGGCCAAGGCGACGATTCCCTCGCCGACCGTCAATCACTTCTTCACCGGCGACAAGGGCTTGGCGAAGTCGCCCTATGCCGGCGACCGTAAGGCCTATTTCGCCGATATCGCGGCGATCTACCGGGAAGAGATCGCCGATCTCGCCGCGCTGGGCTGCAAGTATCTTCAGGTCGATGAAGTGCCGCTCGCCGTCTTGTGCGATCCGCGAAACCAGGACGTGGTTCGCGCGCGCGGCGAGGACCCGAAGAAATTGATCGACGACTATGTCGATCTGATCAATGCCTCGGTGCGGGATCGGCCCCAGGACATGACCCTGTGCATTCATCTTTGCCGCGGCAATTCCGGGCACGGCCAGGCGACCGGCGGTTACGATCCGGTCGCCGAGGCCCTGTTCCAGAAGCTCGATTTCGACGGATTCTTCCTGGAATACGATACCGAGCGCGCCGGCGATTTCCAGCCGCTGCGCTATGTGCCCAAGACCAAGACCGTCGTTCTAGGCCTGATGAGCACCAAGCAGAAGGCGCTCGAGCCGCTCGACGAATTGAAGCGGCGCGTCGCGGATGCCGCGCGCTTCATCGACATGGATCGGCTCTGTCTGAGCCCGCAATGCGGTTTCGCCTCGACCTCGGACGTTGACCGCTTCACGGCTGCGGATGAGGAGCGCAAGCTCGCTCATTTGGTGAGCGCGGCGAGAGAAATATGGAAGTGACCCCAGGCATGAAGCGAAGCGAGCGACGAATTCTTACGACCCATGTCGGCAGCCTGATCCGGCCGCCCGAATTGCTGACCTTCCTACGCGCCAAGCAGCGGCGGGAGGCCTATGACGAAGCCGCCTATGCGCGATGCTTGAAGGAGAGCGTCGCCGCCGTGGTGGCGCGGCAGGCGGCAACCGGCATCGATGTCGTGAGCGACGGCGAGTTCGGCAAGTCGATCAGCTGGTCGCAATATGTTCTGGAACGCTTGAGCGGCTTCGAATTGCGCCCGTCGCCGTCCGGCCGCGATCCTTACGCTTACGGCGCCGACCGCGAGCGATTCGCGGAATTCTATGCCGAGCTCGATGCCCGCGACGGCGGCGCGCGCGGCGGCGACGCCGTCTGCGTCGGCCCGATCGCCTATACCGGCCAAGCCGAATTGCGGCGCGATATCGATAATTTCAAGGCGGCGCTCGGCGCGGTAACCGTCGCGGAGGGATTCTTGCCGGTCGCGGCGCCCGCCAGCGCCATCCCCGATCGCAAGAACGAGTATTACAAGACCGAAGAACAGCTGGTGCAGGCCATCGCCGACGCGATGCGGACCGAATACAAGATGATCGTCGATGCCGGGCTATTGGTGCAGATCGACGACGCGCGCGCCGCCGTGACCTATGACCGCCAGGTGCCGCCCAAGACCTTCGCGCAATACCGTCGATGGGTCGGCATGTACGTGGACGCGCTCAATTACGCGCTCGCGGGACTCCCCGAGGACCGCATCCGCTATCACGTTTGCTGGGGAAGCTGGCCGGGCCCGCATGTCACCGACGTCCCGTTGAACGACATCGTCGATCTGATCCTCAAAGTACGTGCCGGCGCCTACGTGATCGAGGGCGCCAACCCTCGCCACGAACATGAGTGGGAAGTCTGGCAGAACGTCAAGCTCCCGAAGGGCAAGATTCTCATTCCCGGCGTCATCAGCCATGCCACGAACGTGGTCGAGCATCCCGAACTGGTCGCCCAGCGCATCACGCGCTACGCGAACGTGGTCGGGCGCGAGAACGTGATCGCCGGCACCGATTGCGGCTTTGCCCAGGGCCCGTTCATGCGCCGCGTTCACCCGAGCATCATGTGGGCAAAACTCGAAGCGCTGGCAGAGGGCGCGCGGATCGCATCGAAGGCGCTCTTTGGCGCCGCACGCAACCGAGCCAGAAAACCCGTGCCCAAGCCCGCCGGCAAACCGGCGCGGCTTAAAGCGAGCGCTCGCGCCGGTCGAGGGCGCTCTGCCACAGCGTCGCGCGGTCCTCGTCGAAAAGCAGCGTCGGGTCGTCAGGGGCGGTGAACCAAGCCTGTTGCTTCAACTCGCTTTCGAGCTGACCCGGTCCCCAACCGGCATAGCCAAAGGCGATGATGAATTTTTGCGGCCCGTGGCCGCCCGCGATGTCGCGCAAAACGGCCGGGCTCGAAGTGACGGCGACCTTGCTGTTGACGTCCATGGTCTCGGACCGATGATATTCCGCGCTGTGAACGACGAAGCCGATGCGCGGCTCGACCGGGCCACCGGCATAGACCTCGACCTTGCCCGCGACGCCATCGCTATTCTGGCCGAGATCGCCGAGCAGGTCGGCGTAGGACTGCTCCTCGGATGGGCGATTGACGATGATGCCGATGGCGCCGCCCTGGTCGTGGTGAATCAACAAGATCACGGCGTGCTCGAAGCGCGGATCGCCCATGTCGGGCGCGGCGACGAGCAGCCGGCCGGTGAGGAACTTTTCCGGGGAACCGGAATCGCTCGCGCTCGGGGCCGCGCCGGGCACGGCCGGTGTTGCGAGAATCGCCAAGGTGAGAGCCGTCAACCGCACCGATTTCATGCGTCGCCGCCGGAATGATGATAGAACGCTCTTCCCACGCCGCTCGGGAAAAGTCAAAGAGTATGGCTCCGCCGCCGATATTGGTGCTCGACCTCGATGGCACGATTGTCGATTCCCTCGCCGATCTCGGCGCTGCCCTCAATCGGCTGCTCGTCGCGCGCGCCCTGCCGCCGCTCGCTTTAGACGCCATCAGACCCATGGTTGGAGACGGCGCGGCAAGGCTCCTGGAGCGCGCCCTCGCCGCCACGGGCGCGCGTGCCCGGGCCGGCGATCTCGACGCGTTCGTGGCCGATTACACCGCGCACGCCGCGATCGAGACGCGCCCCTATCCCGGCGTCACCCCGACATTACGGAGCCTCGCCGGAGCTGGCTGGCGCTTCGCCATCTGCACCAACAAGCCCGCCGGTGCGGCCGCCGCGGTGCTGGCGGCGCTCGAGCTGACAGCGTGGTTCGCCTTCGTCGGCGGCGGCGACTCTTTCGCGGCGAGAAAACCCGACCCGGCGCCCCTCCTCGGCACGATTGCCGCCGCCGGCGGAACGCGGGCGCGCGCGGCCATGGTTGGCGATCACGCCAACGACATCGCAGCGGCAAGGGCCGCCGGAATTCCGTCGATCTTCGCGGCTTGGGGTTATGGCCCAGAAGTCATGGCGCAAGGCGCAGCAGCGGTAGCGCGGCGCTTCACGGAGCTTGCCGCGATCGCGCCCCGCCTCGTGCCTTAGCCGGCCGCGCCGGCGGAGCAGCGGCCGGCAGACGATATAGCCGGCTCGCTTACTCCGCCGCGGCGGCAACCCGATTGTTGACTCGCGCGAGGATGCGCCTGGCGTTACCCTCGAGGATCGCCCGTTTTTCGGCATCGGTGAGGCGCGCGTCGGCGATCGCCTTGTTGGTCCATTGCATGCCGAAATCGCTGCCGTCGGAGCCGAACACGATCTTGTCGGCGCCGTAAACCTGGACCGCGAGCTCGATCGCGCGGGCGCTCAAGGAATTGCAATCGACCATGATCGGCGCGGCTTTCACCTTCTTCGACGGCAACTCCTCGCCGGGGCGGTCGCACATCGTGCGGTGATCCATGCGATCGATCTCGAACGGAATGTTGCCGCCGAGATTGTGGCTGATCACCGTGACGTTCGGGTAGGGCTTCAAAAAGTCGGTCATGCAGAAAGTGACCATGTTCGAGCTCAAGCGCGCCTGCATGTCGAGCGTGCCGTAACGATCGCGCGAATTATCCGAGGCATCGACCTTCGGCGCGTCCAAATCGTCGGGCAGCTTGCCGTAGTGCACGAGGAAGATCGCGTTCCGCCGATTGGCCGCCGCGAACAGGGGCGCGAAATTCTCGGCGCGCTTCTTCGACAGGAAGCCGTCGCCGGGCAGCACCGCCCCGATCATGCCGGGCATGTCCATGACGCGCTCGAACTCGGCGACGGCGGCGCTCATATTGCCCACCGGCAGAATTGCGAAACCCGAGAACCGGTCGGGATGTGCCGCGCAAACCGCCGATACCGAATCATTGTAGGCGCGGGCCAGCGGCAATGCGTCCTGGAGCGGCAGCGCTTCGATCCCGGTGACCGGGCTCATCGACAGCGCGGCGCGCTTCACGCCGTTCTTGTCCATCTCGGCAAGCCGCGCATTCACGTCGTCGAAATCTGCCGGCAGGCGATTTGACGAGAAATTCGAATCGAAATATTCGGCGCCGTCATCGCCGCGCCGGATCATCGGCTTCGATGTCCGCCGACGCAGCGCATCGGCAAAACCCTTGGGACCCCAGTGAAAGTGAAGATCGGTTGCCATGGCGCTCGACGGCCCGCAGGCCGCTCCCTATGAGTGTTGGTTCGACGCGGACGAAATTCGCGGAAGTTTACCCACTTCCGCGGCTCGCCGCAACCGCCGCCTTGCCGGGGGAAAAACGGTAGTTTGGCGCGGCAGCGAGGCCAAGCGATGCAACCCGCCACCGACATCGACGCGAATTGCCTGTGCCGGGACTGCGGCCGGCTGGCGCTGGTCGATGATCCCGCGCCGGCCTCGTGCCCGAATTGCGGCTCGTCCCGCCTCGTCGCGCATCCCGAGCTGGCGCGGCTAGCCATTGCCCATGTCGATTGCGATGCGTTCTACGCCTCGGTCGAGAAGCGCGACCGGCCCGAGCTGGCAGCCGAGCCGGTGATCGTCGGGGGCGCCGGGCGCGGCGTCGTCCTCACCTGTTGCTATGTCGCGCGGCGCTTCGGCGTGCGCTCGGCGATGCCGATGGGCCAGGCCTTGCGCCTTTGCCCCGGCGCCACCGTCATCCGCCCCGACATGGAAAAATACCGCCTGGAATCGCGCCGCATCCGCGAGCTGATGGCGACGCTGACGCCGCGCCTGGAGAGCGTATCGATCGACGAAGCCTATCTCGATCTCGGCTCGTCCGCCGCCGCGGAGCCGCCGGCGCGATCGCTGGCGAGGCTCGCGCTGCTGGTCGAAAAGCGCGTCGGCGTGACGATCTCGATCGGCGTCGCGCCCAACAAGATGCTGGCGAAGATCGCCAGCGATCTCGGCAAGCCGCGCGGCTTTCACGTCATCGGCGAGAGCAACGCGCTCGCCGTGCTCGGCCCGATGAAGGTGTCGGCGCTGCCTGGCGTCGGCCCGGTGACGGCGGCCAAGATCGAGGCGCTCGGTTTCAAGACGGTGGCCGAGCTGCGCCACGCCAAGGAAGACGAGCTGCTTCACCGCTTCGGCTCCTGGGCCAGACGCCTCTTGCGCCACGCGCGCGGCGAGGATCAAAGACGCGTCGGCACGGGGCGCGGCCGATCGGTGACGGTCGGCGCCGAGCGCACTTTCGCGCGCGACCTCGCGAGTTACGACGACATTGTTGTGGAGCTCGAAAAGCTGGCGGTTCGCGTGGCGACGCGGCTCGAGCGCGCCGATCTCGCCGCGGGCTCGCTCACCTTGAAGCTGCGGCGCCACGACCGGCTCACCCGCACCCACGCCTGCCGCCTGCACGATCCGACGATGAAGGCCGCGACCATTCTGGCCGCGGTGACGCCGGTGCTGCGGCGCGCGCTCGACGGCACCTCATTCCGTCTCATAGGCATTACTGCACACGATCTGGCGCCGGGACGCCGCGCCGATCCGCCGGACTTGTTCGCGAGGTTTTAGCGAGGCTTTTTACGCTCGCGCGCCCGCCGCCTATCCAACCTACTCGCGCGAGCAGGGTGGCGCAGGCGCGCGAACCGCGACCTAATCAGTCACGATCAGCGCGTCGAGCGCGAGCGCGCCCTCGCCCTCGCCAAAGACGGTAAAGGGATTGATGTCGATCTCGGCGATCTCAGGTCCTGCGGCGATGATCGTGCCCACGAGCCGCACCGCACGGGCGAGCGCCGCCACATCGGCCGGCTTGGCCCCGCGCATTCCCGCCAGCAACTTCGCGCCGCGCAGCTTGCCGATCTCCACGACGATCTCATCCTCGTCCAGGCCGATCGGCAGAATGCGGATGTCGCCCAGCGCCTCGGCCCAGATCCCGCCCAATCCCACCATCGCCACCGGACCCCACTGAGGATCGCGGCGCGCGCCGACGATGGTCTCGACGCCCCGCTCGGCCATCGCCTCGATGAGGATACCGTCGAGCGCGAGATTGCGGCCGGCTGCGACGCGTTGCAGCTTTTGCCACGCGGCTTCGAGCGAGGGCGCATCCGCGATGTTGAGGAGCACGCCGCCGAAATCGCTCTTATGCGCGAGCGAGGCGGCCTGCAGCTTCGCGGCGACCGGAAAACCGATCTCGGCCGCGATCTTGCGCGCCTCGGCGAGCGAGCGCGCAAGACCGCCTTTGGGGGTCGGGAAGCCGCAAGCCGCGAGATAGGTCTTGGCCACATGCTCGGCGAGCATGCCGCGGCCCGGCAAAGGCGGCATTGAAACCGCGCCGATCCCCTCGCGATTTCGCGCCCGCGCCAGAGCGCGGCCATATTCGGTGATGCGGGCGAGCGCGCGCAACGCCCGCTCGGGCGAGCGGAAGAACGGCACGTTTCCGCCGCGCGCTTCCTCGACGAGCTTGGGCGGCACCTCCGCCTCATCGCCGAGCATCGCGAAGATGACCGGCTTTTTCGAGTTCAGCATCGGCTTCAGCGACGCCCGCCCCTTGACGAGGGCGTAGTCGGTGGCCGAGGACACGATCGCGGTCAGCACCAGGCTGCCATAGGAATCGTCGGCAAGGAGCGGCGTCATCGTCCGCTCATACATCTCCGGATGGGTGATCGCCTGCGCGGTAAGGTCGAGCGGGTTGCTGGCGCCGACGAATTCAGGGACTTCTTGCTGCAGCCGCGCCGCCAATTGGGGCGTCAAGGGCGGCAGGTCGAGGCCGAGCTCCGCGCAGAAATCGAGCGTCAGGCCCTTCACCGCGCCCGAATCCGTCACCATCGCGCAGCCTTGGGTGGGCGGCGTCGGGAACCGCATCATCAGCTCGGACACGTCGATCAGCTCTTCCAAGCTATCGACCGTGATGACGGCGCTGTGCGCGAGAATGGTCTCCATCACCGCGTAATCGCCTACGAGGGCCCCGGTGTGCGAGCGCGCCGATTCCCGTGCCGCCGCGCTCTTGCCGGAATGGAGGAGCACGATCGGCTTGGCCAGAGCGCGGGCGCGCGCGGCCGCCGCGAGAAAGCGCTGAGGCTTTCTGATCTGCTCGGCAAAGCATGCTACGACCTGGGTGGTCGGTTCCTCGATCAGATGCGCGATGTAGTCCTCGAGACCCAGCACCGCCTCGTTCCCGGTCGAGACCGTGCAGGTGACGGGGATGCCCTTGGCTTTGAGCGCCACCCGCACCACCCCCGCCAGGCCGCCGCTTTGCGCGACCACGACGACGCCCGCGCGCACGTCGAGCGGCTCGCCGAGCTGTGCCGAGAAAGTCAGCGGGATGCGGTGGACGAAATCGACGATCCCAAGGCAATTCGGCCCGCACAACGCGATGCCGGCCGCCTCGGCCAGGGCGGCAATGCGGTCCTGAGCGGCTTTCCACTCGCCGCCCGCCTCGCCGAATCCGGCGGCGAAAATGATGATCCCGCCGATTTTGCGTCGCACACAGGCCTCGACCGCGTCTTCGATGGCAACGCGCGGAATGAGCAGCATCGCCGCGTCCACGCCTTCGGGAAGGTCGTCGACCGTCTTGACGCAGGGGCGTCCGCCAATCTCGCTGCGGTTGCGGCTGACGAGATGGATCGCGCCGGAATAGGCGTAAGCGTCGAGGTTGCGCAGCATCAGAAACCCGGCCGAGCTCGGCTCGGGCGAAATGCCGACGATCGCGACCGAGCGCGGCCGCATCAGCCGCGCGATATCGACGCCCGCCATGGCCGCGCGCCCGGTAGGCGTTACGTCTTTTTCGGGCGCGCCATCGGCCCGAGGCCGGGGCGGTAGGATTTCTCGTCGAGGAACTGCGTCAGGCCCTGAGTGCGCCCGCCCTCGTCATCGACCAACCGGAGCTGCGAGCTCTTCGCCGCGAGATAATCGCCCGAGACCTCAAACGGCATGCCGATACAGCCGCGAATCGCCTCTTTGCAGGCGCGCAGCGCGTGCGGGTTCTTGGCGATTAGCATCTTGGCGAGCTCGGTCGTGCGCTCGCGCAACTTCGCCTTCGGCACCGCCTCGTTGACGATGCCCATCTGCGCGGCCTGCTTGCCGTTGAAGGTCTCGCCGGTCAGCGTGTAATACATCGCGTTGCGAACGCTCATCGCCTGAACCAAAGAGCGCGTCACCTGGCCGCCAGGGATGATGCCCCAATTGATTTCCGAGACGCCGAAATTGGCCTCTTCGGCCGCGATCGCGAGATCGCAAGAAATGAGCGGCGTGAAGGCGCCGCCGAAGCACCAGCCATTGACCATCGCGATCGTCGGCTTGGCGAAATGCGCCAGCTGGTGCCACTGCCAAGTCGCCGAGGAGCGACGCACCCGCATCTGCTTGACGTAAGGCAAGCCGTCGGTGGCGCGGAAGAATTCGCGCAGGTCCATACCGGCCGAGAACGCCTCGCCCGCCCCGGTAAGCACCAGGACCTGGCACCGCTCGTCGATCTCGAGCGCGTCGAGAACCTCGACCATCTCGTCGTTCAAGGCCGGACTCATGCAATTGCGCTTCTCGGGACGGTTCAGCGTGACCCAGGCGATCCCGTCCTCGAACTGGATCAGAACGTTCTTGCCACCCGGCATTTTATCGGCAGGCATCGTTGCTCCTCCACTTTCAATCTTTTCTCGACCAAGGCGCCCAATTTGACACGCCGATGGCGATATCTCAACCTTCTCCGATGAATATCGTCATTCGCGCCATGCAAAACCCCGCCCCCATGGTGGCGCGGCTCAGGGAACTGGTCGGCGACACGGTGACGGTGGCAAAGAGCGAGGCCGAGATCGCGGCCGCTGCCGCGACGATGGAACTGCTGCTCATTCCGGATTCGCTCTATTCGCCCGAAATCGCGCGCCTGCTCAAGGACCGAGCGAAGAACCTCAAATGGATACAGTTGTTATCCGCGGGGTTTGACGGTGTCGCCCGGCACGGCGTGCCTTCGGGGGTGGTCGTCACCAATGCGGGCGACGCCTTCGCGCCCTCGGTTGCGACCCACGCGATGGCGCTGCTGCTGGGCGCGCAAAAGCGCTTTCCCGCGTTCCTCGCGAGCCAGAAGCGCCATTACTGGGACCGCACCCAGGGTCCGCTTTGCGCGATTCCGTTCGGCGGCACCGTGGCGGTCATCGGCTTCGGCTATATCGGCGCCGAGATCGGCCGGCTCTTGAAGGAATTCGGAGCCCATGTCATCGCCGTAACCAGGAGTGCCCACCCGCATCCTCAGTCCGACGAGGCCGCGCCGGTGACGATGCTGCACCAAATCCTGCCGCGCGCCGACGCGGTCGTGATCGCATTGGCCGCGAGCCCGCAATCGCGCCACCTCATCGGCGCGACCGAGCTTGCGCTGATGAAGCGCAGCGCCGTCTTGGTGAACATCGCGCGCGGCTATGTCGTTGACTGCGTGGCGCTTGCCGCGGCGCTCAAGGACGGCGTCATCGCAGGCGCCGGCATCGACGTGACCGACCCGGAACCGCTGCCCGAATTGCATGAGCTTTGGGATGCGCCGAACCTCATCATCTCGCCGCATATGGCGGGCGCCTCGGGACCGGTCATGGGAATCCGCCTCGCAAAGGTCGCGGGCGACAATCTGGCGCGGCGGCTCGCGGGGCAAGCCCTCGCCCATCTGGTCGCGATTTGATAGGATGCCGCAGACGTGTACCCAAACCCATGAAGGTGGACAATGGCCAAGCTCAGACACATCGCCATCACCGTGAGCGACCTCAAGCGCGAGGCGGAATTCTACGAGAAGGTCTTCGGTTTCACCAAGCATAGCGAGAACGAGGTCGCGGTCAGCCTCTCTGATGGCGTGATGAACGTGACGCTGTTGAAATTCAAGAGCGACGCAGACGCCGGTGACGAGCGCGGCAAGGATTTCGTGGGGCTGCATCACATCGGCTTCGTCGTCGACACCAAGGAATTCTCCGGAATGGACCAGCGCATCAAGGACAATGGCGGCAAGTTCCTGACCGAGGGCCGCACCGGCATGGCCGTCGAGATCAAATACCGCGATCCTTTCGGCGTCGTGTTCGATATTACCGAGCCCAACCATGCCTGGAAGGGCATCACAATCTAGGCTCGGCGCGACTGCGGTGGCCGGTACTTAAAGATGGTCGATAAGGATGATCCGTCCGAGACGCGCGCGCATCGCATGGCGGACCATGCCTATGGCCAGGAACTCAACCACGCCCACCGCCCTGGCGAGGCCGCCGATCACGATCACGACCACTTCGACGAGGACACACCGATCGAGGACAACCCGATCTGGATCCAGGACCATGTCTCGTTGGTGAGCGTCGGCATCGATATCGGATCCTCGGGAACCCAAGTGATCTTTTCCCGCATCAACCTCCGCCGGCTCGGCGAGGATCTCTCCAGCCGCTATTTCGTGGTCTCGCGCGAGACGCTCTCCCAGTCGCCGGTGGCGCTGACTCCGTATTCCAGCGACGAGCGCATCGACGAGCACGCGCTGGGCGCGATCATCGACGACGCATACCGCGCGGCCGGGCTGCGGCCCGAGGATATCGATACCGGTGCGGTGATCCTGACCGGCGAGGCGCTGCGACGCGAGAACGCCGAGGCGATCGCCGGGATTCTCGCCGAAAAAGGCGGAGACTTCGTGTGCGCGGCGGCGGGACATCACATGGAAGCGATGCTCGCCGGATATGGCTCGGGCGCCGCGCGCGTGTCGAGCGTTGAAGGTAAGCGCATCCTCAACATCGACATCGGCGGCGGCACGACCAAGCTGGCCGTCATCGAGGCCGGGCGCGTCGTTGGAACCGCGGCGATTCACATCGGAGGGCGGCTGCACGTGGTGGACAGCAACGGGCGTATCGTCCGGCTCGACCCGGCAGGGCGTCACTTGGCGTCGCTGGCGGGCTTCACGTGGGCGCTGGGCGAGCGCGCCGATTCCGCTTCGATGGAGCGCGTCGCGGAATGGATGGCGGACGCGCTCGTGACCGCGGTGCGCGAGCGCGATCTAACGGCCGCCGTAAAGGGTCTTTACCTCACGGATGCGCTCGCCGATTTCGGCCCCATCGAAGGCGTCATGGTCTCGGGCGGCGTCGCCGAGTATGTGTACCAAAGAGAGACCCGCGACTTCGGCGACATGGGAAGGCTGCTCGGCTCGGCCTTGCGGCGCAAGCTCGACGCCGGGGCGCTGCCTTGGCCGTTGCTGCCGGCCGGCGAATGCATAAGAGCGACCGCGCTGGGCGCCTCCGAATATTCGGTGCAGCTAAGCGGGAACACGATCTACATCTCGAATCCGGGCGCATTGCTGCCGCGCAAAAACCTTCAAGTCCTTCAGCCGGACTACGATTTCCCGGAAGAGATCGACAGCGATCGGCTGGCGCGCGCCATTGGCGATCACTTCAGGGCTTTCGACCTGAGCGAGGGCGCCAACGAGGTCGGCCTCGCCTTTCATTGGCGTGGAATGCCAGCGCATGAGCGCGTCGCCGCTTTCGCGAACGGCATCGTCAAGGGCCTCGCCAATACGATCGCGCGGAAGCAGCCGGTCTATCTCATTCTCGACGGCGATCTGGCCCAGACGCTGGGCGGGATCCTGCGCGAGGAGCTGTTGGTCGCGAGCGAGGTCCTCGTCATCGACGGTGTCGTCCTATGGGACTTCGACTATGTCGATCTGGGCCGCATCCGTCTGCCCTCGCAGACCGTGCCGGTCACCGTCAAATCCCTGGTGTTCAACCAGGATCCGAGGATGGCGAACCGCGCTCCCCATCGCCGCCGTCACGATCATCACCACGATCACCACCACCGCGGCAATCCAGCCGAACCACACCGCCACTCTTGAGGCTTGCGGGAGAGATACATGGCCAAGAACGCGATCGTTTCGGACGAAATGGCGGAGAAATTCGCCACCGAGAAGGACTCTCCCTACACCCACTGGGTGGCCAATGAAGGGCTCGACATCATCAGCGCGCATTACGTGCCGAACCTGCACACTGTCGCGCTCAAGCGCTGGGCGCGGCGCGGCGGCAGCGGCGTCTACATCAACCACGAGGCGTCGCGAACCTCGAACGACTGCTATGTCTGCGAGATCCCGCCCGGCGGCAAGCTGGCGCCGCTGCGCCAGTTGTTCGAAGAGATGATCTATGTGCTGGACGGCCGCGGTTCGACCACGGTTTGGAACGATGCCGGCAGCCGCATGACGTTCGAGTGGAAAGCGGGATCGATGTTCGCGATCCCGCTCAACGCGTGGCATCAGCACTTCAACGGTCAAGGCCTGAAGCCGGCGCGCTACGTCGCGGTGACCAATGGCCCGGCAGTGATCAATCTCTATGAAGACATAAATTTCGTGTTCAACACACCCTACGATTTCAAGAACCGCTTCGCCGGCGAGCCCGACTATTTCGCCAACAAGGGCGAGCAAAAAGGGCTGCTGCTGGAGACGAATTTCGTCGCCGACGCCGTCAACCTGCCGCTCATCAGCGCCAAGGAGCGTGGCGCGGGCGGCGGCCATATCCGCTTCAACATGGCCAAGGGCTCGATGAACAGCCACATCTCGCAGTTCCCGATCGGCACCTACAAGAAGGCGCATTGCCACGGCCCCGGGGCGCATGTGATCATCATGAGCGGCGAAGGCTACTCGCTGATGTGGCCGGAGGGCGAAGAGCCGCAGCGCTATGACTGGCAGATCGGATCGATGATCGTTCCGCCCAACCTCTGGTTCCACCAGCATTTCAACACGGGCACGACGCCGGCCCGGTATCTGGCGTTCAAGCACGAAGTGGTCTCGATCCGGAATGCCCAAGGCGTGCCAAAGGCCTGGATCAGCAAGCGGCTCGGCGGCGATCAGATCGATTACGCGGATGAGAAACCGGTGGTGCGCCAGCTCTTTTCCGAGGCGCTGGCGCGGCATAATTTGAAGCCGCGCATGGACGAGGCTTATCAGGCGGAATTGGCCGATCTGCCGAAAGCGTCGTAAATGGCGAGGATCGTGCTCGGACTGGGAACCTCGCACGGCCCGATGCTGTCGACCCCGCCCGAGGAATGGGGCCAGCGCGCGATTTTCGACCGCGGGGCGATCCACCATTGGAAGGGCCGCACCTGGACCTTCGATCAACTGGTCGAGGCGCGCAAGGCGGCGCATTTCGAGCGCCAGATCACGTTGGAGATCTGGCGGAAGCGCCATGCGGCTTGCCGCCGCGCCATCGCCGCGCTTGCCGCGAGCTATGAAGCCGCCAAATGCGACATCGCGGTGATCGTCGGCAACGACCACATGGAAATGTTCGACGAGGCATTGGTGCCGGCCTTCACCGTGTTCTGGGGCGATACCATCGTCAACAACCCGTTATCCGAGGAGCGCGTGGCGCGCCTTGCCCCTGGCGTCGCGATCGCGCTGCCGGGCCATATCCCGCCGGGCGGCGCGCGCTATTCCGGCGTGCCGGCGCTGGGCCGCCATTTGATCGAGCGCGTCACCGCCGAGAATTTCGAGGTCGCGGCCGTAAAGCACCTGCCGCGCGACGAGACGCCCCACGCCTATGGCTTCGTTTACCGCCAGATCATGGGCGATCGGGTCGCGCCCAACGTGCCGGTGGCGCTCAACACCTATTATCCGCCCAACCAGCCGACGGTGCGGCGCTGCTATGAGTTCGGCAAGGCGCTGGCGCGCGCGATCAAGTCCTGGGAGAGCGATGCGCGCGTGGCGCTCCTAGCCTCGGGCGGATTGAGCCATTTCGTGATCGACGAAGACGTTGACAATGCGTTCTTCGATGCGATGCGGCGCCGTGACATCGACCAGATCGCGGCGTTGGGCGAGCCGATCTTCCAGTCGGGCACGTCGGAGGTGAAGAACTGGATTCCGGTCGCGGGCGCGATGGCCGAGCTCGGCGCAGATGTCACAATCGTCGATTACGTGCCGTGCTATCGCTCGGTGGCCGGAACCGGGAACGCGATGGGCTTCGTCTCGTGGCACCCTTAGGCTGATCCAGCCTGAACCGATCATGCTCCGAGCCCCCGACACGCGAACGTGTAGCGAAAGCGGTTGCGGAGTCCGGATCGGCTAGGTCAAGATCACGGGAATTCGCCCGCGCTCGACCAGAGGGGAACACGATGAGAGGATTCGCCCGTTCGGTTTTCGCCGCCATTGCCCTGGCGGCGCTCGTCGCGGCCTGCGCGCCCGCAGCGGCGCCCCCGCCCGACTACGCCGCCATCCTGGCGCAGCCCGACCGGACCGATGCCGACCGCAAGAACGACCAACGTCGCGACGCCGTCCAGCTCTTGGCCTTCACCGGCGTGCGGCCGGGCTGGAAGGTGCTCGATATGGGCGCGGACGCGGGCTATAGCACTGAATTGATGGCGCGCGCGGTCGCGCCGGGCGGCACGGTCTATGGGCAGAACTCGCCCAACGCCGACCCCCGCATCGCCGCGGCGTTCAAGGAACGGATGCAGCATCCGGCGATGAGCGACGCCGTTGCGGACGTGCGGCCGTTCGACGATCCGGTGCCTCCGAACGTCCACGATCTCGACCTCATCACCTTTTTCTTCGCTTATCACGACACGACCTACCAGCCAGTCGATCGCGCCAAGATGGACCGCGCGATGTTCGACGCGCTGAAGCCGGGGGGCATTCTCGTGATGGCCGATTACGCGGCCCTGCCCGGCGCGCCGGTCACCACCGGAAAGACCTTCCACCGGCTCGACGAGAATATCGAGAAGCGCGAAGTCGAGGCGGCCGGATTCAAGTTCGTCGACGAAGGCAATTTCCTGCGCAACCCGAACGATACGCACGACTTCATCATCTTCAACTCGAAAATCCCGATCGACATCTACGTGCTGAAGTTCCAGAAGCCGAGCTGAGCGTCACGACATATCGAGCGGGCGGGCCTTGGGTCCGTTTCGGCCGCCGAGCCGATATCGGCCCAATCCTCGGCTTCCCTCATGCTGTGCCCTGTTTACACGGCGCGCCGGCTGGCATGCGAGGACAGCACCGTGACCCAATAGCCGTCGGGTCCGACGAGGTGGAATTCATCGTGAATGGAGCCCCGGCTGATCCGCGACGGCTGCAAGCGCCGGGCGGCGAATTTGCGCCGCGCCGCGTCGATATCGTCGACCATCAGATCGAAGGGCGCAGCGGTGCCCCGGCGCGGCCGCCGCGCCGCGTGGCTGACGACGAGATGGGTCCCGCCACGCAGCTCGAGCACCGCGTAATCGTCGTCGCCGGCGATCGGCCGCAAGCCCACCGTCTCGAACCAGCGCCCGGCTCCGGCGACGTCCGTCGCCGCGAAAAACACATGGCCGATCGCCACGGGCGGCCTGCGGTCCTTCCGCTTGGGCATGGCACGGATCCTCCTAGCTATCCGCGACGAGGCGGTTGCGCTGGCACCCGAGCAGCTCGATCTCAGCCTCGATCGTATCGCCGGCGTTGATGAATTTCCCGGTGATGAGGCCAATGCCGCCGGGCGTGCCGGTCGAGATCACGTCGCCGGGCTCGAAGGCGAGCTGGTTCGAGATATGGGCGATCTGGGCCTCGGGCGAATGGATCATGTCGCGCGTATTGCCGTCCTGGCGAAGCTCGCCATTGACCTTCAAGGTCAGCCGCAAATTGCGGCAATCCGGCACGAAGGCGCGCGGCACGAGATAGGGGCCCAGCGGGGCAAAGCCATCGTGACATTTCGAGCCGAACCAATCCGCGCCGGGAATCGGCAGCTCGCCCGGCTTGCGGAAGCCGCGAACAGTCAGATCGTTGCAGACGATGAAGCCGGCGACGTGCGCCCATCGCGCGCGCGGGCGCGATCCGCTTGCCCGCGCGGCCGATGACGAGACCGAGCTCGACCTCGCCGTCGATATCGTCATAGCCCTGCGGCTTTACGACGTCGTCATAGGGGCCGGTCACGCAACTTGCGGTCTTTTCGAACATGTAGGGACGGCGGACGATGCCGTCGTCCTTGCGGCGGTTCTCGTCGCCCGGCCGGGGATAGTTGATCGCCGCGTATAGCATCTTGGACGGCCGCGGGATCGGCGCATGGATCCGAAGGCTCGTCACCGGCGACACTGCTTCGCGCCAGCGCTTGTCAACGAGGCCTTCCTTGCGCAAGAGCGCCACGGCTTCGCAACAGGTCTCGAAGCTGCGATCCCAATGCCCGAGCAGGCCGAGCATGCTGCCCGAAGCGAACGGAACATCGCCATCGCTTGCCGTGCCGAGATGCGGCAGCACGGCGTCGAGCGCCACCGCCTTGTCGTCGAGCACGAGCGCGACGAAACGCGGGCTGCCGGCGCTCGATACCGTCGCCAGCTTGAATGTGTCGCTCACAGGAGGCACCTCTCCGAGAGCCGCGGGTCGCCCTGGGCCTCGGCGCGCGCCAGCACGCGGCAATAATGATCCCACAGGCCCCGCGACGAGCCTACCCGCATGGTGGCCGAGCTGAATTTACGCGTCACCTCCTCGGCGTCGGGCCATTCGAAGGGCAGGTCCGCGCTGGCGACGGTGAGCATCTGGCGGCAGCGATGCTCGAGCTCGATGCCGGCGAGCACCATTTCCTCGATATTGCGGCCGCCGAACACGACGCCGTGATGCCGCATCAGCATCATCTTGGCGCCGTGCGTGAAGGCGGCGGCAAGGCGCCGGCCGAGCTCGGGCGTGTCGATGAACTCGGAAGTGCCGTCGAAGCGCGGCGGTGCTGCGCCCGGGCCCGAGACCGAGCCGAGCGGCTTTCGCACCGCGGAATAGATCACCGAATAGAACGGATGGGTATGGGCGGTGGCGTTGAGGTCGGGCCGGGCCCGCAGGATCTCGGCATGGATCGGCCATTCGCTGTGGCGAACGCCGGCGCCGTGAAGCTGCTTGCCGTCGAAATCGACCAGGATGAAATCGCGCGCGTCGAACACCTCGCCCAGCGAGATCTGGTGGCGCTTCAGCCAGAAGCCGCGCCCTTCCGGATCGCGCAACGCGACATGGCCGAAAATCCGGTCGCCATGGCCGTTGAGCTCCAAGATCCGCGCGCCCTTGGCGAGCTTGTCCAGCTCCTGCCGCAAGGCGGCGCTCGGGCCTTCGGCAATTCTCAACTCGTCCATCGTTCCCTCCCGGAAATTACGCCGCTATGGGAATACCATTACCCCGGGAGCGTCAAGCTGCCTCGGGCTCCGCCCGAAATTGGCTTTGTTTCGTAATTTTGACCTTTGCCCCGTCCCCATGAACGCATATATGAACGCGTCTTACGTACGCAATATAGGTAGATAGCGATGTGTGTCAAGCCGGGTTCGGTGCTAGGCCGATCCGGCCGATGCCGGGAAGCTTCAGCGCCGGCGCCTTGAAATCGACCCCGATGCCGAAGCCGAGCAGGTTGAGCTCGATGCCCTCGTCGCGCGCGAGCAGCAAGCCGAAGAGACCATAGAGCGAGACCTGATATCCGGTCGCGCTGGGCGAGGCCGCGAACAGCGCGCCATCCGGCAAAAAATCCTTGCCGATGGCGATGGACGGCAGATCGAGTTGCAGCTCGGGCACGGCGCGCCCCACGTAAGCGGTAAAGGTGTTGCTGTTGGGGCCCGGCCAGGCGCGGTACTCGTGTGGATACGGATAGGCGGCGATGGCCGCCTGCACCTTGTCTATGAGGGCATCGACGCCCTGCCCGCGGCGGTCGAGCACGAGATCGGGCCTCGCGCCGCCGAACCAGTAATTGTCGGGACCGGTGCGATCGATGCGGATCGCGGGGTTGGTTGGGGAAACGCCGAAGCCGAGCACCTCGTAGCGGGTGAATTTCGCGGCGCCGCTCGGCTTCGCCGCGATCCAGGTGTGAACCGCGAAGATGCCGCGCCAGGACACCGCGCGCGCCGCGTAAACCTGAAGCACCGCCTCTTGCGTCGTTGCCGGATCGGGCGCGAGGCCGGCGGAATCGCGCCGTCCCTTGCGCCAGGAGACGCCCGAGCCGCCATAGACGCAAGCGCTCACCACGAGTGGAAGAACGAGGATGATAACGAAGATCAGCACAAGCCCTGTTCCGCTGCGACCCGCGCCCGGTTCATGCCGCATCAGGCCGCGAGCCGCGCGCGGTCATGAGGTTGGGTGAAGTCTACGGGCGTGCCCTTCGGGATGATCCCGGTCGGATTGACCCGCGCGATCGACCAGTAATTGATGACGTAATGGCGCGCCTTCACGGTCGCGGCGATGCCCGGCACCGCATAGAGCTCGCGCATGTAGTTGAGCAGATTCGGATAGTCGGCGATGCGCTTCATGTTGCACTTGAAGATCGAATTATAGGCGACGTCGAACCGCGCCAGGGTCGGGAACAGCCGCCAATCGGCCTCGGTGAGCTGATGGCCGACGAGATAGCGCTGGCGGCCGAGCCTCGCCTCGAGCTCGTCGAGCGTGGCGAACAGCGCGTCATAGGCGGCCTCGTAAGCCTCTTGCGAGCGCGCGAAGCCGCAGCGGTAGACGCCGTTGTTGACGGTCCGATAGATGATTTCGTTCAGCCGGTCGATCTCGGCCCGAAGCGGCGCCGGATAGTAATCCGTGTCGTCGCCCGCGATCCCGCGAAACTCGGAATTGAACATGCGGATGATTTCCGAGGATTCGTTGTTGACGATGCGCTTCGTCTTCTTGTCCCACAGCGTCGGCACCGTGACCTTGCCGGTGTAGCGCTTATCGCTGGCCGTGTAGGCCTCGTGCAGATAGTGGAAGCCGTTGACGGTATCGGGCGTGCATTCCGGAAAGGCCGGATTGGGCTCGAAGGTCCAGCCCTCGGCTTTGAGCCCGGGAATGGCGTAGGCGACCGTGATCGCGCCCTCGAGCTTCTTGAGCGCGCGAAAGATCAGCGTCCGATGCGCCCAGGGACAGCCATGGGCGACATAGAGATGATAGCGGCCGGCCTCGGCCTTGAAGCCCGACGAGCCGTCCGCCGTTATGCGATCTCGAAAGCTGCTGTCGACCCGCCGGAACTCGCCGGATTTGGCGACCTCTTGCGGCAGCTCTTCGTTGCGCCACGCGCCGTCGATGAGAACGCCCATGATCTGCCTCCTTCCGCTTGCTCGCTGTATTTATAGCGCCGCGCGACGCCGGCTAGGAGTTCGAGCTCGGGGTAGTGGCGGAAGATGCCGACCTGATCGAAAGGCAGCCGCCGCGGCGAAGCCAGATAGGCGGCGATGCGCGGGCGGGCGGCGATCCGGTCGTGCAGCGCCATGATGCGCTTGTGGCGTCGGGCCTCGCGCGCAAAGGCGCGGGGAAACGCATAATCGAGCCCCGCCACGATCTCGTAGAGCGACAGATCGGCATAGCTCGCGCGCGCGCCGACCAGATAACGGTCGCCGCGCGGATTATGCGCCAGCACTTTCTCGAAATAGCCGAGAAATTTGGGCAGCCGGTTCTTGCGGAAATCCTCGGCGCGGCGCAGCGCTGCGGCCTTCTGGTCCTCGTAATAAAGGCTCGACGCGATCGGGTGATGAGTATCGTGAATCTCGGAGACGAGATCGGCCATGGTGAGCTGGAGCTGATGGGTCCAAAGCTCGCCGGCAGGGGAAGCGGGCGCCAGACCGAGCCGGCGTCCGAGATAAAGGAGGATGTTCGCGGTCTGCCCGATGAGCAGATCGCCGGCCTTGAGGAAGGGGGGCGCAAAGGGCGGATGCGCGACGCGCTCGCCATTGAGGAGGCGCATCATCTTCGGCATGCCGCCCGACCGCCGGGCCACGTCGAGGTAATCGGCGCCGCCCTCCTCCAACGCGAGCCGCACGAATTCGCCGCGACCCGGCGACGCGGGCCAATAGTAAAGCTCATAACGCATGGTCTGAGTTCCTCCCGAACGCGATTGTAGCACGGCCGCAGCAGGGAACCTTGCGCGGCATCCGGGTCATTGCCATCCTATCGCCGCTGACAAGGGAGAACCCGATGCTCGATCAGCCCGAGACACAGACCAACACCCAGTCCACTCTGTTGGCGGAGTTGCCGCTGCGGTTGCACCATCATGCCTTCGCGGTCAAGGATCAGGAGGTCAATCGGCGCTTCTTCGAGGGGGCGCTGGGCCTGCCGCTGGTCGCGACCTGGTGCGAGCGTATCTTCAGCCAGGATCTCGGCCGCAACATGGATTATTGCCACACCTTTTACGGGCTTGCCGATGGCAGCGCCTTGGCGTTCTTCCAATACGCCGATAACGAGGTCTACGAGAAGTCGCGGGCGATCCTGCCGGCAGGCGGCGGCGCTTGGCATATCGCGCTCAAAGTGACGCAGCCGAGCTTTGACGAGCTGCTTCGGCGCGTGAAGGCCGCGCGCCTCCCTTATCGGGTGACCGATCACGGCTATTGCGTGTCGCTATATACCACCAGCCCCGACGGCCTCCGGGTCGAGTTCACGGTCGATCCACCGAATGTCGAGGCGATCAACGCCAAGCGCCGTGCCGACGCCCATTCCGAGCTGGCGCGTTGGCTCGCGGGCAATCACGAGCCCAATAACGAGGATCGCCCGCACTAGCCTCCGCCCGGCAAGCCAAAGACGCGGATTGCGCTTGACATCTTGCACGAAAAATATATCTTATGATATGTCGTTAAATGAGGCACAGGCGCGCTAGCTTGCGCCTCGTTTTTGCGCCACGCGGCGAGTGTCGATTCGTCCCCCCTTATTCCTGGTGAAAGAGCCCGTTTGACCCACGCCCACGTCCCGAATTCAGCCGGCAAAAGGCCGCGTCAATCCTTCGTCGCCCTGCAAGATGCCGGCTTCCGCTCTTATTTCATCTATTCGGCGCTGGCGATGATGGCCGACAGCATCGAGCACGTCATCAGCTACTGGATGATCTTCCAGAAATTCCACTCGCCGGCGCTGGCCGGTTTCGCGGTGTTCTCGCATTGGATGCCGACCCTCGTCTTGGGGGTATTCGCCGGCGCGCTGGCCGACCGGTTCGACTCGCGCCGCCTCATCCAGATCGGCATGGGATTGTTCATGTCGTGCTCGGTGATGTGGGGCATCCTCTTCACCACCGGCTGGCTCGAGGAATGGCATACGGTCGTGATCTTGACCGTACACGGCATCGCCGCCGTGTTCTGGGGAACGCCCGGCCAAGTCTTGCTGCACGATATCGTCGGGCGCGAGCAATTGCCGAGCGCGGTCCGGCTCAACTCGACCTCGCGCTATCTCGGCTTGCTGGCCGGCCCCGCGGTCGGCGGCGCGATCCTGTTGTTGCTCGGGCCGGCGCACGGCATTTTCCTCAATGTCGTGTTCTATGCGCCGCTCGCCCTCTGGCTGTGGAAGGCGCCCTATGGCCCGCGCTTCCAGAAGAATCGGCCGCCGCCGCGCCCGGTGCGGGGCTTTTCGGACGTCGTCATGACGATCGAGAGCATTCGCGGCAACCGCATCATCACCTCGATGATCCTGCTGGCGGGCAGCGCCGCGTTCCTCGTCGCCAACGGCTATCAGGCGCAGATGCCGAGCTTTGCCCACGACCTCGGGCATGGCGATGCCGGGATATTTTACGCGATGTTGCTCGGCGCGGACGCGGCCGGCGCCTTGACCGCCGGCATGCTGCTCGAAAGCAGCGGCTGGCTGCAGCCGCGCCTCATGACGCCGTTCATCTTGGTGATGATCTGGTGCTGCGCGCTCGGCAGCTTCGCCCTGACGACCTCCTATCCGCTCGCCGTCGCGCTCATGTTCGTCGCAGGCTTCGTCGAGCTCAGCTACAACTCGATGAACCAGACGCTGGTGCAGCTCTACGCGCCGACGCCCATACGCGGCCGCGTGCTGGGACTATACAGCATGGCCCAGATGGGACTGCGGAGCTTTGCCGGCATCAGCGTCGGGGTCGTCGGCAGCGGCATCGGGATTCATCACTCGCTGTTCCTGGCGGTAAGCCTGCTGTTCGCGATCACCGTCGGCCTGTTCATGACGATCCGCCCCGCGGCTGTCCGCCTCGAAAGCGGCGACTAACTGCGACATGAGCACCGATTGACACCAGGCCCGCGTTCCGATCCAATCGGTGCCTCACGGGCTTTCAATTCTTGATCGGGTGGAAACGATGCTATCGCGCGACGAGAACGATTTGCTGACGCGGACCGGTCCTGGAACGCCGATGGGCAATCTCATGCGGCGCTATTGGATACCGGCGCTGTTCGCCAAGCAGCTTCCCGAGCCCGACTGCCCGCCGGTCCGCGTCAAGCTCTTGAGCGAGAGGCTGGTCGCGTTCCGCGACACCGCCGGCCGCGTCGGGCTGTTGGACGAGCGCTGTCCCCATCGCACGGCGTCCTTGTTCTTCGGCCGCAACGAGGAATGCGGGCTGCGCTGCGTCTATCACGGCTGGAAATTCGACGTCGAGGGCAAGTGCGTCGACATGCCGAGCGAGCCGCCCGGCAGCAGCTTCATGCACAAGATCAGCATCACTGCCTACCCTTGCATCGAGCGCGGCGGCATCGTGTGGGCCTACATGGGACCGCCGGAGGAAAAGCCCGCTTTCCCCGACCTCGAATGGACCGCGGTTCCGGACTCGCATCGCTACGCGACCCGCCATCTGCAGGAATGCAACTGGCTTCAGGCGCTCGAGGGTGGTTTCGATTCGAGCCATCTCGCCTTTTTGCATCGCGGCACCGTGGGCTCACCTCGGGTGCCGACCCTTTACGAAGTGATTGCCGCCGATTACGGCTTCGTCGCCGGCACCGGCCGCGAAGCCGGCGATGGCATGACCGAATGGGCCGCCAATGTCCTCCTCATGCCGTTCCACAAGCTGATCTCGACGGAGCCGCTCGGCGCCCATGTCTGGGTCCCCATCGACGACGAAAACACCATGAATTACAGCATCGAATATGCGCCGGACAGGCCGCTGGGCGAGGCCGAAATGGCGAAGTCCAAGCAATGGGGCCATATCCACTCGGAATGCCTGCCCGGCAGCGACCGAACCGTCCTCAATCGCGACAACGACTACCTGATCGACCGCGCGCTGCAAAAAAAGGCCGATAAGTCCTATACCGGCATCTACGGTCTCGGGATGCAGGATTGCGGCATCCAGGAATCGATGGGGCCGGTTGCCGACCGGACGATCGAGCATTTGGGCGTCAGCGACACCGTCATCATCAAGCTGCGCCGGCTGCTGTTGCAGACGCTGAGGGATTTCGAGAAGGGCGCGAACAACCTGCCCGGTCTCGATCCGGCCGTTTATCGGGTGCGCTCGGGCCGCTTCAAGCTGCCCGAGGGACGGGCTTTCGCGGAAGGCGTTGACGCGTTCGTCAAGATCAAGCAGCCGGTTTTCGCGAAATAGCCGCGGGGCGGGCTGCTCGCGGCATGACCGCACTCATCGGCCAACCCATCAGGCGCTTGGAGGACCGGCGCCTCGTCACCGGAAGCGGCCGGTTTACCGACGACCTCTCTTTGCCGAACCAAGCCTATGCGGCGATCCTGCGCTCGGCCCACGCGCACGCGCGGATCGTATCGATCGATACCGCGGCCGCGCGCCGCACGCCGGGGGTGCTGGCCGTGCTCACGGCACGCGACTATGCCGCCGACGGGTTGAAGCCCCTGCAGCACGGCCCTAACGGCGCCGATCATTTCGACGTATCGAAGCCCGCCTTCGGCCCCGAGACGATGCCGCACGGCGCGCCCCAGCCGCAGCCGCCGCTGGCGCATGACCGCGTGCGTTATGTCGGCGAGGCGGTCGCCCTCGTCGTGGCAACCTCGCTCGATGCGGCGCGCGACGCGGCCGAGTTCGTTGAAGTGGCCTATGAACCCCTGCCAACGGTCACCGGGATCGAGGCCGCGATGGCGCCGGGCGCGCCCGGCCTGTGGGACGACCGGCCGGGCAATCTTCTGGTTGACGCCGAGCAGGGCGACCGCGCCGCGACCGACGCCGCTTTCGCCCGCGCGAGCCGTGTCGTGCGCTTCGCCTGCCTCAATCAGCGCGTAAGCGGCGCGCCAATGGAGCCACGCGCGGCCTTGGCCGAATACGATGCGGCTTCGGGCCGCTATACGATCCACGCGGTCAGCCAGGGCGTCCACCGCATCAAATATACCGTGGCCGCTTGTCTGGGCGTCCCGCCCGATCGCGTTCGCGTAGTCACGGGCGATGTCGGCGGCGGATTCGGCGTCCGCTCGTCGGTCTATCCCGAATACCCGCTGCTGGCCTGGGTCGCAAAGCGCATCGGCCGGCCGGTCAAATGGAACTCGACCCGCGCCGAGGCTTTCCTCGCCGATTACCAGGCGCGCGACGTGCGCACCGAAGGCGCGCTCGCGCTCGACGCGTCGGGCAAGTTCCTCGGCCTCAGCCTCGATTACACTGGCAATCTCGGCGCCTATCCGGTCTCCTTCGCCGTTCTCAACAATCTCACCCGGATGGCGGCGGGCGTTTACGACATTCCGGCGATCCATGTCAGCGTGCGCGGGGTCGCGACCAACACCGTGCCGATGTCGGTCTATCGCGGCGCGGGCCGGCCGGAATCGAACTTCGCGATGGAGCGGCTCATTGACCTCGCCGCCGTCGAGTTGGGCTTGGACCGCGTCGAGCTGCGCCGCCGCAACATGATTTCGGCCGCAGCCCTGCCTTATCAATCGCCGCTCGGCCATCGCTATGACAATGGCGCCTTCGCGGCGAATTTCGAGACGGCGCTGCGCCTCGTCGATTGGGCGGGGTTCCCCGCGCGCGAGCGTGCCGCGAGAAAGCACGGGCGCCGGCGCGGCATCGGCCTGGCGAATTATTTGGAGACGCCCACCGGCTTCGTCGACGAGCGCACCGACATCGCCGTCACCCCCGAGGGACGGGTCACGGCGGTCATCGGCACCCAGGCCTCGGGCCAGGGCCACGAGACCAGCTTTGCCCAGGTGGTCGCCGAGTCGCTTCAGATCCCGCTCGATCGGGTCGCGATCCTGTTCGGCGACACGGACGTAGCGGTCTCGGGCGCGGGCACGCATTCCGATCGCTCGATGAGATTGGGCGGCACGATTCTCGTGCGGGCATCGGACGCCATCGTCGCGCGCGGCAAAAAGCTCGCCGCCCACCGGCTCGAAGTCGCCGAGGGCGATCTCGTCTTCGCTGACGGGCGCTTCACTGTCGCGGGCACGGATCGCTCGCTTGGGCTGTTCGAGGTCGCAGCCTACGCGCTCGCCCCAAGCACGCCCGATGCGCTGCGCGGCCCCTTGGCGGCGACGGCAACGATCGGCGCGCGGCTTCACGCCTATCCCAACGGCGCCGCGGCGGCCGAGGTCGAGATCGATCCTGAGCTCGGCACGGTGCGCGTAGAGCGCTACGTCACCGTCGACGATGTCGGCCGCGTCATCAATCCGATGATCGTCGATGGCCAGATCCATGGCGGCGCCGCGCAGGGCATCGGTCAAGCGGTCATGGAGAGGATCGTCTTCGATGAGGCCACCGGCCAGCTCCTCTCGGGCTCTTTCCTCGATTACGCCATACCGCGCGCCGAGGATTTGCCGTCCTTCGCGATCGAGCGCAACGAAATCCCGGCGACCAGCAACCCCTTGGGGGTGAAAGGCGCGGGCGAGGCCGGCGTGACGCCCGCGACCTCGGCCATCGTCAATGCCATCATCGATGCCTTGAAAGAATATGGCGTGCGCCACATCGAGATGCCGGCGACGCCCGAGCGGGTGTGGCGCGCGATCCAGGGCGTCTCGTGAGTTCGACCAGCAGGAGGAAAGCCATGCATAAGATCGCGATCCCCGACGACATCGCTGCCCGCGTCGTGAAATCGCGCGGCAAGCTTCATGCCTTCGACCGGTTGAATGGCGCCTCGACCGCGCTCCTCGTGGTCGATCTTCAGAACGTCTTCATGCTGCCGCCCTATCCCACCGAGGTTCCGTTGGCGCGCGAGATCGTGCCCAACGTCAATCGCTTGGCGAAGGCGACGCGCGCGGCCGGCGGCATTGTCGTGTGGATCCAGATGACCCATACCGAGAAGGACCAGGAGACCTGGAGCGTGTTCTACGATCACGTCTCCAATTCGGCCAATCGCGCCGAGGGGCTGAAACGCCTGGGGCGCGGCACGCATGGCCAGGCGCTCTATGACGGGCTCGACGTGCGACCCCAAGACCCAAAGGTCGAGAAGAACCGGTTCAGCGCCTTCATCCAGGGCTCATCGGAGCTCGCGCCGCTGCTCGAGGCGCGCGGAATCGACACCGTGCTGGTTACCGGCACGGTCACGAACACCTGCTGCGAGTCGACCGCGCGCGACGCGATGATGCTCAACTACAAGACGGTGATGGTGTCGGACGCCAATGCCGCGGCCACGGATGACGAGCACAACGCCACCCTCGCCAACATCCTGCGCATCTTCGGCGACGTGATGTCAACCGACGAGGTGATCGAGCGTTTGGTCAGGGCAAAAGCGGCAGCCGAGTAGAGATCACGCGGGATCGGCGGCATTTGCGGCCTTCGATAGGCTCAGGCCGAGGAAGATTTTCTTAATGCCATCCTCGGCTTTTTCCTTGCCCTGAGCTTCCTCATCCCGAGCCTGTCGAGGGACGAAGGGTGCACGATCTTCATGCCGTCGCCGCGCGCATCGCCGCGCGCAAATCTCGCGTCGCCGCTTCATCGACGGCGAGGCTTTCGGCGTCGATGACGACGCCGTAAAGCGCGCGCGCGGCTTCGAGCGAGACATAGCCCTGATAGACGTCCTCGCGGACCTTCTCGGTTTCGCGCAGGGTGGGATCGCCATAACCGCCGCCACCGCCGCCACGGATGGTGACCGAATCGCCGGGCTTCAGCGGCAGAGTGAAGGCCTTGGCGCTGGGCAGATCGCCGAGCTCCTTGCCGTCTTTCCGCAGGAACAGGGCGTTGGGCATCGCCTCGTGCCCGCCGAAGAGCCCCCAGGGCTTGCATTGCGAACGCTCGATATGGCTCGTCAACCTCAATTCGGTCAGCGGCTGCACCGCGCGGTGAACGCCCAATCCGCCGCGATGGCGCCCGGCGCCGCCCGAATCCGGCACCAGCTCGTAGCGCTCGGCGAAGAGCGGGTATTTGACCTCCAGGAGCTCGATAGGGCTGTTATGCGTGTCGCCGTCATTCATCGCGATGGTCGCGCTGACGCCGTCCTCGGTCTTCTTCGCGCCCCAGCCGCCGCCGGCATGGCTGAGCCCCGCGATGATGAGCTGGTTTTGGGTGACGCCGATGAGCTGGGCGATGATCAGGTCGGCGTGATGCCCCGCCGCCACGCGGTCGGGGATGGCGGGCGCCACTGCCTTGAACACCGTGTCCACGACGGTCATCGGGAAGGTCATCCAGCGCCGCATCGCCGCGGGCTTCACCGCCGTGACCACCCGGCCGGGCGGTGCGATCACCTCGAGCGAGCGGAAGCTGCCATCGTTGATCGGATAGTCGGTCGGCGAGGTGAGGCATTTATAGGCGACCTGCGCGCACGCGAAGGCCGTGCTGTAGCCGGAGTTATAAAAGCCGCGCACCTGCAAGCTGACCTCGGTAAGGTCGATGGTCATCTTGTCGCCCGCGACCGTGACTTTCACCTTGATCGGCACGCGCTTGCCGATATCGAAGCCATCATCGTCCATGAAGGATTCGGCCTCGTAGACGCCGTCGGGGATGGTCGCGGTGCGCGCCCGCGCGGCGTCTTCCGAGCGGTCCATGATCTCGTCGATCGACGCGAGCACCTCGTCTGCGCCATAGCGCTCGACCAGCTCGAGAAAGCGCTTCTCGCCGGTCTTCACCGCCGTTATCTGCGCGCGCAGATCGCCCATCGCCCGCTCGGGCACCCGCACGTTCATGCGGATGAAATCGACCACGTCCTGATTGACCTTGCCCGCGCGGTGCAATTTCACCATGGGGATCTGCAGCCCCTCGGAATAGATGTCGGTGGTGACGCCGGCGAGCACGCCGCCGATGTCGAGCCAATGCGCCATGCAGCACGAGAAGGCGATCAGCTTGCCGCCGTGAAAGATCGGCACCGACAGGGTGACATGATTGAGATGGCTGCCGGTGAGATAGGCGTCGTTGGTGACGAGGATGTCGCCCGGCTCGATGTCGTCGCCGAAATGCTTGAGCTCGGCCTTGATCGTCTCGCCCATGCCGCGGATGAACATCGGCAGACCGAGGCCGATCGACACGGTGCGCCCGTCGGCGCTGAAGAGGCCGCAGGTGAAATCGAGCGCTTCGTAAATGATGAGATTGTAGGCGGTGCGCATGAGATTGGTCTTCATCTCGCCGGTGACGGCGAGAACGCCCGAGCGCACGATCTCGGTGACGATGGGGTCGGCGCGCCGGTTGCGCGGCGCCGCAGTATCGGGCATCAGATAAGCCTCCGGCACTTTTCAGCGCCGCCATCATGCGGCGGCGCGCGGTAAAATGCCAATTCTTCTCGCGCCGAATTGCGCCGGCGCGGGCCGCCCTCTAAGTTGCCGCCCATTGTTCGTTGGGGAGGCACCAGCTTCATGGCGGATCAACCGCGTCCGGCCGGAAATCTCCGGCTCGGGACCGATATCGGCGGCACTTTCACGGATGTCGCGGCGTTCGACGAGGAAACCGGCCGGCTCTTGCTGGGCAAGAGCCTGACGACGCCCGCGCATCTCGTTCAACGGCATCTATGCCGGCGTCTCGAAGGCCGGCGCGGAGTATGAAAGGGCCGGCCTCTTCCTCCACGGCTCGACCATCGCGATCAACACGCTGCTCGAGCGCACCGGCGCCAAGACGGCGCTCATCACGACAAAGGGCTTTCGCGACATCTACGAGATCGGACGCGTCAACCGGCCGGATTCGTACAATCTTTTTTTCCAGAAGCACCGGCCGCTCATCGAGCGCGCGCTGCGCTTCGAGGCGAACGAGCGCATTCTCGCCGACGGCTCCGTACGCGTCGCCCTCGACGACGACGAGATCCTAGCCCTCGGGCGGCGCTTCGAAGAGCTCGCCATCGAGGCCGTCGCGATCCTCTTCCTGCACAGCTATCGCAACCCCGCGCACGAAGCCCGCGCCAAGGCGATATTGCAGCGCGACCATCCCCGGCTCTTCGTCTCGGCGAGCCACGAGTTATCGCAGGAATATCGCGAGTTCGAGCGCTGCTCGACGGTTGCCGCCAACGCCTATATCGGGCCGCGCGTTAAGGCCTATCTGGCCGACATCGAGACCCATCTGCGCGAGGAAGGATGCCACGGCTCGTTCCTCGTCGTGCAGTTGACGGGCGGGCTCTACGAGGCCGAGCAGGCGCGCGCGCAATGCGTACGCATGATGGAATCGGGGCCAGCGGCGGGAGTGATCGGCACCCGCGCGCTGTGCCATGCGATCGGCCTCGCCAATGCGATCGCCTTCGACATGGGCGGCACCACCGCGAAGGCGGGCGTCATCCACGAGGGCGAGGCGCTGACGACCGGCGCGGCGCTTCTTGGCGGCTACAACACCGCGCTGCCGGTGCAGATCGCGATGATGGATATTTTCGAGGTCGGCACCGGCGGCGGCTCGCTCGCGCGCGTCGAGGACGGGATGCTGCGCGTCGGTCCGCAAAGCGCGGGTGCCGCGCCCGGCCCGGCCTGCTATGGACTGGGCGGCACCGCGCCCACCGTGACCGACGCGAACCTGGCGCTCGGACGCCTAGGCGCGGATCGGTTTCTCGGCGGGGAAATGACGCTCGATGTCGCGGCGGCCGAGCGCGCGTTAACGAAGCACGTGGCCGATCCGCTCGACCTGGCGATGACCGACGCCGCCAACGGCATCCTGCGCATCGCGACCACCGCCATGTCCTATGCGGTCAAAGCCGTTACCACCGAGCGCGGCCTCGATGTCGGCGATTTCGCGCTCGTCGCCTATGGCGGCGCGGGGCCGCTCCACGCCACCGCGATCGCGCGCGAGCTCGGCATTCGCCGCGTCGTCATTCCGCGCGCGCCGGGCGTGTTCTCGGCCTTCGGCATGCTGTTCTCGGACCTGCGCTACGATTATGTGCGGAGCTGGTTCACGCGGCTCGAGAGCGCTTCCTTCGACGATATCGAGCGCATCTATGGCGAGATCGAGGCGCGCGGCCGGCAGGACGTCGCCAACGCCTCGGTCACCCCGCTCGAGGTGACGATCGCGCGCGCCGCCGACATGCGCTATGTCGGCCAAGAGCATGCCGTGACGGTCGAGCTGCCGATGGCGCTCTTTGCCGCGCGCGACCGCGATGGCATCAAGCGCGCGTTCGACGACATGCACCTGTTGCGCTACGGCACCAACGCGCCCGAGGAGCGCGCCGAGATCGTCAGCCTGCGCTCGACCGTCACCGGCGTGATGCGCAAGCCGCCGCACGAGAAAATCGCGGCGGGCACGAAAGGGCCGGCGAAAGCCGCCTTCACCGGCGCGCGCCAAGTCTATTTCGCGGAGTCGAAGGGCTTTGTCGCGACGCCGACCTATGCGCGGACCGGATTGCTCACCGGCAACGAGATCGCAGGGCCGGCGCTCGTCGAGGAGGCCACGCCTCGACCACCGTTGTCCTGCCCGGCGACCGGCTCACGGTTCAACGAATACGGCAATCTCGCGATTGCGGTGGGCGCGCCGGCCAAGAAGTAAAAGGCGCCCGCCTCAGGGCGGATCGTAATAATGGATTTCGAGAAGGATGCAGCCCTTCTCGGAGCGAAACGGGCCGTGCGCCGCGCCCGGCGGGCGGCAGGCATAGGTCCAGGCCGGAAAGGATTTTCCGCCCTTCCCTTGCGCGTCGTTGCCGACGGTGAGATCGCCGGTGACCAGGAACACCTCTTCCCAATAATTATGCACGAAGGGCGCGGTGGTGTAGACGCCGGGCTCGAATTTGAGGAGCCGGGTGCGGCTGCCGCGCCGGTTCCGCTCGTCGAGCCCGCCGGAGATGATCTTTTCCTGGATGCCGGGCGGATAGCCCTCGAGGGTCTGCCATCCGCTCTGTAGGTCGAGCGTGTAGAACTCGTCATGAGCCTTGTTGACCGGCATGGGCGCTTCCTTTCAGCCGAGAATCGGTAGGGCCGCGACGTCGTACCCGTGACGGATCGACCGGCCCAGAACCGGGTCCTCCAATTCGAATTCGAATCTTGGCGCGGGCCTGATCCCGCCCAAGGCCCCGAGCGTGCCGCAAAATATGACCGTGCCCTCGGGCAGCGCGCGCGCTTTCGCTTGCCGCTCGATCAGATCCTGCGGCGCGCGCATCGCGGCGACCGAGCCTTCCTGATAAAGCACCCGGGCCGAGGCGTCGCAAGCCCAGGACCGCAAGGTCAGCCGATCCCAATGCGGCGCGACCTCGTCGAACGCCCATAATTCGCCCGCGATCGGCTTGTCGCACATCTGCTTCGAGACGGTGACGCTATAGGACTCGACCTTGCGATCGGTGTGGTCCGAGCCGACGCCGATATAGAGCGAGCCGTCATGCTCGACCAGCACGAATTCGACCTCGCCGCTGGACTCCGGCCCGGACACTTCGATGAGCGCGGCCGTCGTGACCCTGGCCGCCGCCACGCGATAAAAGATCGGCGTCGTGGCCGGGCGCGCGACACCCAGCGCCTCGAGCTTCCTTGATGTGCCGCTCGAGCGCCGCCGGGTCCCGCCCGGTCCAGCCGGCGATCACGGCCTGTCGGATCGCGATCGACGCGCGGGTCTCCTTGCCGCCGCGGCGGATGATGAAGGGGATCGCGTTCATTCCGGAATGACGGCGATCACTTCCATCTCGCACAGCATGTCCGGCCCTTTGAGCTGGACGATGGCGGAAGTGCGCGCCGGAAGCGGCTCGGGCATGAGCTTGACGTATTCGTCGTTGAAGCCCTTCCAATCGTCGGCGTTGCGCAAGAAAACCGTGACCTTGACGATATCAGCGAGCGAGCTGCCCGCGGCTTCGAGCACGCCCGCGATATGCCCGATGCAGCGCCGCGCCTGGTCGTGGATATCGCCCATCTTGCCGGTCTCGCGGTTGCGCCCGGCCTGCCCCGAGGTGAAGACGAGATTGCCGATGCGGATCGCCTGGTTGAAGGGACCCGTCGGCGTCGGCGCGCGATCGGTGCGGATGGCCTGCTTCTTCGTCATGTCTGGTCCTTGTCTTTGCCGGTGCCGGGCTTGGCCGCGCCCAGGGCCTCGACCGTCTGGCGCGCGACCTCGTGATCGCCCGCGGGCGAGCTTCCGCCCACGCCGATGGCGCCGATGCACACGCCGTTCTCGAAGATCGGCACGCCGCCCGGATTGAGGGTGACGCCGCCGGGAATGATCTCGGTGAGGCTCATCGGATAAAGCGGCCGGTCGGCCCATTGCTCCAAGAGCTTCGCGGTCGATTTCTTGAACGCGGCGGCGAGGCGCGCCTTGCCCATCGCCATGTAGGGCCCGTGCCAGGAATCCTTCTTGCCGCGCGCCACCAGCACCGGATGGCCCGCGGCGTCGTGAATGGCGACCGAAACCTCGACACCCTTGGCGGCGCCGATCGCTTTCGCCGTGGTGAGGAACTTCATCGCGGTCTCGAAATCCATGGCGCTTGCCCTCGCGCGGCTTAGCTCATCCGAAGATAGGCGTCGGCATTGGCCGAAAGCAGGTTCTTCATCAGGGACGGGCCGAGGATGTTACCCCATTTCAGCACGTTGTTCGACGGAGTGCGGCCAATCGCTTTCCGGATGCGGGAAGTCCGAGGCGTACATCAACACCTTGTCGCCAAGAATGTCGAACACCGCCTTGGTCATCAGCGGGCCTTCGTGAGACTCGATGCAGATGCAGATACGGCCCTGCTTGGCATATTCGGTCGGCAGGTATTTGAGCTTCGGAACGACGCCCTTGACGTAATGCACCTGGCTGTCCAGCCGCAACAGCCAACTCGGCAGCCAGCCATGGCCGGTCTCGGAATAGCCGACCTTGATGTTGGGATAGCGGTCGAGAATGCCGCCCGCGATGACATAGGCGAGCGAGCGCTGCGCGCCCCAGGGATGCGCGGCCGCGCGCGCGATCGCGGAATTGCCCCAAATGTCGCGATAGCCCGGGAAATAGGGCGGCTCGTAAAAAAAGCTGTGATGCATGATCGGCAAATGGAGATCGTTCATCACTTCCCACAGCGGGTCGAGATCGGGATCGTCGATCGACATGCCCTCGGGCAGCGACGGCCATACGCAGGAGAGCCAGCTTTCCTTGCCCCATTTCTTGAGCTCGCTCACCGCCCAGGGGATGTTCTTGCCGGGCGCCAGGAACAGCCCCTTGAGGCGGTTGGTGTCGGCGCTGCAAAAATCGCGCATGTAGGTGTGATAGGCGTCGTAAAGCCCGGTGGTGATCGCCGGGTCGAGCGCGCTCGATGCCGGCGCCCAGGTGCCGGGGATCAGCAGATTGACGTTGACGCCTTCGAGGTCCATGTCTTCGAGCCGGCCGGTCGGATTGTCGTGCTGGATGCCCTCGTGGCAGACGGATTGCGAGATATTGACGACGCGGCCTTCGACCGCGCCCGCGCCGCCCTTCTCGGCCTTTTCAGCGCCGGGCTTCTGGCCGGCGATGCGGTTATAGGGAATCGGGTTCACCTTGATGGTGTGCCACGGGCTTTTCGGGTGGCCGCGGCCCTCGGGCGAGTTCATCTCCCGAACATAGGGCGTCAATTCGTCCCAGCGCTCTTTCACCGCCTTGCCGGCATAGCGGTGGTAGCACTTCGAGCGAAGGCGTGACGTGGCTGTCCGCGTCGATGACCCGATACCCATTTCGCATCAAACTCTCCTGTTTCTCGCGGCTCCCGCCGGTCATCGCCGATGCTAGAAAGCCGCGGCCACCGACGCAAAAAGGAATTCCGGATGCGCGCATAAGCGCGGCTTATAGGCGATTGTTCTCACTACCAGCCCATGGTCGTAGCGCTGCGGCGGTGATCGGCGACGCCGCGATAGCCATCCGGCTCGGCCATCGCCAGCTTAATCGAGCCGAAACTGATCCAGCCGGTGGGCATCGTTTTCGCGTCGGCGTTCCGCGCTTGCACGGCGCCACGGAGCGCTTCGTCCATGCCGTCCTCGACCACCAGCTTGCCTTGGAAATCGACCGACCAGCGCGGCGCCGCGGCAGCCTCGGCCGCGTCCTCGCCGCAGGCGAGAACCCGCGCCAGGACCTGCGCCAGGGTGCAGGTCTGTCCGACCGTGCCCGGCGTGCCGATCGTCATGAAAAGACGGCCGTCCTTCATCACCAGGCACGGTGCCAGCGTATTGGCCGGGCGCTTCATCGGCGCGACGCCATTGGCGCTGGCGGGATCGGCGTTGAAGCCCGCCATGCGGTTGTTGAGCAGGATCCCGGTGCCCTCGAGCGACCACCCCGGCACCATAGGGCGCCGACACGCTGGCAATGAGCGACACCGCCATGCCGTCCCGGTCGATCGCGACGGCGCAGCTGGTGCAACGGTCGCGCGACTCTGGCACCATCGGCGCGGCGGTCGCGCCGCCGTCCTCGGCGATCGCCGCGGCGAGCGCGTGCCTCAGCTTTTCCTCGGCGAAACGTGGATCGGCGATCAAGCCGGCCGCCTCCCTGTAAGCGCCGCGCCGCGCCGCGTAGCCCTTGAGGACGAAGTCGAGCCCGTTCGGATCGAACGCCGCGATGTTCCCGGCTTCGAGGTCGAGGAGCTGATAGAGCAGCGTCGCGCCGTAGGAATTGGGCGGCATGGTCATGACCTCGTGGCCATAGAACGGCGCGGCGATCGGCGCCTGCCACAGAGACTGGTGACCGGCGAAATCCTCGGCGACGAACAGACCGCCAATGGCGGCGCTAGCCGCCGCCATGCGCCGGGCGGTCTCGCCGCGATAGAATTCCTCGACGCCGCGCCGGGCAACGTCGCGCAGGACGGCCGCGAGCTCGGGCTGAACGAAGCGCGCACCTTCGGCCAGCGGCTTGCCGCCCGGCAGAAACAGCGCCTTTGCCGCCGAATTCTTCGCGAGCAGCTCGGCGCGCTGGGCGGTATTGGCGGCGAGAATCCGGTAGACGGGAAAGCCGGCCTCGGCACAACCGATCGCAGGCGCCATCAGCGCGGCGAGCTCGCGCGTGCCGAAGCGCGCGGCAAGATCGGCCAGGCCGCGCAACAAGCCGGGGATCGTGGCCGAGAGCGCGCCTGTTCCGGGAACGGCGGCGGCAAAGCGGGATGACGTCGCCGCGGCAGGCGAGCGCCCGGTGCCGTTGAGGCCCGAAACCGCGCCGCTCCTCGGATCGTAGACGAGGGCATAGACATCGCCGCCGAGGGTCACCGCATAGGGACAGACCACCGCGAGAACCAGCGCGGCGGCGACCGCGGCGTCCGCCGCGTTGCCGCCGTCGCGCAAGACGCCGAGCGCCGCCTCGCTGGCCAGTCCGTGGCCGGTCGCGACGATGCCGTTGCGGCCGCGCGCGGTCTCGGCTTTCACTCCTCGGCGCCTCGCATCGCCTCGGGCTTCGCGCCCCTCATATAGAACTCGGACTGCGGATCCGCGGCGACCATCGCCTTGATGCGTTCCCACAGATGGTGGCGAAGCGCCACGAATTCGCGCCGTTCGCGCACGTCGTACTCCCAGCGCGGATGCGGCAGATCGACGTCGAGCACCTCGGCCACCTCGCCGGGGCGCGGACGCAGCAGAATGATCCGGTCGGAGAGCAGCACCGCCTCGTCGACGCTGTGCGTGACGAACACGACGACGCTTTTGTGCCGCTGCCAGATCCGCATCAGCTCGATCTGCATGAATTCCCTGGTTTGCGCGTCGAGGCTGGCGAAGGGCTCGTCCATCAGCAGATAGCTCGGCTCGGCGATGAGCGCGCGGGCAAGCGCCGCGCGCTGCTTCATCCCGCCCGACAGCTCGGCCGGATAGGCATCGGCAAAGCGCCTCAAGCCGACCATGTCGAGATAGCGCTCGGCGCGCTCCGCGCGCTCCGCTGCGCCCATCGCGCCGAGCTCGATCGTGAAGCAAATATTCTCGCGGATCGTGCGCCACGGCATCAGGCGGAAGGACTGGAACACGAAGCCCATATGCGGACCGGGACGCGGCTTCTCGCCACCAACCAGAATCTCGCCGGCATCCGGCTCGATGAGGCCGTTGAGCATGCGCAACAGCGTGGTCTTGCCGCACCCGGAAGGACCGACCAGGGTCACGAAGGTATTGGGCTTGATGTCGAGCGAGACGCCATGCAAGGCCTGGACGCCAACCGCCTCCTTGGCGCGGCGGAAGGTCTTGGAGACGTTGCGGGCGAGGATGCCGGCCTCGCCGGTCATCGCCCGGTCGGGTCCATGCTCGGATCGGTCCCGACATCCTTGAGGACGCCGTTGACGAAACCGGTGTCGATCCACTCGGCCGGCTCGACCCGGCGCAAATCCTTGAAATCGGGGCCGGCGTAATCGGTGTCGGTCGTGAACTTGATATCGCCGAGATTGAGCCCGCCATTGACGCTCCAGCTCTTGCGGTAGGCCTCGCCCAAGGCTTCGAGATCCGCGCGCTTCACGTCCGGCCGCGCCTGCGCCATCGCGTTGACCCAGATCTCGGGATTCTTGGCGAAATCGCGCGAGGCCATGATGATGCCGCGCGCCACCGCGGCGATCTGCGTCGCCTTCGACTTGGCGACTTCTTCGGTGACGACGTTGAGCTTGCTGACGAAAGGCGCCAAGCGATAGAAACTCGGCTGGTCGATCAGGACGGCGAGCGAGCTCTTGTCGGGGATCGTCAGCCACACGCCGATCGAAACCGCGGTCGCATCGATCTGGCCCGCCAGCAGCGACTGGGCACGCACCGGCGGCTGCCCGATCGACAGATACTGCATCGTATCGACGGCGACGCCGAGATTTTCCAGGGCGGCGCGGGCGAGGATATAGTCCGCGCTGCCGACGCGCGCGACGCCGAATATCTTGCCGTCGAGGTCCTTGGGGACCGCGATGGTCTTCTTCGCAGCAATGAGGAAGGGCAGTGCCTTGTCGGGCGAGATGACGCCCTTCAATTTCATCTGGTCGCGCGCCACGAGCTGCAGCGCGGTGTCGGTGGCGATATTCGCCATGTCGCCCTCGCCCGAGCGCAACGCGGCGACGGCGGACGGCGTCTGCTGCACGCGTATGAGCTCGACATCGACGCCGGCTCGCTTGTAGTAGCCGAGCCGGATCGCGAGGTCCGAGACCGAGTTGGGCACCAGCGGCGTCTCGGTCTCGGTCACGATGAGCTTGAAGGTGTCGGCGCGCGCCGGAGGCGCGGCAACGAGCGCGGCCGCCAGGGCGCAAGCCCCAGAGAAAATCGTGATACGAGTGCGCATCATGACCGCGGCGTCTCACATCTTCCAGAACGCGACCGGACAGGTGCCGACGCCCTTGACCGGCTTGTGGTCGATGAAACTCGGCGGTCGGCTTTCCACCACGCCCAACATGGTGACGTAGTTCAAGAATTCCGCGGTCGAATTGCCCTCGGCGATGAGCCGCGGCACGGTGAGCGTCTTCAGTATCTCATCGCGGTTGCCGAGACGCATCTGCTCGAGGATCCAGCGTTGCAGGTCGAAATTGTAATGGCCCATCTTGGGGCCGCCGACCTCGACGGTGAGATTGAACGACCCGATTACGGCGACCCGCTCTTCGCCCGGCCAAGCCTCGATCGCGCGGCGCAGGAACTGGCCGAGCTCGTACCATTTGCGATTGGGCGGTATGGGATAGCCGAAGGCGTTGGTCATGACCGGCACCATCGGCAAATCCTCTTCCGGCCGCACGAAAGAGAGCGGCACGGTGAAGGCATGGTCGATCCTGAAATCGTGGACCTGCGAGAACTGGATGCCCTCTTCGATGCCGTTGCGCAGCAGATGCTGGGCGAGGCCTTGATGCACCGCGGCGCGATAGCGCGGCAGGTTCATCACGTCGGTCTCGTACCAGAACGGCCCCTCGGCCACCGGGCCGGTGCCGACCGCGAAAGTCGGCAGATTGTCGAAGAAGAAATTGTCGAGATGGTCGTTGGCGACGACGACGATGAGCGAAGGCTCGGTCTCGGCCAGCATCCGTCGCATCTCGGCGAAGGTCGCGTAAAGCGTCGCCATGTCCTTCGGGTCCGCCTGATCGCGGTTCCAGAAGATGCGCGGATTGTGGGTCGAGGCGATTACCGAGACGATTTGAGCCATGCGAGGTCTCTCCCAGTGGAATTCAAAGCCGTTCGCCGCGATAGCGCCAGCGATCCATGCGACGCTCGAGAAGCTTCAAGGATTGCATCACGGCGACGCCGATCGCCGCCAGTACGCACACCACGACGAAATAAGGCGCCATGCGGAAGCTGTTGCCGTAAATCGACAACAACCCGCCGAGACCCTTGACCGCGGTATAGAGCTCGGCCACCACCGTGTTGATGAGCGCGAGCGAGGCGCCGACCCGCAATCCGGCGGTGATGTAGGGCAGCGCGCCGGGCAGCATGATCTTGCGAAAGATCTGCATATCGCTGGCACCCGCCGAGCGGGCCATCTCGACGAGCTCGCCGTCGCAGTTGAGCACGCCGGCATAGGTGTTGATGAGAATCGGCATCACCGCGCCGATGAACACGATGAAAATCTTGGCCTCGTAGCCGAGCCCCAGAAACACGATGATGATCGGGATGAAGGCGACCCGCGGCATGGCCGCGAGCGCGTTCACATAGGCCTCCAAGGTCGCGCCAAGGACGCGGAATCCGCCCATGAAGAGGCCGAAGGGAATGGCAACCGCCGCGGCGAGGGCGAAGCCCAGGAGAAATACGGTGATGGTCTCGAGGGTCGCGGCCGGTACGGTGCCGTCGCCGATGACCTCTACCCCGGCTTGGATCGTCTGCCAGGGGGTGGGGAGAAAATTTTGCCCCGCCAGCACGGCCAGAAGCCACCAGAACGCGAGCAGCAGGATGAAGACGAGGGCCCGCCAGACATTGAGGTGAACCTGCGACAGGCGGGGCCCGATGCGCGGACGGCGCTGGGCGATGGAACGGACCCGAACCGACGGCGCCGCCATCGATCTCAGGCCCGCCCGGCGGCGTCTTGGCGGTCGCCCGGATGGTAAAAGTCGTAATATTTATTCGGCACGTCCTGGATGCGGGGCACCACGTTCTCGAGATACCACTCGCGCGGATTGAGCACCGCCGAGAGATGAAACAGCAGGACGGGATGAACATTGAGCGACCAGAGCTTGGGGAAATTCTGGCTCGACAGGGCCTCTCGCTCCTCCGGCGTCAAGTCGAACTCGGCGAGCGCCGCGTGATCGCCCTTGCGAAAGGCGATCGTGCGCTCGCGGTCGGTATAGACGTGATGGATAGCGCGGTTGAGCTCATACTCCGACATGGTGTCGCTTCCCTTTCGGCGCCAACGTGGCGCTTCCGATTATGTTGCCTTCGCGCTGGGAATCTAGGCATATTTCGGGATGCTGACATAGGCAAATCCTATGGCCCATTCGCCCGCCCGGAGCTAGAAGCCGACCATGAACGATCGTCAGTTGCGTTATGCCCATGCGGTCTGGCGCGAGCGCAGCTTCAGCCGCGCCTCCGTTACGATGGGCGTCTCGCAGCCTTCGCTCAGCGAGCAGATCAAGCTGCTGGAAGAAGAGCTAGGCTTCAGCCTCTTTTACCGCAACAGCCGCGGGGTCGAAGCAAGCGCCAGCGGACAGGCCTTTCTCGAATCGGCCGAGGGCGTCGTCGCGGGCCTGTCGGGCCTCAAGGACCTGGCGCGCGAATTACGCGGCAAGCCGGGAACGACGATCCGGATCGGCGTCAATTCAGGCCTGGCGCAAGCGATCGTGCCGCGCATCGTCCGCCTCCTCGGCCGCGGCGCGCCCAAGCTCCGCCTCGATCTCGTGACCGCGACGACGCGGCGCATTCAGCGCCTCGTCTATCAGCAGCGGCTCGACCTCGGACTCGTGCTCGAAGGCGAGATCAAGACCTCGTCCGACAGGCTGGTTCGCGATCTCGTCGCCGATTCCGACATCGTGCTGCTCGCCCCGCCCAGCCATCCCCTCGCTCGGCGGCAGGGCGCGGTGGCGCCCGCGGAGCTTAGTCGTTTTCCGCTGATCGTGAACGAGCCGCGGATCGGCTATGGCAGGGCCGTGCTGGCGCTGTTCGACGAGCGCGGCGTCGGCCCCGACATCGCCGCCGATTGCGACGATCTCGAATCGCTCAAATACATGGTGGTATCGGGCGCCGGCGTGGCGCTGGCGCCGCGCATCGTCGCCGTTGACGAGATCGCGCAAGGCACGCTCAGCGCCGTGCCGCTCGACCCGCCGCAACGCGTGGCGATCCAGCTCGTGCGCAGGCCAGAGCCGCTGGTGCCTCGGCTCGAGCGGTTCCGCGCGCAACTGGTCAAGGACCTCGCCGCGCCAGCATGACACGGCGCGGCCGTCGTTGCGACCGACGGCTATGCCGTTTCGCGTCGCGCGCGGCGATAGAGCAGCAGGATCGAAATAAGCGCCAGGAGCATCAGCACGGCCGACGCCGTGCCAAGCGCGAAGCCCAGGGCTTGCGGCCCCGAAAAGAAATTGTCGGAGATCGCCGCGACGAGCAACGGCCCGAAGCCGCGGCCGATGAGAGTGAAAACCAGCAGATAGATCGCCGTGACCTTGCCCATCAGCCGCTGCGGCGTGATTTGGGCGAGGATGCTCGCGGCGACGGGGTTATAGGCGCCGGCGACCAGGAGCTGCGCCCCCAGCGCGAAGAACATTTGTCCGACTTCGGGAACGATCGGCGCGGCGATGCCGAAGGGAATGAAGATGACGGTAATCCAAACTCCGACGACCTGAGCGGCGTCGCGCCGCCCGCGCTTGACGAGCAGGTCGATGGCATGACCGCCGCACCAGGCGCCGATGGGAGCGAAGATGAGCAAGGCACCGCCGAAGAAAAGGCCGATCTGCTGCGGCGGCAAATGCCAGGTGCGGCCGATGATGGCCGGCATCCATGAGCCGTAGGAAATGGCGACGGCGTAGAAGCACGTGACGAAAGTGGCGAGCGCGCCATAGGCGCGCCACTGGCCCTTGATGTGCGTCATCGCCTCGGCGAAGCGGACGCCGGCGTCGCCCGCTCCGAGGCTGGTCCGCGCCGGCTCGCGGAAGGTCAGCACGAGCAGCGCGAGCGGCACGCCGATCGCGCCGATCGAAAACAGGACCGCTTGCCACGGGTGGAGGCCGCCGATGAAAGGCACCGCCGCGAATTTACCGGAGCCGAACAGCCCGAGCAGGGCGCCGGTGAGCATGACGGCGACCGCCGCGCCGATATAGGTTCCGGCGGTGAAGATGCCGAAGGCGCGGCCGCGCAACTCCGGCGGGAAGCCGTCGCGGATCAACGAATACGAGGCCGGCGTGATCGCCGCCTCGCCGACGCCGATGCCGCAGCGCCCAAGGAAGAGCTGCCAATAGGTTTGCGCTAGGCCGCAGCTCATCGTCATGCACGACCACAGAACCACGCCGATGCCGATGATCGAGCGGCGCGATGCGCGGTCAACGAGGTAGCCGGCGGGCAAGCCCAGGACCGAGTAGAAGGCGGCGAAGGAAAGGCCCAGCAACAAACTTATCTGCGTGTCGCTGACGCCGAGGTCCCGCTTGATCGGGTCCACCATCAGGCTCATCGAGCTGCCGTCGATCTGGGCGTAGATGTAAAGGAGCGTCAGGGCGCAAGCCATGTACCACTGGCGCCACGTTACCTGTTGCGGCGCGCGTTGGGCCGCCGCGGCGACGAAAGTCTGGGCGAGATCGGCCGACTGCTGATTGGTCCTCAAGGCTCCCCCCTTCGGCACGGGACGCTTTCCGCGCCGTTCCCGTTATTCGACGCCGGATATGTCATGCCTTCCCGCGGGCATTGTCAAATTAACTGGCGGACACGGCCGGAACAGGGCCAGGTGCGCGCGCAGGCGGGCAATTGAGGTGTCACCGGCAGGGCCGGTGATTTGGCTTGCCCGTCCGGCGCGAACCGGGCAGGCTTGTGCCGAAGGCTGGAAGGGAGGGGATGACGTATGTTGAAGCCGTGGGCGCTCGCTTGCGTGGCTATGGCGCTGCTCGGCGCGGCTTCCGCCGTCCGCGCGCAAGACACGGTCACGCTGCGCTTCGCCGTTCCAGGCATCCCGCCCGGCACGCCGACTTGGACGCTGATGTGGGATCCGTGGATCGCCAAGGTCGAAAAGGACTCCGAAGGGACGCTTAAGCTCCAAACTTTTCCCGGTGCGGCGCTTGCCAACATGTCCAACGTCTATGACCGCGTGGTCAGCGATGCCGCCGACATCGGCACCGGGGTTCAAGGCTCGATCGGCGGCAAATTTCCCGGCTCGAGCGTCGTCGAGTTGCCCTCGAACATCGGCGGCCGGGACGGCGCCGCGGCATTCTGGAAAATCTACCAGGACGGATTGATCGCGGCCGAATATGCCGATGTCCATCCGCTGGGGCTGTTCGTCTATCCGCAATCCTTCCTCAATGCCAACAAGCCCATCGCGCGGCTCGCGCAGGTCAAGGGGCTGCGGCTCGCCACGCTGACGAAGGCCGACGCCGAGATGGCGCAGCTCTTGGGCGCGGCCCCGATCAGCACCACCCCGGTCGATGTTTATGAGATCCTGCAGCGCCATGCCGCCGACGGTGTGATCATCGGCTGGCTGGGGCTCGACGGCTTCAAGCTGCAGGAGGTCACGAACAACCACCTTGTCGCTGGCTTGGGCTCGGGCGGCGGCTTCCTGCTGATGAACAAGGACGCCTACGCGAAGCTCACGGGCAAGGCCAAGGCGGCAATCGACCGCAACTCGGGCTACGCCGCCTCGATGGAGGATTTCGGCGCCGCCCTCGACCGTATCTATGCCGCCTCGCAGACCGAGGTGCGGGGGCAGCCCGGCCACACCATCACCACGCTCGACCCCGCCGATGTCCAACAATATCAAAGCCAGATCGTGCAGCCGTTGGCCGCGGCGTGGCAGAAGAACATCCCGAATGGCGCAGCCATCTTCGCGGCCTACCGCGCCGAGGCGGCGCGGGTGAGCGCCCAGAAATAGGAAATTATCATGAAGTTCGGACATTTTTGCCTGCCCACATATTTCGCCGATGTCGATGGCACGGTCGGCGATTTCATGCGCCGCTTCGTGGAGTTTCTCGTCGAGAGCGAGGCGCTGGGTTTCGATTCGCTATGGGCCAACGAGCATCATTTCGATGCTTATGGCGGGGTCGTTCCCTCGCCCACGATCATGCTGTCGGCGCTGGCGCAACGCACGAAGCGGGTTCGCTTGGGCTCGTCGATCATCGTGCTGCCCTTGCACAATCCGATCGAGATCGCGGAGCAGTTGGCGATGGTGGACTTGATGTCCAACGGCCGCGTCGATCTCGGCGTCGGTCGCGGCTTCGTCGCCTATGATTACGACCGCTTCGGCGTCCCGCTCGAGGGAGCGCAGGACCGGCTGAAGGACGGTCTCGCGCTCATCTTGAAGGCATGGTCGGGCGGAAACTTCAGCTATCGCGGCCCGCACTACACCTACGAGAATCTCGAGGTCTGGCCGCGGCCCCAGCAGCGCCCGCATCCGCCGGTCTGGCTATCCTGTAGCGGCACGCCGGCCAGCTTCGAATGGGCGGGCAGACAAGGCTACGGCATCATGGTCGTCGCCTATCGCGGCGTCGCGCCGCTGATCGAGCGCAACCGGCTCTACCGCGAAGCTTGGGCCGCCGCCGGCCACCCGCCAAACGGTTGTAAGATCGCGGCGCATTACCAGGTGGTGGCTCTCCGAGAACGGATCGGAAGCCCGGCGGATCGCCGAGCAGGCGCTGCGCCGCTATGTCGGCGCGACCACCCACACCCTCGACCGCGTGCGCGCCGATCGCGAGCGCCTTGATAGCGAGGTTCGGCAGAAGGTCAGCGAGGAAGTGGTCGATATCGACAAGATGGTCGGCGAGTGCCGGGTCGTCGCCGGCACGCCGGACGAGGCGGTTCAGATACTGCGGCGCGCCCACGACATGATGGGGTTCACGCAGATCGACTGCACTTTTTATTTCGGCGGCATCGGCTTCGAGCACGCGCAACGCTCGCATCGCCTGTTCGCCACCGAGGTCATGCCGAGGCTGCGCGGTATCGGGTGACCCGGCCTGGTGGGCGGCCGCGAATTTGCCGGAGGCACCCGACGGGTGCCTCCTTGCGACGAATGCTGGCGAAGCGGCGGCGCCCGGTTCCACCATCCTCTCGATGCGGTTGCGGGAGGGGAAATTGCTTGACTTTATCCTGCGAACGATTATTAATCGCGCAGTCCGCGAATGAATGTTATTTGCGGAGGAGGGTCCAGAATGGCGGCGCCTGGAACGAGACTTCTCGGGGTTTGCGCGGCCCTGCTGGCGCTGGGGATAGTCCTTCCGGCCCATGCCGATGACGGCGATATCGTGATTGCGATCAAGGATGGCAAATTCGTCCCGAGCGAGGTTCCGATTCCCGCGGGCCAAAAGGTCAAGCTGATCGTGCGCAATCAGGACACTACTATGTCGGAATTCGAAAGCACCGACTTCCATCGCGAGAAAACCGTCTCGCCTGGCGGCGAGATCACCGTCTTTGTCGGTCCGCTCGATGCCGGCAGCTATGAGTTCTTCGACGATTTCCACCCCGAGGATCGCGGCCATCTGGTCGCGAAATAGAGACACTTCATGCTCGCGACTTTCATCATCGTCTTTCGGGAAGTGCTCGAAGCCGGGCTGGTGGTAGGAATCGTGTTGGCCGCGAGCCGCGGGGTGCCGCGCCGGAGTTTGTGGATCGCGGGCGGCTGCGCTGCCGGCGTGCTCGGCGCCATCCTGGTCGCGGGTTTCGCCGGCGAAATCGCTTCGGCGGTCGAGGGGGTCGGCCAGGAATTGTTCAACGCCTCGATCCTGTTCGCGGCCGTGTGCATGCTCGGCTGGCACAATATCTGGATGAGCCGCCACGGCCGCGCAATGGCCGCCGACGCGACCAAGATCGGCGGCGAGGTACTGGCCGGAACGCGGCCGCTCTATGCCTTGGCCCTCGTTTGCGGCATCGCCGTGTTGCGCGAAGGGTCAGAAATCGTACTCTTTCTCTACGGCATCGCGATCGCCGGCGGTAGCAGCGGCACGAACATGATGATCGGCGGCGCCCTGGGCGTCGCCGCGGGCGCCGGCGCCGGCGCCGCGATTTACTTCGGACTGCTCACCATTCCCTTCCGTTATTTGTTCGGCGTCACCTCCTGGCTGATACTGCTCCTGGCCGCCGGCATGGCGTCTCAGGGCGCAGCTTTTCTGTCGGCCGCGGATGTGCTGCCCTCACTCGGCAATAATCTTTGGGACACCTCTTTCATCCTCACCGAAGATAGCCTCATGGGCCGATTGGTCCATGTCCTCACCGGCTATACCGCGCGGCCCGCCGGCATCCAGCTCGTCTTTTATTTTGCGACCTTGGTCGTGATCGGCTCGCTGATGCGCGCCTTCCGGCGTGCCCCGTCAGCATCGCGCGATGTCGCCGCACCAGTCCCGCGACCCGCCGAATAAGGCGAGTTTCCTTGTGAATGTCCAAACGCATTCCTCGCAGCGATTCATGCGAATGCGTCTGATTTGCGAAAAATGGGGGTTCTGCTGTGAAGCTGCGAGTTGCGACCGGGACTGTCGGCATCGCCGCGGCTTTATCGCTGCTCAGCGCCGGCGCGGCCCGCGCCGACTTCAAGGTCTGGACGCCTGACGCCAATCAAGGCGAGTTGGCGGTCGAGAATGTCGGCGATCTCGGTTTCGATCCGAACCCCGCCAAGAATGGCGAGCGGAGCCACACCGCCGAAATCGAATATGGCGTCACCCCATGGTGGCAGACCGAGCTCGAATTCGAATTCGAGCGCGACCCCGGGACCGATCGGCCGACTTAATTCAGTCAGCTCACGACAGAGAATCTGATTCAATTCACCGAGCGCGGGGAATATTGGCTCGATGCCGGCTTCTTCGCCGAATATGGCGAGGCAATGCTGAAGCGCGATCCGAACGAAACCACCTTCGGACCGGTGCTGCGCAAGGATTTCTGGGGCCTCAGCAATTCGGTCAATCTGTTCGTCGAAAAGGACCTCGGCACCTACGCGTCGGGCCGGCCGCAATTTCTCTGGGCCTGGGAAACCCGGGTCGATGCCTGGCAAATGAGCTTCGGCCAGCATTTCACGCTCGAGCCGGGTTTCCAATATTACGGCGTGCCCGGCCAGATCGGCCGTTTCGCGAATTGGAGCGATCAGGACAATCGCGCCGGCCCGCAGCTCTTCGGCAATGTCTTCAATATCGGGCCGGGGTCGTTAGAGTGGAATGGCGGTGTCCTGTTCGGTCTTACCGCCGCCGTCCCCAAGATCACGCCGCGCTGGCAATTGGAATACGAAATCCATTACTAGAATTAGAGCTTGTCCGCACCCGGCGCCGGCGGCGTGGTCGCGCGATGCCCGGCGAGGCGATAGGTCGAGCTAATCGAATACGCCGAATTCGAGCGTCACAGCGGCAGCCCCGCCTTCACGACCCGGCGCTCCCAATAATCCCACAGCCGCTGGCCAAGCCCGCCGCCGACGCTGCCCTTCGAGCAATCCCGCAGCTCTTCGGGCGTGAACGGAACCGCCCCGCCCAGCGCCTCGGCCTCGATCTGGAGGCGCGCGTTCTCCTCGATGAAGGTGCAGGCGAGGAGGCAGGATTCAGCCGTCTCGCCCACCACCACCGAGCCGTGCCCGCGCATCTGACAGGCCAGCTTGTCGCCCAGTGCCTGCGACAGCGAGGCCGCCATCGCGTCGGTCACGACGAGCCGGGGATTGTCCCACACCGGCACGCCGGCATGGAACATCGCGCCCTGCGCGAAGACCGGCACGATCGGACGGCGGGCGATGCCCATGAGAGTCGAATGAGCGGCGTGGAGATGGGCGACGCTCAGGATTTCGGGGCGGTCGCGGTGGATTTGGGTATGGATGCGCCATTCCGCCGGAATTTGCATCGGCCGGTCGCCGCCCGGATGATAGTGAATCCGGCCGTCGAGCCCGAAGACGAAGATCTCGTCGGCCCTGACCTCGATCTTCTCCGAGCCGGCACCGGGCGTGATCAGGACGATCTCGGTGCCGGGGACGCGGATCGAGAGGTGGCCGAACAGGCCGATCGAGCCCTGCATGCCGACGATCCGGCACATCACCGCCAGCTTGCGGCGCAACGCCCATTCCTCGCCCTCCGAGATTCCCTGCAGCTTCGCGAATTCGGTCATCGACTGCGCCTCCCCGGTTGAACCGCCCGATACTAGCGGGGTTGCCCGCTTCGTCACAGGACGCCGCTACGCCCGAGCCGCGCAAGAGGATCGACGGAACCGCGATTGTGGGCTAGATTTCCGCGACTTCCGATGCCTTTCAACCGGCGGGCGCGATCCAACGGAACCGGGCTGGGCGAACCAATATCGAGTGCTGCGCGCAGGGAGGGCCGATCGTGACTGTGATGCAAGCCGGAACGGTCGCCGTCGATCGTTTCAGCCGATCCTTCTTCGAGCGGGTCGAATATTGGTTGGGCGAGGTCTCGCTGGTGGTGGCGATCGCCTGCACCTGCGGCATGCTGTTCGTCGCGGGCATCACGATGGCGGACGTCCTCATGCGCTGGTTCGCCAACGAGCCCATCGCCGCCATCAACGAGATCGTCCAGATGACCTTCTCGGTCGCGATTTCCGCCTGCATCCCAGCCGGCATGACGCAACGCGTCAATCTCAAGATCGATCTCATCGCGCGCTATTTCACCCCGTGTCTCAGGGCCTGGCTCGAAGTCCTGGGCAGCCTGTCCTTGTGGCTGTTCTACGGCGTCCTCGCCTGGCGCATCTGGATCTACGCCGCGACCCTCGCCGAGGAGGGCCGCACGACGGTCATTCTCGGCCTGCCTCAGGCGCCTTTCATGTATCTGGTAGCGATCCTGCTCGGCTTCGGCACGGTGGTGCAGACCGTCATCATCATCAACGAGATCCGCCGCGCCGAGACCCATGGCGCGGCCGGGATCGTCGCCGCTTGCATGACCGCTCTGGCGATCGCCGGAGGCAGCTGGTGGTGGGTCGATCATGCCGCCGCGCTCGCGTCATGGGCGCAGAATCACATCGGCCTCACGGTCTCGGTGGTGTTCGTCATCATGTGGCTGATGACGCTGATCCTCATTCCGATCGCCGCGATCATGGGCATCGTCGGCGTCATCGCGTCATGCCTCTTCATCGGGCTGATGCCGTCGCTCGGCGCCGCCTCGACCGAGGTGACCGGATTCCTCGGGAACAGCCAGCTCGCTACCCTGCCGCTCTTCCTCATGATGGGCAGCTTTGCCGCGGTCGCCGATATTTCCGAAGACGTTTACCGCCTCGCCCATGTCGTGCTCGGCCGGCTGCGCGGCGGCTTGGCGCTGACCACCATCGCCGGCTGCGCCGGTTTCGGGGCGCTCACCGGACACTCGATATCGACGACGGTGACGATCGGCAAAGTGGCGCTGCCGGAAATGCAGGCGCGCGGCTATTCGCCCGCCTTCTCGACCGGGGTTTGCGCCGCGGGCGGAACGCTGGGCGCGCTGCTGCCGCCGGCCTCGGGCCCGATCATCCTGTTCGCGCTGCTGTCCGAGGCCTCGATCGGCCAGCTTTTCGTGGCGGCGATCATGCCCGGCCTGCTCGCCACCCTGCTGTATTTGATCACGATCGCGATCTATGTGCGAGTATCGCCGGAATCGGCGCCCCTCAACCGCGACATCGAGCCGGGACGGCTCTTGCTGGCGCTATCGCGCTGCGGCCCGGCCGCGCTGCTGTTCGGTAGCGTGCTGGGCGGAATTTACTTCGGCGTCTTCACGGCGACCGAGGCGGCCGCCGTCGGCGCGTTCGAATCGTTCCTCTGCGCGCTCGTGCGCGGCAAGTTGCGCGGCAGGGTGTTCTGGCACGTGATGGCGGGAACGACCGCGACCACGGCGATGATCTATGGCCTCATTTTCGGCGCGCAAATCTTTTCGTTCTTCGTCGGCGTCAGCGCGCTCACGGAAAGCGCGACCGCCGCCATGGAGCATGTGAACTGGGCACCCATTACCATCATTTCGCTCATTCTCGTCGTCTATCTGGTACTGGGCTCGGTGATGGAATCTTTCGCGGTGATGGTGATAACGGTTCCGATCGTGACGCCGCTGGTGCTCCATTTGGGCTACGACATCCTGTGGTGGGGGATCATTAATATCTGCGTCGTCGAGACCGGGCTCATCCATCCCCCGCTGGGCCTCAACGTCTTCGTGCTGAAAAGCATCCAGCCCGATGTGTCGATCTGGACGGTGTACAAAGGCGTGTTCCCGTTCGTCATCGCCGATCTCTTGAAGCTCGCGCTCCTGGTGATGTTCCCGGCGATCACCCTGTGGCTCACCGGAACGATGGCTAACTAGGGAGAACGAGCCGGCTGGATTCTCCAATGCGGGGGCAGACATGAGCGCCACGACGGCATCCGATGCGCGCCAAGGGACCAACCCCTTGTTCAGCGACAACAAGCTGAAGCTCGGCATCTTCGCGACCAATGTCAGCGGCGGTTGCGCCGTCACCACCGCGCCCGAGGCCTACCAGCTCAACTGGCCCAACACGCTGAGCATCGCCGAGATCGCGGACCGCCATGGCTACGAGGCGCTGGTGCCGGTGGCGCGCTGGAAAGGCTTCGGCGGCCAATCGAACTTCAACGGGACGAACTTCGAGACCTATACCTGGGCCGCCGGCCTGGCGCAGGCGACCAAGAGAATCGCGGTCCTTACCACCTCGCATGTGCCGACCGTCCACCCGGTCATGGCGGCCAAGCAGGCCGTGACCGTTGACCACATCAGCAACGGCCGCTTTGCGCTCAACGTCGTGTGCGGCTGGTTTCGGCCCGAGCTCGAGATGTTCGGCGCGCCGCTGATGGAGCATGATATGCGCTACGAATACGCGGCCGAATGGATCGAGATCGTCAAGCGGCTGTGGACAGAAGAGGAGGAATTCGATTTCGAGGGCAAATTCCTCCGCATCAGCAAGGGCTTCTCGATGCCGAAGCCGCTGCAAAAGCCGTTTCCGCCGCTGATGAACGCGGGCGCGTCGGGCAAGGGCCAGCACTTCGCGGCCAAATTCGCCGACATGGCCTTCATCCACATCAATCCGCATGACATGGACGCGACGCGCCGGCACGTCGAATCCTACCGGCGGCTCGCCCGCGAGGAATACGGCCGCGAGATCCAGATTTGGGTCGGCGCGCCGGTCACGCAGCGCGACACGATGAAGGAAGCGCAGGACTACGTGCACTATTACGTCGTCGAGAAGGGCGACGACGCGGCGGTTGACAATCTGCTGCGCATCCAGAATGTCGAAATGCACAAAATGTTGCCCGAGAAGGCCGAGCAGATGCGCTTCGGCGCCAAGCTCGGCTGGGGCGGCTATCCGCTAACCGGAACGGCAGACGACATCGTCGCCGGGCTGGAGAAAATGTCGAAGATCGGCATCGACGGCGTCCTGATACGCTGGCTCGATTATTGGGATGGGCTGAGGCGGTGGCAGACGGACGTGATGCCGCGCCTCGAGCAGGCCGGGCTGCGCCGGCCGGTGGGGCGCTAGGTTCTCGATTTGGTCACATTTTCTACGGCGAACCTTTTTCCACTTCGCCGGAAAATGTTCGAGGGGAAAAGTCATGGGACAGTTCGGAATCGGCCAATCGGTGCCCCGCGAGGAAGACCCGCGGCTGTTGCGCGGCGAGGGCGAGTTCATCGCCGACGTGACCAGGCCGCGCATGGCCCACGCATACGTCATGCGCTCGCCGCACGCCCATGCCCGCATCGTGTCGCTGGATCCGCGCGCGGCCAAGCAAATGCCGGGCGTGCTTGGCGTCTTCACTGCCGAGGACTTGAAGGCCGACGGCATCGGCACGCTGAAGGTCCGCATGCCGCGCAAGCGTCCCGATGGCTCGCCGCTCTTCCAGAGCCCGCATCCCGGCCTTGCGCAGGGCGCCACGCATTATGTCGGCGATCCGGTGGCCTATGTCGTCGCCGAGACCTTGGCCGAGGCCAAGGACGCGGCCGAGCGGATCGACGCCGTCTATGAGCCGCTGCCTTCGGTCGTGCTGACCGCCGACGCGGTGAAGCCGGGCGCACCGGCGGTGTGGCAAGGCTGCCCCGACAATGTCTCGAACGTATTCGAGCTCGGCGACAGGGCAGCGGTGGATGCCGCCTTTGCCGCCGCGCACCACGTCACGCGCCAGCGCTTCGTCATCACACGCATCATGCACAACGCGATCGAGCCGCGCGGCTGCCTCGCCGAATACGACACGCGTCTCGGTAAATTCACCCTCAACGGCTGCATCGGCTCCATCCATTCGGTGCGCCGCGCCTTCGCCGAGGATATCTTCAAGATTCCGGAAAACCGCTTTCGCGTCGTCAGCGGCGATATCGGCGGCGCTTTCGGATCGAAGGGCAACACCGCGCCCGAGAACACGCTGGCGCTCTATGCCGCGCGCAAGCTCGGCCGGCCGGTCAAGTGGATCGCCGAGCGCAGCGAATGCTTCCAATCCGACGATCATTGCCGCGACAACGTGACCGACGCGGAATTGGCGCTCGACAAGGACGGCAATTTCCTGGCTCTCCGGGTCAAGACCCTCGCCAATCTCGGCGCCTATTTGAGCGCGGACTCCAATTTGCTGCCTACTTTTTCCAATCTCGGCACGCTGGCCGGCGTCTATAAGACGCCCGCCATCCACGTCACCGTGCTGGGCGTCTTCAGCAACACCAGCGCGACCGCGCCCTATCGCGGCGCCGGCCGCCCCGAGGCCTGCTATGTTATCGAAGGCATGATCGACCGCGCGGCGCGCGAGCTCGGGATCGATCGCGTGGCGCTGCGCCGGCGCAACATGATTCCGGCCGCGGCGATGCCGTTCAAAACGGGGCTCGTCTATACTTATGATTGCGGCGAGTTCGAGAAGAGCATGGATCAGGCCCTCGCGCGCGCGGGCTTTGCGGGGTTCGAAGAGCGCCGCCAGGAGGCAGGAAAGCGCGGCAAGCTCAGAGGCATCGCGGTGGTGAACCCGATCGAGCGCGCGGCCGCCCCGTCGGGCGGCGAGACCGCCGAGATCCGCTTCGATGCCACCGGCACGGTGACGTTCCTGGCCGGCACGACGGCGCAAGGCCAGAGTCACGAGACCATGTACAAGATCATCCTTTCGGACAAGCTGGGTCTCGATTTCAACGACATCGTCTTCCTCCAAGGCGACACCGACAAGGTGGTGTGGGGCGTCGGCACCTTCGGCTCGCGCTCGGCGGTGACCGGCGGCTCGGCCGCGCTCGTCGCGGCGGAAAAGATCATCGCCAAGGGGCGCAAGATCGCCGCCCACCTGTTCGAGGCAGCGGAAGCCGATGTCGAGTTCCAGCGCGGCGTCTTCGCGGTCGCCGGCACCGACCGCCGCATGACGCTGAAGGAAGTGGCGCGCGCCGCCTTTCAGGCCGCGCGACTGCCCAAGGGGCTCGAGCCGGGGCTGTTCGAGACCGGCGTGTTCGAGCCACCGGCCCAAACCTTCCCGAGCGGCACCCATGTCTGCGAGCTCGAGATCGACGAGGACACCGGCGCGATCGACATTCTGCGTTATGTCGCCGTGGACGATGTCGGCGTCGTGATCAATGCGCTGACGCTGCATGGCCAGGTCCATGGCGGCATCGTCCAGGGCATCGGCCAGGCGCTGGGCGAGCAGATCGTCTACGATCCGGCATCGGGCCAACTGGTTTCGGGCTCGTTCATGGATTACCGCATGCCGCGTGCCGCCGATGTCTCAGCGATCGAGGTCGAGGACAATGCGGTCCCGACGAAGACCAACCCCTTGGGCGTCAAGGGCGCGGGCGAGGCCGGAACCGTCGGCGGGCTGCCGGTGGTAATGAACGCCGCGCTCGATGCGCTGGCGCCGCTGGGCGTCACCCACATCGAGATGCCGCTCACGCCCGAGCGCGTGTGGCGCGCGATCCGGGCGGCGCGCGCGTAGCGCAAAAGCAAAGCGCATCCAACGAACCAATTGGGGAAAAGACAGATGAAAGCCGCCTTGATCGCCGCCCTCGCCCTCGGCGCTTTCGCCGCGGCGCCGTCCTTCGCCGATCCGGTTCAGGTCAAATTCGGCTATCCGACTCCGCCCAATAACACGCTCTTCACGAGCGTCCAGGACTGGAGCGCGGACGTGAACAAGGCGGCGGCGGGCGCGATCGAGATCAAGTATCTTCTCGGCCGGCGCGCTCGGCGACCCGTCCAACATCTACGATCGAATCACCAGCGACGTCGCCGACGTCGGACTCGGCGTCTTCGGCCCCTTCTCCTCGGTATTCCCGAAGACCAATGTCGCCACGCTGCCCTTCGAAACGAAGAGCCAGCGCGAGGCCGCGACCGCGCTGTGGCGGCTCTACGAGAAGGGCGTAATCGCCGACGAATTCTCCAAGGTCCATCCGCTGGCCTTCATCGCGTTCCCCCCGCTGGTGCTGCACGCGAAAAAGCCGATCCACGACCTCGCCGATATGAAGGGCCTCAAGGTCAGCGTCGAGGGCCGCGTCCTCAGCACCGTGATGCCGCGCCTCGGCGCCGCGCCGATCTCGCTCCAACCGGCCGAGCTTTACCAGAGCCTCGAGCACGGCCTCGTCGAAGCGGTGGCGCAGGGCTGGCCGAGCGTGCCGACCTTCCATCTCGACGAAGTCACCAATTATCACCTCGAAGTGCCGTTAGGGACCAACACCGGATTCGTGTTCATGAACAAGGACGCCTATGCGAGGCTGCCGCAGGCCGGCCGCAATGCGATCGATAAATTCTCGGGGCTCCCTTATGTCGAGCGCATCATTAAAGCGAACGACACGATGGAGGCGATCGGACGCGACGCCACCAAGGCGATGGCCGGCCAAACCATCGCCTCGCTCAATCCGGCCGAGGAGGCGCGCTGGAAGGAGCTGGTCGCGCCGGTGACCCAGGAATGGGTGGACGCGACGCCCGACGGCGCGCATGTTCTGGCCGCGTTCCGGGCCGAAGTGGCGGCCATACGCGCCGGCAATTAGTTGACCTTGAACAGAGGGGAGAGAAAGCCATGGCCAAGATTCGCCACATCGCGATCCACGCCACCGACCACAAGAAGATGGCGGATTTCTATATGAAGACCTTCGGCATGAAAAAGGTGAAGAACCCCAACGATTCGGGCAAGGTCATCTACCTATCGGACGGCTATATCAATCTAGCGCTCCTACCGGGCAGGCCGGGCAAGCGCGACGCCATCGGACATTTCGGCTTCGAGGTCGAGGACGTCAAGACGACGGGCCGCAAGGCCGCCGCTTCCGGCGGCTCGGCGAAGATCGCGGCGCGTCCGCGCGACGGGCGCTTCGCCGAATACCGGATCGCGGACCCCGGCGGCATCGGCATCGATCTCTCCGAAGCGGGCTGGAAAATCTAGGCTAACCCCTTGGCACCGTTCGAAGTTCTCATTGTCGGCGGCGGCCCGGTCGGGCTGACCCTTGCCATCGATCTCGGCCGGCGCGGCGTCAAGACGCTGCTGGTCGAGCAGAAACCGGCGCCGCAATTCCTGCCGAAAATGGAGCGGTGCAATGCCCGCACCATGGAGATTTACCGCCGCCTCGGCATCGCGGCCCGGATTCGCGCGGCCGGCTTGCGCGAAGACGTCCCGATGGACGTTTACATTGTGATATCGCTCGCATCGAAGCCGATTCTGCACCTGCCCTATCCATCCGTAGCGGCGTCCCGCGCCGAGATCGCAAGTTGTAGAGACGGCACGCTGCCCGCCGAGCCGTATCAGCTGATTTCTCAGTACACGCTGGAGCCCGTGCTGAAGGCCGTGGCCGAGGCGACGCCCAACGTCGCCGTGCGCTTCGGCTGCGAGCTGCTGTCGTTCGCGCAGGACGAAGGCGGCGTCACGGCGCGGGTCCAAGCCGGCGGTAAGATCGAGACCATCCGCGCCGCCTATCTCGTCGGCTGCGATGGCGGCGCCAGCACGGTGCGCAAGGAGCTGGGCATCAAGCTGCGCGGCGAAGCGAATCTGCTCGAGCTGCGCCAGGCGCTCTACCGCTGCGACGAGCTCTACGATCGCCTGCCGATCGGCGACGGGCCCGGGCATGGCCGTCACTACCACGTCGCCGACGACCGCTCGACTTTCCTCATCATGCAGGACTCGACCAAGCACTTCACGCTGCATTCCGTAGTCGAGCGCGACTCCGACATGCCCGCGATGTTCGAGCGCACGATCGGCGTGCCGGTGAAATACGAGATGCTGACCTGCAATCCGTGGCGACAGAATTTGCTGCTCGCCGAGCGTTACCAGGACGGCCGCGTGTTCCTGGCCGGCGACGCCGTCCATCTCGTCATTCCTACCGGCGGGCTCGGCATGAATGGCGGCGTCGGCGACGCGATCGATCTCGGCTGGAAGCTGGCCGCGACGCTCAAAGGCTGGGGCGGACCCGATCTGCTGCGCTCCTACGACATCGAGCGGCGCCAGGTCGGCGAGCGCAATGTCGGCGCTTCGCGTTATGCCACGCTGGGACGGCGCAAATGGCGCGCCGCGTGGCGGCCCAATATCCGCGATCCCGGCCCGGAAGGCGAGGCCACCCGCGCCGCCCTATCCAGCATCGCCGCTATCGAGCAGCGCAAGAGCAACGAGATGATCGGCGCCGAGCTCGGCTATCGCTACGTCAATTCGCCCGTGATCTGCGACATCCCCGGCGGGCCGGAGCATCTTTTTCGCACTTATGAGCCGACCACGTGGCCGGGCGCGCGTCTCCCCCATGTCTGGCTCGACGACGGGACGCCGATCCAGGACCGCATTCCCGACGGTTACGCGATCCTGAAGCTCGGCCGGACGGGGGCGGACATCCGCGGCCTCGAGCGCGCGATCGCCGCCTATGGCGCGCCGGTCGCGGTGGCTCGATCTACCGGATGCGGTGCCCCGCGAAGTCTATGGCTTCGATTTGCTGCTGCTGCGGCCCGATCTTCATGTCGTGTGGCGCGGCAACGCGGCCCCCGCCGATCCGGCGAGCGTCGCCGCCATCGCCACGGGACACGGAGAAGCGAAGGCGTGAACTCATAAACGCGCCCTTGGCGCACCGCTTACGAGAGTCCCCTTTGCCCCGAAAGCGGCGGTCGGTCATCAAAACGCGATCCGTGGCGAAGTGCCAGGCGCAGTCATACCGCGTCTTCGCATCGAGGACCGCTCTTGGCCGTAAGCGGCTGGACAGCTTTCGGCGGTCAATGAAGGGGAGCGGACATTCACCACGACTCAGGCGTCGTCTCAGTCTGACCCAGGCTGTGTGGAAACCCCATCGATGATATGATTCTTTTGCTGGATCACGCGGGGGGATGATGAAGGGTTTCATTCAAGGGGCGGATCGCCAGCAGACGACGCTGTTGCCGGAATGCCTTGATGATTGGGTGGAGGAGAGCAATCCTGTTCGCGCGGTCGATGTGTTCGTCGATGCATTGGAACTCCGCGACCTCGGGTTCGATGGCGTCGATCCGGCAGCGACCGGCCGGCCGGCGTACCATCCTTCGCCGATGCTCAAGCTCTACATTTACGGCTATCTCAACCGGGTCCAATCGAGCCGGCGGCTGGAGCGTGAGGCTGGCCGCAATCTCGAGGTGATGTGGCTGACGGGGCGGCTCGCGCCGGATCACAAAACCATCGCCGACTTCCGCAAGGACAATGGTCCCGCGATCAGGAAGGTTTGCGTGCGATTCGTTGAGTTGTGCCGCAAGATGGGCCTGCTGGCGAAGGCCAGCGTTGCCATCGATGGCAGCAAGTTCAAGGCCGTGAACAGTCGCGACAACAACTTCACGCAGGGCAAGATCCAGCGCCGCCAGAAGCAGATCGAAGAGAGCGTGGCGCGCTACATGAGCCAACTCGACACCGCCGACCGCCAGACTGCCGCAGGAGAAGAGCCGTCAGAAACGGTGCTGCTGATCAAGACGCGGCTTAAGGAAAAGCTGGCGAAGCTTGAAGAAGAAGTGCAGCGGCTGGCCGCGATTGAAAAGGCATTGCTCGCTTCGCCCGACAAGCAAATATCGCTGACCGATCCCGATTGCCGCTCGATGGCAACGAGCGGTCGCGGCTCAGGCATGGTGGCCTACAACGTGCAAAGTGCGGTCAACACCACGAACCATCTGATTGTCGCACACGAGGTCATCAACGTCGGCACGGATAGATCGCAACTGGCGACGATGGCGCAGGCGGCAAAAGCTGCGCTGCGCAGCGATAACTTGGACGTCGTTGCGGATCGGGGCTACTTTAAAGGTGAGGAAATCCTGGCATGCGAACAGGCCGGCGTCGCGGTCACACTACCCAAGCCGCAAACCTCGGGCGCCAAGTCGGCAGGCCGCTTTGGGAAACCTGATTTTGTTTATTCGGCCGAAAACGATGTCTATCGCTGCCCGGCCGGCGAGAACCTGGCACACCACTTCACCGCTGATGAGGATGGCCAGAAGATGCGGATTTACTTGACGAAGGCGTGCCGCACATGCCCGCTCAAGGGTCAGTGCACAACGGCCAACGAGCGCCGCATCAAACGCTGGGAACACGAACACGTTGTCGAGGCCGCGCAGACGCGGCTCGATCAGAACCCGCAGGCCATGCGTGTGCGCCGCGAAACCGTCGAGCATCCGTTTGGCACGCTGAAGATGCGGATGGGGGCGACGCACTTTCTGATGAAGACGCTGCCGAAGGTGGCGGCCGAGATGGCGCTGCACGTGCTCGCCTACAACCTCACGCGCGTGATGAACATCGTTGGGATCAAACCGCTCCTCGCGGCGATCCGGGCTTGAGGAGCGTGTACTGTTGTGCGCGCCGTGTGACCGTTCAGGTCGCTCAGCGTGGCTCGAGGTTGCGCCAGGATCGATTCCTGACTCGATGCAGCAAAATGGGCTCAGACGGTCGCATCGAGATCTACCGCGCCCGGGTGCGTGCGCTTTTTTTAGAGCGAAAAACGTTTCCACACAGCCTGGACCCAAAGCGGACGAAGATCGCGTCCGGGCAAGCACCGCCGCTCAATTACCGCTGGTAAGGGTTCTTTGATGGATAAGAGAAACATCGGGCTTTGGCCTAGCGCGCAAAAAGTGTTGCGACCTCGCGGGCGCATTGGCCCGGTGAATTAACCGCGGGATCGTGATATCGTTGCGCCGTCAAGCAATGGCTCGGGACAGAGCCTCGCAGGGGGAGAGCGATGAACGGGAAAGCGTTCTGCGTCGCATTTCTAGCCACCGCGCTGAGCGCGCTCGGTATCACGTCGTCAGCCTCAGGCGACACGATCGTCTCGGTCGGCAAGGCAGCCGCCAACACCTCGACGATGCTGCCGGCCAATGTCGCGGAGAAAATGGGCATCTTCGCCAAGCACGGTCTCGCCGTTACGATCTCGGATTTCTCCGCTGGCAGCAAGCTCGTACAGGCCATGACAGCGGGCAGTATCGACATCGGCGTCGCCGCGGGGCCGCTGATGGCGCTGACGATAAAGGGAGCGCCGATCCTCGCTATTTGCAACAGCGCGCCGCCGGTCCCTTTCATTGGCATTGCGGTGCCGTGGGACTTGCCGATCCGCTCGGTCGATCAAATCAAAGGCAAAACGATCGGCTTCTCGAGTAGCGGCTCGCTCACCGATTGGCTGACGCGGGAGCTTGCTCGCACCCAGGGTTGGGGTCCCGACGGCATCACCGCTGTCTCGATCGGCAATGACCCCGCCGCGGCCGTCACCGCGTTCCGTACCCACGAAATCGACGCCGACGTCATCGCAACGTCGAACATTTTCGCTTGGGAAGAAAAACAGCAAGGGCGGCTGCTTATTCCGGCCTCCGAATACGTTGGCAACATTGCCGCGGGTGCGCTATTTGCGACGACGCGGATGATAGCCGACAAACCCGACGCGGTCCGGAGCTTTCTTGCCGCCTGGATCGAGACAGTCGATTACATGCGCAAGAACAAGGCCGAGACCATCGCGATCGAGAGCGCCGTCACCGGGTATTCGCCTACCGTGATGGAAAAGGAATACGACCTGACTAACGCCATGTTCAGCAGCGACTGCAAATTCGACATGCAGTCGCTGGCCAATCTCGAGCGGTCCTTCGCGGATTTGAAACTTGTTGACACGCCGCCCGACATGTCGAAGCTCTATACCGAGGCTTTCCTGCCGAAATGAGACGGCGGGCGGCGAGCGCCCTCCACAGGCCAAGAAAAAGTCTATCGTTCAGTGCGGCGGGCCGGCGGCGAGGCAGTTCACGTCGGCGGCGGTAGTTCCTTCATAAAGTCCGCGAGGTGCTGCTTCCAGAGCCCCGCGAGATTGTAAGTATAGTGACCATGCGTCTTCTCGCTCGCAGGAACGAGAACGAAGCGCGCGCCCACAATGCGCTTGATCTCGCGCTCCAGCACGCCGAGCTCGGGCGGATTGACCTCGTCGTCTGCGAAGTTGATGGCGAGCAATTTGGCCTTGATCTTCTCTAGGTCCTTCGAGGGATCGTAATCCATCACGGCCTCAATGGCGTAAAGCTGATTGTTGGCGTCGAGCTTGCTCGCCTGCTCGACCATCTGCCGATAGAGCGCGTCCATCGCCTTGCGGCTGGGCGCGACCTGCTGGAAATGGACGGCGCTCTCCGTCATCAGCGCCGCAATCGGCGCCGCATAGACATAATGCGTCGGATTCTTTTCGTAGTTGCCGTCGTTCCAATCAGGATCGTTTCTAATCGCCTCGATGCCAATGCGCCGGTACATCCAGTTGCGGCCGCTAATTGCGATAGGCTGGCTCGCAATGGGCATCAGGGCAACCATAAAATCGGGATACATTTCGCCCCACATCCAGACTTGCATGCCACCCATCGAGGTGCCGAGCACGAGACGTAGGCGGTTGAGGCCGAGATGTTCTTTCAGCAGCCGATAAGTCGCGATCACCATATCGACGTAGCGGTAGTGTGGGAATTTCATTCGCAGGCCGTCGCTCGGCTTCGACGATCCACCGCGGCCGATTCCGTCCGGGATGACGATGAAATACGTGTTGGCATCGAGCGGCGCGCCGGGCGCAAACAATTCGTCGGCCAGAGTTGGCTGCAGCAAGTTCTTCGACGTTCCACTTGTGCCGTGAAGAAGAAGAACTCCGTTGACTATATCGCCTGCAGCGTTGCGTCTTGCGCTTCCGAGCGTGACGTAATGCATCTTCATCTCCGACAGAAACTCGCCCGAGCCGAAGCCGAAATCCCTGAGCACAACGTCGCCTTCGCGCTGGTCGAGCCAAGCGGGCCGACCCACGCCAGCTACACCGTGGCCAGAAGGAGCACGGAGGCAGCATTTTCGACAAGATACAGAAATTGGCGGAAAAGACGTTTCATTCGATCACCTCATCGGCACGGGCAATGAAGAAACGATAACAAACCTCACTCCGCAGTTCTATGACCGAACCCATTGCGGTTCCGATGGCCAAAAGGCGCGCAGTTTTTCCGTAGTGCGGAGCGACGCTTTTGGCACATGCCGGTCGAACGCATGTGCCGACCTAATGTCCGCTTCCGAGCAGCGACCAACATTGCCTGAGCGGCCGGGATGGGCGCAGTGCGGACATGAACCTCCAGCCGGTCTACGTCCGCACCGGGCCAATCGCGTCGATTCTGCCGGGTCCGCGTCATGTCCGCATGAGTCCGTGACCTAGATCGTCTTCCGCTCGATATCGGGCAGGAAGAACGTCAGCAATCCAATGAGCGGCAGGAAAGAGCAGACGCGATAGACGAATTCGATGCTGGTGAGGTCCGCGATATGGCCGAGCATCGCCGCCGCGATTCCAGCCATGCCGAAAGCGAGGCCGAAAAAGAGTCCCGAGACCATCCCGATCCGGCCGGGTATCAGCTCTTGCGCATAGACGAGGATCGCCGAGAACGCCGAGGCCGTGATCACGCCGATGACGACGGTGAGGATTTCGGTCCAGAACAGATTGGCGTAAGGCAGCGCCAGGGTGAAGGGCAGCGCGCCCAGGATCGAGAACCACATCACGAATTTCCGGCCCATGCGGTCGCCGACCGGGCCGCCGATGACGGTGCCCAGCGCGACCGATGCGAGGAAAGTAAAGAGATGAATTTGCGCGGCTTGAATCGACAGCCCGAAGCGATCGATGAGGTAGAAGGTGTAATAATTGGTCAGGCCGGCGGTATAGAAGAACTTGGAAAATATCAGCGCCAGCAGGACGCCGAGCGCGAGCGCGACCCGATGCGAGGGCAGCACCATCATGCGTATCGCCCGAGCCGCGCTTTCCTTCCGACCGGGCTTCTGCTTCGCCTTGTACCAGCCGCCGACCCGAGTCGAGCACGATGATCGCAAGGAGCGCGGCGAGCGTGAACCACCCGATGCTGCCTTGGCCCCGAGGCACGACGATAAAAGCAGCCAGGAGCGGCCCGAGCGAGGAGCCGAGATTGCCCCCGACCTGAAAGAGCGATTGCGCGAGCCCATGCCGCCCGCCCGAGGCCATGCGCGCGACGCGCGAGGCTTCGGGGTGAAATACCGCCGAGCCCATACCGACGAGGCCGGCGGCCATCAGCAAGGCGCCGAAGCTCGACGCCCGGGCCAGCAGGAGGAGCCCGAGGAGCGTGAAGCCCATGCCCGCCGGCAGCGAATAGGGCTTGGGCCGGTGATCGGTATAAAGTCCGACGAGCGGCTGGAAGATCGAGGCGGTGCACTGGTAGGTCAGGGTGATGAGCCCGATCTCGGCGTAATCGAGCCCGAACACGGTGCGGAAGATCGGATAGATCGCCGGCACGAGCGACGCGATCATGTCGTTGAGCAGGTGGCAAAAGCTCAAGCCGCCGAGGATCGCGAAGGCGAGGCCCTCTCGGGCGCGGACGGGCGCCGCCAGCGCGACGGGGATGGGGTCGGCGGCGTCGATGCTTTCGCTTTCGGCGGGACTCATGCCCAAAGATTATGGCCGCCGAGGCGCCGCCGATCAACTGGGCAGCCGGCCGGCCGCGCCGTATTCGTTGAGGACGATCTCGGGATTCTGCTCGAGCTCGGCGCCCGTGCGCTCGGCGCGCGGTTTCGATTGCGCTTCGAGGTAGGCGCCGAGATGGCGGGCGCGGGCGATGAGGGCGCTGCCGAATTCGCGGCGCTCGCGCTCGTAGCGCTCGAGGCCTGGAGCAAATTCGCCAGTGGCGGCCAGCGCGTCGGCGAGACACTGCGCGTCGAGCGCCGCCTTGGCGATGCCGGTGGCGACATGCGGCCGGGCGACGAAGGCGGCGTCGCCCAAGAGGACCGCGCGGCCGAAGACGAGACGCCGCGCCGCCACGTCGAAAATGCCGTGCGGATAGGGTTGCGCGGTGCGCTTGACGATCGCCGCCAGGGGCGGCGCGAGCTTTTCCTCGGCCGCAAGATGCAGCGCGCCCACGACCTCGCGGCGGACGAGATCGGGCGGGATCGAGCTGCCGTGACATCGCCCGGCGGCATCGGTGCAGAGGAGCGGCAGCGTGCGCTCGAAATCCACCGGACGAAACCAGATCCAATAATAGCGGCGATGGCCAGGCCGCGTGTCGGCGCCTCGCCCAGGCATGCCGAGGGCGAGGATCAACTCGCCTTCGGGCAGGCCGAAACTCATCCGGCCGAAGAGCAGGGCGTGCTGGTCCGGCGTCAACTCGCTTTCCTCGATGACCCCGCGCCAGCTCGCATAGCCCGCGTAGCGCGGCACGATCTCGGGTGCCAGTTGCGCGCGCACGGTCGAGTGGATGCCATCGGCGGCGACGAGAAGATCGCCCTCGGCGCGCGATCCGTCGGCGAAAATCGCGGCAATCGAAGTTGCGGTCTCCTCGATGTGATCGAGCCGCGCCCCCGCGCGATAACAGGCGGGCGGAAGCGCCGCCTTCAGCGGGCGATAGACGCGGTCCCAGGCGCTGTTGATCGACGGCAATGCGAGCTCATGCGTGACCGCCCCGGCGCGGTCGAGACAGATGCGCGAGCTTACGGCGACGCCCGCCGAGGGATCGAGCGAAATGCCGATGCGCTCGAGGACCGCGAATAGCTCGGGCCGCGTGCCGATGCTGGCGCCGCGGTCGGCGAGGTGGTCGCGGCTGCGCTCGAACACGGTAACGTCCCAGCCGCCGGCGCGCAGCAGATGCGCCGCAAAGAGGCCGCCGACCGATCCGCCGATAACGAGGGCGCGAGGCTTGTCCATCGCCCGCGATCCTAGCGCATTTCCGCGATCGCGCCATTTGACCCCGGCGGGAGCCGCCGGGATAATCGATCGAAAGGCCGGGAGGAAAAGATGCTGAAGCTTTACCACAACGACATGTCGGTCTGCGCGCAAAAAGTCCGCTTGGCGCTCGCCGAAAAAGGCCTCGCCTACGAGGCGCAGCATCTCAACCTGCGCGCGGGCGACCAGCGGAAGCCGGATTATCTGAAGCTCAATCCCAAAGGCGTGGTGCCGACCCTCGTCAATGATTCCTTCGTCATCACCGAGTTGATCGTGATCAACGAATATATCGACGACGCCTTTCCCGATCCGCCGCTCAAGCCCAAGGACGCGACCGCACGCGCGCGGATGCGGTGGTGGACGAAGCAGATCGACGACGGCATTTTCGCCGCGACCGGCACCGTCAGCCTCAGCATCGCCTTTCACCACCAGTACACGCCCGAGGTGATCGACGAGTTGACGAAGCTGCGCGGCCCCGCCTATCGCCAGCGCTTCGAGCTGTTGCGGCGGGGGGTCGATAATCCGGCCTTCCCCGACGCCATCCAGCGGCTCGCGAAAATGGTCGCCGACATGGACAAGACGCTTCAGGATCGGCCGTGGCTCGCCGGCGATATGTTCACCCTGGCCGACATCGCCCTTGCACCCTACCTGACAAGGCTCGACCACCTCAAATTCGGCGCGATCATCGACGCGAGCCCTCGCGCCGCCGATTGGTACCGGCGCATGCAGGCGCGCCCGACCTACGTCAGCGCCGTGGCCTCGCAGTTCAATCCCAAATACCTGCCGCTGATGGCCGAAAAAGGCACCGAGGCCTGGCCGAGGGTCAAGACGCTCCTCGGCATCGCCTGACGCTTCGTGCGAGGCCATGAATCAAACCATAGATACGGGGACGAACCGCTTGTGTCAGCGCAGACCGAGACGCAAATCGAAACTGCACCAACGGCGGCCGAAATCGTCGCGAGCGCTTGGGCGTTGGTCCCTTTTCTGCGCGAGCAAGCGGCACAATGCGAGGCCGAGCGCCGCGTTTCGGAGAGGACGATCGACCGCCTGATGCGGGCCGGTCTCTTCAATGTCGTGAAGCCGCGCCGATATGGCGGCTTCGAGATGGGCTGGGACGTCTTCAGCGAAGTGGTGGTCGCGATTGCGTCGGGCTGCGGCTCGACCGGCTGGGTCTATTCGGTGGTCGGCGGGCACGCGCCGGTGGTCGCGCGCTTCGGCACCGACCTCATGGACGAGCTATGGAGCGCCAATCCCGACGCTCTGATCTCTTCTTGCCGATGGGCCGGCGGCGAGATCGCGGCCGTCGCTGGCGGCTATCGCGGAAGCGGCGGCGGCGCCTTCAGCAGCGGCTGCCTCAACGCCGATTGGGTGATCGTCGAAGGCGTCCCGATCGAAGAGCAGAACCGCTCCATCACCCTCGTGCTGCCGATCGCCGATGTCGAAGTGCTCGACACCTGGAAAGTGATCGGACTCGGCGGCACGGGCTCGCACGACATTCGCTTCGGCGACGTCTTCATTCCCGAACACCGAACCTGGCATCCCGACAAGAAGCCGCACGGCGAGACGCTCGATGGCCCGCTCTACCGCACCGCTTTCCTGGGCGGACCCTTCGCACTACCTTCGGTCGTGCTTGGGATCGCCGTTGCGGGTCTTGAGCATTTCATCGCAATGACCGACCGGCGGTCTTCGCGCCTGGGCGGCAAGCTCGCGAATCTCCAGAGCATGCAAATGCGCGTCGGCGAATCCGCGATCGAGATCGATGCAGCGCTCGCGCTGCTACGGGCGAAACTCAAGGAATTGATGGCGGCGCTTTCCGGAGAGAGGCTCGATCCAGTTGGCGTTGGCGCCGTGCTGCCAGCGGGCGGTACCGCGCATGGCTACGATCAGGCCGCCACCGGATTCATCGCCCATGCCGCCTATAATGCGCTCAATCGGCTGATGGTCGCCGCGGGCGCCAATCAACTCGCGGTTTCCGCACCGTTCCAGCGCTGCTTTCGCGATGCGCTCGCCGGAATCCAGCAGCCGAGCAACAATTGGGACCATGGCCGGACCGCAGGCGGCCGCGAATTGATCGAGCGCTACGGCGCGTAAGAAAGGGGAGGAGCGACATGGCAGGCACGGCGCAAATCAAGTTCGGCGTCGGCACGATCCTGGCCGACGGTAGCCCCTCGACCGCAATTGTGATCGACGATCGGGTTGCGACCCTCGATGATATCGCCGCGCGCCACACGCCGCCCCTCGCGGTGCCGCCGGCGCGCGATTTCATGGCCGGCTGGGAGCGCTGGCATGACTGGCTGCGCGGGCTCGATCTCGCGCCATCGTCCGAAACCGGCTGGCGGCCGCTCGATTCCGTCAAGTTCGCGCCGCCCGTGCTCGAGCCGTGGAACATCTTTCACCTCTACCACAATTTCGAGCGGCCGAGCCGCGTCACCGGGCGCAGCGATCCGCCCAAATCCGTGCGGCTCATCCCGGACGTGTTTTTCGGCTCGCGCTCGGCGCTCAGCGGTTATGGCGACATCGTCTATCGCGAGCATGGCGGCGTCCAGTTCGACTTCGAGGTCGAAGTCACGGCGATCATCGGCAAGCCCGCCACCCGCGTGACAGCCGATCAGGCCGAGGACTACGTCGCGGGCTATGTGATCTCGAACGATCTCACCATGCACAAAGCCTGGTGGAGCGAGATTCGCAAGGACTCGCCGATCAACGACAATCTTCGCATGAAGAATTTCACCGGCTACACCCCGGTGAGCCGGGTCATCGTGCCGCGCGATATCGTCGGCGATCCGCATAACCTCAAGGTGAAGGCTTGGGTGAGCGGCAATCTGCGGCAGGATTCGCAGACCAATCACATGATCTGGCACGTCGGCGAGGTGATCGAGTATCTGTCGGCGATCCTGACGCTGCGGCCGGGCGACATGATCCTTCTGGGCTCGCCCGCGGAGCTGCCGCTCGAACCCGGCCAGACCCGCGGCATCCTGCCCGGCCAGACCATCCTGTGCGAGGTCGAGAAACTCGGCCGGCTCGAAAACCGGGTCGAGGAGCAACCCTGGCGCCAGCCGCACGAGCGCTAGAGAGGGGAAAGAACGCCATGAACGGGGCCATTCGCGCCGCCGTGGTCGCGCTCGCGATGCTGGCGGGGAGCCGTGCCGCGCTGGCGGACGAGACCAACCTCCTCTTCGACATTGTCGGCCCGCCGGGCTCGGCCGCGATGGTGAACGCGCTCGAGCCCTGGGCCGCCCGCGTCAACCAGCAGGCCGCCGGCCTCGTCCACATCGACGTGCGCGAGGGCGTGGCGCTCGCGACCTTCGAGAATATCTACGACCGCGTTCTCGACGATGCCATCCAGATCGGCTGGGGCATGCAAAACGCCGTCGCCGGCAAGTTTCCGTTGTCGGAGGTCCCGGCGGTGCCGTTCCTCGTCACCTCGGCTGAAGCCGGATCGGTGGCGTTCTGGCGGCTCTACAAAACCGGCCTGCTCGATGGCGAATACGACCAGATCGTGCCGCTCGCAACCGGCATGCTGGGCGCGGGCGGGCTTCACCTGAGCGCGCCGCTCAAATCCTTCGACAATTTGAACAGCCTCAAGCTGATCGTGGCCGGCCGCATGCAGAGCCAGACCGTTGCCGCGCTGGGCGGCGCGCCGATCTCGATCCCGCTCACCGACGAGTATCAGGCGATCCAGCGCAAGGCCGTGGACGGCGTGGTGGCCGGGTGGGGCTCGGTGCAGAGCTTCAAGCTCGACCAGGTCGCGCCCAACCATGTCAACATCACGATCGGGACATCGATCAGCATGGTGTTCATGGCGAAGAAGAAATTCGCCGCGCTGCCCGCCGCCGCGCGAAAAATCCTGCTCGACAGCGCGGGCGAGCAGCTGAGCCGGCAATACGGGCTCGCCGTGGACAACGACGCCGCCGCGATCCGCGAGCGCATGCTCGCCCAGCCCGGGCAGAACACGATCACGCTGCCGCCGGCGGTGCTGGCCCTTTGGGCCGCGAAGGCCGAGCCGGTCGTGACCGCATGGGCGCAATCGCGGACCAACGGCCAAGCCGTGCTGGATAAATTCCGCGAGCTCTACGCCGAGGCGGCCGCCGGCCGCTGACCGGCTCATACGAGGTCGCGCCGAGTCTCCCGACACGCGACGCAAACCGATGTTGAAAAGGAGAAGGCGATGAAGGCGGTGCTGCTGACAAATCATGGTGGACCGGAAATGCTGCGCTATGGCGACGCGCCGGACCCGGTCGCCGGATCGGGCGAGATCGTCGTGGACATTCACGCGGCCAGCGTCAACGCGGCCGACTACAAGGTGCGGTTGGGCGGCGGTCCCTACAGCAACATCAAATTCCCTCACATCCTGGGCCGCGATTTTTCGGGCGTCGTCAGCACGCTCGGGCCCGGCGTCACCGATCTCGCCGTCGGCGATGCGGTGTTCGGGGTCACCGAGCAAGGCGTTGAAGGCGCCTATGCCGAAAAGATCGCGATCAAGGCCGCTATTGTCGCGAAGAAGCCAGCTCGGCTCAGCCACGCCGAGGCCGCGGCGATGGCATTGACCAGCCTCACCGCGCTGTGCGCGCTCGAGGATACCGCGAAGCTTAAATCCGGCGAGACGATTCTGATCCAGGGCGGCGCCGGCGGCGTCGCGGGTTTTGCGATTCAGCTCGCCAAGCATATCGGCGCCACGGTGATCACGACCGCGAGCGCCAAGAATCGCGCCTATGTGCTGGGGCTGGGCGCGGATCGGGCAATCGACTACCACGCGGAGGATTTCAGCAAGAGCGTTTCCGGTTGCGATGTCGTGTTCGACACGGTTGGCGGCTCGGTTCGGGCCGGTTGCTACAGGGTGCTGAAGCCCGGCGGGCGGCTCGTCTGGATCGCCGGCGGGCCGGAAGGGTTTCAGCCGGAGCGAAAGGACGTCCAGACGCTGCGCCCCATTGTCGGCCGCGACCGCGCGCATTTAGAGCGCATGGTGCAGCTCCTCGAGGCCGGCGCGGTCTGGCCGCCCACTATCGTTCGCTACAAGCTGAGCGACGCCGCCGAGGCTCATCGGGTCAGCGAATCGCGCCACCTTCAAGGCAAGCTGGTGCTCGAGGTGAGATGACGCCGCTGCTGGGATAAGCCCCGCTTCTTGACTTGGCGGGGCGATTGTTGGACCGTCGCGCGAACCAAAACGCGCCGGGGAGAAGCGGATGTCGGCTTTCCCGCGGCGCAGGAGGCCACGTGAAGTTCTCGATCATTCATTTTCCGCGCTCGTGGGACCCTGGCCATGACGAGCAAGTGATCGATGCGATCGTCGAGCAGTCGCTCCAGGCGGATGCGCTCGGCTTCAAGGCCGTGTTCTTTCCCGAGCATCATTTCCACGGCTACTCGCCGACCGGAAGCGACCCGTTCCAGATCGCGGCCTATGTCGCGCCGCAACTGAAGCAGGCCTGGATCGGGATGGCGGTGGTCGTGGTGCCACTTCATCACCCTGTGCATCTCGCCGAGCAGATGGATCTCCTCGACCATCTGACCAAGGGCCGTGTCCTGTTCGGCGTCGGCAGCGGCATCCATGCCGAGGAGGGCATCGGCTTCGGCCTCGATTACGACTATCAGATCAAGACGATGACGACCGAGAATCTGGAGATCGCCGAGCGGCTATGGGAGCGACCGGCTGGAGGATCCACCCTACCATTTCGAGACGCCCGATTATTCGGGCTGGCTGCTCGAGCGCATCGTGCCGGCGCCCTACCGCAAGCGCCGGCCGAACCTGATGGGCGTCGCCGGCCGGGATTCCAGCATCCTGCGCGCGGCGCGCGAGGGCTGGCCGGTTTTCGTCTCGGGCTTCGACGGCCATGAGCGCTTCATGGCGAGGCTGCGCCGCTATCGCCATGCGCTCGCCGCCGCCGGCCACGCGCCCGCTGTGCTGGCGCATTGCATGGAATGGTGCACCGAGACCTTCCAAGGCATGTTCGTCGGGGAGACCGACGAGCTGGCGAAGGCCGACATGCTGGCCACGATGGCAGGCCATGAGCGCTTCCGCTTGCGCCAACTGCCGTTCCTCCAGGAAGCCGAGCGGATCGGCAAGGTCGCGCAGGCGAATTTGCGCGTCCGGCCGCCGGCCACGGATGAATCCTATTACAAGCGCTGGTGTGTGTGGGGCAGTCCCGACACGGTCTCAGCCCGACTCCAGCAACTAGCCGATGTCGGTCTCGGCAACGTCCTGATGTCTTTCAACAACGGGCTCTACTATTCCTAGCGGCGCAAGGCGACGGAGCGCTCGATCAACCTTTTCGTCAAGGAGGTGATGCCGCGCTTCGTCGAACGACCGGTTCCGACCGATCCCTTGGCCATCGATCTCGGTGAAGAGCCGGCCGCGCCGACAGAGCAGCGGCTTGACAAGCAAGAGGCGGTCGCGGCGCACGCCGGCGAGCGGATCGGATACGAATAAACCTTTCACCCGATCTTGGCATGGGCGAAGCTGACCCGGCCCGCGGCGGTGAAGCCCTCGCCGCTGCCGTCCTTGGCGAGCCCCGCCGGCCGTACCGACCGGCCGATCTCGGCCCATTCCGCGTCGAGCGCGACGCCCTTGCCGTCCTCGGTCTGGTTGTTGAACCGGGCGCCGCGGCAATCGAAATGGCCGCCGATCCGAGCGGCGGCGAAGCTGACTCGGCCCTCGGCGACGCAGTCCTTGCCGAAGGCGACATTGCCATCGATCCGCGCGGCTTCGGCGGTGACGGCGGTGCCCTTGCCGTCGGGCGTCCGGTTGCCGATGCGGCAGGATGCGAAGGCCAGGTTGGCGCCGATCCGCGCGTTGTTGAGGCTGATTGAACCCGCGATCATGATATCGCTGATGAAACAGCCGCCCGCGATCTCGGCTTGATCGAACAGCAGCAGCACGGTCTGGTTCAACAGCCGATTGTCCCAGTCCCAGCTTTCGCCGACCCGCTTGAGGCTGCCGCCGAACCCGACCGTGATCCGGTCGCCGATGCGCGCGCCCAAAAGCCAGACCCGGCCAACCGCGTTGAAGTCGAAATTCAGCCCCAACATGCCGCCGATGCGGACATCGTGGCCATGGATGGCATCGCCGGGATGAAAGGAATTGCCTTCGCCGGCGGCGATGGTCGCACCGCGCGCCCATACCGAGCCCTCGACATGGGCATTGTCGAGGCAGAGCCCGCCGGTCACGACCGCCTTGCCGTTCAGCAGGATGCTGCCGCCAACATGCGCGTCAGACAGGCGCAGAGCGTAGTGATGGTCCCAGGGCGGTACCGTCTCCTTGGCGCGCGCCGGGGGCGAATGCAGCTCGGCGTCGCAGCCTTCGATGCCGCCGCGGATCGTCGCCGCCGCCAGATCGATCCAGGACTCGCCCGCGAGCGCACGGGCCGAGGTGACATCGACCTGGCCGTCGATCGCGGCGGCGCGCGCCAAGAGCCCGCTGAAGTGGCTGCCCTTGATCGAGAGGCGCCCGAGCCTCGCGCCGGACAGATCGAGCTGGCCCGCGATGTCGCAGGAATCGAGCGCCAGCGCCGGCAAGGCGCAATCGGTGAGGTCGAGCGCGCCGTCGATGCGGGCGCCGGCAATGCGAATTCCGCGCGGCGGCGCGGTTAGGGCCAAGGCAGCGAGAAACGCGGGGCGCAGCGAAGGCCTCCTCGCCGCCCCAGCGAAATCCGCCACCTCGCCCGACCGGCACCGCTCGAAGACGGCCCGCTCGGCATCGTTGGTGGCAATCTCGGCCGCATCGCGCGCCATGACCGTTTCCTCCCTCGCTGGGGCCGAGGATGGCGCAGATCGCAAAACCGCGTCAACCGAGGAGCGTGCTTAGGCGAAGCGGATCGACCTTGCGCCGGAAGATGCTCTAACATCATCTCCTCATGATTCGTGACGATCCTCGCATATTGATTGCCGGCGGCGGGCCGGTCGGCTTGTTCGCGGCGCTATTGCTCGGACGGCGGGGCTTGGCCGTGCGGCTGTTCGACGCGGCGCCCGCGCCGCACGAAGACCCGCGCGCAGCGACAACGCATTCCGGCACGCTCGAGATCCTGGGCGCGGCCGGGCTGGTCGATGACATGGCTCGGGTCGGCCTGGTGGCGCCGATCGTCCAGTTCTGGGACCGGCCGCGCGGCGTGCGCATCGCCGAATTCGATCATGACCTGTTGCGGGACGATACCCGCTATCCTTTCGTGATTCAGTGCGAACAGTTCAAGACCGCACAACTGATCATCGATCGTCTCGGCGCCTTGCCCAATGTCGAGCTCCGATACGGTCACGAGGTCGTCGCGGTCGCGCAAACCGACCGCGATGTCGCCATCACGGTGCGCGGCCCGGCCGGCATCGAGCGTCATGCCGGGGCTTACCTCGTCGGCGCGGACGGCGGCCGCAGCGTGGTGCGCAAGCAATGCGGGATCGAATTCGAGGGCTTCACCTGGCCCGAGCGCTTCATTGTGCTGACCACGCCATTCGACTTCGCAGCCTCGCGCGGCTATGCCCCGCGCAGCTATTTCGCCGATCCCGAGGAATGGTGCAATTGCTTCAAGGTTTCGGCCGGCGGGCCACCCGGCCTGTGGCGAACGGTGTTTCCGGCCAAACCCGAGGCGACGGACGAAGAGCTGATGAGCGACCAGGCGGTCCAGGCCCGCCTGCAAAAATTCTTTCCCAGCGCCAGCAACTACGAGATCGTGCACCGCAATCTCTATGCTACGCATCAACGCGTGGCGCGGCGCTTTCGCCTGGGCCGCGTGCTGCTTGCGGGCGATGCGGCGCATGTCAACAATCCGATCGGCGGCATGGGCTTGAACGGCGGCTTGCAGGACGCCGCTAACCTCGCCGAGAAACTGGGCGATGTCGTGACTGGGCAGGCGCCCGATGCGCTGCTCGACCTCTATGATCTGCAGCGCCGCACGGTCGCGACCGAGTTCGTGCAGCAGCAGAGTATCGCCAACAAGCAGCGCCTCGAAGAGCGCGACCCCGCCACTCGCAGGCGCAATCTCGACGAGCTTGCCGCGATCGCCGCCGATCCGGCGCGCGCCCGGACATTTCTGCTGCGCTCGGCCATGATCGCTAGCCAGCGCCGCGCCGCGGCGATGCGCCTCGATTAAGCGCGCCACAACCCGGAAAATTGGGTGGCCACCACCGCTTCATAGGCCGCATCGCCTTTGAGGATACCGGCATCGCGCGCGAATCGGTTCATGGCGGCAACCGATTCTGGCCGGATCGCAGGATCAAGGTAAGGCAGGTCGCGGCGAACGAGCTCGGCGATCAAGCTTGCCTCGCTCGCCGGAAACAGAAGCCGTCCGGCTTCGCTCGCGAGGCCGAGGTGCTGTCGGAAGGCGCGTTGGATGCGGACAATCGCGCGGATGGCGCCTGCGGCCCGATCGGGGCGCGCCTCGATCAGCCGGTCGGTCGCGGCAATCGCGGCCATGGTGTAGTCGAAGCACCCGGCCGGCCCGTCGCCGCGGCGCACATCGAGCACGACCGTGCCGACGCCGCGCTTCACCGCCACCTCTGCCCCCATGCCATTGGCCCAAAACCCGTCGATTTGGCGCGTCGCCAGCGCCTCGGCCGCGGCGAGCCCGAAATTCACGCCAGCTCCGCCCGCCCCCGGCACCGGTGCGATCGTCACGCGATCGCGCTCCGCGTCGATGCCCGCTGCGACGAGGAGCCGCCGCAAGCCGATATCGACCCAAGGCGCGGCGCCGATGCTGCGTCCCTTGACGCAAGCGAGATCGCCTCGCCGGGCGCCGAGATCGGACCGCATCACGAGGAACCAATACATGCCCTGACCTTGGGCGCAGAGCAGCTTGACGCCGCGCCATTCCGGAAACGCGGCGAGCGCCGAATGAGCCGAGCCGCCGACAAAATCCACCGCGCCGTCGCGCAAGGCCTCATAGGCCTTGGAGACCGGAAAAATCAGCTCGAGCGCGACATCGAGTTCTTCGTCGCGGAAAAATCCGAGCGCCACGCCAGCGGCCGCCGGGAAATAGGAATTCGAGATCAGGTCCGGAACCGCCAGCTTCAGGCTCGCCATGAGAAATCTCCGCCGCCCGGGTTTTGCGCATGTAAACTATAGGTTGGCAACCCCTGATCGAGGGCTCGCGCGATGAAATTCGGCATCTTCAATGCCATGCACTATAGCGATGGCGAGCTGCAACGCGGCAGCATCATCCCGCCGAAATTGTTCCGGCCCGAGATGCGATTGCGTTCGGCGCAGTTCAGCATGCGGATGTTCGAGCTGGCGGACGATCTGGGCTTCGATTTCGTGACCGTCGCGGAGCATCATTACGGCACCGCCATGACACCTAGTCCGCTGGTCGCCGCCGCAGCGGTCAGCCAACGCGTGCGCAACGCGAAGATCGCCGTGCCTCGGGCCGATCCTGCCCTTCCTCAATCCGGTGCGGACCGCCGAGGAGTTCGCGATGGTCGACAATCTGAGCGGCGGCCGGCTGATCGCCGGCTTCCTGCGCGGGACGCCGCACGAATTCCTGACCTATGGCTTCAATCCCGACGAATCCCGCGAGCGGATGAACGAGGGCATCGAGCTCATCCTGAAGGCCTGGACCGAGCCCGAACCCTTCGGCTGGGAGGGGATCTATTACCGCTTCCGGACCATCGCGGTATCGCCGCGCGTCGTGCAGCTTCCCTATCCGCGCGTGATGGTGTCCGGCAACAGCATCGATTCGCTGAACTTCGCGGCGGCGCATCGCTTCGATATCGGCTTCAGCCTCGCCAACCCCGTCACCTGCGGCGAGCATTTCGCGCACTACAAGGCGGCCGCCGCCGCTCAGGGCTGGACGCCATCCGCGGACAATGCGCTCTATCGTCACCATTGCTACGTGGCGGAGACCGACGCCAAGGCCGCGGAGGATGTCGAGCGCCATGCCTTCTGGGCCTCGCATGGCGGGCACCGCAATCAAGAGGCGATAGCGAACGCAGTCGCGGCCCAGCCGCGCTCGACCAGCGAGGTGATCGGCGCCTTGTCGGCGCAGTTGGGCCGTTACGGCAAGAATTCCGCCATCGATATGTCGATACCCCCGATCATCGGCGCACCCGAGACCGTGATCCGGCGCATTCGAGAGATCGCGGCGATCGGCCAGACCGGACGTTTCGACTTGGTGTTCCGTTCCGGAAGATTGCCCGAGGAACTGGTCGAGAGCTCGCTTCACCTGTTCGGCAAGGAGGTCATGCCGGTCTTGCAGAAAGCTGCGGCGTAACGCCCGTTAGGGTGCCGGACTGGGCGCCGGCGCGGCGGATGCCCGGAAGCTCGATCCCCTGATTGCGCATCTCGTTGACCGCTTGCTGCGCGTCGGCGTTGCCCTTATCGGCCAGTTCGGCCGTCTCCATGCCGAGCGCCACGGTCTGCTCGCGGACCTCGTTGGCTTGCTGCACCGGGATTTCCAGGCTCGCGTAAAGGGCGCTGAGATTCTGCGCTCGCGCACCAGCTCGAAGGTTTGGAAAGCGCTCGTAAGAAAGAAGGCAAGCGCGAGCACCGTCACCGCTCGCTCCATCATCGCGCGGATTCCATCACGGCCGCTGCGGCGCGGGCGCCGCAGGCGTTGCCGCGGATTTCACCGTCAAGCCGTGGCGCGCCATGAGAGCAACCAGATCCTGATCGTTATGCGCGACCGCGAGGTTGGCGAGAAGTTGCGCCAGAACCTGGCGAATCCGCGCCAATTGCTGCCCTTGGTTCACGATCTGCTGGCGCTCGCCGACCTCGAGCTGAAACGACTGGTTACGCACGACCATGATCGAATTGGCGATCACGAGTAAGAAGCTCAAGACCGCCAACGCCATCGTGGCCCGTTGCCAGAGAGAGCCCATCCGATACTGCCCAGTAACCATCTTACTTCCAACCGGTTGACGCCGGACAATCTAGGTCTTGTTTAGATCCTTGTCACGGCCGCGCCAAGGATCAAGGCAGCCTGAGCAAGGCCTGCGCATTGCCGGCGCGGATCCGCTCGATCGCCACTTTCGGCGCCGCGAGGGCGCCGACCGCCTCGATCGTGCCGGCGATGAGCGCGCGGCCTGCTTCGGCGTCGAAGGGCGCGTCGGTCGCGAACAGGCAGTGATCGGTTCCGAAAAACGCATGGCCGCACGCCGTCGCGGCGATATTGCCGTTCAAGGCCGTGTCGGCGTAGAGCAGCTTGTAGTATTCGACCGGCTTGCGTTTCAGCCCCGCCTGCTCGGCGGCCGGATTGCGCTCGCTGGTTCCGAAGAAGATCTGGCTGAAGCCCAACCCGATCTTGCCCGCATAATAGGGAACCATGCCGCCCATGTGATGAGTGACGATCTTGAGCCCGGGAAGCTCGTCATAGATGCCCGAATAAATGAGGCGCGTGACGGCGGCGGTGGTCTCGTAAGGCCAGCCGAAGGTGAACCAAATCTCGGACTCCGACGCGGTCTCGCCCGCGTAATCCGGGAAATTCGGTCCGCGGATCGGATGAATCCAGACCGGTAAGTCGTGCTGCGCCATGCGCCGGAAGATCGGACGGAACTCGGGCGCGCTCAAGGGCTTGCCCAGCATGTTGGTGAACACCTGGACGCCGCGTGCGCCCATCGTGAGAATCGCGCGGTCGATCTCGGCAAGGCAGGCTTCGACATGGTTCATCGGCAGCGAGGCGATGAAAGCCGGGAAGCGGTCGGGATGTTTGCGGCACAGCTCGGCCAGACCGTCATTCGCCCGGCGCGCGAGCTCGGGCGTGCGGTCCGGACCGGCCAAATGCTCGATCGGCGGGTTGGCCAGCGACAGCACCTGGCGATAATCGCCGAACGGATCGAGGAGCATCAGCCTGGCGTCGAATCCCACAGCGTCGGGAGGCGCGGGAATGCCTTGAGGACGGCATGGCCCGGAACGAGATCGGGAAGCAGGTCGAAAAAAGGCTTGGGCAGAAAATGATTGTAGATATCGAGGATCATGAAAGACTCCGGGTGACGCAATGCAGCGGAATTTGCCGTCCCGCTCGACATTAACGAAGCCGCCGCCTACCTTTAAGCGAAAATCGACGCCGACTAATTCGCCGGGAAACGCACGAGGGAGGACCAGCCGATGTCTTGGCGCACCAGCAACATCTTCGCGGCGGGCCTGGGCGCGCTTCTCGCCGCAGTGCAGCCCGGCGCCGAAGCGCACGCCGACGCGACCCTGACCATGAACGTGGTGATGCCGCGGGCGTCGTCCTTTTTCACCGGCGTCTATGAGCCCTGGAAGGAAGCCGTCGAGCGCGAATCGCAGGGGCACATCAAGATCGAGATGCCGGCCGCCACGCTCGCACCCTTGCCGCGGCAGTGGGAGATGGTGACGAGCGGCATCGCCGACGTCGCGTTAACGCCGAACGACTATATCCGCGAGCGCGTGAAGTTGCCTTTCCTCTCGGAGATTCCGTTCATCGCGCCGAACTCGGTCGCGGATTCGGTCGCAATCTGGCGCACGCAAGAAAAGTATTTCGTTTCGGCCGACGAATACAAAGGGGTGAAGCTGCTGACGATCTGGGTCAATGGCGGCAACACGCTGCAGACCACGAAGCGCCCGGTCACCAAGCTCGAGGATTTCCAGGGCCTGAAGATCTGGGTGGCGACGCCCAACATGAAGGCGGCGATCGATGCGTTTGGCGGCACGCCGGTGACGGCCCAAGCCGCCAACAGCATGTTCGACTATATGTCGGGCGGCATCGTCGACGGCGCGGTGACCGGCAAGGGCTCGCTGATCTCGTTTCAGCTCGAGAACTACACCAAGAACATCACGCTGTTCGCCGGCCAACTCGGCTATAACTCGTTCACCTTGTTCATGAACGAGAAGAAGTATCAAAGCCTTTCGCCCGAGGACCGCGCGGTGATCGACAAGGTTTCCGGCGAGGCCATGGCCCGCACGGCCGCGCAAGGCTTCGTCGACCAGGACAATCTGGGAGATGCCGCCATCAAAGAGCACGACATCAACGTCATCCAAGCGAGCCCAGAATTCGTCGCGGCGGCCCAGACGAAGATACCGTTCTTCAAGAGCGATTGGCTGGCCGCCGCCAAGGAGCGCGACATCGACGGCGAGGCCGCCTACGACTATTTCGTCAAGACCGCGCAAGAGATCGCCGCGCCATCCAAATGACCGAGCGAAATCACGACGGCAGGACCGCGCATGCGCGGTCCTGGCCGGAGCGGATCCTCGCCGCGACGGCGGCGCTGTGCCTGTTCGCGATGATGGCGCTGACGTTTTCGAGCGTGGTCGCGCGCTATTTCCTCGATCGGCCCTTCGCCGGCGACGACGAGATTCAGTCCTTTCTGCTCGGCCTCATCATTTTCTCAGCCGTGCCGCTGGTGACACGCGCGCAGCGCCATATCGCCGTGCGTTCGTTTGCCGCCTTGTTGAAGGGGCGCGCGCTCTTCCTGCAGCGCGCCTTTGTGCTGGCCGCCACCGCCATCGGCTTCGCTTTCATCGGCTATCTCATCCTCGGCCAGGCCGAGACCCTCGGCGAAGAGGGCATCCTGACCAGCTACCTCGACATTCCTGAAGCCCCGTTCGCCTATCTCTTTGCGGTTCTGACGTGGGCGGCGGCGCTGGCCGCGTTCGAGCGCTTGGCGCAATTGTGGCGTGGCGGCGTAGCCGGGGCCGCGGCGGACGATATCGGGGCGAGTCCCGAGTAATGCTCACCGCGCTCGCCGGCTTCGGCGTCTTGCTGGTCGGCTTCTTTCTTGGCGTGCCGTTGGGGATCGTGCTGTTCACGGTCGGGTTTGTCGGCTTCGCCATAATCCATCCCGCCGGCTTGCCGGCGGCGATGGCGATGGCGGGGCAGCAGGTCCTGGGCCTGACCCTCGATTTCCAATTCGCGGTGCTGCCGCTGTTCATCTTGATGGGGGCCTTCGTCAATCGCGCCGCCCTGTCCGACGATCTCTACGAGGTGGCGCATCGCTGGCTCGGCCATTTCCGGGGCGGGCTGGCCTTGGCCACCATCGCGGCCTGCGCCGGCTTCGCCGCCATTTGCGGGTCCTCGCTCGCCACCGCGGCGACGATGGCACGCGTCGCCGTGCCCTCGATGCGCCGCTATCGCTACGCGGATTGGCTCAGCACCGGCACCGTGGCGGCGGGCGGCGCGCTCGGCATGCTGGTGCCGCCGAGCGGCGCGCTCATCGTCTATGGACTGCTCACCGAGGCGGACATCGCCAAGCTGTTCCTCGCCGCGATCGGGCCGGTGCTGGCGTCGATCGCGGTCTATTTCACCGTCGTCTTCGTCGTGACGGCGCTAAAGCCGCAGGCGGGACCGCGCGCCGAGCGGCCCAGCTGGCGCGTGCGGTGGCTCGCACTTTACAAGGTATGGGGCGTCCTGACGCTGTTTCTCCTGATCATGGGCGGCATCACCTTCGGGATATTCACCGCGACCGAAGCCGGCGGCATCGGCGCCACCGGCGCTCTCGTCCTCGCGATCCTGCGCCGCAAGATGAGTTGGGCGATCTTCTATGATTCCCTGGTCGAGGCCTCGACCACCACCGCGATGGTGTTCACGGTCATCTTCGGGGCGCTCGTGCTCAACCAATTCGTCAATATTTCAGGCATGTCCGAGGCGGTTCTCGGCTTCATCCGGCAGCTTCATGCCTCGCCGATCGAGATCATTTTGATCATCATGGCGTTCTATGTGGTGCTCGGCATGTTCATCGAAGGCTTCGCCCTCATTTTCCTCACTGTGCCGATCTTCGTGCCGATTGTCAGCGCGCTTGGCTTCGATCTCATCTGGTGGGGCATCGTGCTCGTGATCACCGTGGAGATGAGCGTTCTTCACCCGCCCCTCGGCCTCAACATCTTCGTGCTGAAATCGCTGCTGCCCGAGGTGCCGTTGAAAGAAATCTACAAGGGCGTGATTCCGTTTTGGCTGGGCGATTTCGTCCGCCTCGGCCTCGTGCTCGCCTTTCCCGCGCTCGCGCTCTACGTGCCGCAGCTATTCCATCGCTAAGGCGCGGCGTCATAAAGATGGCATTCGACGAGCGCCTCGCCGTCGCGCAATGTCGGAGGGCGCGTGCGCGCGCATTCCGGCATAGCCTTGGGACAGCGCGGATGGAAGGCGCAGCCCGAGGGCGGATAAAGGGGGTTCGGAAAGCCCGCTCCCATTACGAAGTCGGGCAGGCCGCGAGTGGTATCGGTCGTCAACACCGAGGCCAGCAAGGTCTGAGTATAGGGGTGGCGCGGGGCGCCGAAAATCTGCGCCGTCGGACCGGCCTCGATCACGCGCCCCAGATACATGACCGCGACGCGGTCGGCCATGTGCTCGACGACGGCGAGATTATGGCTGACGATCACGAAGGTCAGGTTGAGCTCGCGGCGCAAATCCTCGAGCAGGTTTAGGATCTGCGCCTGCACCGAGACATCGAGGGCCGAGGTCGGCTCGTCGCAGATCACGATTTCGGGCTTCATCGCCAGCGCCCGCGCGATCGCGACGCGCTGGCGCTGACCGCCCGAAAGTTGGCTCGGATAAACGTAGTGGAGCCGGCGTGGCAGGCCGACGAGTGCCATCAGCTCCTCGACCCGCCGGCGGCGTTCCGCGCGCGTGCCGATGCCGTGCACATCGAGCGGCAAGGCGATGATCGAGGCCAAGGGCTTTCGCGGGTTGAGCGAGGAATAGGGATCCTGAAACACCGGCTGCACGCGGCGGGCGATCTCGGCGCGGTCGCTGTCGCGGATAGGCTTGCCGCGCAACCTGATCTCGCCGCTCGTCGGGGCCAACAGGCCGAGCAACATGCGCGCGAGCGTCGTCTTGCCGCATCCGGACTCGCCGACGATGGCCAGCACCTCGCCGCGCTTGATGGCGAGATCGACGCCATCGACGGCGCGCAGCGACTTCGCCGCGGCGAACATCCCCGCTCCGACGGGGAAGCTGCGGCCGACGCCGCGGCATTCCAGGATCACCTCGCCGGTGGCGGCGGCCACGCTCACCGCGCCGCCCCGATGGCGGGCCGGGCGCCACGACGGAAATCCGGCGCCTCCTCGAGCAGGCAGCGGGAGGCATGGCCTGCATCGGCAGCACGCAACGCAACCTCCTCGCTCGCGCAGGCCGGGAAGGCGTAAGCGCAACGGTTCCGGAACTGGCAGCCCTCGAGCCGGCCGATCAGCGAAGGCACGATGCCCGGAATCGAGCCGAGCCTGGCGCCGCGCTGGGTCTTGCCGGGGACGGGAATGCAATCGAGGAGGCCCTGCGTGTAGGGGTGCAAGGGCTGCGCGAATACCTGTTCGGCCGTGCCGGTCTCGACCACCCGGCCGGCATACATCACGATCACCCGGTCGGCCATGCGCGCGACCACGCCGAGATCGTGGGTGATGAGCACGAGCCCCATCCGGTACTCTTTTTGCAAATCGGACAGAAGGTGCAGGATTTGCGCCTGGATGGTGACATCGAGCGCCGTCGTGGGCTCGTCGGCGATCATCAGAATCGGATCGCACATCAGCGTCATTGCGATCATCACGCGCTGGCGCAAGCCGCCCGAGAGCTGATGCGGGTACTGACCCAGCCGGCTGCGCGCCGCAGTGATGCCGACCTTTTGCAAGAGATGCTCGGCGCGCTCGCGGGCTTCCTTGCGGTTGCCCTTGCCATGGTGGATATAGATTTCCTCCATTTGGTTACCGACCGTGTAGACCGGGTTGAGCGAGGTCATCGGGTCCTGGAAGATCATCGCCATCCGGTCGCCGCGCAGCGCGCCGAGCGCGCCGCGGCCCATGGCGGTCAGGTCGCGACCCTCGAGCGCCAGGCGCCGCACCGCGAGGCGCGCCCGGCGCGGCAGCAGCCCCATGATGCCGAGCGCGGTCATGGTCTTGCCGCAGCCGGACTCGCCGACGATGCACAGCGTCTCGCCGCGATCGACGTGCAGATCGACGTCGGTGACCGCGTGAATTCGCCCCGCCGGCACGTCGAGCTCGATCGTCAGCCCCTGGACATCGAGGACCGGATTATTAGGCCCCGCTGATGGAGCGCGCGCGGCTGGAGTCAATTCCGGCCTTCCGGCGCGGTGATGTCGCGGATGCCGTCGCCCAGCATGTTGATGGCGATGACGAGGACGAAGATCGCGATGCCGGGAATAGCGACGAGGTAGGGCTGAAAGAACATGAAGTTCCGCCCCTCGGAGACCATCAGCCCCCAGGACGGCGTCGGCGGCCTGATGCCGAGACCGAGGAACGACAGCGCCGCCTCGACGAGGATGGCCGATGCCATCTCGAGCGAGGCGATCACGATGATGTGGTTCATCACGTTGGGCAGTATCTCGCCCACGATGATGCGGGTTCGCGAGGCGCCGATCGCCTCGGCCGCGGCGACATAGTCGCTGGTTCTGATCTGCTGCGTCACGCTCCGTGTCACCACGACGAAGCGGTCCCAGAAGAGGACGCCGAGGATGATCACGACCACGGTGACCGAGCCGCCGATGACCGAGATCAAGGACAGCGCGACGAGAACGCCCGGCAAGGCGAGCTTGACGTTGACGAGATACATCACCACGGCATCGACCCGTCCGCCGAAATAGCCGCCGACGAGGCCAAGACTCGTCCCGATGATTCCGGCGATAGTCGCCGCCCCGAACCCGATGACCAGCGAGATCCGCGCGCCGTACATGAGGCGGGTCAGATAGTCGCGCCCCAGCCCGTCGGTCCCGAAGAGATGGGCCCAGCTGCCGTGGGCATTCCACACGGGCGGAATGAGGCGCTGCGTCAGGTCCTGGCCATAAGGGTCCCAAGAGGTCAGCAGCGGCGCGAAGATCGCGACGAGAATGGTCGCCAGCATGACCGCGGCGCCGAACAGGAAACCGGGATGGGTCAGCGCGCGCCGACGCATCACGATTCGCGGCGCGGGCGCTTCGACTTCGAAGGCCGCGCCGGGCGGGGCGATGGACGTGGCGCCGCGGTCGCGCTCGATGGATGTCATTCGCGCCCCTTCACCCGAGCCGGATTCGAGGATCGAGATAGGCGTTGATGAGATCGGCCAGCAGCGTCAGAAGGATGTAGGCGATGGACACGAAAACCACGATCGATTGCACGACCGGAAAGTCGGTGCGCAGGATCGACTGGTAGGCGAGGAAGCCGATGCCGTTGAGCGCGAACACGGATTCGACGATCACCGAGCCGCCGAGCAGGAAGCCGAGCGACACAGCCGTCAACGAGACCACCGGCAGGATCGCGTTCCGGAGCGCATGCTTGAACAACACGGAAACCGCGGAAAGGCCTTTCGCGCGCGCCGTGCGGATGTAGTCCGATTCGAGCGCGTCCAGCATCCCGGTGCGCGTCAGGCGCATGAAGGCCGGCATCACCGACGTGCCGAGCGTGATCGTCGGCATGATGAAATGGGAGAAGCTGTCGGATCCTGAAATCGGCAGCCAGCGCAAACCGACTCCGAAGACGATGATGAGGATGAGGCCAAACCAGAAATTGGGGATGGCCTGGCCGAAGACGGCGAGACCAAGCGCAACGCGGTCGATCCAGCTATTGGGGCGGGTTGCCGCGAACACGCCCAAGGGGACCGCGATCGCCAAGGCGAACACCAGCGACATGAAGGAAAGCTGGATGGTGACACCTATGCCTTCGCCGATCAGCGTCGAGACCGGCTGGTCCGAGAACAGCGACCGCCCGAGATCGCCACGAAGCGCCTTGCCCGCCCAATCGAGGTACTGGACATAAAGCGGGCGATCGAGGCCATAGAGATGAGCGGTCTCCGCCACCTGCTCGGGCTTGGCGCTGTCGCCGGCCAGGGCGGAGGCAAGGTCGCCCGAAAGCCGCAATAGGCTGAACCCGATGACCGACACGGTAAATGCCACCAGCACCGCGATCATGGCTCGACGGATGAGGAAACGGGTCATCTAACCTGTCCCAGATTGGCATCTCGCCGTCGCGGCATCGCCCTCATTACCCGGCTCGTGCCGGCTCCCGGTTCGGACCCGGTTCCCAAGGCAGGGGCCGGATCGATACTGCGTTGTTTTTATTGACGCGGGCTGAGCCTAGCATCCCGTGCCGCGCATGGAAACCCGGTAATGCGGCACGTTCTTCGCACTGCGAAGCGGGCAGGTAGTCCCATCGCTCTTGCCGGGCTTCGCTCGACCGGACTTGCGATCTTGCGCAATCGGATGGAAACTGCGCGTCAATAAGCATGCCCTAGGGGAGGCAACGATGTCCAAGACACTGGCGGGAATCCTCGGATTGCTTTCCGCTCTGATCTGGTCGGCGGGACCCGCGGCGGCGGGGAAAGCCGACGATACGCTGCGGATCGCGGTGACCGATTGGTGGCAGCACGCTCGATCCCTATCAATTTCCGCTCGACGAGGCGGCGGTGTTCTACCGCGTTGTCTACGAGAGTTTGATCAGTTACGACGAGCGCGCGCACAAATACGTGCCCCGGCTCGCCAAATCCTGGAAGCAGATCGACGACAAGACTATCGAGTTCCAGCTCCGCGACGACGTGACCTTCCACAACGGCGACAAGTTCGACGCCGACGACGTGGTTGCTACGGTCAACTACCTCCTCGATCCGGCCACGCAACTGCGCTTCAAGGACATCTATACCTGGGTTGACAAGGTCGAGAAGCTCGGGCCCTACACGGTGCGCTTCACCGCGAAAGCGCCCTTCGCGACCGAGCTCGAGAACCTGGCTTATCGGTTCGAAATCCTTGATTCGAAAGTCCTCGCCAAGCTCGACAACAAGGCCGATTACGGCCGCGTGGGCGCGGTGGCAACCGGGCCGTACAAGGTCGTCTCGCTGGACTCGCAAAAGATGGTTCTCCAGCGCTATGACGGTTACTACGACAAGCACGGGCCATATGGGGCGCCGATCAAGAACGTGATCGTCCGGTCGATTCCCGACCGCCAGACGCAGATCGCCGAATTCCTGACCGGCAATATCGACGTCATCCGCAACGCCAGCGCCGACACCGCGCGCGAGTTGGCGCAGAACCCGGACACGCGCGTCACGACGACCCATGCCGGCCTGTTGATGTATGTGACGCTCGACGCGATGGGCCGGTCGGCCAACAAGGCGATGATGGATCAGCGCGTGCGCAAGGCGTTCATGGAGGCGATCGACCGCAAGGCGCTCGCCAAGGCGGTGATCCCGGGCGGCGACGCCGCCGAGATCCTCGACGCCATCTGCGTCAAGGCCGACTTCGGATGCCTGACGTCGACGGCGCCGCCCGCCTACAATCCCGAGGATGCCAAGAAGCTGCTGGCCGAAGCGGGCTACGGAGACGGCTTCGACATGGAGTTCGACGTCCATGAGGAGGTCAAGGAGATTGGCGAAGCGATCGCGGGCATGGTGCGCAAAGTGGGCATCCGCGCGAGCATCCGGTCGCTCCCATTGGCGCTTTATGTGCGGATGCGCGGCGAGGGCGATTTCACCGCGTTCCTGGGCTTCTATCCGACCGGCGCGCAGCCCGACATGGACAATATTTTCGACTTCTTCTTCGACGGCAATCGCGACTATTGGAACGATCCGGTCATCCGGGCGGCGCAAAAGGCGGGCGGCGTGGAGCTCGATCAGGACAAGCGCCCGGCGATCTACGAGAAGGGCATCGACGAGGTGAACAAGATGAATTACATCCTGCCGGTCGCCGACCTCCCTCTGGTGTTCGTCCACACCAAGGACGTGAAGATCAACGACAACGCGCTAAGCCCTATCAACACCGACGTCGATGATTTCTCCTGGGCCAACTGAGCCGAGATTTTTTTCAACGCGGCGCGGCGATTGCGTCGCGCCGCCCTTTCCCTCCAACCCGTGCGTCCCATGATCTACAGCAGCGATCGCATCCTGACGACCCACGCCGGCTCGCTGCCGCGCCCCGACGACCTCCGGGCGATGGTTTTCGCGAAGTCGCGCGGGGAGCCTTATGACCAAGCGGCGCTCGAGCGGCGCCTTAGCGCAGCGGTCGCGGAAATCGTGCGCCAACAGGTCCAACACGGCCTCGACAGCGTCAATGACGGCGAGCTATCGAAATCCAACTTCACGGATTACGTGCGCATGCGGCTCGCCGGCTATGAAACGAGGCCCGCCGCGGCCCACCGGAGGCTCGAGATCACCGCGCGCGACGCACCGAAATTCCCGGGTTATTTCGAGGCCAATCCGCGCAACCGATTCCCCGCTGCGCCGACGGTTCCCGTCTGCATCGACAAGCTGCGCTATATCGGACAGGCCGATCTCAAGCGCGACCTCGACAATTTCCGGGCGGGGCTCGCCGGCGTCAAGATCGCGGAAGCCTTTCTGCCGGCCAACACACCAGGCACGATCGAGCATTGGATGGGCAACGAATATTACAGGAGCGCCGAGGAATTCGTGTTCGCGATCGCCGATGCGATGCACGAGGAATATCAGGCGATCGTCGATGCCGGCTTCCAACTCCAGATCGACGATCCGGACCTCCGCGACGGCTGGAACTGCCTGCCCGACTTGACCGTCGCCGAATATCGCAAATATGCAGTAATGCGCGTCGACGCCCTCAACCACGCGCTTCGCGGCATCCCGAAGGAAAACATCCGGCTCCATGTCTGCTGGGGCAGCTTCCATGGCCCCCATGCCGATGACATCCCCTTGAAAGACATCGCCGATCTCATCTTCCGGGTGCGGGCGGGAAGCTTCTCGATCGAGGCATCGAACCCGGCGCATGAGCATGAATGGCGCGTGTTCGAGGAGGTGAAGCTGCCGAAGGGCGCGACGCTCGTTCCCGGCGTCATCGGTCATTGCACCGACTTCATCGAGCATCCCGATCTAGTGGCCGAGCGTCTGGTTCGCTACGCCAAGCTGGTCGGGCGCGAGAACGTGCTGGCCGGCACGGATTGCGGCATCGGCACACGGGTTGGCCACCCAACGGTCTGCTGGGCCAAGTTCGAAGCCATGGCCGAAGGCGCCAGGCGCGCCACGAAGATCCTCTGGGCCGGCCGAAAGCCGGCCAGGACAGCAGCGCGGGTGATCAGCCGAGCGGCGAAGCGGCGCGCGAAGGCGAAGCCCCGCGCACGCGGTCAATGATGGAAAGCGCATCCGCCGGCGCCGCGTCGGCGCGCCAGGCGACGTGCCCGTCGGGCCGCACCAGCACGAGACGCCGCTCGTAAAGCGCGGCGACATTCGGGTCGGCGAGAGTGACGACCTTGAACGGCACGTCCCGCCTTGCCGCCGCATCGACGAGCGTGTCCGCTGGCGGAGGATCGGAGCCCAGCCGCAGCAGCACGAAGCCCGTGCCGAAAAGGTCGAGGGTCGAGCGGCCCTCCGCGATCCAGGCATGCGGCGCGCGAGTGCCCGGCCGGGCGACCGCGACGAAGCCCTTGGTTTCGAGCGGGATCGGCTTGGTGCCGTCGGGGACGCACACGGGCGAGGGCTCGTAGCAATAGCCGAGGCGCAAATTCTCGGTGAAGATCGGGCTGTTCGCTTGGTTCGAGCCGCGGAAGGCTTCCGCCCAGCGCCGCCGCAATTCCGCGCCCGCCTCGGAATCCTCGTCGATCTCCGGCCCAGCCGGCAAGAGAGTGAGCAGGTCGAACTCGCCGGTCGAGGCGCGCACGTTGTTGAGGGCGATGGGCTTGCGCTCGATCTCGTAGCTGTCGAGCAGCGCCTCCCCGCCCCAGCGTTGCAACACGGCCGCGAGCTTCCAGCCGAGATCGACCGCGTCGGCAAGCCCCGTATGGAGGCCGAGACCGCCGGTGGGCGAGTTCTGATGCGCGGCGTCGCCAGCGATGAACACGCTTGCGTAGCGGTAATGCTCGGCCACGCGCTCGCGCCGTTCCCAATTCATCACCGAAAGAACTTCATAGGCGAAATCGCGTCCCGCAATCCGCCGCATATAGGCCGGCGTGTCGTAGCCGGGAATCGCCCTGAGCACGGAAAGACGCCAGGTCTCCTTGCCGTCGATGCCGATGATCTCGCCCCAGGTGCCGCCGGAATCGGTGAAGCGGAAAAACCGCGCCCAGCCCTTGTCGTGAATCCGCATCAGCTCGGCCGAGCGGAAATATATATTGATGCTATTGGCGACGACTCCCTGGCCCTCGTAGCCGACGCCGAGCGAGGTCACCACCGTGCCGTCGGCGCCATCGCAACCGACGAGATAGCGCGCGGCGATGACTTCGCTTCGCCCGGTCTTGCGATCGGTCACGACCGCGCTAACGCCCTCGGCATCCTGGGTGAAGGAATCGAGACTTGTCATGTGGCGCAGGCTCACGGCGGGCGAGGAGCGCGCCTTCTCCAACAGGATGGGATCGTAAAAGATCTGCGCGCAGCCGCAGCCCGGCTCGGGGGTGAAGGGCATGCGCGTCTGGGCGTAGGACGGGACCTTCACCCGGGTCAGCTCGTGACCGGTCATGCTGGTGCAATAGACGAAATCATTGGGGTGGGTCTGCGGCCAACCGGTGCTCTTGACCTTATCGGCGATGCCCCAGCGGCGATTGAATTCCATGCTGCGTATCGAGAGACCGCTCATCTTCGGGACGCCGATCGAGCCGTCACGCCTTTCGACGAGAGTGCAGGGAATGCCGGCCCTGCCGAGCTCGACGGCGAGCGCCAAGCCCACCGGCCCGCCGCCCGCGATCAAGACCGGAATGGTTGCGCCACTCATCGCCCGACGGTAGGCCGAACCTAGTCCAGCGGTCAACGATTGCGGCCTCGCGCGGGTCCGGCGTATCATCCGCGTAGGATGAACCCAGGGCGGCGAGGGCGATCATGAAGATTCTCCGGATCGAGGAACTGGTGTTCGGCGCGGAGGATGTCGAAGCCGGCACGCGGTATTTCGAGGATTGGGGTCTCGAGCGCGTCGGCGGCGGCCCCGCCGGCGCTGATTTCACCATGCCGTCCGGGCAGATGGTCCGGGTGCGCGCGGCCTCGGACCCGTCGCTGCCCAAGACCGCGGAGCGCGGCTCGACCCTGCGCGAGGCGATCTGGGGCGTCGACAACCAGCGCTCGCTCGACGAGACGGCGGCCGAGCTTGGCCGCGACCGCGCGGTCGCTCGCTCCGCCGACGGCGCCCTGCACGCCAGCGACCCGAATGGCTTCGCCGTCGGGTTGCGAATCGCCGCGCCCAAGACGATTCCGCCCGCTCTGGCGCCGACGCGGCTCAACCGGCCCTTCGATGCCTCGGCGCGCGTGCGCCCGAAGCGGATCGGCCACGTCGTCTATTTCGTGACCCGTGCCAAGGAGCGCGAAGCCAGCGCGTTCTATCGCGAGCGGCTCGGCTTCCGCCTGTCGGATCATAGCGACGATTTCGGCGATTTCATGCGCGCTTCAGGCGCGCTCGACCACCACAATCTCGGCCTCTTCAACTTCCGCGACGCGGCCCAGTTCGGGCATATCGCTTTTGAAGTCGCCTCGTTCGACGAGGTGATGCTGGGCGGTAAATTCATGCAGAGCCGAGGCTGGAAGCCGCAGAACAAGCCCGGGCGCCACATCGTCGGCTCGAACACCTATTGGAATTTCCAATGCCCGTGCGGCGGCAGCACCGAGTATTTCTCGGACATGGACATGATGGACGACGACTGGGTGCCGCGGATTTGGCCGAAATTCCCCGGCGCCCATGTCTGGTCCGCCGAATAGCGGCGATGGACGATTACATTGCGATTCCGACGCGGGATGAGCTGATCCGGCGCGCGGAAGCGCTCGTGCCCACCCTGCGCCAGCGCGCGGGGGCTTGCGAGACGCTGCGCCGCTGCCCCGAGGATACCATCGCCGACCTCGCCGCCGCCGGGCTCTTGCGCATCACCCAGCCCGCGCGCTTCGGCGGCTATGAGCTGGGCTGGGATGTCCTATGCGAGGTCGGCCAGACCCTGGCGCGCGGCTGCGGCTCGCAGGCCTGGGTCCAGTCCGTCTTCTCCGATCACATGCATCTCCTCAGCGGCTTCGCGCTCGAGGCGCAGCAGGAGGTGTGGGGAAAAAATCGCGCGGCGCTCATCTGCGCGGCCTTCAACCCGACCGGCAAGGCGCGCCAAGTCGCCGGCGGCGTCCTGTTCTCGGGCCGCCACGGCTTCGCCAGCGGCATCGACCACGCGGAGTGGGCGCTGTGCGGCGGCGCGATCTTCGCGGACGAGAAGCCGCGCACGCGCTGCCTCTTCCTGGTGCCGATGAGCGAAGCGCGGATTATCGACGATTGGCACGTCATGGGCCTCGCCGGCACCGGCAGCAAGAGCTTCGAGGTCGAGGAGACTTTCGTGCCCGACCACCGCATCCTCTCTTACCAGCAGATGGAGGAAGCGACCGGCCCAGGCATGCAGCTCGACCTGGCGCCGCGATTCAAGATGCCGCATGGCGGGCTCGCGGCCAGCGCCTTCGCGGCCATCGCGGTCGGGATCGCGGAAGGGTTCCTGGCCGAGTGCTTCGGCTATACCAAGGGGCGCGTCGCGCGCGGCACCAAGATCGCGGAGATGCAGGGGAGCCAGATCGCGGCCGCCGCCGCCGAGGCCGAGGTCGAGGCGGCAAGCCTCATGTATCTCGGCCCGGTGAAGGAAGCGATCGCGGCCTTGGAGCGGGGCGAGGCGATCGGCCCGCGCGAGCGCATGCGCGCCAAGCGCAACGCCGCCTTCGCTTGCCGGCTCGCGCTTCAGGCGGTGGAGCGCGCGTTCAACGCCGCCGGCAGCCGGGCGATTTTCTTAGGCCAAGCGCTGCAGCGCCCGTTCCGCGACATCCACGCCGCCGCCGCGCACGCCTCGGTGGTCTGGGACGTCTCGATGGCCGATTACGGCCGCCACCTCTTGGGCCAGGACGGCGGGTGACAAAGATCGATTCTTACCCCGGTCGTGTCTCGGTTTCGCGGGTAGCTGCGTACATATCTTTTTGGGGCGATTGTAGCTTTGACAGACCAAACTCCTTACCTGTTGAATTAGCTAAGAAATTATGTTATATTTGTTTTTATGAAACGCACGGCAAAAACGTACGAACGGATTTATAGCCTCGGACTTCGATCTCGCCCTGTTGCCGTGACGCCACGCTGGAGCAAGACCTACTTGCAAATCGACAAATTTCGTTTCACGTGCCGGGCGGTTGGTCCTATTGTTTCCGTAGGTAGAGGCGCCCGCGAGGTCGTCTTTTTGCCGCTCTTTCTTGGAGCGGGAGTGCTAAGGCTTGGTTTTTTTTCGCATTCTGCCATTCGGTTTCCTCTGCCTATCGGAGGGGTACGAATGGAAAAAAGGGTCGGCGCGCAGAAAACAATAAGCGCCACCACGGAGGCAAATAAGCCCCGAACTTCTCGGATTGCGAGCGGCTGTGTCCCGTTCTGCGCTCCGCGTGAACCGACCAAAATTCTGGCCGGCGCGAAGCATTGGTTTGGACATTTTCGCTTGGTGCCCCCGGCGGGATTTGAACCCGCATCCGTTCTCGGCGCTTGCTTGATGGGCGTACGCCGAGCCGGACAACTGGACCCAAGCCAGTGGCGTCTACCGATTTCGCCACGGGGGCAACTCGCGCGGGGTGACGGCCAGCTCACTGATGCGACTCGGAGAGCTGGCCGCGCCCCGACCAACCACACGGTTCACGCGAACGATGCGGCAGATTCGGCAATATGCTCAAAAAGTGGCAATGGCAATAACTTCTTCTCAAAACGGCCGCATGACGGTCGCCGCCTCGGCGTATTTTGTTTCCATCTGAATGCGATATCGGTCGCAGTTTAGAAATCGGATGATGGAGTTGAGGTTGGCGAAGAACTTGCGAACTCACAAACCGAATCGCGTGGGCGCCGAGTCGCATCCGAATTTCAAAAAACAAGCTGTCGAAAAGCCTGTTTCGCTTGCCCCGCTATCATTTGAGGGCACGATGCGCGGGCTGACAGGAGCACGATTTCCTGAAACAAACGATCCGATTGCGCGTCGTAAATCGCGCAACGAGTAGGGGGAAACACAATGCCCATCACACTCGAAGCGTATCAAGCCTTGGTAGATCGGTGCGCATCCGGACGGCTCAATCTGCCTATCGCAAACGGTACGGCTGAGGCACGCGCAAATCCTGATAGCGAAACTTTTTGAAATCGCTAAACACGAAGTCGTTATCGTATCAGGTCATTTAACCGACGAGAATAGCGATGGTGTCGAAGTGTATGGCCACGCGCCCGTGATTACCGCCGCAAAAAAGTTCCTTCAGGATTCAGCCGCGAAGCTGTCCATTATCTTGCAAGACGCGGAACTAGACCGAGGAAATGAAAACAGGCTCCTTCGAAATCTGGCGGAGGATCCCGCGCGAAAGGGAAAGGTTAGGGTGGTCTTTCCAACTGCAAAAGCGGTGGGAGAGAGTACGCCGCATTTTATGGTGTCCGACCGATATGCTTATCGTTTCGAGCAAAATCCAGATCCAAAAAAAACCGAAGCGATAGCGAACTTTGGCGACCCCAAAAATGGCAAGACGTTGGCTGCATACTTCGACGTGCTGTTGGACGATCTGCAAAAATCCAAAATGGTTGTGTGCGATAGACTGCTAAGCGTGAACGAGCCACTCATCGCTTAACGCGATATCGCCCTTCCCTATTTTTCTCATGCGCGTCAACAAGCTCGTAACCGCCATAACTTTGTTCTCCGTGGCGTTCGCCTTCTTCGTAATTACATTTCCCAATTTCAGCTTTACGATCCCGCGGTTGCCCTCCGCATTTTGGAGCCAATCATCGTCCCTCGAGAATTTCGAAGTCCTAGGGGAAGTGTCAATCGTGATAAATTTAACCTTCACTGCGCTGGTTTCGTTTGGAAAGCTCGCCGGCGACATGATCCGAGGGTGGATTGATAATGAAACGCTTCGCGTAATTCCCCCGCTATCCGAATCGCCTTCATTCAATCAAGAGTCATTTGAGGGTGACCTTGAAGAGGTAGCAAGAGACGCCCGCTATCTAACCTGACGTATTCATGAGCGTGGCGCGATTGCGGGAGCGCTGTCGATTTTATGATTGTGGTCGCGCCGGTGGGTGGCGTCGCTTTCGACGCTGATGGGGTTCTGATTGTGTGGTGGTTGGAGGTTGCGGGATGGGCTCGGTAGGGCGACAGCGCCCCAGGGTTCATGGACCCGCGGCGGCAAAGCGTCCGGCGAACAAACGGAAGATAGCGGCGTCAGGACAAGCCGTCGGCAACCAGACGCGGATGCGGCTGGCGTGCCTCGACCACGCGGGCAGCAATCTTGATCAACCGCAATCGCAGCGTCATGAACTCCGCCGTTCTCCAAGCGGAATGCTTGGGCGCGGCGGCGCGCATTGTGTGCAGCAGCCAATAAGCGGCGGTATGGAGAATGAGCCGGAACTGATTGGCGCGTGGGCTGCGGCAAGAGGTCCGGTCCGAGGCGAGCTGGGTCTTGTGCAGCTTGATGAAGTTCTCGGCTTGGCCGCGCGCGCAGTAGACCGTCTCGTAGAGATGCCCGGGCGAGCCTTCGAGCGTTGTGACGATATAGCGCGCATCGAAGCCCTGGGTAGTGGCTTCGAGACGGGCCACGACGCGACGCGGCTGGGTCCAGCTTTTGGCGGCGTAGCGGAACTCGGTCCAAGTTCGGAGTTTCTCTTCGCCGGTCTCGGCGCGGCGCACGCAGAGATCGTCGGCGACGACGCGACTTTGAGTATGCAGTACGTCGTTTCCGGCGAGCCCGAAGATGTAATCGATGCCATTCGCTTCGCACCAAGCCATGGCCTCGGGGCGGGCATAATGGCTGTCGCCGCGCCAGCAGATGCGCGTCTTCGGCCAGATCTTCCGGATGTGGCGGGTCACGTGCCTGATGACGGTACGAACCTCGGACCCGCCCGGCGTCTTGCCTTCACGCAGGATGACGGCAACCGGCTTGCCGGAACCGCCTTCGTAGATGTGGATCGGCAGGAAGCAGCGCTCGTCGTAATAGGCATTGAAGAGCGAGAGTTGCTGGCCGCCATGGACCCGGTCGAGAGTATCATCGATGTCGAGCATGATCGCGGCGGGTGGGCGCGCCCAACTCGCGCAGAACAGATCGACCATCGCAGCCATCATCCGTGCGATCTCGATCTTCGATGGTGCGTTCTCGAGCCGCGACATGGTCGGTTGCGAGCACAGCGCATTCCCGCTCTCCGGAAGCCGCCCCACCGCCATTTTGAACGCCGGGTCGGCACGCAAGCTATCGCAATCGTCGGCATCCTCGTATCCCGCTGCGATCAGGAACATCCGCAGCCGCAGCATATCGATGAGCGCGTGATCGATGCGGGAAGCATTGCGCCGATCCGTCAGGCATCCGGCCAGCCGCGCGGCGAGCCCGAGACCCCGCTCCACCTCGCGCAGCAAAAGAACGCCGCCATCCGACGACAGCAGTCCTCCGTCAAAGGCGACGCTCACTTTCTTGCGGCAAATCGCTGGCAAGCAAAACGGCAGAAGGTTATCGTCGTCCATGGCGGGTGTGGCGCTCCGTGATCGCGGGTTGACCCTGTCTCAGCAACAGAATCATGCGCGCCGTCAACGAATTACGCTACATCCGCCAACCGGAAATCGATCCCTCGTGAATAAGCCAGGCTAATTGGTAGAGCTAACCGTTTGTATTCACGAGCGTAGCGCGATTTTCGGCGCACCACGATTCTTTTGAAGTGTGACAAGGCTGATCCATCGCGTTCGTTACGACGCTGATCGGGATTTTATTGGGTCGAGGGCTGGAGGTTGCGGGAAGGGTTCGGCGGGGCACATCGCCCCGTGGGTCATGGTCCCGCAGCGGCGAAGCGGCCGGCGAGCAGCCGGAAGATCGCTGCGTCCGGGCAAGCTGTCGGCAGCCAGAGGCGAATTCGAGCGGCGCCCTCGACGACGCGGGCGGCGATCTTGATCAGCCGCAATCGCAGCGTCGTGAACTCGGCCGTTCTCCAAGAGGAACGCTTGGGCGCGGCAGCGCGCAGAGTGAGAAGCAGCCAATAAGCCGCCGTGTGCAGGATGAGGCGCATCTGATTGGCCCGCGGGTCACGGCACGACGTACGATCCGAGGCGAGCTGGGCCTTGTGTAGCTTGATGAAGTTCTCCGCTTGGCCGCGGCCACAGTAGACTGTCTCATAGAGATGCTTGGCGCTGCCCTTGAGCGAGGTGACGACGTAACGGACATCGAGGCCGAGCTTCGTCGCCTCGATCCGGGCGACGACACGGCGCTGTCTTTGCCAACTCTTGGCGCCGTAACGCAGCGTGCTCCAGCGGCGCAGCTTCTCGGTTCCGGTCACCGCGCGCTCGACGCACACCGCGTCGGCAACCGACCGGATCATGCCGGCGAGCACCGGGTTGCCGCCGAAGCCGAAGATGTAGCCAATCCCATTGGCTTCGCACCAATCCATCGCCTTGACTCGACCGTAGTGGCTGTCACCGCGCACCAGGATGTCGACCTTCGGCCAGTGCCGGCGAATGCGGGCAATGACATGCTTCAGGATCGTGCGCACTTCGATCCCGCCCGGCGTCTTGCCGCTGCGCAGGATGACGGCAACGGGCTTGCCGCTCGTCCCCTCGTAGATATGGATCGGCAGGAAGCAGCGTTCGTCGTAATGCGCGTTGAACAGCGATAACTGCTGCCGGCCATGCACCGCGTCGAAGGTGTCGTCGATGTCGAGAATAATCGAAGCCGGCGCCCGCGCGTAACTGGCACAGAACTGATCCACCAGCGCCAGCATCAGTCGCGCGATCTCGATCCGCGACGGCGCATTCTCCAACCGCGACATGGTCGGTTGCGAGCACAGCGCCTCGCCGCTTCCCGGTGCTCGGCCCACCGCCATCTTGAATACCGGGTCGTCCCGCAGTTTGTTGCAGTCGTTGGCGTCCTCGTACCCCGCCGCGATCGCAAACATCCGAAGCCGCAGCATCTCCTCGACCGTGTGATCGATGCGATCGGAATCACGGCGATCCTTCAGGCAGGTCGCGAGGCGCGCTGCAACGCCCAGATGCCGCTCGACCCCGCGCAGCAGCAGCACGCCCGCATCCGACGACAGCATCCCGCCGTCGAAAGCTACGCTCACTTTCTTGCGGCAAATCGCTGGCAGGGAAAACGGCAGGAGGTTATCTTTGTTCATGGCGGATGTGGCGCTCCGTGATCGCGGCTTCGACTCTGTCCTGACAACAGAATCATGCTCGCAATCAGCGGCTTACGCTACATCCGCCAGCCTACAATCGCTCCCGTCGTGAATAAGGCGGGCTAATTCGATAATTTATTACCTCGCAATGATAGCGATTTTTCTTGCGGTTTGTCTTGAACTTGCAGCCGCGTTTTTCCCAGATGCAAGAGCGCAAAACACATGGCTAGCTCTTTTCGTTTCGCTGATTTTAGCTCCCGTTCCACTTGGATTTCTTCTTCATATCCTTATTCGTCTTTTTGCCTTTGCGAGAATGCGCGTCAAATCCTACGCGTGTACCAAGCTTCTTAAATTTACAACGAAGGCAAGCGAGGCCAAAATCGCAACGGTAAAGGCTGATCTTGCGGCTAGACTGCGGCAGCGAGGGAATAGCCGCATCTAGCAATAACCCGAGGGCTCGCGATACATCAGCCGTCTCCCCTTCACGCCAACGATAGCTTGTTCCGTTCGCTCACTGTCCGTGGTCTTGCGCGAGTTCCGCCGAAATTCAAATTCGCTGGATACTTTGGCACGTGCTGTTCGCCGATGTGAGCTGCTGCCAGTTCCGTGGATACTGAGTTAGGTGTTTTATGGAACCGGTAGCAGCCCAGGCTTTGCTTGGTTACGTGAAGCGCGAGTTTTCCTAGCAACCTAACCTGACCCGATCGCGGCCTAGCTAGTTCGTGCTATTCGGCAGCAGCCGCGCCAACGAAAGAGGCCGCCCGAAGGCGGCCCCTCGACGGTCCTTGCTGCGACGATCACGCGGGCTTTGCGTACTTCGCCACTCCGGTAAAGTCGATCAACACGCATTGCTTATTGCCGACGATCCAAGCATCGTGGCCCGGCGGCATGTAAAAAGCATCGCCGGGGCCATACTCGACCTGGGTGCCGTCGTCCATCTTCACCGCCATGTGTCCTTCCACGACATAGCCCGTGTGCGCGGCTTGGCAAGATGGCGTTCCGGCGAGCGGCTTCACGTGTTCCGACCAACGCCAGCCGGGCTCGAATACGCCGCGGCCAAAAGTGCGATCGCCGACCGTGACGACTTCGACCTTTCCCTTGCCATCCTTGAACGGGCGCGTTTCGTCGGGCTTGTCGAGGTGCTTGCATTCAAGCTGTCTAGCCATTTCATGCCCTCCATGACTCGTTGTTCTTGCATTGGCGGAGCTTCCCCAGATGACCAGCCAACGGATCGAATTTTATCATCGTGCTTGAGTGCGTGGAAGCCCAAAGGCCGCGTCTCGGCGGCTTAGGGGCACGAATCGGACAGAGGAGGGATCGCCTCGATCCGACCCGATCGCGCCTTACGTCGTGTTGTTCAGCAACAGCCGCGGCACCGTGAACGACGACCCGACGGTCTGGAAGATTGTAACCAGCTCGGAAATGGAATTTTCTGTCGAGGTGCATCCGGCGCTGCCGCCGCTAGTGTCGGAGTAGAAATACTGCGCTTTGGAAGCGATCTGCTGCATCGTCGAGCGACGACGAGATCCCCGACGTATCCGTGGTGCAGGTGCTCGACGAGCCGGTCGCCGTCGAGGCGCCATAGGCGATCGAGTAAACCCAGGTCCCGGCGGTCGTGGCCTTGGCGGCGGCCGTGATCGCTTCCTGGCACTGATTTTTGACCTCCGCGGGAGGCATGTTCGCGGAGGTGGCGTTGGCGCCGCCGTCGCTGATGAAGATGATCACCTTTTGCGAATTAGCGTGGCCCTGCGCCACGAGAGCGGCCTGCGCGGCCGTGATCGCGTCGGCGTAGAAGGTTCCGAATCCGCCGACGGCGGTCAGGCCCGTGCAGCCCGAAACCGCGTCGACCGCTTTCGCGAGATCGGAAGCAGGGTTGAGCGAGGTCGCCGCGCTGGAGGTCTTGTAATCGTTTTGAAGACCGAGAACCTGGTACACCGGCGAGGACGCGTAGGACACGGTCGTCGGCTTGGTGCTGCCCGAGCATTCGTAGTCGTATTGAGCCTGGCTTGAATTCTTCAGCCCGGGAAACGCCATCAGGCCGGCATAGTCCACCGACGGGTTCAGCTCTTTCAGGAGCGTCTCGGCTCCCGCGAGCGCGCAGGTCTCGCGCGTCGCGCCTTTGATCGAGCAGTTGGAGTCGGAGTCGTTCATCGAGGCCGTGGTGTCGATGATGAACATGATGTCGAGCGGCGGCATCACGCCCCCGGACGCGCCCGCGAGCGCCGTCGTGGTCACCGTCACCGTGTCGATGCCCATCACCCGCATGAACCAGGTCGGCACGGCCGCCTGCTGCTTCACCTGAAGGGCGTTGGCGGAACCGGAGCCGTCGCACGCCACCCCCGTCGAACTAAGGCACCGCAGCGACGGATAGCCGCTGACCATGCTGGCGGTGACGCCGGATATGACGTTCTTGCCGCCGGCGACGGAGCTGTAAGCCGTCGCGGTCGAGATCGCCGAGCTCGACCCGCTCGCGCTGATTTCCTTCGCGCCCGCCAGCACGGCCTCGTCGCTCGAGGCCTGGAGCGCGCGCTCGACCTGGAGGATGTGGCCGACGTCGATGGAGAGGCCGGAGAATCCCAAGATCACCGGCAGCATGAGAGCCACGGTCACGGCGGTGATGCCGCGCTCGGAGCGCCACAGCCGGCGGATCGACGGGACGAGAGGCAATCTTGGTCGTTTCATTGGATCATTCCCGAGGCCACGGAGGAGAGCGTGCAGTTGGGGGCGAAATTGACCCCCATGACGGTGAGGTTGCAGGGATAAGTGGCTTGCACGATCGCGGTACCGCCCTCGCCCGCGCTCAGCGCGGACGCGCAACCGGCGTCGGTGGAGCAGGCGGTTCCGTTGACCTGCAAAGTCAGCTTTATGTTCTTCGCCGTCAGGTTGGAGAGCGAGGAGGTTATCGCCGTCGTCGTCGCGGTGTAGGGCGTCGTCGCCGAGCGGCTCATCGAGAACTCCAGCGCGCCCGACCCGACGGCGCCCGTCAGCTCCAAATAGTTGTTGAGGGCGATGCCGAACTGGACGGTGCCCAAAAGGATGAGCAGAAGCACCGGCGCGATGAGCGCGAATTCCACCGCGGCGATGCCGCCGGTGTGCCGCAGGAGGCGCGCCATGCGCGAGGATAGTGTCCTCTTTAGAACCGCGGAGATGTCCACTGCCTCATCCGGACAAAATTTATAATTGGTGCAGAGGTACTCCGCCGCCCCTTAACGAATCGTTTAAGCCGGCTTGGACAAAGACCGGAAAAGAGCGTGAATGCGCGTTAAGCATGACGCGCGCGGCGCCGCGAAACGGCGCGCCTGGCGGCCGGCGAATTGCCGGCGCCGTCTCCTTCCGCTGCGGCGGCGAAGCGAAGCGGCTACTTCGCGCCCTTCGCCACGATCTTCGCGTGGAGCGAGCCGATCTGCGGCGATTTCACTTCCACCGTGTCGCCGATCTTGAGGAAGAGATCGGGCGGCTGGGACTTGTCGGGCAGCACGGGGCTGGCGTCGGCGGCGGTGCCTTGCGCCGTGCCGCTGCAGATGATGTCGCCGGGATAGAGGGTGAGATCGCGCGACAGATATTCGAGATATTCGCCGAACGAGAACGTCATGTCCTTGGTGTTGAAGTGCTGGCGGCGCTGGCCGCTGACGAAGGTCTCGACATCGACGTTGGTGGGATCGAGCTCGCCCGCGACGATGCAGGGACCGAGGGAATAGGAGCCGTCGAAATTCTTCGGGATCGCGAAATTCATCGGACCCAGCGGCTCTTGCGGCGCGCGAATGCTCCAGTCGCAAAAGAGCGTGACGCCCCAGACGTAATCCTTGAGGCTGGCCGCCTTGATGTCCTTGCCCGATTTGCCGAGGATCATCGCGACCTCGCCCTCGTAGTCGAGGCGGTTGCAGCGCTCGGGGTACATCACCTCGCCGCCCGAGGCGACCGGATCGCGGGTCACCTTCCAGAACCCCCAGATGAAGGGCTTTCTTTCCTCGCGCCCCGAGCGCGCCGTCATGCGGTTGCGGTGATCGGCGAAGTTCGAGCCGGCGCAGGCGATGCGCGTGCCGCGCGGGCGCGGCGCGTGGATGTGAACCGCCGTGGCCGGCGAAACCAGGGCCGCGCCGCGCGGATCCTTCTGGTCCTGGGCCTGCCCGAAGAGATAATCGAGCGCCTTCTGCGCGTTCTCGAGCGTGCGCTTGCCGCCCTCGATGAAGCGCGCGAGATCCCAAGGGACAAGCGCCTCGGCGACCTCGATCGGGTGCGGTTGCCCGTCGCGCTCATGGAGATATTTGGCGTAGGCGCCGGAAAGGTCGACGATGGTGCCGTCATGCACGGCTCCGACGCGCTGGTCCGGTCCAAAAACCACGATCTTCATGCCGATCCTCCCCTGGTTTGCGCAATTCTATTTCTATCGCCGGGCCGAAGCAACCGGGCGCTGCCCGGGGATCAAAGCAATTCGAGCTCCGCGATGCCGAGATCGGCGGCGAGCTTTTTGAGCGCGGCGAGGGTCTTGGCGCGCAACGGAACGCCCGACTTGGCCGAGGCGAGAAAGCTCTCATGGCCGCGCTCGCCGGGATAGCGCACCGGGCCCGATCCTGGCAGCGGTTGCGACGTCCTGAGATCGCGCGCCACGGCATCGACCGCGCGCTTGAACCGCTCGACGGATGCGAAACTCGCGACGTTCAACGCCATGATCGCCTGCCCGGTATTGGCCGGAGCCTTCAGCGGCGGCCCGGCCGGGTTGCCGGCATCGCGGCCAACGGGCGCGCCGTTGAGCGCTCCGGCCATCAGGCTGAAGACGAGCGAGAGCCCGTAACCCTTGTAGCCGCCGATCGGCAGCAGCGTCGCCTCGTGCGCGCGCTTGGGGTCGGTCACCGGCCGACCCGCGCGGTCGATCATCCAGCCTTCGGGGAGCGCCTCGCCATTCTCGACGGCGGCGCCGACCCTGCCGTTCGAGGCGACCGTGGTCGCCACGTCGAGGACGATGGGCGCCTCGTCTTGCGTCGGGATCGCGATGGCGACGGGGTTGGTTCCCAGCAGCGGCTCGATGCCGCCCCACGGCGCCATGTGGTTGACTTCGGCGACCGCCAGATAAAGACCGATCATGTCGTGCGCGAGCGGCATCATCGCATAAGGCGCCGCGGCACCGGCATGATTGCTGCCGCGCGCGCCGACCCAGCCGATGCCCGATTGCGCCGCCTTGGCGATCGCCAGCTTGGCGGCGTGGCTCATCACCAAATGACCCATCCCGTTGTCGCCGTCGATGAGCGCGGTGGCGGGGAATTCCTCGACGATCCGGATGCGGGGCGATTTGTTGATCGCGCCCGATTTGAGGCGCGCGACGTAGCTCGGCAGGCGGGCGATGCCATGGGTGTCGATGCCGCGGCGATCGGCGAGGACCATCAGCTCGGCGATGCTTGCAGCCTCGTCGCGTGATACGCCCACCGCGGCGTAGGCGCGCTGGATGAATTTTTCTCCCTCCTCCGGCATGAAGAAGCGGCGATCCGGTTGGGGCATCGAGGATATGACCGGCGCCTAGGGCAGGATGCCGCGCAGCAATACGACGACATGCTGCTCGAAGGGCTCGAGATCTTCCGATTGCGTGCAGATATATTGGCTCATCGCCCCGGCGGCGAGCGCGGTTGCGGGATCGCCGGGCGGCACGTCAACGCGCTGGCTGTCGAGCCGCACGGCCTGCATGAGCTTCGCCTGGACGTCGCGGGTGAGCAGCCAGTTGATGAAGACCTTGGCGGCGTTGGGGTGCGGCTGCTTCACGAGAAGCTGGATCGCGCCGACGCCCGGCGACCAGATCTTCAAGCCCGGCACCTTGGCGAAATCGTCCACGGCCGCGCCGCGCTGGGCGTATTCGACCAGCGTGATGCTCGGCATGCCGAAGGCGATGGGATAGCGGCCCGAGGCGAGCCAGTCCATCTGCTGGCGCGGCTCGCTGGTGATGACCGGCTGATTGTTCATCAGCTTCTTGATCTGCTCGTCGCCGTAGAGCTTGTCGATCACGGTCAGCGTGTTGAGCGCGGCGCCTCCGCGCGGATCGGCCATCGAGATCTTGCCGGCCCATTTCGGATCGTCGAGGCTCTCGATCGTGAGCGCGGCGCCATCCGCGATCTTCGCCTTGTTGTAATAGACGCTTTGGCTTTCATAGGCGACGAAGGCGGGGAAATATTGCTTTTCCTTGTCGAGAAACAGCCCGTCCAGTCCGGCCGCCCAAGCCTTATCGTCGACCACTTCGGGCAGCACGAGAAGCGGGCGAACGGGCGCCAGCTCGCCCTTGTTCTTCAAGTCGTAGGACGGCGCATCGACCCCGCCGATGCGCAAATCCCAAAGATACTGGCCGGCCTCGTGCTCTTTCACGATGCGCGGCCAGAAATCGCGGCTGGCGGCCGGCGTCATGTCGAGCTTGATTAGGGGATAGGCCTTCTCGAATTCCATCAGCGCGTCGCGCCAATCGCGGCCCGACGGCGCGGAGACGACGAGCGCCCCCTCCTGGTTCGCCGCCGCCACGGTCGCGTTCCAATCCCTCTGCCACGAAGCGCCCTCGGCCGCGGCCGGCGCGGCAAGGAACAACGACAGCAGGCAAGCGCCACAAGCGGCGCGAGGCCAGGCGGGGATCACGGCGATCATCGGCGTTTATTCCGCGGCCTGTCTTTTGTGGCTGCGGCCCTTCCAGAATTCGCGGGTGTCGATGCCCGGCGGCACCACCTCGGAAGCGACGATCAGATTCGACATGTCGTTCTTGGCCTCGTCGCGGACGACGTGCACGGGATCGCGGCCGGCCCGAACCTCGGCGATCGCGGCCAGAAGCTCGCGGCGCGCGGCGACGATGCAACTATCGGAGGTGCCGAGATGCTCGCGCGCGCGATCGTGGATGCGGCCTGGCGTCTCGGTGGCGAAGGCGTCGTGAACCGGGAAGTAATCGCCCATGCCGGTGAAATTCGAGGTCTTCATAAGCCCCCGATCCTGGCGATAGCGATTGGCCTTGTTGCGGATATAGCGGTTGCCGGCAATCTCGCGCGCGATCTCGCCTTCGTAGCGCTCGCGCGCCACGGGGCGCGCGCGATTGAAGATAAAATCGAAGCGGAAGTGGTTCTCGTCGTCGATCGGCACGTGCCAATGGATCGAGTAGCCCTCGCCCACCCTCCCCTCGTTGCCGATGATCGCGGCCTTGTTCGGCAGGATGAAATGGGTGATCCGGACATAGCGCCCCTTGTCGCCGGCGCCGCGGATCGAATAGATGCGAATGCCGAACTCGCTGCGCTCCCATTCGAGCTTGGGGCGCACGTCCTCGCGGTAGAACGTGTCGGCGGATTTCTCGGCTCCGGGCACGTTGCGCTTATCCACGGGCGCCATCGGCCGATGGAGATAGGAGAGATGCGAGGGATCGATGTCGCCTTCCAGCGACTGGAGATAATTGCAGTCCATATACGTCTTCTGGAGGAAGAGATGCGCCGGATCGGCGGAAAGGAATTCGTAATCCGGCAGCAGCGGCGGCACGCCCTTGCCCATATAAGCGAACAGCATCCCCGCGCGCTCGACGACCTTATAAGCGGGATGCCGGATCTCGTCCTTGTAGCGGCTCTCCGGCGGCTCGGCCGGCTGCTCGAGGCACCGGCCTTCGACATCGAAGAGCCAGCCGTGATAGAGGCAGCGCAACCCGCCATCCTCGACGCGGCCATAGCTCAAATCCGCACAGCGATGCGAGCACAACAGCCCGAGGAGGCCGAGACGGCCCTTATCGTCGCGGAAGAGGACGAGGTCCTCGCCGAAGAGCCGCATCGGCAGCGGCGCGCCATCCGACGGAATTTCGCTGGCGAGCGCGATCGGCTGCCAATAGCAACGCATCAGATCGCCGCCCGGCGTGCCAGGTCCGGTCGCCGTCAGCAGGAGATTTTCGTCGCTCGTGGTCATCTCGCCCCCTCGCGCTCGCGCGCAGCATGCCTTCGCTTGACAGCGTCTTGCCGCGAATCCCAAGATAAATGGTAAGAATCGAATAAGCGCATTGTCAATGGCGGCAGGCCGCGCCGGCGCGGTTGCGGGAGGACAGTTGACCCAGATCGGCGACGACATCCTGTCTCTGGCCGAAGTCACCAAACAGTTCGGCGCCTTCCGCGCGGTCGATCGCGTCTCGCTCGATATCAAGCGGGGCGAGATCTTTACCCTGCTCGGTCCGAGCGGCTGCGGGAAATCGACGACGCTGCGATTGATCGCCGGCCTCGACGCGCCGGACGGCGGCGAGATCAGGCTCAACGGCGCGATCCTGGCCTCGTCGCGCACCGGCGCTTTCGTGCCCACGCAAAAGCGGAACATGGGCATGGTGTTCCAGTCCTATGCCATCTGGCCGCATCTCTCGGTCTTCGATACCGTGGCCTACCCCTTGGCGGTGCGAAAACTAGGCCGGCGCGAAATCGACCGGCGCGTCGCCGACATGTTGCGTCTCGTCGGTCTCGACCGCTACGCCGATCGGCCCGCGCCGACCTTGAGCGGCGGCCAGCAACAGCGCGTCGCCCTGGCGCGGGCGCTCGTGTACGAGCCCGATGTCTTGCTGCTCGACGAGCCGTTCAGCAATCTCGACGTCAAGCTGCGCGAGCAGATGCGGCTCGAATTGAAGCTGCTGCAGCGCCGGGTCGGCGTCACCGTCATCCTCGTCACTCACGACCAAGTGGAGGCGCTGAGCCTCTCCGACCGTATCGCGATCATGAAGACGGGACGCATCGAGCAGCTGGGCAGCCCGTTCGATCTCTACGAGCATCCAGCGACGGCTTTCGCGCGCGACTTCATCGGCGCCTCGCTGCAGCTTGCCGGCACGCTGGTGGCGGCCGCGCCCGATGGCGCCGAGATCGAATTGGCGGGCGGCAGCCGATTGAAGGGCCGGCTTGCCGCAAGCGGCCTCAAGCCGGGCGAGCCCGCGATCGCGAGCATAAGGCCCGAGAACCTCGTCGTGACCGATGCTGCCGGCGCCGGGCGCGCCAATAATCCGGCGGCGGTCATCACGGCCTTGCTGTTCGTCGGCGACCGCTACGAGTGCGTGATCGACGTGGGCGGCCAAGAAATCCGATCCTTCCTGCCGCGCGCGCAAGGCCAGAGCTTCTATCGCGAAGGCCAAAGCATCGGCCTCGGTCTTCCCCCCGAAAGCGTCACGATATGGCCTCGCTAGAGCTGGCGGTCGCGGAGCCGCCGCAGAGCGGGCCGCGCGCGCCGCTCGGCTGGCTCGGCGCCGGCAGCTGCACGATCGTACTCCTCGTGATGGCGCTGTTCGTGCTCGATCCCCTGGTGCTGCTGGTCTATGGCAGCTTCGTGATCGATCGGCCGGACGGGACGAAGGCGCTGGGGCTGGCGGCGTGGATTTCCGCCTGGAACCAGGCCGGCATCGCCCGCTCGGTCGTCAACACGCTGGCGCGCACGGCGGTGACCGAGACCCTCTCGCTGCCGCTCGCCATTCTGATCGCTTGGGCGGTCGCGCGCACCGATATTCCGGGCAAGAAGCTGATCGATAATTTCCTGTGGATCGCGTTCTTTCTGCCGTCGCTGCCGGTGCTGCTGGGATGGATTCTGCTGTTCGATCCGGATTACGGCGTGGTCAACCAAGCGCTGGTGTCGTGGTTCCACCTCGCCCATGGGCCCTTCGATATCTATACTTTCTCGGGCATCGTCTTCGCGCATCTGGCGTCGCGCTCGATATCGGCCAAGTACATCTTTCTCGCGCCGGCGTTCCGCAACATCGATTCGGGCCTGGAAGAAGCCTCGCATGTCGTCGGCTGCGGGACCCTCGCCACGATCCGGCGCATCGTGGTGCCGATCCTCATGCCCGCCATCCTGATCACGATCGCGATCTCGCTCGTTCATTCGCTCGAATCCTTCGAGATCGAGCTGATCTTGGGGCCGCCCATCAACTTCTACGTCTTCAGCACCAAGATGTACCAGTTGATGCGCAACGCGCCGCCGCTGTTCAACGAAGCCACGGTGCTGGGCCTTGCCGTCCTCATCGGCATGTTGCCGCTGATTTTCTGGCAGCAGCGCCTCCTTGCCACGCGCCATTTCGTCACCGTGACGAGCGGCTTCCAGCAGCGCCTCTATCGCCTCAGGCGGATGCGCTGGCCGGCTTTCGCGCTCATCGCCGCGCTCGGCGCCGTGATCACCGTGGTGCCGACGATCTGCCTCGTCCTCGGCACCTTCATGAACCTCTTCGGGCATTTCGAGCTCGCGACGGTCTGGACTTACGATCACTGGCGCGAGGTGCTGGGCGATCCGCTGCTGCTGCGCTCGCTCTCGAACACCATCGCGATGAGCGGCGGCGCCGCGGCCGTCGGCGTCGCCTGGTTCGCGCTCGTCGCCTATATCTCGGCCCGCACGCGCTATGCCGGACGGCGCGCTCTCGACTTCGTGACGTGGCTGCCGGCGACGCTGCCCGGCGTCATATTGAGCCTCGGCCTCTTATGGATGTTCCTGACCGTGCCGCTCTTCCGGCCGCTTTACGGCACGATTTTCGTCCTCGTCGCCGCGGTGCTGCTCACTTCGGTCACCACCGGCGTCCAGCTCGTCAAGACCAACATGGTGCAATTGGGCGCCGAGCTCGAGGAGGCGTCGTTCGTTCTGGGCGCGAGCTGGGCCTATACCTTCCGCCGCGTCGTCCTGCCGATTCTCGGGCCGGTGCTGATATCGGTGGCGCTCTATATCTTCAGCACGGGCGCGCGCAACGTGGCGAATATCGTTATGATCGTCACCGGCGGCAATCGGCCGCTCGCGCTGCTCCAGGTTGACTACATGATGGACGGCCAGTACGAGCCCGCCTCGATCGTGGGCGTGATCATCGTGCTCCTCACCTGGGGCGCGGCCATGGTCGCGCGCGCGGTCGGGCGCCGCTTCGGCTTTCGCACTTTGTGATCGCGGCAACAGGAGGACAACAATGGCGCGCATCATCGGCGGTATCGCGACCTCGCACGCTCCGCAGCTTCTCATGCCGCCGCTGCAATGGAGCGACCTGCCCACCCGCACCAAGGGACCGTTTCGCCCCAAGCCCGGCCTCGCCGCGGAGCTGACGGATGACGCGAAGATCGCCAAGGCCGAGCGCTGCCGCAAGGCCTTCGCGGCCTTGAGCGCGCGGCTCTCGGCCTTCGCGCCCGACGCGGTCATCGTCGTGGGCGACGACCAGCACGAGAACATCCAGGACGACAACATGCCGCCCTTCGTCGTCTATACCGGCGCGGCCGCCGACGCGACGCTCAACTTCAACTACCTCGGCGTCTCGCCGCGCGATCAGATGACGCGCTATCCGGTCGCCGCCGAGCTCGCCGCAAGCCTGCTCGACGGGCTGATGGCGGAAGGGTTCGACCCCGCCTGGTCGGCGAAGACGCGCGAGGAAACCGGGCTCGGCCACGCCTTCGGCCGCGTGCTGAAGTTTCTCATGCCGGACCGGGTTTTCCCGATCGTGCCGATCATGGTCAACACCTATTATCCGCCGGCGCCGAGCGCCAAGCGCTGTCTCGATCTTGGCGCCGCCTTGCGCCGCGTGATCGACGGCATCGCGGGCGGCGCGCGCATCGTCGTCCTCGCCTCGGGCGGATTGAGCCACACCGTGATCGACGAGACGCTCGATGCCGCCGTCATTGCCGCGCTCGAAGCCAACGACCAGGATTACCTCGGCTCGATGCCGTCCGGGGTGCTGGTCGAGGGCACCTCGGAGATCCGCAACTGGATCATCGCGGCCGGCGCGATGAATAAGGGCGCGACCATGATCGATTACGTGCCGTGCTATCGCCAACCGAATGGCGTCGGCTGCGCCATGGGCTTCGCGGCCTGGGAGTGAGGCTCGGCCGCGCTTCCCGAGGCTTCGCGTTTGGTGTATTTGATAGGCAAAGGAACGAGGAGGATCGTCATGGACACGACTCTGCAAACCCGCGCCGTCGACAAGTTCGTCACTGTGGACGGGCTGAAGCTGCGCTACATCGAGGCCGGCGCGGGACCGGCGGCCCTCATGCTGCATGGCGCGTCGCTCGGTTCCTCGGCCGACGTGTTCCAGCGCAACCTTCCGCCTTTTGCCGCGGCCGGGCTGCGCGCCATCGCGTTCGATTTTCCGGGCTATGGGCGGAGCGAGGTCGGCGCCGACCTGTCGCTCGCCTTCCAGCGCAATTCCCTGCCCAAATTCATGACCGCGATGGGGCTCGCCAAGGCGGCGCTGTTCGCGCATTCGCGCTCGGGCAATTTCGCCGTGCAGCTCGCGCTCGCCGACCCCGACCGCTACACGCATGTCGTCATCCTCGGCACCGGGACGATGCTGCCGCCGCTGCCTGGCGACGTCGAAGGCCGCTATGCCGGGGTTCAGGCGCGCGTCGATAGCGATCTGGCGCGAACCGAGCCGACGCTCGAAGACACCAAGAAGCTGATGCAAGCGGATTTGTTTCATACCGAGCTGGTCACGCCCGACGAGCTGGCGCTGCGCCACAGCCACAGCATCGGCAAGAATTTCGCGACCTTCGTCGCCCGCGCCAAGGTCGAGGGCGGCGGTCCGCCCCAAGCTACCCCGGCGCCGGCTTCCGGCACGCCGCTGTGGCAGCGCCTCGGCGAGCTGAAGATGCCGGTGATGTTGATTTTCGGCCGCGACGACCGGGCTCATGCCGGCGAGCGGGCCGAGCTGTTCAAGAAGGCGCAGCCCGGGCTCAATCTGCACATCGTCGACAATTGCAAGCACATGGTGCCCTGGGACGCGGCCGACGAGATCAACCGGCTGGTGATTCCGTTCATCACGGGCCGCTAGGGCCGAAGCCGAGGGATATTCGGCCTGCGGCGGAACGCTTGACTTTCCGCGCGTTCGGGTCCATTTAATACACGTTGCTTCTCTCGCGATTGCGCGAATGCGCTTGCGGCCTTGCTGCCGCGACGTTGGTCCCGAGAAATTCCTTGAAACTTCGGCTTTCCGCTTCGCGCAGGAGAGCTCGGGACCCGATCTCTTGCCCCTCCGATCATCGGCGCTGCGCGGCTCCATGCCGCCTCGCCCTACGTTTAACCAGAAAGAACAATGAATATGAGTGTTTCCTTCGCCGACCTCGCCTTGGTCGAGCCGTTGCAGCGCGCGCTTGCCGCTGAGAATTACCTCAACCCGACCCCGATTCAGGCCCAGGCGATCCCGCCTTTGCTGGCCGGCCGCGATCTCTTGGGCGTGGCGCAGACCGGAACCGGCAAGACCGCGGCCTTCGCGCTGCCGATGCTGCAACTGCTCTCGCGCACCCGCGTCGCGCCCAGTCCGCGCTCGGTTCGCGCGCTGGTGCTGACGCCGACGCGCGAGCTCGCCATCCAGATCGGCGAAAGCTTTGCCGCCTATGGCCGCCACATCGGCTTGCGCCACACCGTCGTCTATGGCGGCGTCGGGCAACAGCCCCAAGTCGCGGCGTTGCGGCGCGGCGTCGATATCCTGATCGCCACGCCGGGACGGCTTCTCGACCTCATGGGTCAGGGCCATGTCCGGTTCGACCTTCTGTCGTTCTTCGTCCTCGACGAAGCCGACCGCATGCTCGACATGGGCTTCATCCACGATGTGCGGAAAATCGCCGCCGTTCTGCCCAAGGAGCGGCAAACCCTGCTGTTCTCGGCGACCATGCCGGGCGAGATCGCGCAACTGGCGAAGGGCCTTCTCACCGAGCCGGTCCGGATCGAGGTGACGCCGGTCGCCTCGACCGTCGAGAAGGTCGAGCAGCACGTCTATTTCGTCGATGCCGCGAGCAAGCGGCCGCTCTTGGCCGCGACGCTGAAGGATAGGGGCGTCACGCGCGCCCTCGTCTTCACCCGCACCAAGCACGGCGCCAATCGCGTCGCCGAGCAGTTGAGCCGCGTGTCGATCGACGCCGAAGTCATCCACTCCAACAAGTCGCAATCGGCGCGCCAGCGCGCGCTCGATAATTTCCGCGCCGGGCGGGTCCGGGTGCTGATCGCGACCGATATCGCGGCGCGCGGAATCGACATCGACGACATCAGCCACGTCATCAACTACGATCTGCCCGACGTGCCCGAAAGCTATGTCCATCGCATCGGCCGGACCGCCCGGGCCGGCGCTGCGGGAATCGCCCTGTCCTTTTGCGGCGCCGAGGAACGCGGGATGCTGAAAAGCATCGAGAAGCTGACCCAACGGCCGCTCTCGGTGATCGCCGATCATCCGTTCCGATCGGCGGCGGCTAGCGAAGCGGCGCGAGTCCCGAAAAAAGCCGGGCCGCGCCCGCGCGGTCAGCAGCGCTGGCAGCGCGACCGCCGGCCCGCTCGAGCCGGCCGCGCTTCACAGGCTTGACGCGGGCCTAACCCGGCCGAGCGCGACGAACTCAATCGCCGCGCTCGTTCTCGCGCCAGGCGATCTGAGCGAGGCCGAGCGGCTTCTTCCCGAGCCGGATGCCGGCTTTCTCGCCGACGACGACGGTATCGCCGATCTGCGCGGGCGTCACGCCGGCGCGCGCGACCCGCGGCTTCAAGACGAAGACCATGCCGGCCTCGAGCCGGAACGCGTCGAGCCGGCTGCGGTCGTCGGAGCCGAGCACGGCGGGATGCTCGTCGCCGAGGCCGCGCGCATGCATCAAGGGGTAGGCGCAAGTGCATTTGCCACCGCCGCGCCGGTCGATCGCCGCTTCGTAAGCGGACATGACGCTGCCCAGCGCCGCACCCGCCTTCATCGTGCCGAGCACGTCGTGGAAGACATCGACCGCGACGGCGACGAGGGCGCGGTATTCGGGCCTGGGCTCGCCCAGCACCGCCGGCCGGACGATCTGGCCCGAATAGCCGGCATAGCGCCCTTCGATCTCGCCGACGATCAGGTCGTGCGCGCGCAAGCGCCGCTCGGTCGGAACGAAATTGCCATGGGCCAGCGCCGGACCGCTGCCAATGAGGATCATCGCCGGCAATTCGCCGCCGCTTGCGACGAGCGTCTTCACCATCTCGGCGTAGATCGTCCGCTCGGTGTCGCCGGGGCGCAATTGGTCGAGCGTGCCGACCATCGCCTCGGCGATCTCGGTCGCGCGCTCGATGAGGCTCAGCTCTTCGCCGCTTTTGACGCCGCGCGCCTCGCGCATCAGATCGGTGGCATTGACGATCTCGACGCCGGGATAGTGCTTTTCGAGGCCGGCGACGGTGGTATAGGGCACGATGCCGTCGGGCGTGCGCGTCAGCCCGGCCAGCCCGGAGATGCCGATCCGTCCGGTCTTGAAGCCGATCTCGGCCAGTCGCTCGCGGATATTGTCGAGCCAGAGATTGCGGCCATCGCGTAGATCGGCGACCCAATCCTGCGCGCGGCGCCAGAATTCGGCGCGATTGAACACGTAAGACGTGATTTCGGCTTCGCGCGGGAAGATCGTGAGCGCTTCCGTGCCGAAGCCGCCAATGCTGGTGAGATAGCGGGAATCGGCCATGGTCTGTTCCCACCTTGCCGTGCTGGCCGGCAGGACGAGGACATCGATGTTCTGCTCGGCCATTCGCGCCCGCACGAGAGCATGGCGGCGGTCGCGCTCGGCCAGCGACAGGCGCGGCACGAGCGCGCGTTCTTCCTCTTGCGGCATGACGCGCCCGAAGCGCCTCAGCCCTTGCCGTGCGGCGGGCCGCCGGCGGGTTTTTGCTGGTGCCAGGCCGGCGGCTTCACGACCGTGGCGATGGTCTTGAAGCGGCTGGCATGAGCATGCTTGGTCGCGTCGATCTTCACGTCCCACGGCGCCCGGCTATAGGGCACGACGCGCAGGAAACCGGGATCGCACAAGACGCTATGGGCGATGCCGAGAGGCACCAGCGCGCAGGCTCCGGGCAGCGTCTCCTGTTCGGCTTCGAGCTCGGTCAGGTTGAGCGCGCGCCCCGCGAACTGGATGCCGAATTCCTCGCTTTCGAGTCCGCGATGGAAGGCGAATTGCGGCCCGACCGTGTTATAGGCCTCGAGGGCGAAGGTGTCGGTCGCGACCAGTTTCGGGCCGGGGCCGCGCTGTCCGGTCATTTCGGTGAAGCAATCGAAGGCGCGCACTTTCGCGACGACGCTTTCCGCCTTGTCGCGCTGGCGGCTGGTGACGCCGACCAGACGCTCGTAATCGCGCTCGACGAAGGTGTAGTAATCCTCGGAAGGGTCGCGCCATTGCACCATCTTTTCGGTGACCCGGCCCTTTGGCGGCGCGCGCCGATCCGCCGGCACCGTCCATTCGGGCCCGTTCTCGCGCACCACCTCGAACTCGGTGCGGCTGACCTCCTGGCTTTCGGAATACATCACGTGCACCGGCTCGTGGAGCTGGAACCACCAGCGCAGCGAATCCGCCGTGCCCGCGGCGCGATGCGCGATGCCCTCGGGAACCAGCATCAATTCGCCCGGACCCATTTCATAAGGGCCGCATTCGGTCTCGATCGCGGTTCTGCCGCTGAACTGGAAATAGAGCGTGTTGAAATCGAGATGGCGCCGGAATTCGGGCTGGGCGCCGCACACGCTTTCGACGCCGATCCGCTGGCTGGCGTTCTCGAAAATGAGCCGCGACTTGTTGGGCTCGGCCAGCATGTCGAAAGGCCGGAAGCCCGGCACGAAGCGCTTGCTCTTGGCGGTGCCCATGAGACCCGCCTTCGGGCGCACCGACCAGGCTGCCATCGGCATCGGCTCGGAACCGGGTCCGAACCAGCTGGTCATGAACTCGCGGACTTCATCGTCTTTCATCGCGCAACCCTCCCTTGAGCCGCTCGGTCGAGATCGCTTCGGCCTCGACCTACTACTACCCGCAAAGCCGCTTCGGCGCTAGCCTCGGAACCTTGCGAGACGGCCATGGCCAAGGATCTCGGGAGGCATCTCGATCGAACTCGGGAGCGGAAATAACGATGGAACGAATTTTCTGGGTGGAATGTCCCCATTGTCACGGCAAGTTCTATTGCAATTACGCCGAGTTGCGCCACGCCGGCATAAAGCTCGTCTGCCCCTTTTGCCAGGCGGGCTTTCTCCCGGACGAAGCGGCCGCCCTCGATGACCGCCCGGAGCCGGAAGAAATAGCCGCTCCGCCCGCGCCGAAGGGATAGCGGCGCCGGCCAGCCCGGATCGGGCAGATTTTTCCGCGCGCGCGACGAGCCTCGGGCAGAACTTGCCGCGGCAGGCGGCGATGCCTCGGAAATCGGCGGCGTTTTTCGGCGGCTTCGCTGGCACGGCGATTGCGAGCCGTCGCGTTGAGAACCCATCGGCCGAGCATCCTCGATCGGCTTCCTTGACCGGGGGCATCTTGCGTTCGGGCAAATCGAGGCGACCATGAAGCCTGCTTCCATCGGCGTGATCCTGACAATCGCGGCCGCCATCGCCGGTCCGGCAGCGCCGCCGGCGCGGGCCGATTTCTACCAGCTCGAGGGCCGCTTCCAATGCCTCGCTACGCCGGCCGCGATTTGCGGCGACGCGACGCGAGTGTCGGTGGCCAAGCCCGTCGCGCCGACTCCGGTGATCGCACCCCCGACATCGCCGCCGATGGCAGCCCTACCCCCTATCGCCGAACCAACGGGCGCGCCGCCGGCTCAAGACCCCGTTCTCGCGATCGCGGCCGATGTCGAATCGGGCCATTTGACCGCGGCCGATATCGCGACGCTGCAAGCCGATGCCGCGGCCGACGATCCGCGCGCGACCGAATTGCTGGCATGGTGCGAGTTCACGGGACTGGGCATGCAACGCGACCCCGTCGATGCCTATCTGCTCTACGGTCGCGCCGCATCCGCCATGGTCCCGCACGCCAGCGAAAACCAAACCGCGATTTACGAGACGGTCCTGACCCAAGAGCAGCGCCAATACGTCCTCGATCTTAGCAACGACGCGCTCGCGCGCGCGCAACTCGCGGCCGGCGATTAGCGAAACGCCGCTGCCGCCACCGAAAACGGCGCGTTAATCACGCGTTTAGATTAAATTCATCCTTAATTTCTAAGCTCGGCCGCAACGCAGGGCGATGAAAGTGCCGGTCATGGCAAGCGACGACAAGACGAACACCAAGATTCCGCTCGGCGATCCGGTGCCGTGGTTCAGCGCGCGCACCGTTACCGGCGCGGCGATCGACCTTCATGTCGCCGCCGGGCGCTGGATCGTGCTGGCGTTTCTCGGCTCGCCCGCTTCGCCGCGCGCAGCGGAAGAGCTTGCGGCCCTCCTTGGCGAAGCCCACCGGCTCGACGAAGACCGGATCGTCGCTTACGGCATCTGGGCTGCCCCGCCCGGCGATCTCGCGCGGTTGGCCGCGATCAGCACCGGCGCGCTCGCCTTCATTCTCGACGAGGATGGCGCGATCGCGAAAGCGTACGGCGCCGCCCAAAGCCCGCGCACCATCGTGCTCGATCCGATGCTGCGCGCCGTCGCCAATATCGCGTGGGACGATCCGCAGGGTCACGCCCAAATCCTGGCCCGTGTCTTGGCGAGCCTGCCGACGGTTGACGAATTGGCCGGCGTGCCGCTGACGGCGCCGGCCCTGATCGTGCCGCGCGTTCTCGATTTCGGCTTCTGCGACCTGCTGGTTCAGCTCTACGACAAAGTGGGCGGCGAGGATTCCGGCTTTCTCGTTGACCATGACGGGAAAACCGCCACGATCGTCAACCACGCCATGAAGCAGCGCCGCGACATGATCATCGCCGTGCCCGAGCTGCGCGACGCCATTCGCGGCCAAGTGATTCGCCGTCTGCTGCCCGCGGTCGAGCGCTATTTTCAGTTCGCCGCGACGCGAATGGATCGCTACATGGTGTCCTGCTATGACAGCGCGATCGGCGGTCATTTCCACCGCCATCGCGACAACGTCAATGCCGGCGCCCAGCACCGGCGCTTTGCCGTCTCGATCAACCTCAACCGCGATTACGACGGCTGCGATCTGATTTTTCCGGAATTCGGGCGACGCAGCTACCGCGCTCCAGTGGGCGGGGCCGTCGTATTTTCCTGCGGCGCGCTGCACGAGGTGACGCCGATCACGCGGGGACGGCGCTATGCCTTGATACCCTTTCTCTACGGCGAATCCGACGCGGCGCTGCGCGAAGCCAACAACCGGCGGCTCCACGACGACGAGCCGCGCTATCTCGGCGACAACGACCGGTTGTTTCCCGCGCTGGCGGCGGAATAAGACACCGACCGGGCGATCACGCGCTCTCGGGACGCGGCTCGGGATAGTGACCGACGATGATCCAGGAATAGGCGCCGAAGACCACGATCGCGACCACAATTCCTTGCGTGAAACTGTGCAGGAACACCGACAGGAGCGACGGCGACACGAGAAGCGTCCCGAGCAACGCCACGGTCACGTAGAAGCAGCGCAGCACGGTTCCTTCCCAACCGTTCCAGTCATCGTCGTCCCAGTTATGGGTCAACCAGGAATGCCACCAATGTTTCAACGGCATGTTCGCTCTCTCAGCATCTAGGAGGTGCCGCGATTATTAGCTCGCCGTAGCGGTGTTTGGTAATATACGGTCGTCGCGCAGGAGCGCAATGGCAACGGCCAGAATGATGCGCAGCGCAAGCTTCCGGCAGGAGATGAGGCGCCGAGACAGGGGGGTAACTGAGCGATGGCAAGCTACGACACCATCATCGTCGGCGCGGGCTCGGCGGGCTGCGTGCTGGCCGCGCGGCTCGGCGAGGACGCGGGCCGGCGCATCCTCGTATTGGAGGCGGGCGGCGAGGACGACCACTGGCTCATCCATCTTCCGCTCGGCGTCGGCAAGGTGTGGAACGACCCGCGCTGGAATTGGAGCTATGTCGGCGCGCCCGAGCCGCACGTTGACAACCGCCGCATCGAGCACCCGCGCGGCAAGGTGGTCGGCGGCTCGTCGTCGATCAACATCATGGCCTATGTGCGCTGCCATCGACTCGACTATGACCGCCTGCCGCAGATGGGATTGAAGGGCTGGTCCTACGCGGACGTGCTGCCTTACTTCAAGCGCGCCGAGAGCTTCGAGAAGGGCGGCGATTCCTACCGCGGGGATAGCGGCCCTTTAAGCACGCGCGAGAGCCCGGCGCAGGACGAGATCTACGACGCCTTCGTCGCGGCCGCGCCCGAGCTCGGCTATCGCGCCAACGACGACTACAACGGCGCCGAGCAAGCGGGCTTCGGCCGGCTCCAGCACACCATCGGCAAGGGGCGGCGCGCGAGCACCGCAGTCGCCTATCTGCGCCCGGCGATGAAGCGCGGCAATATCACGCTGGTCACGCGCGCCCAGGCGACCAAGGTCCTTTTCAAAGGTCCGCGCGCGGTCGGAATCGAATATCTGCAGGGCGGACAAAAGCGCGAGGCCTTTGCCGACGGCGAGGTGATCCTGGCCGGCGGCGCCTACAACTCGCCGCAGCTTTTGCTGCTGTCGGGCATCGGCCCGGCCGAGGAACTCCGCGAGCTCGGCATCGAGCCGCGCGTCGATCTCGCGGGCGTCGGCAAGAATCTGTGGAACCACCCGGTGCAGTCCACCCAATGGCTGCGCGCGAAGGAGAGCAAGTTCCACCGCGGGCTGCGGCTCGACCGCCTGATCCCGAGCCTGGCGCAAGCCTATTTGTTCGGCACCGGATTCGCGACGCGCGTGCCGGCGATCGGCACCGCGTTCGTCAACAGCGAGCCCGGCCTCGAAGCCCCCGACTTGCAATATTTCCTCGGCGGCGGCGGATTCCGCGCGCGCGAGTGGTTTCCGGTTCTTCGGCCGCCGATGCCCGACGTGTTCGGCCTGACCTACTGCCACCTGCGGCCGGAAAGCCGCGGCGCGCTCACCCTGGCCTCGCCCGACCCGCTGGCGGCGCCGAGCATCTTCAACAACTTCCTCTCTACCGACTACGACATAAGGGCGATGCGCGAAGGGCTGAAATTCGCCGTGCGCGCGGTCGAGGAAACCAAGGCCTTCGCCGGCCTCGGCAGGCGGCGCGTGTTCCCGGCTCCGGAGGTGAAAAGCGACGCCGAGATCGACGCCTTCGTCCGCGCCAACATGACGACCATTCATCACCCGGCCGGCACGTGCAAGATCGGGACCGATGCGATGGCCGTGGTCGACCCCGAGTTCTTCGTGCGCGGCACCGAGCGATTGCGGGTGATCGACGCCTCGATCATGCCGGAGCCGATCGGCGGCAATCTCAATGCCCCGGTCATCATGATCGCGGAGAAGGCCGCCGACATGCTGCGCGGCAAGGCGGCGCTACCGCCGGCCGAGGTTTAGGAATCGAGCGCGCGATTCCCTTGAGAGCGCGGTCGGTTCAACCGGGCGCGATCCCTCGATTTCATCCAATCATGCTTCAGCGGCCCGGCTCATCTCCGTGACGGGAAGCCTCGAACAGGAACCAGGTGCGCCGCTCGGTCTCGTCGATCCAGACCTCGATCAGGCTCGTGCTCGCCACGTCGCCATGCTCGTCGCACACCCCGTGCGCCTCGCGCATGGCCGCGGCCAGCTGTTTATTGTCGTCGCGCAGCTCCGCCAGCATATCGAGCGTGCCGACATAGTCGGCGTCGTTGTCCGATATCCGCTGAAGCCGCGCGATATGTCCGATGGAGCGCAAGGTCGTGCCGCCGATCTTGCGCACCCGCTCGGCAAGGACGTCGCTCATCGCGAAGATCTGATCGGCTTGCTCGTCCAATAGCAGGTGGTAATCGCGGAAGTGCGGGCCGGACATATGCCAGTGGAAGTTCTTGGTCTTCATGTAGAGAGCGAAGGTGTCCGCGAGGAGCAGATTCAACGCCGCCGAGACGTCCCGGGTCGCGTTCGAGCCGAGATCGTTCGGGGTGGCGAGCGGAGCAGCGCGGCGATCCTTGGGGTCATTGCCTGTCATCGGGTCCACTCCTTACTGGTGCGCTGGGCGGATTTTGCGTGACTCGGCGAGAAAAAAGCAAGTTCCATCGGCGGAATTGCCCGGCATGGCGCGATCGCTCGGCTCGCGGCGAGCGCTGGCCTCTTGGCGACATCTCTCTATAGTGTCCCCTCATCGATGCAGTCGATCAAAGCCCTGACGGATTTCGGCGACCTCGCCCTATTGGTTCCGCTTTCGGCGCTAACCTTGGTTTGGCTGTTGTTGCGGCAACCGAGGATCACCGCGCTGTGGTGGGTTCTCACCTTGGCGCTCTGCCTGAGCGCCACGGCGGCATCGAAGATTTACTTCTATTTGTGCCCGTCCGTGCCCGACCTGCACAGCCCGAGCGGCCATACCGGTCTCAGCACGCTCGTCTATGGCGCGCTGACGACGATCGTCGCTGTCGAGAGCCGGAACCCGTGGCGAAGGCTTGTCGTGGCCGCCGGCGCGATCTTCGTCCTCGCTATCGGATTGTCGCGCATCGCTCTCGACGCGCATACCGGGCTTGAAGTCGGCGTGGGCTTCGGCATCGGCGCCGCATCGCTGGGGCTCTTTGCCGAAGGCTATATTCACCGCCGCGAAAGCGGCGCGGCGGTCGGCTGGTTGCTCGCCATTGCCGCCGTGCTCGCGATCGTCCTCCATGGCCAGGAGGTCAATGCCGAAGCGCTCCTGCAATCGATAGGAATCCAGCTTCGCACCCTGGGCATGGCTTGCTTCTAGGATCGCGAGGGCTCAGGTCTGCTTGTTGCGACGCTTCCAGGAAAGGTTGTCGCGCTGGCGATAGCCGAGCCAATAGCCGATGCCAAAAGTGACGAACGGCGCGACGATCAAAACGAGCGCCACGAAATCGGCGGCACCGGAATCCATCGGGAAGCTTCTTGCTCGCTGGATGACTTCGTTGGCTTCAAGCGCTCGAGCGGGTTAGTGCGGCCGCCAATTCCTGACGCCGCGAATCTAATATCGGCGGCAAGGAATGCAAGGCGAATCATCGGGAACCGACCGCAATCCCCTATCCGCAGCGGCGCCGCCGTGGCATTATTCCGCCGCTCGTCAGTGCGCCAAATCAAGCCTCGGAGAATTGGGATGAAACGTCTTCGCCCGGAAGCAAAGCGCAGCGCGGCGCGCACAAGCACCGCAGCGCGCCGGAACGCCCCAAAGAAGCCCGCCCGCCGGGCCGCCGCCGCGCCCGAGCGCGTGCTCGGCACCGCCTCGCGGATCGCCCAGGAGCTCGTCGGCGTTGGGCCGAACGATCCGGCGGGACGCATTTTCCGCCATTACTGGTTACCGATCGAGGTTTCGGCCGATCTTGGCGACAAGCCGAAAGAGGTTCGCATCCTCGGCGAGGATCTGGTGCTGTACCGGCATCGCGACGGCACGCCCGGCCTCATCGGCCGGAAATGCGCGCATCGCAACGCGTCGATGGCGCTGGGAACGATCGAGCCCGAAGGCATCCGCTGCTGCTACCATGGCTGGATGTACGACCGCACGGGCCAGTGCATCGACCAGCCGGCCGAGCCGGACCGCAAGAAATTCGCCGCCGAGATCCGGATCGCGGGCTATCCGGCGGAGGACCGCTACGGCATCATCTGGGCCTATCTGGGCGCGGGCCAGCCGCCGCTCATCCCGCCCTACGACATCTTCACGCGCAAGGACGGCTACAACCGCACGGTCAAGAGCTACCACAACTGCAACTGGCTGCAGGTGTGCGAGAACATGGTGGACCCGCTCCACACCTCGTTTCTCCATCGCTTCTCGGCCTTGACCGACGTGGTCGCCGAATGCCCCAAGCTCGACAAGATCGAGGACACGCCATACGGCTTCGTCGTGCAATCGACGCGCGAGGACCAGGGGCATTCGCGCCTCGACCATTTCGTCTTTCCGGCGATGAACCGCGTCGCCGTCAACCACATCAACCCGCCGCTCGAGATCTGCTGGTTCGTCACCCCGATCGACGACACCCATGCGATATCGGTGAGCTATCGATTCATCCCGGACCCACCGGGCGCCGACCCGGCGACCATCGAGGCGCGCATCAAGATGGTCGAGGAGCAGGACAAGCTCGTGCCGCGCGCCTCGCCGCACGAAAGCGGATCGCTCGTCTTCTCGCAGGACATGTGGGCGATGGAATCGCAGGGCCCCATCAGCGACCGCACCCAGGAGCATCTTGCCAATTCGGACAAGGGCGTCGTTCGCCTGCGCCGCGGCTATTGGGACGCGCTAAAGGCGATCGAGGCCGGCAAGGACCCGCCCAACGTCTTGCGCGACCCGAGCGTGAAAGTGCTGAACTTCCAGACCGGAATCTTTCACCGCGGCATCGAGAATTTCGATCCGGCCGGGAGGCGCGCCGCGCGCGAGCGGGAGACCACGCCGGCGTAACGCCCGATCGATTTCACCCCGGGAAGAGGCCGCGCTTCCTTAAATAGTCGATCGAGAGGCGGTCATATTCCCATGGCGCCTCGAAGTTGCAGGCATGGCCGGCGCCTTCGATCGTGACGAGTTCCGCGCCCTTGATCTTGGAATGGAGCTTGCTGCAGGATTCGCGCGTGAAATCCTCGCTCGCCGTGATGATGAGGGTCGGCACGTCGAGGCGCGGATAGAGCTCGGGGCTGGCATTGGCCAGCGCCTCGTTCATCAGGATGATGCTCTCGAGCGTGCCGGCGTTGTTGAGCGCGCAGACCATGTCGGCGTAATGCTGCACCAGCTTGGTCTCGCGCATCCGGGGCGTGAAGTGAAACAGCACCGCGCCGCGCCGGCGCGCGATGCCCTCGTCGCGATAGGCTTGTTTCCCCCGCAATTGGGTCTCGCGAATGTCGGGCAGATAGCCGCACCCGGACAGGATCATGCAGCTCGTCCGTTTCGGCTGCTGATCCGCCATGTGCATGGCGACCTCGGAGCCCATAGAATTGCCGTGGATGATGATGGGACCCGAGGTGATGCGGTCGGCCAGCTCCCAACACGCCGCGGCCTGATCGGCCATAGTGACGCCGTCTTGCGGCGCGGGCGAGCGGCCATAGCCGGCGAGGTCCACCGCGATGGTGCGGTACCAAGCCGAGAAATGCGCGGTCTGAAACAGCCACAGCCGGTGATCGTCGGGCGTCGAATGAAGGAACATCATCGGCAAGCCCGACGCGCCCTGCATCTCGTAATAAAGCGGTCCAGGGATGTGATTCGCCATGGTCAGATGCTCGGCTTTTCCGCGGCGGCACGCTTGCCGGCGGTGTAACCCTGGCAGGTGGCGCGGGCGACGCCGTGCATGCTGAAGCCGCCCGCCGTCTCGCCGCCGGCATAGAGGCCCGGGATGACATGGCCATCCATGTCGATGACGCGGCCCCGGCCGTCGATGCGCAGCCCCGCGCGCGTGTCGTGAATGACCGGGGTTGACCACGCCGCGTAAAAGGGCGGCTTGGCGATTTTATAGAGCGGCTTGGGCTTGCCGAAATCGGCGTTGACACCGGAATCGACGAAGGAGTTGTAGCGCGCCACGGAGGCTTCGAGATTGGGCGGCGGCATCGGCACGCGCTGGTATTTCATCACGATCTTTTTCGCCAGCTCGGCCAGCGTGTCGGCGCCGAAGAAGAAACCGGCGCCGATATCGACATTGGGCGGCGTCGGATCCCATTTCTCGCGCGCGACCGCGTCGGCATCGAAAATCGCCCAGATCGGGCCCCCGCCATTATGGCCGTCGCCGACTCCGGCCAGGGCCGCGTCGAGGAAATTGTTGGGGTTGTATTTGACGTTCTTGGCGTTGAGATAGCTGTCAGGGGTGTAGGGATCGATCGAGTGATAATTATTGGCGGTGAATTGCCTTCCGGTCTCGTCGTAGAACCGCTTGCCCAGCATGTTCACCAGGATCACGTCCTGCCAGTCTTTCACCGGCAAGCCCGTGGCGCGGGCAAGATCGAAGACCTCGCTGCCGGGGAACCAGCGCAGATTGACGTAGCCATATTGGCAGCCGATGGTGCCGGGCTTGGTGATGGCCGAGCCGAACTCGCCGGTCTCGTTGTAGCCGCCCCAAAGGGACGCGCCGACCGCCAGGCCGGCGAGCTCGCCGCTGGCGTCCTGGTACGACCAGGGCGTCCCGGCCACCCCGCAATATTCCTCGGTGAGGCGCGGGTCGAACATGCGGCGGAAGTTGACGTTGGTGCTCGAGCCGCCGGTGGCGAGGATGACCGCCTTCTTCGCGCGGATGTTGATGAGCTTGCCGTCGTTATCCGCGGCGAGGCCGAAGACGCGGCCGGAATGCGGCGCCTGGCGATAAAGCGACATCATCTTGTGCGCGACCAGGATCTCGACCCCCGCCTTGCGGGCCGCCGCGTGGAGCGGCTGCATCAGCCCGTTGCCCGAGGACATGGTCGCCTGAACCTCGGGCGCGGCCGGCTTGCCGGTCTGCACCATCGGCCAATTCATGACGGCGGCATGCATTTCCCGTGGCACCGAGTTGCCGACCCCGGCGCCGCCCAACGTGTCCGGCGCCTTGTCGACGAACACCACGCCATGCGCGATCAGGAATTCGCACGTGGCCGCGCAGTTGTCGGCGAAGGCGCGAATGATCTCGCGGTCGTTGAAGCGGTAATCGGGAAAGCCGTTGGGCTCGACCACCGACCAGTCGGTCAAATCCTGGAACACCAGGTCGGGCGAATCGGAGACGCCCCACTTCTTCTGGAAGCTGGTGCCGCCGCCCAGAGGAACATTGCCGCCGCTGCAGATCGCATGGCCGCCGAGATGCTTCTGCGCCTCGATGAGGATCACCGAGTTGCCCGCTTCCCGCGCGACGATGGCGGCCGGCATTCCCGCCGCGCCCGACCCGACGACGACGATATCCGCCGCGCGGTCCCACCGCACGAGAGCCTGCCGCGCTTGGGCCTCGGCGGGATCGGCGGAAGCCAGGCCGCCGGCGGCCAAAGACGCGGCCACGCCGCCGCCACGCACAAGCAAGTCGCGCCGATTGAGCGTCATCGCATCCTCCCCTCGCCCGCGGTCCGTTGTTAGACCGCGATCTGCGGCTCGATCTTCATCCCTTCATCGTAAAAATGGAAGGCCCGAGATCGGGCGACGCGCGAGGTCAACGCGGGGCCACGTCGCCGCGCGCGAAATGGATGTCGTTGCGGCCATGGCCTTCGCGCTGGCCCTCGCCGGCATATTGGAACTCCCACCAATTGCCGTCGAGATCCATGAAGTAGAACTGATAAGTGTCGGTGTCGTCGGTGACCTTGGTTATCTTCTGGATGCCGTATCTCTCTTTGTGCTCGAGCGCCAGCGCGTGCGCGCGGTCCACCGCCTCGCGCGATTCGAGATCGAGCCCCCAGTGATTACCGACGCGAAGCGGCCGCACATGGTCGCCGCGCTCGAGGCAGACGATCACCCAATAGCCGCCCTTGCGCACCTTCATCGAGCGCTTCGAGTGCCGAACGCATTCGAGCCCGAGGAATTCCTCGTAGAATCGCCGCGATGCGGCAAGCTTGCGGCATTCGAGCGTGCCATGCGAGAGAATCACCGGATGATTCATGGCCTCGACATGCGCTTGCGCCGGGGCGGGCGATTTCTCCGCAACGCCCGGGGCCAGAATTGTTTCAGCCATCGCGCTTCCCTCCCGCTCTATCGTCGTGCCGATACGCCCCGAACTATGAAGGGAAGGCGGCTTTCCGGCAAGACGGGCCGTTCGCGAAGGAAACAGGCGACGGGCGAGGGGCGCTACGACCGGTTCTTCGCCAATGGCGACATCGCCGATGCCTGACGGCGCATTCCGCTATTGCGGATGGGCTCGTCTGGCTTCTTCCATCCATTTGCGCTGCAGCGGCAGATTCTCCTCGATCGCCGACTGAACGTAAACGGCGCCCGGCACGATGCCCAGCTCGGGGTGGAGCGGCGGCACGTCGGCGCGGCGCGAGCTGTAATCCGTCGCCTTCGCCATCAGCTCGGAGATGCGCTTCGTCATGATCCAATTGACGAAGACCCGCGCGGCATTGGGGTGCGGCCTGCGGTTGAACACGCCCAGCGTCGCGCCATCGGTGCCGAGCCATGCCTTGTCGGGCGTGTTGCCGAGATTGCGGATGTCGATGGGAAGGCCCGCGGCGATGTAGTCCTTGAACAACTCGTGGACGCTGCCGCCCATGCCCATCGCCGCCTTGCCGCGCACGATCATCTGCGCGGCGTCGTTGAAGTTGCTGACGAAGGTCACGTCTTGATCGTAGAGGATCTTCCTCAGCCCATCGTCGCCGAGGACTTTTTGCAAGAGCGCGAGAAAGGTCGCGCCCGGACCCTCGACGCGCGGATCGAACCAGACGATCTTGCCTTTCAAATCCGGCTCGAGCAGCAATGCGAGGCCCAGTCGATCGGCGCGGGCGGGAGCGATGCGCTTGGCGTCGTAATAGGGTGTCGCGACATCGGCGACGAGCGCGAGGAGATATTTCTTGCCGAGGTCGTAGAACGCGCTATCCCACCCGCCCCAGATTTTCGGGTCGGACACTTCCGGCAGAACGAGCTCGGGCAGCAGGGGGTCGAGCTGCCCCGCCCGCATGGCGGCGTAACCGGTCGCGGCGCCGCTGTGATAGACGTCCCAAAGATACCGCCCGGCGCTGCGCTCGATCGCCACCGCCGCCACATATCCCGCGCCGTTGACATTCGAGATCGACATCTCGATCCCGGGATAATCCACTTGCCACTGCTTGGCCAGGAAGTCGCGGCGCACGATGCCCGGCGAAATGCAGACGACGACCTGCCCCTCGCGCTTTGCCGCGGCGACCGTCTCGTCCCAGACCGCCTGCCCGGCCACGCCCTGGGCGCGCGCCGCCCCGGCTCCCAAGAGCGCGGCCGGCCCGAAAACGGCCGAGGCGAGCGACAGCGACACGCCGTCGCGCAGGAAGCGCCGCCGGCTGCGTCTAAGGGGCATCCCTCAAGCGCCTTCGCCTTTGGGCTCGATGCGATGGTGCGGCGCCTCTTCGTAATGGCGGCGGAGGAGATCGCGTCCATAGTCGTTGCCGTTGGGCGTGCGATCGATGGTATGGACGTGGAATTTCGCCGGCTCGGCATTGGTCAGGAAGACGCCGATGTGATGATCGAACTCGATGAGCACCACCGGGCTTTGCACGCGGTAGTAGAAGGCGCTGGTCTCGTCGCTGCCGCCGATCCAGCAGAAGCGCGTCTCGGCGAGGTGGCGCTCGATTTCCGCCATCCGCTGCGCGAGCGGCGCGGCCGGCAGCGGCGCGATGTAGCGCGCGATGAGGTCGAGCAGGTTGCGGCGCTGCACGCTCGAGAACTCCGCCGCCGCGATCCCTTCATAGGGGATGATCCGATTGTCCTGAAACGCGCCGGCCAGATGCAGATTGTCGGCGAAGTGGCGGCGGCCCGGCGGCAAGTCGCCGCCGACCATCGAATGGGCGACGATGGCGCGGGCCTGTTGCGCCGGCGAGAGCGAGCGGATGAGCGCCAAGCCTTCGCGCTCCTCGTCCTCGAAGAGGCTCGTTCCCGCGTAGGGGCCGGTATCGGCATAGGACGGCTCGGCGCCCATGAAGCTTGGGGTCAGCGTCATCTGGCCGCCGAGCACGAAGCAGTTGAGGCTGAGGTGATGGCCGAAGAGCTGCCAGCCCCAGGGCTCGACGCGCGACGGGACTCCGAAAACGCAAAAAGTGTAACTCCACTCGCCGAGGATCTGCGGCGCGCCGATGAGGTCGCCGAGAAAGCGATTGAGCCGCATCACGTCGCGCGACATGCCGTAGCCTTGGGCGCTGAGGCTCGCGCTGAGCACCGCCATTACGCCATCGCGAACCGCATCCGAGGTTTCCTCGAGCCGCAGCCCGTAATCCTCGAGGTAGAGCTCGGTGTTCTGCCAACGCCGCCAGTGATTCGAATCGCCGGGAAAACTCATGGCCGCGCGCTCACCGGGCGCGAGCCGACCGAGCACGCCGTTCACCGCGTCGATCATCGCCTCGGTCGGCGCCCCATTGGGCGCGAGCGAGAAGAGATCGGGGATGATCTTGCCATCCGTCGTGATGCCCGTGAAAGTCTCGGCCAGCAGCTTTTCGCGCAGGGCGGCATTCTCGCGTCCGCGCGGGCTGAGCCGGCGGGCATCGGCATGGGCGCGCGCCGTCGGTCCCGCGATTTTCGATTGCGCGGGCGAAGGCAGAAAAGGGCGATAATCCGGCCGCGGCATCCTGACGGCCAGGTCAGAGATACTTGGTCGGCCGGATGATGGTGCGCCACATATGGGCGACCGGGCTGTTGTCGAAGCCCAGCCCCTCTTCCGGCTGCTTGAAATTGCGGCCGATGATGTCGATGAAGGGATCCCAGCTCACCTTGGCGTTGGGATCGAAGGAATAGATGTCGTGGACGGTGATCATCCGCGACGTCATGTACCATTTATGGGCGCGGGCCTTCTTGTAGGCTTCCCGGATGTATTCGTCGGGCACGTAATCGGCGCCGAAATAGCTGGTGTAGAGCACGGGATATTTATAGCCGACGGATTCGTCGGGGTAGAACCGCAGCGCCTGATGCGCGCGGATCGCCCAGCTGACCTCCTCGGCGACATAGGGCTCGACCAGTTGCGCGCCCCAATAACCGTGATCGCTCTTGATGAACAAAGCATTCGCGATGTCGTGCACGAGGCAGGCCAGGATCGTGGTCTCGGGCATGCCGGCCTTCAGCGCGTGCATCCCGCTTTGCAGCAAGTGGTTGGTGCCGCGGGCACGGAACTCGAAGAAATCCAAGAGCGTCGGCTTCTTCGGCATCTTCGGGAGGCGCGGATCGTCGCCGATGAGGAACAACTTGCCGGGATGACGATGCTGATTCTCGAGGCCCATGCCGCTGGCACCGAGCACACCATCCTCCATGTTGTGGAGCGCCGAGTGGGTGTAGATGAAATCGAGCTCGTCGCTCATCTTCTGCTCGAGCGCGTCGGCGCGCTCGGTCATCGATAGATCGGCTGCCATGGTGCCATCCCTCCCGTCCGTCCGGTTCACGTCGTCAACCTGTTGACGATCAGTCTAAACCGTAGAGCGAAGCCCCGCAATTGCGCCGGGCCGGCGACACGCTAGGCCGATGCGTCGGACATGCTCTGAGTTGGGAGCTCGACCGCTTCCCTAAGACGGGTCCATTGCTTCGCCTTGCGCCCTTGGCGAAGCGCGTCGAGCTTCGCGCCAATAGATCCGGCGCAGCAACACGATTCCGGCGTCCGACTTGCCGAGCCGTTCCTGGGTGCGATCGACGATCGCGCCTTGGCCGACTTGGGCGACGTAATCCTGCGCGCTGGTGAGCTGCGCGAAGTGGTCTTCCGGATATTTATGCTGGTGAAAAAGCTGGTCGTGCAGGGTCGAGGAATCGTAGTTTTCCGCGTTCTTTTCGAAATAGTCGATGAAGCGGCGATCCTCGGCCTCGCCCGCCGATTCGCGCGCGTAGATGACGAACTTCGTCGTATGCTCGTCATCGACCGGCACGTTCCACTGGCCGATATGCATCCAAGGATCGTCGGCCGAAAAAGTCGGCTGGAGAATGTGATTGTTGTTGGGGAAGGTCCAGTCGCTGACGCGCACGTTGGTCTTGCCGCGCGTCGCGATCTGACGGATGCCCGACGCCGTCTCGAAATATTCGAGCTTCGGCAGCTTCGCGGTGACGGCCTCGCCGAAGGTGCCAACGGCGCCGGTCCGATGGACGAAGCTGACATGCAGGGCGTCGAGCGAGTTCTCGACAGCTTGGAGCCAGTTGCAGGGCCAGGTTTCCTCTTTGACGAGAAGGACCGTGCCCGGGGCCTCGAACGCATCCTTGCGCGGCAGGTCGAATTCGGGCGGCGCTCCGTTCCCTAGATACGCGAAGACGAGGCCCGAATATTCGTGGACCGGATAGCCGGCGATCTTGACGTTGGGCAGCCCCACATCCTCTTCGGCCGGGCGCTCGACGCATTGTCCCGTCCCATCGTATTTCCAGCCGTGGTACATGCAGCGAAGCTCGTCGCCCTCGATCGTGCCGGTGTGGAGGACCGTCAGCCGGTGGGCGCAGCGCCCGCCGACTAGATAGGCGCGGCCGCTCGTCCCACGATAGAGGGTCAGGTCTTCGCCGAACGCGCGAAGCGCCCTTGCCTCGCCCGCGGCGACCGTCTTCGAGCGCGCGACCGGGTGCCAGAAAGTGCGGAGCAAGCGGCCCATTTCCGTGCCGCGCGAAGCGAGCGGCAGGAGAGCCAGTTTCTCGGCCATGGAAAGTTCGGCGGCTTCGGTCATCGACGACTCCGGGTCGTGATGGATGGGACGCGATAGCAGCAATGCCTGGGGCCGGAGTATATGGAGCGCCGATTTCATTGTCGAGGCGCGAGCCCCTCAGGTCGCGCTTCGGTTTCTTGTCAGCCGAGCGGAACGGGGGCATACTTTCAACGTTGTAAAGGGAGAGTCGGGCGCGAAGGGTCGTTCTGATCTCGCGCGAGAGGAGGAGCCGGCCATGCCGCGCGCTTACGGTCCAAGAATGATGACGGCACTTCTGGCTTCTGCGTCGCTGGCGCTCAGTACCGTGCCGGGGGCAGCGCCCGCTGCGGCTCAGACGCCACCGAGTTGTCCCGCGGGCTATTATTACGCCAGCGACGGCTATTGCTATCCGAACCAGCAGCCGGTCTATGCCGCCCCGCCGCCGGTTTACGACGTGGCGCCCCCGGTCTATCAGCCGCCCGCCGTGATCGACGGATTAGCCATTGGCGTGGGGCTTGGCGCGCTCGTCGGCGCCTTAGGCGCAGGCCGCGGCGGCCACGGTCACGGGCGTCCCGCGCCGCGCGGCCATCGCTAAGCATGCCCGGCATGAACCCCCTGAGCACGAAACCGAGGAGAGAAACGCAGATGACGATCCTTTCCAACGCTCGAACGAACTCTATCCTCGCAGCGGCGGCGGTGGTGTTGGGCGCAGTTTTTCTCCTTCAGCCGACGCTCGCAACCGCACAATCGGCACCCGCTTCCCAGGCCACTTCGCCCGCTGCAAATCCGGCGCCGCCGACGGCCGCGCCCGCCACCGCGGTCGAGACGCGCATCAAGTCTCTCCACGACCAGCTCAAGATCACCGCGGCCGAGGCGCCGCAATGGAACGCTTTCGCGCAGACGATGCGCGACGACGCCAAGACCACCGGCGCCCTCATCGTCGACCGCGAGAGGAAGGCGAAGACGATGACGGCACCGGAGGATCTTCACGCCTATCAGGCGATCGCCCAGGCGCACGCCCAAGGGCTTGCCGAGCTCTCCAAATCCTTCGACGCGCTTTACGCCGTCATGTCGGACGCGCAAAAGAAGAATGCCGACCGCGTGTTCAGCCGCAGACCCCAGCGCCCAGTTCGGGCCAAGGCAGGGTAAGGAGGGCGCGCACGGGGCCTGTTTCGCCCGCTCACTCGGGCGAAGCCTAAGCTGCGCCTATCCTCTGTTCTTGGGCGAGCATCGCTCGTCTCCTCGTGGCCCAGGCTGTGTGGAAACCCCATCGATGATATGATTCTTTTGCTGGATCACGCGGGGGGATGATGAAGGGTTTCATTCAAGGGGCGGATCGCCAGCAGACGACGCTGTTGCCGGAATGCCTTGATGATTGGGTGGAGGAGAGCAATCCTGTTCGCGCGGTCGATGTGTTCGTCGATGCATTGGAACTCCGCGACCTCGGGTTCGATGGCGTCGATCCGGCAGCGACCGGCCGGCCGGCGTACCATCCTTCGCCGATGCTCAAGCTCTACATTTACGGCTATCTCAACCGGGTCCAATCGAGCCGGCGGCTGGAGCGTGAGGCTGGCCGCAATCTCGAGGTGATGTGGCTGACGGGGCGGCTCGCGCCGGATCACAAAACCATCGCCGACTTCCGCAAGGACAATGGTCCCGCGATCAGGAAGGTTTGCGTGCAATTCGTTGAGTTGTGCCGCAAGATGGGCCTGCTGGCGAAGGCCAGCGTTGCCATCGATGGCAGCAAGTTCAAGGCCGTGAACAGTCGCGACAACAACTTCACGCAGGGCAAGATCCAGCGCCGCCAGAAGCAGATCGAAGAGAGCGTGGCGCGCTACATGAGCCAACTCGACACCGCCGACCGCCAGACTGCCGCAGGAGAAGAGCCGTCAGAAACGGTGCTGCTGATCAAGACGCGGCTTAAGGAAAAGCTGGCGAAGCTTGAAGAAGAAGTGCAGCGGCTGGCCGCGATTGAAAAGGCATTGCTCGCTTCGCCCGACAAGCAAATATCGCTGACCGATCCCGATTGCCGCTCGATGGCAACGAGCGGTCGCGGCTCAGGCATGGTGGCCTACAACGTGCAAAGTGCGGTCAACACCACGAACCATCTGATTGTCGCACACGAGGTCATCAACGTCGGCACGGATAGATCGCAACTGGCGACGATGGCGCAGGCGGCAAAAGCTGCGCTGCGCAGCGATAACTTGGACGTCGTTGCGGATCGGGGCTACTTTAAAGGTGAGGAAATCCTGGCATGCGAACAGGCCGGCGTCGCGGTCACACTACCCAAGCCGCAAACCTCGGGCGCCAAGTCGGCAGGCCGCTTTGGGAAACCTGATTTTGTTTATTCGGCCGAAAACGATGTCTATCGCTGCCCGGCCGGCGAGAACCTGGCACACCACTTCACCGCTGATGAGGATGGCCAGAAGATGCGGATTTACTTGACGAAGGCGTGCCGCACATGCCCGCTCAAGGGTCAGTGCACAACGGCCAACGAGCGCCGCATCAAACGCTGGGAACACGAACACGTTGTCGAGGCCGCGCAGACGCGGCTCGATCAGAACCCGCAGGCCATGCGTGTGCGCCGCGAAACCGTCGAGCATCCGTTTGGCACGCTGAAGATGCGGATGGGGGCGACGCACTTTCTGATGAAGACGCTGCCGAAGGTGGCGGCCGAGATGGCGCTGCACGTGCTCGCCTACAACCTCACGCGCGTGATGAACATCGTTGGGATCAAACCGCTCCTCGCGGCGATCCGGGCTTGAGGAGCGTGTACTGTTGTGCGCGCCGTGTGACCGTTCAGGTCGCTCAGCGTGGCTCGAGGTTGCGCCAGGATCGATTCCTGACTCGATGCAGCAAAATGGGCTCAGACGGTCGCATCGAGATCTACCGCGCCCGGGTGCGTGCGCTTTTTTTAGAGCGAAAAACGTTTCCACACAGCCTGGGCCCGTACCGGAAATTCAATCTGAGGCATTACCTCCTCCGGTCGCTATAGTCCGCGACGAAAGCAACGCCGCAGGAGAATCCCCGTGGACCGATTGAAGGGAAAGACCGCCATCGTCTTCGGCGCCGGGCCGAATATCGGCGGAACGATCGCTCATTTCATGGCGCGCGAAGGGGCGAAGATCTGCGTCAGCGACATCGACGCCAAGGTCGCCGAGGAGACCGCGTCCTTCATTGCCTCGCGCGGCTATGACGCGTTCGCCGTGGCTGGCAGCGCGCTCGACGAGAACGACGTCTCTCGGGCCGTCGGCGAAACGGTCAAGCGGTTCGGCCAGCTCGACATCGCCGTCAACACCTCGGGCAAGCTCCATTGGAGCCCGCTCGTCGACATGGACCTCGCGAAATGGACCGAGACGCTGACGAGCTATCCGACCGCCGGGATGGTGACATCGAAGCACGCGGCGCGCGCCATGATCGCCGGCCAGAGACGCGGCAGCATCATCCACATCCTGTTCAACGGCCGCGCATTTCGGCGAAGCCTCGGGCGCGGCCTACACGGCGGCGAAGGCCGCGCTGTTGAATTTTTCGCGCTCGGCGGCGATGGACCTCGCCCATGACCAGATTCGCGTCAACACCATCACGCCCTGCGCGATGGAGCACAATCTATGGACGATCATGCGCGACGAGATTTTCGATCCCGACTTCAAGCCGCCGAAGACGCGCTCCTATTACTCGCGCGACGACTTTCTGAAGATGATCCCGCTCGAGCGATTCCCGCGCGCTTCCGACATCGCCTGGGCGGCGGTGTTCCTCGCCTCGGACGAAGCCAGCTTTCTCACCGGAATCGACATCCCCGTCGATGGCGGCTTGCGCTACAAATATCCGAGCTGGCGGCCCGGCGACCATACCGGCGTCAATATCGCGGATTACGCCCGCCGCATCCGCGTGACGCGGTATGGCGAGGAACAGGGCAAGCTGATCGAGAGCTGACGCCTCGGAGATAGGGCGGAGGAACAGATGCTGAGCCGGGAAGAGAACGAACGCATCTGCCGGGTCGGGCCCGGCACGCCGATGGGCGAGCTGCTGCGGCGCTACTGGCACCCCGTCGGCTTCGCCAAGGACGTGAAGCCGCGCGGCCAGCCGCAAGCGGTGAAGATTCTCGGCGAAGAACTGGTGCTGTTCCGCGACGAGGACGGCAGGCCGGGGCTGCTGGGCCGGCGCTGCCCGCATCGTCTGACCTCGCTCGCCTACGGACGCGTCGAGGATGGCGGCATCCGCTGCCCGTTCCATGGCTGGCTGTTCGATGTCGAGGGGCGCTGCCTGCAGCAGCCGGCCGAGCCCGAGGGCAGCAATTTCAAGGACAAGGTGCGGCAGACCGCCTATCCGTGCCGCGATCTCGGCGGCCTCGTCTTCGCCTATATGGGGCCGCCGGAGAAGATGCCGCTGTTGCCCAATTTCGAGACGCTGGTGCGCGAGGACGGCACGCGGGCCACGGATAGCTACAGCGCCGGCGGGAATTTTCTCCAGCATGTCGAGGGTGCCATCGACACCGCGCATCTCTCTTATCTCCATGCGACATCCTGGTCGAAGATCAAGTCGAAGCTGTTCGCGATGCCCAAGCCGCGGATGGAGCACCGCGTGACGGAATACGGGCTATGGCAGAAGTCGCTGGTCCCGAACCTGACGCAGTTCGACAAGGTTCACGGCAGCATGATGGTTCTCTATACCTATTTCTTCATGCCAGCCGGATTCTTACGCGTGAACGAGCACCAGCCTGGCAGCGGCCTCATTCAGAAGTATCAATCCTGGTACGTGCCGAACGACGACGCCCACACCACGCGCTATCTCGTCGGCTTCTCGCCGCGCTGGCCCGATGGGCGCCCCTATGAATGGCCCGACGTCACCGCCGAGGCGCCGGGCGCGCATAACGACTATTTCCGCGACTACGAACGCACCGACACGATCTCGGGCATCGGAGTTGACAAGCACCGCACGCCGATGACGCCCAATATGTCCTACATCCCGCAGGACATGATGGCCAACGAGGAGCAAGGCCCGATCGTCGATCGCGCGCTCGAGCATCTCGGCGCGCATGACGGCGTCGTGACCAGCATGCGCAAGCTCTATTTCCAGGCGATGGACGAGGTCGCGTCGGGGCGCGATCCCAAATTCATCATCCGCGACGCGGCGGCGAACCAGATCGTCCATATCCGCGGCATGGAAGCGGCGGAGCTCGCATGACGCTGCCGCGCGAGCGAATGCGGGAGATCGAGCGACGATCTCGCCGCGCTGGTGACGCGGTTCTTCCGCTGTCTCGACGGTCATGACGGCGATGGAGCGGCCGCGCTCCTGGCCGAAGACGTCCTATGGATCACGCAGCGGCACGGCACCATCGCCGGCCGCGCCGCCGCCGCCCAGAGCATCGCGGGCCGTCCCAAGGGATCGGTCAGCCGGCACTGCATCGCCAATCTGGCGGTCGAGGTCATCGACGAGAACAATGCGGCGAGCACGGCCACCATCGTCATCTGGGCGGTCGATGGCGGCGACGCGCCCGCCGCGCTGCCCCTCGCCATGGCCTTGCCGGCCGCGATCCTCGATTTTCATCATCGCTTCTCGCGCGACGATCGGGGCTGGCGCATCGCCGCGCTGCGCTCGGACCTGATCTTCGCCGCTAGAGCATAATCGTTTAAGGCAGCAACAGGCTCGCCGGGTCGATCGACTGGGTCAGCAGCTTTTGCTTCGTCATGGTGTCCACCCAGAAAGCGGTCTGCGACACGTTCACCGTGTTGTCGTAGGGCGGCCGCGGCACCTTTTCCACGACGGCGAGGGGAATCTTGGTGAAGTGGGCCAAGGTCGCCGACGAGGTTTCCGGGTGCGCGCGATAATAGGCGAGCCCTTCCGCCACCGCGGCCCGGAAGCCCTTGATCACCTCGGGATGCGAGGCGGCATAGTCCGCGGTGACGATCCAGGTAAAGGCCAGGGTTCCGTTCGGCAGGCTGTCGGTGAAATAGGTGACGAGGCGCCCCGTGCCGCTTTGGGTGATTTGCCCGAGGTACGGCTCGGCCGGCACGACCGCGTCGACCTGATGGCCGCGCAAGAGATCGCCCATTTGCGGCATGAACGCCTCGACGAAGTGGACCTTGGAAGTATCGGCACCGTTATCGGCCAGCCATTTGACCAAGAGGATATGGATGAAATTGTTGAGGCCGGGCACGCCGATCGACTTGCCCTCGAAATCCTTCGCCGTCTTCACGTCGAGATCGGGCCGCACGACGATGGCGCTGAGGTGATAGCCGGGCTCGGTCACGACGGTTGCCGCGAGGATTTTCAAATCGATGCCGCTCTGCCGCGCCAGCAGGATGGTCGGCATGGTGGCCATCCCGATCTGATAAGTGTTGGCGACGAGCGTCGCCGGCGTCGTGACGCTGCTGCCGCCCAATAGCGTGAGATTGGCGTCGATTCCGTTCCTCTCGAAAAAGCCCTGCTCTTGCGCGATATAGACGGCGAGCGGATTGTCCGAACCATAATACGATATGTCAACTTTCTCGGCCGCGCGCGCGGCCCCCGTTATCGCGAAAACCGCCGCGACGGACGCGAAGAAGATAAGGCGCATGAGCCGTCCCATCGTTTTCCCCCTTTGCCTAGTTTTGGCCGCGCGTGATCGTCGCTGACGACCACGCCCTTCTCTCTCACATTTGCAGCGGCAGCGCAACGCTGGCGCGGGTTTTCGGCGCGCGCGGCAAGGGCCGCGTCGCGGGGCTTGCCGCATGGGGATATTCCGCTTAACCTCCCTCTTCGAGCATGCGATGATGCCGCGTCCCACTGTCCTTCCGAGGTCACCATGACGAAATATCTTCTGGTCAGCTTCAAGACCTGCCCCTGGGTGCAGCGCGCTGCGATCGTGCTGCGGGAGAAGAAGACCCCGTTCGAGTTCCGCCATATCGAGCCCGACAACCGGCCCGACTGGTTCCTCGCCATCTCGCCGCACAAGAAGGTGCCGGTCCTTCGCATCGACGACCGGGTGTCGTTGTTCGAATCGAACGCGATCGCCGAGTACCTCGATGAAACCATCTCGCCGCGGCTGCATCCCGAGGACCCGATCGAGCGCGCCATCAACCGCGCCTGGACCGATTACGTGCCGACCTTCGCCGATGTGGTGACGGCGACCGCCTATGCCGATTCGGAAGCCGACTACAACAAGGCGGCGGAGAAGATCCCGGTGCCGTTCGAGCGGCTCGAGCGGGCGCTCGAAAAGCAGGGCGCCGGTCCGTTGTTCAACGGCGCCAAATACTCGCTGGTCGATGCGGCTTATGCGCCGTTCCTGCAGCGCTATTTCTTCCTCGACCGGGTGAAGAAGCTCGGCCATATCGAGAAGTTCCCGCGGCTCAAGGCCTGGGGCGAAACGCTCGTGAAGCGCGAGTTCGACCCATTCCTTCCCGCCCGCCGAGTTCGAGGCGATGTACCGCGAGAATTTGAAACGCCGCAAGAAATGGGTGTCGCAGTTCATCGAGACTTCGAAGGTCGCCGCCGAGTAAAGCCGGGCCGGCTCAGCCCTCTCCTCCGTTTTTGGGAGGAGAGGGTTCGTACCGTCGCTTATAGGATCTCGGCGAAAAAGTCGCGCATCAGCGCGTAGGATTTCCGGCACAATTTCTCGTCGTAGCGCGTCGGCCCGGCATGGGCGGTCGGATCGCAGAACGAATGGACCGCGCCGCCGAACGTCATGACCTGCCAATCCACCTTGGCCGCCGTCAGCTCGTCCTGCAAAGCGTCCATCGCGGGCTTGGGCGTCACCGGATCGGCGGAGCCGTGGATCGCGAGCACCCGGCCCTTGATATTGCAGGCCGTGTCGGGCTGAACCGGATTCGGGTAGGTGACATGGAACACCACGAGCCCCTTGAAGTCCGCGCCGGCGCGCGCCTGCTCGAGCGCGAGCCCGCCGCCGAAGCAATAGCCGATCGCCAGCTTCTTGCCCGGATCGACGATGCCGAGCTTGTTGGCCTCCGCGACAAGCGTCTCATAGGCCTTGCCGCCAGCGGACAAAGTGAAGGCGAGGTCCTTGTGGACCGCGCCCGAAGCCGCCATCAGCTCCGCCTGAGTCTTCGGCTTGTCGCCATAGCCGACGCCGAACATGTCGGCCATCATCACGACGTAATCCTTGCTCGCGACGATGCGGGCCTGGGCGATCGTGTCGGCGCAAACGCCCTTCCAATCGGGCTGCATGAAGATTGCGGGCCGCGCGGCCGCGACGCCGTCGTCGTAGACGAGCATGCCCTCGTAGGCTTTGCCACCCACTTGGTAAGGAACCTTCTTCTCGGTCATGGCCCGCTCCTGGATTTGCGATTCTCCGCGCGCCGATAGTAGCCCGAACTCGAGCGTCGCCAAGGCGGATTCCGAGCGCCGCGGCATCTTCGCCTATTCGGAAATTTCGCGACGACGATGAATTTCGTTCAGGCGGCCGATGACGATGTCATAATGGGGCCAGAGCAGCAGCCGCTTCGGGCTGCGAGGCCGTCTCGGGAGGGAAATCGTGGCAGTTCCGTACTTCACCGCAAGAACTCGTGAGTGCCGGCTTCCTCGCTTTCGTCGCCGTGCCGGCCCTCGCGCAACAGCGCGACGCGCCGGGCGTGACGGCCTCGGAGATCAAGATCGGCCAGACCATGCCCTATAGCGGCCCCGCATCGGTCAGCGGCGCCAACGGCGTCGCCGACGTCGCTTTCACGAAATGGGTCAACGACCAAGGCGGCATCAATGGCCGCAAGCTCGACCTCATCTCGCTCGACGACGCCTATAGCCCGCCCAAGACCCTCGAGCAGACGCGCAAACTCGTCGAAGAAGAGGGGGTCGCCTTCATCTACCGAAGCATGGGCACCGCGCCCAACACCGCGATCGCGAAATACCTCAACGACCGCAAGATCCCCAGCTTTTCATCGGCTCCTCCGCCTCCGAATGGAACGATCCGGAGAACCGGGCCTACAGCATGGGCGGCTCGATCAGCTATGAGATGGAAGCCGGCATTTACGGACGCTACGCCATAGCCGCGAGACCCAACGCCAAGATCGCGGTGCTCTACCAGAACGACGATCTGGGCAAGGACTATTACGATGGCTTGAAGAAGGCGCTCGGCGGCGAGGCCAGCCGGTATATCGTCAAGGACGCGAGTTCTTCAGGTCACCGACCCGACCGTTGACTTGCAGATCGTGACGCTTCAGGAATCCGGCGCCGATGTCCTGTTCGTTTTCGCGACCGTTCGTCCGACCTCGCAGGCGATCCGCAAGGCCTACGATTTGGGATGGAAGCCGCTGATCTTCATCATCAACAACGCGAACACGGTGGCCGGCACATTGAAGCCGGCCGGTCTCGATAAATCGGTCGGCGTCATCAGCGGAACCTACGTCAAGGACCCGTTCGATCCGCAGTTCAAAGACGATCCGGGCGTGAAAGCCTGGAACGTCTTCATGGACAAATACCTGCCCAACGCCGACAAAAGCGACATCGTGAACGTGCTTTCGCCCACGATCGGGATGATGCTGGTGCAGACGCTCAAGCAAGCCGGGAACGATCTGAGCCGCGACAACATCCTGAAGCAGGCGACCAATCTGCACGGCGTGACGGCGCCGATGCTGCTGCCGGGCATCACCTACAACACCAGCCCGACCGACTATCGTCCGCTGAAGCAGCTTCAGCTCGTGCGCTTCGATGGCGAGAGATGGGTGCGGTTCGGCGAGGTCGTCACCGGCCAGTGATTAATTGCGATTTTCAGGCGGCGATGCCAAGCTTAGGCCGGTGCCGGCCGCGAAAGGAGGACGCTCGTGACGCCTAATAAGGTCAACGCAGTCCGGAGCGTCGCGCTCGGCGTGCCCGATGTCGGCGCGAGCGCGAAATTCTATAAGGAGATTTGGGGGCTGATGCCGGTCTCCGAATCGCCCGGGGCGGTTTATCTGCGCGGTACCGGAAGCGATCATCACATCCTCGCGCTCCTCGAGCATCATCGACCCGAAATCCTCTGCCTCGACCTGACCGCGGCCGATCGCGCGGCGGTCGATTCGCTCCACGCCGCTTGTCGCGGCGCCGGCTTGCCGCGGATCGACCCTCCTTCCGCCATCGCCGGGCCCGGCGGCGGCTATGGCTTCACCTTCACCGACAAAGAGGGCCGCACCGTTCGAGTGATCGCCGACGCCATCCGCCACGAGGACATGGGCGCTCACCCCGACCGTCCCGCCAAGATCACCCATGTCGTCTTGAACTCGGCGGATTCCGACATGGCTGCGATATCGAAGCTTTACTGCGAGGTTCTCGGCTTCACCGTCATTAACCGGATCAGGATGCAGAGCTTCCTCAAATGCAACGAGGACCATCATACCCTCGCCTTCGCGCTTGGCGAAACCAACACGCTCAATCACATCGCCTTCGCCATGATGGATGTTGACGCGGTCGCGCGCGGCGCCGCTCGCATGCTGTCGCATGGCTATCCGATCGGCTGGGGCGTGGGCCAGCACAATGCCGGCGAGGATGTCTACGCCTATTTCGAGGGGCCGGAGGGCGGCGCGATCGAATACATCGCCAAGTGCCCGCTGGGCTGGGACGGCGCGTCGAGCGGCACGCCCAACTGGGATGTCGAGCGCCGGCCCAACGAGAAGCTCGCCGCCGCGATGCGCCGCGTTCCGTTCGTTGCGGCGGCCGCGCGCTGAGACACGGGAAGAGGATCGAGAAATGGTCTCTAGCCAAGAAAACGAAATTCTGACCGGTGTCGGCCCCGATACGCCGATCGGAAATTTGATGCGGCGCTATTGGATACCGGCGGCGATGTCGGCCGAGGTCGAGGCCGACGGCCCGCCGCTGCGGCTGATGCTGCTGGGCGAGCGGCTGCTCGCCTTTCGCGATACGTCCGGCCAGGTCGGAATCTTAGAGCATCGCTGCCCGCATCGCGGCGCCTCGCTGTTCTATGGCAGGAACGAGCAAGGCGGATTGCGCTGCATCTATCACGGCTGGAAATACGACGTCGCCGGGCGCTGCGTCGAGATGGCGAATGTCCCGCCGCACCAGGATTTCAAATCGAAAATACAAGCCAAGGCGTACCGGGTGGCCGAGCGAAACGACCTGATCTGGACCTTTATGGGGCAAGGCAAGCCGCCGCAACTGCCGAAAATCGAAGCGACGATGATGCCGCCGGAGCAGGTTACCTTCAATTGGATGCAGCGCGCCTGCAACTGGCTGCAGGTCCTCGAGGCCGATCTCGATACCTCGCATACCGACTTTCTTCATGGCGGCGCGCGAACCGAAAAGGTGTTCGCGCCCGACGATCCGCGCCGCTTCGGCGCGATCCATCGAGCACCCGAATACGAGGTGAGGGAGACCGATTGGGGCACGATGTATGGCGCTTATCGGCCCGCCGATCCGGGACAAACCTACTGGCGCGTCGCGCATTTCCTGTTTCCATTCTGGACGATCACGCCGAGCGGACCGTTCGGCCGCCACCTCTACGCGCGCGCCTGGGTCCCGATGGACGACACGCACACCATGTCGTTGCGCATCATCGGCAATGCCGGCAGGGTCGCGCCAGGGGGCGCCGACAAATTGGGCATCGTCACCGGTCTGGAAGATCTGCTGCCGAACACCTCGGATTGGTTTGGCCGTTGGCGGCCGCGCACCAACGAGGCCAATGACTACCTCATCGATCGCGAATTGCAACGAACGAAGAGCTTCTCGGGCATACCCGGGATCGCCGCGGAGGATCAGGCCGTGACCGAAAGCATGGACCCGATCGCCGATCGCACGATCGAGCATCTCGCGCCGAGCGATCGCATGATCGCGGTGACGAGGCGGCGGCTCCTCGATGCGGCCGCTTCGGTCGCGCAAGGCGAAACGGCGCCGGTCGAGGACGGCGGCGGCTATGCCGGAGCGCGAGGCGGTTATTTTATCGCCGCGCAGGGAAAGCAACTGATCGACGCTTATCGCGAAGCCGGCGGGAATTCTGCGCTCGCCGAGAGCTCGAGTTGAATGGTTCAGCTCGTTAGAGGTGGCCGATGCTGACGCGCGCGGAAAACGATTTGCTCACCCAGACCGGGCCCGGAACGCCCATGGGCAATCTCGTTCGGCGCTACTGGATTCCGGCTTTGCTCTCGCAGGAGCTGCCCAAGCCGGACGGCCCGCCGCTGCGATTGAAACTCCTGGGCGAGAAGCTGATCGCCTTGCGCGACAGCAGCGGCAAGGTGGCGCTCTTCGATCCGCGCTGCCCGCACCGCGGCGCCGATCTGTTCTATGGCCGCAACGAAGAATGCGGCATCCGCTGCGTCTACCACGGCTGGAAGTTCGACGTGGAGGGAAACTGCGTTGACATGCCGAGCGAGCCGGCCGAGACCAGCTTCAAGCACAAAGTGAAAATCACGGCCTATCCTTGCCTGGAACGCGGCGGCGTGGTGTGGACCTACATGGGGCCGCCGGAAGTGAAGCCGGCGTTTCCCGAGCTGGAATGGACCGCGCTCCCCGAATCGCACCGTCTCGCCGCCCGGCGCCTCCAGGAGTGCAACTGGTTCCAAGGCTACGAGGGCGGCTGGGACACCGCGCACCTGCCCTTCCTGCATCGCGGCGATACGAGTCCCGGCAGCCGATTCTTCAGCAGGACGGGAAACGATGCCGTTCGCGATCTCCCGGCCCAATATGAATTCGTTCAGACGGAATTCGGCCTCATCTACGGCAGCGGCAGGCCGCAGGAGCGGGGCGACACATTGTGGTCCGTCTCGCTGATGTTCATGCCCGGCTGGAAGCTGCTCCGGCCGCAAGCCGGGGACGCGCGCTACACCCTCCTCGGCTGGATACCGGTGGACGACGAGAATTGCATGGTTTGGTCGATCGAATACCATCCCGAGCGGCCGCTCAGCGAGGACGAGCTTCGTTATGCCAAGAGCTTCGATTACGTGATCGTGGAGACGATTCCATCGAGCGTGCGGCCGGTCCGAAACAAGGATAACGATTATCGGATCGACCGCGAACTGCAGGCCAGCGGCGTCTCCTTCACCGGCGTCAAGGGCCTCGGGCTCCAAGATTCGTTCATCCAGGAATCCTTGGGGACCATCGCGGACCGGACACGCGAGAATCTCGGCTCCACCGATCGGGAAATCGTGCTGCTTCGCCGCCATCTGTTGCGCATCGTAAGGGGTCTCGAAACCGGTGCGGAATTGCCGGGCCTCGATCCGTCAAGCTACCGCGCGCGGCCGGCGGTCTTCACAGTTCCAAAAGGCCGCAAAATGACCGAGTTGGTGCGCGACGCCATTCGCATCGAGCCGCATCCGGCGCCGTCGCGATCCGCCGACTGAACTGCGCTTATCCCGTGCCCGGTTGCGCGGCAGCGACCGCAACCGGCGCGCCATCGGTGGCTTCGGCGCGGCGCTCGTCGAGCCGATAGCTGCGAAAGCGGATGACGCAGAGCCGCGTCAGAGCCAGAATCGCGATCGCGCCGAGCAGCGACGAGAGCGCCGGCAGAGCAAAGAGCTCGGGCAGGGTCCAGTGCATTCCGACGAAGATGCCGCCCAGCACCGGCCCGACCACCGCGCCGAAGCGACCGATCGCGTTCGTCCAACCCGCGCCCTTGGAACGAATAGGCGTCGGATAGATGATCCCGTTGACCGCGTTGAAGCCGAAATTGACGCCGACCACGCAAGCGCCCGCAAGGGTCGAGAGAATGGTCACCGGGAGCGGCGCGCCGCCGGCAAAGCCGATCGCCAGCAGAAACGGCACCGCGAGCCAGAACAGACAAGCGATCGGGATGAGGCCAAAACGATCGACGGTTGCCAGCAAAACCGCGCCGCCAAGAAAGGCGCCGACGGAGAACATGCCGGTCGCGAGCGCAGCCTCTGCGCTCGTCGCCCCGGCTTGCTGCAATAAGGTGGGCATCCAGTTGGCGACGAAGAAGGTCGCGACCATGTTCATCGCATAACAGAACCACACCAGGATCGTGATCCAAGCAAGCCCGTCTCGGAACAGCGGCGCGGGGGATATTCCGATGACCGGCTTCTCGCCCGCGAGGACGAATTGAGCGTCGGCGGGAATCGGGATATCGGAACGCAACCGGCCGAGAGTGCGCCGGATCTTTTCCGGGCCGCGGTCGTGGACGACCAGGAATTTGACCGATTTGGGGATGACGAAGAAGAATACCGCCGCGGCCGCGAGCGGCAATATTCCCCCGACGAGAAACAGGAAAGTCCAGCCGTAGCGCGCGAGGAACAAGGCGCTGACGAAGCTCGGCACGGCCGCGCCCAACGGCACGCCGATGCTCGTGATCATGATGAATACCGCGCGAATCCGCTTCGGCCCGAACTCCGAGGTAAGCGCGGTAACGTTCGGGATCACCCCGCCGAGGCCGATGCCCGTGACGAACCGGATCACGAGCAGTTGCTGGACCGAGCTTGCGCCCATCGTCACGAGGCTCATGATCCCATAGATGACCATCGAGCTCACGATCGCGGTCTTGCGCCCCCAACGATCCCCAATGAAGCCGAAAAGCGGATAGCCGAAGAACAAGCCGACAATGCTCGCGCTGAAGACCGGCCCCAACGAAGCGGGCGGGATGTGCCAGTCGCGGATGAATACCGGCACCGCGTAGCCAATGACGAAGATGTCGTAGCCGTCGGTCGCGTTGGCGAGAACCGCCATCGTCAATAAGACGATGCTGAAAAAACGCAAGCGCTGTTCGTCGATGACGCGGCCGATATTGACGGGTTGCGCCATGCCTTCCCTCCCCTGATTGCGAACCGTTCGGTTTGGCGGTACGGCACGTATGCGAAAACGCGATTCCCCGCCGGTGTTCGCGCCTAAACCATAGCACGCTACCTGATGAGAAAATAAGGGCGCTTATCGCCTTGAAGGCGGGCTGGCGACCCTAACGCTGCATCCCCTATGGCTTGCCGTGCGCGCGTGATAACATCGGCCATGCCGTCGTAAGCCGCTTTGTCGAGAGGTCGCCATGCTATCGCCCGAAGAAAATAATTTGCTGACGCGGACCGGTCCTGGAACGCCGATGGGCAATCTCATGCGGCGCTATTGGATACCGGCGCTGTTCGCCAAGCAGCTTCCCGAGCCCGACTGCCCGCCGGTCCGCGTCAAGCTCTTGAGCGAGAGGCTGGTCGCGTTCCGCGACACCGCCGGCCGCGTCGGGCTGTTGGACGAGCGCTGTCCCCATCGCACGGCGTCCTTGTTCTTCGGCCGCAACGAGGAATGCGGGCTGCGCTGCGTCTATCACGGCTGGAAATTCGACGTCGAGGGCAAGTGCGTCGACATGCCGAGCGAGCCGCCCGGCAGCAGCTTCATGCACAAGATCAGCATCACTGCCTACCCTTGCATCGAGCGCGGCGGCATCGTGTGGGCCTACATGGGACCGCCGGAGGAAAAGCCCGCTTTCCCCGACCTCGAATGGACCGCGGTTCCGGACTCGCATCGCTACGTCACGCGGCACATCCAGGAATGCAACTGGCTCCAGGCGCTCGAGGGTGGTTTCGACACCAGCCATCTCACCTTCCTGCATCGCGGCGATGAAGCCAACGCCGATGGCGTGAAGATGAATCTCCCATACCGCTACGAGGTCTTGCCGATGGATTTCGGCTTTGCCGCGGGAACCTGCCGCGAGGCCGGCGCCGACAAGAATCTTTGGACCTGCAGCATCATGCTGATGCCGTTCCACAAACTGATCTCGACCGTGCCGACGGGCGCGCATGTCTGGGTCCCGGTTGACGACGAGAACACGATGAATTATTGCATCGAATATCGCCACGACCGGCCGCTGTCGCGCGAGGATTTGGCGGATTCGAGGGATGCCTTCTTCATCCATCCGCAGCTTCTGCCCGGCAGCGAGCGGCCAGTGGCGAACAGCGACAACGACTACTTGATCGACCGCGCGCTGCAAAAGAGCGGAAAATCCTACACCGGCATCAAGGGCATCGGCCGCCAGGATTGCAGCATCCAGGAGAGCATGGGGCCAATCGCCGACCGGACGATCGAGCATTTGGGCGTCAGCGATGGCGTCATCATCAAGCTGCGCCGCCTGCTGTTGCAGACGCTGAGGGATTTCGAGAAGGGCGCGAACAATCTGCCCGGTCTGGAGCCCACGGCCTACCGCGTGCGGTCGGGCCGCTTCACGCTGCCGAAGGACACGAGCTTCGAGGATGCGGTGGACGAGTTCGTCCGCATCAAGCAGCCGGTCTCCGCGAAATAGGCGACGCGCCGCGATGACGCCCGATGCGGTCGGAGCTGTCTTGCGGGTTTGCGCGGATGTCGCCCAATCCGGATGAATCTGGGAGAGCTCGCGGGATTGATCTCGATCAAGATCGGGGGGATGGGACATGCTATAGTTGCATATAATTTTCGACAATAGCCGCAAGGGAGTGCCTAGGATGAAGCGTCTTTTACCTGCGGTCGCCGCTGGCACCGCTTTGTTTTACGCAGCTTGCGCCTTCGCGCAGCAGGCCGCGCCCCAAGCCGGTCCGGGCTTCGGCCCCGGCTATGGCTATGGCTATCGGCACATGGGAGGCTGGGGCGGCGGGTTCGGTTTCCACCCGTTGGGCAGCCTCTTCCTGCTGCTGCTGTGCGTGCTGGTCTTCGCGTTGATACTCCGTTTGTTCGGCGTCGGCCGGCGCTGGCACGGCCGTGGCTGGTATGGGCGCGGCCGCTACGGCGGCGGCAGTAGCGCCCTCGACATCCTGGAGGAGCGTCTGGCCCGGGGCGAGATCGACAAGAACGAGTTCGAGGAAAAGCGCAAGCTTCTGGGCCGCTGAGGCGGAAGGGCGGCGGCGCGTGGCGCTTAGTCAGGCGCGTGCGACGAGCGGCAGCACCTTGTCGATCATCAGCCGCATCGATGCCTCGACCGCTGCCGCCGGCATCGCGCCGAAATTGCTCAAGGTGCCGACGCCGGCGAGGCCCATCTTCTCGAGCGCGATCAGCTTTGCGGCGACGCTGTCGATGGAGCCGAAAAGCGCAAGCCCGTTGGCGCGGATCTGCTCGTAGCTCCACGGCTTGGCATAGAGCCGCGTGCGGCAATAAAGCTCGAAGGGGCCGCGCACCGCCGCTTCGGCCGCGGCCTCGCTCGATGCGACATGGGTGTGAAAGGTGACGATGTGCGGCGTGAGGCTGCGCGGCATCGGCGCGGCGCCCGCTTCGGCGCGGCCGCGCATGAATTCGGCGTGCAGCGCGCCGATCTCGTCGAAGCTCTCGAGCGTGCCATAGGGGATGGTGAGCAGCCCGTTGCATTGCCTGCCGATGTGATAGGCCGCGCTCCGGCTGAGCGCAGCGACATAGATCGGGACCTCGCGCTGCGCCGGCGCCACGTTGATCTGGACTTCTTCGATCTGGTTGAAGCGCCCGCGATGGGTGATCCGCTCGGCCGCGAGGAAGCGGCGCACGAGTGCCAGGCTCTCGTCGAAACGCTCGCGCTTTTCGGCCGGATCGCGGCCGAACCCGGCGAATTCGTGCTTCAAATAGCCCGAGCCAAGGCCGAGGATGAGCCGGCCGCCCGAAAGCTGATCGAGCATCGCATAATCCTCGGCGACGTGGCGCGGATCGCGGAAGGGCAGGATCGAGACCGCGGGTCCGAGCAGGATGCGCTCGGTGCGCTCGGCGATCGCGGAAAGAATCACCGCCGGGTTGGGAACCGCGCCGTAATGGTGAAAATGATGCTCGGCGACGAAGCAGGCTTGATAGCCGAGCCGGTCGGCGAGAGCCGCCTGGCCGATCAGCTCGCGATAGAACTGGGCGATGCTCCGCGCACCATCGGGATAGTGATCGACGACGGACAGGATCGACAGCTTCATCTTGCGCGCTCTCTGGGGAAGCGGAGCGCCGGGCAGGCGCCTTGTGCCATCATCGGCTCAACCGGTCTCTTTCGCAACCGCGCGGCGGGGCTGAGGCGAGAGTTGACCGCACCCGCGATCGGCCTCCCGCGTCATCCCTCCCCGCCCTCGTTCATCAGGCGGTCGAGACGCTTGCGCTCGGCGGCGGTGAGCGGCGGCGCTTCGGGCAGGGTTTTGCGCCGGCGCAGATAGATCAGCCCGCCTGCGGCGGCGAGCAACAACACGCCTGCGGGTCCGAACCACAGCACATAGGTTGCAGGCTCGACCGGCGGCTTCAGCAAGACGAAATCGCCATAACGGTCGGTGATGAATTTCACCGCCTGGGCGTCGCTGTCGCCCGCCGCGATGCGCTCGCGCAACAACACGCGTAGATCGTGCGCCAAGGGCGCGGTCGATTCATCGATGGTTTCGTTTTGGCAGACCAGGCAGCGGAGCTGCTCGCTGAGCGCGCGCGCACGGGCTTCGAGCACCGGATCGCTCAGCCGCTCGCCGGGCTCGACCGCCCAGGCGGCCGTCGCTACGACGACGAGAAAAAGCGCCGCCACCAGCCGCGTCACGAATGCGCCAACTCCTCGATCAGCGGCAGCAATTGCTGCGCGACATCACCCGGGGTCAGTGGCCCGACATGGCGCAGGCGGATACGGCCCTCGCGGTCGATCACATAGGTCTCGGGCACGCCGTAGACGCCGAAATCGATGCCGGTCCGCCCATTGATATCGAGTCCGACGGCGCGATAAGGGTCGCCGAACTGGGTCAAGAACTTCTGCGTGTCCGCGGGCTTGTCCTCATAGGCGATGCCATAGAGCGCGACCTCGCCGTCCTTGACCATCCCCATCAGCACCGGATGCTCGTCGCGGCAGGGCTCGCACCACGACGCGAAGAAATTCACCAGCGTGACCTGGCCCTTGAACGCAGCGAGCGACAGTCCTTTGCTGCCGGGAAGGCCGACGAGATCGAATTGCGGCGCCGGCTTATCGATCAGCGCCGAGGGCACCAGCGACGGATCGCGGCCAGGCCTCAGCTCGACCGCGAAATAGACGGCGACCGCGCAGAACAGCACCACCGGCACGAAATAGAAGAAGGCGTCTCATTGCTTCGCCGCGCTCGATGGCGCGGGCGGCGTCTCGCCCTGCCAATGCCCGGCGCGCTTCAGCGCATCGACGACTTCGGGCGGCATGTAATTCTCGTCATGCTTGGCCAAAACGCTGGAGGCGCGAAAACCACCGCGATCGAGCTTGCCCTCGACCACGACGCCCTGGCCCTCGCGGAAGAGATCGGGGATGTCGCCCTTATAGAAGACCGGCAGCGCGTTGTTCCCGTCGGTGACGCGGAAATCGAGCGTGACGCCGTCGCTCTCGCGCTTGACGCTGCCTTTCTCTACGAGACCGCCGATGCGGATCGTGCGCCCGTCGGGCACCGGCTTCGCCACCAGATCGGACGGGCTATAGAAGAAGACGATGTTGTCACTGAAGGCCGAGAGGACGAGCGCAGTCGCGACGCCAAGGAGCGCCAATCCGCCCAGCACGATGTAGAGCCGCCGGCGCTTGCGCGTCACCGCTGGCGCTCCTCGGCGCTGTCGGCCAGCATTCCGCCCCGCGCGATCGCCCTATGGCGCCCTTGCGCGCGGAGATCATCCAGCGAGTTAAGGCAGAACGCGCGGCAAGCAACCATTCTCGGGACGCCCTTAGGTGAGCGGCGAGGAGCTATCGACCGGGCTGGCAGCCTTCTCGCGCTGGAGAGAGCGCATCTAAGCGCCCGCCGGGACATCTCTTCGCCGGGGCGAACTCTTGCTCATCGACCGGATCGGCGCAACCTCTAAGTGGGGAAGGCTTCGCTCCCGGATGGCGGCAAAGCGAGCCCCGGCATTTCCCGCAAAGACAGGCGCGAGGCGTGGACGCCGGCTCGCTCGCTATCGCTTCACGGTTGACGATACGTAAAGCAGCGTTGCCTGCTTTTCCGCGGTCACGTCGCGCACGCTGTTTCGTTTGACATCCAGATAGCGTTGCTCGCCGATCCGAAATCCGGCGTCGATCAACCGACTTGCGATCTCATCCATGCCCCATTTTCGATAGCGCGCATGGGTAGCGACATGCGCGGCATAGGTCGTGATCAGCAGCCGGCCGCGCTTTCTCAGCACGCGCCGAACCTCGCCGAAAGCCTCACCGAGCTCAAGATAGCCGATCAACTCCGGAATGATTACGACGCCGAACTGCGCCGAGCCGAACGGGAGAAATCGGGCGTCCGCCTGAACCAGCCGCTCGAGCCCGTTACGCGACGCGCGCTTCAGCATCGGATGCGAGAGATCGAGGCCGAAAACGACGTGGCGCGATTCCGCGAGATGGGTCTCCAACTCCCCGGACCCGCATCCAACGGAGAGGATCTCCACCGGCTTCGCAGGAAGCTGCGACGCGATCCATTGGCGAAAAGCGGGAGAGAAAAAGCTGGTCGTGGTGTAACCGCTCCGCCGCCAGCCCTGGGCGCCGATGCCCTTGTAGAACCTCGAGCGAGCAGCGGATTTCTGTTGTTTCGGCATTCGGATCGACCGTGCGAGCTACGGCAGGCGAGGTTTCGTTCGGGAGCTCAATTCTTCTCCGATCGTTAAGCTGGCTGGCGGCGGACGCAGTCTACCGCGAACCGGTCGCCATCCCAAATTCGCGGACTTACGCCCATTCCAGCGTCAAGCGGCCATCGCCTCGCAAGGAAACCCGCGTTCCGAACCGCGCGCTCTCGCGATCGAGCGTTTCCTGCAGCCAACGGACATCCTCGTCGGCGGGGCGCTGGAGGCGAAACTTCCTGATCTTGAACGGCAACAGCCGGCATTCGAGCAGCGTGCCCGGGCCGCACGAAAGCCGCGGCAGATACGCCACGGCGATGTCGTCCCGATACGGCAGGCTCGGCGTAATCCCCTCGTAATCATTCAAAAAATCGCCGCAGCCATAGAGGATGAGCTTGCCGCGGTGGACTTCGATGGCCTTGGGGTGGTGCGACGAATGGCCGTGAACGATGTCGAACCCGGCCCGATCGATGAGATCGTGAGCGAAGCGCCGCTGCGTGTCCGGCACCTCATAGCCCCAGTTTCCACCCCAATGAATCGAAGCGACGAGAACAACGCCGGGCGCCCTCAGCGCTGCGACGCGCTCGCCGATCCGGGCCACCCTATCGCTTGACATCTCCTCCAAGAGGTTCACGCCGGGCCTTTGCGGTCCGGCGGACCAGTCGCCCGGAATGCCGCTGCTCTTCGCGCCAAACGCAAAGACAAGGATCCTGCCCTTGCCTGGGACCTCGCAGACCGCGGGTGCCGCAGCCTCTCTCTCATCCTTTCCCGCGCCGGCGGCCCGAATCCCAGCCTCATTGAGAGCCCGGAGCGTATCGGCGAGCCCGCTCGGCCCCCAATCCAACACATGATTGTTGGCCAGCGCGCAACAGTCGATCTTGGCGGAACGAAGGCAAGGGACGTTATCCGGGCTCATCCTGTAATTGATCCCCTTGGGCTCCGGACGGCCATCCTTCGTGATGCTGGTCTCGAGATTGACGATCCGAAGGTCCGGCCGTTCCGCTTCGAGCGCCGCGAGCGCATCGCCCCAGACGTAGCTGAAGCCGGCGTCCCTCGGGATGGGGCCATTCGCGCTCTCCGCCAGCGCGACGTAATCCAGCGCCGAGCCGGCATCTTCCTCATAGAGCCGTGGATCGCACGGATGCGGGAGAATTTGATCGATCCCTCGCCCGAGCATGACATCGCCGCAGAGAGCGATTTTTATGACATCGCCCCCGTCACGGTCGTGAACGCCGCTTTCCGGGTCGGCCCCAGGCATGTCATCCGATCGGCCGCTCGTCATTGCCCTCGCCTGTGACTCAGTCGGATGAGGCCGGCTTCCATTCTGGCGAAGGTCAAGCTCTTGCGGCGATAGGCGGTGAGGTCGATTCCCGTCTGCTCGGCAAGCGCGGTTACCTGACCCAGCGGCTCCGGGTCCGCCTTGCGCCAGAATGGCCGCAGCTCCCGCAGAAAGATGTTCATCGTGACCGGACCGACGCCGTAAAGGGCAAGCACCCGCGCCTCGAGGTCCCTGGGATCGCGTGCCGTCTCGTGCAACCGGAGGAGCCGGCCGCCATAATCGTCGAGAAGCGCCTGGCAGTCGCGCAGCACCTGATCCGATTTCCGCCCGTCGTATCGCACATAGCCGCCTTCGCGCATCACCGGATTCACCAGGAAATCCCACCCCGCGTCGAGGATCTTCCGAGGCGTGGTCAGGCCGTGGCGAAGGAAGGCACGGTAGGTGTTCTGGGCGATGATGCCGGTGATCCGAGCGCCGAACAGCAGGCTCGCGAGAAACCACCGGAAACAGTCTGCCTCACGCCCGCTGCTCAAGCCGATCCCAAGCTCTTCCGAGTAAAGGCGGCTTTGCTTCAGCGCGGCAAGGCCGATCGGCGACCGGCGGGAAGCGTCCCGCCTGTCGAAGCGCGGCTTCGCAACGTCCAGCGTGCGAGCAGAGCTAACGGACTTTGGCCCGGTCATTCGGCCCCTTTGGTGCGAGCGAAAACAGGTTCGGCCGTGAGCGGCCCGCCGTCATTGATCCACATCAAGGCTCGCGGCGCGCCGGCGGCTTAGGATCGCGTCACCGACAAAGGGACCGCCCAATGGCTGCAGAACGATCTACCGCGATGGTTTTGACCAGCGCGGCCTTCACTCAAGGCAAGAGCATTCCGAGACGGTTCACGTGCGACGGCGACGACGGCCCGCCGCCCCTCGCCTGGTCGGGAGCGCCGCGGGAATCCCTCAGCTTCGCCCTCGTCTGCCGCGACCCCGATGCGCCGTCCGGCGACTGGTATCACTGGGCTGCCTTCGATATAGCGGCGGGCGCCGCCGGCCTGGGCGAGAGCGTGGGGCCGCAAAAGCCGCCGGTTCGCGAGGCGATCAACGACTTTGGCAAACGCGGCTACGGCGGACCTTGCCCGCCGAAGGGCCACGGCAGCCATCATTATCACTTCAAGCTCTACGCTCTCGATATCGCGCACATCGAGTTGCCCGCAGGCGTCCGCTGCCGCGAGGTGGAACGAGCGGCCAAGGCGCACGCGCTCGCCACCGCGGAGTTGATCGGCACCTATTCCCGCGCTTGATGCCTGGAGGGACCGATGGGCGAAGCTGAAATCCCTAATAGAGCAAGTGCGCAAAGCGCTGCGCAGCGAAGCGCGGATCGATTTGGCGCACCATCCGGTCGAGCTGAGTTGGGACAACGGCGATCTCACGATCGAGGGCGAGGTCGCCGATATCGCCGCAAAGAAGCTGGCTCTCGAACGCGCCGCCGCAATTCCCGGCGTCTCCGCCATCGTCAACCGGTTGCGCGTCGCGCCGGCCCAAGGCATGGGCGACGATGAGATCCGCGACCATGTGCGCGATGCCCTGCTGGAGGAAGCGGCGCTCGCCGCTTGCGCGCTCGAGGTAGAGGACAAGGGCCGGATCGTGCCGGTGCGCATGCCCGAGCCCGCCAGCGGCAAGATCACGGTGTCCGTCGCGGCCGGGGTGGTGACGTTGGATGGCGACCTGCCTGGCTTGGCGCAAAAGCGGCTCGCGGGCGTGCTTGCTTGGTGGGTTCCGGGCGCACGCGATGTCGTGAACGGGGTCGGCGTCACGCCGCCCGAGGCCGACGACGATGAGCAGATCACCGACGCGGTTCGCATCGCGCTCGAGAAGGACCCCTTCGTAAACGCCGACCAGATCGGGGTCTCGACCCGCAATGGCGTGGTCACGCTACGGGGGGTCGTGCCCACGCCCTCCGAGCGGGACATGGCGGAATTCGATGCTTGGTACGTGTTCGGGGTCGACAAGGTCAGGAACGAAATCAACGTGCGATCCTGAGCGCCCGCTACGCTCCATCACCGCCCCGGTCGAGAAAGATACCTCCCCGAGGCGCAAGCCAATCGTCAACAGTCATCCAGTAGCCCTCTCGTCCTTGGCACGTTGGTTGCGGTTCTAGATTTGGGCGCGGCGCCCGGGGGGCTCGTTGTCGATGATCCGACAGTAGCCCTCCGCCAGCGCCAGGCCGCCGTCGAATAGGAGGCACCATGCCGCTGGACAGCTTCACCTTCTCGGAGATTTCTGGCGCAAGATCGCCCTGACCGGCTCCCGAACCGCAGCTCGCCTTGCCGCTGCCGCCATGGGCGCCACAGCTTTTGTCGCTCTGCGACCCTCCGCAACAACGCCTCGATCGGCTGTGCCCCGGCTTCGCCCGTGCCCGTCTGAAGTGCTACTCCGTGCAGGTTCGCTCCCCGTAAATCGTTATGCGGCGCGCTCGTCTTGGGGCAGACAAGGGCCTGCCCATGTCTTAACCCGGTGCCCTGAGGCGCACGTCATTGTGCACGCGGGGGAGAGCGGAATTCCGGGCCTGATTGCGCTGTCGCGATGCCGGCATCCGTCCGCTCAGCATCATCGCCTTCGGAACGTCGCGACCGCGGATACGAATCTCGGCGCCCGAGCTTGCGGCTGCGGCTACGACGTAGTTTCGGGCGAGTTTGTTGAAGCGGGGTGGTGGGACGGCTTAGGATGCCGACGGAAAGACACGCGCTCGCCGCTGTGAGATGCACCGCTTCCGGAATTGCATCATCTCGTTCGCCATGGTCGCCTTGGCGTATGGCCTCGCCGGTTGCGCCGGGTCGCCCGTGTCGCCCGTGGAGCCATATGCCGGGCAAGCGCCGAAGCTTCAAACCCTTTACGTGATCGCCAGCGGGTGGCATACCGAGATCGGTGTTCCGGCCAACGCGCTGACGGGGGCCCTCGCCTCATTGCGGAACGCTTCGCCGCACGCGCGGTATTTCATCTTCGGCTGGGGTCAGCGCGACTATTACATGGCCCCGCACCCTGGTCTTGGCGATCTCTTCGAGGCTGCCATGCCCGGGCCTTCGGTAGTCCTGGTCATCCCTCTCGATGAGTCTCCGACCACCTTCTTCATTGCCGGTTCAAGCGTCTTCACAATCCACGTCTCGCAGGAAGGACTCGACCGTCTCTCCCAGTTCGTTTGGGATTACATTGAGAAGGACCCGCAGCATCTGCCACGCAGGCTCGATGATGGCCCTTATCCCGGGAGCGCTTTTTATGCCTCAAATGGAACTTACAGCCTCAGCAACACTTGCAATAGATGGACAGCGGAAGCGCTCCGTGTGAGCGGTTTGCCCGTGACCGCTTCCGGGGTCGTGTTCGCCGACCAGGTGGTTGGTCAACTGGGGAGACTCACCGAATAAATTCTCTAGCGTCCCTTCAAGACGATACGCGTCATGCCCATATCGGCGGGCCGATGATAGAGAAAGGTCGTCTTCTATCCGCGATCTTCAGACGGAACGAGATACGACGCCGCGCTCAGCCGGCCGCCTTCGTCGAAGCGCCCATCGCGTGCCCTGAGGCCCACTCGCGCATAGCTTGGATCTCTTCGCGGCGCATCTGCGCCAACGGCACCGCTCGTTTCGCCACGGTTCTAAAGTCGTCCATGGCAAGATCGGCGGGGCCCGGCACTCCATCGGCTCGGGTCCGATCGAAAGCGTGGATCAGCGCCTCATTGACCCACGCGGCGATTTCCGCGCCCGTGAGGCAAAGCCCCTCGCCGAGGAAACCGGGGCCGGACAGATGGACGAGCTCCTCGACATCGAATTGAACCGGCTCGCGCTTCACGCGACGGAGATGGATTTCGATAATCTCCTTACGCTCGCCGTCGGTCGGGAGATCGACGAAAAAAACCTCGTCGAATCGACCCTTACGGAGGATCTCGGGTGGCAGCTGGTCGATCTGGTTCGCGGTCGCGAAGACGAAGACCGGCGCGGTCTTCTCCTGCATCCAGGTCAGGAACTTGCCGAGGACCCGGAGGGAAACGCCGCTGTCGCCGATGTAGCCGTGCGAATGAGGCAGCCCTTTTTCGATCTCGTCGATCCACAGAACGCACGGCGCGATGGATTCGGTCGTCTGAATCGCCTCGCGCATATGCTCTTCCGAGGAGCCGATGAGCGCGGAGTACACCTTGCCCATATCGAGCCGCACGAGCGGCAGGCGCCACGACGCCGCTACGCATTTGGCGGACCAGGATTTGCCGCAACCCGGGATGCCCGTCACCAGGACGCCCTTGGGCGACTCGATGCCGAATGCCCGCGCCTTGGGCGACAACGCCGCCGCGCGGATGCGAAGCCATTCCTTGAAAGCCTCTAGCCCTCCGATCTCTGAAAGAGCCAGGCTTGTCGTATCGATATATTCGAGGATTCCACTCTTGCGGATGATTTGCCGCTTCTGGCGAGACATCTTCTCCACGTCCTCGAGCGAGAAAGCGACGTTCTCGACGAGCGCCTTCGCCAGCGCGCCCTCGATCTCCATCAAGGTGAGGCCGAGCGAGGCGTTGACAAGCTTGCCAATCAGCTCGGGGTCGTGGTTGACCTTGATCGACTTCTTGGCGCTGAGCCGTTGCGCGACGCCGGTCAGGTAATGCGAAATTTCCCCGCGATCGGGGAGCGGGAAATCGATGATCGTAACCTCCTTTTCCAGCTCGCACGGGAGATTCGCATTCGGCGAAATGATGAGGCAGCTGGCGTGGTACCCCTTCGTGCGAACATCGATGGCAAAATCGCGCAGCCGACGGCGATAGATAGGATTGGCGGACTTGTCGCCGAGGTACGGGTAGGGATCGAGAAGGATGAAAACGTAGCCGCCCGGGTGGCGATCCCGTGCCGTCGCAAGTTTTTCAAACAGTTCGATCGCCGCCGTGAGATCCGCCAGCCGCTGCCGGGCGGTCTCGGGGTCGTCCGCCGGCTCCAAGGAATAGCAGCCTCGGCTTGTGCTCCACACGATGACATGACGATCCAGCCGCTTGGCGAGATCGTGCACGCGTTTCAGGCATCGGTCTTCTTCGTGCGTGTTGATGTGCACAATGGGCGCGCGCGCCTGGACGAGATTTTGGAGCTCGCCGAGGAACTCATCGGCCGCGAGTACATCGAAGGGCATCGCGCTCGCTCCAATCGGACGCCCGAATGGCAATCGTTGCGCCGGGGGACGACGAAGAGATTGGACGCGTCACGGTTAATTTCCCGTAAACGTCTGCCGGCGGCCGTGCCAGGGTTGCGTTAGCCGGGAATTCGAGACGCTAGGCGGCGAAGTTGGGATCGCGGGAGAAGCTCGCCATGGCCCAACGCATCGCCTCGACAAACGCCGCTCATCGGCGCGTATCGTCGACAGGTAGCCGATTTTTCTCCGGTCTTCGGACTGGTTGGCGGAGGGAGAGGAACTCGGATCCGAACCTCTCTCATTGCAGATCAAGTACTTCCTGACGCAACGTCGCGACCGGGGATACGAATCTCGGCGCCCGAGCTTGCGGCCGCGGATACGACGTAATTCTCGTAGACGAAGCGCCGGATCCCGTCAGCCGGGCCTACCCGCCGCTTATTAAAGTTCAAGAGAATCTTATGCGCAAGCCGACGACGTAGCGGGCGGAGAGCACATTCTTGGCGAGCCTGTTGAACATGTGTGCCGCCTACTCGGCCGCCGCAGCGAATTCGCGCAGCGGCGGTACCAAGTCGTAGCGATGCGTATCGAACTCAATGAGCCGGTCGGCGCCGGGATCGCGGACCACCCCGATCGGATCGCGCCCCTCGGCAACCGCGCGCATCGCCTCACGCAGCATCGCGCGATACAGGGTGACACCACGATCCGATGGAGCGAGATACTCGGTCGAGCGGTCGGTGATCGGCCCCTGGCCCTCGAGCGCGGCGCGATCCTGGTCGCGTGAGGCGATATTCCACCAACCGTCGTCGACCACCTCATACTGGCCTGGCGCAAGCTTGCGCTCGCCAACCGTGACACGAATGTTTTCGCGGTCAGGATAGATTCCGAGCACGTAGAGGCACGTGGTCACATCGTCTAGCGGCACGCGGAACGCTAAGTTGTGCCGCACGTCTTGGTTCCGGTCCTTAAGTAGCGAGGTAGCCTTGCCGTGCCGGCCCGAGGCGAAGCGGTTGTGACCGGGAAAGATCACCTCGCCGGTGTCGACGCCAACAAACCCGTCCATGCGTCTCGTAATGGAGCCCCCAAGGCGCGCGCTCCCAGGCGATGCGTGGCCTCTTAGCGGCGAATTCCGGATAGGGCCCAGCGTGGAGCCAGGGCACGTGGCTCACGTCGCAGGCGTTCTCGACCGCTTGCAGCCAGTTGCACTGATGGAATATCGACCACACCGCGCTTTTGCCGCCCTGCCACTGCAAGAGGTCGTATTTCGGCAAGAGCGGCGCGGGCAGTGGCCCGACGTAGGCGAAGACGAGGCCCGCTACCTCCTGCACTGGATAGGATCTCAGCCGTACCTGATCGACGAAGGCTTCACTTGCTTCCTCGCAGGGCTGCTCGAGACAGCGCCCCGCGCCATCGAAGAGCCAGCCGTGATAGCAGCAGCGCACGCCCCGCTCCTCGACGCGACCCAGCGCGAGCGATGTTCTGCGATGTGCGCACAATAATTCGAGCAGCCCGAGCCGACCTGCGCCATCGCGGAACAGCACGAAATCCTCTCCGAGAAGACGCACTTTTTGGGGCCGCGGGCCCTGTACACGGTCAGTGAAACCGACCGGCCACCAATAGCGGCGCAGCACCTCGCCCGCCGGGGTGTCCGGCCCAACGCGGGTGAAACGCTCGTTCTCCTCGCGCGTCAACATTTGCTCGCATCTCCAATCGTCATTGGTGGCTGACTCTACCCCTGATTGCTTAGGCGCGGCGAGTCCCGACGCGGACCTTAGTGAATTCCACTTTCCTCTACCCGAGCAATGATGGCCTTATAGCGCGCGATGATCTCGGCGCCGTTGGAGACGCTCTTGGCCCATTCGTTCACAGCAGGTTGAACTATCTTTGCCCAGCGGGCGCGATCCGCGGCTGACAATGTGATCACGGTTTGTCCAGGCAAAGCCGCAACGGCGTCGCGTCCGCGCGCATTCTCGTGATCCCACCAAGCGCCGAACGCGCGACTCGACGCTTCCCCGGAATTCTCGTCGAGCACTTTGCGCGCGGCCAACGGCAGCGAGTTGTACTTGGAACGCGCCATGAAAATCATGCCGGCTGCCGTGCCCAGCGGCTGGTTGACATGCCAGGTCGTGACTTCCTGCAATTTGTAGGTATCGAAGGCGGGCCAACTGGTGACCGCTCCCGTGGCCGTGCCACGCTGAATAGCTTGGTAGACTTCAGCAGAACCCAAGGAAAGAGGTGAGCCGCCGAAGAGCTGGACGATATCCGCAATGACCTTGGTTGGGGCAATTAGTTTCTCGCCGTGCCAGTCGAGGGGATCCTTGAGAGGCTTAGCCATGTGGAGCTGCGACTGAGAGACGGCAAAGAGAACGAGGGGAATAGCCTCATTAAATTGGGCATTAAGCGCACCGCTCGCGTAAAGCCGCCACAATGCGACCGAGCCATCCGTTGCATTGTCGACGAAAGGCAAGCCGGCCACATTGCCGGCATCGATCTTCCCGCTCACGTAACTGAAAAGGATGAAGCCAATCTGGACGACATCGCTCATCACACGGTCATATGCATTGTTCTTGTTGACGATTGCAGTCCCGTCGCGCTTGTCGATTTTCAGGACACCCTTGCCCGCAGCGTTGATACGCTGCGTCCATGGCTCCAGAAATTCCTTTTCGATGCGCGTGCCGGCCGGATCGCCTGGCGCGAAAATGAGCGAAATTTCCTGAGCCCGGGCGGCCGCCGAAAAGGCGACGAACCCTGCAGCCAAGATCGCGATCATGGTCCTCTGGCTCATCCCCGCTTCTCCCAATCGCTTTTGCGTTTTCACAAAATCTACCAAAGTTCGCGCGGCCTTTACACTGGGCCATGATGGCTCCTTGGTTGGGTCCTTCCTCGCCTCCCACGCCTGCGAGCACGAATCGCGCGCGCTAGCAGAGCTTTGAAAATTTGGTGCAACGTTGCGCAACACTGCGCACCCATCCGATACCCGATGGTCGTTAAGCCAACACGATCTCCTGACGGAGACTTGTCAAGCCCCGAGTCGACCTTCTCGTCATCAATAAGAACACTGTTATCCGGCAACTTGCCATCCTGAAGGCCAGCGGTGACTAACTGCGAATATTGTAAATAGGCGCCGAAGAGTGACCTCTCTAATGCCGAATGGATCAGTAGCCTAGCGTGCCGATCGGCATCCGAACTCCACGCCGATTAACACTCGGGAATTTCATGCGCACGCTCGCGATGCCCGAGACGGCGGAGCCGTGGTCATTGACCACCCTGCGCGCGAAACTCATCAAGATCGGCGCGAAGGTTGTGAGCCATGGCCGTTACGTCACCTTCCAGATGGCTGAGGTCGCGGTGCCGAGGAAATTGTTCGTCGATATCCTGGGGCTGATCGCCAAGTTGCGGGCGCCGCCCGCGCCAGCATGAAGGGTGCGGAAATGTTGTACGGAAGACAAGGTACGGGGCGAGGTGCGTCTCGATGATGGGAAACGCATGCTCAGGAGGTCGGATGATCCCCAAATCGCGGTTTCTCGGCTCTTGCGGCAGGCGCCGTCCTCGGACCTCCTTGTGCGTGAGGCCGAATTGGAACATCATCCCTCGGAATCCCCGGTCATCCGGGGAATGTCGGATAAGCCGTTCCCTCGTGGCGTTCGAACAAGATGCCACGTTCGTGACCGTGCTCGAAATGAGTCAGTTGATGTTCATCAACGCGGGTTCAATCGGATGCGACCAGAGCTATCGTTCTCCGGCCGCCATCGGAGCAATTCGAGGAAGCCAAGAGATGCGGAGCCACCACTATTCAGCCATGGCGTTGGCTGGCGCTTTCGCAACGGCGCTCCTGACGCTCTGCGGAGCTGCAGACGCCGCAAGTACGTGTGGAGGTCCCAAACAGCCGCCGTGCGCCGGCAGCAGCGGGGCGAAGGGACAGTCAACGGCAACCATCCTGGACCCAGTCACCAAAGCGGTGCACGACACCGCGGGCACAATAGGCCACAAACCCGGATCAAACCAACCGGGCGTCGGGCCCGTCAACCCCGGCTCCAAAGGCTTGGTTGACCAAGGGGCGAGTGGGCCGAGTCCCAACTCGGCACGGACCGTCAAACCTGGCTCGAAGGGCTTGCTTGATCAACAGGTGCCCACCAAGTGAACTAGTGGTCAGAACTTGACGTTTAGAACCCACCAGGGAGGTGCTGTCAGTCTAATAAAGGCGAATCGAAGCTGGCGGCGCGGCTCCGGTGCGGGCGGCAGCAGCTTTGCTCGCGCGCGCTTAGAACGGGATTTCGGGGCTTAAACTTCTTCTTGCTCGGCTTGTCGCCCCCTGTCTCAGGGAGTCGGCTGATGCCATGGCGTTGAAGGCAGCGGTGCAGCGACGACCGTGTCAGGTTCGGGACCGTCGCCTGTAAGGCATAGAGACAATCGTCGAGCGGCAGCAGCGTGTGCTTGCGGAAGGCGACGATTAGCGCCTCTCCCTCTTTGGTGAGAACCGTCGAATGCGGTTCCTTTGGCCCCATCGGCGAATCGTGAGCCGATTTGCGCCGTCGCCATTTGGCAACCGTCTTCGGGTTGATCCCGTAGTGGCCGGCAAGCTCTCTCAAGCTCGCTTGACTATTTTGTATCCCTCGACGGACCGCCTCAGTCGTTGTGGCGCTCCCGTGAAGAATTTGTCCCATAGCTCGTCCCTTCGGAGATCGCGATATAATGCACCACGATTCTCTGGGACCAAACACCTAGGGGCTATTCGATTCGGGACGGGCTCGATACGTCCGGTACATGCGATTAATACGATTGCCCTTTCACGGTGGGAACAGCGCTTCGAATCCCCTTGGGGACGCCAACCCCACCCCTAAAATCTCCAATTACGTTGTGCCGGTGGAAGCGCTGTGTAAACAAGAGGGCGCGCAATCCTGCGAAAATCAGCGTAACGAATGGACGAACGTACCGTCTTGGTCGTTATCGCTTCGATCGTTCACTCTATCGCTGCTTTTGGAAAACTCGTGAGCGGAACTGAGCCGTTGTCGCCTACCCAAATCGTATCCTCGGCTCGCACTCCGAAGCTCGGTTGATAGATGCCGCAGTTGCCGATGGCGAGCGCCATCCCGATTTCGACAGTTTCGACCTTTTCCTCGCCGTGAATGACCGCATGGCCTCCAGGAATCGGCGCCTCCTCGTGATCCATTCCTACACCGTGGAAGACCGGCCGCAGAAATCCATCTCCGTAACCGTTCTTCTTGAGCACCGCGCTCATCGCGTCGTCGATCCCCAGCAGCGGCGCACCCGGCCTTGCCGCTGCTATCCCTGCCTCCTGGGCCTCGAGATAAGTTTCGAGGGCCTTGGCGGCCTCGGACGCCACGTTTCCGACGAAAAGCGTGCGGCATAGATCGACCGTGTATCCGCGTGCGACGGGCGCGACATGTACTTGAACGACGTCACCATCCTCGATGACCTTAAGCGAGGGAGGGCCATGGGCTATTGCGGAACGGGAACCCGAGGCGACGTATGTTGCGGATGCCCATCCTACGGCTCCCGCCTCGCGCATAGCATATTCGGCCTCGCCCGCGACATCGATTTCCCGTGTGTCGATCCGGAGTGCTTTTTTTGCCGCCATCATCCCCGCGTCGGCCACCCGTGCGGCTTCGCGCATGCAGTCGATCTCGGCCGCCTCCTTAATCATGCGCAGCCGGGATAGCACGGGCGTGGCCGGGACGACCTGCGCTTTCGGCAGGATGTGGCCTTTGAACACCTCGAATAGCGCCGCATCGAAGAAATTTTTCTCGAGCCCGATGGTCGCCTCGACCAGCCCGAGGTCCCGTATGACGTCCCGGAATCCATGGAACATGTCCTCTTCGTTCTTGAACTGCCGGATGTCGGTGGCGGCAGATAACGCGCGCACGTCTAGATAGTCGCATGTTGGCACCGACACCACGCAGTTGAGCGAAGTCGTGAACAGCCCGAGGGCACACGGTCAACCGTCGCCTGTGAAGTAGGCGAGATTCGCCGGCTTCATCAAGAAAAGAGCATCGATGCCGTATTCCCTCATCAGGAGGGCAGCGCGTTTCCACCGAGCTTTGAAATCGAAGACTTGCATTCCCAGGTTCCCTGCCGTTCACGTAAGGGGACTCTCCACCGTGGCCGATGTCTATCTCCGCTCCGCCTGCTCTATGACAGGAGAAACTGCTTACCACTCGCGCAGTTCAATCTTTTTAAAAATAGGCCGGATGCGTGGAAAAGAGCCTTGATCTAAATCAATAATAGTCTAAAGCGGGCGGCCGATTGAATGCGAAGAAAGTGATCTGAATTGAAGATAGGCTGGATCGGCCTGTAGACCGGGCTCGCGGTCTCGGGCTTGGCGCTCTAGACTAATGTTAATTGCCCCCGAGCGGCATAAGGCTAGGCTGGCGCGGTCAATGCGACCACATTAGGGGTGCCGGTAGCCGTCGACGACGTCGCGCGGCCTGGAGATGAAGTCAGGGTCCTGGGTTCGGCGAAACCACGAACGGGAGGCTGACGTGACGAAGCCGAAAGCCGGAGAAGTCGATCTCGAACGGGCGATCCTCGACCCCGCGTCATGCTTCCGACGGCCCGAAGATGTTGTCCTGCACCCGAGCTTGAGGCTAGAGCAGAAGATTGAGATTTTGTGCCGCTGGGCCTACGACGCGACGGAGCTAGCGGTGGCCGAGGAAGAAGGCATGGGCGGCGGCGAACCCAGCGAGATCCAGGCTGTGATGGCAGCGCTCGGTCGCGTCACCAGCGGGTTCGATGTGGAGCGACACCGGCCCGACTAAACATGCTGCTTTTTGCGTTCGCTAGATGGCGGCAACGACCGAGGCGATCTTTGGCCGGCGATTGTTGGGAATCGTCCGTCCTCGTGTGCCGCCACTACGCTCAACGCATTCGGTTCAGGTACTCGCCGACCAGGATTACTGCTGGGTACATGACCTTCTTCTCGGCAAGCCGCCCGTCAACATCAATATTGGTGAAATCGCCCGCCGGATCGAACCGCATCTGGATCTGGATATCGTTCCGTGTTTCAACGCGTTCGGTGCCTGCATCATCGAGCCGGCCGGTATTCTTAAGGACGCTGCGGATGAGGCCGTCAGTGCGTTTTTCGGCGTGCTCGATCGCTATACGCTCGCACATCTTGTGACCCCACGGCGCAAGCTGACAGCGTTGTTCGAGGCAGAACCGAGGCCGCTTTGAGTCGCTTAGCGGACGTTTCACGAATGAAGCTGAAGCGCGTCTATGAACCCGCTTCCCGCGCTGATGGAACGCGCATCCTGGTCGATCGGCTGTGGCCAAGAGGCTTGAAGAAGGAAGACGCCGTGATCGGCCATTGGTTGAAAAGCGTGGCCCCCAGCACGGCCCTCCGCAAATGGTTCGGCCACGACATCGAGCGCTGGGCAGAATTTCGCCAACGATATCGGGCAGAGATCGCTGAACATCCGGAAGCGCTCGCCGAACTCCGGAGCCTCGCGCGAAAGGGACCAATCACTTTACTTTTCGCGGCGCATGACGAACTCCACAACAACGCGGTCGTTCTGCGCGAGCTGCTTGGCGTCCGGCAGCCTAAGAGCGCGACACCGGCCAGCAAGGCCGGCAAAACGCGGAGAAGGACATGACCGTCACGGCCGAAGAACGCGCCTGCTAGTTACGACAATCCGCGATGCTCAGCTATGCTTTTCGGCCCTTGTTCATGGCGGCGGGAAGCTCGGCCATCATGGACATCGCCGTCTGGCTCGCCATGTTCCTTGGCTACTTGCAGGTGCCGACCCGGTTCGATCCTTTGACATGGCACATCCACGAAATGCTGTTCGGTTTCGTGATGGCGGCGGTCGGAGGCTTTCTCCTTACTGCGATTCCGAACTGAACCAGCCGTCTACCGGTGCGGGGCTACCCGCTCGCGCTGCTCACGGGCCTCTGGCTGCTGGGGCGGATCGCGTGTTTGATTTCAGCAGACCTACCAGCGTGGCTGGCGATCGTTGCGGATCTGTCTTTCCCGGTCGTTCTCCTCGCGGTGGCTGCCCGCGAAATCATCGCGGGCCGCAACTGGCGCAACCTGCCGATGATGGCGCCCGTCGCCGTCTTCATCGTCGCCGACCTGCTGATGCACCTTGAATCTTTGGGTTTCGCCGTGCCGAGCGGATTGGGCTGGCGCCTCGGAATCGCAGGCCCGATCATGCTGATCTCCGTCATCGGCGGGCGCATTATCCCAAGCTTCACGCGCAACTGGCTGGTGAAGCGCCGCGGTGCGCGCCTGCCGGCCCCTCATGGCGCGTTGGATATCGCCGCGGTCGGGGTTCTTCACACCGGTCTCATTGCGTGGGCCGTTCTTCCCGATTCTCGCGCGATAGGTCTGATCCTGGTTGTCTCGGCTGCGCTCAATGCGTGGCGGCTCGTCCGCTGGGCCGGCGGCGCGACCCCAGCCGAACCGCTCCTCTTCATCTTGCACGTCGGTTATGGCTGGGTGGTAATCGGGGTCGGGCTCCTCGGACTTTCGCTTCTCGATGCCCGAGTACCGGTTGTCGCGGCGATTCACGCCCTGACCGCAGGTGCGATCGGTACGATGATTCTCGCCGTGATGCCCAGGGTCACGCTCGGCCATACCGGGCGCGACCTGATGGCGAACCGGGCGACGATTGTCATCTTTATCCTGATTAACGCCGCCGCGATTACGCGGGTCGCGGCGTCCTGGACCGCGGACACGATGATGATTCTCCTTGCCTTGTCGGGGATTTGCTGGATTGCGGCGTTCGGCCTCTTCGAGATTGTGTATGGCCCTATGCTGTTGACACGACGACTCGCGCAGACGTGACGTTTATCCGCCTCTTTCCAGATCCCAGCAACGCTTCGGCAACGGCAACAGAATGGGACGTCACAAGACCTAAATTCGTCGCTCCATAATCGTCCTCTTGATCAGTGCAATCGCTTTTCCTGGGTTAAGCCCCTTCGGACAAGTACGCGTGCAATTCATGATGGTGTGGCAGCGATAGAGCCTGAAGGGGTCGTGCAGCGCATCCAGCCGCTCCTCCGTCGCCTCATCGCGGCTATCGACGATCCACCGATACGCTTGAAGCAGCACCGCTGGACCAAGATACCGGTCGCCATTCCACCACCAGCTCGGACAGCCCCCGGTACAGCAGAAGCAGAGAATGCACTCCCAATATCCGTCGAGCTTCGCCCGCTCGGCAATCGATTGGAGTCGCTCGTGGTCCGGCGGTGGTAGCGTCTCGTTCTGGAGCCAGGGCTTGATCAGCTGATACTGCGCATAGAGGTGAGAGAGGTCCGGCACCAGATCCTTGATCACTGGCATATGGTTGAGGGGATAGATCCTCACCGGTCCATCGATCTCGGAAATAGTTTTCGTACACGCGAGCCAATTGCTGCCGTCGATGTTCATTGCGCAGGAGCCGCAGATCCCCTCCCGGCACGAGCGGCGGAAGGTTAGAGTGGTGTCTATCTCGTTCTTGATCTTGATTAGCGCATCCAGGACCATGGGTCCGCAAGCATCGAGATCGATCTCGAAGGTATCGAGCCGTGGCCGAGCGCGGGTGTCGGGGTCATAACGGTAGATATAAAACTTCTTGATACGCCTGGCGTCCGCAGGCGCAGGCCATAGCCTGCCTGCTTGTACGCGGGAATTTGGGGGTAATCCCAAACCACTTGGCAGCGCGGGTCGTTCCATGGTTGTGCCTTTCAACTCGCAAATCGCCTCAAAATTCCTCCACGTGACGTGATAGCGCTCAAAACTCGACCCTACGCCTAATGGCGTTCAGGAGCGGGTCGGTGGAGCGGCCAACCAAAGATCCGTAGTTGACACAAGACTGGTAGCCACGCGAGGCGATGATGCTACGCAATTTGACGCCGAAGCGGCTGACGGCGAGGCCCGCCATCGCCAATGTTCGAACGACTGCCGAAGCGTTAGCTAACTCGCAGAAGGAGCGTGGCTAGTCCGTTACTGGGATAGACCGCACGGCGCGGAGCGTCACCGGCGAACTCAAAGCGCTTCGTCCGCGAGAGCAGCTCCTCGAGCGCCACGCGCATCTCGAGCCTGCCCAGGGGGGCGCCCAGGCAGAGATGGATCCCTTGGCCCCAGACCAGGCTAGCGCCCGTGCCTCCGCTCGATCTTGACGGTGTTTGGATTATCGAACGCGCGCGGATCGCGATTGGCGGCGATCCACATCAGCGTCAGGTTCTCTCCCTTCGGAATGATCCGGCCCTGAATCTCGACCTCCCGCGTCGTGGTGCGCCGGTTGCCGACGAGCGGATCGTCCACCCGCAGGATCTCCTCGATTGCCGCAGGAATTAGCGACGGATTGCTCCGCAGCCGATCCTGCAGTTCGGACTCCTGGGCAAGATGCAGGACCAGAATGCCCAATCCGGCCGCGACGGTGCCGTGCCCGGCCGTCCAGTTACGCAGTACGCTCACGATCTGGTCGTCGTCGAACCGCGCGCCGTCGATCTCGGTCCTTAACAGCGCGTCTGTGGCGTCGGCCACATCGTTCGGTGAAGCGCGGTGCATATCCAGGTTGGCCTTGACGTGCTCCGAAAAGAGACTCGCCAGGGCCTGGCCGGCAGCTTGATCTCTGCTGAAGGCCGCCTGCTGGGTGCCATGCGTCCAACCCCCGAGGCATTCCCAGTGCTGCTCGGGCCAGCCAAGGAAGGCGCACAGCGTCTTCAACGCAAAGGGCGTGGCGAAGGCATCGATGAACTCCGCCTCTCCACCTGAGAGCATCGGTGCAAGGAGGTTCGCGGCAATCTCGCGGGCGCGTGGCTCGAGCCTCGCCATCTGCTCCTGATCGAAGTAGGCGGCGAGCACTTCGCGGTATCGGCCGTGAACCGGCGGATCCATTCCATTCGGGATCGCTAGGAACCGCGATACATTGCTGTACGTCTCAGGATTGGCCAGAACGGTAGCGATGTCCTCATGGCGGAACAGCGACCAGCCCATGAATTCGCTGTGTGCCACCGGACATCGCTCTCGCATCTCGTCGTATGCTCGGCGCTGGTCCTCCAAGATCGATGCATCCCGCGGATTCCAATCATCATGCTGCCCTTCGTTCATTCTCCTCCTCCACTATTCGAAGTCGATCCGTACCTACTCACACTACCTACTCATGCTGTCGGGATCAGCCGACATATTTGTGCCGCTGAGGAATGGCTGGGCTCTGTCCTTTGCAACGCTATCTGCCGTCCACCGCACTCTGCCCTCCACGATAAAGACGGGACTTTCGCGGCACGGGATTGGAAATATCGCTACAGTCACTCGCATAAAACTTTGCCAGAAAATGTCCCTAGGCGCGATCTTTAAGACCGCTTTGGTGTTTGGCACAGTGAGCGCCACAATAAATTTTTCCGGCAATTTCGACGCCGTGGCCTATGACCTTACAGTTGCAGTGCGCGCAGGAGGGGGCCATTGCGTAAATCGCGCATTCGAAACTGTCAAAGGTCATCGTTCGCCCCTCCCTCGTCACCTGGAATGCCTTATCGTAATCATTGCCGCAGACATCGCATTTTGCCATGGCCGGCTCTCCTTTTCAGAAATTCCCTGGGTAGCTTGCATAAGATGATGGGCGCCCCGTCCTAGATTGCCGATCGTCACTGCTGCCGGCCGCCGCGCTGCAAGCATAATGCGTCTGCCATCCGTTACAGCATTCGGGGCCGCGCCCTAGTGATCCAGATCGACCACATCACACTTGCCGTAATGACCACGGCTCACCTTGATCTGGATCAATGCTCTTTTTGCTCTTTTTACGATAGCGGCCTTTTTTCGGAATTGATTTAGCGACTGCGATCCTGGTCAGCGAACTGCTCTTAGCCAAAAAACGGGAGCGCAAACGCCAATTGGCTTAGATAAAGCTTGCCGCCGCCGAATATGGATCAATCGCGTTGCCGCGGCGAGCTGACGTCTCGCGGAAACAACTCAACTGGATTCTCTGCGACCATGCGACCCCGAGGGGCGCTATGGCGTCACGACCCGGAAATGAACGGCTCGATCAACAAGATCGATCATCTGGGCTGCGGCATGGATCGTCAGAGGATGATGGGTGACGCCCAGTCTTGGAGAGATGTAAACAGCCATTTCGCGAGCAAGGTCGATTTGCCGATCAGATGCTTCTGCCAGCAACGTGATCACCAAGTTCTCCAGCGCGATCACACGAATGCGAAGCTGCACCAATTCGGCATTTGTCAACTGAGGGACCTCGGGTTGCACCTCGCCGGAAATTAAGCCCTCTTGCGAGCGGCTGGGTCCCGCGCCGCCCTCATTGTCCCACCTCGAAAGCGCCATTTGGCGCTGTTGTGAAGCGTCTAAGAAAGCCGTTTTTCTATCAGGCATGAGGAGACTTCCTAAAACACGGTAGCTACCGTAATTATATCCTATCGCCCTTCGGTCAGCTGGTCCAGTTAAGGAAGCGAGCCCATCTGAACAACATCGGAACAAGCCCGATGAGCACCAAAATTCCGACTGGTATCGTCAAGCTCGGCCTGCGTATGAGCCGGCAGCTGCGGACGATGACACCAGGATCCTCGTCTACCGCCCGAACCGCGCGGGGTTCTGGACGACTATATCCGCGATTATAAACAGGCGGTCCTGTGCAGAGCGGTGACCATGAGCCGCCTGCAGCCCGCTTGAAAAATCGCATCCAGTACCGGCTCTTCTCTATTCGGCGGGTTGCGGTCAAGTGCAATTACTGCAGCTCGCCACCCATCGAGCATCTACCGCGCACTGCTCCCGTGAGGCGTGGCGTAGGGGATTCTAATTCAAATCAGTTTGCCTCCCGAAGCGGCACGATATTCGAGCTTTCAACTATCCCAAGGCTCGGTATGGCTGCACGGATCATGGATGCAACATAACTCGGGGTAAGATGCGCGTAGTGACGCTCGGTCATCCTTGTATCGGCATGTCCCAGATTGACGGCAATCACAGGCAAAGGCACGCCTGCACGCAAGAGCGAGGTGGCGTGCGCAACCGAGTCGCGTCGCAGGCGATGAGGATGACAATGCGTCCGGCCGCGAGATTTGTCCGCCATCCGGCGACGGCGGATCGTAGACGCGCTTGAGGCGAACTTGGCTCATTCCGCAGGGCGGAGATCACGCGCGAGGCCCAGGCTGTGCTTGAGCCGCGCACCCGGCGTCAAAAGGTCGGCTAAGGTGTAGCCATCAAGCGTCTTAAAAAACGCAAGCGTTGCCTCGCGGAGCGCCCGTCGCAAGACGCAGCACCCTTCGATTCTGCAAAAGCCGGCCTGGGATAGGCATCCCATTACGGCCAACTCTTCCTCGGTCTCGCGAACGATCGATCCGACACCAATCTCCTCGGGGCGGCGTCCCAGCCTGATCCCGCCGCCCTTACCGCGGATCGTCTCGATATAGCCCTGTTGACCGAGCTTGTTTACCACCTTCATCAAATGGGTCCTCGAAACGCCAAAGCTCTCGGCAATCTCGGCGATCGTCGAAAGCCGATCTCCCTTGGTGCCCACGTAAATAAGGGTCCGCAACGCATAGTCCGTCAACAAAGTGAGGCGCATGAAACATCCCTATCCGGTGAACGCGTATCGAACGACAAGTAAGACCGCATTTATGCGATCGATCGCGCGGCACAACCCGCGCGAAGCGAGGCTGCGAGGCGGCGGCGCAGCCCTCGTCCGGCGCTTGACCCTTAAACATTCATACCATATATATCTTATGGTAAAAAGGGGATGAACGTGGACAAGTCGGCCGGCGCGCCTAATCGTAACGCGATCATCGACGAGATCGTTCTTCGCACCGGCATCGACGAAGCGATGATCGAACGCCTGGTGCGGACCTTCTATGGCCGTGCCCGTTACGATGCTCTTTTGGGACCGATTTTCGAGAGCACCGTGCGGGATTGGGAGGCCCACATCGCGCAAGTGCACGCGTTCTGGTCATCCGTCGCGCTGATGAGCGGCCGCTATCACGGGCAGCCGATGGTCGCCCATCTGCCCCTGCCGATCGACACGCCGCACTTCGATCGTTGGCTCGAGATCTTCGCGAAGACCGCGCGGGAGGTGTGCCCTCCCAGCGCAGCCGCTCACTTCCTCGAACGTGCGTATCGCATCGCCGACAGCCTCGAGTTGGGCATTGCCGCTCAGAAAGGTGAAATCAGGCCGCGGCGGAAGCGACCTGAGCTGGCCGTGCCGCCCGATGGGAACGAGAAAGCCGAGTCGTGAGCCAGAAAGAGAGAGAATTGCCCGCGAACTTGCTGGTCATCAGGCGGACCCCGGTCTTCGATGATAAGACGATGCCAGAGGGCTTGCGGCATCGTCACAGCACGAAGGCAGGCGTCTGGGGCCTAATCAAAATTCTCGAAGGCCGGTTGCGTTATCGGATTCTCGATCCGCGTTCGGAAAGTATTCTTGATTCCGACCATCCGGGCGTCGTGCATCCGGTGCAGTTGCACGAAGTCGAGCCGCTTGGACCGGTACGTTTCTTCGTCGAGTTCTACCGCGATGCCGCGCCAGCACCCATGCCGCCCGTCCGTCGTGACGAATTCGCCGGATATATGCGAAATGAATGAGATCGCAATTGCCCTCGCGATCCATGTGCTCGCCGTGGTCATCTGGATCGGCGGCGTCGCGATGGTCACGACCGTGGTACTGCCCTTGATCCGACACGCCGGCACGGCGGCGGAGCGATTGGCACTCTTCGAGGCCGTGGAACAGCGCTTCATCTGGCAAGCGCGCATCGCCGCCTTGCTGGTGGCGGCGAGCGGATTCTACTTGGTTGATCGGCTGGAGCTTTGGGACCGCTTTCGCTCAATTGATTTTTGGTGGTTGCAAGCGATGGTCGGCTTATGGCTGATCTTTACCCTGATCCTCTTCGTCGGCGAGCCACTTATCATGCACCGCTGGGTGCACCGGCGAGCGTTGGCGGCGCCCGAGTCCACCTTTGCGTTCTTGCAGTCGCTCCATTGGGTGTTGCTTGTGTTTCGGCCATTCGGGAGTTCATTCACGCCGTGATCGATTGGACGGAAGCTTGCAACGATACTCTCCTTCAAAGATTCCCCGATAGTTTTGCACGCCTATGGACAAAGCTGGTTTCTGTGCTTCAGTCGGGTAGTGATGCAAGCAAATCGCGCGTCGTTCGGCAGAACGAAGAGCCGGATTGGGCAACTGAGGCTATTAATTCTCCTGCAGGAAAGTTGGCCGAGCTTCTGGTGCGAAACCCGAGCCTCAAGAACTTAACTGCTGGCTCGACGCTGCCGGAGGCCTGGGCCGCTCGTGCGGAAGAGCTTCTGTCGCTCGGAGAAGACGACCGTCGTTATGCATTGGTCTTGTTCAGTGCAAATCTTAGTTGGTTCTATGAGATCGATCCGCATTGGACTGAAAGGAACCTCCTTTCGGTCTTGGATCACGAGGCTTCTGATCGGGCCGCCGTCTTAGCGGGCTTTTTTTGGCAACCTAAAGTCTCTTGTCAAACACTCTACGATCGCCTCAAGCCGACCCTACTAAAGCTGGCGAAGCGACTGCCAGCGGGTCAAGCGAAGCACAGTGAAGGACCTGCGAGCATTCTCCTCGGCGGTTGGCACTACCGGAACCAAGATGATGCTAGCCGTTGGACATCGGACAACGAACTGCATGACGTTCTTGTACATTCCGACGACAGCATTCGCCAACGCGTGTTATGGCAGGTTGAGCACTGGCCGGAGACGGATGAACAGCTCACATTTTTGAGGGATGTTTGGCCGAAAGAGAAATCCGCGAAGAGCCCGAGTATGAGCGCGGGCCTCTGTACAGTTGCTTTTTCGAACGAAGCCAGATTTCCGGATGTGGTGGACGCGATCATCCCGCTCGTGACATCGATAGCTGGATCACATTTGGTGCTTCCGAATGTCTTGAAATCCGATGAAAACCTCCTCAGGAAATATCCCAAGCATGCCCTCGCATTGCTTTGGGCTGTGCTGCCCGAAGACGCGACCGCTTGGCCACATGGCACCGCCGATGCCCTTGAGCAAATCGGTATCTCCGATAACACCCTGGTCAACGATGAGCGGCTGACCGAGTTGAGGCGCCGTTTGAGCAGCAAATGAGGACAGGCCCAACGCCGCTGAAATCCAAACAGCGGAGTGACAAAATGTGCGGTTAATCGCTCGGGCTCCTCAACCGCAAGCCTTCGCTGTGAATACGCGCCCAGCCGTGACCCCATCTAAGGAGCGGCCAACGTAATGATTTTTTACAGAAAGCTTCGAATGAGAGGAGTTACGTTCCGCGCGAAGCGCGACCCCCCTGATAAGACGTATCCAGGCGAATTATCAATGAGATCCGGTGAATCTGGGATAGGGTCACGCTTCGCAGCGATTTCACAGCGCTCGCCTCCGTTGCCACCCGTTGAGAGCTACGACGCATGACCAATCCCGCACCTCGCAGCCGCATTGCCGCCGGCTGGATCGACGTCCACCATCATATTTCGCCGCCAAGCTATCGCCGCGAATGCGGCGACAAGCTGGGGATTCCGCTGCAGAAATGGGAACTCTCCAAGGCGCTTGAGGATATGGACCGCTGCGGCGTCGCAGCCGCCGTTGCGACGACGACCCACCTCAACGGGCGCATCGACGAGCCGGAGCGCCGCCGCGCCGCCGTCCGAGGCGCCAATGACTTCGCGGCCACCATTCGGTCGGATCACCCCAGCCGCTTCGGCATATTTCTCTCGCTCCCGCTGCCCGATATCGAGGGCAGCCTCTCAGAGATCGAATACGGGATGGACGTGCTGAAGGCCGACGGCATCGGCCTTTACACCTCCTATCACGACAAATGGCTGGGCGATGCCTATTTCGCGCCGCTATTCGAGGAGCTCGACCGGCGAGGCGCGGTTTGTTTCGTTCACCCGACGACGATCGATTGCTGCCACGAGCTGATTCCGGAACTGGGCGATCCGGCGATCGAATACGGCACCGACACCACGCGCGCCATCGCGAAGATGGTATTCAGCGGCTCTTCGCAGCGCTATCCGGGAATGCGGCTGATCTGGTCGCATGGCGGCGGCACGATGCCGTTCCTGATCGAGCGGTTCACCCGCATCGCCGCCATGGAGCGCTTCGCCAAGCTCCTACCGCAAGGATTCCTGGCCGAGGCGCATCGCTTCTTTTACGAGACCGCCTTCATCTCGAACCGCGTCGCGCTGATGGCCACCCGCATGGTCGTGCCGCCCGACCATCTGCTGTTCGGCTCGGATTTTCCCTATCGCAGCGTCACCCAACATGCGACCGCGCTGACCGAGACCGGGCTGCTCGACGCGGCAGGGCTGCGCGCGACCGGATTCGAAAACGTCCTGCGGCTGCTGCCGCAGTTCAACCGCGGGGACTGATTCGGGCCGTCCGACTTAGGCCGTAGGAATGACCTGAATCGGCTCGGTCGGGATCTTCCAGTCGGTCGGCGCCCGGTCCTCGAGGATCGCCCTCACCTCTTGCAGCCAGAGCCGGCGAAGCAGCACCACCTTCGCGTCATTCTGGCCGAAGATCTCGCGACCGCGCGTCGCCAGCGGTCCTTGGCTCACTTGCGTGGCATAGTCTTCGATCGCGAAGCTGGCATAGGCGCTGAGCTCGTCGGGAATTTCCTCGATCGTGATGTCGCCGGCGAGAATCTTGTCGCCGATGTCCCAGCGCTGATCGAATTCGGTGTCCTGCTGCTCGGTCCGGCTCGCCGCATAGACCTTCGCGTCGGCGGCGCTAAGCGGCGTATGCGTCACGTCGAAGGCCGCAAAGGCGCAGTCATTGACCGGGACCGTCCAGGTGATCTTCGTGTCCCAGAGGTTGCGCCCTTCGAAGCCCTTGGCGCGGGTGCGAACGCCGAATTGATAGACGTTCGGCATGAAGAAATGCGCGGAGCCGGAAATGTCGCGATAGCCTTCGACATCGCCGGTGGCGTAGCGCGTGGCTCTTCCAACCATAGACCGTCTCCTCGATCTTCTCGCGCCGGGCCACGGCGAAGTCATTGCGGCCCTTGCGCAGCGCGGTTGCGCGATGCACCCACGGAATATGGCAGATGTCGTTGTCGAGTCGGTTCCAGAAATTGCACGGCACCAGCTCGATCGGGTCGGCGACCAGGATTCCCGGCTGGTCGATATCTGGATAGTGCGCAAAGGCCGGCGGCTCGCCTTCGCCGAGATAGGCGAAGATCAGCCCGGCATATTCGCGCGTCGGATAGCCGGGCATCTTGACCCGCTGCGTGAACGGCTTGCCCTCGTTCGGCTGCTCGATGCACTGGCCCGCGCAATCAAACTTCCAACCGTGATACCGGCAGCGAAGATCGTCGCCCTCGACCCATCCGAGCGAGAGCTGCGCGCCGCGATGGGCGCACCGGAAGCCGACGACATGCGCAGTGCCGGTCTCGCCGCGATAAAGCGTGAATTTTTCGCCGAGGATCTCGATCGGCTTCGCCCGCCCCTTCGGCAGATCGCTGGAGCGGTAAACCGGCTGCCAGAAGCGTCGAAGATAGCGGCCCGAGGGCGTGCCGGGGCCGACCGGCTCGAGATCGGCGATTTGCAGCGTTTCGGCATTGGCCATTTGGTGCTTCCTCTATTTGTAGAGCTGGTCGATGAAACCGCTCGATTGCAGTTCGTTCACGAAAGACGGATCGATGAAGCGCGCCGGATCGGCATTTTTGGCCGTGGGCTCCTTGCGCTGGCCGAGCCCGGTGAGGATGGCGCGCGGCTGGGGCACGGGGACTCTCGGCAACGCCCGGGCGAGAAGCTCGTAAGACCGATCGAGAATGGCGGGATCCTTAGTGTCCGAGTATTTGGCGATGGCCGCCTTGGCCGCTGCCGGGTTCGTGTGAACCGCCGCGCTGCCCGCGAGATAGCCCTTGACGACTGCGAGCGTCTCCTCGCGGTGATCGCTGATCCAGGATTTCCTGGCGATGAGCGCGCTGGTATAGAAAATCAAATCGTAGTCGAGCATGTTCGCGACCGCCGGAAAGCCGAGCTGCTCGGCCTTGATCATGGTCGGCGCTGCGAGTACGGTCGCGTCGATCATCCCGCCCTCAAGCGCAGCCAGATTCGCCGCCTGCGGCCCGGCCGGCAGGATCGTCGCATCCGTCTTCGGATCGAGCCCGGCTTTGCTCAAGACGTAGCGCGCGATGAAATCCGTCGTCGCGCCGAATTGGCTGATGCCGATCTTCTTGCCCTTGAGATCGGCGATGGTGTGGATCGCCGGCGCGGCATTGATCTCGAAGAACAGCTTTTCGGGTCCAGAGACCAGGATTACGATGTCGCCGCCGTTGAGATCGGCGCTGATGACCGCGTCCTCACCGGCATTGGCGAACGGCGTGTCGCCCGAAAGCACAGCGGCAACGAGAGTTGGGCTCTGCGACACGAATTGAGTACTCGCGGCGATGCCGTATTTCTTGAAGAGTCCCTGGTCGATCGCGACCCAGAGCGGCGTCACGCCGATGCCGACGGCCTGGAACGGGATTTCAAGCTGGATGTCGCTTTCGGCCGCATGAGCGCACCTCGCGACTGGCATCAGTCCCGGATACAAAAGCGCAGCAAGCAAAATCTGGTGCAGTAGAGATCGACATCTTGATGCCGTCGTCCTGGCGCTCGTCATTTGTAGAGGCCCGCGATGAAGCCATCCTTGTCGAGCGTGTCGACGAAAGAAGGATCGATGAATTGTGCCGGGTCGGCGGTCTTGGCTGCGGCGAGCTTGCTTTCATCGAGGCCGGATCGCACACCCGCCGGTCTCGGCACCGGCACCTTGAGCAACATCCTGACCAGCAATTGATAGGCGCCTTCGAGCGCAGCCGGGTCGGTCGTATGGGTGTATTTCCCGATCGCGGCCATCGCGCTCTCCTTGTCCCGATAAAATGCAGCGATCCCGGCGACGAAGCCGCGGACGACGTTCAACGTGTCGGCCGGGTGCGCCGCGATCCACGACCGCTTGCCGACCAGAGAGCCGGTGTAGAATAGCAGGTCGTAGTCGAGCAGCGAGGCAATGTTGTTGAAGGAGGCAAACTCCTTCGGCTTCAGGACAACGTCGGAGCCTTGCACGCCGGCATCGATGCCGCCAACTCGAAGCGCCGCCAGCACATTCGCGTCCGAGCCCATAGGCAGAATCGTCGCATCCTGCTCGGGGCGCAGGCCGCCTTTCTGCAGCACATAGCGGGCGACGAAATCGGTGGTGGTGCCGAAGGCCGTGACGCCGATCTTCTTGCCCTTGAGATCGGCGACGGTACGGATGCTCGGCACTGCTTCGATGGAAAAGAAGAGTTTCTCGGTTCCGGTCACGAGAACCACGATGTCGCTGCCGTTCAGGTCGGCGGCGATCACCGCGTCCTGCCCGGCGATGGCGAAAGGCGTCTCGCCGGAAAGGATCGAGGCGACGAGCGCCGGACTGCGCGACGACAGCTCCGTGGTCGCTTCGATACCGTAGCGGCCGAAGATCCCGCCATCGATCGCAAGCCACAGCGGCGCGACATTGATGGCCACGGCGTTATAGGGGATATCCAGCTTGAGGCGATCGGATTTCGCTGGCGCTTGCGCCGAGGCGCCCGTTGCCGCGAGCATCGCGGCGGCGAGCCCAGCCCATCGTCCGATAAAAATTCGTTTTCGCCCCATGCGCCGGCTCTCCGATTTGCCGCTTCTCATTGATAGAGGCTCGCGATGAAACCGTCCTTGTCGAGCTCTTCGACGAAGGATGGATCGATGAAGCTGGCCGGATCGGCGGTCTTGGCGGCGACTAGCCGTTTGTATTCACGAGCGTAGCGCGATTTTCGGCGCACCACGATTCTTTTGAAGTGTGACAAGGCTGATCCATCGCGTTCGTTACGACGCTGATCGGGATTTTATTGGGTCGAGGGCTGGAGGTTGCGGGAAGGGTTCGGCGGGGCACATCGCCCCGTGGGTCATGGTCCCGCAGCGGCGAAGCGGCCGGCGAGCAGCCGGAAGATCGCTGCGTCCGGGCAAGCTGTCGGCAGCCAGAGGCGAATTCGAGCGGCGCCCTCGACGACGCGGGCGGCGATCTTGATCAGCCGCAATCGCAGCGTCGTGAACTCGGCCGTTCTCCAAGAGGAACGCTTGGGCGCGGCAGCGCGCAGAGTGAGAAGCAGCCAATAAGCCGCCGTGTGCAGGATGAGGCGCATCTGATTGGCCCGCGGGTCACGGCACGACGTACGATCCGAGGCGAGCTGGGCCTTGTGTAGCTTGATGAAGTTCTCCGCTTGGCCGCGGCCACAGTAGACTGTCTCATAGAGATGCTTGGCGCTGCCCTTGAGCGAGGTGACGACGTAACGGACATCGAGGCCGAGCTTCGTCGCCTCGATCCGGGCGACGACACGGCGCTGTCTTTGCCAACTCTTGGCGCCGTAACGCAGCGTGGCCTCCAGCGGCGCAGCTTCTCGGTTCCGGTCACCGCGCGCTCGACGCACACCGCGTCGGCAACCGACCGGATCATGCCGGCGAGGACCGGGTTGCCGCCGAAGCCGAAGATGTAGCCAATCCCATTGGCTTCGCACCAATCCATCGCCTTGACTTGACCGTAGTGGCTGTCACCGCGCACCAGGATGTTGACCTTCGGCCAGTGCCGGCGAATGCGGGCAATGACATGCTTCAGGATCGTGCGCACTTCGATCCCGCCCGGCGTCTTGCCGCTGCGCAGGATGACGGCAACGGGCTTGCCGCTCGTCCCCTCGTAGATATGGATCGGCAGGAAGCAGCGTTCGTCGTAATGCGCGTTGAACAGCGATAACTGCTGCCGGCCATGCACCGCGTCGAAGGTGTCGTCGATGTCGAGAATAATCGAAGCCGGCGCCCGCGCGTAACTGGCACAGAACTGATCCACCAGCGCCAGCATCAGTCGCGCGATCTCGATCCGCGACGGCGCATTCTCCAACCGCGACATGGTCGGTTGCGCGCACAGCGCCTCGCCGCTTCCCGGTGCTCGGCCCACCGCCATCTTGAATACCGGGTCGTCCCGCAGTTTGTTGCAGTCGTTGGCGTCCTCGTACCCCGCCGCGATCGCAAACATCCGAAGCCGCAGCATCTCCTCGACCGTGTGATCGATGCGATCGGAATCACGGCGATCCTTCAGGCAGGTCGCGAGGCGCGCTGCAACGCCCAGATGCCGCTCGACCCCGCGCAGCAGCAGCACGCCCGCATCCGACGACAGCATCCCGCCGTCGAAAGCTACGCTCACTTTCTTGCGGCAAATCGCTGGCAGGGAAAACGGCAGGAGGTTATCTTTGTTCATGGCGGATGTGGCGCTCCGTGATCGCGGCTTCGACTCTGTCCTGACAACAGAATCATGCTCGCAATCAGCGGCTTACGCTACATCCGCCAGCCTACAATCGCTCCCGTCGTGAATAAGGCGGGCTAGCTTGCTTGCCTCCAGTCCCGTTCGCAGTGCGGCAATCTTGGGAACCGGCATCTTCAGCAGGACTTTCATGTAGTCCCGATAGGTGTCTTCGAGCACATCCGGATCGGTCGTCTTGGTATATTTGCTCAGAACGGCAAGCGCTGCTCTCTGGTCGCGGAAGATCGATGCGCCGCCCGCGACATAGCCGCGGACGACGTTCAGCGCTTCGTCGCGATGGGCGTTGACCCAGGACCGCTTGGCGACCAGCGAGCTGGTGTAGAAGAGCAGGTCGTAATCGTACATGTTCGCGATGGAATGGAAGCCAAGTTTCGCCGCCTTGAGGGTTATGGGCGGGCCGATGATTGTCGCGTCGGTCGCGCCGCTGGCGAGGGCGGAAAGCCGGTTGGCCAGCGAGCCGACCGGAACCAGAGCAACGTCGCGCTCGGGCTGGAGCGCCGCGTGCTGCAACACGTAGCGCGCAAGGAAATCGGTTGTCGTGCCAAATTGGCTGATGCCGATCTTCTTGCCCTTGAGATCCTCGACCGTGCGAAGCGCCGGAGCCGCGTAGATCGCGAGAAGCAGCTTCTCCGTATCCGAGGTCAAGATCACGATATCGGCGCCGTTGAGATCGGCGCTGATGACAGCGTCCTCGCCGACGATCGCAAACTTCGTCTCGCCCGAGAGCATCGAGGCGACGATCGTTGGGCTTTCCATAGCGCCGCCGGCGCGGGCATCGATGCCGTATTTCAAGAACAGCCCCTCGTCGATCGCCGCCCATAGCGGCCACACATCGTAGGCGATGGCGTTGTAAGGGATGTCGAGCGCAGCCGCGGGGGCGTCGGCCGCGGCGGGCTGCGCCGCCGCAGCGCCCGCTGCCAGCAAGCATATCGCGAACCCCGCCGATTGCGCTTTCCTCACGGCTGGCTATCCAGCACTTTCGGCTCGACCCGCTCGAGGGTCGATGCTGCCGAGCGGCGGACCGTAATTCGGATTCGAGATGAGGGGCTCGGCCGGGAGCTGCCAATCCGTCAACGGCTCGCCGTCGAGCATCGCCTTGACCTCGTGCAGCCAGAGCCGTCGATTGATGATCGGCTTCGCATCCGTCCGGCCGAGATGCTCCTTGTTGCGCGTGGCGACCGATCCTTGCCCGACTTGCGTGACGTAATCCTCGATCGCGAAGCTGGTATAGGCGCTCAAATTGTCCGGCAGTTCCTCCAGCGTCAATTCGCCGGCGAGGACCTTTTCAGCCAAATCCCAACGGGTGTCAGCCTCGGATTCCTGGGACGATGCGCGATTGACCGCGAAGGCGCGCGCTTCCTCGCCCGAGAGCGGCGTGCTGGTGACGTCGAAGGCGACGAAGCTCTGATCGTTGATCGGCACCGTCCAGGTGATCTTGGTGTCCCATAGATCGCGGTCGCTCGAATTCCGGCGCCCGATTGCGATGCCAGAACTGGCTGATATTGGGCATAAACCAATGATTGGTTCGCGACAGGGCCTGGAATTCGGCGGCTTCGCCCTTGACTGAACGCGTACTCATCCAACCATACGGCGTTTCCTCGATCAATTCGCCTCGCGGACGGATGTAATCGTTCCGTCCTTTGCGAAGCGCGGTCGCACGATGGACCCAGGCGATGTGGCTGAGGTCGTTGTCGAGCCGATTCCAGAAGCTGCAGGGAATGACCTCAGGCGGATCCGTGACGATCACGCCGGGAATCTTGAAATCCGGATATTCGCGGAATTTCGGCGGCTCGCCCTCGCCGAGATACGCAAACACCAGCCCGAGATATTCCCGCGTCGGATAGGAGGGAAGCTTGACACGTTGCGCGAAGGGCTTGTCCTCGTTCGGCTGCTCTACACACTGGCCCGAGCAGTCGAACCGCCAGCCGTGATAGCGACAGCGGATGGTACCGCCCTCGACCCAACCGAGCGATAGCTGCGCGCCGCGATGGGCACAGCGAAAGCCGACCACATGCGGCGTGCCATCTTGCCCGCGATAGAGCGTGAATTTTTCACCCAAGATCTCGATCGGCTTGGCCGCACCGCATGGCAAATCCTTCGCGCGATAGACCGGCTGCCAGAACAACCGGAGATACCGGCCCGCGGGTGTCCCCGGACCGACGGGTTCGAGATCTGCAAACTGCAGCCCATTGGAAATCGCCATTCCTCACTCCTGCGTTTTGTAGAGACGCGCTATGAAGCCATCTCGGTCGAGTTCGTTGACGAAGGATGGATCGATAAAACTCGCCGGATCGGCGGATTTGGCGCCAGAGATCGAGGTGCTCTGAAAACTCGTCGCAATCGCCGCGGGTTTCGGGGCCGGAACTCTGGGCAAAGCCCGAAATCAGCAGATCGTAGGCGCCGTCCAGCAAATCAGGGGCCGTCGTCTTGGTGTATTTGCTGAGCGTGGCGATGGCCAATTTCCGGTTTGTGTGCACAGCGGCAATGCCGGCGACGAAGCCGCGCACCACATTCAAGGTCTCGTCGTGATGCGCCGCGATCCACGACCGTTTGCCGACCAGCGCGTCCGTATAGAAGAGCATGTTGTCGTCGAGCAAATCGGCCAGCTTGGGATAACCCAGCTTATCAGCCTTGATCATGATGGGCGGCCCGAGCACCGCGCCGTCGATGACTCCGCTCTGCAGCGCGGCCATCAGCTCGACCTGCGAGCCGACGGGCAGAATCGTTGCGTCCTTCTTTGGGTCGAGCCCCGCTTCGCCGAGGACATGGCGCGCGATGAAATCGGTCGTCGTCCCGAATCGGGAAATCCCGATCTTCTTGGCTTTGAGATCGGCGACCCGGTGAAGGTCTGGCGTGCCGTATAATCCGAAGAACAGCTTTTCCGGACCGGACACCAAAACCACGATGTCGCCGCCGTTCAAATCGGCGCTGACGACGGCTTCCTCGCCAAGGTTGGCGAAGGGCGTTTCGCCGGCGAGCATAGAGGCAACCAGCGCGGGGCTTTGGCCGGCATACTCGCCGCTCGCCTCGATCCCGTAACGCCGGAACAACCCGCCATCGAGCGCCATCCACAGCGGCAATTGACCGATCGTGGTGGCTTGATAGGGAATATCGAGCTTCGGCATGGGCGCGCCGTCTTCGGCGCGACCCGATGCCAGCGCGGCGGCTTGCACCGCGATCGCCAGAGCCAGACCGAGGGTCGCCGCAGTCAGCGCCCGCATGCGCTTCAAGCGCGGGATCTTTTTCGTCGTGGGGCCCAGGAATACCCATCAGCTGCGCGGCCGCCAAGCCTGGAAACGCCGCTCGACCAGGGAGATGAGATAGACCAGCACGACGCCGGCCGATGACACGATCACCAGCCCGGCAAAGACCTTCGCAGTCTGAAAGCTCGTCCCCGCCGTTGCCATCATGAGACCGATGCCCGCGCGCGCGGCGACGAGCTCTCCGACCACGACGCCAATCAGCGCATGGCCGACGCCGATGCGCATTCCCGTGAGTATAAACGGAATGGCGCCCGGCAGCGCCACGGTGCGGAAGATCTGGAGATCAGTCGCACCGAAGGAATGCGCCGCTTTCACCCAGCCCGCATCGAGATTGCGAATTCCGGCCTGGGTGTTGATCAAGATCGGAAATATAGACGACAGAAAGATCACGGCCACTTTCGACCAGATGCCGATCCCGAACCAGATGATCAACAGCGGCACGAGCGCGATGCGGGGCATGGCGTTCATGAAGTTGACGAACGGGTCCAGCGCCATATTGGTGCGCCGGTACCATCCCATCATCAAGCCGATGGGCAACCCGACCGCGATGGCGAGGCCATAGCCGTAAATCAGCTCTTCGCCGCTGACCGTGAGATCGGGCCAGATGGAGCCATCTTCGACGTAATCGACCAAGGCATTCCAGATATCGAGTGGGCCCGGCAGGAACAGCGGCGGTACGATCCGCGCGAAAGCGATCGCCTGCCAGATCGCGAGGAAGATCACGACGGCGCCCAAGCCGAGGATCAGCCCTTCGTAGCGTGCGAGCGGGCCCGGCTGGCCCGGTATGCGTTTCGCCCGAGCACTTGCATTCGCGGCAACCGGCCTCTCCGCGACCACGGGGCGTTGTTGAACCGGCGCGATCTCGCTCACGTGTGCACCGCCGCCTGCGTTGCGGCTAATGCGCCGTCCGTCGCACGGACTTCTTCCTCAATGCTCGCCCAAATTCGATCCTCGTAACCGAGAAACGGGGCCTCGCGCTTGATATGAAGGCCGCGGGGCCGCGGCAGGTCGATTTCGACGCATTCCTTGATCCGGCCCGGTCGCGCCGTGAAGACCACGACGCGGTCGGCGAGGTAGATCGCCTCTTTGATGTCATGGGTGATGAAGATCGCGGTCTTGCCGGTCGCCGACCACACGCGCAACAGCTCTTCCTGCATGAATTCGCGCGTTTGGGCATCGAGCGAAGCGAATGGCTCGTCGAGAAGCAGGAGTTCCGGATCGACCGCCAGAGCGCGCGCCAGATTGACACGCTGCTGCATCCCGCCCGAGAGCTCGGTCGGGTAATGATCCTCGAAGCCTCTCAGACCGACGAGGTTGATGAGCTCGCGGCCACGCCGTTGTGCGACACGCCGGTCGGTGCCGCGCAGATCGAGCCCATAGGTGACATTGCCCAAGACTGTGCGCCAGGGCAACAGGCTTGCCTGCTGAAAAACCATTGCGCGATCGGGTCCGGGGCGTCGGATCGGATTGCCGTTCAGCAGCAACTCGCCGCTGGTGATTGCCTGCAGACCGTCGATCGCATTGAGGAAGGTTGTCTTGCCGCATCCGCTCGGCCCGACGATTGCAACAAATTCGCCTTGACGGATGTCGAGATCAATGTCGTCGACGGCAAGAAATGGCACCGCCGCGCGCTGTAACCAGTAATAGATCGTGACTTGGCGGGCGCGCAGCTTGACCGGAGCCTCTCGTCCGCAATCCCTTTGCGCTGCCATGTCTGCTCGGACCACGCGTCATACTCCCTTTGGTCGCCGGCGCCCCTGATCGGACGCTTTGCTGGCCAAAAGTATAATTCTCCAACCGGTCCCGCGGCAACTCGCCCAGCGATCTCTGGCCGCCGCCCGATCCGCCACGCTCCGGCGGACCATAAAAGGGCCGCCTCGGCCCGGTCCAATATTTTGTGGATATCGAGCATGATGCGCTGAGAGTATCAAGCAGCGCGGCCATGCTGGCAGATTTAGGGTACAGTGATACCCATGAAGCGCGGCGAAGCGGGCTCGGTCACCAGCGATTTGACGAGCTTGGCGACGGCATCGACGACGTCCTGATTGCGTACCCCGTCGCGGATCACGAGCATGCGGTCGAGAGCCAGCTCCTCGATGTCGACTGCGGATACAAGGCCCGCGCGCACCGCGCGCCGTGCTCTGATCGCCGACAGGATGCCGTAAGCCAGGCCGCGCGACGCGACGTCCTGGATGATCTCGGAATGCTCGACCTCGTAGATCACGTTGAGGCTCGTGCCAGCTTGATGCGCCGCCCGATCAATCAGCATGCGATAAGAGGAGGCGCGATCGAACATAATCAGTGGCAGATCGGCAAGATCGCGGATCGTCACGGAGTCGCCACTCAGCTTCGGATCGCCGACGGATCCAACGAGCATGAATGTCTGCGTCAACAGCTTTTCACTGCGGATGCCGCCGCGCGGCTGCGGGTTGACCATGACGGCGAGGTCGATCGTTCCCTCCAACAGCCCATCCATCATGACAAAGGAATTCCCGGTCCTCATATGGAGCTTTACCTCGGGATAGAGATCCCGCAGGCGCGAGGCCAGCGCACCAAACCGCCTCACCAGCAGATCACCGATCGCCTCGGACGCGCCGATCGATATGATCCCGGCAAAACGCTCGAGCGAGGTCCAGCTCAAATCGCTGAGACTATCGACCTGACCCAGAATCGCACGCGCGCGTTCGAGGAAACGGACTCCGTCAGGCGTCAGGGTAACGCCCCAAGCGTGGCGCTCGAACAGCTTACATCCGAGTTCGCTCTCGAGCGCCGAGATTTGCCGGCTAAGCGGTGGCTGCGATACGAGCAGCGCCTCCGAGGCGCTACGGAAGCCGCCGAACCGGGCGATCTCGATGAAGTAACGAAGTTGTTTCAAATCCATGGACCGACGATCCGCACCCAGTGCCGCGATCACTCAAAGCTTGAATAATCTCACAGGGCTCGAAATACCACAATCGTCGGCGCCGATTGGATAGGGAGACGGATAACCGCGCGTTGGGAGCGGCTTACCCCGCATAGGGCTTCTGCGAAACGGAAGGTCGTGCATGTTCGGAAGCACTTGAAGGGGTTGGTCCGCTCGGAATTGATGCTGTTGATAAAGCCGGCGATTGGGGCTTGTTGGGCTCTGATTGGGGCTCAAGACGGGCGGTTCGTTACTGGCCTTTGAAGCGCCCGGCGTAGCGGAGATCTCCATTCGAGCCCTGACCATTACGCGACGGCGGACGTAGCCGCCTCGTCTACCATCCGCTCATCGATGAACGGCGAAAGGAGCAGCACACGCGAAGGCCTGGCGACGAACGCTGCTCCACTCGCGATGCAGTTGCCTAGCCGTTTGTATTCACGAGCGTAGCGCGATTTTCGGCGCACCACGATTCTTTTGAAGTGTGACAAGGCTGATCCATCGCGTTCGTTACGACGCTGATCGGGATTTTATTGGGTCGAGGGCTGGAGGTTGCGGGAAGGGTTCGGCGGGGCACATCGCCCCGTGGGTCATGGTCCCGCAGCGGCGAAGCGGCCGGCGAGCAGCCGGAAGATCGCTGCGTCCGGGCAAGCTGTCGGCAGCCAGAGGCGAATTCGAGCGGCGCCCTCGACGACGCGGGCGGCGATCTTGATCAGCCGCAATCGCAGCGTCGTGAACTCGGCCGTTCTCCAAGAGGAACGCTTGGGCGCGGCAGCGCGCAGAGTGAGAAGCAGCCAATAAGCCGCCGTGTGCAGGATGAGGCGCATCTGATTGGCCCGCGGGTCACGGCACGACGTACGATCCGAGGCGAGCTGGGCCTTGTGTAGCTTGATGAAGTTCTCCGCTTGGCCGCGGCCACAGTAGACTGTCTCATAGAGATGCTTGGCGCTGCCCTTGAGCGAGGTGACGACGTAACGGACATCGAGGCCGAGCTTCGTCGCCTCGATCCGGGCGACGACACGGCGCTGTCTTTGCCAACTCTTGGCGCCGTAACGCAGCGTGCTCCAGCGGCGCAGCTTCTCGGTTCCGGTCACCGCGCGCTCGACGCACACCGCGTCGGCAACCGACCGGATCATGCCGGCGAGCACCGGGTTGCCGCCGAAGCCGAAGATGTAGCCAATCCCATTGGCTTCGCACCAATCCATCGCCTTGACTTCGACCGTAGTGGCTGTCACCGCGCACCAGGATGTTGACCTTCGGCCAGTGCCGGCGAATGCGGGCAATGACATGCTTCAGGATCGTGCGCACTTCGATCCCGCCCGGCGTCTTGCCGCTGCGCAGGATGACGGCAACGGGCTTGCCGCTCGTCCCCTCGTAGATATGGATCGGCAGGAAGCAGCGTTCGTCGTAATGCGCGTTGAACAGCGATAACTGCTGCCGGCCATGCACCGCGTCGAAGGTGTCGTCGATGTCGAGAATAATCGAAGCCGGCGCCCGCGCGTAACTGGCACAGAACTGATCCACCAGCGCCAGCATCAGTCGCGCGATCTCGATCCGCGACGGCGCATTCTCCAACCGCGACATGGTCGGTTGCGAGCACAGCGCCTCGCCGCTTCCCGGTGCTCGGCCCACCGCCATCTTGAATACCGGGTCGTCCCGCAGTTTGTTGCAGTCGTTGGCGTCCTCGTACCCCGCCGCGATCGCAAACATCCGAAGCCGCAGCATCTCCTCGACCGTGTGATCGATGCGATCGGAATCACGGCGATCCTTCAGGCAGGTCGCGAGGCGCGCTGCAACGCCCAGATGCCGCTCGACCCCGCGCAGCAGCAGCACGCCCGCATCCGACGACAGCATCCCGCCGTCGAAAGCTACGCTCACTTTCTTGCGGCAAATCGCTGGCAGGGAAAACGGCAGGAGGTTATCTTTGTTCATGGCGGATGTGGCGCTCCGTGATCGCGGCTTCGACTCTGTCCTGACAACAGAATCATGCTCGCAATCAGCGGCTTACGCTACATCCGCCAGCCTACAATCGCTCCCGTCGTGAATAAGGCGGGCTAGAACCATCGCTGCCCATCTGAAAATCGAAGGCCATATCTCGAATGCGTGGCGACAGCCTCCACCGAACGTCGTCTAGCTTTCCAAAGGTATCGAGTTCGGCCCGGCTCACCTGCGAGTACCAGTGCATGTTCAGCAAATGCGCGCACACGCGGTAACGCCACGCCACCACCAGCCAGGGCCCCCCTGCGATGCCGAGATCCCAGTCCATCGAGGTAGTGATATTGCGCGAGCTGACAATGAGAACGAAGCGTTCGCGGTTCGTCTGATCCTCAAGCTGCCTTACCAACCAGACCTTGGGGTGAAACGATCCTCGAGCCGGCAGTCGAATACCTGCCTCAATTCAAGATCGTAATTGCGGGCAACCACAGGCCTGCGCTTCGTGGCGTCGGTGAAGCGATTCGCCCAGGGCGAAGGTTCTCGCCCAGCCCGAAGCCGTCCGCAACGCCACGGATGTTTACATCGAAGCCGAAGACGTTCTGGGCCAATGGATCGACGAATGCTGTAACGTCAGGACCGGCTTCTATGCCACGGTGGCCGATCTATTCGCCAGCTGGAAGCGCTGGGCCGAACGCGGCAGCGAATACGTCGGCAGCCGTAAGCATTTATCCCAAGCATTGCAGGATCGCGGTTTCGTCCCCAAGCGTGGCGCCGGAGGGACACGCGGCTTCGACGGTAGCGGCGTGAAAATCTCAACCTCTGACCCGGAAGTGACAGATGGTGACAGTCCCGCAGATTAGTACGTTACGCGCGCGCACACGCGCGCATAAGAACATAATCCTAGCATCCGTCACCATCTGTCACTGCCGGCCAGCGACTCGTGTCGATTGGCGCGGCCCGACTTATGAGAGGTAAGCCTGTGGACGGATTGACCCACGTGAAACAATTGGCCATGCCGGCGCGCGTTGCACCTATCGCGGTCGCGCTGACGATTGTCTCTGATTTCTACCGAGTGCCCGTTGCCGAAATAACCGCACGCGATCCTTGCCGCCGCGTGGCAAGACCACGCCAGATCGCGATGTGGCTGGCTCACCGCGGAGGCTCGCAATCGCTGCCGTCCATCGGTCGGGATTTGGAGGGGCGCGATCATACGACGGTGCTTCACGGCGTGCGCCAGATCGAACAGCTAAGGCTCGCGAGCGAGCGCTTCCGTCATGCGACCGATCGCTTGCTGGCTCGGATGAAAGCCCTATGACCCGCGGGTCCTTCAGAGCTGGCTCGGTTTGTTTGAACAGATTTCCCGGATTGATAAGTGGAACATTTGCCGGGTTCAGGCTGCCGCGATCTGCGGCAGCCGGTTGAAGTAGGCCTGATCGGGCGTCTGCCGGTCAAGGCTCGAATGGGGTCTCCGGCTATTGTAAAAGCCGAAGTAACTACCGATCGATGCGCGGGCCGCGGATACAGTGTTGTAGGCCTTCAGATAAACCTCCTCGTATTTGACCGATCGCCACAGGCGCTCGACGAACACGTTGTCCCGCCACGATCCTTTGCCATCCATGCTGATGGCGATGCCGGCTTTGAGAAGAACGCCGGTGAAGTCGCCGCTGGTGAACTGGCTGCCTTGATCCGTATTGAAGATGTCGGGCTTGCCGTGACGGGCCAGGGCTTCATCCAGCGCCGCGATGCAGAACTCCGCTTCCATGGTGATCGACAGCCGCCAAGCGAGGACCCGGCGGCTGAACCAATCGACGACGGCGGCAAGATAGACGAAGCCGCGCGCCATTGGGATGTACGTGATGTCCATGGCCCAGACCTGGTTCGGCCTGATGATCGGCAAGTTCCGCGGGAGATAGGGGTAAATCTTGTGTCCCGGTGCCGGCTTCGAGGTATTGGGCTTACGATAAAGCGCCTCGATTCCCATGCGCTTCATCAGCGTCGCGACATGCCGACGGCCGATAACGACGCCCTCCGCGTTCAGGAGATCGCGCAACATCCGGCTGCCCGCGAATGGCAATTCAAGATGCAGTTCGTCCATCCGGCGCATGACGGCGAGATCGGCCGCAGAAACCGCTCGGGGCAGGTAGTAGATGCTGCCTCGGCTGATATTCACGGCCTTCGCCTGTCTGCTGATCGACAGACCGTGCTGACGGTCGATCATCGCTTTGCGCTCAGCAAACCCGCCTTGCTGAGCGCTCCCTCTAAAAAATCGTTCTCCAGCGTCAACTCCCCAATCTTGGCATGGAGAGACTTCACATCGACGGGCGGCGCGTTCGATCCGGGCCGGGCTTCGGGGCCGAAAACCCCGGCAGCTCCTTCCAGCAGTTGCGCCTTCCACTGCGTGATCTGATTGGGGTGGACGTCGAACTGCTGTGCTAAATCGCCTAGCGTCAGCTCGCCCTTGATCGCGGCCAAAGCTACCTTCGATTTGAATGCCGGTGTGTGGTTCCGGCGCGGTCGTCTGCTCATCGTCTCTCCTGTTGGGCCAGCCATCTTGGCTCCCGTCAGGCAGATACTCCACTTATCGACCTGCTCAGTTTTCCCGAGCCACCTCTCGACGCCGATCGGCATCGTAACCACTTGATCAGCTTGAATTTCGAGGGGTCATGGCTTGCCGCGTATTCACATCGAGCGGTCCGGTTACGGTTGACGTAGTCTCCTCGCGATTTTAGGTAAGCCGGTGCGCGTGCGCGACAGCCTCCGCGAGCGCGCGGCGCACATGCACGATCGCCATCTTGCGCTTGTATTCCGCGGACCCTCGGAAATCGGCGATCGGATCGATCGCTTCAAGCACTAATAGCGCCGCATCGCGGAAAGTCTTCGCGTCGGCCGTCCTGCCCGCAAGCGCCGCTTCCACCGCCGTAGCGCGCACCGGCACAGTAGCGGCGGCGCCTAGGGCCACGCGCGCGGCGGCGATCGCGCCGTCCGCGCCGAGTGCCACCCGCGCTGCAACGGAAACGGTGGCGTAGTCATCCTGCGTCGCCGGCAGAAACTTTAGGAACGCCGTCCCGCTCCCTGCGGGCTGTGGCGGGAGCAGGATTTCGGTCACCATCTCGTCGGGTTCAAGCACCGTCTCGAAATACCCCGTGAAGAACTGGTCCACCGGGATTTTGCGCTGGCCGCGCCCCGAGCGCGCGACGATCTGCGCATCGAGCGCAATGAGAGCGGGCGGTGTATCGAGATTGGGATCGGCGTGCGCGACCGCGCCGCCGAGTGTCGCCATCGACCGCACCCGCACGGTCGCGACGTGGCGGCAGGCTTCCGCCAGAAGCGGCGCGTGGCGCCGGACGGCGGGAGAACCCACGAGCGACTGCAGGGTGGCGAGCGCGCCGATCCTAAGACCGCCATCTTCAACGATGCCGGCGAGCGGCTTGAGGGCACGAAGACCGATCACGAACCCGGGCCGCACGAGCCGCTGCTTCATCAGGTTGACGAGGCCTGTGCCGCCCGCGATGAGCTTCGCCTCGTCGCCATGCTGCGCGAGGAGCTCCAAGGTCTCATCGAGGCTCGATGCTTCGAGATAGGTGAAGGGGACCATGTCACTTCGCCCCGGCAGCAGCCGCAATCGATTCGATGATCTTGTAATAGCCGGTGCAGCGACAGAGATTGCCCATCATCCAATACTGGATTTCCGCCCGCGTGGGATGCGGATTGGCCTCGAGCAGCGCCTTCGCCGCCAGGATCTGTCCGGGGGTACAAATGCCGCATTGGAATCCACCATGCGCAAGAAAGGCCTCCTGCAGCGGATGCAGCCGGTCGCCCTCGGCCACGCCTTCGATCGTCGTGACCGCGCCGCCGTCGGCGTGAACGGCCAAGGCAAGACACGAGCTGATCGGATTGCCGTCGAGAAGGACTGTGCAGGCGCCGCACACGCCGACGCCGCAGCTCTCCTTGGTGCCCGTGAGCTTCAAATCCTCGCGCAGAAAATCGACGAGGAGACGGTTGTCCGCGACCTCGCGTACGACTGGCTTGCCGTTGACGGTAAGTTTCAAGCTTCTCATGCCGCGCGCGCCTTTTCGCTCATGCCATCGAGCACTTTCTCCGCGCTCACCGGCAGTTCGACGAGCCGCACGCCCACCGCGTCGAACACCGCGTTGGTGATTGCCGCCGGAACCGCCACGTTGCTCATCTCACCGATCGCCGCGGTTTCGAACGGCGCCGGACCGGCGCCGCCCGGCAGCAGCACGGTTTCGAGCTCGGGGATATCCATGAACGTCGGCAGCTTGTAGTCGCCGAGATGCGCCGTGATCACCGCGCCCTCCTTCAAGACGATCTGCTCGCTCATCGCTTGGCCCAGCGCCTGGACGAGGCCGCCTTCGATCTGCCCCTGGTGCAGGATCGGGTTGATGACCGTGCCGACATCATGCGCGGTGACCATGCGGCGCAAGCGCACCTGCCCGGTTTCGCGGTCCACCTCCACTTCCGCGAAATGCGCGACGTAGCCCGTCACGTCGGGCTGAGTGGCCGTGTTCTGGCCCTTGGCGCTGAACGGCGCCTTGCCGCGGGACGCGGCCCAGCCGACGAGCGACTTGAGGTTGACCGTCGTCTCGAAGGCGCAAAACGATCCGTCCGCGCCCATCCGGACATCGGATGGCGCGCAATTGAGGCGCTCGGCCGCGAGCGCGGTGAGAGCCTCTTTCATCTTGCCGGCGGCGTCTGCAATCGCCTGCCCGGCCGTCATCGTGAGCCGCTGGCCGCCGGCGCCAGACTCGAAATCGGTCGAGAGCGTATCGCCCTGCACCACCTCGACCTCGGCCATGGACAGACCGAAATGCTCGGCGACGAGCTGCGCCGCCATCGTATGAAACCCCGTGCCCTGATCGGGCGCACCAAGCAAAATCGTGATCCGGCCGTCATTGCCCATGGTGAGAAGGACGGTCGAGCGTCCGAACGAGCCGGACGGATGCTCGTAGATCGAGACACCGCGCCCGACGCCAGGCGCCTTGGGCTTGTCCCAACCGAAGGCGCGCGCGCCTGCATCGATCGTTTCCCGGCACCGCATATGGCGCCGCCGGTCGCCAAGCGGCGTCAGATCGCCCTCGACGATCGCGTTGCGGCGACGGAACTCGAGCGGATCGAGCCGCAATTCATGCGCGATCATGTCGATGTGGCTTTCCACGGCGAACGCGACCTGGGGCGCGCCCGGCGAGCGCATGTGGCCGCGCGGCACCGTGTTGGTATAGACGCGCAGCACGTCGATCGTGCAGTTCGGCACGCGATATGTGCCGGCGAGCTCGCTATAGCCGTGCAAGGTGGGCCCCGGAATGAAGGCGGCATAGGCGCCGGCATTGAAGACGATCCGCGCGTCGATCCCGACGATCTTCGCGTCGCGGTCGAGCCCCGTGCGCAACGTGATGCTGGCGGAATGGCGCGGGTTGCCCGCCGTCAGCTCTTCGAACGAGGTCATTACCATCTTGACCGGCCGGCGCGCGGCGAGCGCGAGGTAATAGCAAAGGATCGTGTCCATCAGTGAACCTTTGCCGCCGAAATCGCCGCCGATATAGACGGGATTGAACCTGAGGCGGTTTTCCGGCACCCCGATCGCTACCGCCATATGCGCGCGCGCGATATGCGGCCCCTTGTTGGCGGCCCAGATGTTGACGATTCCTTCCGCGCCGACCGAGACGACGCAGGTATGCGGCTCGATATAGCCCTGGTGGACCGAGGGTACCGTGAAACTGTGTTCGAACACCCTGTGCGCGCCGGCCAGCGCCCCCGCGGCGGCGCCGTGCCTGAGCGTCAGGTGTGAGATCACGTTGGGAATGGGCGGGTACATGCGCAGCTCGCCATGGCCGCCGGCCACGGCGCCGGGCATCAGCTCGACGGGCTCCGGATGGATAACGGGCGCGGCCGACCGCATCGCGTCTTCAGCACTGAGGACCGCCGGCAGCGCCTCGTATTCAACGTCGATGAGTTCGAGTGCGGCCTCCGCGATGTTGACCGAGTTCGGCGGCGACCGCCGCCACCTTCTCGCCGACGAAGCGCACAACTCCCTGGGCGAGGACTGGGTAATCCCGGCACAGGCGCCCATAGCGGACATCGGGAACATCGGCGCCGGTCAGCACGGCGCGGACGCCGGGCAGCGCCTTCGCCTGCCGCGTGTCGATCGAGACGATGCGCGCACTGGGATGCGGGCTGCGCAGACATCGGCCGACGACCGCGCCCGGCACGTCGAAATCGCCGGAATAGCGCGCGCGGCCGGTGACCTTGGCAACTCCGTCCACCCGTCTGACCGGCCGACCCACGGCCGTCTCGGTTCGAACTCGCTGCCGCCATGATATATCCATCCTCCGGATGATCTGAGCGCATCGCGGAGTTCTATCTGTCTTATCAACCGTTGCAAGGCGCTGAAGGCAGCGCCTTCGGTGCAGTCGGCCGCGGGCCTGACGACGAGACGCTGACGGCTCGACATGTCCCCGATGCGCTTGCGCGCGGGCGGCGATCTGCGGCGCTAGCCGATGTCGTTTCAGCTTGCACGGAACGCCCTCGTGGATGAAGCCGACGAATTCGAGGGCGGAGCTGGTGCGCCATACCCGAGAGAGGAAAACCGCCAACGAAATCAACTGTCGATTCCGATCCCACCGCCTCCCGGCAGGCAAATGCAATGTCGAAAAGTCCGGATTTCTTGGGCCAAATAACAACGTAAAATTAGCGCCATATAAATCCGTAATGTTTCGTCGAGGTTCTCAGCTTTGGAGAATGTGGGCCCGAGAGAGAAGAATTTGGTCCCGTGGGCGTGTTGCACGGTCCGGAGCCTTCTCAAAAAACAGCGCAGATACCGGGGTTTTCGAGGGTCTCGCGCAGCGACGGAGAAATTCCGACGTGGTGTAGTGGCGGAGGGAGAGGAACTCGGTTCCAACCTTCTCTGTGTTGTAGATCAATGACTTAGTTGGCCGCCATTCGCAAGCGCGACCGGACCGTAGCCGATCTGAAGGGCGGCCGCTGTCGGTCGCGCCGGCACCTTGACAAACCCGCCTACTTTTCAGATATTTCAGTTATGCATTAAGTGGTGAGCGTCCAGCTGCACCGAGGTCATCATGCCAACCGATGTATTAGCGTTTTACATCTTGCCGAAGCGCGACCGTCGTCGCGGGCAAACGAGCCTGGAAGCGCTGGTGCGGGCCAGTGGTCGTGACCGAGTTGAGGTCAACGTTGTCCATCCAGATGGCACTTGCGACACTGTCGCGCTGCCTGCGGCTGCCTTGGCGCTGATCAAGGATGCTCTGACCAAACTTGTCAAAGGCGAACGCGTCGCCGTCTTGAGGGAGGATGCCGAACTGTCCCCAGAGCAAGCGGCCGCAATTCTCGGCATCTCGCGCCCCTTGGTGGTCAGGCGCATGGACGATGGCCGGTTGCCATTTCGCTACGTGGGAGCGCACCGGCGGTGCAGCTTAAGCGAGGTGCTGAAGCTTCGACGCGATGAACTCAAACAACGCGAGGCGCTCGACCGACTGGCGGCGGACACTGAGGAACTCATGACCCGTCATGGCCTCTGACCCTCCGGTCGTTGTCTACGATGCCTGCGTCCTTTATCCGTTTCACCTTCGTAACCTACTGATCCAGGTCGCAGTCGAGGGCTTGGTTGCTGCCCGCTGGACCGATGCGATCCACGAGGAGTGGATTGGCAGCTTGGTAACCAGGAGGGGCATTGCACGCGAACGATTGCTCGTCACCCGCGATCTCATGAAGGATGCATTGCCGAAAGCGGACATTACACGGTATGAGCGGCACGTTAACGGCCTTTCACTGCCCGACCCAAACGACCGGCATGTTCTTGCCGCGGCAATCGAGGCTCACGCGTCCCTCATCATCACGTGGAACCTGCGCCACTTCCCGGCTCCGGAGCTGACCAAATACGGAATTGCGGCGCGTGCTCCAAACAGCTTTCTGAGCGAACTCTGCCGCGCGGAGCCAGAGACAATGGTCGCGGTGGTTGACGCAGCACGTGCCAACCTGCGTCGCACAGAGCCTTCGAAAGAGGAGCATCTTCAGGCGTTGGAAGCTCAAGGTCTGAAGATTTTCGCATCAATCGTGCGCCAATCAGCCGGTCGTAAGCCGTAAAAGCCGCTGTGGCTTAGCCGGCACTTCATCACGCGCCGCCCACGGGATTCTCGCTCTCGAGTGTTCGCACAAGTTCCAACAACTCGACCAGCTTGTCCTTCGCATCGATCACCAGCTTCGCTGTTAGCACCCTCTCGCGGCCAGCTAGAAGAAGGACCGCCTCGAAAACCTCGTCGGAACGGCCGATCAGTTGGGTCAGATGGGGGTCAACATTGGGCTCTGACTCACTTTTGGTGCAGCGCCGGTTCGAAGCGGGCGCAAAGCGATGATGCCACGTGAGTTGACCCAGAAGCGGGCGACGGGGAGGCCTGCCGGCGCCCAAAAAGCCATGGTTGCCCTCCGCGCTTGGTGCGTGATGCGCGAAAATCCGGATCAGATTGCCGACCTGTACCAAAAGTGAGTCAGAGCCAACATTGCGCGCGATTTTGCACACCTGCGTGTGACCAAGCAGCGCTCCAATCATCGGCAGCCCTTGACCCACCGCCACCGCTACCGATGCGAACGTGTGCCGCAGGTCATGCAGTCGAGCGTCCTTTAGCCCTGCGCGCGCCCGCACGCGCTGCCCGATTCGTTTCTCGGGGGTGTATGCGCCACAATACCGCATTTTTCTCGATAGTCGGGCGGCGCGATCCCTCGCGCAGTAGAACTCGAATGCGGCTGCCGACTGGGTAAGCTCAGCGGCGGCCCGATCGCATCGCACGCCAGACTTTCTCGGGCGTCGCCGGCATGTCGATATGGCGGACGCCGAAGGGCTTCAGGGCATCGACGAGAGCATTAATGATGGCGGGCGGAGCGCCGGTGGTGCCGCCCTCGCCCGCGCCCTTGATCCCGAGCGGGTTGTTGGGCGCCAGCACCTCGTTGAGGCTGAGAGCGAAGAGCGGGAAATCGTCGGCCCGCGGCATGCAGTAATCCATGAAGCTGCCCGACAGGAGCTGGCCCGATTCGGGATCGTAGCGGCACTTCTCCATCAGCGCCTGGCCCGCGCCCTGGACGATGCCGCCATGGGTCTGGCCGTCCACCAGGAGCGGATTGATCACCCGCCCGACATCGTCGATGCCGGTATAGCGGACGATTGCGACCGTGCCGGTCTCGGCATCGACCTCGACCTCGCAGATATGGCAACCGTTGGGGAACGTCGGGATGAGGGTGCGCGTCTCTTGCGCCGATTCGAGCGGCCCGTCGAGCGCCTCCGGGAGCTTGCCGCCCTCGGCCGCCGCCGCCACCTCGAAGAGGCCGATCGAGCGGTCGGTGCCCGTAACGGTGAAGCGGCCGGCGCGGAATTCGACGTCCTCGACCGATGCTTCGAGCAGATAGGACGCGATCTTGCGTCCCCGGTCAACGATCGCGTCGGCCGCGCGCTTGATGAGCGTCCCGCCGACGCGCATCGAGCGCGAGGAATGCGTGCCCGAGCCCATCTTGACCCGCGCCGTGTCGCCCTCGTGGATATCGACCGTGTCGAACGGCACGCCCAAGAGCTCGACGATGATCTGCGCGAAGGAGGTGCGGTGGCCTTGCCCGGTATCCATGGTGCCGATGACGGTCTCGATCTTGCCTACGCCCCGCACCGCGACCTCGGCGCGCTCGGGCGGCATGCCGGTCGTCGAACTCGATGTAGTTGGCGATCCCGATGCCGCGCATCCGGCCGCGCCGCGCCAATTCCGCATGCCGCGCGGCGAACCCGCTCCAGTCGGCGAGCGCCAGCGCCATGTCCATGTTCTTCTCGAACTCGCCGGAATCGTAGGTCGTTGCGAGCGGGTTGGCATAGGGGATGGCGGCGACCGGGATCAGGTTGCGGCGCCGGAGCTCGACCGGATCGATCGCCAACTCCTGCGCCGCCTTGTCCATCAGGCGCTCGATCACGTACATGGCCTCGGGCCGCCCGGCGCCGCGATAGACCGAGATCGGAACCCGGTTGGTGAGGACGCCCTTCATGGTCGCATGCGCCAGCGGCACATGATAGACGCCGGTGGCGACCGCGATGCTGCGCGCCATGGGCGTGAACTGGATCGTCTCGCAGCCGAGATCGGCATGGGAATAGACGCGCATGGCGAGGATCTTGCCTTTGGCCTCGAATGCGAGCTCGGCATGGGTCCAGATGTCACGCGCCTGGCTATCGCTAATGAACGCCTCCGACCGGTCGATAGTATTCTTCACCGACCGCCCGATCCGCAGCGCCGCCCAGGCGGTGAGGATGGTCTCGGTGTAGCGGGTGCGCACCCCATAACCGCCACCCACGTCCTTCACGATGACGCGGATCTTCTCTTCCGGCATGGCGAGCATGCGCGCCGTCGTGGTCTTGAGGTTGTGCGGATTCTGCGAGGCCGTCGAGAGGGTGAGGCTGCCAGTTGCGGCATGATATTGCGCGAGCGTCGCGCGCGGCTCCATCGGCACGCCTGTGACGCGGTTGTTCTCGATATCGATACTGGTCGTGTGGTGGGCCCGCGCGAAGGCGGCATCGACCGCCGCTTTGTCGCCGCGCTCGTGGTCGATGTCAACGTTGTCGGGAACGGCATCCCACACCGTGGCGGCGCCGGCGGCCATCGCTTTGCGCGCGTCAGCCATCACCGGCAGCGGCTCGAGCTCGAATGCGATGAGTTCGGCGGCGTCCCGGGCCTGGCCCAGGGTCTCGGCGACGACGAAGGCGAGGTTCTCGCCGATGCAGCGCACCTTGTCGGTGACGATCGGCCATTGCGGCGTGAGCCAGATGTCGGAGCCGTCGCGGTTGGCGAGCTGCGGGTCGCCGGAAATGGAATTAGCGGTCAGCGGCTTCAAGCCATCGGCCAGGTATTCAGCGCCGGTCAGCACTGCGAGCACGCCCGGCGCTGCTTTGGCCTTCGTCGTGTCGATCCGCTTCAAGCGCGCATGCGCATACGGCGCACGCAGGACGTGGCCATAGACCTGGCCCGGAACGTTGTTGTCGTCGCCGTAGCACCCGCTTCCGGTCAGCAGGTGGTCATCTTCGATGCGGCGAACCGGCTGGCCAATTCCTAAATCCACGTGTGCCTCTTGCTCTCGAAGGTTATGCGGTCGGTTGCGCTGGTGCCGCGCCGCGCACGCGGTCGATGACCGCGGCGGGATCGGCGGCCCCCCCATCGTCGTGCCAGGCGATGTGGCCGTCGGGCCGGACGAGAACGAGGCGGCGCTCGTAAAGCCGCGCGATCTCGGGCTCGGCAATGTCGAGCGTCGTCAAGGGCACGCCGCGCGCATTTGCGGCCGTTTCGAGCCCCGCCGAATCCGCAGTATTGGCGCCAAAGCGCAACAGCACGAAGCCGCGCCCGAAGAGATCAAGAATCGAGCGCCCGTCGCGCAGCCAGGCATGGGGCGCCCGCGCGCCGATCGAGGCATTAGCGATGTACTCGGTTTTCATCCCGGGAAGCGGCGGGCTTCCGTCGGGCCACGTGATCGGCGACGGATCGTAGCGGTAGCCCAGGGCGACGCCGTCGAAGACATGGATCTGGCTGCGTCGCGCGACGATGGCCATGCCCAGCGACTGGCGCACCGCCTCGCCTTCGGGCGTCGGATCGGCGATCGCGGTTGCCTTCTCGTCGAAGGAGGCGCGCGCGGAATGATAGTTCTCGGTCGCGAAGCCCACGTTGCGCCGCCCTACCGGCTGGCGCTCGGCATTGTAGGAGTCGAGCAGCCGCGGCCCGGCCCAGCCCGCGAGCACGGCGTCGAGCTTCCAGCTCAGGTCGATGGAGTCCTCCATGCCGGTGTTCATGCCGAGGCCGCCCGCGGGCGAATGCTGGTGCACGACGTCGCCCGCGAGGAACACGCGGCCGCGCCCATACCTGTCCGCGATCAAGGAGCGGCAGGTCCAGGGATTAACCGAGATCAGCTCGTAGGGGATGTGGGCGCCGACCGCGAGGCGGATGTAGTGGTGGGGATCGATCTTCTGTGGATCGACCGGCTCGGCGAAGCCGTTGACCCCCAAGCGCCAGAGATCGTTGCCGTTGACTTCGACCACGCTGCCCCAGTTCGTGCCGTCGGCGCCGACGATGAAGCAGAAGGTGAACTTGCCTTTGTCGTGGTACTTCCATAGCTCCTTCACGCGGAACATGATGTTGACGTTGTGATCGAGCACCGGCTCACCCGAATAGCGGATGCCGAGCGTCTTCGCGACCGAGGATTGGCCGCCGCAGCATGCGACCAGGTACTGCGCGCGGATGCGCTCGCGCCGGCCGGAAGGCAGGTCGGTGACCTCGGCGGTGACGCCGTCCTCGTCCTGCTGGAAAGTCTCGAAGCGGCAGTGATAGCGCAGCTTCGCCGTGGGGAAGCCCTCCGCCAGCTCGCGCAGGATCGGATCGAACCAGATCTGATTGCAGCGCTGGGTCCGCTCGGGTGAATAGGGGAGCGGCGCCTGCCCGCCATGGCTCGGGCGCGGGATGCGGCCGAGCTCGTAGCCCGCAAGCGACGTAGCGATCACCACCGTGCGCGGAAAGTCGAGCGGCGTGCCCGAGTTCCGCACCTTGTCGGCGACGCCCCAGCGGCGGCAGAACTCCATGGTGCGGATGTTCTCGGTGTTGGCGCGCGGATGATAGATTGTGCCGTCGTTCTTCTCGACCAGCAGGCACTTCACGCCGCGCCAGCCAAGATCGGCGGCGAGGCCGAGGCCGATCGGGCCGCCGCCAATGATGAGAACCGGAACCTTGAGGTCCGGGCCGCCGGTTCCCGCTTCGCCTTCCGCTACCACGCGTTTCCTCCGCTACGAGCGCGGGGTCAGGCCGCAGCGGCCGCGCCGCGTACGCGGTCGATGACCGCGGCGGGATCGGCGGGTGCCGCGTCGTCGTGCCAGGCGATGTGGCCGTCGGGCCGCACCAGAACCAGGCGGCGCCCGTAGAGCTTCCGGATCTCGAGCTCGGCGATGTCGAGCGTGGTCAAGGGCACGCCGCGGGCGCTTGCCGCGGCTTCGAGCCCCGCCGAATCCGCAGCCTTGGCGCCAAAGCGCAACAGCACGAAGCCGCGCCCGAAGAGATCGAGAATCGAGCGCCCGTCGCTAAGCCAGGCATGGGGCGCCCGCGCGCCGATCGAGGAATTGGCGACGTACTCGATCTTCATCTCAGGCGGGGGCGGCCGGCCATCCGGGCAGACGATCGGCGATGGATCGTAGCGGTAGCCCAAGGCGACGCCTTCGAAAACATGGATCTGGCTGCGCCGCGCAACCATCTGCTTGCCGAGCGCATGGCGCACCGCGTCGCCTTCGGGAGTTGGGTCGGCGATCGCCGCCGCCGATCCCTCAAACTTCTCGTGCGCGAAGTGGTAGTTCTCGGTCGCGAAGCCGACATTGCGCCGCCCGATCGGCAGGCGCTCGGCCTCGTAGGAGGGCATGAGCCCCGGCCCGCCCCAGCCCGCGAGCACGGCCTCAAGCTTCCAGCCCAGATCGACGATGTCGCCCATGCCGGTGTTCATGCCGATGCCGCCCGCGGGCGAATGCTGGTGCACGACGTCGCCCGCCAGGAACGCGCGGCCGCGCCCATAGCCGTCCGCGATCAAGGAGCGGCAGGTCCAGGGATCGACCGAGATGAGCTCGTAGGGAAGGTCGGTGCCGACCGCGAGACGGATAAAGTGGCCGGCGTCGAGCGTCTGCGGATCGACCGGCTCAGCGAAGCCGCTGACGCCCAAGCGCCAGAGATCGTTGCCGTTGACCTCCATCACATTGCCCCAGGTTGTGCCCTTGGGGCCGACGATGAAGTTGAATGAGCATTTGCCCTTGTCGTGATACTTCCAGAGCTCCTTCACGCGGAACATGATGTTGACGTTGTGGTCGAGCACCGGCTCGCCCGAGTAGCGGATGCCGAGCGTCTTCGCGACCGAGGATTGGCCGCCGCAGCACGCAACCAAGTACTGCGCGCGGATGCGCTCGCGCCGGCCGGAAGGCAGATCGGTGACCTCGGCGGTGACGCCGTCCGCGTCCTGGACGAAGCTCTCGAACCGGCAGTGGTAGCGCAGCCGCACGGTCGGAAAGCCTTCGGCGAGCTCGCGCAATATGGGATCGAACCATATCTGGTTGCAGCGCTGGGTGCGCTCGGGGGAATAGGGGAGCGGCGCCTGCCCGCCATGGCTCGGGCGCGGGATGCGGCCGAGCTCGTAGCCCGCAAGCGAGGTGCAGATCAGCACCGTGCGTGGGAAATCGGGCGAGGTGCCGGCGGCGCGCACCTTGTCGGCGATGCCCCAGCGGCGGCAGAACTCCATGGTGCGGCCATTCTCGGTGTCGGCGCGCGGGTGGTAGATCGTGCCGTCGTTCTTCTCGACCAGCAGGCACTCGACCCCACGCCAGCCGAGATCGGCCGCCAGGCCGAGGCCGATCGGGCCGCCGCCGATGATGAGGACGGGGACGGACGCATCGAATTCGCCCCGCCCAGGCTCGCCCACCATCCTCATGCGCCTCCTCCGCTGCGCGCCGCCAGCGCGAAGCCGTGAACTCTAAGCGCCCGCTCTCGGCGCTGTCCAGGGCCTCATCGCAGCGGGAAGATGCAGCGAACTGTTGCAGCACCCGCACAGGGCACTTAGTCGTGCGCGCCGCCTCCGACGATGCCGGTGGTTCCCTTCTTGGCGGTGCCGAGCTGGTACCGGCCATCGCGGTCGCGCACGAGCTCGCCCGCGCCGCGGAGCTCGTCGAGCGCCAGCGCCACCTCGCGGCCGTCGGTGCTGCCCAGGGACTCGACGATCTTGGCGAAATAGATCGGGCCCGCTTCCAGCGCCTGGCGCACGGTCTGGAAGCGCGCCGGCCCGGCGAAGACCGGCGGCGCCGCCACGACCGTGGTGACCGTGGGCGCGCGGCCATAAGGCACGGTGCAGTCGAAGCCCGCCTTGGTGCCGCTCTCCCGCCCGAAGCTCGACGGGTCCATGCTGCTCTTCGCCATCCCCGACTGCACGATCAGGTCGCGGTCGGCCTGGAAGCGGGTTGACATGGCCCAGTCCATCTCGCCGTCGTTGTGGACGTTGATGTCGTCGTTGACCACGAAGACGTGCTTGATCGACGGCATCATGCCGAACACCGCGAGGATCAGCGCGCGGGCATCGGCGGCGTTGCGCGGCCGCATCGCGACTCGCAGGTGATGCCCCGCACCCGACGTCGAGGGCGAGGCACACCTTCGCCACGTCGAAGCCGAGGCCCCTCAGCCGGCGCAGCATCTGCGCTTCGCCCGCGTCCGTGAAGACGCCGCCCGAGCCGTCGGTGCGTTCGAGATGCTTGCCGGCGCCGTTCAAGAGCGTTTGGTGCAGCACGTCCTTGCGCATGCAGATCGCGGTGACGTGAAACACTGGGTCCAAGTGCATGGCCCCGTAATAGCCCATGTATTCGCCGTAAGGCCCTTCCGGCTCGTGATAACCCTCCTCGTCGAAATAGCCCTCGAGGACCATTTCGGCGTCGGCCGGCACCGGCACATCATTAGTGAGGCTGCGCACCAGTGGCAGCGGCGCGCCGCGCATGCGGGCCACGAGCTCGATCTCGTCTTTGAGCCGGGCCGCGCGCATGCCCGCCGCGGAGAGGAGGTCCGTTGGCCAGGCGCCGCAGGTGAAGCTGATCGCGAGCGGTTCACTGCGGGCAACGCATTTGCGGTAGATGTTCCGCAAGTCGGACTGCGCCGTGAGATTGGAGCCGAGTTCAGTGCGGTTGCGCAAGCTGAGCCTGCGAGCGCCGACATTCATCAGCCCGGTCTCGGGATTGACGATGTAATCGATGCCGGAATTGATGTACGTGCTGCCGTCGTATTGGTGGTGGGGATAGAACGGCAGCTTGGAGAGATCGATATCCTTGCCGGTCAGCACCACCTCGTGGACCGGAGCTTCGTTGGACGGGATGTAGAAGATCGGCTGTGGGTTTTCGAGCCGGCGCAGCACTTCGTCCTGCGCCTTCTCTTCGGGGACGCCATATGCCACCGCCATGCGCGCGCGGCTGCCCGCAGCGCGCGCGACGATCTCGTAGGCCTCGGGTCCGGCGCGGCGGAAGAGGGTCGCGCGATCCGATGCCTCGATGATCGCGCTAAGCTCGGTCATGAGCACCGGCTCGTCATGGACCTCGACCATGCCGAGCGCCACAAGCTTGTCCACGAAGCCACGAAGCCGGAACGCATTGAGGTCCACGTCTTGGCGCGCCGAGGTCGTGGTCTGGGACGGTGCCGCGCGCACCGTACGCGGTGTCGTCGTGTTTTTCAGAGGAGTTCCGTCACTCATATTGGTTTCTCCGGATGCACACGAAGCGCGCAGGCCGTTGGAACGTGCATCCGTGTTGCAAGCTGACCCTCGCAGTTCCGCCCCGGCTTGTCGGTTGGATCGTGATGTCGAAGCGTGCCCACCATTCCGACACGTGATGGCGATATTTCGAAGCGCCAAACAGTGCCACGACGCGTCGCTAAAATCCATCGGTTTTGGCGGGTCTTCTCGCGTTAGGGTGCGGCCCGATCGATCCGGCGATCCGATGGTGGCTCGCCGCTTGATCGCCTTGTTGAAGCGTTCAAGCGGATTGCTAACCGACATGATGATCGCTGATGGCAGCGAAGGAACCGATTCCTCCGTCTCAACAACTTTGCGAATCGGCTTTTTGGGCGGTATCGAGCGCGATGGAGTCCCGGTTTACTTGCCGGCAATGAGGGTGCATGATTGCTTGCAAAGGCTAGACGCAGGGGGGGGCGCACATGGCAACGTCTCAGATCGAGATTTCCTCCGGCGTCGAAGTGACCGCCGACGACATCTCTAACCGCATCGACCGGTTGCCCTTCCTGCCGCTCCATTTTCGCTACGCTGGCATCCTGGCCACGGGCACCTTCTTCGACGCCTTCGATTCGATGAGTATGGCGACTGCGCTCACCATGCTTGTGGCGAGCTTCCATTTCAATTTCCGCACCGGCGGCATCCTGCTCAGCGCCGCCGCCGGCGGCCAATTCTTCGGTGCCATCGCCATCGGCTGGCTCGCCGAACGAATCGGCCGCAAATGGTCGTTCGTCGCGGCGCTTGGCTTGTTCGCGCTGTGCTCTCTTGCAACTGCGCTGGCAACCAGCGTCGACTGGATCATCTGGGCGCGCGCCATCCAAGGCGTCGGGCTCGGCGCTGAGGTGCCAGTCGCGGCGGCGTTCTTCGCGGAAATCGTGCGCGGGCGGGCTCGCGGCCTCTTCATCACGCTCTATCAGAGCCTCTTCGCATGGGGCCTGTTCTTCGCGCCCGTGGCCGCACTCCTCTGTCTGACCCTCTTTGGGCCCGCCCTGGGCTGGCGGGCGCTCTTCGCGATCGGCGGTTTGCCGCTCCTCATCGCTTTCGTCGCCGCCTTCGCGCTGCCAGAATTGCCGCGCTGGCTTGCGACCAAGGGGCGCATCAGCGAGGCCGACGCCACGGTGCGCCGCATGGAGGACCAAGCGCGCCGCCACGGCCGCGCCCTCTTTCCCGCGGAGCCGCTCAAGGTGAAGCCGGGGCGCACGCAATTTCTTGAGCTCTTCCGCGGCCTCTATGCGCGCCGCACCTTCGTCTCGTGGAGCATGGCGTTTTGCGCCTATTTCATCTCGCAAGGCTTCTCGACCTGGGCACCGACGCTCTACATGAAGATCGGCGGCCTGCCGGCAAGCCGCGCGATCATGCTCTCGATCCTACAAAGCGGGATCACCCTTGCCTGGGTTTACACCGCGGCCGTCACCATCGATCGCCTCGGCCGCAAAACCTGGTTCTCCCTCGGGTTCGGCCTCGCGACCGCGGGCGCGCTCATCGGCGTCCTCGTCACCGGGCCCTTGGGCATACACACCTGGCCGGCGCTGCTCGCGTGCGGGATCGTCATGCAGTCCGGCTCGGCGATAGCCGCCAGCGTCGTCTTCCTCTACCTGCCGGAAATCTATCCGACCCGCATGCGCGCCTGGGGGACGGCGACGGGGAGCAGCCTCAATCGCCTCGGCGCGTTCCTGGCGCCGTCGGCAGTGGGGTTCATGATGGCGCAGACCGGCTCGATCGCGCTCGTCTTCGTGCTGTTCGCGGCGGTCGCGCTTTATGCGAGCCTGGTGATGGCAGGGTGGGGGCTCGAGACAAAGCGCCGCGCGCTCGAGGAACTGTCGCCCTGATAGCAACGGGCGAGCGCCGAAGCGTGACTGCCGGCGAAATCGCAGAACGTCTCGACCCTATGCCGTTCCTGCGGTTCCATCTGCACATCGTGCGCATTCTCGGGGTCGGCACGTTCTTTGACGCCTTCGATGCAAAATCGTGCGCAATGTTGACCCCCACCCGTGCTGTCTCACAGAGCATTGATCTTGTTGTGAAAGATCGGAATTTGGTGGAGTCAGGGTTCGACGCGAAGCGTGACCCCACCCAGGACACGGATTTGCTCGTGCAATCAATGACCTGCATGCATTCGCAGGTGGGGTCACTCTTGGAAGCGATTTCACACCCTAGATAGACGCGGCGGAATGGGCCGTACCGCGGATCGAACTACACCAATAGAATTCGTCCCGAGCATCCGCGTCCGCGGGTTCCTGCACCCGCATTTCGTCGGCGGCTGGCACCGGCATCACGCTTCGCGCCGCCATGTGCTCAGAGAGCTGAGCATCGATTACGCGACGGGGGCCGGTGGCTTGGACTCCTGGGCCGCGGGCTTAATCGCGCGTCATTTCGCCGCGGCGAGTTCCTTCAAGCGCGTTTCGGTCTTCGCCATCTCGTCGCCTAGGTCGCGCATGCCGAGCGTCAAGTCGTAGCGGTTGCCGTCGATGTCGTGCGCCATCTCCTCGACGTAGGGCCGCGGTATGGTAGGATCCTCGGCGCGCGGATCGGAGGGCGGCAAGCCCAGCGCCGTCAGCTTGCGATAGATCCCGGCCTTGTCCTCGGGCGCCAGGGTGAAGCCCCAATGGTGGATGCCGCGCGGCGGCGCCTTCGCGCTGCGGCGGACGAGGAGCGCCACGTCCATATAGCCGTCGGTCACCCACATTGCGCCGCTCTTGCTCTTCCCCGTGATCTTCAACCCGAAACAGGTGGAATAGAAGTCGGCGAGGCGCGACGGGTCGTCCGAGAAGATCGCGATGTGGCGGATCTTGGGGCTCGCCGCGGTCGCGCGCGGCGTGAAGCCCTTGCCGGCGACGAGCGGCTTCATGCCGGTCGAAAGATCGAAGCGGTTGCCGTCGGGGTCTTTCACGGCATCCTCGGCGTAAGGCCGCGGGGCCTCGGGCGCATCGACATAGGGGCTGTAGGGCTCGATGCCGAATTTCTTCATACGCGCGAGGATGCCGTCGCGCTCGCCCGGCTCGGCGGTGAAGCCCCAATGGTGGATGCCGGCCTTCGGCGCGTTGGCGCCGCGGCGCTTCAGGAGCGCCACGTCCAGGTAGCCGTCGGTCACCCACGCGCTGCCCGTGCCGCCGATGCCGGTCAATGTCAGGTTGAACACGTCGCCGTAAAACCCTGCGAGCTTTTCCGTGTCGTCGGAGAAGATCGCGATATGCCGAATTTTCGCCATGCCCATCTCCCTCTCTTTCGTCGGTTATGTCTGACCCGGCAGATCATATACCATGCGCTTCGATTCCGCCTGGTATTCCGCGCAGCCAAAGGGGCGTATTTGGGCGCGTTGCCGGGGCCTGATCAGGTCGGCGGGCATTCGAACTTCACGTCCGACACAACATCGCCCGACGTCGCCAATTGACCGAAATCCCGACTAGCGTGTCTGCAGGATTGGCTCACGTTCGGCCAAAATTCGATTCTGAATCAATTCATTACGATCGATCTTGCGCCGCCCCGATTGGACGCTGAGATCAAAGATTGAAGCTTCTCAACCACCGCTCCGCCAGACTTTGATGAGGTCCTGCGCTTTCCTCGCAAGAGGAGTGTTCGCTTCAGTTTGGGCGTCGAAATACTTGACGCCTGGAACGCGCTGCTGGTCCTTGGGGGCGAATTGCGGGATGTCGGTGCGGCGCGAATCTTCGCCCACGACCTTGACGAGCGGCTCTTGGACGGCCTTGGAGAGGTACCAGTTAAGGAAGACCCGGGTCGCAGCGGGATGGGGGCGCTTGTTGAAAAGCACCATAATCGAGCCGCCGGAGTTGCCATAGGCGCCGCGCGCGGGCGTGTTGCCGGTCGGGCGGATGTCGAGCTTGATGCCCGCCTCTTTGTATTTGACGAGGAGCGGCGGTAGCACCGGTCCCAGCGCCATCGCGTATTCGCCGCGTGCCATGCGATCGATCAGGTCCGGCATGGTCGTCGTGAAGACAGCGTTTTCCTGGACGAACTTCCTTAAGCCGTCTTCGCCGAGGAGATTGAGCAGCACCGGCGCAAGGGTCCGGCCGCTGCCACCGAAGAGCGGATCCTGCCAGATCACCTTTTTCTTGAGCGAGGGATCGAGGAAGATCTTGGTCCCTTCCTCCTCCACCTTGTCGGGACTGAGGAGCGCGGCATTATAGAATGGCATCTTGAGGAAATAGCGCGGCGCGAAGGCGTATTCGTGGCCCCTGTCCATGAACGATTCGCTCCAGCCGCCCCAAATCGCCGGGTTGTTCACGTCGGGCGCGGTGAACTCGGGCAGCATCGGGTCGAGCATGCCCGCATCGCGCATCTCGAAGGCGTTATCTGAGCCAGTGAAGCCGAGGTCCCAGAGATATTTGCCCGAACTACGCTCGATTTCGATACGCGGGATTTCCGTGTCGATCTGCAGCGTTATCTGATGGAGGCTGATATTGGGAAATGCTTTCGGCCACTCGGCCGCGAGAAAGTCGCGATGCACCGAGTTAGCGACGATGAGGAGTTCGAGTTCGCCCTCCTGGTTCGCCTGCGCCACGAGCTTTTCCCACTCGGGCGTGACCGGCGTCTGCGCCCGGGCGGACCCCGCAAGCAGGATCAGACCGATCACCAAAAGTCGTAGCACTTCGGCGCCTCCGCTCCGATGTTGTTGCTACTTTAGCGGCAATCACGCTCGAATGGTAAGTCCGACGGCCCCCCGTAACGGAATCCTCCGGATTTTCTCGATCTTCACGTATCATTCGGTCAATCTCGGGCCGAAACGTGTGCCGAAGGGAGGATCCCAATGCGACGGACATGCTTGAGCACCATGGTCGTGCTCTTCGCGATGACGGTTTCGGGCACGGTCTTGGCGCAGGGAAACGGATCCGAATGGGCGAAGCTCGTCGCCGCTGCCACCGCTGAGGGCGAGATCGACATTCTGATCCCCCCGAGCGCGACGCACCGCGAATTTCTAACGGCGGAGTGGCCGAAAGCCTATCCCAATATCAAACTCGTTCAATCGGCGGTGCCGCCCGGCGAGCAATACGAGCGTTTGACGATCGAGCGCAAGGCCGGGAAATATCTGTGGGACATCATCATGACCGGCTCCGACAACGCGTTCATGTTGCGTGACGCCGGCGTACTCGATCCCATGCAGCCGGAATTCGTGCTGCCCGACGTGAAGGATCCGGCGACGTGGGGCGGCTGGGCGGCGGCCTTCGCCGACAAGGGCGAGAAATACGATTTCACTTCTCGGTCGTTCCTTAAAATGCCGTTCTACAATGCCAAGCTGCTCTCGCCTGAGAAAGTGGCGGCGGAGGGAACGAAAATCTTCTTGGACCCGGGCCTGAAAAAGAAAGTCATCTGGGACGATCCCTTGTTCGGCGGTAGCGGGCGCACCTTCGCGCCCGTCTTGCTGCGGCTGCTCGGCGAAGAGGGGCTGACGAGATTCGTCAAGGAACAAGTCGTTTTCACAACCCAAATGATGGATCTCGTCGACCGCATGGCGCGTGGCGAATTCGTGATGTCGCTAGGGCCCGTTCTCACCGATCTCTTAAGGCGCTACCAAGATGCGGGCGTTGCTCTTGACATTCGCCCGCTCGGCAACACGCCAGCGCTTGGCGCATACGAGAACACCGGCGCGTCTAACATCGTCGTCGTTAACAAGCGGCCTCATCCCAACGCAACTCGGCTCTTTCTCAACTGGTACCTCTCGAAGCCGGTCGAGGCGGCTCTTGCCAAGAAAATGGGTGAGGACACGCGGCGCGTTGACGTACCTCAGCAAGTGCCCCTCGCGCAGCAGCGGATTACCGGCGTTAAATATTTCGATGCGCAAAAGGAAGTGAACACGCCGGCGGCGCGGGCGGCGCAAGTACTGATCGAAAAGATCCGCAGCAAGTCGTGAGGCAGCGGCGAGCCGACCGTCAGCAGCTTCACTCTTTGCAGAGGGTCGACGCCAGCGACCGGCTTGCGGGCCGCGACGTTACCTAGCTGTGAGCTTTCAATAGGTTGTCCATCCGGCTCGGACCGGGGAAGCTGAGGTTGCTGAGACTTCAGAGTTCCCAGGAGGAGCCGGATGAACGTCCATAAGAATGCCCGCCTGACGGCGCGCGGTCGAGAGGCGATGGTGCGGCGGGTTATCGAAGGCGGGCAGACGCCGCGGGCCATCAGCGAAGCCGTTGGCGTCTGCCCGCGCACGGTCCGCAAATGGGTGAAGCGCTATCGTGTCGAAGGGTGCAAAATCGCGCGCAATGCTGACCCCGCCTTTACCATCTCAGAGAACATTGATCTCGTTGTGAAAGATCGGTATTTGGTGGGGTCGCGTTTCGCTCGGCACGCGCCCCCCTCATAGGACGGGTTCACCCGAATTATCAATGACGTCCGCTGAGTCTCGGGTAGGGTCACGATCCGAAGTGATCTCAGAGCTTGGCGCAGCGCGGCGCCTGGGCCAGCGTCGAACCGATGCCCAGGCGCGTCAACGTCCCGGCCTTCAGCGCCTTCCTCGCTCGCTACCGCAATCTCGTCGAGAGGTTCTTCAACAAGCTCAAGCATTCACGCGCCGTCGCCACCCGCTTCGAAAAACATGTTGCCAACTACCCCGCCCTCGTCAAACTCGCCGCCGCCCGAATTGGGATGCGGTTTATGAGTCGGTGACCCAATCCGATTTAATCCGGTCAGGTCCGGTGGCGATTCCGGTGGCAAAGGATCGAGCTGCTGGCCGACATTTGCCAGCGCTCGGCCGCCTCGGTCCGCCGCCGCTCACCATCGCCGAAAACAAACGGAAAGCGCCTCTTACGGAGCGCTTTCAATGGTTGCCGAAAATTGGCCGGTTCACCGCCGTCAACATAGGGATTGAGCGCATCGCCCAAAAGTTGCACGCGGTTTGCCAGCCGCTCAGATAGGTCGGTCATGGACGCGACCGCATCAGCGCGACGGCGCTTGCCGCCGACAAGCTCAGCGCGATCAAATGAGCGCGGGGCGCGTCAGCGTTTCAGTGCAGCGGGATGATGAAGCGCTTGTCGAGGATAGTATCGGCATCGACGTCGGCCTTCACCAGGTTTTGCGCCTTGAACCACGCGATCTGACGATAGATGTCCCTGATGTCGAGTTGCCCGTCGCGATCGACGTAGCCGACCTCCTTGCGCAGCCGATCCGGGCTTTGCTCGATATATTTCGACATGATCGCCAAGAGTGCGGGCGCGGTCGGTTGATCCTGGCGGATTTCGCCGGGGCCGGTGAAGGCATCGTGGTAATCGCGCTGCGCCTTGCGCAAAGCTAGCAGGAAGCGCCGCACGGTGTCCGGATGTGAAATCGCTTCGAAGCGTGACCCCACCCGAGACTAATCAGAAGTCATTGATGATTTGGATAAATCCATCTCGTGATGGGGGTCACGTGTCGCGCGATTTTGCATTCCAGATGGCTGAGGTCGCAGTGCCGAAGAAGTTGTTTGGGGAGATTCTGCGGCTGATTGACGGACCACGACAAAGACCGGCTCCGGCGTAGGAACCGGGAGGGTCGGATGCGATATCACGACGGGAGGAGTGTGTCGGAATGAGGAGGAAAATGGCCAGATCAGCCCCATCGATCACCGATCAGGACGCCCGACATGCTGATCGCCATTTGCACCTCCCGTCTGACTTGCTGGAAGGCGGAGAAAGCGAGAATATTCATGGTGGATCGGGAACCATATGGGGAATGCCGGTTAACGTCGCGCCGGCATAGGGGAGCGCAATGGCGGACAATAAAATTGTTGACGTCTCGGAGTTGATCGACAAACAGCCGATCGACGCCTTCACCGCGACGATCGTGGCGTTGGGATTCTTCGCGGTCTTCGCCGACGGTTACGACAGCAGCGTGATGGGCTTCGTCGGCCCCTATCTGGTCAAGGCCTGGGGCATCACCAACATGGCGGCGCTGGGTCCGGTTTTCAGCGCGAGCCTGCCCGGCCTCGTCGTCGGCTCGTTGCTCTTCGGCTATGTCGGCGACCGCTATGGCCGGCGTCTGGCGACGATCGGCTCTTCCGCCGTGGTCGGAATCTTCACTCTGGCCGGCATGGCCGCGGGCTCGATCGAGCAATTGGTGACGTTGCGCTTTCTCGCCGGCATCGGCATCGGCGGGCTCATTCCCAACGCCATCGCCATCACGGCCGAATACGCGCCCAAGCGCTTCCGTTCGACTCTCATCATCGTGATGTATTCCGGGGTCAATTTCGGCTCGTCCTCGATCGGCCTGGTCGCGAACACGCTGGTCCATTCCCACGGCTGGCAGGCCTTTTTCCTGGTCGGCGGGACCATGCCGCTGCTGGCGGCGTTGTTCTCGTTCCTCTGGCTGCCCGAGTTCGATCAAGTACCTCGCCAACTCCGGCCGCGACGAAGCGCGCCTCGCCCGGACGGTGCGGCGGATGGCGCCCGCGCGGCAGGATGCGTCTGGCACGCGCTTCATCACGAGCGACGAGCCAAAGGAGAAAGGTCTTTCGCCCAAGCGGCTCTTCGCCGGCTCGCTACGTTATGTCACCCCGCTCTTGTGGCTGCTCTTCATCTGCAATCAGATGGCGTTCTTCTTCGTCGCCTCTTGGCTCCCCACCATTCTCGCCGGCGCCCATTTTCCCGCGGGCGACGCGGCGTGGACGCTCTCGCTGTTCGGCATCGGCGGGATCGTGGGCGGCTATGCGATGTGCCGGCCGCTCGATCGCTTCGGGATGTCGTCGATCGCCCTTTTCTTCGCGGCTTCGCTGCCGATCGTCGGCGCCATCGGTTACAGCACGGGCTCCGAGGCCGCCGTGATGGGACTGACCTTTCTGTCGGGGCTGTGCATCTATGGCTCGCTCTACGGCATCAATGCGAGTTCGGCGGTGCTCTACCCGACGGCGATTCGATCGAACGCGTCGGGCTGGGCGCACGCGGTCGCGAAAATCGGATCGGTCGCGAGCACCAACATCGCCGGCTTCCTCCTGCTTTGGAAGATGCCGCCGGCGCACATCTTCCTCCTGCTGCTGATCCCGCTCGGGATCGCGGCCGCCGCAAGCTTGGCCCTGGCGCGGATGACGGCCCCCGAGACTCCGCGAATCGCCGCGGCGCCGTTGGTTGGGTGAGCGGCGCCATGACCGAGCTTATGAAGGCCGCGCGGCTTCACGAACGCGGAGCAAAGCTGCGGATCGACACGGTCGAAATTCCACGGATTGGGCCGCACGACGCCCTGGTCCAGGTGATCGCCGCGGGAGTTATCCCCAACATGGCGACCGTGTTCGGCGCGCATTATTGGAACCATTTGCCGCCGTTACCCGCGATCATGGGGCTCGACGCCGCCGGCGTGATCTTCGAGGTCGGCGCGGCGGTCACCGGCTTCAGGAAAGACGACCGGGTTTACATCCATCCGCGCCTGACCTGCGGCACTTGCCATTATTGCCGCACCGGCGAGGCGATGCTGTGCGCCAGTGCAGCTTTGCGCGGCTTCATGTCGGGTACGCCCGAGGGCGCGAAATTGCTGGGCGAGAATCCATGGGGCGCGTTCGCCGAATATTCGGCCTCGGCGGAACGCTATCTCGTCAAGCTGCCCGACGTGGTCACCTTCGAGCAGGCGGCGCGGTTCCTTTACCTCGGCACCGCCTTTTCCGCGCTGCGCGTCGGCGGCACCGGTGCCGGCACTTGGATCGGCATCAGCGGCATCACCGGAACGCTGGGCGTCGCCGCCGTTCTCTGGGCGACCGCGATGGGCGCGACGCGTATCCTCGGCTGGGGCCGCAATCGCGAGGTGCTGGCCGAGGTCAAGGCGATGGCGCCCCACCGAGTCGAGACGCTAGCGCTCGGCGACGAGCCGATCCTGCCTTGGGTGCGGGCACGAACGGAAGGCCTCGGTGTGGACCTATTGCTCGATTGCATCGGCCGCGGCGGCCCCGCCAGCTTGTCGCAAGAGGGGATTACGGCGCTGAAGCGCGGCGGCAGCGCCGTGAACATCGGCGCGCTCAACGAGCCCATGGCCATCGACCCGCGCGGCTTCATGAACCGCCAGTTGTGCTATTGCGGATCGAGCGGCTTCAGCCTCGCCGAAGCCGAACAAATGATGGAATTGGCGCGCGCCCACGCGGTCGATCTCGGCGTGCTGATCACGCGCCGCTTCGCCTTGGATCAAGTGAACGAGGCGATCGCCGAGGCGGCGACGCGGCCGGGCGGCTTCACCAACATCGTCGTGGCGCCGCAGGAATAGTGGCCGCGATAACGGCGCCTTGACTTCCCCCCGCGCCAGCGAATAATCGCGCGCGCGGCACCAGCAGACGAAACGCAAGGGAGCGCCTCATGGCCAAAATCCGGCACCTCGCCTTTTTTTCCGACAACCCCGAGAAACTCGCTGAGTTCTACACCGATGTCTTCGGCATGGAGATCAAGGCGCGCGGCAAGGCCTCCGTCTGGCTGAGCGACGGATATCTCGACATCGCTCTGCTCAAGCGCGGCGATCTCTCTCATCACCATCCGGGCCTCAACCACTTCGGCATCACGATCGAAGAGGACGAGAAGCAGCGCGTCTATCGCCGGCTCGAGGAACGCGGCCAATCGCCAGTGAAGCCGCCGCCCGACCGCTCCTATGTCGAGGATTACGCCAAGGACGTCAACGGCAACATGTTCGATTTGTCCACCTCGGGCGTGAAGGTGCGCGAGGGTGGGCGCTCGGTGTTCAAGGAACCTTCCGAAAAGGTTTCCTAGGGCGATTGCGGGGAAACCGGAACCAAGCGGTCGCGGAAGTCCGGTTCCTCGAAATAGGTCTCGCCGCTGCGGCCGCGTGTCCAGAGATGGATGCCTTCCTAGCGGCTGACCGTGAGCCGCTCGTAAAGATGCTTCTTGCCGGGCTCGAAATCGAACACCGTGCCGATTTCGATAGGGCCGTCGTAATGAGCGACCGGCCCGGGCGGCGGATTGGGATTGAATACCGTTTCTACGATCTTCAGATGGATTTTTGCGAGGAGTTACACGGGTATTGGCTTAGCGCTGTCAATCGGCATTCAATCGGGACCCCGGATCGGCATCCAAAAGGGACCCCTCCTTCCTACGTTTTGAACGATTAGCGCTCGCCCCGTCGGAGCTGGTCGGGGTTGCGGAGGCAGGGCGAGCGTGGGTTGCGGTGTGATCGTCGGCTCGGCTCTTGAAGCGCCAGCTATCGTTGCCGGTCTCGACGATGTCGCAATGGTGGGTGAGGCGATCGAGCAACGCTGTGGTCATCTTGGCGTCACCGAATACGCTCGGCCATTCACCGAAGGCGAGATTCGTGGTGACGATGATCGAGGTTCGCTCGTAGAGCCGGCTGACGAGGTGGAACAGGAGCTGGCCGCCGGATTGAGCGAACGGCAGATAGCCGAGCTCATCGAGGACGATGAAGCCCATGCGGGTCAGCTGATCGGCGAGACGACCCTGCCGTCCGTTACGGGTCTCGGTCTCGAGCCGATTGACGAGATCGACCACGTTGTAGAACCGGCCACGGGAGCCGGAGCGGATGCAGCTTCTGGCAATGGCGATGGCAAGATGGGTCTTGCCGGTGCCGGTTCCGCCGACCAGCACGGCGTTGCGCTGCTGGGCGATGAATCCGCCGCCGGCGAGGTCGTTGACGAGCGTTTCGTTAATCGGCGTGCCATTGAACTGGAAGTCATCGAAGTCCTTGGCGAGCGGTAGCTTGGCGATGGTGAGTTGGTACTTGATCGAGCGTGCCTGCTTCTCGCTGATTTCGGCGCTGAGCAGATCGCCGATAATGCGTTGGGGTTCGTGCTGGCGTTTGACAGCGGTCGCTCATGATCTCGTCGAAGGCTGCCTTCATGCCGTAGAGCTTGAGTTCGCCCATGAGGTCGAAGAGTTTGGATCGTTCCATCAGATGGTTCTCCTGAGGTTGTCGTAACGGGCACAATCGGCGATGGGCGCATGGCGTAGCGTCAGCGCGGCCGGCGTGAGGATGGTGGCGGGCGGGCCGGGATCGCGCTGCCGCTCGAGGATGTTGAGGACGACGTCGGCGGAGTGAACGCCTTGGGCGATCGCCTCGGTGCAAGCGGCCTCGACCGCCGGCAGGCCATCGGTGAGCACCGCGGTGAGGATGTCGACCATTTGTCGATTACCGTCGTCAACACCGGCAAGCTTGCGCCGGACGCGCTCCATGGCGGCCGGCAGCACCCAATCCTTGAAGGGCGCGCCGTTGCGCAAGGCGCCGGGCTTGCGGGCGAGCACCGGGACGTAGTGCCAGGGGTTGTAGAGCGTGTCTCCGCGGCTGAACGAGCGGGGATGTTCGGCGACAATCCACCCATCCTGGCGGATCACGATGTGGTCGGCATAGGCATACACTTCGACGGGACGCCCGACCGCGCTGGCAGTCACCGAGTACTTGTTGTTGTCGAAGCGCACCAGGCAGGTCTTCGAGACCGATGCCGGTACCGCGTGGAAGCCGTCAAACCGGCCAGCATAGGGAATGAGCTTCGGACGCTCCTCCTCGAACACCTCCCAGATCGTCAGGTCGGTCAGCTCTGGATGGCGATGCGCTTTGGCGTAAGCGATGCATTGGTCGAGCAGCCAGGCATTCAGCTCGTCAAGGTTCTTGAACCGCAGCCGGGGAGTGAAGAACCGCTCACGGACCAAGCCGACTTGGTTCTCAACCTGACCCTTCTCCCAGCCCGAGGCCGGCGTGCAGGCGACCGGGTCGACGAGGTAGTGGCTGCACATCTGCAAGAAGCGGCGATTGTAGAGCCGGTCCTTACCAACGAGGATCGTCTCCACCGCCGTCTTCATGTTGTCGTAGATGCCGCGCTGGCAGGCACCCTTGAACAGGGCGAACGCCCGGTCGTGCGCGTCGAACACCATCTCCTGCGTCTCGCGCGGATAGACCCGCACGAACAACATGCGGCTGTGACAGAGCCAGACATGGGCGGCCTTCACGATCACCGTCACGCCGCTCAGCAGGACGATCTCGTGGCTCCAGTCGAACTGGTAGGCTTCACCCGGCGCGAAGGTCAGCGGGACGTAGACCGCGGCCGTCGAGTGCCCGCGCTCCTTACTCCACCGTCCGGCGTAGCGCCGCACAGCATCGTAGCCGCCGCCGTAGCCGCGGCCGCGCAGTTCCTCGAATAGTCGGATCAGCGTCAGCCGTTCGCGCGCCGCCTTCCCTTCGTTCGCCAACAGCAGTTCATCGAGCTGGTCAGTCCAAGGGCCAATCTTCGGAAACGGTTGCGCCTCCCGTTCGTAACGGAACTCGGTCGCCTCCGATCGGATCACCTTCCGCACGACCTTCCGTGACACGCCCAGCTCACGGCAGATCAATTTGATCGACTTGCCCTGTACAAAAAACGCGCGGCGGATCTTCGCAATCGCTTCCAAAATCAACATCCCAACCTCGGCTTCCTAGAATCAAGGAAGCCAGCGTGGACCCTCAGCCCCGGGGTCCCGATTGGATGCCGGTCACCCCGAAAACGGGGTCCTTATTCCATGCCTAAACACACCATTCGCCCCGTTGAATTCTTGACCACCGGATTCTTGCGAAGTGCCGTCAGCACGAACCGGCTGATTGGCGCGTTACGCGTGAGCAGCTTCCTGTACAGCGTCTTTCGCTCACGATCGTCCTCCGCGGCCAACGCGGCACGCTCCGCGGCATCGATTAACCACTGCTCCTCGTCGAACGTCCGGCAATGGGTCGCGATTGCCTTGAATGGGACGAGTTCGGGATGAAGGCGTTTGGACTCTGGCTCGGGGCAGTCATTCCAGAGATCGCGCTCCACGATCATCAACTCGGCAGCCGATTTAAGCTCAAGGGTCGCGCTCAGCGTCGAAGCCGTGTTCCGGATATCCGCCTTGTGCTCCTTGGTGAGCCGGCGGGGATAGGCCGACAGCGCTGCGGCCAAGCGTTTTTGCAGATTGATCCCGGCGAGGCTGGCTCTGTAATTAGTGAAGTGGAAATTGGCGTCCGCACCGACCTTGGTCTGGAGCGCCTTCGAATCCTCTCCCGCACATCGCAACCGCACCAATGACGAAAGGGAAAAGCTCTTGGCGCCCGATGCGGCCACAAGATCGCGCACCACATTGTCGCCGACGAGGACCGGATCGAGATAACGTTCGTCTCCGAGAAACCCGTCGAAGGCGGCTTCGGTCGGAAGCACGATATCCGACGCGGCGGCGAAGCGCTCCTCTCCCTTTTTTCGCGTCGGCCAGCACGCGTCCTTGGAGAGGCGCTCCGCGACCTTGGTGATGAAGCGGTCCGGGCTCGCAGTGCCATTGCCGATTAACGCCTTGAAAGCGTCCGCGCCAAAGCGGGCGAAACAGTCGGCCTTGAGCAGATCGATGGTCAACTCGACTGCCTGGTCGATCAACCAGTCGTTCCAGACATGATCGTTGATGCCGCTGCGATCGGTGTTGAGCTCGAACGGTGCGCTGACGCTAACCACGCAACCGGTGAGCGCGGCCGACGCCTTGAGGGGATAGTAGAAATGCCCTCGCTGGCCAATGTCGATGCGCCCGCGCGCGATCGGGAGCGACACCGCAATTTTCAGGCCTCCTTCCGGCACCGTGAAATAGGCTGGGAAGCGTCGCGCAAGATGTTCGGCAGGAATGTCAACCGATCGGGAGAATTCGATCTCTTGGAACGGCGTTCCCTTTTCGTCGCCATCGGTGAGCCGGCCGCTGCGCGACACCATGCTGACGCCTCGCACGCGGCAGCGCTCGGCCTTTGCATCCTGTCGCCATCTTAGCATTCGGCCCGTCCGGATCGAGCGGATGCTCACCTCGCGCAAACCACTGCTCTTGCCGCAGCGCGCAAGTTTCACGAGCGTATCCGGCATCCCCGCTGCCATCAGCGCGAAGGCATGCTCCTCGCGCTCGGCGGTGAAAGCCTCCAGTCCCTCGGTCAACGTTTTCCGATAGGAAACATATAGGCGGACACCCTTCTCGCGCCGCGATGCCGGATCGCGTTCGCGCGCTGTTTCCTGCGTCTGCAGATCAAGCAACGCCACCTGTCCGCCGGATCGGACATGGATCTCGTCGCCGAATCTGAAGAGCGAGCGCAGGCCGAAATTCTTCGACCCGATGCCGTTCTCCTTCGGGGCCACCACCTCGGCCCGGGCACCGCCCATGACTTTGCCTGTACCGACGATGACCGAAAGACGCTCCCATCCTTCCGCGGTGATGTCTCGGCCAGAGCCCACAACCTCCAGCGCGCGGCTTCCAAACGTGAGCGTCAGCGACTCTCCGCCGCCATCAAATTCATTCTGCACGAGCTCGCGTAGCACATTGCTCGCGTCATGACCGGCGACGAACTGCTCGATAAAGCTCGAGCCAATTCTCCTCCGTCGGCTGCTGCTGAAGTCGGGCGGCACATAGCTGGGCTCTTCGACGGTGGGCAATGATGTGGAGATACTGCTGCCGTGACGCGATGCTCTGCCAGGCGGAGTCATCTCCGCGCTCGAAATCTCTGCCGCAGAAACGTCCGGTTCCTCTATGATCGTCGCCATCTTACGCCCCGTTCTAGCCCGCTTCACCAAGTTGGCGGGCAAGCCTAAGTCGCGGGTTATTCTTCAACAACGCCGGATTTGACCCGCAAATGTTTGCGCCGATCGCATAAGCGATCTGGTGGCGAGAAAGGGCAACTCGGGCAACGTCCGATTCCGGTTAGACGTGGCGCAGGCATCTAGGTCCGGAAAGGGCGCTGAGCCGCCTGACGGAGTTTGGCCGAGACCGGATTGGCGGCTCTCGAGCAAGCGGTGGGGGTAAGCGGACCTTCGTTGCCGCGGGCTTCGCAGCAGCTCCCGAATCTTTGCTGTCCTTCCCGATCAGCCCCGGTACGGGCGGGGAGCGCCAGAAAGCGGGCGTAGGCGCTACGGGCGGAAGGCGCCAGGAGCCGCCCTTTTTTCGGAACCTCCGCTTAGTCGATTAGACACGAAGGGCGCCATTGGGACGATTGGCGCTGGGGGGGCGCCGGTAGCCGATTTCGAAGACGCGCTCGGGTTCCGCTGCGGCGCCAGTGCCGCGAGAGCCGTTCCAGCCGCGCCTGCGTTGCGGGCTATTGCGACTGCGCCCGCGGACGGAACTCGCAGCCGAGGGCCTCTTTGAGGAAGTCCGTCAAAACGAAGACCTCGATGTTATGCTGCTCGGTGTCGGAGATGAGCATGTATTTCTGATACCTCAACGTTTTGTCGACCTTCGGCGAGGTTATTCTCATCCTACGCCGGGCGCCGGTCATGTCCTCTACGAGGTCCTCGTTGGCCAGCTTCGTGTCCCAGCAGATGACCGCGGCGAGCTTCGAAAACGAATGGTTGAAATCCCGCTGTAGCTCGAACTTCATCTCCACGAAGCGCAGGGCAGCTCTGTTCAGGTCGAGTGCCGTGTCCTGGGTGACCAGCAGGTCGTATCCGAACGCTGTATCGTAGTCGACGATCGAGAATCCGAACAGGTCCGGCTTTACCGCCAAGAGCTGCATTACGATGCTGAAGACACCGCCCTCCTGGCGCGGTTCCAGCAGGGTCAGATCCTTGAACGAAGCCGCCTTCTTCTTCAGCGCCGCCTTTTTCCGCTTCTCGAAATCGCTCTCTTCGGCCTGGGCGTTTCTGTATTGCTGCTGCTTCTCCAGTTCTTCCTGGTATTTCTGGAATTTCGGGTCGCCCGTTATGCGCTCCTTGAACACGCGTTCGACGGTCTTCTGGATGGCGGCCAGATCCGCGCCTGGCGTGTTGTCGATGTTGCTGCGGTTTGCCGTCAGCCGCAGGTCCTGGCAGTTGACAAACGCGTGGTACTTCGTCCACTCGCTCCGTTCCGCCACCCAGTTGTTCTTTCTCGCGACCGGGATGAAGTCCTTGCACAGCCAGAGACCGTAGCGATCCTCGACGTTGTACTCGCCTTCCCGCCAGTCCCTCCACTTCACATGGAGCATCGGATTGATGCTCCGTTTGGCCTGGTCGCCTTCGAGGGAGAACACGACGTCGATCGTCGATCCGGGCTTGCCGTCGATCAGGACGTCGGCGAAGACCCACCGCGCGACGTAGTAGTCGAGCGGACTAACCTTGTCGGCCTGTCTCAAGGACGCGACGTTCGTGTTGTCCTGCGGGAACGGATGGCCGAAGGAGACCCGCTCGGGATCGGATTCCTTCCGGCCGAGCCCGGAGAGCGTGAGCACCACGTCCTTAAACCCGGCCCGTCCGACGAGAAGCTCGCAGGAGCCGAACTTCGTGGACCAAAGGATGTAGTCCTTCAGCGCATGATGGCCGAATCCGCCCTGCGCGTTGTCGTTGTAGCCGCGGACGGTGACCGTCGTGCCGTTGGGGAGGCCGACGCTTCGTGACGAGAACTCCACAACGGGCATAGTTCCGCGTTGCAGCTTCGTGCGCGGGTCGTCCATCACCGCCTCGATCAGGACGCCGTCCTTGACCGACTGGACCTCGATCCGACGGCTGTTGAAGTAGATCTTCGTGCCGTGCCCCTTTTCGCCGATCGCGCCCGACGACTTGAAGCCGAGCTCGTCCCTCACCATGCGCGTCGTCATGGCGAGGCTGAAGAACGACTTCAGCCCGGTTGCGTCCATCCCGTGGCCGTCGTCCTTGAACCGCAGCACCAGTTCGTCCCTGCCGGTCGTTCTGTTCGACGTAGGCTGCGATCTCGATGTTCCTTGCCCCGGCATCGAACCCGTTGCTGATCGCCTCGCGGACGATCTCCCGTGGCTCGGTGAAGTCGTTGCAGATTTCGAGGAATTCAGCGTGCGGGTTGACCTCGGGTGTGTAGGTCTCCCTCGCAAGGACGCTCGTCGACTCGGCTTTGGGCACGGGAAACTCCAGCTCCGCGCGGCGATCGGTGCGCCGCGTTCGGAGAATTCGCCCGAACCCCGCCGCCGGTCAATGGCCTTTTCGCGCTCCGCGGGCACCGTTGATGGGAAGCCCGCAACGACGCGCTGACCGTTGGTGCGCCTCCCCCCTCATCCCGCAGCCCACGTTCGACCGACGTGGGAAGATCGGCCGGCAGCGTGACGAGGAAGGGTCCGCTTCGGGCGGACACCAAGCGTTCCCTGGAGGTGTTTGCATACCCGCTGTCCCGCCTGTTCCTGCAGTTCGGCCAACGGTCGCTTCCCACCCTACCCGGCCGAGGGCGCGTCCGGACGGTACGACCTCTCTGGAGAAGGAACGCCACTGGCGCCGATGACTAAAGTGGGCGCGGAGCAGACCTCGACAGGGCAAGACGTCTACGTCCGCTTTCCGCCAAGCGTAAGCGGTCGGTTTTAGGGTGGCCTCATACTTCCGCCTCCGGTTGAACTACCTCACCTGCCGTATATTGTCGTTCGGAACGAGCGTCGCGGTGTGGGATAATCTGGATAGGGATGATGGGAGTTCCAAAAGAGGCCTCGCGTCATCGAAGAGCATTCGAGCAAGCGGTCCTGCTTCTCGGCCCTTTCTCTGGCGAGCGTCAGGTCGACGGCAGTGGGACGAACGCCCATGCAGACGCGGAGAAATCGGTCCAGGCGTGTGTGGATCTCTACAAGAAAGCAAAGCGCGGGCAAGACAGCGCACCTCGTCTCGGGGAACTTTGCCAAGAGCTGGAAAGGATTGAGCGCGCCGCTGGGGAGCTCGCAGAGCTGCTCGAGGACTCTGATAGCATTCTAAGAAAGGAAATTGACACACAGGCTCTCGCCGGCGACTACCGCGACGAGCTCAAAGCCTTCATTGCGTCATGCCTGTCTCCATCCACTGCACCGTCTGGGCTCCGCCTGCTTCTAGGTGCGGCCAGAGACTCACGGCAAAGGCTGGTCTGGGTGGAGGGAAGCGGCGATCCCCTACAGCCTGACAGTGGCGGCCAGCGTAACCTCTTTGTGCAATGGAAAGGCTCTGCGCGCCGCGCACTCGTAACCTACTGCGCGTTCACCTATGCCGATTTCCACGGCGCAGACGCCGTTACTCATGGTTCAAAGGGGAACTTCCAGAGGTTCGTCGTCGCCGTTTGGAAAGCTGCTGGCGAGAAGGAAGAACGCCTTAGTCCCCGTATGCTGCGCGAGGAGCTGCACGATATCTTGCCGTTCGTTAAGCGACTTCTGGGAACGCGCGAGCCGGGCGTGCGCAACGCAAGGTCGGTCGTATTCGGGGCTTTTGCTGCCGGCCTCCGTGCGCCGGAACGAGACAAAAGAAGCGGTTAGCCCGCCGAAACCGTGCGCTACCAATTGGTAGCGTTGCTTCCGCGTGGTGCGTGACGCAGAACCCTGGCCCGACTCGAAGCGGTTTTGCGCGCTCGCAACACTTTCGTGATGCGCTCAGACACGCCTATCGTTCCTCGTCACCTAATGACGAGACCCCGGCCGATCCGTGACTGATGGTATCGATCTGAACGCAGAGCTTCTACGTGCGCATGACGTCCTCACACGCAAGCATGTTTGGCCTTGCTCACGCTCCATGGCGCGATCGGCCAATGCCTTGCTGCAGAGATGTCCCATTTCCTGGACGAGGACATCCTGGAGGGCGAAGTGCTGCGGGAGAAGTGTCCGTCATAGCGCTCGGTTGGTTTAGGTCATGGATGCTCGCCGCATAACCCAAGCGCTTGGGGGCAAATGGTACGGGCGCTACGGTGCTGCGACATGCCCGGTGCACGATGATCGCGAGCCGAGCCTGGTGCTTCGGGATGGCGACAGCACGCTCCTGGTCCGCTGCTATGCCGGTTGTGACCCCTCAGATGTGCTCGAGGCGCTTCGATCTCGCGGCTTAATCGAAGGCCGAGGTCAAACCCCTGCCGCCGATTGGCAGCAGCGGAGGCGAGAGGCGGCCGAGGCAAAAGCTGAGTCCGGCCGCGATCGCGAAGCACGGATAAAGCGGGCTCTCCAGATTTGGCGCGCGGCGAGGCCTGCGGTAGGCACGCGCGTGGAGAAGTATCTCGCCGGCCGCGGCCTCATGATGCCATCGCCCGCGTCGATCCGCTTCGCGCCATCGCTGTGGCACGGCCCAAGCCGCCAAGAATGGCCGGCTATGATCGCTGCAGTTCAGGCGCCGGATGGGGCGATCCGCGGCGTACATCGGACCTATCTCGCGAAGGACGGGGCGGCAAAAGCGCCGATCTCGCCGGCGAAGATGATGCTAGGCGATTGCATGGCCGGCGCCGTCCGGTTTGCCAACGCCGGCGCCGAGCTCGCGATCGCGGAAGGCATCGAAACGGCGCTGTCGTTCCAACAGATGACCGGCGTCGCCACCTGGGCGGCCTTGTTCAACCAGTGGCGTCAAATCGGTGGTCCTGCCGCCGCTGCCCCTTGCGCAGACGGTCTTCTTGATTGTCGATGCCGATCCGGCGGGTGAGGCGTGTTGCAACTTCGCGGCACAGCGTTTCGTCGCTGAAGGCCGTCGCGTGAAGCTCGCTCGCCCGACGCGTGGCAAGGACATGAATGATGTCGTCGGGCTGGCGATCGCATGAGCGATGCACCGATTACGATTGAGGACTTCGAGGCCGCCGATTTGCGGCCGCCGGAATATTCGGATGAGGCACTCGCGCTCGTCTTCACGAAACGGCACGGAAGCAATCTGCGCTACGTCGAGGCTTGGAAAACCTGGCTTTTCTGGGACGGTAATCGCTGGCGCAGGGACGCCACGCTGTATGTGTTCGATCTAGCCCGCATCCTATGCCGAGAAATCAGCGCCAGCGCATCGCCGCCAAAGGTAGCGGTTGCCATTGCAAGCGCGAAGACGGTCTCGGCAGTCGAGCGGCTGGCCCGAGCCGACCGCAAGCATGCCGCCGTCGTCAACCAATGGGATGCGGATCCTTGGGTGCTCGGCACGCCCGATGGCGTGCTCGATCTCCGCACCGGCTTGCGGCGTGCCTCGAAACGCGAAGATTATATCTCGAGGACGACGACCGTGGCACCGAGCGGCGATTACGGCCCGTCGCGACCCGCCGGCGAGCCGATCACCGATTGCCCGCTGTTCATGGCGTTCCTCGGGCAGGTGACCAACAACAACGCGCAGCTGCAGCTCTTTCTGCAGCGAATGGCCGGTTACGCCCTCACCGGAAGCACCGAAGAGCACGCGCTATTTTTTCTCTTCGGCAAGGGTGCGAACGGCAAGTCGGTGTTCATCACCACTCTTGCCTACATCTTGGGTGAGTACGCCACCACAGCCCCGATGGAGGCGTTCATCGCCAGTCCGGGCGATCGGCATCCTACGGAGCTTGCCGGACTGCTCGGCGCGCGCCTGGTCACCGCAATCGAGACCGAGCAGGGGCGCCGCTGGAACGAAAGCCGGATCTGCGCGCTGACCGGCAGCGACAAAATTGCCGCGCGGTTCATGCGTGGGGATTTCTTCGAGTACCTGCCTCAATTCAAGATCGTAATTGCGGGCAACCACAGGCCTGCTCTTCGTGGCGTCGGTGAAGCAATCCGCCGGAGGATGAACGTCGTTCCCTTTGAGGTGATCATCCCGCCTGACAGCCGAGATGAGAAGCTGCCGGAAAAGCTGCGGGCGGAAGCTGCCGGCATCCTGACTTGGATGGTCGAAGGTTGTCTGGACTGGCAGGGTGAAGGTCTCGCCCAGCCCGAAGCCGTCCGCAACGCCACGGATGTTTACATCGAAGCCGAAGACGTTCAGGGCCAATGGATCGACGAGGCCTGCAACGTGAAGACCGGCTTCTACGCCACGGTGGCCGATCTATTTGCCAGCTGGAAGCGCTGGGCCGAACGCGGCGGCGAATATGTCGGCAGCCGCAAGCATTTATCGCAAGCATTGCAGGATCGCGGTTTCGTCCCCAAGCGTGGCGCCGGAGGGACACGCGGCTTCGATGGCATCGGCGTGAAAGTCTCAACCCCTGACCCGGGAGTGACAGATGGTGACAGTCCCGCAGATTAGTACGTTACGCGCGCGCACACGCGCGCATAAGAACATAATCCTGGCATCCGTCACCATCTGTCACTGCCGGCCAGCGACTGGTGCCGATTGGCGCGGCTCGACTTATGAGGGGTGAGCCTGTGGACGGATTGACCCACGTGAAACAATTGGCCGTGCCGGGGCGCGCTGCACCTATCGCGGTCGCGCTGACGATTGTCTCTGATTTCTACCGAGTGCCCGTTGCCGAAATAACCGCACGCGATCCTTGCCGCCGCGTGGCAAGACCACGCCAGATCGCGATGTGGCTGGCTCACCGCGGAGGCTCGCAATCGCTGCCGTCCATCGGTCGGGATTTGGAGGGGCGCGATCATACGACGGTGCTTCACGGCGTGCGCCAGATCGAACAGCTAAGGCTCGCGAGCGAGCGCTTCCGTCATGCGACCGATCGCTTGCTGGCTCGGATGAAAGCCCTATGACCCGCGGGTCCTTCCTCGGCCTGAACGCCCGCGGGGATTTCCCACCGCGCTTTTGCACCAGTGCGGAATTTCAAATTTGGTGCAACACCTTGGTTCTGTTGTGCAACATGCAACACTCGGCCGATAACGGGGCGGGCGCCTTCATGCCACGATGCGTCGAGCGCCGCCGCGTCGCAGATCTGCGGCCGAGCCCGCGCAACCCGGGGCGGCATGCCGAGGAACAGATCGTCGCGCTGCCAATTGGCACCGAGCCCCCCTCTTCTCCCGGTTCGAGCGATGCCGCCTGACGGCACGCCCGGCCTTAACCCCTACAACGTGCGGCCGGACCGGCGGCATGACCGCCGCTGTGCCGACGAGCCCCAGCCGATACCCCCGCCCCTCGTCCAAATCCCGAATCCGATCGATCCGGGCCTCCTGTCCCCGGCCGAGCGGCTCCGGGCAATTTGCGCGATTCTGGCCGACGGCCTGATCCGGCTCCGGGCGCGGAAGTCCAGCGATTTCTCCGGGCACGACCGTGAGAATTTACTCGACTGTCCCGCCCAAGCGAGCGGACATGCGCCCAAAATCAAACGGCGTAGGGCACACGCATGACCGACTCGACCCTGGCCCGCGTGGCGGCGCTCGAGAGGACCCCCACATCGGAGTTGAAGCGCCAATGGCGCGAGCTATTCGATGCCGAGCCGCCGCCCTATAACCGGCGGTTCCTTCAAAGCCGCCTGGCCTACCGCCTCCAGGAGCTGGCCTATGGCGGTCTCAAGCCCCAGACGGTCGAGCGTCTCGAAGCGCTGGGCGAGCAGCTCGATGGCAGCGGCCCGGCCGCGCGACGCCGCGCCGCAGCCGATCGGCCCATCGCCGGCACGCGGCTGATCCGGGAATGGCAGGGCGTCGAGCATTGCGTGACCGTCCGCCAGGAAGGCTTCGAATACCAGGGCCGGCCCTATAAGTCGCTCTCCGCCGTCGCGCGCGCCATCACGGGCACGCGTTGGAACGGGCTCGTTTTCTTTGGGATCAAAAATCAACGGCCCCGGCCGTGACGAAGCCCGTCCTCCGCAAGCTGCGCTGCGCGGTCTACACCCGCAAATCCACCGAGGAAGGCCTCGAGATGGAGTTCAATAGCCTGGATGCGCAGCGCGAGGCGTGCGAATCCTATATCGCGAGCCAGAAGTCGGAGGGCTGGGTATTGGCGCCCCACCGTTACGACGACGGCGGGATCTCCGGCGGCACGCTGGAGCGTCCGGCGCTGAAGCGCCTGCTGGCCGAGATCGAGGCGGCCCGCGTCGACGTCGTGGTCGTCTACAAGATCGACCGGCTCAGCCGCTCCATGATGGATTTTCTGAGGTTGGTGGAGGTCTTCGAGAAGCACAACGTCACCTTCGTAAGCGTGACGCAATCCTTCAATACGACGACCTCCATGGGTCGCTTGACCCTCAACGTGCTGCTGTCGTTCGCGCAGTTCGAGCGCGAGGTAATCGGCGAGCGCATCCGCGACAAATTCTCGGCCTCGCGCAAGAAGGGCATGTGGATGGGAGGGTTCGTGCCCCTCGGCTATGACGTGAAGGACCGGAAGCTGGTCGTGAATGCCGCCGAGGCGGCGACGGTGCGGCGGATATTCGAGCGGTTCCTCGCCCTGGGCTCCGCCACCGTGCTGGCGAATGCTCTCGTCGAGGAGGGCGTGCGGACCAAGCGCGGCAAGCCCTTCGACAAGGGCTACCTCTACAAGCTGCTGCGCAATCGCGTCTATGTCGGCGATGCCGTGCACAGGGGAACGGCCTATCCCGGAGAGCACCAGGCTATCATCCCCCAGGATCTCTGGGACCGGGTTCACGCGGTCCTGCGCGAGAGTCCGCGTCGGCGTTCTGCCCGCACCCGTGCCCGAACCCCGGCGCTGCTCAAAGGGCTGATCTTCGGGCCGGGGGACCGCGCCATGTCGCCGACGCATACCCGCAAGGGCGGACGCCTGTATCGGTATTACGTGAGCCAAAAGGTGCTCAAGGGCGGCGCCGGCGCCTGTCCGATCGGGCGCGTGCCGGCGGCAGAGGTCGAGGCCGCTGTGGTCGACCAGCTTCGCGGGCTTTTGCGGTCACCCGAGATTATCGTCGGCGCGTGGCGGTCCGCGCGGCGGGGGATAGCGGGTCTCACCGAAGCGGAAGTGCGTGAGGCACTGGAGCGGCTCGATCCCGTCTGGGATGAGCTCTTCCCTGCGGAGCAGGCGCGCATCGTCCAGCTCCTGGTCGCACGCGTTGACGTCGATCCCTCGGGTATCGATATCCGCCTTCGCGTCGAAGGACTCGGCAATCTCATCGCCGAGTTGAATGCCGTTATCGATCAACCGAGAGCGGCATGAGGAGAGCGCCCCGACTCTCGAAGGACGGGAAGACGCTGACCGTTCGCGTGCCGATGGAGTTACGCAAGCACGGCGGTCGGAAGCTCATCATCGCACCGGATGGCGGCACGTGGGCACCCCCACGCTCCCGCATCGACAATACGATGGTGAGGGCGCTCGCGCGGGCACATCGATGGAAGCGGCTGTTGGAAAGCGGCGAATTTGGATCGATTGTCGAGTTGGCAAACGCCGAAAACGTCAACACCTCCTATCTCTGTCGCATCCTTCGGCTGACGCTGCTCGCGCCGGAGATCGTTGAGGCGATTTTGGATGGGCGGCAACCAGCGGAGATTACGCTGGCGCTGCTGATGGAGCCGTTCTCCATAAATTGGCTTGCGCAGCACCATCGCCTTCTCGCCATTGAATAGGGGCGCGCGCCGGCGGGAAGATCGCCGCGGCCACCGGCGCGAGGCAGCGCAGCTGCGACACCGGTGTGATCGCGCCCCGCGAGACCTCGCTGTCGAGCCCTTCGCGCGAGACGAAATCTACGAAGCTTTGTAGCACGTCGAAGTTGGACTCCCCGTCGTTCAGAAGGTCCAGCATGCTGGAGACTTGTAGTTGCCAGCGCTTGGCGCCGGTGCGGCCCCATCGTTGGAGTGCGAAGTCAAGTCCCAAAGCTTGCTCGCCTAACACCAACGCGACATAGGGCGGGCTGCCACCGCTCGAAAGCGTGGCGAGCTTTGAACGGCGAGATCATGGCCGGACCTCGTCGCGCAGCAAGCCCAAGCGTGCCAGTACGTCGCGGTCGGTCATGAGGAAGAGGGTTGACGGCTCGTCGGCCTGATGGCTGGTCCAGTTGCCGAGCGGGATGGTGAAGATGCTGTTCTTCGCCCAGGCATACTTCTTATCGCCGATGGTGCTGGTGCCGCTGCCTTCCGCGACGACCGCGATTGCGCTCGCCGAGGAGCGTGTCGTGGCCGTGGCTTGTCCCGGCTCCAGGCCCACAAGGAAGCAGTCGATCAAATCCATCGCCGGCCCGCCGGTGAGCGGATTTGTGTAGCGAAGCGTGCGCGAGCCGTCCTTTGCCTTGGGCGTCGCGGCTAACGCCGCCTTTGCGGTTGTCCAGGGATAGCGAAAGAGCGGTGAGAAGCTTTGGGTTCGGCCGACATTTTGCGGCACCAGCCCCGCTGCCAGGAACGCCGCGTCCGGCAATTGCGGCGGCACGTCGTGCTTCGGGCCGGGCTCGAAGCGAACATCCCCGAGATGCACATGAAGTGGCACATCGAGCCCGTCGAACCAGACCATGCGCTTGGTGCCGTGGTGGACATGCTCATGCCAGGTCCAGCCAGGGGTGATGATCATGTCGCCTGGCTCCATCGGGCAGGCCTTGCCGTCGACCACCGTGTCGGCGCCATCACCTTCCATCACGAATCGCAGCGCGCCCATCGTGTGGCGATGTGGCGGCGCGTGCTCGCCGGGCAAGAGGATCTGCAGCGCCGCCACCAGATTGGTAGTGAGGCTATGCGCCGGCGCGTTGGTCGCGGACTTACGCAGTGAGAGCACCCTGCGGTCGGCGTTCTCGATAGTGGTCGCGCGCACCGCTGCGGTGACGAGCGGCTCCATCTGTTCCCAGCGCCAGAGCTGCGCCGGCTCTGGCCCGTGCGGGCGTTCCACCCGCTCCACATTTTCCCAAAAGGCGGCCATGTTGGCGGCCGCGAGCGCGGCGCGAAATTCGGCGGTCTCGGCGGAAGAAAGTGGAATGATTTCTGGCATTTGGTCCTCCTCGCCGGCAGAGCTTCGACGTTTGCGGCGGGGAGGTCAAGGCAAGGGTAGGAGAACGCTGCTCATCTCAACCGCAAAGCCCTGCACCCGGTGCGATACCGCTGATGCGAGCAAGTTCATTCCTCTTGTACCCGGAAGCGGGTAGAACGTCATTCACGTCGGGGGAGTTGGAGGAGCGTAGCCATGAAGTTCGGGCATTTCTGCTTGCCGACCTTTTTTTCGGACGTCAACGGCAGTGTCGGGTTGTTGATGCGCCGCTGGCTCGAGCTCTTGAGCGAAAGCGAGGCGCTCGGTTTCGATTCGCTTTGGGCGAACGAGCATCATTTCGATGCGTATGGCGGCATCATCCCGTCGCCGCCGACCATTCTCGCGGCTCTCTCGCAGCGTACCCAGCGCGTGCGGCTCGGCACCTCGATCGTCGTGCTGCCGCTCCATAGCCCGATCGAGATCGCCGAACAGCTCGCCATGGTCGATTTGATGTCGAACGGGCGGGTCGAGTTCGGCATCGGCCGCGGCTTCGTCGAGTTCGATTACGAACGATTGCATGTGCCGCGCGAGGACAGCAACGAGCGCATGCGAGAGCAGCTCGACGTTATCTTAAAGGCCTGGAGCGGTGAGCCCTTCAACCATACGGGCCGGTTCTACCAATACGAAAATCTGGAAGTGTGGCCCAAGCCCGAGCAGCAGCCGCATCCCCCGATCTGGGTATCCTGCACCCGCACGCCCTCGAGCTTCGCCTGGGCCGGCGAAAAGGGCTTCAACGTCCTGACGGTTGCATATCACAGCGTGCAAAACCTCGTTGGCCTCAACCGCATCTATCGCGAGGCTTGGGACAAAGCGGGCCATCCCAAAGGCAAATGGAGTCTGGCCGCGCACTATCACTGCGTTCTGGCCGAGAGCAAGCAAGAGGCGCGCGAGATCGCCCGCAATGCTTGGCGCCGCTACATCGAGGCGACCACGCACACCAACGAGCGTGTGGGACGGACGGCCAGCGGCCTCATCGCCGAAAGCCGCCGGAAGGCGATGGAAGAGCTTTTGGATACCGAACGCATGATCGCAGAGCTGCGCCAAATCGCGTGCACGCCCGACGAATGCGTCGATGTGCTGTCGCGTGCGCAGGATGCGATGGGCTTCACCCAGTGCGATTGCACATTCTTCTTCGGAGGCATTCGCTTCGATCAGGCACAACGCTCGCTCCGCCTCTTCGCCACCGAGGTCATGCCGAAGCTGCGTCACCGAGAGCCGCGGCTTACGGCATAAGCGCAAACCTCGCCGCGGGTCCCGTAGACGGAGCATTGCGTCACGCCTCTTCGAGGGCTTGCGATCCGCAAACAAGACGCCGAAAATGGCGCCAGCGGATGGGAAGAAGGATGGTCTGACATGACGGACAAAATCGCAATCATCACGGAATTTCTTGGCTCGCTGCGGAGCAACTCGAAAGTTCCGCCGCGTATCGACCTCTTGACCGAGGGATCTGACCTATACATCGTCGCGAGGCACGGTGACGGGTCGAGACGCCGCCATGAAATACTTGGCAGGGCCGACCGCTTTCACCTTCTACCAAAAAGGCGACTGGTCCGAGCCCAAGGTCGATGGCGACGTCATTGAAGTGCTCGCGGTTCCGGAGCCAGGCGCAGTCGGCTCGACCTTGCGCTGTCACTTCAAGGGCGGTCGCATCGCGCTCTTACAGGATCAGGCGTTAGGGCGGCCGGCGGTCGAGCAAATGGGCATCAAGCTCTCGCCGGAAATGAAGGCGGTTATTAACGGCGCGACGGCGAATAAGTCGCCGATGATCCTCGCCTATGTCGACGAAACCGAGCAGCCGTCATTGAGCTTTCGCGGTTCGACCCACGCCCATAGTGACGATCAGCTCGCGATCTGGCTTCGCAAGGCCGATGGCGGCTTGACCGACGCCATTGCGAAGAACCCGAAAGTCGCGCTGATGTATCGCGACAATGCTGCGGGCGGCGGCATGTTCCATTTTCAAGGCCGCGCCCGCATCACGACCGATCCCAAGGAGCGGCAGAAAATCTACGACAACTCGCCCGAGAACGAGCGCAACCACGATCTCGACATGAAGGGTGGCGCGGTCATTATCGACCTCGATTTCCTCCAAGGCTTCATCGGCCGGACGCCGGACGGCCGCTCGACCGGCCGCGTGCGGATGCGGCGATAACGCTACTCGAGCCGCGCCGCCGCGCCTCTTACTCGGAGCCGCCCGCGAAGACGCGCAACGTTTCTCGCTCGGCGAAGCGCCAGCCCTGCGGCGTGCGGACGAATTTGTCGTGCCATTCGCCCATGGTGGTCGGCGGCTCGAAGGGAAGCGGCAGCGTCGGATTGGGCGTGCCCGGATCATGGTGTAGCGCCATGTAGTAGGTCACGCCTTCGGCATGGTTCTCGTCTTGAACCGTGATGAGCGTCCCCGTTCCGATATGGCGATTGACCTGGGTGCCGCCGCGCTTGAAAGACGCCAATAGCTCGGTGGTGCCGCGGACCGGTCGACCGCGGCGGATCCAGCATCCATCATCCGCAAAGAGCGTGACCGCATCCTCGGCGCGGCGGTGATCGTTATAGTGATTGAGCTTCGTCACTAGATCGCGACACTCTTGCTCGATCTTCAGTCTCTCGCTCGCGTCCATCAACTCCTCCTTGGCCGCACTGCCCGTTTGTGCCCGAAGCGGGTGTTTCGCCTTAGGCAATCATGGCGCGGAAGCTTCCGATGTCCAGATTCGAGCGCCGGAAAGTTTTGCCGCGACCGCCATTCGACACTATAATTCGAGGAAAGTCAGCATCAGGAGGAAGAGGATGGCGCTCGATCGACCTCTGCAATATGCCGATCTCGAAGCCGTAGGTCCCGGGACGCCGGGCGGGCGTTACCTGCGCTTGTTCTGGCATCCGGTGATGCGGGCGCAGGATTTGCGGCCGAAGCAAGCCAAACCGATCGAGTTTCTGGGCGAGAAGTTCACGATTTATCGTGGCGAGGACGGAACGCCGCATGTTACGGGCGCACGCTGTCCGCATCGCGGTGCGTTAATGTCGCTCGGCTGGGTCGAAGGAGACGGGCTGCGCTGCCGCTTTCACGGCTGGCGGTTTAACGGTATTGGCCAATGCGACGAGCAGCCTAACGAGGACCGACCGTTTTGCGCGCGTGTGCAGCTGAAAACGTATCCGACGCGCGAATATGTCGGTCTCATCTTCGCTTACCTTGGCGAGGGCGAGGCTCCCCTGTTCCGGCAGTATCCGGATTTCGATCAGCCCGGCGTGATCGTCACCGATCCCCCGGAGGTGATCCCTTGCACATTCTGGAACCGGCTCGATACCGACAACAGCCATGTGCCGTGGGTCCATCGCGCAACAGCGCTGCGCACCGGCCGGACCCAAAGCCTTACCATGCGCAAGGAGAGCGTTCAGGAAACGCCCTATGGCTACGTCAGCTACCGCACCCTCAATCGCGAAGCGGTCGGCTACCGGAACCAGGCACACTTCTTCATGCCCAATGCCCGACAGTTCTGGCCACCGACGCGCGTCGCGGGCTTCGAAGACCGGAACATCGCCGAGGTCAAGATGACTTGGACCGTACCGATCAATGATGCCAAGTTCGTCGCCTTCGACGTGACGAATACACCTGTGTTCGGCGAGGACGCCAAACGCTACGCCGCGGTTCGCGCCGAGGAGCAGGAAGGGCAGGTGAATATCCGTTGGGACCTAGCCGACAAGATCCTCGCCGGCGAGATGGCGTTGGAAGATCTTCCTCAGGATATGGATTCCTATACGAGCTTTGCGATCGAAGACTATGTCACGCAGGTCGGCCAAGGGCCGATCGAGGGGCGCGACAAGGAAATGCTCGGCAGCACCGATGTGAAGCCGGTGCTCCTGCGCCGCCTTTGGATCCGCGATATCACCGCCTTGCTCGAGGGGCGGCCAATCACTGATTGGCAAATTCCGACGGAGCCTCTCGCTAAAGATGCGGCTTAGTAGCGCTGCAGAAGAGAACCTCGTACCCGATGCGGCTGTCAGACATGCCTCGCTCGATCGGCTGGACGACAACCGGTCTCAGCGTGAAGGCAGAAACGCGGCCGTATAGAGCTGCGACATGTCCGGGGGCGTGCTTACTAGCTTCAGTTCGAGGAACGAAAGCTTCAGCGCGTCTAGTGACTCCGCATCGAAGCGGCAGTCTGTCGTAAACATCCCTTGGTCAAAGTCGTAATCCTTCGCCACCAAGCTCTGCGGATATCCGGTGAAGGTACTCTCGATTTTTACGGTTTCGGCCTTGTGACTACTAATATAAGCGGTGGTCTCAATCCAGGCCTCCAGAAACGCGCGTATCGTGGCCGGATCCGTCTGCATCATTTGGTCGGACGCGTAAATGGCACCCGAGGCGACCTTGCCCATATAAGTGGATACGGGCGCGAGTATTCGTCCAATCTTTTTTTCCTCCATCTCCTGGAAGTCTATCGTGCCCCCGATATAGGCATCGACCAGATGCGCGCGGAATGCCGCGGTGACAGCAACAGGGCTGCCGCCAATGGCAACGCGACTGATCGCGTCGGGGGACCATCCTTCTTTGCGGGCGAGCTCCTGCGCCAGCCAATCGGTGAGCGAGCCAAGACTCTGAAACGGCGATCTTCTTACCCTTGAGCTCCGAAAGCTTATGCACAGGCGAATCCCACGGCACTCCGACCGCAAAGTAGGGAAGCGTCGCGGTGTTTTCGCAGACGGCGAGGATGGGCGCGCCCTTAGCGACGAGAGCCATGCCGGTCGCGGCACCGACCCCCAGACCGACACTGCCGGCGGTCATCGCCTGGATCAGACGGCTGCCGCCGGCAAAGTCCACATACTCAACGTCGAGCCCGTGCTTTTTGAAGAACCCTAGCTCGAGGCCGACTTGCGCCGCGAGCTCCGCATCCGCCATCGAGTTCGACCGGCCCACCAGGAGCGGCGTCTCGGCCGAGGCGGCAAGCGACACGGCCGCAACGCCGAACACGGCGAGGACCGCGATGCGAATCATGTTCCGCCAGACGTCTTTCTGCACCGCTTCCTCGCCCACCGCATATTGTCGTTTAAGCGACGGGATCTTATGTCCCGTTTCGCGTCGATCGGCACGCGTTGTCACGATAACAGATTACGGCATTACGCGCATCACTGGCTTGGTGCAAAGGCGTCGTCAGGGGGACGTGCCGGCACTTCCCTCTCGCCGTTGCGGTATCGACCGCTACGTCAGCGTCGATCGATCAAAGCCGTAACGAGCGCGCGCCCCGGGCCGCAGCATGGCAGCGACCGTATGCTTGCGCGGGCGATCCCGTGCGCAATCGGACCGAGGACTAGAGGCGAGACCGATCAATGCCACCGTCGATGCGCGAAAGCCCACACTGATGGATGAAGGCAATGTAGGCGTAGGATGGTCCCGTTTGTCGCGAGCGAAAATTGCGCGTATGATTGAACCAAATATGACACATAGGAGGGAGAGGATGGCGCTGGATCGACCGCTGCAGTATGCCGATCTCGAAGCCGTGGGTCCCGGGACGCTGGCGGGACGCTACTTGCGCATGTTCTGGCACCCGGTGATGCGGGCGCAGGATTTGCGGCCGAAGCTGGCGAAGCCGATCGAGATCTTGGGCGAGAAGTTCACGATCTATCGCGGCGAGGACGGAACGCCGCATATCACGCGCGCGCGCTGTCCGCACCGCGGCGCGCTGATGTCCCTAGGCTGGGTCGAAGGCGATGGCCTGCGCTGCCGCTTTCACGGCTGGCGGTTTGACGGTACTGGCCAATGCGACGAGCAGCCCAATGAGGATCGGCCGTTTTGCGCGCGGGTCAAGCTCAGGACCTATCCGGTGCGCGAATATGTCGGGCTGATCTTCGCCTATTTCGGCGAGGGCGAGCCGCCCATGTTCCGGCAGTATCCGGATTTCGACCAACCTGGGGTGATCGTCGCCGATCCGCCGGAGGTGATCCCTTGCACATTCTGGAACCGGCTCGATACCGACAACAGCCACGTGCCATGGGTCCATCGCGCCACGGCGCTACGCACCGGCCGCACTCAGAGCCTCACCTTGCGCAAGGAAAGCGTTCAGGAAACGCCCTATGGCTACGTCAGCTACCGGACCCTCAATCGCGAAGCGGTCGACTATCGCAACCAGGCCCATTTCTTCATGCCCAATGCACGGCTGTTCTGGAAGCGCATGGGCATGCCGGGATTCCGCGATCGGGATATCGTTGAGGCCAAGATGACTTGGTCGGTGCCGATCAACGACGCCAAGTTCGTGGCCTTCGATGTGACGAACACGCCGCTCTACGGCGAGGACGCCAAGCGATACGCAGGGGTGCGCGCCGAGGAGCAGGAGCGGCAGGTCAATGTCCGGTGGGACTTGGCGGAGAAAATCCTCGAAGGCGAGATGACGCTCGAGGATCTGCCTCAGGACATGGACCCGTATACGAGCTTTGCGATCGAGGACTACGTCATTCAGGTTGGCCAAGGGGCGATCGAAGGGCGCGACAAGGAGATGCTCGGAAGCACCGATGTGAAGCCGGTGCTCCTGCGCCGCTTATGGATCCGCGATCTCACTGCCTTGCTCGAAGGTCGGCCGATCACTGATTGGCAAGTTCCGACAGAACCCATCGGCGCCCTCGAGAGCGCCTAGAACGGAAGGGATCAGCGATCCGCGTCGGCGACTATGGCGTGACTATGCCAACGGCGGGGGAAGAACGGCTTGAATGGAGATAAGGCCAAGCCGCGGATGAAGCCAAGCGGATAATTCGCGACCGGGCGCGCCAAGGTCTCAAAACAAAAGCCCCGTCGGGGAAGCGGGGCTGAGCTGGGAGCACGCTTAGCGCGTGGCGGCGATCGATTTGCTTGTGTTTCAGCATCCATTCGGGACCCCCCGCAATATCGAGGGTAACGAGTCGTCCGTGAAGAACTGCTGATTTAGACGCTTTGCGGCTGGCGAGCCGCGATATTGAGCATGGCAAACAGGGCACGCAAGAGCGCTTCGAGCCAGCGCAGTAGCAGAGAGAAGCTGTAGCCGGCGGCGGCAAGGACGGCGTTGATGCGATCGCCGTGTGACCAGGCGACGCAGGGTAACTCCTCCGATGTCACATAGATCAGCCGCCTAGCGCGCCGATCGACACGGAGAGCCCACGCCGGCTAGCGCAGGCACTCGACAAACTCATCGTGTCGGTCGATTGCCCGTTCGAATCCAACAAGCTGGGCCGCGAATGGCTTGACTCTCTTCCGCTCTCGACCCAGGAAAAGCAGAAGATCGCGCATAAGAATACCGAGCGCGTTCTGAAATTGTAGGACGTTGCACCATATGAGCGCCGACCGCCGCACCCTCAACGCGCTTTATAGCGACAACCGGCTGAAGCTTGGCGTGTTCGGCGCCAATGTCAGCAATGGCTGCGCCGCGACTACGGCGCCGGGCCATCTCGAGATGAACTGGCCCAACAGCCGCGACATCGTCACTACCGCGGACCGCGCGGGCTTCGAGGCTCTTGTGCCGGTCGCGCGCTGGAAAGGCTTCGGCGGCGAAACCAACTTCAACGGCACCTGCTACGAGACCCTGACTTGGGCCGCCGGGATGGGGGCGGTCACGAACCATGCCTCGATCTTCTGCACCACCCATGTGCCGACCATCCACCCGATCGTCGCGGCCAAGCAGTGCACCACCGTCGATCATCTCGCGGGCGGGCGGTTCGCCTTGAACGTGGTGTGCGGCTGGTACTCGCAGGAGCTGCGCATGTTCGGGCTCCAGACGATGGACCACGACGCGCGCTACGCCTATGCCGATGAATGGGTCGAGGTGGTACGCAAATTGTGGACCGAGGAAGCGGAATTCGACTACGACGGCAAATTCTTCCATATCGAAAAGGGCTTTCACCAGCCGAAGCCGCTGCAGCGGCCTCACCCGCCGATCATGAACGCCGGCAGCTCAGGCATCGGCGCGCGCTTTGCGGCCAAGAATGCCGATATGGCCTTCATCGGCTTCTACGAGGAAAATCTCGAGAAGGGCAAAGCTTCGATCGCGGAACTACGCCGCCTCGGACGCGAGGAGTTCGCGCGCGAGTTCCAGATCCTGGACGAGCTGCCGCGTCGTCTGCCGCCCGACCGAGAAGGAGGCCAAAGACTACGCGCACTACTACATCTACGAGAAGGGCGATCTCGGCGCGGTCGAGACCATCATCGCGGAGCAAGGCCGCAAGGATCCGAACATGTCGCCGGAAACCTACGAGCAGATGAAGCTGCGGATGGTGGCCGGCTGGGGCGGATATCCGCTGGTCGGCACGCCGGCGCAGATCGTCGATGAGCTAATCGCGCTGAACAAGACCGGGCTCGACGGCATTGTGCTGTCCTGGGTCAATTACCACGACGAGATGCGGCAGTTCATCGCGGAGGTCATGCCTCTTATCGAGCAGACCGGCTTGCGAAAGCCGTACCGGCCGCTTTAACGGGACGCGCGCCTCCGCCCGCACGCCGCGTTACCCCGGCGGCGCCAGGCGGTTGAAGTCAATCTCCGCGTGGTGTTGACGTTGGGAACAACGACGCCGATGCGCAGTTTTTTTTGAGGATGGATCGAGACCATACACTTCCTGCCTGCCTCCGTGCCTGATACAATGCCGACGCGTACCCCGCGAGCGCCCCTATCGATGAACCAGCTCCACATCCTGCAGTGAAACCCCAGCCCGTGTCGCGTGCGCGTTCACGGCGGTCTCGGCCGCGGTCAGATTATCCACGAGCTCGTTCGCGATGAGCGTCCGCTGTCCCGTTTCGCTCTCGTACCACACTGCAGCAGTGAGTTGTCCGCCGCCGTCGGTTACGATTACGACGATCCGGGGTCTTCCAGTGCGAGATGTCGGCTCGGTGGGCATTGATTTCCATTATCACTTCGGCCGGCGTCGTCAACGGGCCGCATCGATCATTAAATCCGCGCTACTTCCCCTTGCGGCTCCAGCACCACCACCGGGATTTCGCGCGCGGTCTTAGCCTGGTACTCGTTATAGGATGGAAAGAGGCCCGCCATCATGCGGAATAGGCGATCGCGTTCCGCGCCGGCCGTGATTCGCGCCACGCCGCGGTATTTTTTGTCCACCACCTGAAACCGGACCTCGGGCGTGTCCCGGAGGTTGAGGAACCACGCAGGATGATTGGGCGCCCCGCCCCTTGAGGCCACGACCACGAAGCCGCCTCCATCCTTGCCATAAATGAGCGGCGTGATTTTCGGCGTACGGCTCTTGCGGCCGGTGGTTTGCAGAAGGAGACAGTTGACCTCGGGCACGCCGGGCCGGCTGAAATCTAGGACGTGGCCCTCGGCTCCGTCAGTCTTGAGGTAGAGCTCGACGTGGCGCTGCTGCCAGCCCGGAGTTCCGGGGGTCGATCTTCATCGCCATGGCCTGCTCCGTCGATCGATTGATCGATTGAGGGAAGCGGCAGCTTAGGCTGCGCCTCAGGGCTTCGCCAGCAGGTGATTGACGCTGCTCGCGCCGGAGATCGTCGAAGCGATTCTCGATGGGCGGCAGCCGGCGGAGATGACGCTGGCGGTGCTGATGGAACCATTTTCCGCCGAATGGGGGCATCAAAGAGCGGAACTGGGCGAATCCCAGGAATGATCGGGCTGAGTCCATTTATACGAGCACGGTTCATCAAAGCGAGCGTTCTGCAATTATCGGCCGCGACCCAAGACATCCTCACGGTTTGCTCACTTGACACTCGGAACTTATCAAGCAACCTGATTATCAGAGGACCCCAGGCGAGTCCGCATTGGGTAGGGGGAATTGACCGATGCGCCAAGCGACAGTCTCAGCAACGACGCGCCGCCGGCGATATTTCTCGTAGGGCCTCATTGGATTGTTGTCGTTGTAGTTCTTCGCGACTTGTTCGTGAAAATCCTTCGCGTCGCGCCAGAGAGCCACGTTCACGAACGATTTGAAATCGCCAAGCCCGTCTGGATCGAGGTGCCACGTGGTGTCGGGGAAGAGCTTCGCCGGTAGGGCTTCGCTAAGAAATTCTCCAATGAGCCCGGCTCGATTTGGGATGGTATACACCTCTCGCCAATCCTTGAGGAACGCACTTATGCTTCCCTCGTCCGGCTTGATGCGCCAATGAACCATCACAACGTGCATTTCGGCCTCCTCCTCAACTACCTCGCCTTCGCCGAGCGTCGCTTTCGCGCGCGCCGTAGCTTCACCCTCGGATCGGGATACCGGAAACAAAGACGCGCTCCTCCGGCTTCGGAACTGAGATACCACGAAGCACGCCCACGAAGGCCTCATACATTGCCCATGGATACGGTGATGGGCCGATGATCACTCGGTCGAAGACGCGTGCAAGATCGAGCCCCGCGACAGCGCTAGAAACCGATGCATCGAGCGGCAATTTATGGATTGGTTGCGGGACCCCCGCGATCACTTCAGTCGAAAGTTCGATCAGCTGAGATGAGCGGATTTTCGGAGTGTAAATGACCCGCCACTCAAGCTCCTCCCGAAACCCCTCGTGCTTTAGACACGTGACGCCGGCTAAAAGCATGTGGAAGACCATCTGGACAACCACCGACCGGTCGAGCGAGCGAAGGAAGTCGAAATTTCCGCTGACGTTCGCGATGACTTCGCTAATCACTGAATGAACTGCGTTTTCCGTCAAATAAGCGACGGGGCTAAACATGATGTTTAGTGCTAGTGCAGCTCCCGTGTACCACGGGATGCTGAGGACGATTGCGACGCGCGCAGTGTTACCCCCGAATGCGCGCCACATCGACAGACGACCGTGCTGGTCTTCGGCGCTTTGATGCTCCGAGATCGAAGCGATGTAGGTGTGGAATCGGATGCTTGCCTCAACCGACGTGTACCATTGATTGAACGTGTTGATGGCCTCCATCGCGGCGCCCGGAACGCACGCGTCGAGCGCTCCAACGAAAGCGTCGGTTCTCGATTTGTCGGCGAAGTACCGCTGTAGGATGTCGAAGCCGTGCTGCACCTCTCGGTAGTCGGACATGCACGTTGCATTACGCATCCAGACTCGCTTGCTCTTTATGATTTGCAATGCCGCATCCGTAGACGTGTAGTGGGCAAAACGGATTGGCTCGCGCGAGCGCGCGTCTCCATGTTGCTTCCGATGAGTTTCGTCCCGCTGCCGTCGCGCATGCGGCATGAAAATGCTCTCAAGGCGCAACGCAATCTGAATCTGATCCTCGGTCAAGAGCGACGTTTGGTCCGCGCCGCCTGTGGCGTCTTGCATCTGCCTGCCCCCCCCCCGAAAGCCATGAGCCCACGCGCAACATTTCCGCCGCCATGCCAGAACTCGGGTCATCAGCATCTTTCGAATCAGAAAGTGCTGTGCCCACTCTCAAGCGCCGGCCTGAACCAACGCACCCCGCGGCGCTCGAAATGCTCGGCGATGAGCGCGGCGACCTGGCGCCGTTGCTCGTCGGCCTCAGCCGGGAGCCTCCTCCCGCGCCCGACCTGGATGGGCGGACGGATCACGGCGAGCGCGATGGCGATGTCGCGAGCGACTTCCTCAACCGACATGGCGATCATCGGCTCGCCGATCTGGAATGGGGCCGGCGCATGAGAACAATACAAGAGCGCTGAATTTGCGCGGGTCAAGGGCCATTATATTTCCGCGACGGAATGCTGGGAGAAAAGCCCACTGGCTTGACGCCAGAAGGCGCGGGGGTAACCCGCTCGTGCTGGCTAAGGCCGTATCAGCCGTGGACATTGATTATCGGGCTGAATTGGCCGATCCTGACTTTCGGTTCGTAGGGGAACCCCCTGTATGCGTGACCGCGGGCACGAACAAAACAATGAATGAGGCGCTAAGCGAAGCCGATACCTGCCGGAAGTTCGTTGTCCCCGGGCTCGTCGCCGCCGGATGGGACAGCGAACCCCACTCGATTGCCGAACAACGGACCATCACCGACGGTCGCATTGTTCCGGTCGGCAAGGGCTTCATTCGCAAGCCGCCGAAGCGAACCGATTACTTGCTGCGTTACCGGCGCGACTTTCCTTTGGCCGTGGTCGAGGCCAAGGCGGCTTACAAGACGGCGGCCGACGGCATACAGCAGGCCAAGCAGTATGCCGAGATGCTCGGCCTCAAATTTGCCTTTGCCACCAATGGCCACGAGATCGTCGAATTCGACTATTTCACAGGGGTCGAGCGCAGGAGCGACCGCTTTCCCACGCCGGACGAATTATGGCAGCGCTATCGCACCGGTAGCGGCCTTGAGGACGGGCGCGCCTCCCAGCAGCTTCTAACGCCTTCGAACTTCGCAGTTGGAAAGGGCGAACGCTATTACCAACAAATCGCCATCAATCGCGCCGTCGAAAGCCTGCTCAAAGGCCAGCGCCGCGTTTTGATCACGATGGCGACCGGCACGGGCAAGACAGTCGTTGCCTTTCAGATTTGTTGGAAGCTGTGGTCGGCGCGCTGGAACCGCAGCGGCGAGTTCCGCCGCCCGCGCATTCTCTACCTCGCGGACCGGAATATTCTGATCGACCAGCCCAAGGACGGCATCTTCGCCGCCTTCGGCGACGCCCGCTACAAGATCGAATCCGGAGAGGCCGTCAAGAGCCGCGAAATGTATTTCGCGATCTACCAGGCGCTCGCCGAAGACGAGCGCCGCATGGGCCTGTTCAAGGCCTTTCCGTCGGATTTCTTCGACCTCGTGATCATTGATGAGTGTCACCGCGGTAGCGCCCGCGATGAAAGCGCTTGGCGCGAAATCCTCGACTATTTCAAGCCGGCTTATCAGCTCGGCATGACGGCGACGCCGCTCCGCGACGACAACCGCGATAGCTACCGGTATTTTGGCAATCCGGTCTATCAGTACAGCCTGCGGCAGGGCATCGACGACGGCTTCCTTGCGCCCTATCGCGTTCATCGCGTCATCACTGAATGGGACGCCGCCGGCTGGAGGCCGGGCAAAGATGATCTCGATCGCTACGGTCGTCCTATTCCCGATGATGAATATCAAACGAAAGACTTCGAGCGCGTGATCGCGCTCCGCGCTCGCACTCAAGCGATCGCCGTGCACCTGACCGCATTCCTGAAGAAGCATGATCGCTTCGCAAAAACCATCATCTTTTGCGTCGATCAGGAACATGCCAGCGAAATGCGCGTGGCTTTATCGAACTTCAATGCAGATCTAGTGGCTCAATACCCCGACTATGTCTGCCGCGTAACCTCCAACGAAGGCGACATCGGCCGCGGGCATTTGGGAAGATTCCAGGATGTTGATAGCAAGACACCCGCCATTCTCACGACCTCCCAATTGCTGACGACGGGCGTCGATGCGCCAACTTGCAAAAACATTGTGCGCGCCCGCGTCATTGGCTCGATGACGGAGTTCAAACAGATCATCGGTCGCGGCACCCGCGTCCGCGACGATTGCGGGAAACTCTGGTTCAACATCCTGGACTATACCGGCTCGGCGACGCGGCTCTTTGCTGATCCCGATTTCGACGGCGATCCCATCGCGATCACCGAGGAAGAAATCCTCGACGGAGGCGAAACTAGGATCATAAGCGAGCAAAAACAGCACGAGCCAGAGCAAGTCGGGCCGGAAATCGTCGAGCCGGCGAGCAACGAGCGCCGCAAATTCTATTTCGACGGCGGCCAGGTCGAAATCGCGGCCCACCTAGTTTACGAGCTCGATCCGGCCGGGCGGCAATTACGGGTCGTGCGCTATACCGACTACGCCGTGGAGACCATCCGCACGCTCTATCCGACCTCCAAGATCTTCGCGCGCAATGGGCTGATCCCGAGAAGCGCTCCGAGATTCTGCGGCGGCTCGAGGAGCGAGGCATCGCGTTCGACGAATTGGCCGACGCGGCCAAGCAGCCTGATGCCGACCCGTTTGATCTGATCTGTCATGTCGCTTTTAATGCGCCCTTGCGCACGCGCCGCGAACGCGCGCAACGGCTGCGATCCGACAGGAAGGATTTCTTTGATCGTTACACTCCCGAAGCGCGGCGTATCCTTGAAGAGCTAATTGAGAAATACGCCGAATACGGCGATGCTCAATTCGCGTTGCCCGACGTGCTCAAAGTTCCCCCAATTTCCTCGCACGGACAGGTCGCCGACATCATCCGACTCTTCGGCGGACCGGACCAATTGCGCGCCGCCGTGACGGAGATGCAAGGACATTTGTATGCCTCCTAAGCCCTTCCTAGCAAAAATGCCTACGCCGACAACGGCTCAAGCGCTTGGGAGTTTGCTGAAATCCGCGCGCAACATCATGCGCAAGGACAAAGGTCTTAACGGCGATCTTGATCGGCTGCCACTGCTGACCTGGATCATGTTCCTAAAATTTCTCGACGATTTGGAGCTACAACGAAAAGAAGAGGCAACGCTTGCCGGCCGCAAATTCCGCCCTGCGATCGAAGCACCCTATCGCTGGCGCGATTGGGCGGTGAACCCGCAAGGAATCACTGGCGATGAACTTCTTTTTTTTATCAATCAAGATGAGGCCATGCGCCCGGACGGCAAACGCGGTCCTGGGCTCTTCGCCTATCTGCGAAGCCTAACCAGCTCAAACGGCGACGATCGGCGCGATGTCGTCGCAACCGTCTTCCGGGGCGTCGATAACCGCATGAAAAGCGGCTACCTGCTCAGGGATGTTATCAACAAGGTCGCTGAGATTTATTTTACGTCGAGCCAAGAGCTACACACGCTCGGTGCCCTCTATGAAACCATGTTGCGTGAGATGCGCGATGCCGCCGGTGATTCCGGGGAATTCTATACGCCGCGGTCGGTCGTGCGGTTCATGGTCGAAGTCACTGATCCGCGTCTCGGGGAAACCATTCTCGACCCCGCTGCGGGTACCGGCGGCTTTCTCGTTGAGGCGTTTAACCATCTGGCCGCACAAGTGAAGACGGTGGCCGAGCGTCGGATTCTTCAAGAGCGCTCCTTATCCGGGTGCGAACCCAAGCCACTCCCTTACCTCCTATGCCAGATGAATTTGCTGCTGCATGGCCTCGACGCTCCGAAAATCGATTCCGAGAATGCGCTACGCTTCAAGCTCTCAGAGATTGGCGAGAGGGATCGTGTGGATGTCATCCTCACCAACCCGCCATTCGGCGGCGAAGAGGAACGGGGAGTTCAAGATAATTTTCCAAACGACCTACAGACCGCCGAGACAGCCCTCTTGTTCCTTCAGCTCATTATGCGGAAACTTCATCGACACCAGACTGCGGTCGGCCGGCCGTCACGGGCCGCAGTGGTCGTCCCGGAAAGCGTTATGTCTGACGCGGGCGTAGCTCGTCGTATTCGACAGCGGCTAATCAGTGAGTTTCGCCTCCACACCGTTGTTCGTCTCCCAAAAGGAGTATTCGAACCATACTCTGATATCCAAACCAACCTTCTCTTTCTAGACACGTCTGGCAGCACCGACGTTGTGTGGATCTACCAACACGACGTCATGGAGACACGTCGCGCGATGCGTGATCCGCGTTACACGGTCTCCTCCCCGCTAACCTACGACGAGCTACGACCAGTGTTGACCTGGTTCGGGAACAAATCGCCTAATGAGAGAGCGTGGATCATAGATAGATCGCAAATAGAGAATGCAAACTACTCGCTCGACTTTAGAAACCCTACGCGTCGGCTCTCCGCTAACTTATCGTTTAATGTGCTGTCCGATTCCGCTGAGCAGCATCTTACGCGAGCGCTGTCTTGTGCCAAGGATGCTGCGTCATTGAGCATTGCTTTAGCGTCAATGCAGCCCAAACATTGGCCACGCGTCAAACTTGCTGGTGTCCTTACGAAAACTCGTGTCGAGGCAAACGTAAATGGCGACACTTCGTACCGTCAAATCACCGTCAAACTTTATGGTAAGGGCGTGGTGGAGCGTACGGTGATACTCGGTAAAGATATAAAGACGCGGCCCCAATTTCTTGCCCACGCAGACGATTTAATTATGAGCCGCATTGATGCTAGGAATGGAGCCTTTGGCGTGATTCCGTATGAGCTAACTGGGGCACTTGTCACGCAAGATTTTCCGATGTTTCGGATTGACCAGACCGTCATACTCTCTGCGTATCTTGCAATGCTGCTGAAATCAGACGAATTCGTGGAGATATGCAAGCGATCGAGCCGAGGCACAACGAATAGAAAGCGCTTGAAGGAAGAGCTGTTTCTCGGCGAGGAGCTGGCTATTCCACCGATGGAGGTACAGCATAGGATATTGAAGATCGCAGCCGCGGCAGCCACGGCGGTAACTGCCGCAAGCGAGGCGTGTCGCTCGCTCGAAGGGCTGGAACGAGAAATGTGCAATTATTTTGCGCTAGCAAAATAATCCGATCGATCGAATGACAGAGGGGCATCCGCTTCCGCCTTAAAACGTAGATATTAAGGCGCGCCCACGACCTGTACGATCGCGTTCCACCATAGCACTCGGAGAACGGAGAGGGCGCTTGGGTGCTGTTAGGCTATTTTGCTGAGAGCCGCGCGCGTGACCATCCGCTATCACGTGACGGTTGATCGGCAAGGCAGCCAATGGCGGGCTGTTTGCCCAGCCCTCAAGGTTCATGGCGCCGTTAGCGGCGGTGTGACCCGCGAAGAGGCCCTGTGCATATCCAGAACGTGATCTCGAGATCCTGGCGAAGCTGGAAGCCGGAGGAGTTCCGCCACCGCCCGACGAAGTTGTGCCTGACGGGATCACGTTGATGATTGAGGACGAATAGCCGTACCGGAGACATGAAATCCGTCAACGCAATCAACCGTCGATTTCGGCCCCGGTATCACTCGGCAGGCAAGCGCAAATGTCGAAAAGTGTGGAGCCCCGCATCGTCGAAAACGGCTCAATATCAGCGGCTTATAAATTCTGTACTAAATCGTCGAAGTCCGGAGGTTTGGAGAATGTGGGCTCGAGAGAGACAATTTTGGCCTCTCGGGCGTGGCGCTCGGTCCGGAGCTTTCTCAAAAAACGGCGCAGATACTGGGGTTTTCGGGGTCTCGTGCGGCGACGGAGAAATTCCGACAGAGTGTAGGTGGCGGAGGGAGTGGGATTTGAACCCACGTTACGGTTTCCCGTAAACACGCTTTCCAAGCGTGCGCCTTCAACCGCTCGGCCACCCCTCCCCACGCGCCGCCTCGCCGGGGCGGGCGCCGACCCTAGCCGAGCCGCGACTCTGCCGCAACCGAGCGGGGCGTCATCATTGCCATTCGGCCGATGCCGCCGCACGATCGCTCGATGCGGATCGGACGGTGGATCGGATGGTTGTTGTTGTTGGCCGCGGGCGCGGTGCTGGCGCGGGACGCGCTCGCGTGGCGCGCTGATGGACGTTTACTACCCGAATCTCTGGGTTTCCTGTGGCTCGACCTGACCGGCCGGAGCTTTGGCTTGCCCAAAGTCGGCGAGATCTGGGCGGCGCCGGTGCTGGCCGCGCTGGGGCTCGCCTTGCTGTGGGCTTGCCGCCCTACGCGCGCGCGGCGCTTTCGCTAAGGCTTATTCGTCGCCCATCTTGAGCGCGGCGAGGAACGCCGATTGCGGGATCTCGACCTTGCCGTATTGGCGCATCCGCTTGCGGCCTTCCTTCTGCTTCTCGAGAAGCTTTCGCTTGCGCGTGATGTCGCCGCCATAGCATTTGGCGAGCACGTCCTTGCGCAAGGCCTTGATGGTCTCGCGCGCGATGACGCGGCCGCCCAGCGCCGCCTGAATGGCGATCAAGAAGAGCTGGCGCGGAATCAGGTCCTTCAAACGCTCGCACAGCGCGCGGCCGCGGCGCTCGGCCTGGCTGCGGTGAACGATGATGGCCAAGGCATCGACCGGATCGCCGTTGACGAGGATGTTGAGGAGCACGAGATCGCCGGGCTCGTAGCCGTCGAGCTGGTAATCGAAGCTGGCATAGCCCCGGCTGACCGATTTCAGCCGGTCGTAGAAGTCGAAGACGACTTCATTGAGCGGCAGCCGATAGACCACCATGGCGCGCGTGCCGGCATAGGTGAGCTCTTTCTGGATGCCGCGCCGCTCCTCGCACAGCGCGAGGACGCTGCCGAGATAGGTGTCGGGCACCAGGATCGTCGCCTTGATCCACGGCTCCTCGATGTGCTCGATGCGCACCGGATCGGGCATGTCGACCGGATTGTGGAGGTTCATCACCGTGCCGTTGGTGAGATGAATCCGATAGATCACCGAGGGCGCGGTGGCGATGAGGTCGAGATCGAATTCGCGCTCGAGGCGCTCCTGGATGATCTCGAGATGGAGCAGCCCCAAGAACCCGCAACGGTAGCCGAAGCCCAGCGCGACCGAGGTCTCGGGCTCGTATTCGAAGCTGGCATCGTTGAGCCGGAGCTTGGCGAGGCTGTCGCGCAAGCGCTCGTAATCGGCGGAATCGGTCGGGAACAATCCGCAGAACACGACCGGCTGCACCGGCTTGAATCCGGGCAGCGCCTCGGCCGCCGGGCGGCGCTCCTCGGTGATGGTGTCGCCGATCTTGCAATCGGCCACCGTCTTGATGCCGGCGGTGATGAAGCCGATCTCGCCGGGACCGAGCTCGGGCACCGCCACGCCCTTCGGGGTGAAGACGCCGACGCGCTCGACCATATGGGTGGCGCCGGTCGCCACCATCCGCACCTTGAGCCCGGGCTTGAGGACGCCGTCCTTCACCCGCACTAACGTCACGACGCCGAGATAGGAATCGTACCAGCTATCGACGAGGAGCGCCTTCAAGGGCGCCTTGGCGTCGCCTTGCGGCGGCGGCAGCCGCTCGACCAGCGCTTCCAAGACGAGGTCGATGTTGAGCCCGGTCTTGGCCGAGATTTCGAGAGCGCCCGAGGCGTCGAGCCCGATCACCTCCTCGATCTGCTCGCGCACCCGCTCGGGGTCGGCCGCCGGCAGGTCGATCTTGTTGAGGACGGGAACGATTTCGTGGCCGGCGTCGATCGCCTGATAGACATTGGCGAGGGTCTGCGCCTCGACGCCCTGGCTGGCATCGACGACGAGGAGCGAGCCCTCGCAGGCGGCGAGCGACCGGCTGACCTCATAGGCGAAATCGACATGGCCGGGCGTGTCCATGAGGTTGAGCACGTAGCTCTCGCCGTTCTTCGCGGTGTAGTTGAGGCGAACGGTTTGCGCCTTGATGGTGATGCCGCGCTCGCGCTCGATATCCATGCTGTCGAGCACCTGCTCGCGCATCTCGCGCGCCTCGAGCCCGCCGCACATCTGGATCAGCCGGTCGGCCAGCGTCGACTTGCCGTGGTCGATATGCGCGATGATCGCGAAATTTCGGATGTGCCGGAGATCGGTCATGGGGTATATGAAACATAAGGTGCGCGGCACAGGCGCGCAACCGGCGGAGGGCGGCGGGCGTCTAAAAGGCCCCGATTAAGCGAGATTTGAAAACAGCTCCGTATAGGGCGAATACCAGAAAACTCGATTTCTCCGGCGCCCCGTTGTCTCGAAGAGGATTTCGTTGGTGACAAATTTTTCGACGAGGCCATTGGCGTTTGGGTAACTAATATCCAAGAGCTCGGCCACGTTTTTAACGTTGAGATACGGTCTCTTGTACATATATTCCAGAACACGCATCGCGTTACCGGTAGACGAGCCGAAACGATCCATAATGAGTTGGCGATGCTGTTCTCTTAGGGCTACAATTTTTCTCGATGTTTCCGTAGCCTGTCGCGCAACGTCCCGGATGCCAGTGAGGAAGAATTTTAGCCACTCTTCCCACTCGCCCTTGTCCCGCACGGCTTGAAGGCGGTTGTAGTACTCGCTCTGATTCGCTTTCAGGTACACAGACAGATAGAGAACCGGCTTTTGAAGAATTCCTTTGTTGCAGAGGAAAAAGGTGATCAGCAATCGCCCGACGCGGCCATTGCCATCGAGAAAAGGATGGATGGTTTCGAATTGAGCGTGTGCCAATCCGATTCGAATTAGCGGCGGGATGTCGTCGTCTCCGTGTAGAAACACCTCCAGATCGCCAAGCGCCTTCGCCGCTTCCTCATGGGGAGGCGGAACGAACCTAGCCTCCGCCAACGTGCACCCTCTCGGGCCAATCCAATTCTGGCTTGTTCGTAGTTCACCGGGATTGGCCCGACTTCCGCGTACTTTTTGCATAAGGCGAGCGTGGATTTCCAGGATCAATCGGATCGAGAGAGGCAGATCCTGGAGGCGCTCCAAGCCATAGTTCATAGCGGCGGTATAGTTAGTGACCTCTCGCACCTCATTCGGCCGCTCTGGAGCGAAAAGATTGGCCTCGGCTTTGATGATGTCATTCAGTGAGGCTTCCGTGCCTTCGATCTGGCTCGATAGAACCGCCTCTTTACGGACATACATAAAGATGAACAAATCCGGGTTTGGGAGCGTCTGGATCGAGCCATCGAGGCGCCCTAGCGCGCCGTCGGCCTCTGAGAGCAGCCGCTGCATTTCGGCGTCTATTCTTACAGGCGGGTTGGGCGGCAGCGGTTCAGGTATAAATGCCCGGTATCCGGTGGGTTGTCGCACATAGTGACCCACACGAGCGGCGCGGTCCGCTTGTGTAAGAGAACCATCCCCATCGGCATAGATTTCCACCACGTTAACGGCGCACGTTAATATACTTAGGGGAGATTGTCTATAATGATGACTCCCGATAACATGGAGGCAAAACACGCTCTGTACTGCACCAGCTGCATAGATAACGAGAGCAGCCTCGGCGCCCGCCGCCGGGCAGCGGAAATCTCAGCCGCTACGCCCGCAACTTTCCGCCGGTCGCCTTCTCCACCGCGGCGACGAGCCTCGATGAGAACGCCTCGATCGCCGCGTCGGTGAGGGTTTCCTCGGTCGGCTGGAGCACCACCGTGATGGCGAGCGACTTCGTGCCAGCCTCCAGTCCCTTACCCCGGTAAACATCGAAGAGGCGCACGTCGGCGACGAGCTTTTTGTCGACCCCGCGCGCCGCGCGCAGCAGGCTGTCGGCGGCGACGGATTCCGCGACGACGAAGGCGAAATCGCGCTCGACCGGCTGGAACGCCGATAGCGAAAGCAGCGGCCGCGCCTTGCCCTGGCGCGCGCGCGGCGCCGGAATCCGGTCGAGAAAGACCTCGAAGCCAACCGCCGGAGCGGCTACCCCCAGCGCGGCCAGCACGCCCGGATGAAGCTCGCCGAAATGCGCCAGCGCATTGGCGCCTTGGCGCAGCGTGCCGGCGCGGCCCGGGTGATACCAGGAAGGCGGATCGGCCGAGACCTGGAGACCGTCCGCGGGCACGCCCGCCGCTTGCAGCGCAGCGCCGGCATCGGCCTTGGCCAGGAGCGCGTCGACATCGCGGCCGGGATCGTCCCAGCGCTTGACGCCGGTGCGGCCGGTGCGGATGCCGGTCGCCATCTGCCATTGGCCCTCGGCCGTGTCATCGCGGTAGAGCGGCCCGATCTCGTAGAGCGCGCCATTGGGAAACCCGCGATCGGCGTTGCGCTGCGCCGCGGCGAGCAGATTGGGCAGCACCGAGGGCCGCATTTGATCGAGATCGGCGCTGATCGGATTGGCCAGGGTGAGCGCTTCCGAGCCGCCGCCGAAGAGCGCGGCGTGACCCTTGGCCATGAACGAGAAAGTGACCGCCTCGACGAGCCCGCGCGAAGCCAGGGCGCGGCGGACGAAGCCGACCCGGCGCTGAGCGGGAGAGAGCGCGGGCTTGGGCAGCGCGCCCTCGCGCGTGCAGCGGCACGGAAGGGATCGCCTGGTAGCCGCGAATGCGCAGCACCTCCTCGACCAGATCGGCCTCGCCCTCGATGTCGCCGCGCCAGGACGGCGGCTCGACCCGGACGACGTCGCCGCCTCGAAGACGGTGCAGCCCAGCGCCTCGAGGATGCCGCGCTGATCGGCGGCCGGCAGATCGAGACGCCGCCCAGGCTCTCGGCCCGGCTCGCCCGCCAGCTCGATGCGGCGGCGCCAATCGGGCACCGCGCCGCTCGATGCGATGGCACTCGGCTCGCCGCCGCAGAGCTCGAGCATCAGCCGGGTCGCGATCTCGATGCCGGGCCGGGCGAATTCCGGATCGATGCCGCGCTCGAAGCGATAGCGCGCATCGCTCTCGATCGCGAGCTTGCGGCCGGTGGCGGCGGTGCGCGCGGGATCGAACAGCGCCGACTCGATGAAGACGTTTCTCGTCGCCTCGGTGCAGCCGCTGCTCTCGCCGCCGATGACGCCGCCGAGACTGAGCACGCCGCTGTCGTCGGCGATCACCGTCATCTCGTCATCGAGCGCATAGGTCTTGCCGTTGAGCGCCGCCAGCCTCTCGCCCGGCGCGCGCGCCGCGCACGACGAGGTTGCCGTCGAGCTTGTCGGCGTCGAAGACATGGAGCGGCCGGTCGAGATCGAAGGTCAGGAAATTGGTGACATCGACCAGCGCCGAGATCGGCCGCAGTCCGATCGCAGCGAGCCGGTCCTGGAGCCAGCGCGGGCTCGGCCCGTTGGCGACGCCGCAGCACCAGCCGGCCGAGGAAGAGCGGGACAGGCCTGCGTCGTCGGGACCTTCGAGCCGCACCGCGATCGGGCACGGGAAATTGCCCCGGCACCGGGCTCGTATCGAGCGGCTTCGAGCCGGCCGAGCCCGGAGGCGGCGAGATCGCGGGCGATGCCGCGCACGCCCAGGCAATCGCGCGCGGTTGGGCGTCATCTTGATGTCGAGGACGGGATCGTCGAGCCCCATCGCCTGGGCGAAGCCCGTCGCCGACCGTCATCCCCGCCGGCAGCTCGATGATGCCTTCGCGATCCTCGGAGAGGCCGAGCTCGTCAGCCCGAGCACAGCATGCCGTTCGAGTGCACGCCGCGGATCTGGCTCTCCTTCAGCACCATGCCGCTGCGTGGAATGACCGCGCCGGGCGGCGCGAAGACGCCGAGCATGCCGGCGCGGGCATTGGGCGCGCCGCACACGACCTGACCTCGTCCGTGCCGGTATCGACCCAGCAGAGCTGCAGCTTGTCGGCATTGGGATGCGGGCGCGGCCGAGACGACGCGCGCGACGAGGAAAGGTGCCAGATCCTTGGCGCGGTTCTCGATGCCATTCGACCTCGAGCCCGCGCATCACCAAGGCGCTGCGCCGATCTCCTCGAGCGAGGCGCCGGTTTCGAGATGGCGTCTTCAGCCAGCCGAGCGTCGTCTTCATCGCGCGGCCCGTCGACGAGCGAGGGCAGGTCGAGCGCCAGGAAGCCGTAATGCCGAAGCCAGCGCAGATCGCTGTCGTAGAAGGTGCGCAGATCGGGAATGCCGTATTTCAGCATGGCGACGCGCTCGATCCCCATGCCGAAGGCGAAGCCCTGATATTCCGCCGGATCGACGCCGCAATTCGCCAGCACCTTCGGATGCACCATGCCGCAGCCGAGAATTTCGAGCCAGTCCGCGCCGGCGCCGATCTTCAACCCGCCGCCCTCGCGCGAGCAGCCGATATCGACCTCGGCGGATGGCTCGGTGAAGGGGAAATAGCTCGGCCGGAAGCGCACCGGCAGATCGTCGATATCGAAGAAGGCGCGGCAGAATTCGATCGAGGCAGCCCTTCAGATGCCCCATATGGATGTGCCGGTCGATCACCAGCCCTTCGACCTGGTGGAACATCGGCGAATGGGTGGCGTCGTGGTCGCTGCGAAAGGTGCGGCCGGGCACGATGATGCGGAGCGGCGGCTTCTGCGCCAGCATGGTGCGGATTTGCACCGGCGAGGTATGGGTGCGCAGCACCTTGCGGCTGCCGTCGGCGGCGCGCGGGGTCAGATAGAAGGTATCGTGCTCCTGCCGCGCCGGATGCTCGGGCGGAATGTTGAGCGCGGTGAAATTGTAGAAATCCTCTTCGATATGCGGGCCTTCGGCGACGGTGAAGCCCATCTCGCCGAAGATCGCCACCATCTCGTCGATGGTCTGGCTGATCGGATGGATGCGGCCGTCGCTGTCGCACTTCACCGGCAGCGTCACGTCGATGCGCTCTTCGGCAAGCCGGCGCAGAAGCGCCGCCTGATCGAGCCTCGTCTTGGCCGCGCCGAGCGCCGCTTCGATCTCGTCGCGGAGACGGTTGACCGCCGCGCCGCGCGCCTTGCGCTCGTCGGGGCCGAGGCTGCCGAGTCCCTTCAGCAGCGCCGTGACCTGCCCGCTGCGGCCCAACGCGCCGACGCGGAGTTGCTCGAGCGCCTCGGGACCGTCGCAATCCGCGATCCGGCGCAGCAAATCGTCGCGAATGGAGTCGAGGCTATCCATCGCCGCCGGCCCTAGGCCTTGGCGAGCGCCGCTTGTGCTTGGGCCACGATCGCCTGGAAGGCTTGGGGCTCGCGCGCGGCGAGGTCGGCGAGCACCTTGCGGTCAAGCTCGATCCCGGCGCGCTTCAGGCCGTTGATGAGCTGCGAATAGGTGAGGCCCGCCTCGCGCGCGCCGGCGTTGATGCGCTGGATCCATAGCGCGCGGAAATTGCGCTTTTTCAGGCGCCGGTCGCGATAGGCATAGCGCAGCCCCTTCTCGACCTTCTCGATGGCGATGCGGAAGCTCGATTTCGCGCGGCCGCGATAGCCCTTGGCGAGATTGAGCACCTTCTTGTGACGGGCATGCCCGGTCACGCCGCGTTTGACATGGGCCATGGCTCACCCCCTCAAATACGGCATGTAGGTGAGCACGAGCCTGGTGTCGCCCGGCTGCAGGATCACGGTGCCGCGCGCCTTGCGCTTCATCTGCTGAGGCTTGGAGATGAGCCGGTGGCGCTTATGCGCGACCCCGGCCTTGATCTTGCCCGTGGCGGTGCGCGAGAAGCGCTTTTTGGCGCCGCTCTTCGTTTTCATCTTGGGCATTTCAGTCCTCTCTCGGAAGGATTTGCGATGGAGGACGGCGAGGCATGCCCTCAGGCCAGCCGTCCGATCGAGGCGCGGGTTATAACGGGCGAGACCCAAATTGGCAAGGGCGCAGGCGCCTGGAACGAGCACGGGCCTATCCGATGGAGCGAATTCAGGTCGCCTGATAATTCTTGGTATTCATTTGCCGATCTTCCCCGTCGATGTCACGTCCGGTCGTGAAAGTCTTGACCTCGGTTTTCCATTTTTTCCCGAACGTATCGACGTAGGTGACTTCGGCGATCATCCAAACCGCCTTTCTTTCGGCCCTGATCTCCTTCAGATCGGCGGGGGAAACATCGACGTCATTCCAGACGACGACCTCTCCGGTTGGGCCGATGCAGATCGGATGCTCGTTATCGCCAGAGCTCAAAACTGGCGGGGATGCCGCATCCGGGTATGTATCGATCCAAACCTCGACACGATCTCTCACCGAATAAGCCGGCGTTTGCCCGGAGTTTTTCACCACCGCTTCGCATCTCGTCTTGCCGTTCGCAACGACGGCCGTCGTCGCCTTGACGAAAATGTAAGCCCGCAACTGCCGCTGCGCGCTGTTTCGCGTGATCGCTACTTGCCAGAACGCCGCGCCGGCCAAGAGCGCGGTGAAACCGACAAGCCACGGCGTGTAGTCGGCAGGTGGCTTGGCTTCCAAACCGCCCGCGTTCACATCCTGCTTTTGGTCGTTGCCGCTGTTGGCCTCGATCTGCGATGGCTGGATGCCTCCGCGCGAGATCGCCCGACGCGGAGCCGGCGCTTGCTGGACGGGCGGCGGCGGGTTCGCGTCGCTCGCGCTCGCGGCGTTGCCTTGGGCGCCTTGCTCGGGCTTTGGGGAGTGGGACGGCAGCCCATGCCATTCGCCATAGATCGCGGCAGCGGCGATCAGCGCGACCACGAGGCCCGGCACGATCTTTCCCCGAAACGTCATTGATTCGCCGCCGCCTATTTGGGCGACATCACCATCGTCATCTGGCGGCCTTCCATGCGCGGATGCTGACTCGATTTTCGCCACTGGATCGAGATCGTCCTTGACCCGCATCAGCACGTTCATGCCGAGTTCCTGGTGAGCGAGCTCGCGGCCGCGGAAGCGCATCGTGACCTTGACCTTGTCGCCTTCCTCGATGAAGGCTTTCATGCTTCGCATCTTGACGTCGTAATCGTGATCGTCGATGCCGGGACGCAGCTTGATCTCCTTGACCTCGATCACCTTCTGCTTCTTGCGCGCCTCGTTCTTGCGCTTTTGCTCCTCGTATTTGAATTTCCCGAAATCGAGGATTTTGCACGACCGGCGGATCGGCGCCGGGGGAGACCTCGACGAGATCGAGGCCCGCCTCCAGCGCGCGGGTCAACGCATCGCTCCGAGGCACGACTCCGATCATCTGGCCGCGTTCGTCGACGAGACGAACGCTCTTGCGAGAAAATCTCTTCATTGACGCGCGGGCCTTCGCTGCGGGGCGGCGTCGCCGTCTGGGGTGGTCTGGGGGGGATGCGGTTCCTCCTTAAGTTGTGGCAGGCGCGCCCGAAGGCGCTTGAGCCTCTTGCTTCAATCTAGCGATGGCCGTGCCGAGCGCAAGATTTTCCTGATCTTTGCCGCCAAGCCGGCGCAGCGCGACGGTCGCCTTCCTGCGCCTCGCGCTTGCCGACGACGAGGAGCGCCGGGATCTTGGCCAGGCTGTGCTCGCGGACCTTGTAGTTGATCTTTTCGTTGGAAAGATCGGTCTCGACGCGCAGGCCGGCGGCGGCGCAGCGCGGCGCGCACGGTCTCGGCATAAGCGTTCGGCGTCCGAGGTGATGGTCGAGCACCAGGCCTGGACCGGCGCGAGCCAGAGCGGGAAGCGCCCGGCATATTGCTCGATCAGGATGCCGATGAAGCGCTCGATCGAGCCGAGGATCGCGCGGTGCAGCATGACCGGGCGGTGACGCTGCCCGTCCTCGCCGATATAGGAGGCGTCGAGCCGCTCGGGCAGCACGAAGTCGACCTGCAGCGTGCCGCACTGCCAGTCGCGGCCGATGGCGTCGCGCAGCACGAATTCGAGCTTCGGCCCGTAGAACGCGCCCTCGCCCGGGTTGAGCGCGTAGGGAAGCCCGGCCGCCGCGATCGCCGCCTTGAGCGCCGCCTCGGCCTTGTCCCAGACCTCGTCGCGAGCCGGCGCGGGTCGGCGGCCGGTCGGAGAATTTGACGCTGACATCCTTGAAGCCGAAATCGCGATAGACGCTTTGTACAGCAGATCGCAGAACGCGATGCTCTCCGCCGTGATCTGGTCCTCGGTGCAGAAGATATGCGCGTCGTCCTGGGTGAAGGCGCGCACGCGCATGATGCCGTGCAGCGCGCCCGAGGGCTCGTTGCGATGGCAGGAGCCGAACTCGGCCATGCGCAGCGGCAGCTCGCGGTAGGAGTGCAAGCTGCTGCCGGAAGATCTGGACGTGGCACGGGCAGTTCATCGGCTTCACCGCGAGGACGCGCTTCTCGCCGACATCCTCGATGGTGAACATGTGCTCGCGGAATTTCTCCCAATGGCCGGAGGCTTCCCAGAGCGAGCGGTCGAGCAGTTGCGGCGTCTTCACCTCGACATAGCCGGCGCGCTCGAGCCGGCGGCGGATATAGGTCTCGATGGTGCGGTAGAGCGTCCAGCCCTTCGGATGCCAGAACACCGCTGCCCACCGCCTCTTCCTGCTGATGGAAGAGGTCGAGCTCGCGGCCCGATGCGGCGGTGGTCGCGCTTCTCGGCTTCCTCGAGCTGGAAGAGATATTGCCTCAGCTCCTTCTCGGTGGCCCAGGCGGTGCCGTAGATGCGCTGCAGCTGGGCGTTGCGCGCGTCGCCCCGCCAATAGGCGCCGGCGACCTTGGTCAGCTTGAAGGCATGGCCGAGCTTGCCGGTCGAGGGCAGATGCGGGCCGCGGCAGAGATCGACGAACTCGCCCTGGCGGTAGAGGCTGATCGCCTCGCCCTTCGGGATCTCGTCGATCCACTCCGCCTTGTATTTCTCGCCGAGCCCGGCGAAGAACGCGACCGCGCGCGTCGCGCTCCCATTCCTCGCGCGCGATGGTCTCGTCGCGGTCGACGATCTCGTGCATGCGCGCCTCGATGCGCGTCGAGATCCTCGGGCGTGAACGGCGTCGTCGCGCGCGAAGTCGTAATAGAAGCCGGTCTCGGTCGCGGGGCCGAAGGTCACCTGGGTCCCGGGATAGAGCTCCTTCACCGCCTCGGCCATGACATGCGCGGCGTCGTGGCGGATGATTTCCAGCGCCTCGGGATTGTCGCGGGTGACGATCGCGACCTTGGCGTCGCGGTCGATCGCGCGCCGAAAGGTCCTTGGACCGCCCGTCGACCTTGATCGCGAGCGCCGCCTTGGCGAGGCCGGGACCGATCGCCGCCGCGATCTCGCCGCCGGTCACCGGTCCGGGGAAACGGCGCACCGCGCCGTCCGGCAACGTGATGGCGACGGGAGCAGCGATTGGAGCGTGGGCCAAGTCTTCCGCAGTCATGGGAGTCGAGCGTTTAGCTTAAGCCGAGCGTGGCAGCAACCTCGGCGACGGGAAGATCGGCCAGATCGCCGCGCCGCAACACGGCGACGGCCGGGCCCCTTGGCTGGGTCCGGGCCGGGTCCGAGGCGCGCGAATAGAGCACCGTCGCGGCGCAACCGGCAGCCACCGCCACGTGCATCGGGCCAGTATCGTTGCCGACGGCGCGATACGCGGCCGCGCTCAACCCGACGAGCTCGCCGAGGCTGGTTTGGCCGGTAAGGTCATGAGCCGCGGGGCACGCCGATTTAATCGCGGCGCCGAGGGCGGCCTCGCCAGGCCCGCCGATCACCACCGGCGCTACGCCGCGGTCGGCGATCAGGCGGGCGAGCGCGGCATAATTGCCGACCGGCCAGCGCTTTTCGCGCCGATGCGGGGCACCGCCCGGCACCAGCAATAGGAACCGGTCCGGCAGGGCGAACCGCGCGATGTCGGCCTTGGCCCAGGACAGGTCGGGGGGCGGAACGCCGAGGATTCCGGCCATGCGGAGCTGGTCGGCTTGGCGGTCGAGCGTGTGCATGAGGTCGCGCGCCGGATTGGCGTGGGGGTGCGACGCCCCCCTGGCGATGCCCGACCATTCCGGCTTGGCGCCCGGCCCGATCAAATGGAAATACCAGCCCGAGCGCGCCGAGGTTTGCAGGTCGTAGACGCGATCGAAGCCAGGGCCGCGCAGCCGGGCGCGCAATCGCATCAGGCCGGCGAGATCGAGCGCCTGCGGCCGGTCGTCGATCCAGACCCGATCGAAATAGGGTGAAGCGCGGGCCAGCTCGGCGAGTGGCGCGGCGGTGAGGAGCGTGATCTCGGCCGAATCGTGGTGGGCGCGGACCGCGGCGGCCGGCCCCATCGCCTGGACGAAATCGCCGAGCGCGCCGAGCTTGATGACGAGGATTCTGTCTTGCCGCCGCACGGCCCCGCTTCAGGCCGCCGCCGTCGCCGCGGCGCGTTGCTCGATCAGCTCGTCATAGACCGCGATCGTGCTTCGGATCATCGACGCGCTCGAAAAATGGTCGCGCACGTAAGCGATCTCGCGCTGGGCCATGGCGGCGCGCGCGGCGCGGTCCTGGTCGAGGGCCTGAGCGAGCGCCGCAGCGAGCGCCGCGCTATCGCCCGGCGGAACGAGCCAGCCGGTCTCGCCCGGCACCACCGTCTCTTGCGCGCCGCCATGCGCGGTCGCGATCACCGGCCGCCCCATCGCCTGCGCCTCGACGATGACGCGGCCGAACCCCTCGGGCACGGTCGAGGCCGACACCACGACATCGGCGAGCATATACGCCGCCGCGATATCCGCGCAGTCATCGACGAAGCGGAAATTGGCGGCGACGCCCGAGCGCTCGACCGCGCTGGCCGAGCTCGCGCCGATAACGCTCGCGGCCATTGCCGAGGATGACGGCCTGGATTTCAGGACGGTTCAATCGCGCCATGGCTTCGATCAGCACGAGCTGGCCCTTCCAGCGCGTGAGCCGGCCCGGCAGCAGCACGACCGGCACGCCGTCGGACAGACGCCACGCCTTCATCAGCGGAATGAGGCGCTCGGGCGTGACCCGGCCCGGATCGAAGCGAGCGAGGTCGACGCCGCGCGGAACGATCCGCAGCCGCTGTTGCGGCACGCCATAGACCGCGGCCACGTGCCCGGCGACAAAGTTCGAAATCGCGATGACGCGCTCGCCCGCCGCCATGACCCCGTTGTAGCGGTGCTTCAAGGCGGATCCCGAGCCATAGGCGCTGTGAAAGGTCGTCACGAAATGCCGGCCCGTGCGCAAGGCGGCGTAATGCGCGCTCCAGGCGGGCGCGCGGCTGCGCGCATGGACGATATCGACGCCGCGGCCCTCGATGAGCGTCGCGAGGCGGGCGACATTGGCGCGGATGACGAGCGGGTTCTTGGACGCGAGCGGCAGCGCGACGTGGCTGGCGCCGGCACGCTCCAACTCGCGCACCATCGGGCCGCCCTCGGAAGCGACGATCGCGGTCCAGCCGGCGGCCACCAGCCCCGCGGCCAAATCGACGGTGCCGCGCTCGACGCCGCCGGCGACGAGCCGGGGCAGAACCTGCAGCACCGCCGGCTTGCGTCCTGGGCCTTCCATCGCCGGAATGTTAATGTCGGCACCGGTCAGGGTCATGCGCCTGGAAAAAATCGTCGGAATGAGTGAACCGCCCGCCATCTTAACACGCGAGGACGGCGCCACAATCGCCTACCGGCGCCGCACTGGACGGCTGCCGGGAATCGTCTTCCTCGGCGGCTTCAATTCCGACATGACCGGGACCAAGGCGGCGGCGCTCGACGCCTTCTGCGGCGCGCGCGGCCAGGCTTTCCTGCGCTTCGATTATTTCGCGCATGGCGCCTCCTCGGGCGATTTCGCCGAGGCCACGATCGGCCGCTTCCTCGGCGACACGATCGCGGTCATCGACCGGCTGACCGACGGCAAGCTCGTGCTGGTCGGATCGAGCATCGGCGGCTGGCTCATGATCCTGGCCGCGCTGGCGCGACCCGAGCGGATCGCCGCCCTGGTCGGGATCGCCGCGGCGCCCGACGCCACCGAGGACCTCATGTGGCAGCGCTTTCCGTTCGACCTGCGCGAGCAGATCATGGCTACCGGATCGGCGCGGATACCGTCCGCCTACAGCGAGACCGGCTATCTGATCACGCGCAAGCTCATCGAGGAGGCGCGCGCGCATCTGGTGATGCGCGAGCCGATCGCCCTCGATTGCCCGGTGCGGCTGCTCCACGGCATGGCCGACCCGGACGTGCCGTGGCAAACGAGCCTCGAGCTGGCCGACCGCGTCGCCAGCCGCGACGCCCAAGTGCTGCTCGTCAAGGACGGCGACCATCGCCTGTCGCGGCGCGGCGACCTCGACCTCTTGATGCGAACCGTCAACGCCCTGCTCGGCTGAGCGCCGCCAAGCCTTCCCGATAGGTCGGATAGCGCAAGGCCACGCCGAGCTCGTCTTTGATGCGCCGGTCCGAGACCCGCTTGTTGTCGGCGTAGAAGCTCCGCGCCAGCGGCGAGAGATCGGCGACGGCGAAATCCGTCAGCGGCGGCGGCGCGATTCCGAGCAACGAAGCGGCATAGGCGATGACTTCCTCGGGCGCGGCCGGCTCGTCGTCGCAGACATTGTAGACGGCGCCCGGATCGGGGCGCGCCATCGAGGCCAGCAAGGTCTGGACGAGGTCCTCGACATGGATGCGCGAGAACACCTGGCCGGGCTTTGCCACGCGCCGCGCGGTACCCGCCTTGAGCGCATCGAGCGCGCTGCGTCCCGGTCCATAGATGCCGGCCAGCCGGAACAGCTGCACCGGCAGGCCGACCCGGCGATGAAGGTCGAGCCAGCCGGCCTCGGCCGCGACGCGCCGGCGCCCGCGCTCGCCGCTCGGCTTGAGCGGCGAGCGCTCATCGACCCAATCGCCGCCGCAATCGCCATAGACATTCGTCGAAGAGAGATAACCGAGCCAGGCGAGCGAGCCGAGCGCGGCGAGATCCCGCGCCATGCCGATCCAGCACGGGGCAGCCGGCCGTGTCCGGCGGCACCGAGATCAAGACATGAGTGACATCGGCGAGGCGCGTAGGCGCATCGTCCAAGGGATGCGCGCGGCTAAAACCGTAGAGCGGAAATTCCGTGTCGCCGGCCGGGGGCTGTTGCGTCGTGCCGGCGACGCGCCAGCCGGCGGCGGCGAGCGCGCGCGCGAGGAAACCGGCGCTGTAGCCGAGGCCAAAGCAAAATAACGCCCTTGTGCTCATCGCCCTATCCAGCGCCCTTGTTCCCTCGCCCCCGCGGTCCCCACCTGTTTCAGGGATGTTACCAAAGCGCGAACCGGGGCGGATTTACAAATTCCACGGGTCTGTTAAGTATTCGGCTCGGGCGGCTAGGATAATAAAATGCCGCACCGGGGATAACCGAGCCATGGTTGGCCTAACGTTAGGCTGGGATCCCCGCCTGGGCTGGCGGCACTGGGAAGGTTCGTCTCGAGACATCAACGGAAAAGCGGAATTTCATGAAGCGTGTCATTTGGGCTGTCGCCTTTTTGGCGGTGCTGGCCGGGGCCGGTTACACGTACCAGGCGGGCCTGCTGAACGGCCTGTTCGAACGGGGGCGCAACGAAGCACCGACCCGGCCGTCCCAGCCCGCCGTCCCGGTCAAGGTGGCCGTGGTCGCGGTGAAGCCGACGCCGGTTGAGTTCAACAGCATCGGCACGGTGCAAACGATCGCGTCCGTGGCGGTGAAATCGCGGCTCGACGCGGTGATCGACAAGGTGCTCGTCCAGGACGGCCAGTTCGTCAAGGCCGGCGACGTGATCTTCCAGCTCGACGCCCGCGCCGCCCAGGCTCAAGTCGATCAAGCCGCGGCGACGCTCGCCCGTGACCAGGCGCAGCTTAGCAACGCCAACCGCAACGTCGAGCGCGACACGCCGCTCGTGAGCAAGGATTTCCTCTCGCACCAGCAATTCGATACCGACAGCGCGACCGCCAAGGCCCTCGCCGCGACCGTGCAGGCAGACCAGGCGCAGCTCGAGAACGCCAAGGTGATGCTGACCTATTACACCATCGTCGCGCCCATCGACGGCCGCGTCGGGGCGATCGCGATCAAGCAGGGCAACAGCATCAAGGCCAACGACGTGCCGCTCGCCACGGTCAATCAGATCCAGCCGATCTATGTCTCCTTCGCCCTCCCGCAGGACCAGCTTCCTGAGCTGCGCGCGGCGATGGCGCTGGGCGCGGTGCCGGTGAGCGTTCTCGGCCAGGGCGACTCGGGCGCGCCGGTCGCAGGCACGGTCGCGTTCTTCGACAATGCCATCGACACGACCTCGGGCACGATCAATGTACGCGCGACGTTCACCAACGACGAGCAGCGGCTGTGGCCGGGCGAGTTCGTGAATGTCTCGGTTCGCTTCCGCGTCGATCCCAACGCCCTCGTCATTCCGCCCGCCGCCGTCCAGGCCGGCCAGAACGGCACCTACGTCTTCGTCATCAAGGGCGACGGCACGGCGGAAACGCGCCCCGTCACGGTCGACCGGACAATCGCCGGCCAAGCCGTCATCAGCAAGGGACTGAGCGCCGGCGAGCAAGTGGTGACCGACGGGCAGCTTCGTCTGAGCGACGGCGTCCGCGTCCAGATCGTCGCCGGCGAGCCGGAAAAACCGGGTGGCGCGTCATGACCCTGCCGGAGCTGTGCATCCGTCGTCCGGTGATGACGACGTTGTTGATGCTCGCTTTCGTGATCTTCGGTCTCTTCAGCTATCGGCTGCTGCCGGTGGCGGCGGTGCCGCGCGTCGATTACCCGACCATCGTCGTCAACGCCCAGCTCCCGGGCGCGAGCCCCGAGACCATGGCCTCCTCGGTCGCGACGCCGCTCGAAAAGCAGTTCTCGACTATCGCCGGCGTCAACGAGATGATCTCGTCGAGCGGCGAGGGCATCACCTCGATCACCTTGCAGTTCGACTTGAGCCGCAACATCGACGGCGCGGCCCTGGACGTGCAGTCGGCCTTGACCTCGGCGGCCAAGCGCTTGCCGATCCAGATGACGACGCCGCCGAGCTTCATCAAGGCAAACCCGGCCGACGCGCCGGTGATCTTCCTCAATCTGAGCTCCTCGACGCTGCCGCTCTCCGCCGTCGATGAATACGCCGAGACCCTGATCGCCCAGCGCATCTCGACCTTGAGCGGCGTCAGCCAAGTGCTGGTCATGGGCCAGCAGCATTTCGCGGTTCGCGTCCAGGCCGACCCCGAGAAGTTGGCGGCGAAGGGCATGACGCTCGACGACTTGCAGACTGCGGTCGCGGCCGCCAATTCGAGCACCCCGGTCGGCGACGCTGATGGGACCGGACCAGGCCGTCACCATCCAGGCGAACCACCAGCTCGAACACGCCGCCCACTATCAGAACCTGATCGTCGCCTATCGCAACGGCGCGCCGGTGCGCTTGAAGGACGTGGCGAAGGCCGTCGACAGCGTCGAGAACGACCGGCTCGCGAGCTGGTACAACGGCGCGCCCGGCATCCTTTTGGGCGTGCAGCGCCAGCCCGACGCCAACACCGTCGCCGTGGTCGATTCGGTCAAGGCGCTGCTGCCGATGTTCGAGGCCGAGCTGCCGGCCTCGGTCAAGCTCAACGTGTTGCTCGACCACTCGATCTCGATCCGGCAATCGGTCAGCGACGTGCAGTACACGCTGCTGCTCACCGCCGTGCTGGTGATTCTGGTGATCTTCTTGTTCCTCAGGAACATCACCGCCACGATCATCCCGGCCCTGGCGCTGCCGATCTCGGTGATCGGCACCTTCGCCGGCATGGAGGTGATGGGCTACAGCATCGACAATCTGTCGCTGATGGCGCTCACCTTGTCGGTCGGGTTCGTCGTCGACGACGCCATCGTGATGCTCGAGAACATCGTCCGCCACGTCGAGGGCGGCGAGCGGGTGATGGAAGCGGCCTTGCGCGGCTCGCGCGAGATCGCCTTCACCATTCTGTCGATTACCCTGTCGCTCGTCGCCGTGTTCATCCCGGTGCTGTTCATGGGCGGCGTCGTCGGCCGCGTGTTCCACGAATTCGCGGTGACCATCAGCATGACGATCCTGATCTCGGGATTCGTCTCGCTGACGCTGACGCCGATGCTCGCCTCCCGCCTGCTCAAGCCCCACCGCGCCGAGCACCATAACCTCGTCTACCGGATGTCGGAGAACGGCTTCAACGCTCTCTTCAACGCCTACCGCGAGTCGCTAACGGTGGTGCTGCGGTGGCGGCGGACGACCCTCTTCGTCACCATCCTCAGTCTCGCCCTCTCCGGCTATCTCTTCGCCGTCATCCCCAAGGGCTTCTTTCCGACCGTCGATGCCGGCGTGCTGATCGGCTCGACCGTCGCCGCGCAGGATATCTCGGTCGCGAGCATGGCGCAGCACATGCTGGCCGTCTCGAAGGTCGCTCCAGGACGATCCCAATATCAGCGACGTCACCGCTTTCATCGGCACCAGCGGCCAGAATCCGGCGCTCAACGACGGCAGGCTTTTCATCCAGCTAAAGCCGCGATCCGAGCGCAAGCTTTCGGCCACCGAGATCGTACAGGAGTTGCGCCCGAAGATGGCGCGGATCACCGGCATCAACACCTTCTTCCAGGTGCTGCAGGACATCCAGCTCGGCGGGCGCCCGTCGCAGAGTCAATATCAATACACGTTGCAGGACGGCGACACGACCGAGCTTTATCACTACGCGCAGCTGATGCAGCAGCGCATGGCGCAGTTGCCCGGCGTTCAGGACGTGACCTCCGACCTGCAGCTCAATAACCGCCTTGCCCTCGTCGAAGTCGATCGCGACAAGGCGGCGCAGCTCGGCATCACGGTCGACCAGGTCCGCAATACCTTCTACAGCGCCTTCGGCACGCGCCAGATCTCGACCATCTACGAGCCCTCGGACAGCTATTACGTCATTCTCGAGCTCGACAAGGCCGATCAGCAATCGCCCGGCGACTTATCGAAGACTCTACCTTAAAAGCGCCTCCGGCGAACCGGTGCCGTTGGCCGCGGTGGCCAAGATCTCGACCGGGGTCGGCCCGGTGACGGTGAACCACCAGAGCCAGCTGCCATCGGTCACGATCTCGTTCAACTTGGCGCCGAACGTCGCGCTCGGCACCGCGGTCAACGAGATCGCGCAGCTCGAGCGCTCGGTCAACCTGCCGCTCACGGTCAACACCAGCTATCAAGGCAATGCCCAGGTCTTCCAGGCCGCGCTGAAGGGCCAGGGCTTGCTGCTGTCGGCGGCGGTCATCGTGATCTATATCGTGCTGGGTATCCTGTACGAGAGCTTCATCCACCCGATCACGATCCTTTCGGGCTTGCCGGCGGCGGCGCTGGGCGCGCTGCTCACCCTGATGCTGTTCCACCAAGACATGAGCGTCATCGCCATCATCGGCATCATCATGCTGATCGGCATCGTGAAGAAGAACGCGATCATGATGATCGACTTCGCGCTCGACCGACAGCGCAACGGCAACAGCACCGCCGAGGAAGCGATCTTCCAGGCCTGCATGCTGCGTTTCCGCCCGATCATGATGACGACCATGGCGGCGATCATGGGCGGATTGCCGATCGCGGTGGGCTTCGGCGAAGGCTCGGAGCTGCGGCGGCCGCTCGGTCTCGTCGTCGTGGGCGGCCTCATCGTGTCGCAATCGCTGACGCTGTTCATCACCCCTGTCATCTATCTCTATCTCGAAAAGGTCAGGACGATGTTCTCGCACGGCGCGGAGCTGGCGCGCGCGACCGAGGCTATCGGCGATCGCCATGTCGTCCGCGAAGCGGGCGAATAGCATCGCTCGGCCCGCCGCGCGATCCATCGCCGCCGCGGCGCTCGCGCTTGTCCTCGCTGTCGGGCAGGCTTGGGCGGCGGCCCAGGCGCCGCTGGCGGCCCCGCTGCCACCGCCTCAGCACTACGATCAGTGCCTTGCGCTGGCCCATGCCGATCCGCGGCGGGCCTATGACGAAGCCACGGCTTGGCATGACAGCGGCGGCGGCTTTCCGGCCGAGCATTGCGCGGCGGTGGCGCTGGTGGGCCTGAAGAAATACTCCGAAGCGGCAACCCGGCTGCAAAGCCTGGCGGGCGACATGATGCAGGCCGACAAGCCGCTGCGCGGCGCAACGCTCGACCAGGCCGGCCAGGCTTGGCTGCTCGCCGGGAAGCCGAACGAGGCCAAGGCCGACTTCGACGCGGCGCTCGCCTTCCTACCCAAGGATCCCGACATGCTGATCGACCGCGCCGAGGCCTATGCCATGGGCGGAAAGTACTTCGAGGCGATCGACGATCTGAACAGCGCCCTCGACATCGCGCCCAACCGCGCCGATGCGCTGGTTTACCGCGCCGCGGCCTACCGCCAGCTCGACAGTCTCGACTTGGCGCTCGACGATGCCAATCGCGCGCTCATCCTCGAGCCCGACACCGTGCCGGGCCTGCTCGAGCGCGGCAACATCCGGCGGCTGAAGGGCGACATCGCGGGCGCCCAGGCCGACTGGCAGCGCATCCTCAAGCTGGCCCCGGCTTCCAGCGAAGCGCAGGCCGCCAAGGCGAACCTTGCCCATCTTGCCGATCGGCCGCCGCCGGCGCAGCAACTCGAAACCAAGGCTCCGGCACGGCCCTGACGAGCGGGAAAGCCCGCGCCCGTCAGAAATCGAGATCGGCGTAATGCTTGGGCGGCGGCGCGCCGGGAATATGATCGGCGAGAATCGGACGGAAGCTCGGCCGAGACTTGACGCGGGCGTACCATTCCTTGGCCGGCTCGTGCGCGTCCCACGCGACGTCGTCGAGATAGTCGAGCGCCGAGAGATGCGCGGCCGCCGTGATATCGGCCAGGGAGAAATGATCGCCGCCGAGCCAGCGCCGCCGCTCGGCCAGATACGAGACATAGTCGAGGTGATATTTGAGATTGGTCTTGCCGGCGCGGATCACGCTGGAATTGGGCGCGCCGAATCCGAGGAACCGCTTCATGAATTTCTCGCCGATGAGATGTTCGGTGACCTCGCGGTTCATCTTCACGTCGAACCAGGCGACGAGACGACGGACCTCGGCGCGGTCGAGCGGATTGATGCCGATCAGCAGCTTGTCGCGATAAGCCTCGTCGAGATATTCGGCGATGACCGTGGCCTCGGCAAGCACGGCGCCGTCATCCTCGATCAGCACCGGCACCTCGCAAGCCGGATTGAGGGCGAGGAATTCCGGTCGGCGCTCCCATACCTTCTCGACCTTCATGGTGAAGTCGAGATTCTTCTCGGCCAGCACGATACGGATCTTGCGCGAGAACGGCGACAGCCAGAGATGATAAAGGAGCCGCATGATTCGCGTCATGGTAGCCAAAAGCGGAGCCGCTGCAAATCGTCTTGCGCGGCCGCGCCGGCGAAGCGGCGGAGTTGAAGCGAATAACGGCCGCGACCAAACTGGTCTCGGCCGGCCCGGTCGTCTATTGAAACGGCATGATGACGCCCAACGAACGCGCCGAGGCGACCGCGCTCGTCGATTTCTGGTTCGGGCCGCCGAAATCCGCCGCACGGTTCGAGCGACACGCCCGATGGTTCAAGGTCGATCCGGCCTTTGACGACGAATTACGCCGGCGCTTCCTGCCGTTGCAGCGTCGCGCGGCATCGGGCGCTTGCGCCGATTGGGCGCTGGAGGCCGAGCCCTGCCTGGCGCTGCTCCTGCTGCTCGACCAATTGCCGCGCAATCTCTATCGCGGCGCGGCCGCGGCCTTCGCCAGCGATGCGATGGCGCGCGATGCCGCCCGCGCGGCGCTGGCGCGCGGCTTCGACCGCTCGCTGCCCGCGACCTGGCGGCAATTCATCTATCTCCCCTTCGAGCACAGCGAGACGCTCGCGGATCAGGAGCGCAGCGTCGCCCTCTACGCCGCCCTGGCGCGCGATCCCGCCTTCGCCGGCGCTCTCGACTATGCCCGGCGGCATCGCGACATCGTCGCGCGCTTCGGCCGCTTTCCCCACCGCAACCAGGCCCTCGGCCGCGCCTCGACCGCGGACGAGGACGCGTTCCTGGGCCAGCCGGATTCGGCGTTCTGAAGGTTGGTTTTTGCCGGCACCCGCTTCACCGGCGGTGTCGGGTTAAGCCGCGCGGAACTCGGCCACGCGGCCGGCGCGGCGGTAGCGGTCGAGATAGGAGGGCAGCACCAGTTCGAGCGCCGTCGGCGCCAGCCCGAGCGCCGCGAAGCCGAGTGCTTCCGGGCGCACGACGGAATTGCGTTTCAGCATCCGAACCTGATCGCGGGTGAAGGGCGGCTTGGGCAGCCACTCCAGGAAGAATGCCTCGAAGCTCGCCATCCCGAAGGGCAGCGTCAGCAACAAGCGCTTGCGGCCGATGCGGTGCAAAAGGAGCTCGAAGAGCTGCTTTAGGGTCATCACCGCGGGACCGCCCAACTCGTAGGTCCGGCCGGGCGCGTCCTCGCGCGCCAGGACGGCCGCCACCGCCTCGGCGACATCGGCGACATAGACCGGCTGAAACCGCGTCTCGCCGCCGCCGATCAGGGGCAGCGCCGGCAGGTAACGCGCCATGGCGGCGAAGCGATTGAAGAAATCATCCTCGGGGCCGAACATCAGCGAGGGACGCAGCACCACCGCGTCCGGGAATGCCGCGCGCACCGCGTCCTCGCCGGCGGCCTTGCTGCGGGCATAAAGCGACGGCGCGCCGGGGTCGGCGGCGAGCGCCGAGACATGCACGAAACGCTCGGCGCCGGCCGCCCTGGCGAGCCTCGCCAACGCCGCCGGGCCGCTGTGATGCACGAGGTCGAAAGTCTGTCTGCCGCGCTCGTAGAGAATGCCGGCCGCGTTGACCACGGCGTGCGACCCGGCCAGCACGGCGGCCAGCGCGCGCTCGTCCGAGATGTCGGCGTTGAAGGTGGCGATCTGGCCGACATCGCCCATCGGGAGCAGAAAGCGCGCCTCGCGCGCATGGCGGCAGCACGCGGCGATGACCGCGCCATCGGCCGCGAGCCGTTTCACTATATAGCGCCCGAGGAACCCCGAGGCGCCGACAACCGTGATCCGCCGTGGCGTCATGGCCGCAATTTATACAACGGCGATGGCGCGGTTGCGAGCGGCGCCTGATTGACAGAACACGAGGCGCCGCCTAATCACCGGCCGGGCCCTGGTGGCGGAATTGGTAGACGCGCTAGATTCAGGTTCTAGTGATCGAAAGGTCGTGGAAGTTCGAGTTTTCTCCAGGGCACCAGGGCATTCGACCGCGCGGGGACACCGATCGTGACCATCCATCTTCATAAAGGCGATCTTCCCGCCGGCATCGATTTCGGCGCGAGCGTCGCCATCGACACCGAAGCCATGGGGCTCAGTCCGCGCCGCGACCGGCTCTGTCTGGCGCAGCTCTCGGCCGGCGACGGCGATTGCCACCTCGTGCAGTTCGCGCCCGGCGCCTATCAGAGCCCCAACCTGAACGCGCTCCTCGTCAATCCTAAGGTGCTCAAGATCTTCCATTTCGGCCGTTTCGACATCGCGATGATGGCGCATCACCTGCGCGCGGTCGCAGCACCCGTCTATTGCACCAAGATCGCCTCGAAGCTCGCCCGCACCTTCACCGATAAGCACGGGCTGAAGGATCTGTGCCGCGAGCTGCATCGGCGTCGAGCTGTCAAAACAACAGCAGACCTCGGATTGGGGCGCGCCGACGCTGACCGAGGACCAGAAGCGCTATGCCGCGTCGGACGTCGCTCCATCTCCACGCGCTCCGCGCCAAGCTCGACGAGATCTTGATCCGAGAGGGCCGGCAGCAACTCGCCCAGGCCTGCTTTGCCTTCTTGCCAACCCGCGCGTTTCTCGACCTTGCCGGCTTCGAAAACGCCGAAATCTTCGAGCATTGACGGCTGATGCTGCATTGCGGCATAAACGCCTCCCCCTGGCCGTTTCATTGACCGGGCGGGGATAGGGCGGCATAGTTCCGCCCTATCCCCGGTGCGCCGTATGAGGCAAACCGGCGATCCGGGTTTCGCGACCTCTTGACGGAAACAACCGATAGCGCCGGCTGATGCCGAAAGACGCCAACGACAACGCCATCGCCATTGCCCGCCGCGTGCTGCAGGATCGAGATCGCCGGGCTTACGGCGCTGCTCGACGGGCTCGACGGCCGGTTCGGCGAGGCGGTCGATCTGCTCGCCGCGGTCAAGGGCCGCGTCGCGGTCACCGGCATGGGCAAGAGCGGCCATGTCGCGCACAAGATCGCCGCCACCTTCGCCTCGACCGGAAGCCCGGCGCAATTCGTCCATCCCGCCGAGGCCAGCCACGGCGATCTTGGCATGATCGCGAGCGGCGACGCGGTGCTGGCGCTGTCCAATTCCGGCGATACCGCGGAGCTCGGCGACATCGTCGCCTATACGCGGCGCTTCCGTATTCCCCTGGTCGCGATGACGCGGCGCGGCGGCAGCGCCCTCGCCGACGCGGCCGACGTCGCGCTGGTCGTGCCGGCCAGCGACGAAGCCTGTCCCATGGGGCTCGCGCCCACGACCTCGACGACGATGATGCTGGCGCTCGGCGATGCGCTCGCGGTGGCGATGCTCGAGCGCAAGGGATTCTCGACCGCCGACTTCCAGCGCCTTCACCCGGGCGGCGAGATCGGCCGACAGCTCTTGACCGTCAAGGACATCATGCATGACGGCGACGCCATGCCCCTGGTCGCGCTCGGCACCGGGATGGCCGACGCGATACTGGTCATGACGACCAAGAGTTTCGGCTGCGTCGGCGTCACCGATCCGGGCGGAACGCTGGCCGGCATCGTCACCGACGGCGATCTGCGCCGCCACATGGGCGATGCGCTGCTGCGCTCATCCGTCGACGAGGTCATGAACCGGTGGCCCAAGACCATCCGCAGCCAAGCGCTCGCGGTCGAGGCCTTGGGTCTCATGAACCAGCACGCGATCACCAGCCTTTTCGCCGTCGACGCCGCGCGCCGCCCGCTCGGCATCCTTCATATCCACGACTGCCTGCGGGCGGGTGTGGCGTGAAGGCATCGCTCGATCCCCCGGTCGCTCCCCTCATGGCGCTGCGGCAGCGCCCGCGGAACCGGGACGTGCGCGGCCACAGCCGTTTCGTACAGCGCGCGCGATGGGCGCTGCCGGCGCTGGCGGCGGGTCTCTTGCTGCTGGTCGTGGCATGGCCCCAGCTCGACGCCGTCATCGACCGGATACATTTCGCGGTGCCGCGAATCGACATCAGCGACGCGGGCAAGCTTCGCATGGTGAATCTGCGCTACAGCGGAATCGACCGCGAGAACCGGCCCTATGTCGTCACCGCCGAATCCGCCACCCAGGCCCCGCCGCCCGACGAGATCGTCTCGATGGACGGGCCGAAGGCGGACATGACCACCGCCAGCGGCAATTGGGTCGAGGTGACGGGCGACGTCGGGACCTATCAGGCGCAGCCGCAGCTCTTGGAGCTCTACGGCAATGTCGAGCTCTACCAGGACCGCGGCAACGATTTCCACACCGACAGCGCGCATGTCGACATCCTCAACGGCACGGCCGAAGGCCACGACCCGATCACCGGCCAGGGCCCCTTCGGCCATATCGTCGCGGAAGGCTTCACCATGTACAACCGCGGCGACGTCATCCTATTCACCGGCAAGGCCAACCTCACTCTGTTGCCGCGCCCGAAGGCCGCGGAATGAGGTCGCGCGCCGCCGCCGCGCTGATCGCAACGGCGATGGCGTGCGGCTTCTCCGCGATCCCGGCGCGCGCGCAGCCCCAAACCGCGGCGCCACCCGCAAGCGCGACCGGGACGCTCGGCCTGACCGGCCAGGACAACAGCAAACCGATCGCGATCGAGGCCGACAACGGCATCGAATGGCAGCAAGCCAACCGCGTCTATATCGCGCGCGGCCATGCCAAGGCGACGCGCGGCGACGACACCGTCACCGCCGACACGCTCTTTGCCTATTACCGCCCGACGCAGCCGGCACAAGCCCAACCCGCCGCTCCGGTGCTGCGCGGCAAGCCGCCGGCCGAGTCGAGCGATCCTTTCGCGAACGGCTCGAGCCAGATCTACCGGATCGAGGCCGACGGCAATGTCGTCTTGACCACCCCGACCCAGACCGCCTATGGCGATCATGCGGTCTACGACGTCGACCAGGCCGTGATGGTGCTGACCGGCAAGGCTTTGAAGATCGTGACGCCGCAAGACACCATCACCGCACGCGACAGCTTCGAATGGTACGACCAGAAGCAGATCGATGTCGCGCGCGGCGACGCCGTCGCGTTGCGGCGGCTCCCGGTCATGAAATCCATGAGCGGCGACGTGCTGACCGCCTTCATCGAGAAACCCGCCAATCAGCCCGCCAAGATCGGCAAGGTCGACGCCCAGGGCCATGTCATTCTGACCTCGCAAGATGAGATCGCCCATGGCGATGCCGGGGTCTATGATCTCGACACCGGCATCGCCACGCTCAGCGGAGATGTCAGCTTGACCCGGGGAGAAAACGAGTTGCGCGGCCAATATGGCGTCGTCGATACCAACACCAACGTCGCGCGGATTCTAGTCGCGCCGCCCTCCGCGGGCCCGGCCGGCCCCAAGGCGCGCGTCGAAGGCTTGCTGGTTCCGCGCCCGCAGAACCAGCCCGACACCGCGAAGCACTGACGCGACGCCATGGCCTCTGCCATTCCCGTGCCGCTCGGCGGCCCAATCGAGAGCCGGCCGCGCCTCGTTGCCAGCAATTCGGGGCTCGTCGCCGACAATCTCGGCAAGAGCTTCAAGAAGCGGCCGGTTTTGCGCGGGGTCAATGTCTCGGTCCAACGCGGCGAAGCCGTCGGGCTGCTCGGGCCCAACGGCGCGGGCAAGACGACTTGCTTTTACATCATCACGGGACTCATCCGCGCCGATATCGGAACCATCATGCTCGATGGCCAGGACATCACCGAGCTGCCGATGTACCGCCGCGCGCGCATGGGCATCGGGTATCTGCCGCAAGAGGCCTCGATCTTCCGCGGCCTTACCGTCGAGCAGAACATCCGCGCGGTGCTGGAAGTATCCGAGCCGAATCCGGACGTGCGCGAGAGCACCATCGACAGCCTGCTCGCCGAATTCTCGATCACCCATCTGCGGCGGGCGCCGGCGATGGCGCTGTCGGGCGGCGAGCGGCGGCGCGTCGAGATCGCCCGCGCGCTGGCGACCCAGCCGCATTTCATCCTGCTCGACGAGCCCTTGGCGGGCATCGACCCGATCGCGGTCAGCGACATCCGCGGCCTCGTGGCGCATCTGAAGGATCGCCGCATCGGCGTCCTCATTACCGACCACAATGTCCGCGAGGCGCTGGGCATCGTCGATCGCGCCTATATCCTGCATGAGGGCCAGGTCCTCATGGACGGCGTTCCGGGCGACATCGTCAACGACCCCAATGTGCGCCGGGTCTATCTCGGCGAGCGCTTCAGCCTCTAGCCGCTTGGCCGGCAGCGTAGCGGCGGGCCGGAATCTAAGTCTAAGCGGCTTTATCCACAGCCTTTTTTTGGGCAAACCCTCGTTTTTTCATTGACATCCTTAACGAAAAATAAGGGAGTTGGTACGAAGTTTGCAATGATGTGGTTTCACGGTTCATAGCCGCTTCCCATGGCGCTCACGCAAAGGCTGGACCTCAGGCAGGGTCAGGCGCTCGTCATGACGCCGCAGTTGCAGCAGGCGATCAAGCTGCTGCAACTGTCGAATCTCGAGCTGGCCACCTATGTCGAGGGCGAAGTCGAGCAGAACCCCTTGCTCGAGCGCGACGATTCGCCCGCCGCGGGCGCCGAGGCGCCGGCGCCGGAGCCCGCGACGCCGGCCGAGACCGCGCACGAAGAAGCGCTCGAGGCCTGGCACGAGGTCGCCGGATCGGACGGCGACGGCAATCTCGATTATGGCGGCGACCCGGATGCGTGGCGCAGCAAGGGACCGCGCCCCGACAGCGACGACCTGCCCGGGCTGGACCAGACTCTGGCGCGGCCAACGACCCTCCGGGAGCATCTCCTCGCGCAATTGGCCGAGGAAGTGAAAGACCCGGGCGACCGCGTCATCGGCGCGCAAATGATCGAGGAGATCGACGAGTCCGGCTATCTCATGGTCGAGCTCGACGCGGTGGCCGAGCGGATGGGTTGCGACCGGGCGCGCGTCGAGAAAGTGCTCGCGCAGCTTCAGCGCTTCGATCCCGTCGGCATCTTCGCCCGCACGCTCGGCGAATGCCTTGCCATCCAGTTGAAAGAGCGCAACCGCTACGATCCGGCGATGCAAGCGCTGGTCGAGAACCTGCCGCTTCTCGCCAGCCGCGACGTGCCCAATCTCATCAAGCTGTGTCGGGTCGATGCCGCCGATCTCGCCGAGATGGCGGCCGAGATCCGCGCGCTCGACCCCAAGCCCGGCCTGCGCTTCGACGGCGCGATCGCCCAGCCGATCGTGCCCGACGCGTTCGTGCGGCCGCAAGGCGCGGGCTGGCTCGTCGAGCTCAACAGCGAGACGCTGCCGCGCGTCCTCATCAACACGCGCTATTACGCCGAAGTGAGCGCCTCGGCGCGACACAAGGGCGCGAAGGACTACCTTTCCGAGCGCTATCAATCCGCGAACTGGCTGGTGAAGGCGCTGCACCAGCGCGCGACCACGATCCTCAAGGTGTCGCGCGAAATCGTGCGCCAGCAGGACGGCTTCCTGCGACGCGGCGTGCAGCATTTGCGGCCGTTGGTCCTGCGCGATATCGCCCAGGCGATCGGCATGCACGAGAGCACGGTGAGCCGCGTCACCACCAACAAATATTTGTTGACGCCGCGCGGCATCTTCGAGCTCAAATATTTCTTCACCTCGTCGATCGCCGCGTCGACGGGGGGCGATGCGTTATCGGCGGAGACCGTCCGCTTCCGCATCAAGGCGCTGATCGAGGCCGAAACGAGCGACGTCCTATCCGACGACCGCATCGTCGACATTCTGATGAGGGACGGCGTCGACATCGCGCGGCGCACGGTCGCGAAGTACCGCGAGGCCATGAACATCCCGTCGTCGGTGCAGCGCCGGCGCGAAAAAGCGCTGCATTTCTAGCGGCCGCGTGGGCGGCTAGCGCGCTTGACAGGCCCGGAGGGCGTTCCTAAGTTTTCCTCGACCGATTTCATGGGATCGTGATGGACATCAACGATCTGCTCGCCCCGGCAAGCGTGATTGCAAATCTGCGCGTCGCCAACAAGCGGCAGGCGCTGCAAGAGCTGGCGCGGCGCGCCGCGGCGCTGACCGGCACGGACGAAGCGAAGCTGCTCGAAACCCTGCTCGAGCGCGAGCAGTTGGGCACCACCGGAATCGGCGGCGGCACGGCGGTTCCACATGGCAGGGTGCCCGGCCTCGCCCGGCCGTTCACGATGTTCGCGCGCCTCGAAAAGCCGATCGATTTCGCGGCGATCGATTCCGAGCCGGTCGATCTCATTTTTCTGCTGTTGACGCCGGCGGCCGCGGGCGCCGATCATTTGAAGGCGCTGGCGCTGATTTCCCGGCTGCTGCGCGACCGCGCGATCTGCGCCAAGCTCCGCGGCACCGACGACCCCGCCGCGATCTACGCCCTCCTCACCGATCGGGCGACGAGCCACGCCGCGTAGCATAGGCGGAGCGGGGCGTCTGTGGCGGCTGCGAGTGCGGCCTAACTATTATAGTCTATTTAGTGCAAGCTTACCGGCTCGAGCTCGTGCTGCTTCACGGCGGCGAAAGCGATGTCGCGCGTGGGCGCCATGCCGATCTGCGTGCCGTCGGCGGCGTGGATCGCCATCATGGTGACGCCATTGACGAGGGTCGGGCGGATATAGGCGAGCTGCTGCATGCCGACGAGGGCGAAATCCTCGGCCGAGAGGATGAAGGATTTTTCCGCGACGTTCATGAACCATTCCTTTCGCCATTGGCCGGCTTGCCGGTCTTGTTGGAGCCCGTCTCGATCTCGATCGAGCGCACCAGGGTTTCGGCGGCGCGCCGCCGCAGATCGATGTTGAGAAGCCCGTTGTCGAGCGCCGCGCTCGTCACCTCGATGCCGTCGGCCAGCACGAAGGAGCGCTGGAAGTGGCGCGCGGCGATGCCGCGATGGAGATAGACGCGGCCCTCGTCCTCGGCCTGCCGGCCGCGGACGACGAGCTGGTTGTCCTCGATCTGGACCGAAAGCTCTGGGCTAGCGAAACCGGCCACCGCGAGGGTGATGCGCAACGCGTTCTCGCCCACTTGCTCGACGTTGTAAGGCGGATAGCCGTCCTCGGAGGCCTTGGTGACGCGGTCGAGCGCGCGCTCGAACTGGTCGAAGCCCAGCAGCAACGGCGAATGAAACAGCGACAAGCGTGGCATCGGAACCCCTCGAGCGCGAGCGAGTCGATCGGTTTGGACCCCCGCGGGCGGCCCATCGTTAAGCTTTGGGCCAAGCCTTGCGGCCTTGTCCCAGGAATTAGGTGGGGTTTGGCCGCTCGCCGGTCAAGTCCGCGCTCCGCCGCCGCGGCCGGTCATGCCATCCAATCCGGCCGCGGGATGGCGCGATAGGCCTCGCGAAGGGCTCCGGACCAGCCCTCGCGGATCATGCGGAAATAAGCATCGTCCTCGGTGAGGCGGCGCCGGATCTCTGATTTGAGGGCGTCGCGGCGGTAGACCAGGAGATCGACCGGCATGCCGACGGTAAGGTTGCTTCGCAACGTCGAGTCCATCGAGACCAGCACGAGCTTCACCCCGTCGCGCGGGTCGGTGTCGTATTGCAGGACGCGGTCGAGAATGGGCTTGCCGTATTTGGTCTCGCCGATCTGCAAGAACGGCGTATCGGGCGTGGCCTCGATGAAATTGCCGGCGGCATAGACCTGGAACAGCCGCAGGCCGCGGCCGCGGAGCTGCCCGCCCAGCAAGACCGAAACGTCGAAGCTAACGCCCTGCGCTTGAAGCGTCGGCCCGTCGGTGCGGTAGACGCGGCGCACCGCCTCGCCGACGAGCTGCGCGGCACGGAACATGCTCGGCACGGTGTAGAGCGTCTCGATCCGCTCGCCGGTGTCGATCCCTTCATGCAGCATGTTGACGACCGCCTGGGTGATGGCGAGGTTGCCCGCGGTCATCACCGCCAAGAAGCGCTCGTCCGCTATCTCGTAGATGTGCATCTTCGAGAACGTCGCGATGTTGTCGACGCCGGCATTGGTGCGGGTGTCGGAGAGCAGCACCAGCCCGTCCTTGAGATAAAGCCCGACGCAATAGGTCATCCGCCCGTTCCTTCGCGATTCCTCATTGCTGCTGCGCGGCCTCGCGGACCTTGACGTTGACGGCGAGCGATTCCTCGCCCTCGCCGCGCCGCACCCCGCGCACCGGCGCCGCCGACCAGTAATCGAGGCCGACGCTGGCCCGGATATAGGCTTCGTTCGGCCGGGCGCGGTTCGACGGATCGAAGCCGACCCAACCATGGTCTTGAACATAGGCCTCGGCCCAGGCGTGGCTGGCCTCGTATTCGCCGTCGCCGCCGGCCCAGAGATAGCCGCCGACATAGCGCGCCGGAATGGCGAGCGAGCGAGCGGCGGCGATGAAGAGATGCGCGTGGTCCTGGCACACTCCGGCACCGAGTTTCAGCGCTTCCGCCGCCGTGGTGGTGGACAGCGTGACGCCGGCGCGATAGTCGAGCCGGTCGCGCACGACTTCCATCAGCGCGTTGAGCCGGTCGAAGGCGCCGCCCTTGAGCGAGCGCGCCATCTCGGCGATCGCGGCGTCGGCCGCCGTCAGCTTGGTCACGCGGGTATAGAACAGCGGCGGCAGGGTTTCGCTGGCACCGCGCACGATGCCGTCGGTGGCGCGGGTCTCGACCTCGCCTTCGACCGTCACGGTGGCGGAATCATGCGGGTGGTTGACGGTGTGGCAGTGAACGAGATTGCCATAGCCGTCGATGAAGCTCGGCAGCTCGTGCCGCGCGTCGCCCTTCACTTGCCAGCGGATGACGTTGAATCCCTCGTAAGGCCGCGGCGACAGCCGCAAGGTCTGGATCGCGTAAGCGACCGGCCTCGAATAGCGATAGGCGGTCTGGTGGCGGACGGTGAGGCGCATCGTTCACAGGAGATAAAAGTTGGAGATTTCACTGCCGAGCAGGATCGAGCGATCGATGAACTCGGTGAGGAACTCGTGAAGGCCGGACTGGAATATCTTCTGGATCTTGCCGTAGCGCAACCGGGCATGAGCCTCGCCGGCGAGGCGGTGGCATTCGCCGCGCCGGCCGCCATAGGCCTCGGCGATGAGGTCGAGGTAGCGCGTGATCTGGTCGTAGCAGGAAATCAGCGAGCGCGGCATTTCGCGGCGCAGCATCAGCAGCTCGGCGATCTGCCAGGGTTGGAGACGGTCGTGATAGACCCAGTGATAGGCCCGGAGCGCCGAGACCGAGCGCAGAATCGACTGCCACTGGTAATAGTCGAGCGCCCCGCCCACGCCCTCGTCCTGCGGCAGCAGGACGTAATATTTGACGTCGAGGATGCGCGCGGTGTTGTCGGCGCGCTCGAGGAACGTGCCGAGGCGCGTGAAATAGAACGCGTCGTTCCGAAGCATGGTGCTGTCATAGGCGCCGTTGAAGAGCTCCGAGCGTTCGCGGACCCATTCGAGGAAGGCGGGCGCGGTGTCGAGGGTCATCGGCTGCGCCGCGAAATCGCGCGCCTTGAGCCAAGTCTCGTTGAGCGCGTCCCACATATCGGCGGTCAGCGCGGTGCGCACCGCGCGCGCATTGCGCCGCGCGGTCTCGAGGCACGAGAAGACGCTCGAGACGTTGTCGAGATCGCGCACCAGATAGTCGATCACCGCGCCTGAGCCGGGCTCGGAATATTTCTCGAAGAACCCGCGCTCGCAGCCGGTGGCGATGAGGGTCGAAAGCCACTCGTCGCCCGACGCCCCCAAGGAGCGCGCCATGCTCGCCATGCGATGGCCGACGAGCACGATGCGCGCGACGTTCTCGGTGCGCTCGACATAGCGGGCTAGCCAATAAAGGCTATCGGCGGTCCGGCTCAGCATCGCCCAAGCTTTCCAAAACCCAGGTATCCTTGGTGCCGCCGCCCTGGCTCGAATTGACGACGAGCGAGCCGCCGCGCAGGGCGACGCGGGTAAGGCCGCCGGGAACGATGCGAATTTCCTTGCCCGAGAGCACGAAGGGCCGGAAATCGACGTGGCGCGGCGCGACGCCTTCGGCGACGAAGGTCGGACAAGTGGAGAGCGCCAAGGTCGGCTGGGCGATGTAATCCTGCGGGCGCGACCGGAGCTTTAGCGCGAACGCCGCGCGTTCCGCCTTCGTCGCATGCGGCCCGACCAGCATGCCGTAGCCGCCCGAGCCGCGCGTCTCCTTCACCACCAATTCGTCGAGATGATCGAGGGCGTAGGATAAATCTTCCGGCTCGGAGCAGCGATAGGTCGGGACGTTGGCCAGAATCGGCTCCTCGCCGAGATAGAAGCGGATCATCTCGGGCACGTAAGGATAGATCGCCTTGTCGTCGGCGATCCCGGCTCCGACCGCGTTGGCGAGGGCGATGTTGCCGGAGCGGTAGGCGTTGAAGAGGCCCGGTGTGCCCACCAGCGTGTCGGGCAGGAAAGTGAGCGGGTCGAGATAATCGTCGTCGAGCCGGCGGTAGACCACATCGACGCGGCGCAGGCCCTCGGTCGTGCGCATGTAGACGATGTTGTCGTCGACGACGAGATCGGCGCCCTCGACCAATTCGATGCCCATTTCGTCGGCGAGGAAGGAATGCTCGTAATAGGCGCTGTTGCTGGCCCCCGGCGTCAACAGCACGATGGTGGGCTCGCCCGCGCAATTCGCCGGCGCGACGCTGCGCAGCATTTCGTGCAGCTCTTCCGGGTAATGCGACACCGGCGCGATGCGGTGGCGCGAATAAAGATCGGGAAAGAGCCGCATCATCGCCTCGCGGTTCTCGAGCATGTACGAGACCCCCGACGGCGTGCGGCAATTATCCTCGAGCACGTAAAACTCGGTCGGTCCTACCCGCACCATGTCGATGCCCGAGACATGGATATAGACATCGAGCGGCGGATCGAACCCCTGCATCTCGGGCCGGAACCCGTCATTGTGGAGCACCAGCGCGGGCGGCATCTTGCCCGCCAGCAATATTTCGCGCTCGTGATAGACGTCGCGGACGAAGGCGTTGAGCGCCTTGACCCGCTGCGTCAGGCCGCGCGACAGGAGCGCCCATTCCGCCGGGGCGAGGACGCGCGGGATGATGTCGAACGGTATCAGGCGCTCGGGATTGCCGCCTTCGGCGTAAACCGCGAAGGTGATGCCGATGCGGCGGAACAGCAATTCGGCCTCGCGCCGCTTCATCTCGATCACGTCGCGCGGCGTCTCCTCGAGCCAGCGCCGGACAAGCTGGTAATGCGGCAGACATTCGCCGGGCAAGCCGGTCTCGTCGAACGCGCACTCGGTCGGCGATGCGCAGAGTTCGCGATCATCCACGGGCAGCGCTCCTTGTCGTTGGTGCATTAGCAAAGCCCGCGCCAGTCTCGCCGCTCCGCAACTAAACGATTGATATACCGGCATTATCTTTGCCGATAGAAAGGCCGCGCCGGAATTTCATGCCGGTCGCTGCCTAAAAAACAGGCGTAGCCCGCCCGGTCGCAAAGCTTGCCAGAGGCGGCGGAAACGGGATGATGGCGGCATGACACAGCCCGCCGACAGGCCGAGCCCCGAGGAACTCTACCGCCGCGCCGAGGCGTTCGTGCCCGTCCTGGCCGCGCGGGCCGAGCGCTGCGAGGCATTGCGCGCCTGTCCGCCCGAGACCATCGCCGAGTTGCAGCGGAGCGGCCTCTTGCAGATTTGCCGGCCCGCCCGTTATGGCGGCTATGAGTATGGCTGGGACGTGCTGCAGCGCCGTGAACCGCATCCTCGCGCGCGGCTGCGGCTCGCAGGCTTGGGTGGCGAATGTCTTGAACGACCACACCCAGCTCGTGGGTGCCTTTCCGCTCGAGGCGCAGGAAGAAATCTGGGGCCGCGATCCTGAGACGCGCATCGCGGCGAGCGTCGCGCCCTCGGGCAAGGCGAAGCGGGCCGGCGCGAGCGTGGTGCTGTCGGGACGCTTCGGCTTCGCCAGCGGGATCGACCATGCCCAATGGCTCATTTGCGGCGGATTTCTCGAAGAGGACGGCAAGGCCCCGGTCTATTACGATTTCCTGGTGCCGCGCGAAGCCGTCACGGTGATCGACAATTGGCATGTCTCGGGGCTCGCCGGAACTGGCAGCAAGGCCTTCGCGCTGGAAGACGTCCTCGTGCCGGCGCATCGCTGCGGCGATCACATCCACAGCGACGACGGCACCGGCCCGGGCACGCTGATCAATCGCGCCGCCGTGTTCCGCACGCCGCGCGCCTCGGTCGCCGCCTTGGGCTTTGCCGCGCTGGCCGTCGGCATCGCCGAGGGGTTTCTCGCGACCTATCTGCGCCACACCAAAGAGCGCGGCGGCCGCGGCCTGCCGGTTGGCGATTTCGGCAGCACGCAACTGGGCCTCGCCAAGGCCAGCGCGCAGGTGGACGCGGCCGCGGCGCTGTTGACGCAAGCACTCGATCATTGGGTCGGGCTCCTCGAGAGCGGCGGAGCGCTCGACGTGCACGAAAAGCTCAAGGCGCGCTTCCAGTCCGCTTTCATCGCCCGTTCCGCGCTCGAAGCGGTGCAGGCGCTGTTCGCCGCCGCGGGCGGGCACGCGATCTTCACGGCCAACCCGCTGCAGCGCCAGTTGCGCGACTTGATCGCGGTCGCGACCCATCGCGGGCTCTATCTCGACGAGTTCCGCGCCCGCCTATGGCAAGAGCGCGCTCGAGCTCGGACGGCTCTAGCTCAAACACGCGCCTCTTCGAATGCCCGTACCCACATGGCACAGTGGCCGGACCGGACGATGTCCTCCAAGGTGAACTCGATAACCGGAACCGGCAGCTTTCGCGACCGGATGAGGTGAAGGGCGGTACGAAGGCCGGAGGCTTCGGCGAGATCGCATTGGCTGACATCTCCGTTGATGACCACCGTGCAATCCTCGCCAACGCGCGTGAGGAACGTCTTGATTTCGGCAGGGGTCGTGTTTTGCGCTTCGTCGAGGAGCACGAAGGCGTCCTTCCATGATCGGCCGCGCATGACCTCGAATGGCACCATTTCGATGCCGCCGCCCTTGAGTGCAATCTCATAGGCCGAATTGCCGATTCTTTCCTTGATGGCTTCGATGATCGGCGCGGCCCAGGGCGCAAACTTGTCGCGTAACGAACCGGGAAAAAATCCGAGCGACCGCCCGCACGGCACGTTCGGACGCGTGATAATGATCTTCGCGATTTGCTGGTTCCGGTAAAGGTCAGCGGCATGGGTCGCGGCAATCCAGGTCTTTCCCGTGCCCGCCGGCCCCAGGACGACGATCTGGCGGCAGGATCGAAGGGCGGCGAGATAATCGACCTGCGTCGCATTGAGAGGCTTGATCGGAGGAAAGGATCGTGGGGTTTCCGACTTGGAGCCCCGAAACTCGATGATCTCTGCGGTTTCGACCTGACGAAGATTGCGGCGCTTCTTCCGGTTCAAGTGCTTACCCAAAGGCACGCTCCTTTTGCTGATGTTACGCGGAATAGGCACGCGCCAAGGCTGCCGCGCGGGGGCGCCTCGGCGATGAAAATTCGAAATGGGAAAGAAAATGGCAGGGAAGCGATCGAGGAGGGGGCGAGGATCAGCCGATTGATCAAGCGGCATAGGCTCATCAATTCTACAGCTACCAACCGCAACTTGATTAAGTCTAGATAAATCTTGTGACAGTTTTGTGGTGATTTTATAGGGCGTTATCACGCATTCTTCACGAAACCGGTAACACGCCGGCAACATGCTTGTCGTAAGGCCTTGGATGCGGATGTGCGGTCCGTATTTTTTGACGAGGAGCTAAAATGACAGCTGCAGAAAAGATCGCCGAGCATCACGATCTCGCCGCTCAGCATCACGAGAAGGCGGCGGAGCATCATCGCCAAGCCGCCCGTCGCCACCGCGATGATGACCCGGAAATGGCGGCTCACCATGCCCATCTTGCGCATGGCCACCACAGCCACGCTTCCGAGCACGCCGAGAGCGCGAGCAAGCTTCATATCGAGCATCACGAGGCGGAAGAGGAAGAGGACGAAGACGCCGAATGACCGTCGGCTGGAAGAGAGCTGCTTCTGACCGCTGAGGCGCGGCTCCAGCAGCCCTCGTTCAAACGCTCTCCCGAGGGCGCACGCCCCGATTGAATGGTCGGCAGCCCGCTCGTCCGACTCGCTGACGAGGCGCACAGCCGGGTCCGTCTCCAGGCGCGCCTCGCGCGCTGAGCCTCGCGTCCCCTTTCCCCTGACAGTTCTGGCGGCGGCGCTCGCCCTGTGATAGGGCTTTCGCAACAACGCTGCCCGGCCGCCGATCCCAAAAATCCGCCGGCCGGGCTCGAATGGGGGAGGCTCGCGTCGATGGTGAAGAACCGGCTCATGATTGCCCTCGCGGCCTTCGCGCTGTCGGGCGCGTTGGCGCCGCTGCCCGCCGCGAGCCAGACGCAAGCCAAGCTCTCGATCGGCATCGGCTTCGCGGTCGATTTCTTGCCGGCCTTCGTCGCTAAGGACACGGGCATCTTCGACCGGCACGGTCTCGACGTGACCTTCATCCCGCTGGCGACGCCGTCGGTGGTGCCCTCGATTCTGGTCGGCGGCAGCGCCCAGATCGCCTATGCCACGCTGCCCAATCTGATCCTCGGCGCCGAAGGCGGGCTCGATCTCGTGGCGATCGAGGGCGCCGCGCGCCTCAAGAAGTCCAATCCCAAGATCAGCCTCTTGACGCGCCCCGGCATCACCGTGACCAAAGCCGAGGATCTGGAGGGCAAGAAGGTCGGCGTGCCCGGCTTCAACAGCATCATCGACATGTTCCTCCGCAAATGGCTGCTCATGCATAACGTGCCGGTCACTCTCGTGACGATCAACGAAACGCCGATGACTCAAATGGGCGACCTGATGAAAGCGGGACAGATCGATGCGTCCACCCCGGTCGAGCCGCTGCTCGGCCGCTTCGTCGCGTCGGGCTCGGGCGTCAAATCCATCGATTTCTTTTCCGAGGTGAACCCCGACGTGCTGGGCTCGTTCTGGATGTCAACGCGCGACTGGGCGACGGCTCACCCCACCGAGGTCGGCGCCTTCCGCGCCGCCATCGCCGAGGGCGTGACCTACGTCCAGGATCACCCCGACGAGTCCAACGCGATCGAAAAGAAATATATGTGGTTCGTCAACCCGGGCAAGGCGGATTATACCCTTAAGGTCGAGCCGGCGGATTTCGATTTCATCATCAAGCTGACCCAGGAGCTCGGGATCTCGCATCAAACGCTCGACGCGTCGAAGCTCATTTTGAACTGAGCGATGCGCGGCGCTCTCGGTCTCATCCTATGCCTCGGCGTCGCCCTCGCCGCGCCGGCCACGGCGCAGCCGCTGACGAAGCTCGCCGTCAGCTACTCGGCGACCTCGGATTTCCTGCCGGCCTTCATCGCGAAGGACACCGGAATTTTCGAGCGCGACGGTCTCGACGTGACGCTCACCAATTTGGCCACCACCGCGCTTGGGCCGCCGGCACTGCAAGCCGGGAGCCTGCAGATCGCCGCGATCTCGCCGCCGCTTCTGTTGCTCGCCAATGACGGCGGGCTCGATTTGGTCGCGGTTTGCAACATGGCCTATCTCGACAAGAGCGATCCGCATTCGAGCCTGGTGACGCGCGTGGGGCTGTCCGTGACCGAAGCGCGGGATCTCATCGGCAAGAAGGTCGGCCGCCCCGGCGTCAACAGCGCCATCGACATGCTGTTGAAGAAGTGGCTGCTCGACCGCGGCGTAGCGCCGGGCGAAGTCACCATCGTCGAGACGCCGTTTCCCCGGATGGCCGATCTCTTAAAGGCCGGCCAGATCGACGCGGCGGTCGCGCTCGAGCCGTTCCTGTCGCGGATCGTGACCTCGGGCGTCGGCGTCAAATCGATCGATTTCATCTCCGAAGTAAGCCCGCGGATCGACGCGGCCATTTGGGGCGCGACCCGCGCCTGGGCCAGCGCCAATATCGACAGCGTGCGGGCCTTCCGCAGCGCGCTCGCCGCTGGCCTCGTCTATATGCGCGAGCACCCGGACGCCGCCGACGCGATCGAAAAGAGGTACCTCGGCTCCGTCGGCACGCCGGCCTCGCTGGCGCTCGACATCGCGCCGGCCGATTTCGATCTTTGGATCGGCATCGAGAAGCAACTCAAGCTGTTGCAGCAGGCGCCGCCCGATGCGGCGAAGCTGATTCTCAATTAGGCGGGATTACCACGCAAATCGGAGGAAGCCATGGTGACAAAACCCAAATCCGCCCTCGCGGCGATGGCTCTGGCCGTTGCGGCGGCGATGCCGCTCGGCGCCTCGGCCCAGGAAATGACAAAGATCACGGTCGGCTACGGGCTCACCTCGGATTTTCTCCCGGTCTACGTCGCGCAGGACAACGGCATCTTCGCCGCGCACGGCCTCGACGTGACCGCGATCGCCCTGAACAGCAGTTCGCTCGCCCCGCCCGCGCTCGTCGGCGGCAGCATGACGATCGCACAAACGACGCCCTCGAACATTATCTTGGCGAATGACGGCGGTCTCGACCTCGTGGCCGTCGCTGCCGTCGGACGGCTCAAAAAGGTCAATCCGCATACCAGCCTTGTCACGCGCAAGGGCTTCGTCGCGACCGTGCCCGCGGACTTCAAGGGCAAGACGATCGCCGTCCCCGGCATCGGCGCCGCCATGGATCTGGTCCTGCGGAAATGGCTGCTCGACGGCAAGGTGTCGCTCGACCAACTAACGATCGCCGAGGCGCCGTTTGCCCAGATGGGCGATCGATTGCAATCCGGCCAGCTCGACGCGGCGTTCGAATTCGAGCCGATGCTGTCGCGCGTGCTGGCGAGCGGCCAGGCGCAGAGATCGGTTGACGTCATGTCGGCCGTCAATCCCGACGTGTTGGGCGCGTCCTACGCCGCGACGCGCGCATGGGCCAGTTCGCACCGGCAAGCCGTCAACGCCTACCGCGCTTCGCTCAGCGAGGCGATCGCTTGGATCGTGAAGAACCCGGCGCAGGCTCACGAGGTGGAGAAGAAATGGCTCCATTACGCGACCGAGGATCTGCCCGACATAACCATCGAGGAAACTAACCAGGATATGAAGTTCTGGGCCGACGTCTTGCTGGAAGTCGGCTTGCTGAAACATCCCTTCGACGCGTCGCGCATCGTTTTCAATTGAGCGGACGGAGGGAGACGTTATAGAGGAAGGGCCCAACCGTTTCCGGCCGGGCCCTTCTTGCTATCTGGTGGAGCCACGGGGAATCGAACCCCGGACCTCTACAATGCCATTGTAGCGCTCTCCCATCTGAGCTATGACCCCGTCCCTTCGCGCCGGTGCGGACGCTATTCCTCTTCCTCGTCGACGTTCTCGATCACCTCGGCCATGTCATCCTCGTCCTCGCCCAGCTCCGAGGCGTCTTCGATGACTTCTTCCTCTTCTTCTTCTTCTTCTTCCTTGGCCTCCTCGTCCTCGGCCTCTTCGCCCTCTTCGGTGCCGGCTTCGATCGGCAAGACCGGGCCGACATCGCCGCCGATCGCCGCCTCCTCGGCGCCGAGATCGGGCTCGATCTCCTCCTCGGCCGCGGGCAGCGCAACCGCGGCCGCGGGCGCCGCCGCGCGCGTGCGTCGCGTCTTCAACAAAGCCTCGGGATCGAACGCCGCGCCGCAGCGCGGACACACGATCGGATCGTGGCGCATGTCGTAATAGCGCGTGCCGCAATTCGGGCACAGACGCTTGGTTCCCCATTCCGCCTTAGCCACAACCGTCTCCGTCTCGGTTAGGCGCATTCTGGCGCGCCACCCTCATCGGCCAATTGCCACGCCGCGACGCCGCTGTCAAAAGCAAAATGACGCGCCGCCCGCCATGGCTGTTGCCCCTATGCCGCCATGTGGTAGAGACTTGTCCGCTCATGTCAAGAACATCCGCCACTCCGTTGTCCTCCGGAACCGCCGGCCCGTTGAGCGGACGCTGCCGCGTGCCGGGCGACAAGTCGATCTCGCACCGCGCGCTCATCCTGGGCGGGCTCGCGGTCGGCCGCACGCGCATCGCCGGGCTTTTGGAAGGCGAGGATGTGCTGTGCACGGCCGGCGCGATGCGCGCGCTCGGCGCCGCAGTTTCGCGCGACCCGGACGGCGCGTGGGCGATAGATGGCGTCGGGCTCGGCGGCTTGCAAGAGCCCGAGCGCCTGCTCGATCTCGGTAATTCCGGTACCGGCGCACGGCTCTTGATGGGCGTGGTCGCGGGCCATGACCTCACCGCCTTTTTCACCGGCGACGCTTCTTTGTGCCGGCGCCCGATGGCGCGCGTGACCGAGCCTTTGCAACGCATGGGAGCGAAGATCGTCGCGCGCGAAAACGGGCGCATGCCGCTCGCCATTACCGGCGCGGCCGAGCCTTTGCCACTGACCTATGCGACGCCGGTGGCCTCGGCGCAGGTGAAATCGGCGATCCTGCTGGCCGGCCTCTCGGCGCCGGGAGAGACCACCGTGATCGAGCCCTTGGCGTCGCGCGATCACACCGAAAATCTGATGCGGCACTTCGGCGCGACGGTCGCATCCCAACCGACCAATGAAGGCGGCCGGCGCGTGACCGTGACCGGCCAGCCCGAGCTGAAAGCGGCCGATCTCGCCATTCCCGGCGATCCGTCCTCGGCGGCATTTGCGGCGGTGGCCGCCTTGCTGCTGCCGCGCTCGGACATCGCGATCGAAGCCGTCGGCATCAATCCGCTGCGCGCCGGGCTGTTCGACACGCTGATCGAGATGGGCGCCGACATCGCCTTCGACAACCGGCGCATCGAGGGCGGCGAGGCGGTGGCCGACCTCGCCATCCGCGCCTCTTCCCTCAAGGGCGTCACCGTCCCGGCCGAGCGCGCGCCCAGCATGATCGACGAATATCCGATCCTCGCCGTCGCCGCGGCCTTCGCCACCGGCCGCACGGTGATGCACGGGCTGGCCGAGCTGCGCGTCAAGGAAAGCGACCGCCTCGCCGCCATCGCCCAGGGCCTGACCGATTGCGGCGTCGTCGCCGAGATCGACGGAGACACCCTCGTCGTCACCGGCAATGGCGACCGGCCAGTGGGCGGCGCCGCGGTCGCAGCCGCGCTCGACCACCGCATCGCGATGGCTTTCCTCGTCCTCGGCATGGCCGCGCGCCGCCCGGTGCGGATCGACGATGGCGCCACCATCGCTACCAGCTTTCCCGGGTTCGTCGCGCTGATCAACGGCCTGGGCGGCGCGATCGCCCCGGCGCCATCGTGATTATCGCGATCGATGGGCCGGCGGCCTCGGGCAAGGGCACGCTGGCGCGGCGGCTGGCCAAGCGTTACGGACTCGCGGTCCTCGAAACCGGCGGCCTCTATCGTGCCACCGCACTCAAGGCGCTCGACAGCGGCGGCGACCCAGCCGACCCGATCGCGGCCGAGGCCGCCGCCAAACGGGTCACGGCGGCCGATCTGGCCGATCCGCGGCTGCGCGAAGAGCGGGTTTCCGCGGCCGCCTCGGTGGTCGCTTCGATCCCCGAGGTGCGGAGGGCGCTGCTGGCATTTCAGCGCGACTTCGCTCGGCACCCTCCGGCGGGCTGCGCCGGCGCGGTGCTCGACGGCCGCGACATCGGCACGGTGGTCTGCCCCGAGGCCGAGATCAAGCTCTATGTCACGGCCAGCGCCCAGGCCAGAGCCACGAGGCGATTCAAAGAGTTGCAGGAAAGCGGCGTCAAGGCTATATACCAGCGCGTTCTGCAGGACGTCGAGCAACGCGATGCCCGCGACCAGGAGCGTCTGACGGCGCCCTTGCGGCGGGCGGCAGACGCGTTGGAGCTCGATACCACGGCGCTCGATGCCGACGCCGCCTTTGCAAAGGCCGCCGACCTCATCGCCACGAAGCTCGGGAGCCACGCCGCGCTGAGGCTGCAGGATGACGGGCTAACGCCGCCGCGCCCGAGATCGCCGGCGGCCCGTGGCAAGCTGCTTCCCCCGGCGGCACCCATGACGGAAATTTCGGGGTAGGCTTGGGAGATCGGATGGCTGTTGCTCAGGAGGCCGTGCAAGGCAAGGAAAGCTTTGCCGCGTTGCTGGATGAATTGCTCGGAACCGCGTCGGGTTCGAAGGGACCGTGGTCAAGGGCCGGGTTCTGACTATCGAAAACGACACCGTCCTGATCGATGTCGGCTTGAAGTCCGAAGGGCGCGTGGCGCTCAAGGAATTCGCCACCCCCGGCCACCCCGCCGAGATCAAGCCCGGCGACACGGTCGAGGTCTATCTCGAGCGGATGGAAGACAAGAACGGCGAGGCGCAGCTGTCGCGCGAGAAGGCGCGGCGCGAGGAAGCTTGGACCCTCTTGGAGAAGAACTTCCAGGCGCAGGAGCGCGTCACCGGCGTGATCTTCGGCCGCGTCAAGGGCGGCTTCACCGTCGATCTCTCGGGCGCGGTCGCGTTCCTGCCGGGCAGTCAGGTCGATATCCGCCCGGTGCGCGACATCACCCCGCTCCTGGGTACGCCGCAACCCTTCCAGATCCTTAAGATGGACCGATCGCGCGGCAACATCGTAGTGTCGCGCCGCGCCGTCCTCGAGGAAAGCCGTGCCGAGCAGCGCTCGGAGCTGGTGGCCTCCTTGAAGGAGGGTCAGATCCTCCAAGGCGTCGTCAAGAACATCACCGATTACGGCGCCTTCGTCGATCTGGGCGGCGTTGACGGTCTCCTGCATGTCACCGACATCGCCTGGCGGCGCATCAACCACCCGTCCGAGGCGCTCCATATCGGCCAAAACGTCAAGGTGCAGGTCATCCGCTTCAACCCCGAGACGCAGCGCATCTCGCTCGGCATGAAACAGCTCGAAGCCGATCCGTGGGAAGGCGTCGAGCTCAAATACCCGGCCGGGGCGCGCTTCAAGGGCCGCGTCACGAACATCACCGATTACGGCGCCTTCGTCGAGCTGGAGCCCGGCGTCGAAGGCCTCGTCCATGTCTCGGAAATGAGCTGGACCAAGAAGAACGTCCATCCCGGCAAGATCGTGGCGACCAGCCAAGAGGTCGAGGTCCAGGTGCTCGACGTCGATCCGCAAAAGCGCCGCATCAGCCTCGGCCTGAAACAGTGTATGCCCAATCCATGGGCGAGCTTCATCGAGAAATATCCGGTCGACACCGAGCTCGAAGGCGAGATCAAGAACATCACCGAGTTCGGCCTGTTCATCGGCCTGCCCGGCGACATCGACGGCATGGTCCATCTCTCGGACCTCGACTGGAAGCGGCCGGGCGAGCAGGCCATCGCCGATTACAACAAGGGCGACATGGTCAGGGTGCGCGTGCTCGACGTCGATGTCGAGAAAGAGCGCATCAGCCTCGGCATCAAGCAGCTTGCCGCCAACCCGCTCGAGGCCAGCGTCGCCACCGTCAAGAAGGGCGATGTCGTCACCTGTGCGGTTACCGCTGTCACCGAAGGCGGCATCGAGGTCGAGTTGGCGGGCGGCCTGCCCGGCTTCATCCGCAAGGCCGAGCTGTCGCGCGACCGCGCCGAGCAGCGCGTGGACCGCTTTGCCGTCGGGGAAAAGCTCGACGCCAAGATCACCGCGCTCGATCGCGCCAGCCACAAGGCGACATTGTCGATCAAGGCGCGCGAGATCGACGAGGAGAAAAAAGCGATGGCCGAATACGGCTCGTCCGACAGCGGCGCGAGTCTCGGCGACATCCTGGGCGCGGCGATCAACCGCGCACGCGGCGAGAAGGTGGAAAAGGACGATAAGTGAGCGGCTTGACGGGTGCGGCTCGGTTTGGCAGGCTGCTTGCCAACCGAGCACACCACGCCTTGGACAGACCGTGGCAATGACCAAATCCGAGCTGATCCAACGCCTCGCCGAGCGCAATCCTCATCTCTATCAGCGTGACGTCGAGCGCATCGTCGCGACCATTTTCGACGAGGTGTCGAATGCCTTGTCGCGTGGCGACCGCGTCGAATTGCGGGGCTTTGGCGCGTTTTCGGTCAAGCGCCGCGAGGCAAGGCTCGGGCGCAATCCGCGCACCGGCGAGAGCGTGCGGGTCGAGGAGAAGCACATCCCATTCTTCAAGACCGGCAAGGAAATGCGCGCGCGCCTCAATAGCGGGACCTGATTTTCTCGGTCGCGCGACCTGCCGCCCGCCAACCCAGGTCGCACCAGCGGAAAAAACATGAAACTGATTCGTTGGCTGGTCACGGCGGCGCTGGCGCTCGTTCTTATCGTCTTCGCCGTCGCCAATCGCGGCACGGTCGCGCTGAATTTCTGGCCGCTGCCGGTCGCGGTCGAAGCGCCGCTCTATCTGATCGCGCTGGTCGCGCTCTTGCTCGGCTTCCTCGTCGGCGAGTTGGTCGCCTGGATCAATGGCCGGCACTGGCGACGGAAGGCCCGGGCGCTCGAACGCAAGATCGCAGGATTGGAGAGCGAGCTGGCCGCAAAAATGCCCGCCGCCGCGGAGTTGAAGCCGCCCGTCAAGGCGATCGCCCGCGATTGACGAGCCCGTTCGGGCGCGATACTCCGGGTCATGACCGAGAACCCGATCCTATGCGCGATCGATACGGCCGAGATGAGCCGGGCCGCTTCGCTCATCGCCGCCACCGCCGGCGCTGTCGCCGGGGTCAAGCTCGGCCTCGAATTCTTCGCCGCGCACGGGCCCGATGGCGTGCGCAAGGCCGCCTTGGGCCAGGCCAACCTGTTTCTCGACCTCAAGCTGCACGACATCCCGAACACGGTGGCGGGCGCGGTGCGCGCCGCGCTGGCGCTCGACCCGTCTTTCCTGACCCTTCACGCCGCCGGCGGCGCGGCGATGATGCGCGCCGCCGCCGAGGCGCGCGCGAGCCGGCGCACGAAGCTGCTTGGCGTTACCGTGCTGACCAGCCTCGATGACGGCGATCTCGCCGCGATCGGACAGAGCGGGCCGGTTGCCGAGCAGGTCCGGCGCTTGGCGCTCCTGGCCAAGGCGAGCGGCCTCGACGGCGTCATATGCTCGCCCCATGAAGTGGCGCTGCTGCGCGCGGCTTGCGGGCCGAGTTTCCTGCTGGTCGTGCCCGGCATCCGCCCGGCGGGCGCGGCGCTGGGCGATCAGAAGCGAAGCCAGACGCCGCGCGAGGCGATCGCAGCCGGCGCCGATTACCTCGTCATCGGCCGTCCGATCACCGCGGCGCCGGACCCCGCGGCGGCGGCGCGCGCGATTCTGGCCGAGATCGCATGAGCGTCGCGGTTAAAATCTGCGGCCTCGACAGCGCCGAGGCGGTGGCGGCCGCGGTCGCCGGCGGCGCGAGCTTCGTCGGCTTCGTGTTCTATCCGCCGAGCCCGCGCAGCCTGACCGCGGAGCAAGCGGCGGCGCTCGCGCCCGGTGTCGCGCCCGGGATCGCCCGCGTCGGCGTGTTCGTCGATCCCGACGATGCGGCGCTTGCCGAGGTGGTGGCGAAAGTGCCGCTCGATCTGCTGCAATTTCACGGCAGCGAGACGCCCGACCGCCTCGGCGCGATCAAACAGCGCTTTCGCCGCAAGGTGATGAAGGCGATCAAGGTCGAGGGCGAGCTCGATCTGCAAGGCGCCAGCCGCTATTTCGGGGTCGCCGACTGGCTGATGTTCGACGCCAAGCCGCCGCGCGACCGCGAGGGCGCGCTGCCCGGCGGCAACGCCCTCGCCTTCGATTGGGAATTGCTGCGCCGGAAGACCTGGCCGCTGCCCTGGATGCTGTCGGGCGGGCTCACCGTCGATAATTTGGCCGAGGCGGCCCGGATTTCGCGCGCCGGGACGCTCGATGTGTCCTCGGGCGTCGAGCGCCGCCCCGGCGAAAAGGATCCGGCGAAAATCCGGGCGTTCCTGGCGCGAGCGCGGGCGCTTTAGCGGGTGGTGTTTGAGAGGTGCGCAGATCCACTTGAGCGCCGGTGCCCAATTTCGCGCTTGACAAATGTAAGCATGTACATTACAAGAATGCCCTATGCCTCTTTATCCTTTGCAGCCGCGCGGTGAGCTAGCCGTTTGTATTCACGAGCGTAGCGCGATTTTCGGCGCACCACGATTCTTTTGAAGTGTGACAAGGCTGATCCATCGCGTTCGTTACGACGCTGATCGGGATTTTATTGGGTCGAGGGCTGGAGGTTGCGGGAAGGGTTCGGCGGGGCACATCGCCCCGTGGGTCATGGTCCCGCAGCGGCGAAGCGGCCGGCGAGCAGCCGGAAGATCGCTGCGTCCGGGCAAGCTGTCGGCAGCCAGAGGCGAATTCGAGCGGCGCCCTCGACGACGCGGGCGGCGATCTTGATCAGCCGCAATCGCAGCGTCGTGAACTCGGCCGTTCTCCAAGAGGAACGCTTGGGCGCGGCAGCGCGCAGAGTGAGAAGCAGCCAATAAGCCGCCGTGTGCAGGATGAGGCGCATCTGATTGGCCCGCGGGTCACGGCACGACGTACGATCCGAGGCGAGCTGGGCCTTGTGTAGCTTGATGAAGTTCTCCGCTTGGCCGCGGCCACAGTAGACTGTCTCATAGAGATGCTTGGCGCTGCCCTTGAGCGAGGTGACGACGTAACGGACATCGAGGCCGAGCTTCGTCGCCTCGATCCGGGCGACGACACGGCGCTGTCTTTGCCAACTCTTGGCGCCGTAACGCAGCGTCGCTCCAGCGGCGCAGCTTCTCGGTTCCGGTCACCGCGCGCTCGACGCACACCGCGTCGGCAACCGACCGGATCATGCCGGCGAGCACCGGGTTGCCGCCGAAGCCGAAGATGTAGCCAATCCCATTGGCTTCGCACCAATCCATCGCCTTGACTCGACCGTAGTGGCTGTCACCGCGCACCAGGATGTCGACCTTCGGCCAGTGCCGGCGAATGCGGGCAATGACATGCTTCAGGATCGTGCGCACTTCGATCCCGCCCGGCGTCTTGCCGCTGCGCAGGATGACGGCAACGGGCTTGCCGCTCGTCCCCTCGTAGATATGGATCGGCAGGAAGCAGCGTTCGTCGTAATGCGCGTTGAACAGCGATAACTGCTGCCGGCCATGCACCGCGTCGAAGGTGTCGTCGATGTCGAGAATAATCGAAGCCGGCGCCCGCGCGTAACTGGCACAGAACTGATCCACCAGCGCCAGCATCAGTCGCGCGATCTCGATCCGCGACGGCGCATTCTCCAACCGCGACATGGTCGGTTGCGCGCACAGCGCCTCGCCGCTTCCCGGTGCTCGGCCCACCGCCATCTTGAATACCGGGTCGTCCCGCAGTTTGTTGCAGTCGTTGGCGTCCTCGTACCCCGCCGCGATCGCAAACATCCGAAGCCGCAGCATCTCCTCGACCGTGTGATCGATGCGATCGGAATCACGGCGATCCTTCAGGCAGGTCGCGAGGCGCGCTGCAACGCCCAGATGCCGCTCGACCCCGCGCAGCAGCAGCACGCCCGCATCCGACGACAGCATCCCGCCGTCGAAAGCTACGCTCACTTTCTTGCGGCAAATCGCTGGCAGGGAAAACGGCAGGAGGTTATCTTTGTTCATGGCGGATGTGGCGCTCCGTGATCGCGGCTTCGACTCTGTCCTGACAACAGAATCATGCTCGCAATCAGCGGCTTACGCTACATCCGCCAGCCTACAATCGCTCCCGTCGTGAATAAGGCGGGCTAGTGACCCAACAATTCGGGTCGCCGACCTACCAACGCGGGCTTACCCAAATGAACACGTCGCCCTTCGGCCGTGGCGAGGCGAACTTTGATTATGCTTACGGCTCGCCCGGGTCAAATTTGATTTCGGTTATCGAATTCGAGAGATTTACGTCTCTGAATCGGGCATGCCCCCGTGAAATAAAACGTAAAGAGTTCGAGCGCTGGAATCAACTCGTCATCAATTCTTTCAAAAGCGCTCCTGCGTTCGGGAGTGTGATTTCAGTGATTGGCGATAACGCGCCATTCGTTGTAAACGGCGAACTTCTTAATGACGATCAAGAGCCTGAGTTAGGAACATGGCAGGGGTGGACTAACAATTTCGATGTTCTCTGCGAAACGTTTGATGCAAAGAATTGGTGGGAACGCGATTCATTTGAGCAATTTGCGACACAGATTGCCAAAGATTTTTTGACGGAAGATCGGGATTCTAATTCGGTCTGGAACTCAAACGAAGAACGACTCGATGGACTCGCCGAGTTGTCGCGGCACGATCGCCTTTCGATTTGGGGCGAAATTGTCCGACTGCTTAGATTTCGATCCGTTACACACCTTTCGCCCATAGCGATCGGTAAGCGAATTGCGCGACTAATCGTTCAGCGATTGTTACTTCTCCGGCTTCGGGTGAGGGTGCGTCGTGGTAACGTTCGTCGTGGCGGTCGTTATTCGCCTAACGTCCGACAACGCATTCTGTCTTTCGAGCTCCTCACCGGAATCTCTCCCCCCAGCAAGGTTGCAAGTTCGGTTTTGCGACCTTTGTCGATTCGCTGGAGGGAAAGATGCTCAAGTTTTCACAACGCTCTGCGAGAGAGCTTCATCAGAAAGGGAGATGCAAAGGCATCCCTCATGGTGTCGCGCGCCGTGCGCCGTTTGTCTTCGATTTATTGGACAAGGCTGAGTCCCTCTCCCGCGACATCGCGTTTTTTAAGAGTCTCCGCCTCAGAAAAATGAAAGGCGACCGGATGGGTCGCCTCATGGTTCACATCCAAGATGGCTATTGGATAACATTTCGGTGGGATGATGGTTGCGTCGGCGTCAAAATCGAGCGGTTTCAAGGGTGATTGGACTGATTTAAGTCGTCAGCCCACCCATCCCGGCGCATACGTTAAGGAGGGAATTCTCGACGCATATAATCTGACGCAGCAAGAATTGGCTGATACAATCGGAATGTCCCGGCTCTCCATCAACGAAATTGTTAGGGGAAAACGCAGTATCACCGAGAGCACAGCCCTTAAGCTCGCACGTCTCACCGGGACAAACGTAAATTTCTGGCTCGATCTTCAGCGGACCTATAATCTTTGGCACGCGGCTTTTGACGAAGCGGATAAGATCGCTAAGGTCAAACCACTCAAACGTCATTGACCGTCGAGACCATTTGAGTACTTCGAAGTTTGGCTGTAAAACGCGCCATTATGGCCTCGCCTAACAGCTATCGCAACGGCCCGGACGAGCGCGGGCTGTTCGGCATCTTCGGCGGCCGTTTTGTCGCCGAGACGCTGATGCCGCTCATCCTCGAAGTCGAGCGCGCCTATGCCGAGGCGAAGGACGACCCTGCCTTCGCCCACGAGATCGGCTATTACCTCGAGAACTATGTCGGCCGCCCCTCGCCGCTTTATTTCGCCGAGCGCTTCACCCGGCATTGCGGCGGCGCGAAGATTTATCTGAAGCGCGAGGATCTGAATCACACCGGCGCGCATAAGATCAACAACACCATCGGCCAGATCCTGCTGGCGCGCCGCATGGGCAAGCGCCGCATCATCGCGGAGACCGGCGCGGGCCAGCATGGCGTCGCCACCGCGACGGTGTGCGCGCTGTTCGATCTCCCGTGCGTCGTCTACATGGGCGCGACCGACATCGAGCGCCAGAAGCCCAACGTCTTTCGCATGAAACTGCTCGGCGCGGAGGTTCGAGCCGTCCATTCCGGCACCGCGACCCTGAAGGACGCGATGAACGACGCCCTCAGAGACTGGGTCGCCAATGTCGAGGACACCTATTACCTCATCGGCACGGTGGCCGGTCCGCACCCCTATCCGGCGATGGTCCGCGATTTCCAGAACGTCATCGGCGAGGAGGTGCGCCGGCAGATGAAGCGCGCCGAAGGCAGGCTGCCCGATACGCTCATCGCCTGCGTCGGCGGCGGCTCGAACGCGATGGGCCTGTTCCACCCCTTTCTCGATGAACCGTCGGTCCGGATGATCGGCGTCGAGGCCGCCGGCCTCGGGATCGAGACCGGCAAGCACGCGGCCTCGCTCAATGGCGGCACGCCCGGGGTGCTGCACGGCAACCGCACCTATCTGCTGCAAACGGCCGACGGACAGATCATCGACGCGCATTCGATCTCGGCGGGGCTCGATTATCCCGGCATCGGACCCGAGCATGCCTGGCTGTTCGACCAAAAGCGCGTCGAATACGTCGCGATCACCGATGCCGAGGCGCTCGAAGCCTTCGCGCTGCTGACGCGCCTCGAAGGAATCATCCCGGCGCTCGAATCCGCCCATGCGCTGGCCTATGCGAAGAAGCTCGCGCCCACGCTGGCAAGCGACAACCTGGTCGTCGTCAATTTGTCCGGGCGCGGCGACAAGGACATCGATACCGTGGCCGCCCTGCAAGGGATGAAGCTGTGACGCGAATCGCGCAGCGGTTCGCGGAGCTTCGGCGTCAAAATCGCGCCGGGCTCGTGACCTATCTTACCGCCGGCGATCCCGATGCGGCGACCTACGCGCGCATCCTTGCCGGGCTGCCGGAGGCCGGCGCCGATCTCATCGAAATCGGCGTGCCATTTTCCGATCCGATGGCGGACGGGCCGGCGATCCAGGCGGCGGGCTTGCGTGCGTTGAAGGCCGGCATGACGCTGAGAGGCGTCGCTCGACATTGTCGCCGGATTCCGCGCCGGCGACGACGCCACGCCGATCGCGCTGATGGGCTATTACAATCCGATCTATCGTTACGGCGTGGAGCGGTTTCTCGTCGATGCAAACTCCGCCGGGGTGGATGGCCTGATCGTGGTCGATCTGCCGCCCGAGCATGACGACGAGCTGTGCCTGCCGGCGCAGCGCGCGGGCCTCGATTTCATCCGCCTGGCGGCGCCGACGACCGACGACCGGCGCTTGCCGAAAGTGCTCACCAACGCCGCGGGCTTCCTCTATTACGTCGCGATCGCCGGCATCACCGGCACCAAATCGGCGTCGGCCGATACCGTGGCCGCGGCGGTGACGCGGCTGAGGCGCCACACCGCGCTGCCCGTGGCCGTAGGCTTCGGCATCCGCACGCCGGCGCAGGCAGCCGAGGTCGCGCGCGTCGCCGATGCGGCGGTCGTGGGCTCGGCCCTGGTCGAAAAACTGGCGGGCGCCCTCGACCGGGACGGCAAGGCGAAGCCCGAACTGGTCGGCGCGGTGGCTCGCCGATGTGCGCGCCTTGAGCCGAGGCGTGCGCGCCGCGAGAGTCCGAGCGCCAGGATGAGCTGGCTCACCAATTTCGTCCTGCCGAAAATCCGCGCCGTCGTCGCGAAGAAAGACGTGCCCGAGAACCTTTGGCAGAAATGCGCGAATTGCGGCCAGATGCTGTTCAGTCGCGATCTCGAGGCCGGTCTCCATGTCTGCGGGAATTGCGGCCATCATCTTCGGCTCGCGCCGCAACAGCGCCTCGATATGTTGTTCGACGATGGCCGGTACAGCGTCATAGAGCTGCCGAAGGCGCCGATCGATCCGCTCAAATTTCGCGACTTGAAGCGCTACGCCGATCGGCTGAAGGACGCGCAGGCGAAGGCGGGGCGCCCGCGCGACGCGATGCTGGTGGCGCATGGGCTTATCGGCGGCCTGCCCGCGGTGCTCGCCGTCTTCGATTTCGAGTTTCTCGGCGGGTCGATGGGGATGGCGGTGGGCGAGGCGCTGTTGGCCGCCGGGCGGCTCGCCGTCCTCCAAGAAGCCGCGTTGGTCGTGGTGCCCGCCTCGGGCGGCGCGCGGATGCAGGAAGGCATCCTGTCGCTGATGCAGATGCCCCGGACGACGCTCGCCGTCGAAATGGTGAAGGAAGCGGGGCTCCCTTACATCGTGCTGCTGACCGACCCGACCACCGGCGGCGTCTCGGCCTCGTTCGCGATGCTGGGCGACATCACCCTGGCAGAGCCCGGCGCCGTCGTCGGCTTTGCCGGCACGCGCGTTATCGAGGAGACGATCCGCGAGAAATTGCCCGAGGGTTTCCAGCGCGCGGAATACCTGCTGGAGCACGGCATGATCGACATGGTCGTGCCGCGCGCGGCGCTGAAAGAGACCCTCGCCCGGATCGTTCGGCTGCTGATGAGCCCGGCACAACCGCCCGGCCTCGCCGCGACGCCATCCCTCGCCAGGCGGGCCGCCCCCTGACCCACGCCGCGACCGACAGCGCCCCGGTCCTCGCCCGGTTGCTCACGCTTCACCCGAAACTCATCGATTTGAGTCTCGATCGGATGGCGCGGCTGTTGGCAGCGCTGGGCGACCCGCAGGACAAGCTGCCGCCGGTGATCCACGTCGCCGGCACCAACGGCAAGGGCTCGACCGTGGCGTTCCTGCGCGCTTGCCTCGAAGCGGCGGGCTTGCGCGTCCATGTCTATACCTCGCCGCACCTCGTCCGCTTCGCCGAGCGCATCCGCGTTGCCGGCAAGCTGATGGAGGAAGCCGCGCTCGCCGCCCTGCTCGAGGAATGCGAGCGCGCCAACGACGGCGCGCCGATCACCTTTTTCGAGATCACCACCGCCGCCGCGTTCCTCGCCTTCGCGCGTGAGGCCGCGGATTTCGTGCTGCTCGAGGTCGGGCTCGGCGGCAGGTTCGATGCGACCAACTTGATCGCCCGGCCCGCCGCCACCGCGATCACGCCGGTCTCGCTCGATCATCAGCATTTCCTCGGCGACACGGTGGCGAAGATCGCCTTCGAGAAAGCCGGCATCTTGAAGCCGGGCGCGCCGGCGGTGATCGCGCGACAGACGCGAGAAGGGCTCGCCGTGATCGCGGCGCACGCGCAGGAGGTGGCGGCGCCGCTCTATCGCCAAGGCTACGAATGGGACGCGGCGCCGGCCGCCGATGGCGGGCTCAACTATCGCGGGCGGGCGACGCTCGATTTGCCGCCGCCCGGCCTCTTGGGCCGACATCAATACGACAATGCCGGCGCGGCGCTGGCCTGCCTCGAATGCGTTCCCGGCCTGAGCCTGTCGCCATCGGCGCTGGCACAGGGACTCCGCCGGGTCGATTGGCCGGCGCGGCTGCAGCGGCTTTCCCACGGCGCGCTGGCGCGCCTCATGCCCGATGGAGCCGAGCTATGGCTCGATGGCGGGCACAACCAAGCCGGCGGCGCGGCGCTCGCCGAAGCCGCGAAATCCTGGCGCGGGCGCAAGCTCGCCCTCGTCTTCGGCATGCTCAAGAGCCACGACGCCGAGGCCTTCCTCAGGCCGCTCGCGCCGTCGGTGGCTCGGCTCGAAGCGATCGCCATCCCCGGCGAGGACAATGCGCTGCCGGCGGAAGCCGCCGCCGCCGCCGCGCGCGCCGCCGGGATCGCGGCGACCCCGCGCGGCTCCATCGCCGAAGCGGTCGCGGCGGCGGCCCAGCCCCGCGCGCGGGTGCTGATTTGCGGCTCGCTCTACCTCGCCGGAAGAGTGTTGGCGGAGAACGGCGCACCGCATTAACATGCCCCCGGTCGAGGAGGAAGCGATGCGTCTCGGGCTGTTCATGATGCCGGTTCATCCGCCGGGCCGGCCGATGCACGAAGTCCTGGCCGAGGACATCGAGAAATCGCTGCTCGCCGACCGGTTGGGCTTCGACGAGATGTTCCTCGGCGAGCATTATTCGGCCAGCACCGAGCCTTACCCCTCGCCGCTGATGTTCATGGCGAGCCTGATCGCGCGCACCAAGAATCTCGATTTCGGCACCGGCGTGGTCTCGCTGCCCAATCGCCATCCCGCGATCATCGCCGGCGAGGCGGCGCAGTTCGACCATATGAGCCGGGGCCGCTTCATCCTCGGCATCGGCACCGGCAGCCTGGTCTCCGACTTCGAACTCCTCGGCAATGGCGATCCGGCGCTCCGCAACCGCATGCTGATCGAATCGATCGACATGATCGAGAAGATCTGGTCGCAGGACCCGCCCTACGACATCGCCGGCGAATTCTGGTCAACGCGCATCGCCAGCAGCGTCAACGCCAGGCTCGGCGTCGGCATCATGCCCAAGCCCTATCAGGTTCCCCATCCGCCGATCTGCGCCACCGCGGCGAGCCCGAATTCGCAGACGGTGCGGATCGCCGGCCAAAGAGGCTGGGGACCGATCTCAAGTTCGTTCCTCACTTCGGCGGGCATAGCGACGCATTGGCAGATGCTGCGCCAGGGCGCGGCCGAGGCGGGCCGCAAGCCGAGCGGCGCCAACTGGCGCCTGGTGCGGTGCATCCATGTCGCGGCCAGCGATGAAGCGGCGCGCGAGCGGGTGATGAGCGAGCAATCCTCTTATCGCTATTATTTCGGCTATATGAGCGAGATTCTGCGCGGGCTTGGCCGTCTCGTCGCGCTGAAGCCGCGCCCCGACATGCCCGACGACGAGGTCACCGTCGAGAAGATCATCGATTCGCGCGTGATCTTCGGCTCGCCCCAGACCGTGCTCGACCGGCTCGTCGCGTTCCGCGACGAAGCCGGCCCGTTCGGCGGCCTGTTGATGACCGGCGTCGATTGGGGCGGCCCGAACGAAGCCTGGGAGCGGGAATCGATGCGCCGGCTTGCCGAAGAGGTGATGCCGCGCCTGAGCCAGCACGCCGCGCAGCAGGCCGCGGAATAGAGGCACTGCAGGGAGGAAGCCATGTCACCCGATTCCGGCACCGCGACGGCGAAACCGCAGCCCGCCTTGAAGCTCAATTACTTGTCGCACGGGACGCTCGAATCGCGCGACTTGGCGTTCTCGCGGAAATTCTATCAGGAGTTCCTCGGGCTCGAAGTGGTGCAGACCAGCAAGATCTGTTGCTCGTGCGTCTTGGCGGCAAGCATTGCATCGCCATCGTCTATACCAAGCAGCCGACCGAGATGGGGCTCCTCAACCACAACGGCCTCGATGTCGAGACCCAGGAAGAGGTCGACGCGGCATACCGGATCGCCTTGGCCGAGGCCGATAAATGGAAGCTGCACAAGATCACCAAGCCGGTGATGCAGCACGGCACCTACAGTTTCTATTTCTGGGATGCCGACGAGAATTGCTGGGAGATTCTAACCAACCCGAAGGGCGGTTATGACTGGCTCTTCGGGGTCGGCAACCAGACCGGAAAAGGCCACCACGACCGCAATTTCAAGCGGCCGGGCGTGAAGATGTGAGCGAAGCCGCCGCTGAGCCAAGCGGAAAATAGAGATCGAAGCGCGTGCCCTTGCCGGGCTCGCTCGCAACCTCGATGCGGCCGCCATGTCCGGCGACGATGCCGTGGACGATCGAGAGACCGAGGCCGGTTCCCTGGCCGACAGGCTTGGTCGTGAAGAACGGCTCGAAAATGCGATGCGCCGTGGCGTCGTCAATGCCCATGCCGGTGTCGCATACCGACAAGCGAAGCTCGCGCGAATCGGCCGCGCCCGGCGCGACACCGAGGGTCACGGTGACCGTTCCCGTTTCCTCGCCGATCGCCTGGGCGGCGTTGGTAACGAGATTGGTGATGACCTGATGAATTTGCGCGGCATCGGCCGGTAGCGAGGGAACTTCGCCGATCCGCGTTTCGAGCCGAATGGCCTCGGGCAGGGTGGCGCGAAGCAGCTTCAGCGCCTCGTGAAGGACCGCGGCGAGATCGGTATCCTTCTTCTCGGGCTCTCGCTTGCGGCTGAAAGCCAGAATGCGCTTGACGAGATCGCGCGCCCGGCCGCTCGCCTCGAAGATGGTATCGAGATCGGCGCGAACCAGATCGCCGGGCGCGAGGCGGCGGGCGGCGAGCTTGCTCAACGCCATGATCGGAACCAGCGTGTTGTTGAGATCGTGCGCGATGCCGCCCGCCAGCGTGCCCAGGGCCTCGAGCTTTTGCGAATGCAGCAACTGGCGCTCGAGCTGGCGCTCGCGCCGTTCGGCGACCCGCTGCTCGGTGATGTCCTGCATGGTCGCGATCAGGCGAAGCGGCGTTCCGTTGACCTCGCAAACGACTTCGCATTCGCGATGAAGAATCCGTTCCACCCCGTCGGGGCGAATGATCCTGAAATCCAGCGGCGGCGCGGCAATTCCGATCGCCGCGAGCTGCCTGACCTCGTCGAATCGCGAGCGGTCGTCGGGATGAACAAGCGAGCGCAGGAATTCGACGGTCGCGCGCGGGTCGCCGGGCGTCAAGCCGTGCAAGCGGTAGAGCTCGTCCGACCATTTCCAGCTTCCGGTCACGAGGTTACGCTCGAAGCTGCCGACGCCGGCAACGCGTTGGGCGCGGGCGAGATTCTCGCGACTGATCTGCAACTCGCGTTCGATCATCTTGCGCTCGGTGATGTCCTGGAGCGTGCCGATTACGCGGATCGGCCTTCCGCTTTCGCCGTCCTGCTGATGGCTGGTCCGGTGCAGCGTGCGCTCGATGCCGTCGGGCCTCACGATGCGATAATCGATCGAAGCCGGCTTGAGTCCGCTCGCCACCTGCCGCCGGAACTCCTCGACCCGCTCGCGATCTTCCGCGTGGACGAGGGTGAGCAGAAATGCGAGCTCAGCCTGCGGACTGCCGCGCTCGACGCCGTGAATGCGATAGAGCTCGTCCGAGAGCGCGACCTCACCCGTCGCGAGATCCCGCTCGAAGCTGCCGAGGCCGGCGATGCGCTGCGCGCGCGCGAGATTCTCGCGGCTGCGACGCAGCTCGAGCTCGATCGTCTTGCGTTCGGTGATGTCCCAGGCTGTGTGGAAACGTTTTTCGCTCTAAAAAAAGCGCACGCACCCGGGCGCGGTAGATCTCGATGCGACCGTCTGAGCCCATTTTGCTGCATCGAGTCAGGAATCGATCCTGGCGCAACCTCGAGCCACGCTGAGCGACCTGAACGGTCACACGGCGCGCACAACAGTACACGCTCCTCAAGCCCGGATCGCCGCGAGGAGCGGTTTGATCCCAACGATGTTCATCACGCGCGTGAGGTTGTAGGCGAGCACGTGCAGCGCCATCTCGGCCGCCACCTTCGGCAGCGTCTTCATCAGAAAGTGCGTCGCCCCCATCCGCATCTTCAGCGTGCCAAACGGATGCTCGACGGTTTCGCGGCGCACACGCATGGCCTGCGGGTTCTGATCGAGCCGCGTCTGCGCGGCCTCGACAACGTGTTCGTGTTCCCAGCGTTTGATGCGGCGCTCGTTGGCCGTTGTGCACTGACCCTTGAGCGGGCATGTGCGGCACGCCTTCGTCAAGTAAATCCGCATCTTCTGGCCATCCTCATCAGCGGTGAAGTGGTGTGCCAGGTTCTCGCCGGCCGGGCAGCGATAGACATCGTTTTCGGCCGAATAAACAAAATCAGGTTTCCCAAAGCGGCCTGCCGACTTGGCGCCCGAGGTTTGCGGCTTGGGTAGTGTGACCGCGACGCCGGCCTGTTCGCATGCCAGGATTTCCTCACCTTTAAAGTAGCCCCGATCCGCAACGACGTCCAAGTTATCGCTGCGCAGCGCAGCTTTTGCCGCCTGCGCCATCGTCGCCAGTTGCGATCTATCCGTGCCGACGTTGATGACCTCGTGTGCGACAATCAGATGGTTCGTGGTGTCAACCGCACTTTGCACGTTGTAGGCCACCATGCCTGAGCCGCGACCGCTCGTTGCCATCGAGCGGCAATCGGGATCGGTCAGCGATATTTGCTTGTCGGGCGAAGCGAGCAATGCCTTTTCAATCGCGGCCAGCCGCTGCACTTCTTCTTCAAGCTTCGCCAGCTTTTCCTTAAGCCGCGTCTTGATCAGCAGCACCGTTTCTGACGGCTCTTCTCCTGCGGCAGTCTGGCGGTCGGCGGTGTCGAGTTGGCTCATGTAGCGCGCCACGCTCTCTTCGATCTGCTTCTGGCGGCGCTGGATCTTGCCCTGCGTGAAGTTGTTGTCGCGACTGTTCACGGCCTTGAACTTGCTGCCATCGATGGCAACGCTGGCCTTCGCCAGCAGGCCCATCTTGCGGCACAACTCAACGAATCGCACGCAAACCTTCCTGATCGCGGGACCATTGTCCTTGCGGAAGTCGGCGATGGTTTTGTGATCCGGCGCGAGCCGCCCCGTCAGCCACATCACCTCGAGATTGCGGCCAGCCTCACGCTCCAGCCGCCGGCTCGATTGGACCCGGTTGAGATAGCCGTAAATGTAGAGCTTGAGCATCGGCGAAGGATGGTACGCCGGCCGGCCGGTCGCTGCCGGATCGACGCCATCGAACCCGAGGTCGCGGAGTTCCAATGCATCGACGAACACATCGACCGCGCGAACAGGATTGCTCTCCTCCACCCAATCATCAAGGCATTCCGGCAACAGCGTCGTCTGCTGGCGATCCGCCCCTTGAATGAAACCCTTCATCATCCCCCCGCGTGATCCAGCAAAAGAATCATATCATCGATGGGGTTTCCACACAGCCTGGTCCTGGACCGTACCGAACATCCGCAACGGCTTGCCCTTCTCGTCGAAGACGACGCCGTATTCGCGGTGAAGAATCCTTTTCTCGCCGTCCGGCCGCGTGATCTTGAAATCGAGCGGCGGAACCGGCTTTCGCTGCAGCGCCAGATCCCGGCCCTCGATGAATTTCTGGCGATCCTCCGGATGAACGAGCGTTACCAGGTATTCGGCGGTTGCGTGGGCGGGAGCATCCTCGATCCCCCATATTCTCACGAATTCATCGGACCATTCGGTCTTGCCGGTGACCATGTCACGGTCGAAGTTGCCGATTTCCGCGATGCGTTGCGCGCGGGCAAGACTTTCGCGGCTGCGCTGGAGCGCGAGATCGTTTGCCATGCGCTGGCTGATGTCGCGGATGGCGATGACCAGCATCGGTCCTTCGGGCGCCCGGTACGGACACGCGTTGATCTCGACCGGCAGCTCGCTGCCGTCCTTGCGCCGGACGGAGCGCTCGATGGCGCGAACGCCGGAGGGCGGCTCGGCACAGGTAAGCGCCGCGCGAACGCCTTGCTCGTCTCCGGATCGCATCGCGTCGGGCATGATCCTTCCCATCGTCAGGCCATGCATTTCACCCGGCCCGTAGCCGTAAAGCTTTTCGGCGGCCGGATTGGCGAAGACGATGATCAAGGATCGATCGACCAGCAGCACGGCGTCGGGCAGCGCCGTCATGAGATCGCGAAATTTCGCTTCGCTGTCGCCGAGCGTGTTCAAAAGCGCCTCGTTGCGCCGGAGTTGAAGGACGAGGTAGCCGAACAGCGCGCCGACAATGACGATCGCGACCGAAGTTCCGCCGATCACGGTGGCGGCCATGCTCCGGCAATGCGCCAGGGCGGTCGCGACATCCCAGCTCGCCGTGACGACGAAATTGGAATTCGGGCCGCCCACGCCGGCGACGAATCGCTCTTGGCCGACCATGGTGGTGAATCTGCGAAACGAACCTTCGGGACCGCCGTTGCGAAAGGCCTGGAAGACGGCGCGTTGCGAGTAATCGACGCCGAGAGCGGCGGCGCGGGTCTTGAGCGGCGTGCCGACGAGAGACCTGCCGTCGGCGTTGAAAAGCGCCAGGCTGCTGCCCGGTGGCAAAGGCAGCGAATCGAACAATTTCTGGATGGTCTCGGCATCGAGATAGACGGCGATCACGCCGCGCGCGCTTCCCGCGCCGTCGAGGATCGGGCGGCTTTCGACGATTTTCGGCTGGCCGTCGATTGGGTCGGTAACCAGGTCGCTGACGATAAGCCGGTTGCTCGACGCCGCCATCTGGCGCTTGAAGAAGTCGTAGCCGGCAACCGAGACTGCAATTGGCGGATCGGCGAGGGTGCTGAGGATCGCCGTGCCGGCCGCGTCATAGACCTCGATCTTCTGGGCCGCGGTTCGGCCATGCATGCGATCCAGCATGATGGCGCGCAGCGACGGGCTGGCGAGCGCGGGATCGGAGCCGGACGCGGCCTGCAGGTCGCGCAACGCGAGATCGGCATTCGCGTCGATCTCGCCGATCACATGGGCCATGGATTGGGCCGGGATCTCCAGGCGATTCTCGATCGTATCGATTTCCATGTGGTAGAGCGAGGTCACGATGTGAACGGACCGCGCGATCCCGATTGCGGCGAGGAGAACCCCGACTGCGGCGAAGACGCGACTGAGCTTCACGGCTCGCTCTCAGGCAGCCGCGAGACAGCGGCTCACGATGCTCAGGAAGTCATCGGGATCGAGCGGCTTGGCAATGACCTCGGACGCGCCGAGAGCGCGCGCGATCGTCAGGAAATCGGTATTGCCGATTTGCCCGCCTCCCGAGATCGCGATGATTCTCGCCTTCGGAGACAAATCGCGGATGTCGCGAATGGTCTCGATGCCTTCCTTTTCCGGCATGATGATGTCGGTGACGACGAGGTCCGGCTTGGCGCTGCGGAAGACGGCGAGGCCGCGCCGTCCGTCCTCGGCGCTCACCACCTCATAGCCCTCGGCTTCGAGCATCTGGACGATGGTGGTGCGGACGGCGATGTTGTCGTCGATCACGAGAATCTTATGCATGCCGAATCTGCCTTTCGATCGCGGCGACGGGCGCCGCGAAACCGGCGCGAAGCTTGGACGGCGCCGGGTTTTGCCCGCGAAGCTTGCCGCTCGGGACGTTAGGGCAGATTCTGCGTCGGAATGCTTAAGGCCCGGTTATCGCGGGCCTCAGGCGGCTGTCACAGCACCGAATTGACCCACTCCACCAGCTTGCTCTTCGGGAGCGCGCCGATCTTGGTGGCCGCGACCTGCCCGTTCTTGAACAACATCAGGGTCGGGATGCCATGGACGCCGTATTTGGTCGGGGTTTGGGGGTTGTCGTCGATGTTGAGCTTGGCAACCGTGACCTTGCCCGTCATGTCGGCGGCGATTTCCTCGAGGAACGGGCCGATCACCTTGCACGGACCGCACCATTCCGCCCAGAAGTCGACGAGGACCGGGCCGGGAGCGCGGAGCGACGTCGGCACCGAAGGAAGCATCGGTGATCTTGGTCGTGGCCATAAAGCCCTCCTCGTGGCGGTGCCGCGCACCTTAGGGGAGCGCCAAAAGCACCGTCAAGGCCGCGGTAAGCCAGAAAATACGGTCGCCATTCCAATAGATTAGAGATTATTCCGGACATGTACGCTTTAGGGCTTGACCGCAAGATGCAGCATTCCATCAAAAGCCATCGGGTTGCGCCGTTGATTAAAGCGCCAAGTGATTTCGTTCAGGTAGAGGGCGAGATACTTGCGGCTGACGTGGTGGTATTGGCCATAGATCGCCCGCTTAACCAGCGCCCAAAAGCCGTCAATCGTGTTGGTGTGCGTCGCACCGTAGAGCGCCGAGAACATATCCCGCTCAGAATAGGCCTCCGAATGATTAACGGCGCGGTGAGCCACGAAGCGATTGAACGCGCCGTACAAAGGACTTCCGTCTGTCGTCAGCATCGTGCCCTTAGCATCGACCATCGCACGGAATGTCTCTGCCATATCGTCGCCGGTCAACTCGGAGCGCTCGGTCGGCTTCGCCTTCACTCGGCCGCCGCGCTCAATCGCTCCCACAACGGGAGCTTTGGTGCTAGAGCCTTGGCCCCCGGGCGGATCGTCGCTGCGACGGTTGCGACGGCGGGGTTTGCCGCCGATATAGGTTTCATCCATTTCGACAATGCCCGCCAGAAGCTTGCCGTCATCGGTAAGTGCCTTGCGGATACGGTGCATCATCGACCATACCGTGGGACGGCGCATCTCAAGATCGCGCGCGGCCTGCATTGCCGAGAGGCCCTTCTTAGCCGCCAGCATCAACGAGATAAGCAAAAACCACCGCTGCAAATCGACGTGCGTTTGGTGGAAGATCGTCCCTACGGTAACGCTGAACGACCGCTCACATCGTTGACATTGCCAGCGGTCATCGCGCAGGGCTTCCCGATGACGCGAGACGCGCTCTGCCCCACAGTAGGGACAGAGCGGCGTGCCGTCCCAGCGAACCTTTTCAAGATGAGCGATGCAGTCCTCCCGTTTGGGGAACTTGCGGTAAATCTCGACAATGCCGCTCATGGCTCAGCCCTCTCTGCTCTTGATCGCAGCGACGGTCATCCCGAAACTCTTAATCAATCTCAGCGGCAATGCGACACCCGGACCTGCCGAGTCCCCGAACTGCTGGCCCTTGGCTGGCGGCCCGATGATAATCTCGAACGACTTTTGCCAATCCTCCAAATCGACGATGGGAAACTGCTCACCTGTCGGCGTCTCAGTGAATTTCTTTCTGCCGCCTCCCCGCAATCCCGTTTCGCGAAACCATTCATCCTTGTCGATCGTGTAGCAGGCAGGCCCGGTTTCGGGATGTTGATGGGGAACGGCGCCTCCCTCGTGGGAATGAGCGAGGCGCCCGTGCGCAGTGCCTGCCCAATGAGACCGGGCACCCCGGATGAACGAGTGCTCGTGAACTTCAAGAGCGGCTGTCGGTCTAGCTGGTTTCGGATCGCCAAAAAGATCGCCTTGCATTGCCATTTCAATCTCCCGTTTTCCGCTCGGCTATCATACCGAGCTTACGGGAGTTAACATAATGGGCCTATTAGATAATGTCAAGCCCCAAAACGTACAGTTCCGGATTATTCCCGAGATCCGAAGCGGCGATCGGCATGAGCGTCGGGCCATCCGTCCACAGCAAGGCGCAGCGCACCTCTTTTCGGGGATAGACCGCCTGCACGGCGGCACGGTAGGCCGCGAGCTGGTCGAGATAAGCCGCTGGCACCGCGGCCGCGCTGGCTGGGACCGGGCGCATCGTCTTGTAATCGACGATCAGGACGGCGGTGTCGGTAACGACCAGCCGGTCGATCTGGCCCGAGAGCGCCCGCCCCCGAACCAGGCCCACCACCGGCACCTCGGCCGCCGAGCCCGGCGCGAAGAGGGGCGCGAAATCGGCATCCTCCAGCACCGCCATGGTTTCGCGCAGCATCGCCTCTTGCCGCGTCTTGGCGAGGCCGTGGACCGGCCGTGCCAGAAAGCGCCGTGCCGCCGCCCGGCGCCGATCAGGGGCGAGGCCGGGCAGGCTTTGCAGCAACCGGTGAATCAGCCGGCCGCGCAAGAAGGCCGCACCGCGGTCCTCGCCCAAGGGCGAGCGCGCCGCCGGCTCGGCCTCGCGCGGCTGCGAGGGGGCGAGCGGCTTGGGCGGCGCCGGCTCGGGCGGCGCCGGATGCAAGCTCCACTCGGGCAGCGTGGCGGCGCCCGCCGGCGCGGGCGCGGAAAGCCGCTCGGCGCTCGGCTTGGCGCGTTGCGGCTCGACGAGGCGCCAGCCCTCGCCCGCCCAGCCCTGCGCGCCCAACAGCTTAACCATGTCGAAGGCAAATTTATCCGCCCCCGATTGCGCCAAGCCGGCGGCGATCAAATCGTACCAGTTGCCCGCCGGCGCGCCGCGCCGGGTGCGCCAGCCGCACACGTAAAGCCGGTCGGCCGCGCGGGTCATCGCGACATAGAGGAGGCGGCGGTATTCTTCGTCGCGGCGGCGCTTCGAGTTCCTGCAAGGCGGTTGCCGCGGCTTGCGGCAGGCGATCGCGCGCGACCAGCCAGAACGGCACCCCGTCGCCGCTCCACAACACGCGCGGCGTCTGGGTCGGCACTTGCAGGGTATCGGGCAGGAACACGATAGGCGCCTCGAGCCCTTTGGCGCCATGCACGGTCAGCACCCGCACCTCGTCGCGCCCGCTGTGCTCGAGATCGCGCTTCACCTCGGCCTCGCCGGCCGCGAGCCAGTGGAGGAAGCCTTGCAGCGAGACGCCTTGCTGGCGCTCGTAGCCGAGCGCAGCGGCGAGAAATTCATCGAGCGGATCGGCGGCCTCGGGACCGAGCCGCGACAGCACCGAGCGGCGGCCGTGGCGGGCGCCGAGCACGTCGGCGAAGAACTCATAGGGCGGCGCGAAATCGGCCCGGGCCAACAGCTCGCTCAACTCCGACGCGGCGCGCGCGAAATCCGGCCGCTCGTCGCGGCGGCGCAGCAGCTCGGCCCACAGCGCGCCGCGCCGCTGCCAGGCCAGCTCGAACAGCGCCTCCTCGCCAAAGCCGAAGAGCGGGCCTTTCAGCACGGTGGCGAGGGTCAGATCGTCGTCGGGCAACAGGACAAAGCGCCCCAGCGCCATCATGTCCTCGACCGCGAGCTGATCGGTGAGCGTCATGCGATCGACGCCGGCGACGGCCACTTTTGCGTCCTTCAGCGCGCGCACCAGCTCGGTGACGAAAGCGGTGCGGCGGCGCACCAGCACCATCACGTCGCCGGCGCGGATCGGGCGGTCGCGCGATTCGAGTTTTTCATGCGTATCCAGCCATCGTTTGATGGTAGCGGCGATCGCGAGCGCGAGGCGCGCATGGGGCGCGCTGGCCGGATGCTGCAACAACGGCAAGCTCCAAGGAGCGGGCTGGGGCCCGTCGGCGGGCTGGACGGGCGGCCAAAGCTCGATCAAGCCCGCATGGCCATGACGAAACGCCGCGTGCTGGATATCGCCGGGGTTGAGCCCAACGCCGAGCGGCACGGGATCGGCGAACACCGCATCGACCGCGCGCAGCACCGCCGCGACCGAGCGGAACGAGGTCTCGAGCGGCACGACGCGCCAGGCCGCTTGCGCGGCCGTGACCGCGGCGGCGAAATACTCGCGCATCTCGGCGAATTTCGCCGGATCGGCGCGCTGGAAGCTGAAGATCGACTGCTTGGCGTCGCCTACGGCGAAGACCGTGCGCGTGGCCTCGCGCGCGCCCTCGCCGCTGAAGAATTCGGCGGCGATCAGGCTGACGATTTCCCATTGCTCGGGATTGGTGTCCTGCGCCTCGTCGATGAGAATGTGGTCGATCCCGCCATCGAGCTTGAAGAGAACCCAGGGCGCTATGCCCGGCCGGCGCAAGAGATCGCGCGCCTTCAACACCAGATCGTCGTAATCGAGCAGCGCGCGCCCGGCCTTGTGCCGCGCATAGTCCGCGAGCATCGCCTCCGCGAGCCGCGCCAGCGCCGCGCCGGCGACGTAAAGCTCGGCCGCCGTCCGCCGCGCGCGAACTTCTTCCAGCCGCTCGGCCTCGAGCGCGAGCGCCTCGGCGGTATGAGGGTTGGCATCGGCCAGCTTGCGGGTGACGATGTCCTTGAAGCACTCGCCCGCGGCCGTGAAAAAGCCGCGCAGATAGGCGTCGAACCCGGCGGCGCGGCGCGGTTGATCAGCCAGCCAGCGCGCCACGATGTCGCCGCGCTGCTGGTCGCGCTTGGCATCGCTTGCCGCCATGATTTGCGCCGCATGGCGCAGCTCGGCCTCGTCCGCCGCGCCCGGCGCGCAGCCGGCGGCGACGATGCCCGCGGCCGTCTCGCCCTTCTTGACGCCCAGGCTCTGGCGCAACGCCGCCGCGAAGCGCTCGAAGCCCCGCGCCAGCGCGGCGCCGAGCCGCGCACGCTCGAGCACCAGCTCGGCCAGCAACTCGGCGAAACTCGATTCCTGGACGTGACGCACGATCTCCGCCAAGGCTTCGCCAAGCTCGGGATCGCGGTCCTCGCGCGCGCGCAACAGCACGGCTTCGCGCGCGGCATCGAGCGCTTCGCCGCTCGAGCGCTCGTCCATCACCTCGAAATGCGGCGGCACGCCGGCCTCGAGCGGAAAGCGCCGCAGCAGCGACTGGCAGAACGCGTGAATGGTGGCGATCGTCATGCCGCCGGGCGCGTCGAGCACGCGGGCGAAAAGCTGGCGCGCGGCGTCGCATCCGTCGCCGTCGGGAAGCTCGCCGGTGAGTTCGGCGATTTCTTGCTTGAGCCGGCCATCCTCGATCGTCGTCCACCGGCTCAAGCGCTCGTTGATGCGGTTGGCCATCTCGGCGGCGGCGGCCTTGGTGAAAGTGAGGCAGAGGATGCGCGATGGCGCGCTGCCGCTCAGCAGCAAGGCCAGCACGCGATTGGTCAGCACCGTCGTCTTGCCGGTCCCGGCCGAGGCTTCGACCCAAACCGAGGCATCGCGCTGATAGGCGAGGCGCTGGCGGGCGCCAGGGTCGAGGACGGTCTCGCTCATTCCTCGCCCTCCGCGCCGGCGAGCCATTCCTTCACCCGCTCCAGATGGGCGTAGTCGGAATAGCGCGGCGCCCGCTCGGGCGTAGGCACGGCGCGGTAGGGCGTCGCCGGATCGTCGAACGCGGCAATGAGCGTGGCGAGCCCGGCGCGCGCATCGTCGATGAGCGCCCGCAGCTTTGCCGGGTCGCCTTGCGCCGCCCGCACCTCGCCCGCCGGATCGCCACCCGTCAGCCGCCAATAAGCGAGGGCGCCGACCTTGGCCGGGGCGATCCCGGGAAAGCCGCCTTGCTCGATCATCGCCGCCTCCAGCGGCAATTGCGGCGCAAAGCCCTCGGCGATCTCGGCGGCGGAGGGCGCGATACCGGTCTTGTAATCGATCAGCGCGACGGTGCCGTCGCGGCCGAGCTCGATGCGGTCGGCGCGGCCGGTCAGCGCGAATTCGCCGCCCGGGGCCGCGATCGCGATCGCGCCGTCGGTCTCGGCCAGACTGCGCAGCAGCAGCTTGCGGCGCTGCTCCTCCTGAGCCGCGACCCAATCGGCGATCCGCAGGAAGCGCGGCCACCAGAACGCCCAGACCCCAGGCCGGTCCAGCGCCGCGCCGAAACTTTCCTTGCCGAGCGCGACAAGGCGCGAAGCAGCGTCCTTGGGCAAGCGCCCCGGATAGGCGCGCAGGAATTTCGCCAACGCGTCGTGGATGATGACGCCGCGCTCGGCGAGGCCGGGATCTGCGTCGATCGGCTCGAGCGCGCGCAGTCTCAAGATATGCCTGGCATAGATCGCATAGGGATCGCGCCGCCAGGTTTCGATCTCGGTCACCGAAAGCCGGCGCGGCCGGGCGGCGAGGGGCGGTCTGGGCTCGGGCGGCGCGATCGGCAGCGGCGGCTCCGGCGCGGCGTCGATCCGATCTTGCCAGGCCAGCACCGCACTGGCATCGCCGAGCTGGTCGCCAAGACCAAGGGCGCGCAGCACGGTGTCGAGCCGCAACAGCCAGCGTGACGGCACGGTGGGCGTGCCTTCGACGCGCGAGGCGCGCGTCACCACCACCTCGGGCGCCGCCAGGCCGAGCGCGAAATCGAGCGCCGCCATGCCGATCCGGCGCTCGGGCGGGGCAAGCCCGAATTGCTGCCGCATCGGGCGCGACAGCCACGGATCGCCCTCGGCGGCGGCCGGCCAGACGCCTTCGTTGAGCCCGCCTAGGACCATGAGATCGGCGCGCTGCAAGCGCGCTTCGAGCAAGCCCCAGATGAAGAGCCGCGGGTGCCGGCCATAGGGCGGCCGCACCACCGGCCCGGCCAGCAGCGCCTCGAACAAGGCGGGATACTCGGCGCCCGGCAGCGCCGGAAAATCCACCGCCGCCTGCAGCAGCTCGTTGAGGAACAGCGACGCCGCCTCGCCCGCGGGCTCGCGCCAGAGCATCGCCGCGCCCGGTTCCCGGTCGCTCGCAGCCAAGGCTTCCGCGGCCGCGATGTGGGCCGCGACCAGGACGGAGAATTTCACCTCGGCCGCGCGCAGCGCTTTCGCCAGCGCGGCGGTCGCGCGTTCGAGCCGCGCGACCAGATCGCGCAGCTCGTCCTCGTCGTCGGAGAGTACGGCGCGCAAGCCCGCGGCGCCGGGCTCGGGCCGGGGGCCGCGCAGGGCCGCGCGCTCGAGCCGGCGCACGCGCTCGCGAAACGCCGCTTGCGCGAGGCCGCCAGCGGCCAGCGGGTGCTTCAGGCAGGCGAGCAATGGCACCGGCGCCATGTCTTCGGCGGCGAGCTCGAGGACGAGACGCAGGAACACGCCGGGCGGCGTCCGGTTGAGCTTCACTCCCGCGGAATCGTCGATATCGATCTTCCAGCGCCGCAATTCCGCGACGACGCGGCGGGCCAGATCGCGGTCGGGCGTCACCAGCGCCGCGGTCTTGCCCGGCTCCTCGAGGCGCTCGCGCAGCAACAGGGCGATGGAAAGCGCCTCGGCCTGGGGCCCCGGACAGTCGAGCCGCCGAATCCCGGTCACCGCGCGCGCATCCAACCCCTTGATGAAGCGCCAGCGATGGCTCAACGAAGCCGGGGTCAACGTCTCGCCGATGAGCCGCAAGCGCGGCGGCGAGCGGGTGCGCGGCAGCCAGGGCTCGACATCCTTGGGCGCGACCGCGACGCGCTCGAGAAACCGCGCCATCAGATGCTGCGGGTGGGCGGGATCCTTGGGGATTTCTTCCCAGCTTGCGCCGTCGGCCTCGGCATCCAGTCCGGGCAGCACCACCGCGCCCGACTCCAGCCCGGCCACGGCGGCGAGGAGATCGAGCACCGCGGGAATGCCCCCGGTGATGCCGGCGGCGATCACTGGCGCCTGCGGCGGCTGGCTCCGCCACGCGGCGGCCTGCGCGGCCAACACGAGGTTGCGCCGCTCGGCCGGATCGAGGCAGCCGATTTCGGCGAGCATCTTCGGCCATTGGGTGGTGACGATGGCGAGAAATTTCAGGATGTCCTGCCAATGATGCGCGTAGTTCGCCGGCACCAGATCGGCGAGCCGATCGAAACCCAAGCCCTCGGCCTGAACCTCGTCGAGAAAGCGCGCCAGCTCGGCCGCTAGCGGTGCGGCCTGGCCGGCGCTGAGCGGACCGCCGCCGCTGGCCCGGCCCCACGCCAGTACCAGCTGGGTCAGCATCACACGGCGGCGCAGCTCGGGCACGGCAGGGGGCAGCTCTAGCCCCTCGCCGCCGCTCTCGCTTTCATCGGGCAGGAAGGCCAGGTCCTCGGGATCGAGATCGCCGACCGGCACCATCCTCGGCAGCAGCAGCGCCCTGCCCTGCCCCGCGCGCAGGAAGGCCTCGCGCAGGCTTCGGTCCGCACGGCGGGTCGGCAGCAACACGGTCATGCGCGCCAGCGCCAGCGGGTCCTGCCGCGCGCGCCGCATCAGCCCCGCGACCAGAGTGTCGAGGAAGGGCCGGTCGGCGGGGATGTTGTAAATCGACGGCGGCATGGCGGGCTCGGCTGAGGCGTTCACGACCGGATCAGTCCGCCGATAAATGAGTCAAATAATCAAGCTCCCCGGTCATGTCCCGGGGCGTGGCGCAGGAGGCCGCTGACCGGCCTGCCCTATGAGGCGAGCGCTATCTCGAGAGTCGGGGCTTCAGACCGCGCCGGATGCCGATCGGTCGAAACCGAATCCCGCGCTCCTCCAAGGCAAGAAGAGCCACATCGATGAGATAGGCGGCATCCGCGCGCCCGAGAGCTGCTGCCTCCACCTTGGCGTAGCGAAGGAGCCGAGCGAGGACCGGGATAGGTATCCCTGGCGAGGCCTCGGCGTCGTTCACGGCGATCGCTCGATCTGGCAACATTTACTTCTCCGTGTGTTAATTAAAATTAAAACACTTATCTAGAGTATTTTCGCGGCGATTTTTTTTCAAGCCGGAAAATACCTAGAGGCCCATGTCGGGAATCTGGCGGCCCGGCGCGCCGCCAAAGAGCTTCCCCGTCGCGCCGGTTGACCAGCCGGCACTGCCGGCCGAGCCCCCGCAACGTCACCGATTGACGAGCATTACGCCGGCTCCGACAAGAAGCGCGGCCACGCCCTTTTGCGCCAAATCGCGGCGCGATAAATTCTCTCCTCCGAGGCGAGGGAAAACGACCGACAGAACAATTCCGAACAGAAAAACGAATAGCGTCGTCGTGCTGCCAATGGCTTGCACGAGGCCGATCGGCGCAAGCGTAAGCGCGTATCGCATGCCAACGCCGCCGCCGAGATTGATTAATTCGTTCGCGCCGTTGATCGCCAATAGCGCCGTCCTGCTCCGCCGAAGCAAGGTTAGGAATTGACGCCGGTAGGGGGCGATCGTCAAAAGGGCAAAGCCAAAGACCGCCTCGCCGACATAAGTCCAGAACGTCGCGATCCAAAATTCCTCGCGAATAGCAAAAATCTTGAAAATTACCGAGCTCAGGGCGAGGGCAAACGTGCAGGCCAGCATGAGCAGAATGAGCCGCGTCTTAAAGAGGGCGTTTTCGCCGTCGTCGCGCCACGAAAGCAGCAATGCACCGCCGACGATGAAGAGTCCTCCCAAGAGCTGGAGGGGTGTCAGCGTCTCACCCAGCACGATGTAGCCCAATCCAGCGGCGAACAGTGGCGAGGCCTGAAAGAGCGGCGCCACGACCGATACATCCTCCGTTTGCAAAGCCCGCAAATAGAAGAGCATCGCACACAAATAGAGAATGCCGGAAAATCCGATGAGCAGGATGCTCGAGAGCGGAAGCGCAACGGCACCCGGCTGATAGAACCCAATAAACGGTAACATCGTAACGCCGATGAATGACGTGAAGACCAAGAGCACCGCTACGTCGGCATCTTTGAAATATTGCTCGACCAGGTACTTATCCAAGTGAAAAGAAATTCCCCACAGGACAGGCCCCGAAAATGCGAAGACGAGCCAGGACATGCCGCGATCCGAGTGAAAATCGACGCAGCTTTATACCAAGGACGGCGATCAACCGTCTTTATGTCTTCGGATATCCGACCGACTGCGCGAGGTAGATGGCTTGCGTCGGGGTCAAATTCAGCCGCGTCGCCAGGCGCTCGCCAGGCACCGAAGCGCGAAGGACGGTCGCGAGCCCTTCGGAGGCGCAGAAGAGATAGACGTTTTGTCCGATCACGGCGGAGTCGGCGATGCCGTTGAACGTGCGCTGCGCATCCGAAGGCTTGCCCATGCGCGCGGCATCGGAGACGTAGATAATATTGAGCGGCGCGGTTTTGACGTAATCCTGGCCCGTGGTGGTCTCGCCGCGAACATCGTCCTGCATGTGCTGCAAGAGCCGGTGGGCCTTTGGATCGTAGATCCACACGCCGTTCGCCATCGCGAGATAAAGATCGACGTCCATCTTGCCTCCCGAGCTTGGCGCTGTGCGCAAACCGCTCTCGGGCCGATTTATGCCCCAGGCGGCCCAAAGCAGGTTCGAGAGAATCTGCGGAGGAAGCGGCCGGTCGGCGAATTCGCGCGACGAATGCCGAGCCTTCAGCGCCTCCATCAGCGGCTTACCGCCTTCCGTTCGCGGCGGCGGCAGTTCCATGGCCGTCGCTTCGGCCGTGGCGAGACGAGGCATGGCCGCAGCCATGATCGTCGAGAGGAGCGCAAGGTTGGCTACGCGACGCGTGATCATTATCGTCCTCCAATTCGAGCGGCGGGTTTTCGGTTCCTCACCGCAGCCGCGCCGGTCATGAAGCGGCGCTCGCGGCGAGCGAGCACGACGGCATTTGCGCAAAAAAGCCGCTCCACGACCTTGATATAGATCACTCCGCCTGCCGCCCTTCGCCTTCCGGGCATCGCAACGCTATGCTAGCCTTCACGCCGATCAAAGCAGCGCATCAGGGGGAAGCGTCATGATTTCCGATGAGATTCGCAGCCGCCGCGGCCGCGATGCTGGCTGTGACCTTGGCTTCCGCGGTCGCCGGCGCCGATCCGATCAAAATCCGCGCCGATTGGAACATCATCCCCGGCCAGTTTGCGCCGCTCATTCCGACGCTGCCGCAATACGCGCCGGACGTTTACCGCCACTACGGCAAGTCCTACGTGGTCGAGCCCCTCAAGATGCAAGGCGGCGGCGCGACGCTGACCGCGTTGGCGCTGGGTGAGACCGACCTCAGCACCTTGAGCCCGCAGGCGCTGGTTCTGGGCGTGGTCAACGCCAAGCTCGATTTGCGCGTCATCGGCCAACAGATTTCAACCGAGGTGCCGGGCTATCTGCAGACTTATTTCTGGGTGCATGCGAATGAGATCAAAACCATCGACGATCTCAAGGGCAAGGTCATCGGCGTTAGTGCCCGCGGCTCCAACGTCGATTCGGCGGCCGAGATGGTCATGGCGCGGCACGGCTTCGCGACGCCCCGCGACTACCAAATTGTCGAAGTCTCGTTCCCGGCGCAGTTCCCTTCGCTCGAAGCCAAGAAAATCGACGCCGCGGTTCTGGTGCCGCCTTTCCATCTCAAGGCGCAGGGCAATCCCGAATACAAGCCGATCTTCAGCGTCGGCGATGCCTTCGGCCCGGTCGAGACGCTGATGTGGATGGCAAAGGCGGACTTCGTCGCCAAGAACCGCGCCGCGCTCGTCGATTTCCTCGAAGACAACATGCGCATGCGCCGTTGGATGACCGATCCCAAGACGCGCATGGACGCGGTGAAGCAGCTCTCCGACGCGACCAAAATCCCGGTCGAGGGATTTGCCGCCTGGGTCTACACGAAAGGCGACTATTACTACGATCCGCACGCCATGGTCGACGTCGCGCGCCTGCAGAAAAACGTCGAGGACATGAAGACCGCCGGCATCGTTCCAGCCGCCATCCAAGTCGCGCCCTATGTTGACATGTCGCTCGCGACGGAGGCGGCCGCACGTCTCGACAAATAATGCGCGGCAGAACAGGCGGTGGGGGTGGGCTTCCCTACGACGTCACGCTTGCCGGTGTCCGCCTTCGTGTGCGTCTGACGCCGCGAGCCGCTCGTAACGGCCTCGACGGAATCGTGCGCGGGTCCGACGGCCGCTCTGCGCTGCAGCTGAGAGTGACGGCGCCCCCGGTTAAGGGCGCTGCCAACGCGGCGTTGATCGCCTATGTCGCAAGCGCGCTGAAGCTGCGGAAATCGGACATCCGGATCGCTTCCGGCGAGACGGCGCGGCTGAAGCTGCTCGAGCTCTCCGGGGATGCCGATTTGATCGCGGCGCGGCTCATGGAATGGATCGCGGTCTCGGACGCCAAGGTTTCCTAGCCGCATTCAGGAGAAGTCGGGTGCCCGGCGCCGGCCCGTTAAGCCGTCGATCCGGCCCGCCCAGCGGCGTGGCGCTTCAGTCGTTCTTCGCTGGCGGCGAGTCCCTGCGGCGTGCCGACATGGCACCATTCGCCGTCATGGATGAGCGCCGCGATCCGGTTTGCCGCGATCGCCTTGTCCCACAGGCAATTGAGCGAAAACGCGCCCTCGGGCGAAGCCGCAAAAAGCCGCCGGCTCGCGACCTCGATGCCGGCGAAGAGATAAGGCGCGGTTTCGGCCGCGGCCCTGCGCCGCACCCGGCCATCCGGATCGAGCATGAAATCGCCCTTTCCGTCATAGCCGATGGCCGTGGCGGTGCGCTGCACCAGCATCAACGCGTCGAGCCGTTCGGCGTCCCAGGCGCTGGAGAGCCGCGTCAGCGCGGGCACGGCGGCATCCAGCCAAAGGACATCGGCGTTGACGACGTAGAACGGGTCGCCCAGCAGCCGCAGCGCATTCTTCACGCCGCCGCCGGTGTCCAAGAGCGCCGTCTCGTGCGACAGCGTAACCGCGACGTCGCTGCGCGCGCTGAGATGCGCCGCCATCATCTCGGCCTTGTAATGGGTGTTGACGACGATGCGCTTTACGCCGGATGCGGCCAGCCGGTCGATGGCGTGATCGATCAGCGGGCGGCCCGCCACCGGCACCAGCGGCTTCGGGGTGTGATCGGTAATGGGCTTCAAGCGCGTGCCGAAACCGGCGGCGAGGATCATCGCGGTCTCGATCATGGCGCGGCCCTGGGCGCCTGGCGCTCGGCGGGCGGGATATGCCGAGCGAGCCAGGCCTTCAGCGGCGCCAGCGCGGGATGCCGCAGTTCTTCCTCGATCAGCCGCCACACGCGCGGAATGTGGCCGAGATATTGCGGCTTGCCGTCGCGCCGGGCGAGTTGGGTGAAGATGCCGACGATCTTGCAGTTGCGCTGGGCGCCGAGCACCGCGAAGGACGCGGCGAAAGCGGCTGGGTCGAGATCGGGGAAGGCGGCGAGGTAGCGTGCCTGCATCGCCGCGGCGATCTCGGGCGTCACGTCGCGCCGCGCATCTTCCAGCAACGAGACGAGATCGTAGGTCACGGGGCCAAGCACGGCGTCTTGAAAGTCGAGCAATCCGCACGCGGCGATTCCGGCGCGGCCCGCGACCCGCATCAGATTGTCGACGTGATAATCGCGCAGCACCAGCGTCTCGGGCACCGCGCGCGCCAGCGGCAAAAGGCCGCGCCAGACCTCGAGGTAAGTCTCGCGCCATTCGCGCGGCGGGGGGCTGCCCGTCATGGCCGGCACATACCAGTCCACGAGCAGCGCCGCCTCGGCGAGCAGCCGCGCGTCGTCATAGGGCGCCAGATCGGGCGCGAGCGAGCGCGCAAAGCCCTGGTGGAGCGCGATCAGCACATCGACGGCCAGCCCATAGAGAGCGGCTTCGTCCGCGCCGCGGGCGAGGAGGCGGGTGTAGGTGTCGTCGCCGAGATCCTCGATGACGAGCAACCCGGCGGTCTCGTCGGCGGCCAGGATGGCGGGCGCGCTGAAGCCCATCGCGTCGAGCAGCCGCGCCACCGCAAGATAGGCCCGCACATCCTCCTGCGGCGGCGGCGCATCCATCAGCAGGGCAGTGGCGCCCGGCCGCGTCAGCCGAACATAGCGGCGAAACGAGGCATCGCCGGGCAAGCTCCTGGGCTCGGCATCGCCCCAGCCGGCGGCGGCGAGAAAGCCTGCGATGGCGGATGGGCGCTCAACCACGAATCAAGCCCTTGAGCCGTTCCGCCCAGGACGGCCCGGCGCGAAGCTCGGCGCGCCGCGCCGTCTCGCTCGGGCCGGGCGTCAGTGTCAGGCCGAGACGCTCGCGCGGCAGCAGCGCCCCAAGCTTTTCCGGCCATTCGATCAGCGCGATCCCTTCAGCGAGCGCGTCCTCCAATCCCAGCTCGTAAGCGTCTTCGGGCTTGGCCAGGCGATAGAGATCGAAATGCCAGATGGCCGGACCCCGGCGCGGCTCGTAGATCTCAACCAAGGTGAAGGTCGGGCTTGGCACCTCCGCGGCGTCGCCGAGCGCGCGAATGAAGAAGCGCGCGAACGTGGTCTTGCCTGCCCCGAGGGCACCGCTCAGGCCGATCACGTCGCCCCGCAGCGTCATCCGGGCGAGATCGGCGGCCAGATTGCCGGTTGCCGCCTCGTCGGGCAGCTCGATCACCAGGGTCGCGGCGGGGGCCATCTCATTCTTTTAGGCCCTCGGGCGGTGGCGCCGCAACCTTGCGCCCGCGCCGCCCCGCCGGCATCTTATTGCCATGGAAAAGCCGGTTCAGCAAACCGACGTGGCGATCATCGGCGCCGGTCCCGTGGGCCTCTTCGCCGTGTTCGAATGCGGCATGCTCGGCCTCAAATGCCACGTCGTCGATGCGCTCGACGAATCCGGCGGCCAATGCAGCGGCCCTTTATCCCGAGAAACCGATCTACGACATTCCCGGCTATCCGGTGATCGAAGCGGCCGAATTGGTCGCCAAGCTCGCGGCCCAGGCCGCGCCCTTCGCGCCGACCTATCACCTCGGCCAGCAGGTGGAACACCTGGAGCAGCGCCAGGACGGCGGCTTCCGCCTCGAGACCTCGCGCGGCACTGCGATCGCGGCGCGCGCCGTGATCATCGCGGCCGGCGTCGGCGCGTTCGGGCCGAATCGGCCGCCGCTCGCAGGGCTCGACGCTTACGAGGGCAACAGCGTCTTCTATCTGGTGACCAGGCGCGAGGCGTTCCGGGGCAAGCGCATCGTGATCGCGGGCGGCGGCGACTCGGCGGTCGACTGGGCGATCGCGCTCGCCGACATCGCCGAGCGCGTCATGGTCGTTCACCGGCGCGCGAAATTCCGCGCCGCGCCCCAATCCGCGGCGCGGCTCGATGCGCTTGCCGAGGACGGCCGCGTCGATCTCGTCATCCCCTATCAGCTTCACGCGCTCGAAGGCGAAGGCGGCAGGCTCGCCGCGGTGATCGTCGCGGATTTGAACGGCAAGACGCGGCGGCTCGATGCCGACGTGCTGCTGCCGTTCTTCGGGCTCTCGATGAATTTGGGACCGATCGCGCGCTGGGGACTCGCGCTCGATCATCATCATATCGCGGTCGCGCCAGCCACCTGCGTGAGCTCGGTCGCGGGCATTTTCGCGATCGGCGATATCGCGACCTATCCGGGAAAACTCAAGCTCATCCTGTCGGGTTTCGCAGAGGCCGCGCTCGCCGCGCATGCCATCTATCCGCTGGTGCATCCTGGCCAGGCGCTGCACTTCGAATACTCGACGACCAAAGGCGTGCCGGGCAGGAGCTAGGGCAGGAAGGCGCCAACGAGCCTTTCGACCACTTCAGAGCGCGGCCCTCCGGGGCCACGCCGATTTGCCGGACAATGGTTCAGGCATAGCCCTTGACGCTGTCGGCGACCGAGTCCGCGATATGCTCTTTGCTGATGATGCCCCTCACATCGGCGCCGTTCGGCACGCCCTTGCCGGCGACGACGACCGCCATGGCGCCGCCCTTGCGCCACATCCGCTCGATCACGTCGAACGCGATGTCGTCCTCGCGCGCGATGGTGAAGTCGCGGCTGCGCCACCTCGCCGAGAGTGACGCCGGTCTAGGCCGCCTCGAGGCCCCTGCGCAGTCCCGTATTGACGCGCAGCACCCCAAGGATTCGGTTATCGCGGATGACCACGACATGGCGCAGCGCGCCGTTTGCTGGGGCTGGCGCAGGAAGGCGTCGAAGCCGGTCTCGGCCGGCACCAGGACGTCCGTGTCCATGACGTCCTTGGCGCGCGCACCAGGAACATGTTGGCGTGCAGCGCCTTGGGGATGTGTGGCCGCGGCCGACCAGCTTCATGGTGTAGATGTTCTCGCGCGACAGCACGCGCCGCACGCCGATGCTCATCGCGACGGCGAGGATCATCGGCATGACGATGTCGTAATCGAGCGTCATCTCGAAGATCATCGTCACCGCGGTCATCGCCGCGCCGGTACCGCCGCCGACCATCGCGCCCATCCGACCATCGCGAAGGCCGGCATGCTCGAGGGCAGCGGGTAGATCGCAGTGGACGAGCGCGCGAACGCGCCGCCGAGGGTGGCGCCCATGAACAGCGACGGCGAGAAGATGCCGCCCGATGATCCCGAGCCGAGGCTGATCGAGGTCGCGAACAGCTTGCGACAAAGAGCAGAGCGAGAAGCCGGCCGTCGACCTCCAGCCGTTCAGGATCGCCTGGATCGTCGAGTAGCCGACGCCTTCGACGAAATAATGGCCGACTTCTGGAACAGCCCGTAGATCAGGCGCCGACCAGCAGCATGCCGAGCATGGCGGAGTATAGCGGCCGGGAATTTGTCGAACACCGTCCTCGGCGGATGCAGCGCGCGGATGAACGCGCGCCGACGACGCCGACAGCGCCCCGAGCAGCACGTACAGCACGAGGGCGAGCCGCCGGTGCGGGATGGCTCGCCAGCGCCATCGCGGCACGATGAACGCCGGTTGCGGCCCGAAGAACCAGCCGCCGACGAAGTCGCCGTCCCGGTCGCGATCGCCACCGGCAGGAAGGTGTTGACGCTGATCTCCGGCAACATCAGTTCGATGGCGAACATCACGCCGCCGATCGGGCGTGTTGAAGGTCGCCGCGATCCCCGCGCCGGCGCCCGGCGGCGACGAGGGTGATGCGCTGTCCGCCGGCATCGCGATCAACTGGCCCAGGGTCGAGCCGAACGCGGAGCCGATCTGGATGATCGGCCCCTCGCGTCCGACCGCGGCGCCGCTGCCGATCGAACCGCCGAAGCCAGGGATTTCACGACGGCGACCACCGGCCGGATGACGCCCTGTAATAGATCGCGTCCATGACCTCGGGGACGCCGTGGCCCTTTGCCTCGGGCGCGAAGTTCGTCACCAGCGCCGTGACCGCGATGCTGCCGATCACCGGCGCAAGAATGATCCAGGCTCCCCACGGCCCTGGCGGCATGAAGATGTTCGCGTCATAGAAAACAGAAAATGTGCCGAGAAAAAACAGATTGTGGATCACGGCGATCAGCGCACGAAATAGAACGGCGCCCAGGCCGGTGATGAGCCCGGTCGCGACCGCAAGAAGAGATAGACGGACGAGGCCCAGCCGGCCGCCCGCTTTGCCGTCGATGATCGTAACCATGGTGTGTTCGTTCTTTAGCGTCGAGGTTTGGCGCTGTCCACGGCGTAAACGTCGCACGCGTGGATCGTTTCCGTGGCGCGGCTTCGGGCCGAGAAATCGCTAGGCGTTGAGGCGCGCCGGGAGACGCTCGGGCGCTTCCGCCTTGAGCCAGCAGGTGACGGTGGTGCCGCTGCCGGGGCGGCTGTCCATCTCCACCGTGCCGCCATGCAGCTCGATGAAGCTCTTGACCAGCGACAATCCCAGGCCGGGGCCGGATTGGCGGGCGTTGGGGTTGCCGCGCTCGAACTTCTCGAAGATCCGCGCCCGATCCTCGCGCGGCACGCCGACGCCGGTATCGGCGACGATGAGCGCCACGCGGTCGGCGGTGCGGCGCGCGGCCAGCGTCACCGTGCCGCCGGGCGGCGTGAATTTGAGCGCGTTGGAGATGAGGTTGAAGAGCGCCTGCTTCAAGCGCCGCTCGTCCGCCATCAGCGCGCCGATATCGGTCGGGCAGTCGAATTCGAGCTTCAGATCCTGCTTCCTCGCGCGCTCGCGGGTCAGCGACAGCACGCTCGACATCAGCGTGTGGATGTCGACCTCCTGGGTCTCGAGCGTCATGTAGCCCGCCTCGATGGTGGCGAGGTCGAGGATGTCGTTGATCAGCGACAGCAGCCGGTGCGAGCTGTCGAGGATGCCGCGGCTGTAATCGAGCTGGCGCGGGCTGAGGTCGCCGAAATACTGGTTGGTCAGGATCTCGGCGAAGCCGATGATGGCGTTCAGCGGCGTGCGCAGCTCGTAGGAGACGTTGGCGATGAATTCGCTCTTGAGCCGTCCGGCGGTCTCCAGCGCCTCGTTGCGCTCGCGCAGCGCGTGCTCGACCCGCGTCGAATCCGTGACGTCGAGATAGCTCAGCAGCGTGTTGCCGTCGGGCAGCGGCACCGTCACCGCCTGCAGCATCGAGCCGTCGCGGCGCTCCAGCCGCGTGCTCGCGGCTGGCCGCGGTGAGCCGGGCGATGATGCGCCGCTTCATCGGTCCAGTCGCCGCCATCGTCGTAGAAGGCGCGCTGCTTCTCGATGATCTCCGAGACATGCGGCTCGCCCGGGAGATCGGCGGGCGCCAGCTGCCACATCTGGGCATAGGCCGGGTTCGAGAGCTTCAGCCTGCCGTCGCTGCCGTAGACGGCGACGGCTTCATAGAGGTTGTCCAGCGTCTCGCGCTGCACCTCGATCATGGTGTTGTAGGAACGCTCGAGCGCCAGCCTGTCGGTCACCTCCTCGTAGACGAAGGTGAGGCCGCCGAAGGGATGCGGCGAGACGACGAGGCGGAGCGTGCGCTCGTCGGGCAGGTGCAGCAGCTCCTCCTGCGGCTCGATCAGCGAGGTGAACATGAGCGAGCTTTTGCCGCCGGAAGGCGCGGAAATCGGCGTGCTCGGGGAGCCGGCGCCGTTCGCGCAGCCGCTCCAGCACCTCGTCGAGGTCGGCGGTGGCCGACAGCCACTCCTCTTCCAGCCGCCAGAGCTGGGCAAAGGCGGTGTTATGGAAGTTGAGCCGCATGTCGGGCCCGTAGATGGCGATGGCGACCGCCACGTTCTCCAGCACGTCGGCATGCGCGGCGATGTGGCGCGCGAGCTCGGCCTGGCTGTTTCGAGGTCGGTGATGTCGCGGGCGTAGCCCAGCAGCTCGCCGCGTCGAGCCGCGCCTCGCTGATCTCCATCAGCGGCGCGAGCCCCCGATGACGATGGATGGCGCTCCTGCGACGCCGGCCGGCATCGCCGCGCCGCGCGGCCAGCGCCGGCCCGCCATCGCCGCCGGCGATCTCGCGGCCTTCGGCCAGCGCTTTCGCCCGGGGCGTCGAGCGCCGCGGCATAGGCGCGGTTGCAATCGACGAGCTTCAGCTCGGCGTCGCGCCGCCGCCAGACCGGCAGCGGCAGCGCGTCGAGCACCGCGCGCAACCGGTCGCGTTCCCGCTCGGGCTCGGCCGCGGCGCGGCTTGCGCCATCGAGGAACCAGACGAGGTCGGCTGCCCCCGGCGCTCCCTCGGCGCTTGCGACGCCCGCCGGCCAACGATTTCGAGCGGCGCGCCGCTCCCCGCGAGTTGCGCGGCGTGAGGATGAAGGGCGCGCCGACCGCCCTCAGCTGCGCCACGGCGCGATCGAGCGCCTCGCTCCGGCTCTCCAACGCGAGCCGCGGCCCGCACCGCCCGCGAAGTCCGCGTATGCCGGCGAAGGCCGCGATGGGACCGGGATCGAAGCTCTCGCCGCCTTTGGCCCGCACGGCATAAAGCGCCGCCGGCGCGCCCCTTGAGCAACGCCCCGCGCCGTCGGCATAAGCCTCGGCCAGCCGCGCCCGCTCGCCCTCCCCGACCCGCGCTAGGCGCCGCGTCATCCGCTGCAGCGCCCGCCACGACGGCCGCGCCCACCGCGGCGATCAGGATCAGCGCCGGCGGCAGCACGACCGTCGTGGCATCGAGGGCGTAGGCAGGGACCGGCAGCAGCAGCAGCGCCGCCGCCATTCCGCCACGCCCGAGCAAGACCCGCAACCCTACCCCCTTCCGCGCTCCGCCGATCCGCGCCGTTATTATGGCTTGGTTGCGCTTGGCGCAGGCGAAAAAGCGCACCCTTGGCGCCGACGGCCTCAGGCGAGCTCGTTGAAATCGTCGAGCAGGCTCGCGATGCGGGCGTCGTCGAGCTGGTCCATGATGGCGCGGGCGCGGCGGGTGGCGGCGACGAGGTCGAGCGAGCGCACGCGCTGCTTGACGCGGCCGATATTGCCCGGCGCCATCGACAGGTCCGGATGCCGAGGCCGAGCAGCAGCGCGGTAAAGCGCGGATCGCCCGCCATCTCGCCGCACAGACTCACCGGCCAACGCGCGCGCAGCGCCGCCTCGACCGCGAACTGGATGAGGCGCAGCACGGCCGGGTGCAGCGGGTTGTAGAGATGCGCCACCTGCTCGTCGCCGCGGTCGATGGCGAGCGTGTACTGGATGAGGTCGTTGGTGCCGATGGCGAAGAAGTCGCTCTCCGCGGCGAGCGCATCGGCGGCGAGCGCGGCGCCGGGGATCTCGATCATGATGCCGAGGGGCGGCAGCGGATCGGCGATCGAGGCCGCGGCGCTGCAGGCGGCGCACCACCTGGGCCATCGCCTCGCGCACCTTGCGGATCTGGTCGAGGAGATCATCGGCAGCAGGATGCGCACCGCGCCTTCGGCGCCGGCGCGCAGGATGGCGCCGAGCTGGGCATCGAGCAGGCGCTCCTTGAGCGAGAGGCGGATGGCGCGCAGGCCCAGCGCCGGGTTGGCGCCCTCGCCGCCCTGCGTGGCGAGCGGCGCCGCGAGCTTGTCGCCGCCGATGTCGAGGGTGCGGATGGTCACCGGGCGTCCGCCCATGCCGCGCACCAGCCCGCGATAGGCCTCGAACTGCTCGTCCTCGTCGGGCAGGTCCTCGCGGTTCATGTAGAGGAACTCGCTGCGCACCAGCCCCAGCCCCTCCGCGCCGGCGGCGAGCGCCTGGTCGAGCTCGCGCGGCAGCTCGAGATTGGCCTGCAGCGTGATCTCGACGGCATCCCGCGTCACCGCCGGCAGGCGGCGCAGGCGTGAGCTCCGCTCCTCGCGCTCCATGTCTCGCGCAGCCCCTCGTAGCGCGCCACGGTCTCGCGCCGCGGATTGACGACGACCGCGCCCTCGCCGCCATCGACGATGACGGTGTCGCCGGGATCGACCTGGGTCAGCAGCCCGGCGACGCCGAGCACGGCCGGCAGGCCCAGCGCGCGCGCCATGATCGCGGTGTGGCTCTCGGCTCCGCCCAGCACCGCGGCGAAGCCGGCGACGCGGCGCGGATCCATCAGCGCGGTGTCGGCGGGGGTCAGCTCCTCGGCGAGGATGACCGCGCCCTCGGCGGCGTGCTGGAGCGCGGCGTAGGGCGTCTTGGTGAGGTTGCGGATGAGCCGCGATCCCACCACGCGGATGTCCTCGCCGCGCGCCGCGAGATAGGCGTCGCCCATGGCGGCGAAGCTGTCGCCGATCTCGGAGATCTCCATCTGCACCGCGCGCTCGGCGTTGATGCGCTCCTCGGCGATGCGCCGCGCGACGCCGCGCACCAGGCGCGAATTGGTCAGCATGGCGATGTGCGCGTCGAGGAGGTAGCCCATCTCCTCCGCCGCCGTGCCCGGCAGCGCCGCGGCCTTGCCCTTGAGCTTCTTGAGCTGCTTCAGCGAGGCGGCGGCGCGCCGGCGAAGCGCTCGCGCTCGGTATCGACGCAATCGGCGGCGATGCGATACTCGGGCACCGCGATCGCCGCCGTCGCTGACGAAGGCGGGGCCGATGGCGACGCCGGGCGAAACGCCGAGCCCATGCAGCACGCGCTCGCCCTTGCTTGTCGCCGGCCTAGTCCTCATCGAAGCCGCCGCAGATCAGCTCGGCAAGCGCCGCGACCGCGCGCTCGGCCTCGGGACCGCTGGCGCGCAATTCGATGGCGGTGCCGGGCGCGGCGGCGAGCATCATCAACCCCATGATCGAGCGGCCGGAGACCGCGGCGCCGTTCTTGGCCACCATGATCTCGGCCTCGAAGGTATAGGCGAGCTTGACGAAGCGCGCCGCGGCGCGGGCATGCAGCCCGCGCTTGTTGCAAATCGTGACGGTGCGCCGCATCGGCTCGGCGCCGGCGCCGACGTGCCTTCGTCGCCGTTCATCCCCGCACGTCGGCCAGAAGCTGCGAGGCGACGTTGATGTATTTGCGCCCCGCCTCCTGCGCGCCGCGCACGGCGTTGGCCAGCGTCTCGCTCTGCCGCAGGCTCGCCAGCTTGATCAGCATCGGCAGGTTGATGCCGGCGATGACCTCGATCTTGGCCTTGTCCATCACCGAGATGGCGAGGTTCGAGGGCGTGCCGCCGAACATGTCGGTGAGCAGCACGACGCCGTCGCCGCCATCGACCTCGGCGACGCGCGCAGGATGTCCTGCCGCCGCTTCTCCATGTCGTCCTCGGGACCGATGCAGACCGCGGCGATGTTGCGCTGCGGCCCCACCACATGCTCCAGCGCCGCGATGAACTCGGCGGCCAGCCGGCCGTGGGTGACGAGTACCATTCCGATCATGGGATGTCCTTTATCGGGCTTCCGCGCGACGTCCTCTGGCACCGAGCCGTCGCCGCCGATTGATCGAGGTCGCGGTGGGCGATGCCGACGGGCCGGCCCTGGCGGCCGAGCCAGGCGGCCAGCCGCTCGGCGATGTAGACGGAGCGATGGCGGCCGCCGGTGCAGCCGAGGGCGATGGTGAGATAGCTCTTGCCCTCGCTCTCGTAGCGCGGCAGCAGCGGCCCGAGCCAGGCGCAGAGCCGCTCGAAGAACGGGGCGAAATCGGCGTCGGCCTCGATGTACTCGCCGACGGCGGGGTCCCTGCCGCTCAGCGGGCGAAGCGCCGGCAGGTAATGCGGATTGCGCAGGAAGCGCACGTCGAGAACGAGATCGGCGTCGCGCGGCAAGCCATGGCGATAGGAGAAGGAGGTGACGAAGATGGTGATGCCGGGCGCGGCATCGAGCGCGAAATGGCCGAGCAGGACGCGCTTCAAATCGCCGGGGTTGAACAGCGAGGTGTCGATGACGAGATCGGCGCGGTCGCGCAAGGGGCGGACGCGCTGGCGCTCCAGCCTGATCCCGTCGGCCACCGGCCGGTCGGCGGCCAGAGGATGGCGGCGGCGCGTCTCGGTGTAGCGGCGCTCGAGCCGGTCGTCCTCGCAGTCGAGAAACACGATGCGGAGGTCGAGATCGTGCGCCACCACCAGCCGGTCGAGCGCCTCGACCAGAGCCGGGACCGCGAAGTCGCGGGTGCGCACATCGACGCCGACGGCGAGCGGCGGCCGCGAGGCGTTGGCACGACAAGATTGGGCAGGAGCGACAGCGGCAGATTGTCGACCGCCTCGTAACCCATATCCTCGAACGTCTTGAGCGCCGTCGAGCGCCCGGCCCCGGACATGCCGGTGACGACGAGCAGCCTGCCGCCGGCGGCGGATCGGGCCGCGATCACGGCGCCACCGGCGCGGCGGCCTGGCGCAGCGCGAGCCGCAACTTGGCTGGCGCCGAGGCCTCGAAGGGCGCGAGCGCGATGAGCGGCACGCGGCGGCCGAGCAATTCGCACACACGCGGCTCGGGCATGCGCTCGATCTCGGCCGGCGGCACCAGATCGGCGACGAGGCGCAGCAGCGCGGTCGGGACGGACGGCACCGGCAAGATGCCAAGGCCGCGCACTTCGATCCGGCCCTCGATCGAGGCCGGCGCGGTCATCCAAATCTCGCCGCCCTCGAGCTGCAGCTCGGTCTGATCGTCCGCCACGAGGCGCCCACCCTGATCGATCAATCTTAACGCCAGATCCGACTTGCCGCCCCCGGCCGGCCCGCGCAGCAAAATACCATCGCCCCCGAGCGCAACCGAAGTGCCATAGACCCGGATCATGCGCCGCTCTAGTGCGCCGGCCTTTAGCCAAAGTCAATCTGTTTGGCATCGCACCATCCAACAAAGCGTATTATTAATCAATAATTTGTGGCTACTTTTCCGAAACACCGCAAGGGATGGATTTTCGATTTTTTTGGCCCTTGCCATGCACGCTCGATGGGAGCAGCCCAGCGATCGCTGTCGGCGCCCTTATCCGGCCGAGGTTTCTGCCGGCAGCTCGACGATGAAGCGGGCGCCCCGCTTCGTGCCGCTCCGGTCCTCCCGGTTCTCGGCCCGGATAGTGCCGTGATGGGCCGCGACGATCTGCTGTGCGATGGCGAGGCCGAGGCCGGAATGGGTGCCGAAGCTTCCCCCGGCGGGCGCTCGCTGTAGAAGCGGTCGAAGATCGCGGCGAGCTTGCCCTCGGGAATGCCGGGCCCCTCGTCCTCGACCGCGACCCGCACGGAATCGCCGATCCGGCGCGCGCGGACGGCGATGGTGCCGCCGGGCGGGCTGAAGGAAATGGCGTTGTCCATGAGGTTGCGGAAGACCTCGACGAGGCGTCCCTCGATGCCCGTCACCGCCAGATCGGCCGGCGTGGTGCCCGAGGCGCCGGGCAGATCGAGGATCAATTCGGGGGCATCGGGGCCGGCAATCTCGCGATAGAGATCGACGAGGCCCGCGAGCATGGGGCCCAGCTTCACCGTCGAGCTTTCGTCGCGCGACAGCTCGGCATCGAGCCTCGAGGCGGCGGAAATGTCGGTTATCAGCCGATCGAGGCGCTTCACGTCCTCGATCACCACGGCAAGCAGCCGGCGCTGCTTTTCCGGATCGGCGACCAGCGCCGCGGTTTCGACGGCGCTGCGCAGCGAAGTTAGGGGGTTCTTGATCTCGTGCGCGACGTCGGCGGCGAAATGCTCGATCGCGTCCATACGCTGCCAGAGCGCGCTGGTCATCTCGCGCAGCGCGTTCGAAAGGTCGCCGATCTCGTCGCCGCGCGCGCTGAAATCCGGGATCGCGAGCTGCCTGCCCTGACCGCGGCGGACGCGTTCGGCCGCGGCGGCGAGACGCCGCACCGGGCGGACGATCGTGCCGGCGAGATAGATGGACAGCAGCACGGTCACGCCGAGCGCGACCAGGAATAGCTTGGCGATTGAAAACCGCACGGCCCGCTCGGCCTGCTCGATATCGGTGCTGCCGGCCGACAGCAGGACCACGCCAAGCACCTCCCTGTAATGCTGCACCGGCACGGCCGCGGTCATGACGAGGCCGCCGCCGCTGGGATCGAGATGGACCGCCGTGGCGATGTCGCCCTGAAAGGCGCGCTGAATCTCGGGATAATCCGCGGCATTGGCCGATTCGACATAAGGCGTGTAGTCGCCGCCCCACGGTATCCACGCCATCGCGCGGTCATACAATTCGACCGCCAGGCGGGTCACGACACTGCCCTCGTCGGGCGCCGACAATTGGTCGATTTCGATCGCTTGGCTCGCGCCGCCGAGCACGCGCGTGTCGCCGAGAAGCTGGCGCTTGTCGTCGAACAACCGCGCCCTCGTATGAGTCGGCTCGACCAGGCGCCGCATCATGTCGCGCGCGCGGTCGGAAATAATGGATTCGCGGTCGCCGGCCTCCTCCGTCACCGCGCCCTCGCCGAGCGCGGCGGCGAAAATCTCGCCTTGGGTCTTGAGCGCCGCGATCTGCGCGTCGATCAGATTCTGGCGGTAGGCGCCGAGATAGAGAAGACCGCCGCCCAACAGGGCGAGCGCCAGCACATTGATCGCCAGGATGCGCCAAGTCAGCGGCGAGACGCGCCGCCGCCGCCGCCGTTGGGCCGTGACTGCCGCCGGGCTCCGCGCCTCAGGCGTCGCGGTAGCGATATCCAACGCCATAGAGCGTTTCGATCTGCGCGAAGTCGGAATCGATGTCTTTGAATTTCTTGCGCAGGCGCTTCACATGGCTGTCGATGGTGCGGTCATCGACGTAAATATGCTCGCCGTAGGCCCCATCCATGAGTTGGTCGCGGCTTTTGACATGGCCGGGCCGGAGCGCCAAGGATTTCAGCAGCAAGAATTCGGTGACGGTGAGGTCGACCTCGCCGCCCTTCCAGGTGCATTGATGGCGCGCCGAATCGAGCCGCAGCTCACCGCGCTGAAGCGCCGGCTCGGTCTCGCCGGCGGCGCCCCGCGCCAGCTCGGCGCGGCGCAGCAGCGCCCGGATGCGCTCGACCAGAAGGCGCTGCGAGAACGGCTTCTTGATGTAGTCGTCGGCGCCCATCCGCAATCCCAGCACTTCGTCGACCTCGTCGTCCTTCGAGGTGAGAAAGATCACCGGCATGGCGCTCTCCTTGCGGAGATTGCCGAGCAATTCCATTCCGTCCATGCGCGGCATCTTGATATCGAGGATGGCGAGATCGGCCGGCGCGGCGGTCAGGCCTTTCAGAGCCTCGGCCCCGTCGGTATAGCTGCGCACGCTGTAGCCTTCCGCTTCAAGGGCCATGCTGACCGAGGTCAGGATGTTGCGGTCGTCATCAACCAGGGCGATGGTACTGGGCATGCTCAGGTCCTTTCGCGACGGCGCCCCGATGCGCGACGCTTGCGCCGCAATGTGACTGGATTAAGGCGGGAAGACGGCGCCATCGCACTTTATATATAGGGATTGTAAGGCAGAATAGAACCTATGTCCGAAATCCCGATAGCCGATCCCACGGCCGCTCCGGCGCCGCGCAGCCCGGCCCTGAGCTGCCGGCACCTGATGCGCGGGCTCGATCGCGCCACCCTTGCTACCACGACCGCGAATCGCGACGGAACCTGGCCCTACGCCTCGCTGGTGCTGGTGGCGTGCGATCTTTCGGCACGCCCGCTGCTGCTGATCTCGGACTTGGCGGAGCATACGCGGAACCTCGCGCGCGACAACCACGCATCGCTGCTGTTCGACGGCACCGGCGGCTTCGACGATGCCCTGACCGGTCCCCGCGCCACGGTTCTCGGCGAGATCGCCCCCGATCCCGATCCGGTAAACTGGGCGCGTTTTCTGCGCCGCCACCCCTCGGCCGCGGTCTATGCCGGGTTCAAGGATTTTCGCCTCTACCGCATGCGCGTCATCCGCGCTCATTTGGTCGCCGGTTTCGGCCGGATCGATTGGATCGAGGCTGGCGATCTGGTGGGCGCCCCAACGGATACCGCCTGGCTAGGCACGGCCGAGCCGGACATCCTGCGTCACATGAATGAGGATCACGCCGCGACCCTCGATCTCTGCGCGCAGCGGCTTCTTGGCCTCGAAGGGCAAGGCTGGACTCTTACCGGCGTCGATCCCGACGGCGCCGATTTGCGGCGCGGCGGCCGAGTCGGGCGGCTGGATTTTTCCGTGCCGGTGGACGACACCGACAACATCCGGCAAGCCTTTATTGCACTTGCACAATCGGCGCGGCGCGACGAAGCGCCGCCTTGAAGTTAAGGCGCAATAACGTTGCACCACACGCCGCGGGGCGATAACTTGAACGAAGGGCCGCGTGGGCTTGCCAGGAGTCGGGGCAATCGGTCGTTCGCGCAGCGCCCCAAGAGCAACCCTGGAGGCTTCGCCGTGCCTGCCGTCTTCATCGTCACCGGATTCGCCGGCGACATTGACCCAAGTCCATTCCCATTGCCCGGAGGCACGATATGAGCGGATCGCCGCGGACGCGTGACCGCAAGCTGATCGCATGGGTCGAGGAGATCGCCGCCAAATGCCGCCCCGACCGGGTGCATTGGTGCGACGGCTCGGCCGAGGAAGCCGAACGGCTGTGCGCCGAGATGGTGGCGGCCGGCACGCTGATTCGGCTCGACCCCAAGAAACGGCCCAATTCCTACCTCGCGCGTTCCGATGCCGGCGATGTCGCGCGGGTCGAGGACCGCACCTTCATCTGCTCGGCGAACGAAGAAGATGCCGGACCGACCAACAACTGGGTCGATCCGAAAGAAATGCGCGCCACGCTCGACCGTCTGTTCGAGGGCACGATGCGCGGGCGGACCATGTACGTCATCCCCTTCAGCATGGGCCCCCTGGGCTCGCCGATTTCGCATATCGGCGTGCAATTGACGGATTCGCCTTATGTCGCCGTCAGCATGCGGATGATGACGCGCGTCGGCCAGAACGTCCTCGACTTCCTGGGCGACGGCGCGTTCGTTCCGTGCCTGCATTCGGTCGGCGCGCCGCTCCATCCCGGTCAGAAGGATGTCCCCTGGCCGTGCAACGCCGCGCAAAAATACATCGTCCAGTTCCCGGAGGACCATTCGATCGTGTCCTACGGGTCGGGCTATGGCGGCAACGCGCTGTTGGGCAAGAAATGCTTCTCGCTGCGCATCGCCTCGCAAATGGGCCGCGAGGAGGGCTGGCTGGCCGAGCATATGCTGATCCTCGGCATCGAGAGCCCGCACGGCGAGAAGACTTACGTCGCCGCCGCCTTCCCCTCGGCCTGCGGCAAGACCAATCTCGCCATGCTGGTGCCGCCTGCCGGGTTCGACGGCTGGAAAGTGCGCACCATCGGCGACGACATCGCCTGGATCAAGCCGCAGCCCGACGGCACGCTCCGCGCCATCAATCCGGAGGCCGGGTTCTTCGGCGTGGCGCCGGGCACCAGCCTGAAAACCAACCCCAACGCGCTCAAGATGCTCGATCGCGACGTGATCTTCACCAATGTCGCGCTGACCGACGATGGCGATGTGTGGTGGGAGGGCTTGTCCAGCCCGCCCGCGCATCTCCTCGACTGGCAAGGCAAGGACTGGACGCCCGATTGCGGGCGCAACGCGGCGCATCCCAATTCGCGCTTCACCGTCCACGCCAGCCAATGCCCGAGCATCGATCCGGCCTGGGAAGACCCGGCGGGCGTGCCGATCTCGGCGTTTATCTTCGGCGGCAGGCTGTCGCGGACTTTCCCGCTGGTGTTCGAATCCTTCAATTGGCGGCATGGCGTCTACCTGGCCGCCACGATGGGCTCGGAAGCGACGGCCGCGGCCGAAAACCAGGCGGCGATTCGCCGCGACCCGTTCGCGATGCTGCCCTTCTGCGGCTACAACATGGCCGATTACTGGAATCATTGGCTGTCGATGGAGACGCGCGTCACGCGAGTGCCGCGGATTTATCGCGTGAACTGGTTCCGCAAGGACGAGAGCGGCAAATTCGCGTGGCCGGGATTCGGCGAGAACATGCGCGTCCTGCAATGGATCGTCGACCGGGTGCATGATCGCGCGCCCAAGCCCCTCGAAAGCCCGTTCGGCTACATGCCGCATTACCAGGATCTCAACTGGCAAGGCCTCGCATTCCCGCAAGACAAGTTCGCGCGGATCATGTCGGTCGATCCCGCAGAGGCCCGCGCCGAGGCGCGCGATCAGCAGGAGCTGTTCGACCGCTTCGGCACGCGGCTGCCGACCGAGCTCGAGGACGAGCGCCAGCGCCTGCTGGGGCGGATCGAGGCCGCCTCGCGCGTCGCCGCGAAGTAGGGCGCGCCGGGAAAGCGGAAAACCAAATCCGAACCGGCCGCGATCCGCGCTTCTTCAAGCGCCGGCGCAAATCTCAATGCGCCTCTTCCCAGTTGCCGGCGGCGCCGGTCTCGACGACGAGCGGCACCGAGAGCGTCAGCACCGGCGCGCAGGCGCCTTCCATCACCTCCTTGGCCAGGGCGCGCGTGGCATCGACCTCCTTATCGGGCGCCTCGAACACCAGCTCGTCATGGACCTGTAGAAGCATCCGCGCGTGCAAGCCTGCCGCCTCGATCGCGGGGGGCACGCGCCGCATGGCGCGCTTGATGATATCGGCGGCAGAGCCTTGCAGCGGCGCGTTGATCGCCGCGCGCTCGGAGAAGCCGCGCCGCGACGGGTTGGTGTCCTTGATGCCCGGGATATGAATGCGCCGGCCGAAAATGGTCTCGACATAGCCGTGCTCACGCGCGATCCCTTTCATCCGCTCCATATAATCGCGAATGCCGGGGAAGCGCTGGAAATAGCGCTTGATGTAATCGCCGGCCTCGGACTGGGGCACGCCGAGCTGGTTCGCGAGACCGAAGGGGCTGATGCCATAGAGGATGCCGAAATTGATCGCCTTGGCGCGGCGCCTCGTTTCGGCATCCATCCGCTTCATCGGCACGCCGAAGACCTCGCTCGCCGTCATCGCGTGAATGTCGGCGCCCTCCTGGAACGCCGTCTTGAGCGCGTCGATGCCGGCGACGTGTGCGGCAAGGCGGAGTTCGATCTGGCTGTAATCGGCCGAGATCAGCTTATGCCCCGTCTCGGCGACGAAGGCGCGGCGGATCTTGCGGCCTTCCTCGGTGCGGATCGGAATGTTCTGGAGATTGGGATCGGTCGAGGAGAGCCGCCCGGTCGCCGCGCCCGCCAGGGAAAAGCTGGTATGGACGCGTCCGGTGCGCGGATTGATCTCTTCCAGTAGCGCGTCCGTGTAGGTGCTCTTGAGCTTCGCGAGCTGCCGCCAATCCAGCACCCGCGCCGGCAGATCGTGGGTCAGAGCGAGCTCTTCCAGCACGCCGGCATCGGTGCCATAGGCGCCGGTCTTCATCTTCTTGCCGCCGGGCAGGCCGAGCTCGTCGAACAGCACTTCGCCGAGCTGCTTGGGCGAGCCGATGTTGAAGGGATGCCCGACGAGCTTGTGTATCGCGCGCTCCAGTTCCGCGATGCGCGTCGCGAAGTCGTACGACAGGCGCTTCAACTCGGCCTGATCGACGCGGATGCCCGCCGCCTCCATCGCCGCGACTACCGGCACGAGCGGCCGCTCGACGGTTTCGTAAAACGTCAACAGATGCTCCGCCAAGAGGCGCGGCTTCAGCAGGCGATGAAGGCGCAGGGTATAGTCGGCATCCTCGCCGGAATAGGCGAGCGCCTTGTCCAGGGCCACGGCGGCGAAGCCGATCTCGCTTTTGCCGGTGCCGGCGACATCCTTGTACTTGATCGTCTCGTGGCCGAAATGGAGCTGCGCCAGCTCGTCGAGGCCGTGGCCATGCTCGCCCGCCTCGAGCACGAAGGAGATCAGCATGGTGCAATCGATGGGCGCGACCGCGACACCGTAATTCGCCAGCACCGCCAAATCGTATTTGATGTTCTGCCCGATCTTGAGGACGCTGTCCGACTCGAGAAGCGGCTTGAGCTTGGCGATCGCCTCCTTCAGCGGAATTTGCCTCGGCGCCGCGGTACCGGCGGCGAGATTGAGCGTGCCGCCCGCGCCGGCGCGATGACCCAGCGGGATGTAGCAGGCATGGCCGGGGCTCAGCGCCATGGACACGCCGACGAGATCGGCCATGGTGTGGTCGAGCGAGGTGGTCTCGGTGTCGATCGCGAGGTAGCCCTGGTCCTGTGCCGCCGCGATCCAGCGATCGAGCGCCGCGCTGTCTTGGATGAGTTCATAGTGCTGCTCGGCATCGGCCAGAGCGGCGGCCGAGGCCTGGACCGGCGCCGAAGCCGCCGCGGCCGAAGCGCCCGACGGCACCGGCGCCGCGCCGAGCCGGCCGGACAGCCGCGCCAGAAGCGAGCGGAAATTCTGCGCGGTCAGGAACGCCGTGACCTTGGCCGCGTCCAGGGGCCGGACCGCCAGGTCTTCCATCGGACAGGGCAGCGGCACGTTATCGTCGAGCCGAACTAGCTTCCTCGACATGCGCGCGCCATCGGCGTGATCGATGAGAGCCTGCCGGCGCTTCGGCTGCTTGATCTCGTCGGCATGCTTCAGGACATTTTCGAGATCGCCATAGGCGTTGATCAGTTCCGCCGCGGTCTTGGGACCGATGCCGGGCACGCCCGGCACATTGTTGACGCTGTCGCCGATGAGCGCCTGGACCTCGACCACCTTGTCGGGGCCGACGCCGAACTTTTCGCGGACCTCCGCCTCGCCGATCGGCTTCATCTTCATCGGATCGAGCATCGCGATGCGATCCGACACCAGCTGCATCAAATCCTTGTCGGAGGACACAACGGTCACCGTGGCGCCCATCGCCGCGGCTTTCCTGGCGTAGGTCGCGATCAGATCATCGGCTTCGTAATCGGGCTGCTCGATCCGGCAGATATTGAACGCGTCGGTCGCCTCGCGGACGAGCTTGAATTGCGGCACCAGATCTTCGGGCGGCGCGGGCCGATGGGCCTTGTATTGGTCATAGATGCGGTTGCGGAAGGTCGCGCGCGCGCTATCGAACACCACGGCGATGTGATCGGCGTCGGTTTCCTGGATCAGCTTCAGGATCATGTTGGAAAAGCCCAGCACCGCGCCGACCGGCGTGCCGTCGGGCCGCGTCAGGGGCGGCAATGCGTGATAGGCGCGGAAGATGAAGCCCGAGCCGTCGATCAGATAGACGTGCTTCGGAGCGCTCAAGGCTGCGGGGCTGGCGCGGGCCCGCGGATGAAGAGTCGCGAGCAATAGGGGCACTCGACCCTGCCCGTGGCGGCAAGATTGAGGAAAACAAGCGGGTGACCCGCCGCTCCGCCGCCGCCCTTGCAGGCGACCACGGTTTCACTCACATAGACCGTCTCGACCGGCTGCACCTTGGTTGACCCCGCTAGCGTGATGGATTTGAAGTTCCTAAGATCAGGGTGGCATCCGCGTCGAGGAACTTCAAATCCGAAATTCGCTCACCGTCTAGCCTCGAGATACGGCGAATTTCGGATTCGCCACGCGAGCGCGCGGATGATACCCATTGCGCCGGTACAATCAATGACCTCATTCCGTCATCGCTCCACGACTTATCGGCCCGACGCGGCGCCGCCCGATCTCGCGGTCGAGCTGCGCGGCCTCACCAAAATCTATCGCGCCAACGGCGCCGGAAACGGGCTAGTGGCGCTCGACGGGGTCGACCTCGAAATCCCGCGCGGCGCGATTTTCGGGCTCTTGGGCCCGAACGGCGCCGGCAAGTCGACGCTCATCAACATCCTCGCCGGCCTCGTCATCAAAACTTCGGGAACCGCGCGCATCTGGGGCATCGACATCGATGCCGAGGCGCGTCAGTCGCGCGCGGCGATCGGGATCGTGCCGCAGGAGATCACGCTCGATTTCTTCTTCACGCCGCGCGAGCTGCTCGAGACCCAGGCCGGGTTCTACGGCGTGCCCAAGCGCGAGCGGCGGACCGAGGAAATCCTCGCACAGGTATCGCTTTCGGACAAGGCCGACGCGCCCGCCCGCGCCTTGTCGGGCGGCATGCGGCGGCGGCTGCTGGTCGCCAAGGCGATGGTTCATAACCCGCCCGTCCTGGTGCTCGACGAGCCGACCGCGGGCGTCGATGTCGAGCTGCGCCAACAGCTTTGGGCGATGGTGCGCGACCTTCAGGCGCGCGGCACCACTATCTTGCTGACCACGCATTACCTCGAAGAGGCTGAGGCGCTGTGCGAGCGCATCGCCATCATCCATCACGGCCGCGTGGTGGCGTGCGATACCACCGCCGCGCTCGTCAGCAAGGTCGACGAAAAGAGCATGAGCCTCGCGCTGGTCGAGCCGGCCACGGCGGTGCCGCCCGCGCTGGCGGCGCTCGGCCTGACCCTCGCCGCGCCGGGCCGGCTCGCCCTGCGCTACGCGCCTAGCCGAACCCGGCTGGCGCCGATTTTTGCCGCCATCGCCGCGAACGGCCTCACTGTCCGCGACGTTACCAGCGAGGAAGCCGATCTCGAGGATATTTTCCTGCAACTGACCCGCGCCGCCGGAACGCGGCCATGAGCTTCGCGAGGCGCTGGGCGGCGGCGGTGACGCTCTCGGCGCTGCTCGCCGGCTGCGCGGCACCCGACCCCCTGCCAATGACCGCAACAATGACGATCACGCCCCACCTCTCCAGCGATTTCTTCGTCGCCAATGACGGCGCGCGCCTGCCGCTCCGTGCCTGGCTGCCGGACGGCCAGGTCAAGACGGTGATTCTGGCGCTGCACGGCTTCAACGATTACAGCCACGCCTTCGTCGAGGCGGGCGACGATTGGGCTAGGCAAGGCATCGCGACCTATGCCTATGACCAGCGCGGCTTCGGCGCGGCGCCGCTGCCGGGCTCTTGGGCCGGCACCTATCTGCTCGACGCCGATCTTTCGGCGGTAACGAGGCTCCTGCATCAGCGCTATCCGGGCGTGCCGCTCTATCTGCTCGGCGAAAGTATGGGCGCCGCGGTCATCGTCACGGCCGAGGCCGGCACTGCCGGCGCCGAGCCTCCCGCCGCGGACGGCATCATCCTGATGGCGCCGGCGGTGTGGGGCTGGCAGACCATGAACGTCTTCATGCGCGCCGCATTATGGACCATGGACCAGATCGCGCCGAACTGGACCTTCACGGGACAGAGTCTCCATATCCAGGCATCGGACAACATCGCGATGCTGCGCGCCCTGGGGCGCGATCCGCTGGTGATGAAGGCGACGCGGGTCGCCACCATTCGCGGCCTCGTCGATCTGATGAGCGAGGCCTTCGCCGCCGCGCCGCGGCTCAAGGAAAGGATGCTGCTGCTCCATGGCGCGAAGGACCCGATCATCCCGCTGGACCCGGTGCAGAAATTCGTCGCCGCCCTGCCGCCGGTGCCGCCGGGACGGCGCATCCTCGCCTATTACCCCAAGGGTTATCACCTGCTGCTGCGCGATCTCGACGGCGCGGTGGTGCGGCGCGACATCGCGAGCTGGATCGCCGATCGCGATCGGGCGTTGCCCTCGGGCGCCGACAAGGCCGCGCTCGCGGCGTTGACGCGGCATAGCTGAAGAGGAGCGAACCATGCTGCTGCCGACGACCTTGGTGGGAAGCTATCCCCAGCCCGATTGGCTGATCGACAGGAAGCGCCTCGGCGAGGTCGCGCCGCCGCGCGTGCGGTTTCGCGATCTATGGCGCGTGGCGCCGGAATTCCTCGAAGAGGCGCAGGACGACGCGACCGTCCTCGCCATCCGCGACCAGGAGCGCGCCGGCGTGGACATCCTCACCGATGGCGAGATGCGCCGCGAAAGCTATTCCAACCGCTTCGCCACGGCGCTCGAGGGCGTCGACATCGACCATCCGGGCAGCGGCGCCGACGCGCACGCCGGGCCGCACCCAGCCGGTGCCGCGGGTCATCGGGCCGATCCGCCGCAGACAGGCCGGTGAGCGTGCGCGATGTCCGGTTCCTGCGCGCCAACACCGACGCGCGCGATCAAGATCACCCTGCCGGGGCCCTTCACGATGTCGCATGCAGGCCCAGGACGACTACTACAAGGACGAGGTCGCGCTCGCGATGGATTACGCCCGAGCGGTGAACGAGGAGTTGCAAGACCTGTTCGCCGCTGGCGCCGACGTGGTGCAGATCGACGAGCCTTACATGCAGGCGCGGCCCGACAAGGCGGCTGCCTATCGGCGTCGCGGCGCTCAACCGCGCGCTCGAGGGCGTCGCCGGCACGACCGCCGTGCATCTCTGCTTCGGCTATGCCGCCTTCGTCACAAGCGCGGCCCTCGCGGCTATTCCTTCCTGCCGGAGCTCGCGCAATCGACCGCGCAGCAGATCTCGATCGAGACCGCGCAATCGCGGCTCGACTGCGCCGTGCTGCGCTCGCTGCCGGGGAAAGACGATCATCCTCGGCGTGCATCGACCTCGGCGACAGGGCGGTCGAGAGTCGCCGAGACGGTGGCGGCGCGCATCCGCCGCGCGCTTGCCGCATGTCGCGGCCGAGCGTCTCGTGATCGCGCCCGATTGCGGCATGAAGTACCTGCCGCGCGACGTCGCCTTCGGCAAGCTCAAGGCGATGGTCGAGGGCGCGCGGATCGTGCGCGACGAGCTGAGCGCTTAGCCGGAGCGCCTTGCGCGCCTTGCGCGCGGGCGGCGCTTCGCCTATCGTTTTCAGAGAGCGCACCCGTAGCTCAGCTGGATAGAGCGCTGCCCTCCGAAGGCAGAGGTCACAGGTTCGAATCCTGTCGGGTGCGCCATTTTTCTTAAATGAAATCGGCACCTTAGCCAGACGAGGTTTCCGCGAGGAAAGCCAAGAATCATTCTTGGCACAATCTTGGCACACTCCGAACTGGAGAGAGTGCCAAATGGCGACGATCCGCGAGAAAGCCCCGTATCAATGGCAGGTGCAAATCCGCCGCATGGGCTGGCCCAATCAGAACGCAACTTTCCGCACAAAAAAAGACGCCGAGGCGTGGGCGCGAAAGGCCGAGGCCGAAATGGACCGTGGCCTGTTCGTCGATCAATCGGCAGGACGGGAAACCACGCTCGGCGATCTGATCGAACTTTATTTGACCGGCGTGACTGCCCATCGCCCGAGCGCGAATGCGCAGGTGGCAGAGACGGCCCGGCTGAGGCGCTTCCAGCGTGAGGAGCGGGCGCTGTGCTCCTACGCGGCTATCAATCTCAAGCCGGAGCATTTTGAGGATTACCGCGACCGCCGCCTGAAGCACAAGCTGAAGAATGGCAAAACCATTGCGCCCGGTACGGTCAAGCGCGAGCTGACAACGCTCAAGCGCGTGATCGATTACCGCAAGCGGCGGCTCGGTCTTCTGGTCAACCCGGTCAACACTGAGGACGTAAAGCGCCCTGCCGTGAACGATGAGCGCGATGTCCGGCTTTCGCTGGAGGACCGTGAGGCGCTGCTGCAAGCTTGCAGCGATGCGCGCAATCCTTGGCTTGGCCCCTTTGTCGAACTCGGCTTTGAAACCGGCGCGCGGCGCGGCAGCCTTCTGCGCCTTGCGTGGGACGATGTTGATCTTGAGCGCAAGACAGCGCTCTTGCGCGGCATCAAGAACAGCCGCAGCCCCGACAAAATCATTAACCACGTCATCGGCCTCACGCCGCGCGCGGTCGAAATCCTGAAAGCGCTGCCCCGCACGGATAGTCGCCTGTTTCCGATGACAGCGAATGCCTTCCGGCTGGCGTTCAATAGAGCGCGGGCAAAGGCCGGTGTGGTGCATTTCCGCTTTCACGACACGCGCCATGAGCGCACGTCGAGCCTGTTCGAGGCAAACTGGTCGATGGTTCAGGTGATGGCGCAAACCGGGCACAAGGACCCCAAATCGGTCAAGCGCTATGCGAACCTCACGGGAGACTTCCTTGCCGACCAACTCGCAAAGCTCCGATAATGAAGGCCGGTTATGCTTCCTTGCGCGATGGCAGCACTAGTAACGATGGGAGACTTCGCGGGCCATTTGCTCCGCAATTGTCGGACGGCCGCGTTTGCGTTTGGGGGCGATAATCGGTTCTTGGATTTCCGCGATGGCCGGTTCGCGGTGACGATCGATAAAGGCTTCCAAGTCCTTGACCGCGAAAAAGGTCCGCCGGCCAATTTTCGTCACGCGCGGGCCGCGCCCTTTGTAAACCAGATCGCGCAAGGCAGGACGTGACATCGACAGCGCCCTCGCCGCGCCGTCATAGTCCAGAAGCAGGACCTCCGAACCCGTCCACTCGCCATGAGGATGCTTGTTCATGGCGCTATTGTGGGTGTAGGCAAGGCAAGCTTTCCTCGCGCCTTCCTCGCGCCGCTAATTTCTCCCCGATAACAGTTCGGGGCTATCTCCCCAACATATCTTCTAGGAAGTCAGCAAGCTCGCGTGTGAGCAGGTCCAATTCGGCTTCTGTCACCGGCAACGGGTCCGGCAAATCGGCAAGGACCCGGTACTCAACTCTCCGGCAGGTCTTCCGGCCGGCGCTCGCCGGGCTTTTCGCCTTTGCGCATTTTTGCATAGTCTCTCTCCGCCGCTGCACGGGCGAGCACCAGTACCAGCTCGACGATCAGAGGGTCGTGCGCGGCGGTCGCAGCGTTCGGTATCTTGTCCATCTGTCTGTCCTGTCGGTTCGCTCTTATCCCAATCCTGCACGACGACACTGGCGCCGCCAAGCATTCCACACGGCATCCTCGACTCTTCTTTTCAGACCGACCCGGTAAGGAAAACCGGCACGGCGAGATCGCCGTGCCGGTGAGTGGCGGGCCTCAGCACCCCGGCGGCCGGGGGCACATCAGGCGATGCGCGAGAATGCGCCTGATATTCTCCAGATTGATCAGCGCATCGCGGCGCTCGAACGAGCCCGGCGTGCTGTGATCCAAATCGTACCGGGCCTTGCAGAGCAGGCCTCGCAGTTGGAGATTGCTGAGAGCTTGAAGTGCTGACGTTGAGTAGACCGTGGACATGGATTTTCTCCTCTGTTGTCCTCGCGGCCCCGACCATCAGGGCCGTCATGCGGTCCCAGAGGCAGAATCAGCAGCAGACGGCCCGCCATGGGCGGCGGGCGCGGAGAAGGACAGAAAGAGGAAAAAATTGTTCACGCGGCTGCACAGGCAGCGCGGTCAAACCTCAGTGAATTGGAAATGCGAACTCAGATGGAAGGTTCGGTGCGGTTGCCGGCTTGCAAGCCGACCGGCGCTTGGCTCATGCGTATGTCGCTGTCGTCAGTCAGCCAAGTAATTGTAATCGCCGCAAAGTGGCTCTGTGCCTTGTGCAGCGCAGAATCGATAATGGTAAAGGATTCATTAAGCCTTAATAGTCGGACTGATATTATGGAAATTATTACAGGCACTACGGATATTTTTTGAATTTATAGTCGCAGGTCACTCATGGGGAAGACTGATCCGGTTCTCGAAATTGGCTACAACAAATTAGGCACCATTCCACTCGATCAATGGAAGCAGGCAATCTGGGACGATATTGAAGCACTGAGGAATGAGTTCGGCATCGCGTTCGTGACCAACTCCAAGCTCATAGTGGCTGCCACCAACGAGTTTGGTGATCCTGTCGTGATAAAGCGGCTATCGACTGGCGCAACCGTCAAGCACCTCGATACGCACCACTATCAGCCCGCCTGCCTCGATTACAAATTGTAGGTGGCAGGATCATGAGACAGCCCTGCTACATCGACCTCGAACAGGCCCGCCACGTTCTCGCGGAGATGGGTGTGCAGTTGACACCGCAGCAGATGAAGCGCGCCGCCGACAAGGACGCGCATGGTCGCCGCAAGCTCCCCTTCTTCATCGACCCTATCGAGGGCACACTGAAAATTGAGAAGGACTCGCTGGTCAACATCTACATGCGTAGACAAGTTGAGGCCGAAAGAAATCTGAGACCTCAACCTTAGTTTTGTTAAAACTTGCAAAAGAGCCCGTAATTACTGCATTATCTGTTCATGTCAGACATAAGAAAAAGAAACGGAAGCAAAGGGATTTCCTATCAAGTCAGGTATGCAAGCATGGCAGCGAAGTCCGGCTATGCTTACAAGTCCTTTGAGACTGCGAAAGAGGCGCGGGCCTTTCTTGAAGACTCCGCTGCCCGTCGGAAGAATGGCCCGCTCTCCACCGAAATCCGCACGGTCGATCAGGGGCTCCAGAAATGGCTTGATGCTTGTGAGAAGGAAGGCAGGAACGGGCGCGATCCTGTCACCGCAGGGACCATCCAGAATTATGAATATCGCGCCAGCATCATCCGCGCGTATGAGTGGACCAAGCCGTTACATGAACTGACCGCTCCCGACATTGTCGAGTTTCGGTCATGGCTGTTGAAAAATCATAGCCGGGTCGTGGCGCATAAAGCGCTCTCGTCGCTTCACTCCATGGTACGCGAACTTATGACGCGCGGAATCCTCGCGCACGATTTTGTCTCCGGCGTCACGGTTCAGACCAGCTCGCGTTATGACGAGCCCGTGACGATACCGACTGAGACGGATATTCAAGCCTTGCTCGCCGCTGCGGATCGTCTGGCGAATTCCAAGAACCCCCAGATTCAGCGTTCATGGCGCCGCTACCGGCCCATGCTCTATCTCGCAGTCGATACAGGAATGCGGCCGCAAGAGTATGTCGTCCTGCCCCGGACCAATCTTACCGACAAGGGCGTTCAGGTTGATCAGGCGTTGGAGCGTCTCGGAGAAATATCGGTTACGAAAACTCCTGCCGGACGCCGCTTCATCGATCTCAGCGCCGGTACTCTCGATATGGTGCATCACTACGCGAAGCACCATGCCGTGCCCAACAAATACGACCTCGTGTTTCCGACGGAGAACGGCCGATGGCTGGCTCCGCAAAATTGGCGAAATCGCGGGTTCTATGTCGCCTGCATAGAGGCCGGCCTTGTCACGGAGACCGAGGAAGACGGTGAGACCGTCGTGCGGCCTAAATACCGGCCCTACGACCTACGCCATTTCTATGCGTCAATGCTCATCGAGCAGCGCGTCAGCCTCAAGCGCGTTCAGTATCTCATGGGGCACGAAGACGTAAGCACCACGCTCAATGTCTATGGCCATCTGATCGAACGGGCGGAAGTGAAGCCGGATCAGTCGCGTGGCCTGATCGCATCAATGGATAAGAAGCCATCTGGACAGTCTGTTGCGGCGGGGGTTCCGGAAAACGGTGCCGCTGCTTGATGGAAGCCCTAGACAGGAATTTGTGCTTGCAGGCGGTGGCATATCTCAAGCCGACGACGCCGACCACCAAGACCCTTGATCTCACTCGACCCGATATTCCGGTCATTACAGATTTGGGAAATGGGTTGCTCACCACTTACGTCGTCATTCAAGGCAACAAGCTTCGATACGTCGAGCAACGGCACCTTATTGATGCCGGTCTGAGCCAAGCCCAACTCCACCATCACGCGCTTGAAAACCTGACGCAAATTTCCAAGACAAAGGCCGCCCAGCTCCTACCCCATGGCGATGTCTTCATGGTCCTCTGCGGCGGCAATTTCGAAGCAAGCCTGATCCTGATCGATGATCTATGGGAGGACACTCTCGATCATTTCGCCCCTAACGGTTTCATCGCGGTTTTTCCTTATCGCGACATTCTAGCGTTCTGTGACACTGAGTCTGCGGCCGGGATAGAGCAGCTTCGTCAGATCGTCACTCGCGCAGGGGAAGGCCATCACCAGATCACGCCCGTCCCCTACTATCGCAGCGGATCAACGTGGCGATCCTACGCCGACTGACCCCAGTGAATTTCCAGCATGCCTAGAAATTCTTGTGGCAAGTCTGTGGCGGTTGCGGGTCAACCAACTGAATTGTCGTGAATTTTCGTTGCTTCGGGAGCAAGAGGTCGCAGGTTCGAATCCTGTCGCCCCGACCATCATTGGATCAATAACTTACCCGAAGACTATGGAAAGAAACGGCCCTTCGGGGCCGTTTTTGCCACCAAAAGCGGGTGCGCTGAAACCCGCAGAAATCCTTGAGTGTATGTTCGGGTCGCTTTGGGCTTGTGGCGAGTTTGTGGCGAACGCCGATGGCGCGAATTGTTTGAGAGGTAAGCGTGTCCGAAGAAATTTTTGATCTTAACCTCACCTACCGGACAGCTCTTGCTGGCATTCACCGGGCCTATGTGTTCATGCGATTCGGCGTGCAGGGAGTGTCGGTTAGTGATTTTGAGCAGACTGCCCTGCGTGGACGGCGGCCCGAACTTCTCATTGTCCCGGAGCCTATAGCTTCGGACGTGCTTCAGGATTATTTGACGCAATTCCGATCATGGGTTGTCGGGAACGGTTTGCGGGAACTTGTCGAGACCTATTGCCAGTTTCTGGACGAAGTGTACGTCCGTGGCTTGGAGGTTCTGACGACGCCTGACTTGGACCGTCGGCGACGAGTTTTTGAGCAAGCCTCACTGCGGGACAAAATACGCCGGCTTCGTGACGAGATGGATATCGAAGGCGTGTTCGGTCGTCATTTCGAGAATTTTTCTGCCGCACGTAACGCCCTTACCCATGGTGTTGGGACCGTCCGCCAACGGGACTGCACCGATGGAGACGAATTGGTGCTCATACTGGGGGGTATCGATCTCTACTTCGTTGGCGATGACGGAGTTAGATATCGGGTGGGCGACGAACCAAACGGGATGCGAGTGCGCGAACCGCTTGAGACCGTCAATGTTAATAGAGAGAAGCGATGGAAGGTCGGGCAGAAAGTAATTCTGTCAGCTTATGAGCTTGCCGAGATTTGCTTTATGGCGAATCACGACGCCATCGATATTCTTGACGCACTTTGTGGTTTTGGTTTGCGCCACGGTGTCATAATGAGGCCCGCTAAGAAAATCCGAGGCGGCGAGCAGGACGACGGATCATAAATCCGATATGGCCCGGGACCGCGCAGACGAAATAAAGCGGGTTTGAGTGCGGGGGGGAGAAAGACCCGAGTTACCAAAGAGCGGGTCCTCTCTGGTTCGAGGGAATTGGCCCGCTACTGCGGACTTCCTGTACCGGCAGTCCCCTATTCCCGGCCCTGCATAAGGCTGGTGCCGGATATGATAGACTGTGGCGTTAAATTGGAGGCGACGTGCGGATACATCGGGTCAAGATTCGGAATTTTCGTCTCCTCGCGGATGTCGAACTGATCCTTGAGGATCAGACGACGGTAATCGTCGGCCGAAACAACAGCGGAAAGACATCCCTCTCTGAGGTGATGAGACGGTTTTTGGCTGAGTCGAACCCGAAATTTCAGATCGAGGATTTCTCCAGTACGTCCTACGATGCCTTTTGTGATGCCCTAAAGGCCAAGCATGACGGGGCCGACGAAGCAGCGGTTCGTGCGCTTATTCCCAACATCGAGCTAAAAATTCATTGTCGCTATGATCCGGCGCAGCCCCAGCTTGGCGCGTTGGCAGACTTCGTTGTGGATCTCAACGAAGCCTGCGACGAAGCGTTGGTAATCATTCGTTACGGTCTCGAAGACGGAAAAATCGACGCGCTCTTCGATGGCCAACCGGCCGGCGTGCTCAACATTGAGGCGCGCACCAAATACTTCAAGGCTCTTCGTGAGCGAATCCCGAGTTTATTTGGCGCTACGGTTTGGGCTGAGGACCCCAATGATGCGAGCAACCGCAAGCAGATGCCGCAAAATGCCTTGCGTCATCTCATTTGGACCGGCTTCATCAATGCACAACGCGGGCTCGACGATATAACCTCCAAAGAGAGTGATGTTCTGGCCAAAAGTCTCGAAGGCCTCTTCGCGACAGCAATGTCACCGACAGCGACCGAAAATGATCGTCTCATCGCACAGGCGCTACAAGAGGCCGTGCGGGAGATTCAGGAAAAAATAGAGGTCGATTTCAACGGGCAGCTTCAAAAACTAATCCCGACTCTACAAATATTTGGCTATCCCGGTCTCGGCGGCCCGGAGTTACAAACGGAGACCACGCTCAACGTCGAAAGGCTGTTGTCAAACAACACCCGCATTACTTATGCGGGCTACGGGGGTGTCGCTTTGCCCGAGTCTTATAATGGGCTTGGCGCGCGTAATCTCATATTTATCCTGCTCCAACTGGTACGATTCTATCGCGAGTTTCGCGCGGAGCCGAACGCGCCCGGCGGGCATCTGATATTTATTGAGGAACCGGAGGCTCATCTTCATCCTCAGATGCAGGAGGTCTTTATCCGGCAGCTTTCGAAAATCGCCGAACAGCTTAATAAGGCGCACATTGACCAGCCTCCGTGGCCGGTGCAGTTCGTCGTGTCAACCCACTCCTCTCATATCGCGAACGAAACAGGTTTTGAGACGATAAGATATTTCTTGGCACCAGCGGTCGGCGACGGTGCCCGGCAAACAAGAATTAAAGACCTTCGCGATGGATTCAAAGCGACCCCTACGGAACATAAGAATTTTCTTCATCAATATCTGACTCTGACGCGCTGCGATCTATTCTTCGCGGACAAGGCGGTTTTGGTGGAAGGCACGAGCGAGCGCCTTTTGTTGCCGGTTATCATTCGCAAGCTCGAAGCGGCTGAGCCGCAAGCCCCTAAGCTCTCAAGTCAGTACATGACATTGATGGAAGTAGGGGGCGCCTATGCGCATTTGTTCTTCGATCTCCTGAACTTTCTCGAATTGCGTTTTTTGGTTATCACCGATCTCGATTCGGTCGTCGCCGTCGGCGGAACCGCGTGCGCCGTTCACCAAGGCCTTGCATCAAGCAATGCATGCATAAAAGCGTGGTTTGGCGACCCCGCGTGCACGCTGGCGGAGCTTCTGGCAAAAGGTGAGGCTGATCAAATCCAAGATCAGCGCCGCATCGCGTTTCAGTGTTCGGAAGTGCCGCATGGCCCATGCGGGCGTACGTTTGAGGACGCCTTTATCCTAGCGAATCCTAACTTGTTTGCTGTTGCTGGCGGTACACCAAATGAACTTGAACTGAATGCTCGTTCGCTTGCGACGGGTTTGAAAAAATCTGAGTTCGCTTTGAAATACGCGATCAAAGAAACGCAGTGGATCACGCCGCGCTATATCATCGACGGTATCCGTTGGCTGGGCCAAGGCGGCGCGCCCGGCGTTGTTCCAGTAGCGGCAGCACCGGCCCCCGCCGTCACGGCCGCTGCCGCGGCACTATGACCATGCCTGATATTGTAGCCAAAAATCCAGCCGAAGAGGCAAGCGAGCAAGCGCTCGCCTCTGTTTTCAAATGCCTGAACGAAGGCCGCAGTTTTCTGCTGGAAGCCGGCGCTGGCGCGGGCAAGACATATTCTCTCGTCGAAGCTTTGCGGTTTCTGATAAAGCGCGATGCGATACGACTTCCGCAACGGCACCAGCGTATAGCTTGCATCACGTTCACAAACGTCGCCAAGGACGAAATCGAGTCGCGAACTGATAGAAATCCACTAATCTACTGCGACACCGTCCACGCCTTTTGTTGGTCATTGATTAGCGGATTCCAAAAGCAGCTACGGGAGCAGCTTGCAACGTTTGCCTCTTGGGCGGAGCGGATCGCAGAAGTCGGTGAGTTAGGTGAACGAAAGGTCGAATACACACTTGGCTTTCGCGGAATCAAAGATGGTGTCGTAACAATCCATCATGACGACGTGCTGGTGCTGACCATCGGACTCATGGAGAATGCTAAATTCCGCCGGATTATGGCGGACAAGTATCCCATGATCTTGATCGATGAGTATCAAGATACCAACGTCGATTGGATTGCTTCCATCAAGAAGCACTTCCTTGGCCAAGAGGGTTCGCCTTTGTTCGGCTTTTTCGGCGATCACTGGCAGAAGATTTATGGGAACGGCTGCGGGAAGATCGAGGACGCTAACCTCATCGAAATTGGTAAGAAGGCTAATTTTCGATCGGTGAAGACGATCGTCGATTGTTTGAACCGGATGCGGCCCGCCTTGCCGCAATTCGTCAAGAATCCCGCCGAGACGGGAGGCGTCCGAATCTTTCACACGAACGCTTGGGTCGGCAACCGTCAAACTGGCAATCATTGGGGTGGCGACTTGCCTAGCGATGTCGCGCATACCGCTCTTGGCAATGTAATGGGGCAATTGACGACTGAGGGCTGGGACTTCGCTCCATCGAAAACCAAAATCCTGATGCTGACGCATCGCGTGCTTGCGAGTGAACAGGGATATAGCAGTCTGCCGGGAGTGTTTCGATACAACGAGGCATTCGCGAAGAAAGAACATCCGCACATCGCGTTTTTCATCGATGAGCTAGAACCGGCCTGTAAAGCATTTACCGAGAAGCGCTATGGCGAGATGTTTGCCGTTCTCGGAGGGAAGCTTCCCGCCATTCGCGCGCAAACCGACAAGGCGAAGTGGTCGGCATCGATGGAAAGTCTTATCGCATTACGCGATGGCGGGACGGTTGGCGGTGTTATCGATCACCTACGGGCAAGCCACCGGCCGCGCCTTCCGGACTCGGTGGATCAGCGTGAACGAGAACTACAACAGTTCGACAAGAACGCCGGCATTGAGATGCCACCGGCGCTGGTGGAAATTGAGAAGCTGCGTGCAGTTTCTTATCGGGAGATTGAAGCCTTGGCCCATTATCACGATGGGCACTCCCCGTTCGAGACTAAGCACGGGGTAAAGGGCGCTGAGTTCGAAAATGTTCTTGTCGTCGTAGGGCGTGGATGGAACCTCTACAATTTCAATGAGCTTTTGGAGCTTTCGGCGGACACAGCCCACATACCGCAAGCTCGGCAGGAAGCGTATGAGCGCAATCGTAATCTCTTTTACGTTGCTTGTTCACGCCCCAAGACGCGCTTGGGAATCCTATTCACGCAAAAGCTTTCAAATGCGGCTCTGCAAACGGTCGCTGCATGGTTCGGTGGGGAAAGCATACATTCAATAGCCCTCTGAGCGATCTTCCGCCTGATAATCCCTCGCTTAAGATAACTCCTCCATATCGATGTCAAATGGCTCTCAAAGATTACACAGTGTAGAGATTCGCACGTCCAGTACCGGACCGGGCTCTACGCGCGCCGTATAAGCGGCGCTTCCCGAGCCGCCATTTCGGCGTCTCGGCCATCCGGTAACGATCCCTCGCGCAAGATAACTCGGCCAGCCTTCGGCTGACTTCCTTCCGTTTCGATTGAGGGGCCTGCGGCCCCCTGGCTGTCAAGGCCAAGCCCTGCGGGCGCCGTGGGGTGTTTCCCCGTCTTTCGCTCCCGATGGTCGCTGCCAAGACGGGTGATCCCCCTCCCCCCACGTCGGTCTTGACCGCCGAACCCCCGCTCATTGGCGCGGGCCTAGTGGGTTGCATGCGCAACCCGTGTCTAGGAGAAAGAAAATGAAGGCCGATGTTTATGAGAGGATCACAGGACAGATTGTCACCGAGCTTGAGAAGGGAGTCCGCCCTTGGTTCAAGCCGTGGAATGCCGAACACGCAGCCGGGCGCATCACGCGGCCCCTGCGGTCCAACGGAATCCCGTACCGGGGAATCAACGTCCTGATGCTTTGGTCGGAAGCGATGACCAAGGGATTCGCCGCGCCAATCTGGATGACGTTCAAGCAGTCGCTGGAAATGGACGCGCATGTGAAGAAGGGCGAAAAGGGCAGCCTTGTCGTTTACGCCTCGACCGTCACGCGTACCGAGAAGGATTCCGACAGCGGCGAGGAAACCGAGCGCGATATCCCCTTCATGAAGGGTTACACGGTTTTCAACGTCGAGCAGATCGAAGGCTTGCCCACGCAGTATTACGCCAAGGCCGAACCCCGGCTTGATACGGTGCCACGGATCGACCGTGCCGAATCATTCTTTGCCGCCACAGGTGCAACCATCCAGCACGGTGGCAATCAGGCTTTCTACACGATGGCGCAAGACCGTGTACAAATGCCGCCGTTCGAGAGCTTTCAGGACGCTGAATCGTATTACGGAACGCTTTGTCATGAAATGACGCACTGGACTCGCCACCCGAAGCGCCTTGAGCGCGATTTCGGGCGCAAGCGTTGGGGCGACGAAGGCTACGCGATGGAGGAACTTGTCGCGGAACTTGGTTCGGCTTTCCTGTCAGCCGACCTTGACCTGACGCCGGAAGTCCGCGCCGACCATGCTTCCTATATCGATTCTTGGCTCAAGGTTCTGAAAGACGATAAACGGGCGATCTTCACCGCCGCCGCTCACGCGCAACGCGCCGCCGACTATTTGAACGGGCTGCAACCGGGCTTACAGCAGGAGGCGGCAGAATGAGCCGCCCCGACAAGATCATTATCGATGGCCGGGCCTACCGCTGGCGGGATATCGTGGAGTTACGCCGCCAGCAGCTTGAGGCTTGGAAAGCGGCAAGGCCGGAACAACCGGCCTTGTTCGCCCTCAAGGTGGATAGCCGCCCCGCGACGCAGCGCACCGTCACCGGGCGCTACTTTGAGCCGAGTTTGCTCGACGCCCTGCGTCGGGATTAAAATGGGGGCCGACAAGGAACACGACCGATGCCCTATATCTATTACTTCGACTATTGCGGTTGGCCGGCACGCGTCGTTTTTGACGATGACGGTAAGACCGTCACCCAGTCAGAAGTTTGGGACTGGAAAAATCGTAAACTGGTTCCCGATCAAACAATGAATTTCACGTACGGCCTCCTGCATATCGACCGGCAACACGGCCTTAAAGACGATGACTATGTGATTTCCGAGGCGGAATTTAACGCGCTTGTTCAAAAGCGGATTGCCGACTTATCCGAGCCTCCGGTGCATGTCAGCCTGACGACCGATAAGGACAAGTAACGGGCCGCAACCCGGTCGCGCCGCGTCACGTTGCCGTGACGCGGCGCTCCATCGGATTCAGGTGAACGACGCGCCGCTCTGAGCGGCGCGCATATTCGACAACATCGCCGGTGCCGCCCATCGCTCCGGCAGGTAGCTCATCCCACACCGCAAACAGAACATCGCAGTGATCGACGATGTAATGACCGGCGGCGAGAAACGCTTCGTTCGGCCTGCCGGTGCCATCGAGCACGAGCTGCTCGCACCGCGCCAGTAACACCTGATAGCGGGCCAGGTCTTTGCCCCGCAGAAAACGCTCATAGCCGCTCATCGGCAGCACGGCGGTAACGGGGATGTTCAGTTCAAGGGCGACCGTCGCGAACCGCTGGTCCGCGCCCGCCGCCAGTGACGACAGGGCACGACTGACACCGCCCAGTGCCACCAGTTCGGCGCGCAGCGTGGCATTTACCCAATTCCAGTCGAGGCCCCGGCGCTTCTGATGTCCGGCGATGCCAACCGTCAAATTGCCATTCATCACGCATCGTAACATGCGCGATCTGCGGTCGTGCGAGCTGTGTCTCTCCTGTTCGCGGGTTTTCTCAAGCATTGACGCTTCGTTATGGCCGGGCGCGCCCCGGCATCAATCCAAAGATTCTTTCGTTTGCGGGTTTCCCGAACGTGACCCTCCCGAAACGAACAGAATCTTGGGTGACCCCGTGGCTTTTCCGCCCGGCCTTCCCTTTCGCGTCTTGAGAAAACCCTAAGCGAAAGGAAAGACCACCATGAAACTCTTGACCACATCACTCCGCGAGAAATTACTCGCAAATGGCCGCGCGAACCGCGATGCAGACGGACTGCCCCGCGAGCACGGCTATATCGACCACAAACCCGTCGTGAAACTTTTCACGCCAGACGGAGCCGCCACATGGCTCCTGACCGAGATCGATCCGGACGATCCTGACCGTGCCTTCGGCCTGTGCGATCTTGGGTTCGGCTGTCCAGAATTAGGCTATGTCAGCCTGTCCGAACTCGCTTCCGTACGCGGCAAGCTCGGCCTTCCTATCGAGCGCGAGTTTCATTTCACGCCAGCCATGACGCTATCCGCCTACGCCGACGAGGCGCGGGCGCATGGCGCGATCAGAGCGTGAGGTGTGTCATGAACGATCAGCACAGCACCGCCGCACCGTTGTCGGAAATGACGCGCCGTTATATCTGGCTGCTTTCAGAGCTGCACGGCGGCAATCAGTTCTCGAAAGAGCAGCTTTGGCGTTGGCTGACGGAGGCCAATGCCACGATTGCCAAAGTCGAAGGGGGCGCGTCGTGACGCGCCCCCCTACACTCCGCGCTCCGGCCCACTATTGCGGCTGTGCTGCTGGAATTCCCGCGTAACGGATTGCTCTTGCCGCGACTCCTCGCGCTGGACCGCGCTTTCGCGCGTCCGGTCCTGTGTCCGGATCAGTGTCTCGTAATCGGCGCGATTCTTCTGCGCCTGAATCTCGTTCGCCGCGTCGAAGGCGAAGCGCAGGTCGTCCTGTGCCGTCTGGCACTTCTCAATCCGCTCGTTAAATGCCTGTTCGATGGTTTCGCGCTGGTCGAGCCACTGGCGGCGCATCTCCCGGTGTTCGCGGTCCAGATCGCGCGGCGGTGTCCAGCCGAACGGCGACGGCGCGGGTTCCGGCTTATAAGCAATGCGGTCGCGCATCTGGCCCCATTTGCGCTCGTGCTGATCCAGCGATTGCCGCTTGTTATCGGCAATCCGCGCTTGTTCCTGCGCCACGCGCCCCACTGCCTGCTGCTGCGCGTGTAGATCGCGCTCGCGCTGCTCCTTATGGGAGGCGAACAGCGCTTCGCTCTGCTGCGCGAAACGCTGTTCAACTCTACGCTCTGCTTCTTGCCGCAGATTGCGGCTCGGTTCGCGGGGCATGGGATTGGTCTTCCTGCTTCAAGTCAATTCGGGGATTGCGCCCGGCTGGTCGCCCCACTCATCGGCGGGCGTCAGCGGCGTTCCCTGTCCGCGATGCGCGAGGGCATCTAGAACGTTGTCGCAGGCATTCAGCCGCGTCACGACCGCCATCGCTTCCTTCGGGCCGTAGATGGTCAGAACATCATTGCGCTGGCCGAGGTAATCGAAGGAAAGGTGGAATGACTTGGCGAACCAGTGCGCCCGGCGGAAGAGTTTGCCCTGCATTTGCGCCTGCGCCGCCTGAAACTCCTGCTGCTCCTGCTCCGCCTGCGTCCAATCGTGCTGCAAGAGCGCGAAGCGGTGTGGCAGCAGGCGGTCATAATGCTTCCAACCGAACAGCGTTTTCACGCTGAATTGCTCCAGTGTCAGCATCAGCCGGACGCGCTTGCGCAAGAGAGAGCGCAGCGCCCCATACAGGACGAACCCCCCGACGACGGGAACAACGATGGCCGCTGTCAGCATCCCGCTATCCGGGTTTGGCGCGCTGGCAACACCAGCGAGGCCATAGCCGAGGCCGGCGACCACGCCGAGTCCCGTCAGCCAGCTCGCCGCCATAGCGCGCACGGGCGTCAGCACACGGGGTTGCACGTAGAAGGCCGGAGCGCCGTTGTGATCGGCAACCTGCCTTGTGGCAGGCTTTCCGGCGAAGGGGGAACGGACTTCCTGTAACATGATCGGTTCTCCTGTGGAGACACGGATTATGTGGACTTACGAAGGGGCGGATTCCTCGCCCCAACCTCGTGGGCTTCGCCGACGACAGCGACACTTGACGATGGCGCGGGAAGGAAGCGCAGCGGAGCGCGTCCGGTCAGCGTGCGTGCGTCCGGCGTACGGCGGAGCGCATCGCGGCTGCTCTCGTAGTCCGCCGCGACCCGGTCAGCGCGCTTCTTTGTGTCGCCAATCAGTATCGCCATGTAGACCGAGGCGTGCGTGAACCACGCACGAACGACGACATAGCTCAGCTCGAACGTCATCAAAACGGCCATCATTAGCCAGGAGAAATGACGAGCGGCTGTCCCGAAGCGCGGGTCGGAATACACCTCCTCCAATGCGAGGTAGCTCATCAACGCGTCATTGCGATCGGGAATGAGGTGGCTCTTCCTCTCTTCGTCGATCTGGGCCGCTTCACCCGCAAACGCGGCCTCTGCTGCTCTTACGTCAGCGCTCGCTTTGTCGAGCTTCTTCTGCGCGTCGGCCATTCGCGGCTCGTAGATACTGATATCGGAAGCGGCCTTGGCGAGATCGGCGTCCGCCGCCGTCTTGCGGGCGAGGGCCTCGCGGTACTGCGACCCCGCGCCGGCCTTGTATCCCGGCGCACCCTTCAACTCGCGGTCGGTTTCTATTCCATAGGCTTCCGCCCGTTGGCTGGCTGTCGCCCGCAATTGCCGGGCGGCATCGAGTACGCGGTTCATTTCCCCGGCGCTCGTTGTTAGCCGCTGCACCTCAGCTTCCAGCGTCCCAAAGCGCAAAGTCCGCTGCTCGCGAAGGCGCTCGGCGTACTGCTCCTCGATCTGGCGGTTCTTTCCGCGTACATCCTGTTCGAGCTGAGTCCTGATGGCGTCATGAAACATCGCCATCGATGCGCCGGTTGAAGTGGCCGTCGAGAGGACCACGGTCATGGCGAGGCGCATGGCCAGACGCCCATGCTCCCACCAACGACGCCGCGCGCCGGGCTGGCGCAGGACCCCCGTCAGACGCCAGTCCGCCGCTCCGATAGCCTGATCGATCAAGAACATAAAAACGCAGGCCAGCGCGCCAAAGGCTAAAGCGGCGGGCAGAGTGACAAACTGCGCCCAGAAAGCCGTCCAAGCGAGCCCGGTGACACCGGCGACCACCGAAAGCAGCAGAGCCTCGGAGACGACCGCGTAGCGATCCTGCCGAGGCGAAAGGGCAAGCAGATCGGGATTGCAGCGTACTAACACACACGCTAGGCGCATGATCGGGGAAAGGTTTTCGGGGGAATTGTTCATGGGATGTCTCCTTAAGTTAGAGTTCAAAAATTCAGGGTTCGTCGAGGCTGCCGATCACGCGGGGGATGGTGGAGAAGCGTTCTGTGTACCGGCGGCCATCCACGCCGATCGCGATCAGATGAAATTCCTCTTCCGTCGGCTCGATATCGACGACCATCCCGCCATCGAGCGCGACGCCATAAGTCTCGCCACGCACGGGCGCTTCGATGAATGCCTCGCGCGCTCCGCTGACGCGCCAGTGGAAGGTGACGGCGGTTCCCGGGTTGCCCCATTGAACCGGGCGCTCGATCACGATGCGCGGCACCGGAGCGACCACTTGAACAGTGCGCGTCTGGACTGTCGTGGCGAACGGACCTTGCGCGACGAGGCGCAGGAGGATTGGACCCGTTCGCGTGGGACGCAGCATGAACACGCCGGCGGATGTCCCCGCGTGCTCTGAGCGCTCGTCGCCATCCTCGATTTGCAACGTGACAGAGGTTGCGGACGGCGCGTCCCAGACAACGGGAAGGCTGTCCCCGACGAAAGCTTGTCGCGCAACATCGATCTTCGAGAATTCCGGCGCGACGACCTGCGGCCTGATGCGAAAGTTATGAACGACCCGGCCCGGCTCAAGTGTCAGCGACACGACAAGCTCTGCCGGGGTCAACGGCACGATGCCGATCTCCGCATGCGGGGGAATGTCGCCGTCGAATAACTCCTCGCCATCCTGCCGGATGCGCAGGGAAGCGCCTTCCGCATGGCGGGTCTTCACTTGAAGCGTGTTCAACACGCCGACCACGGGCTGTTCGGCGAACGCGCATAGAAGCAGTCGGGGGCGTGTGCGCCCAAAGTGCAGACTTCTTCCCGCGTCTTGCGGCGTCCAACCAGTTGCACTCACATTGACCATGACTTGTTCCTCAGTAGTGGAGCGTCATAACGCCGTTTTGAATTTCGATTGATCGGAAGCGGCTGAGCCAGTTCATGCCCAGCAAGGGCACATCGATCTCTCCGCCGTTCACCACAGCGGGAATGTCTGTCACCGCGTATGGTCCGATGATGAGTTTGTGGATCGTGATCTGCGCGTTTTGTATCCGGCCGTTTGCCGTGTACGTCGGAAGGTTGAAGTTCAGCGGGCCGACAGGCAGCCGTTCGGCGGTTTCTTTCGAGACGACGACGTGAGTCGACGCCTGTGTCGATCATGAAATCGAGCGGGACACCGTCAGCGCTGCCCTTGACGTAGTAGTGGCCGCTTGCATCCGCTTTGATCCGAATGACGTGGTCCGAACTTTCGCTCGGACGCGGTTCGTGACCGGGCTCCAAAATCGGGGCAAGGAAGGGAACGAAGCCGAGCAGCCCGCCGGCCAGCGCTGGTCCATAGGCTGCCCCGCCGAGCGTTGCCGCGCCGAGGCCCAAACCGGCCACAGCCGCGATGCACGCCCGAAGCGGCGCCCGTCGCTCTTTCTTTGTTTCCCGGATCAGCACATACGCGGGCATGGTGTTCTCCTTGGGCCGTCCGCCTGAAAGTCCCTGCGAACATTCCAAAGGTAGAATTCCGGCCCCCGCGCTTTCCTCGCGGAAACCTCGCGCCGCCAACCTCCGGCAGCACACGCGGTCCGGGGGGGTGCCGTCGCTCTGTCGCTTCCGGCGCGGGTTGTGTAGGCTTGGAGAGGTCCGCCCCCGGCCATTTCGCGGGGCGACGGGCTATCGGCACGGATTTCTAAGGCGCGACCGCCATGCGGTTTTCTGACTGGCAACTCAACCGGTTACGTGACGCGTTGCGCGCCTTCCACAAGTTCGGGCGCGATCCGGTCGATGGCCGCCACTTCAACTGGAAAGACGCAAGCGAGGCAATTTTCCTCTCGACCGAGGTCGAAGTTCCGCCCGAGCGCCTGCGGCAGTTCGTCGAAGGCGTGAAAACGCCGGGCGGCGGGCGTCGCCTTCTTACGATGCAGGACGACCGGCTGGACGCCATCGCCAAGTTTGCGACCGACGAGGATTACGGGCTGATTTCGGAGGCGGAGTTGCGAGAGCATGCGCCGTCGTGGCACGCCGCGCAGCGTTTGCTCGAATATCTCAAGCAGGATTTCGACACAGAGCGAATCCTGCCGCCATCGACACTGGAAGGCACGTATCGGAACGGGCGCATCGACGAGGACAATTATGTTGTGCGCGAATTGACGTTGCAGCGTGCTTCGGACGACGGCCTAATCCGGCTCGTGCAGATAGAGGATTCCTATGAACTCCTCGACGGCATGCAATTCGACGATTTCACGCCCGAGAAGCGCGAGGAGGTCAGAGACAGCCGCATCGTATATGGCGGCTGGGCAATTCTTACGCCCGAGGACAACCTGCTCATTTTCCTCAAGAAGGAACGCACTGGTCAAAATTGCTATTACATGACCGTCGCCGCCGAGAACTGGCACTCGCTTCAGGCCCCGGCGGCGGCCCTCGCACTACTGCGTCATGATTATCCCATTGAGACGAACGAGGGAGAACCGCTTGAACCCAAAAAATTGCCGGGTATCAGCGAGGCGATAGGAAACAACATCGCCCTCTTCAGGAGGGTCGCGTAGGTATGCCCACATTCTTGGAAAGACAGACCGCTACTCCTGAAGGACTTGCGTTGGCCCTTACAGAGCTTCGGGCGCGTATCGAAGAGCGCCGTAAGGCTGCGTGGCAACCCGAGCCGGGCGAAACAGTGCAAGAAAGACGAATGCACTGGGAGTTGGCCGCCGAGCGGCGCACGACGAAGATCGCAGCGGGAGAATTCATCGAGGATGAGCTGCTGCCGAAGCTTCGCGACGACAGGGATATGAACCGACTAGGGCGGGAATTCCTCAAGGCTGTCGAGCGCGGCAACGCGCCTGCTGTTGGCGCATATATTGAGGAAGGATTCCCGGCCAACTACCAAGACCGACAGACGCAAGAAACGGCGCTGCATATTTCTGCCGCCACAAGAGCGCACAAGGTTCTGCGCGTGCTTCTCGATTGCGGGCTGTGTAATTTCCTGCTGCGGGACAAGGGCGGGCGGCTCGCGTCGGAACTCGCCTATCTGTTCGGGCAGGACCCCGCCGCCGCGCGCCTGCTTGGCTCCAAGGAGCGCAAGCAGGCAGAAGCGCAAGGGATCAAGTTGACGAGGCGTCCGCAGTAGCGGCAAGGTAAACCATGCCGGAAAAGCACGTTGACATATGTAAAGAAAAGGACCGCTTGCTTCAGCGGTATACTGATTCCACCCGTGTCTTTTCAGAAGCGGTCGCTACGCTCAGTGCGCGCAGGGGCGTGACGGAGCGACAAGACTACGAGCTTCTTGAACGCGGCGTTCTGGATGCGCGTCTGAAATCCGAACAGGCGCGGCTCGCCTACGAGCAGCACGTCGCCGAACACAAGTGCTGAAATTCTTCGGAAAACGAACAGCTACGGCTCCGCATACGCGCCGCTAAACACGCCGCGATATGGCCCCGCCTGATCGAAATACTCCACCCGTTGCAGGATCATCGGATCGTAGCCGGCCCATATGACGAGTTGCCGCTTCAGCCGGTCGCTGCGCGAGAAATGACGGCTGACTTCGTCCGGCGTGAGCAGGTCATGCAATTCCATGCTGGAATTGCGCCCCGATAGACCGGCTTGCGCCTGTTCCGGCCCGACTTCGCCTTGACGGGCAACCTCGATCCGGGTTTTTCCCAGCCGCCGCGATACATATTCCAGCGTCTCAAGATCGTTGTTACCGAAGAACTGAAGGATACCGGCGTTTCCTGCGAAAGTTTCCCAGCGCTCCTTGTAGAGCGCCTTACCTTGTCCCCAGTCCTGCAGGACGGTCCACAGCTTGACTCCAAAAGACGCGATTTGCCCGGCGGCGTCCTCCAACTGGCGCATATGCCCTAAGACCGGAAATTCATCTAAACAGACCAGCACCGGCGCAGCCGGCGCCGTCTTCTCGCGTTCCATCGCGTCGAGAAGCTGATTGATGAAAATGCGCAGCCAGCGATTGCATAGCCCCATACGGCTGGCGGGCAAGCACAGATAAACACTCACGCCATTTCGATCGCGCTTCAAGTCCGCGAGATCGAAGTCATGACCGGCCAGCACGCGACGCATCGCCGTGTAGTCGAGAAACTTGGTATGGCGGCGCACCGTCGAAAGCACACCCGCGCGCTCGTTCGCACCCTTTTCATAGAAGTCCCGCGCCGCGCCTTCGAGCGCGCCAGCGAGGTCCTCGGTAGCGATGTTCTTTGCGAAGCGAGCCGCGCTTTGCAGCATTTCCTTCTCCAGGAGATGCAGCGGTTCTTCGTCTTCACCCACGAGCGCGGCGGGTTCCTGCGCCAGCGCCGTGCGGATCAGGTCGCGGACGGTGAGGAGGTTGCGCCGTCCCGCGTAACGCGGTTCCGTCGCGACATGGAGGATCACGCCCTCGATGAAGTTCTTGGCGCTTTCATCCCAATGTGGGTCTTTCTCGTTCCCGGTGCGCACCACAAGCGCATCTGCGATCAGACCCGCGTCTTCGATGATCGTGGGACTATCGGGTTTCAGGACCGCAAGCGGATTATAGGATTTGCGCAGATGCGCGATGCCGGGTGACGTGTTGTCGAAAGGATCGAGGACGTGGACCTTCTGCCCGAGCGCGGCGCGCCGGGCAGCGGTGATATTGGCGAGTTCGGCCTTCGGGTCCGTCGCCATGACGCTTCCGCGATAGAACAGGAGATTATTGATGAGCGTGACGGACTTTCCGGCACGCGATCCGGCGACCGTCAAGACGTGCCGGTTATCGTCGATCCCGACGAGCTTGTTGCCGAACGCGCCGATGAGAATTTTTCCGCCCGGATTGCGCGGGTCATATTCGAGCGCCTTGCGCTCCAATATGACCTCCGGCGTCTGCCAGCGCGCCTGCGGCGCTGTTTGCTGTTTCAAATAGCGCGAACTCAGGCCGCGGGGTATGTCGCGTGTGAAGTCCTCTGTGAAGGAGGCCATTGCCGCGTCTCCGTTTGCTGCCATCATCGGCAGGCTACGGCTGATATTGTCCTGTCAGATGCACACAAACCTCGTGCCAACCTCGCGCCGGAGCTTCACGGCGAGCCGTATAGAGTCATTCCGTTAGAACAATCCCGATGCCGGCGGCAGCAGTGCCAGCGCCGTTTCGCATGTTGCCGTTTTTCGGTCGTCGTTTAGGTGCCGTTGGCAAGACACAGGCAGGTGGTTTCGGTCGTTTCGCCCGTCAGGGCTTCCGTTCCCTTTGTTCAGAATGGGGCTGTTTCTCTTTCAGCCTTGTACCCCAGAAGCCGTTTATCAGACCGGCGGGGATGCTCTGCGGCGTGTCCTTCTCCTGCCCGCTCCATTCGGCCCTGCGGGCCTCCCGTGTTGGGGACACGTCCCCGGCGGCCTGCTGTCCGGCGGGTAAGGCTGGAAAGGCCAGCCCGTTCAACAAAGGAGAAGACCCATGACGAATACGAACCAATCGACAGAAGCCAACGCCCGCGGCAACGACAAGCCCAAACTGCCAACCCACGTCGCCAAGGTGCGCCACGGCTACGGCAAGAAAGCCACCTACGAGCGCATCGGGGTTGCATGGCGGAACGATGACGGCTCGCTCTATCTGAAGCTGTCCGGCACGCAGGTCGTCAGCGCCCTGACGCTCTACGAGCTGAAGGACAAGGAAGAGGCCGCACCCGTCACTGACGGCGAGCCCGCAAACGAAGAGGCGGGGGAATAACCCCCGCCTCACGGCTTCCTTCAAACGCGACAAGGCGCGGGCCGAAAGGTCCGCGCCTCGTTTTATGCTTTATGCTTCTGACGCCGGTTCTTCGGATTCCGCCTCTTCAGCGGTCGGCGTGATATCGCGGAAACCGCGCGGCGTCGGCAGGTTGACTTCCATCAGCTCCATATGCTCGCCGCAGACGAGCTTGGCCCCGTGCTTTGCCCAAGCCTTCATGTCGCCGTGCGGGCATATATAACGGACGCGCTTGCCGCTCTTGCTCTCGGTTTTGGCATCCTCCTCATCATCGTCCGGCACAGGATGCTTTTCCGGCTGTTCGATCCACAAGACGACCAGGCCACGCGCCAGCAGTTTGCGCACTGTCCGGTCGAAGGGACCATCCGCGACGATGATATGGCCCATGACATCGCCGGTCTCGGCGCCATCGTCTTTTCCGGTAGAGGTAGGTTGCAGGCCGATAGACCTCATCTTCTCGGCCCACTCCTTGTTATGATAGCGGCCCCGGCCCGGCTTGCCGAAATGGTGCTGCCACAGATGGGCCATTTCATGAGCGAGGGTGGCGAGGACCTCTTCCTGTGGCCGGTCCCGGAAGTGAGTGGGATTAAGGGCGATCTCATCGGTCAGGGTGCCATCGGCACGACCAAATCGATCACCGCAAAAATACCCGTAGCTCTTCTTGCTTCGTTGCAGCGTGATTAGGCAGTTCGGAAGCTCGCCCTCGAACAGAGAACGATTCAGAATTCTCGTATGCTTGCTGCAAAGGATCGTAGGTTTCACGCGTGGGCTTGACGGATTGAATGTTTGTATCGGACATGGGCGTTCTCCGCTTTGCTCCGCCCGGCTCCGTTTCACTCTGGAATGTGCATCACAACAAAGTTGGGATGTGCATCGCAGCAGTCATCAAACACCATCGGGCGTCATCGCTAAGATGGACAAAGCGGATTCAGCTTTTCCTCGCGCATTCCTCGCGTTATGATTTTGCAGTGCACATTACAGATCACGAGTCAGAGTCTGTAGTGCTCATCCAATTTTAAACTTCCCCAGCTATACTTGAAGTATGGGCGCACTGAACCGACAGTGATTGGTACAAGGTGTGCGCGGTAATACCGCGCTCACCTTGCGAGGGGATTTCCCATCCCCCATCGACCCCCAGGGCAACCCCTAAGCTCACGCGTCTTGCACGACGCGCTTGCTAAGGGGTTGGATCAGCCGACCGCTATCGCTAAAGGGCATCGAGCCCTTTCCGGCTGAGCGCAACGACTCATCGTTGCGCATTTCGCGGCGGCTTGAGCCGCGCGATCAGGGAGACTTCCGCTCTCCCCTGAACCCCATCGAACAAAGGGCTATCCGCGCCCCTTGTGACCCACGGTCAGGACTTTCGCGTCCTGAACCACGACCGGCGTTTCGGCGCCGGCTTCGACCGCAAGGGAGACTTCGCTTCTCCCTTGGGAACCCATCGACCGGGGCAGGCGCGGCCCCGGAACCCGCGAGGCTCGCGCGAGGACGGCGCGAGGCAGGCGGGCGAACGGTGCGCCTAGCTTTTGGAGATGACGGACAAGACTGACAAAACACGCGACGCACCAATCTCCATCCGCCTGCCGGCAGATCGGCGGGAGGAGTTCCGCCGTAACGTCGAGGCGTCCGGTCTGCCCAGGAACGCCTACGTCGTCAGAGCGATCTTGAACCTTCCCATCCCGCGCGGCACGCGCCATCCGCCCGTCGAAAAGCAGATGCTCGCGCAACTGCTCGCCCGCTCCGCCGCGATCCGGGACAGTCTGGATGACGCCGCTAGGACCGCCGGTGATAACAGCCGCGCCGCAGACGCCCTTGAGGCCGCGTGCCACGAACTGGCGGTGATCCGCGCCGCGCTCATGAAGCTGATGGAGCGCGCGCCATGATCCCGTTCGGCAGCCAGCGCGCCCTTGGGCAGGACCTTGCTACACACCTTCTTAATACGCAGGACAACGAGCGTATGGAGGTGGCGCAGGTCAGGGGAGCCGTAGCCCGCGAACTGCACGGCGCCTTCGCTGAATGGGAGGCGCAGGCCCACACGCTGACGCGGTGCAGCAACTATCTTTACAGCCTGTCGATCAATCCCGACCAACGACAGGGGCGGCTCACCAAGGAGCAGTATCTCGATTATATCGACCGCGCCGAGAACCGCCTCGGGCTGGCCGGCCAGCCGCGCGCGGTCGTCTTCCATATAAAGAAGGACAAGAATGGCGTCCCGCGCGAGCACTGTCATGTCGTCTGGTCGCGCATCGACGCCGAGCGTGGCAAGGCCCGTCACATGGCCTTCGACCATGACAAGCTGATGATGGTTACGCGGGAGTTCGCCCGCGACCATGGGCTCACCCTGCCGGACGGTTATTACCGCGACAAGGGACAGGAGCGGCCGAAGAAGAACCGGCAGCTTACGCTCTACGAGAAGAACCAGCAGGACAAGGGCGGCCTCAGCAAGGAACAGCACATCGCGCAGGTGACGGCGGCGTGGCAAAAGCGCGACACGCCGCGCGCCTTCGTCCGGTCGCTGGAGGACATGGGTTACGTCCTCGCCACCGGCACCCGCGATTACGTCCTTGTCGATCTGTACGGCAACATGAACAGCCTGCCGAAGCTGATCGAGGACAAAAACGTCCGGATCAAGCAGGTGCGGGAATTCCTCGCCAAGGAGTTTCCGAAGGACTCCCTGCCGAGCGTGGACGAAGCACGGGCGCTTGCCGCCGGCCATCGCGCGGCGATGGAGCTGTTCAGCAAAGGCGAGGAAAGGGCCGCTCGGGAGGCCAAAGAACAGCAGCGCCGGGACGAGTTGCAGCGCAAGCAGCAACCCCGCCGCCATGCAGTCGAGCAGGAGGCGAAGGCGCTGGCCGACCGGCAGCGCCACGCCCTCCATCAGCATTCAGAGCAGCAGAAGGCGGATCGATCCAAATTCCGGCATCGGTTTTTGCAGGAGAGCCAGCGTATCAAAGCCGAGCGCGCTGCCAACCGACCGAAGGGGCTGGCCGAATTCCTTGGCCGGATTACCGGGGTGGCGCTGATAACTCAGAAGGTACAGCAGTTCCGGGACGCAACCCGCTACAGGGCCTTTCTCGCGCAGAAAAAGGAAATGGCGGAACGGCAGCAAAGCGAGACGGCGGCGTTCGAGCGTAAGCTGGCGCTGGAGACATTGACCATGCAGCGTCGGCTGCGGGCGCTGGAGCTTGTCGAGCAGCGTGAGCGCAAGTCGCTGGAAACTTCTTTGTTGAAGGAGCGGCGCGTCGAGGAGCGGGAACGCACCGAACGCAAGCCGGAACCCGACCCGATCCGCACGCATCCGGACGAATTCAATCGGGCGGCAAAAATGCCGATCGACCTGAAAGCGGAATTTGAGGGGGCAAGCGGATCGGGCGGAGATCAGGGTGACGCATCGGGTGGAGCGGTTCAGGAGCCGGCGCCCGAGGCTGAAGTTACAATTCGTCGCCGCAAGCGGACGCAGGATCGGTCGCAAGATAGCGGGCGTACTGCCGGGCTGAAGAACAGCGACCGAGCCCCGGACGGTGACAAACCGTCACCCGACACGCCTGCGCCTCGACGGCGGCGGGACACGGACTTCGATCGGGGAAGATAGTTTCCGAGGATTACGTCAATTCCAGAGAATCTTCTGCGATCTTCCCGAATTTTCCTTATAATTCGCGCCGGGGACCGATTCCGGGCGATTTATGGCCGACGAAATTCTCACCATCCGCGAGGTGGCGGAGCTTCTCAAGATCAACGAGAAGACTGCCTACAAGCTGGCCTCGGCAGGCAAGATTCCGGGCTTCAAAGTCGGCGGTTCGTGGCGCTTCGAGCGGCAGGAAATCGCAAACTGGATAAAGCGTAAGGTAGAAGAACAACAAGGGGGGCGACCACGAGTGATAATCCAGTACGATGCCAAATCACTCGCACGTAAGCTGGGCGTAAGGCGTCCGGCCCCAATCCTTGCCAATGCGAAGGAGGGGCGCGCGCAACCATGACAACGCCGGCCAGCCCCTTCTTCGAGCAGCCCATCCTCAATTCCCCCTACGAGGAACCGTCCCGGCACCATCCGCTGGATGCGGAAGGACAGCCGCTTAACGAACCGCCGCGCGATGGGCGGCGCAAATCTGAACTCATTACGCCCGTCCCGAAGCCGCGCAAAAAGAAGCGCAAGAATGCCAGCCAGGATCAGCCCAGCCTTGCTCTGCAAACCGGCGACGGGCTTTCGACCGAGGAACAAGAATACAACCCGACACCGATCATCAATGAAATCCGCATCCATGTTGGCGAATGGCGGCGCTCAAATCCTGCCGCATGGGGCGTTACGCCCGCCACGGCGCGCCTCCTCAATTATTGGCGCAGCTATCAGTTTCAGGGAGTACGCCCATTCTTCTGTCAGGTGGAGGCCGTCGAGACCGTCATTTGGCTGACGGAAGTGGCGCGAAACAAAAAGCAATATGCCCATATCTGGGAACACGTCTTGGGGGCCAACGAACAAGCCAACCCCGAATTGCTCCGCCTTGCCATGAAGATGGCCACCGGCGCGGGCAAGACCACCGTGATGGCGATGCTGATCGCGTGGCAAACGGTGAATGCCGTGCGCTTATCCAACAGCACCCACTTCTCGCGCGGCTTTCTGGTCATCGCGCCAGGCATCACGATCAAAGATCGCCTGCGCGTCCTGCTGCCCAGCGACATCGAAAGCTATTACCGCGCCCGCGAACTTGTTCCCAGCGACATGCTGGACGACATCAACAAGGCCAAGATCGTCATCACCAATTACCACGGGCTTGCGCTCAGGGAGATTCTGGAAGTCAACAAGGTCGGCCGCTCGCTTCTCCAAGGCCGCCACGCGCCCATTGCCACCAAGGAAACCGAAGGCCAGATGGTTCGGCGCGTCGCTGAAGAACTCATGGGCCTCAAGAACATCGTCGTCATCAACGATGAAGCCCACCATTGCTACCGCGAAAAGCCGGACAACGAGGACATAGACGACCTCAAGGGCGACGATAAGAAGGAAGCCGTATCGGAAAACGAAGCCGCGCGGCTCTGGATTAGCGGCATCGAATGCTTCAAGCGCAAGCTTGGGGTTCGCGCCGTTTACGACCTCTCCGCCACGCCGTTCTTCCTGCGCGGTTCGGGCTATGCCGAAGGCACGCTCTTTCCGTGGACGATCAGCGACTTTTCGCTGATGGATGCCATCGAATGCGGCATCGTGAAACTGCCGCGCGTTCCCACCGCCGACAATATCCCCGAGGCAGACGTTCCAGTGTTCCGCGACCTGTGGGAACATATCCGCGACGACATGCCCAAGAAGGGACGTGGTACGGGTCAGGGGGACCTCAACCCCGCTGAGATTGCCGCGAAACTACAGACCGCGCTTGTCGCTCTCTACAACCACTACGCAGAGACTTTCGAGAAATGGCAAAAGTCCGGCATCGACACGCCGCCAGTGTTCATTGTCGTCTGCAATAACACCTCCACATCGAAACTTGTCTACGAATGGATTTCCGGCTGGCAGCGGCCCGTCGCTGAAGACAGCGAGGAACTGCGCACCGTCCACCACGGCCATCTTTCACTATTCAGCAATTTCGACGAGCACGGAAATCGCCTTGCCCGTCCCAACACGCTGTTGATCGACAGCAAGCAGCTTGAATCCGGCGAAGCGCTCGACGACGATTTTCGCCGCGCTGCCGCCCTTGAGATCGAGCAATACAAGCGTGAGATAGCGCAGCGCTCCGGCGCGGGGGAAGTCGGGGAACTCTCCGACTCCGACCTGCTGCGCGAAGTCATGAATACGGTCGGCAAGAAAGGGCGGCTTGGTGAACAAGTGCGCTGCGTCGTGTCCGTTGCCATGCTGACCGAAGGATGGGACACCAACACCGTCACCCACATTCTCGGTGTTCGCGCCTTTAGCACGCAGCTCTTATGCGAGCAGGTCGTCGGACGCGGCCTGCGCCGCTATTCCTACGATCTGAACGCCGATGGACTGTTCAATGTCGAATATGCCGACATCATGGGCATCCCCTTCGACTTCACGGCAAAGCCTCAGGTCGCCCCGGTCAATCCCCCCAAGAAGATGACCCGCGTGGCGGCAGTGCGAGAGCGCGCTGCACTTGAAATGATCTTTCCGCGCGTTGTCGGCTACCGGATCGACCTGCCCGAAGAAAAGCTGGAAGCCAATTTCACGCCGAATTCAAAACTGGTTCTGACGCCCGATATGGTCGGGCCGGGGCAGACCTTGCTCGAAGGCATCGTCGGCGAAGGCGTGACACTCACCGTCGCCGAAATGAAGGACAAGCGCCCCAGCACCGTGTCGTACGAACTGGCGAAGTATCTCCTCTATTCCCATTTCAAGGACGCCGACGGCGAACCGAAGCTGCACCTGTTCTATCAGATCCAGCGCATCGTCAGGCGCTGGATCGACGAAGGCTATCTTGAATGCAAGGGGGGGACCGGCCCGTGGATGCTCCAAATCCTCGCCATCGCCGCGCAGGCCGCCGAGCGCATCTATAACGGCATCGCCGCCGCCATCGGCGACGAAGAACGCATCCGCGCCGTTCTCGATCCCTACAATCCGAAAGGCTCGACCCGCCATGTCGGGTTCATGACGAGTAAGGACCTCTATACAACCGATCCGGCCAAAAGCCACATCAATTACGTTGTCTGCGACAGCGGTTGGGAAGCCGAGTTTGCGCGCGCCGCCGAGGATCATCCGCGTGTCCTCTCCTATGTTAAGAATCAGGGCCTCGGCCTTGAAGTTCCGTACAAGGACGGATCGACGGCGCGTTTCTACCTGCCGGATTTCATCGTCAACATCGACGACGGGCATGGGGCCGACGATCCGCTGCACCTGATCGTCGAGGTGAAGGGCTATCGCCGCGAGAACGTGAAGCTCAAATCCGAAACCATGCACCAGAAATGGATCAGGGGCGTCAACAATCTTGGCGCCTATGGCCGCTGGGCGTTCGTGGAATTTAACGACGTTTTCGAGATGCAGAAGGAATTCGCCGCGCTGATTGACCGTGCGGTTGAGGCGAATGGCGACAACCAACTGAAAGAAGCGAGCAGGGCATGAGCAAGGGGAAAAGAAAAACGGCGGGTGCGCCAAAGCAGGTCGAAGCACTGACGCACACAGAGGCCAAGCGAAAGAACATCCCGACCGCCGAGCTTCAATCCGCCGCGCAGAGAGCAGAGGAAATCGCCCCCTTCGCGCCCGTCATCTATCCCCGCCGCTATCCACTTGCCGAGGGCGAAACCCGCCCGCGCGATGGCGACCTCGATCCGCAGCTTGTCTGGAAAGGCACGCGCGTTCGTTTGACAGCCGAGCAGGTCAAGAAGGCGGCTGAGGCCGGCTATATTGACATTTCCGATGCGCAGCTCACGTGGCGCGGCAAGGATCAGCAGGACTGGTCAGACCTCGTCGTCACCGCTCCGCCGCTCTACATACAGGAGAAGATTCACCCCAAGGCCATCATCGACGACCTGACGCGCCGTACCAAGGCCAAGCGCGAGGCCGAGAGCGACATCGCCGACCTGTTCCATGACTTCAACGGTATCGACCCAGAAGCCAAGACCGAATTCTACCAGCACGATCAGAACTGGTCGAACCGCTTCATCCTCGGCGACAGCTTGCAGGTGATGGCCAGCCTTGCCGAGCGCGAGGGCCTGCGCGGCCAAGTGCAGTGCATCTATTTCGATCCACCCTACGGAATCAAATTCAATTCCAATTGGCAGGTATCAACGCGCTCCCGCGACGTAAGGGACGGGAAGATCGACGAAATTTCCCGCGAGCCCGAGCAGGTGCGCGCCTTCCGCGATACATGGAAGGACGGCATCCATTCGTACCTCACCTATCTACGTGATCGCCTTACGGCGATGCGGGACTTGCTGACGGAGAGCGGCAGCATCTTCGTGCAGATCGGCGATGAGAATGTACATCGTGTACGAGCTGTGTTGGATGAGGTGTTCGGTGATGAGAACTACCTTGGGCAGATCGTGTTCAGAAAGACCACAGGGAAAGGGTCCGCTTTTGTAGATAACACTTATGATGGGCTTCTCTGGTTCGCCAAGGACAAATCCAAGACAAAGTATCGACCACTTTATTTCCAACGCAAACCATCTGACGACAACAACTATCGCTTTGAGTACGACGAATGCGGTGAACTCAGGACACTCTCCAAGGAGGAAGTAGCTTCTGTTGACGCCTTGTCGGCGACAAAGAGGATTGCAGCCGCAAATCCAATGACATCCCAATCGGCAAGCGCCACGACCGTTTTCGACTATGATTTCTGGGGGCAGAAGCTTAAGCCCGGAAAGGGCGGTTGGAAAACGAACATCACCGGCATGACACGCCTCGAAAAAGCAGCCCGGCTACATGCCATTGGTAAGACACTTCGGTTTGCCCGACCCATATCGGACTTTGATCTGCAAGCTTACAACGATATTTGGGACGACACCCGGCAAAGCGGATTTGGGGACGAAAAAGTCTATGTGGTGCAAACGGGAACCACTGTTGTTTCTCGTTGCATTTTAATGGCGTCCGACCCCGGCGACCTTGTGCTTGATCCGACCTGCGGCTCCGGCACAACGGCGACGGTAGCCGAGCAATGGGGCCGCCGATGGATCACCATTGACACGTCGCGTGTGGCGCTGGCGCTCGCCCGCGCGCGGGTGATGGGTGCGAAATATCCCTATTACCTTCTGACAGACAGCAAGGAAGGCCGCCAGAAAGAAGGCCAACTCACCGGCAAGCCGCCGATTGACGGGGCGGCGCATGGCGATATTCGCCAGGGGTTCGTTTATGACCGCGCACCGCACATTACGCTGAAATCCATCGCCAACAATGCCGAGATCGATGTGATCTGGGAAGAATTTCAGGCAACGCTCGAACCCTTGCGCCGTGAATTAAACGCCGCGCTCGGCAACAAGTGGGAAGAATGGGAAATCCCGCGTGAGGCGATGGAGGGATGGTCGTCTAACGTCAAAGGAATTCACAAGGCGTGGTGGGAGCAGCGCATCGCCCGCCAGAAGAAAATCGACGAGTTGATTGCCAAGAAAGCCGATGTTGAACTCCTCTATGACCGTCCCAACGAGGACAAATCCCGCATCCGCGTTGCGGGGCCGTTCACGGTCGAAAGCCTTTCACCCCACCGCGTCGTGCCGTCGAGCGAAGCCGAGCTTGTCGAGGAACTGGACGCCGCCAGCGGCAAGCGCAAACGCAAGCTGCCCAAAGGCACCGACGAAACCAATGACTTCACTACGATGATTCTGGAACACTTGAAAACTTCGGGTGTCCAGCAGGCGAAGAAGGCTGACCGCATCGCCTTCACGTCCGTAGCGGGCTGGCCCGGCACCTGGGTCGCCGCAGAGGGGCGTTTCATGGAAGGCGAAACAGAAAAGCGCGCCGCGATCTTCATCGGCCCCGAATTCGGCACGGTCAGCCGCGCCGATCTGACCGCCGCCGCGCGCGAGGCGCTGGACGCGCGCTTCGATGCGCTGATCGCGTGTGGCTTCAACTTCGAGGCCCATACGTCCGAACTCAACAAGTTGGGGCCTTTGCCGATCCTAAAGGCGAAGATGAACCCCGAGCTGCATATGTCCGACGAACTCAAGAACACGGGCTCGGGCAATCTATTCGTCGTCTTTGGCGAGCCGGACATCAAATGGGATTTCGACAAGGACGGCGAAATCGTCGTCGAGGTCTTAGGCGTCGATGTGTTCGACCCCAAGACTGGCGAAGTGCGCGCCAGCGGCAAGGACGACATCGCCGCATGGTTCATCGACACGGACTATAACGAGGAAAGTTTCTTCGTCCGCCACGCCTATTTCATGGGCGCGAACGATCCCTACAAATCGCTCAAGACCGCATTGAGGGCCGAGATCGACGAGGACGCCTGGGCGACCTTATACCGGGACAAATCGCGTCCATTCCCGCGGCCCGACACCGGCCGGTTCGCGGTCAAGGTCATCAATCACTTCGGCGACGAGGTGATGAAGGTCTTTGCGGTGTAGGGGGGCGGATGCGCGCGTACAAATTCAAAGGTGCGGCACAGGCCGACCACATCTTCGACATCCTCTTGAATAAGAGGCTGTATTGCGCGCCATGGCATGTTCTGAACGACCCGATGGAAGGTACGTTCGCCTACTCCTATCGGGGCGACGGCGAAGCGAAGTCTGCCAAAGACCTCGCGGGGGCTGTGTCGAAGGCGCTTAAATCGCTGCGTGTCTGTTCGCTATCGGCGACGTTCGATTTGCATTTGCTCTGGGCGCATTACGCGACCGGCTTCAATGGCGTTGCTATCGAGGTGGAACTACCAGAAGCATCCCCTGACATTCAGCGCGTTACGTATCGCGGAGTATTCGGGCACGTCGGTTATGGGCCGGACACGCGCGCGGACTCCCAAGC
>CAWDLZ010000001.1:0-10928 GCA_963803265.1 uncultured Alphaproteobacteria bacterium | reverse complement strand
AGGCGGCCACGATCCGGGTTTGGAAACATCGATGGCGACCAACGTCAGGATGAAGCCAGGAAAAAGAATGTTTCCAAATTTTCGAAACGCAGTGACGATTGTTTGTACGGGTGATGGACCAGTTTCCATAATAAAGTGCTCCAGTGATGACCTCTAAACAGCACATCGCATGAGCCGCGAGTGCCTCGCGAGAAGCGGCCCAGCCTCATCGCGTCGCCGCGCGCATCAATACCCGAGCGCGAAGGCCTCGCGGCGGTGGTCGCCGGCGCCGGCGAAATTGCCGGAAGGCAGTATCTCGATCGCCTTGGCCGAGCCGTAGAAGAAGGCGTCCTCGGCGCGCTTGGCGCTGTGCCCCATCGCGGCGAGCACGGGCACGAAGGCTTCCGGAATCTCGCGCTCCAAGAGGAAGTCGCCCGACGCGGTGTTGCACCAGCGCGGCGCCTCGACCGCGGCGGCGACGTCGAGCCCGTCGTCGATGAGCCGGCCCAAAACTTGCGTGTTGGTGACGGTCTGGCTGAGCCCGCCCGGGCTGGCGAGGAGATAGCGCACGCGGCCGTCGCGCTGCACCATCACCGGGCAGAGCGTATGCGCCGGGCGCTTTGCCGGCGCGACGCTGTTGGGCAAGCCGGGCAGATGCGTGAAGCCCGACATGCGGTTGTTGAAGAGGATGCCGGTCGCGGGGTCGCGGCAGACGCCGCCGAACGCGCTGAAGACGCTTTGCACCACCGTGATCGCGTTGCCCGCGGCGTCGGCCACGAGCAGGCATGACGTGCCGGCGCGGTCGGGAAAGCGCGAAGCGGGCGCTTGCCCCAAGACCGCCTGCTGCATCCGCTCGGTCATGGCCGGCCCCAGCAAGATGTCGAGCGCATCGGGCACGGCCTTGGGGTCGGCGATCAAGGGCAGGCCCGCAGCGAAAGCGGCCTTCATCGCGCTCATCTGGTAGCCGATGCGGCGCGCCGGATCGGCGGTGAGCGCGCCGCGCTCGAGCGCCTTCAGCCCGTTCAACTGCAGGAGCAGAAGCGCGCCGTAGGAATTGGGCGGCATCGCCAGCACGCGGTGGCCGCGATAGATGGTCGCCGCGGGCTCGACCCAGAGCGGCGCGAAGCCCTCCAGATCGGCCTCGGTAATGAGGCCGCCGCGCGCGGCGAAAAATTCGGCGATGCGCCGGGCGGTCTCGCCGCGATAAAACCCTTCGGCGCCGCCTTCGGCGATGCGCCGCAAGCTCGAAGCCAGTTCCGGCTGGCGCAGCGTCTCGCCCGCGGCCATGGGCTTGCCGCCGGGCAGGTAAAGCGCGGCGCAGCCGGGATCGGCAGCGAGCGCCTTGCGGCTCTCGGCGATGCGCGCGGCAAGGACGGGCGAGATCGCGTGCGCCTCGGCCAGCTCGATCGCCTCGGCGAAGAGCTCGCGCCAGGGCAAGCGGCCGAAGCCGCGATGCATCGCCTCCCAGCCGCGCGCCAGGCCGGGCACCACCGGCGCCAGCGGCCCTTGCGCCTTCATGCCGGCGGCGAAGCGCTCGGGCGCAGCCGTAAGCGGCGCGACCCCCGAGGCGTTGAGGCCGACGGTGCGGCCGCTCGCCGCGTCGTGATAGAGAATGAAGCAATCGCCGCCCAGCGAAGTGGCATGGCCGAGCACCACGGCAAGCGTCGCCGAGGCCGCGATCATGGCATCGACCGCGTTGCCGCCGCGGCGATGGATCGCGAGCCCGGCCTGGCACGCCGCGTGATGACCCGAGACGATCATGGCGTGATCGCCATAAACGCACGCGCGCGGCTCGCGCAGCGCAAGGCCGGAGCGCGTTACCCGCGCCGGGGCTTTCGCATCAACCGCCATCGCCCATCCCTCGCCTTTCCTCCCGCACCAGCATCTCCTCTCGGCCCAAGAGGCGTCAAGCATCTCCCGTACCGGCGATGCACGTTTCGTGCTAAGTCTCGGGTTTCCCCGATGCGAGGATGCCATGGCCATCGCCACGCCCCTGCCCGTTTTCCTGACCGGCGCCAGCCGCGGCATCGGCGCCGCGACCGCTCGGGAATTCGCCACCCACGGCCATCCGCTCGCCCTCGTCGCCACAGGCGCCGACCGGATCGCGGCGCTGGCCAAGGAGATCGAGGGCAAAGGCGGCCGCGCCATCGCCATCGCTTGCGACGTGGCCGACGCCAAGGCGGTGGGCCAGGCCGTCGAGCGCGCCGCCGCGGTGCTGGGCGGGCTCGGCATCGTCGTCAACAACGCCGGCACCATCGAGCCGATCGCCGCCATCGAGGACGCCGATCTCGGCGCCTGGACGCGGGCGATCGAGGTCAACCTAAGCGGCCCGATCTATGTCATGCACCATGCCGCCAAGCACCTGGCGCGCGGCGGCGCGGTGATCAACGTCACCTCGGGCGCGGCCGAGCATCCTCAATTCGGGCGCAGCGCCTATTGCGCCAGCAAGGCCGGCCTGATGATCGCCTCGCGCATCTTCGCCGTCGAGGAGGCCGAGAAGCGCGGGCTGCGCGTGATCGGCTTCTCGCCCGGCCTGGTCGATACCGAGATGAACGCCTACAACCGCGCCCACCGCATGGGCAACGGCGGCAACATCGATGTCGCCCAATTGCGCCCCGCCAGCGAAACCGCGCGGCTCATCCATTATCTCAGCGGCCCCGAGGCGGCGGACTATTCGGGCAAGATCGCCAACGCGCGCGATCCCGAGCTGCGCCGCCGCGCCGGCGTGCCGGCTCTCTAAATCGAACGACATAAACGGAGGAGACGGAAATGACGAAGATCGCCAGGCGGTTTCTGGGCGTGGCCGCGGCCGGCCTGCTTTTTCAAGCCGGGCTGCCGGCGCGGGCCGCCGAGCCTTATGACATCACGGTCGTGCTGCCGCTCACCGGCGGCGCGGCGTTCGTCGGCCAGGGCCAGAAGGACACGCTCGACGCGCTTGCCGCATCCGTGAACCAGAGCGGCGGCATCGCCGGGCGCGACCTCCATTTCACCTACCGCGACGATCAATCGACGCCGCAAGCCGCGGTTCAGCTCACGACCGCGGCGCTGGCCGGCCATCCCAGCGTCATCCTCGGCTCGAGCATCGTCGCGATGTGCCTGGCGATGGCGCCGCTGATGGAGAACGGGCCGGTGCAATACTGCCTGTCGCCGGCGATCCATCCCAAGCCCGGCAGCTATGTCTTCTCGGCGAGCGCCGATTCGGTCGATCAGATCGCGGCGGTCGTGCGCTACTACCGCATGAAGGGCTGGACCAAGATCGCGGCCCTGGAGACGACGGACGCGAGCGGCCAGGACGGCGACCGCGCCCTCGCCACCGTCCTCGGCTATCCCGAGAACAAGGGCGTGGTGAGCTTGCTGGTCGAGGAGCATTTCAACCCCTCCGACATCAGCGTCGCCGCGCAAGTGGAGCGCATCAAGGGCTCGGGCGCCCAGGCCATGATCGCCTGGGTGACGGGCGCGCCGGCCGCCACGGTGTTCCGCGGCATGCTCCAGGCCGGGCTCGACATCCCGGTGGCGCCGACCAGCGGCAACCAGACTTTCGCGGCGATGGCGCAATGGGAAAGCTTCCTCCCCAAGCAGCTCATCCTCGCTTCGGCGCTCTATCCCGAGCATCAAGGGCTGCTCACGCTCGAGCCCCGCATGGAAGCGGCGCAGCACGACATGTATGCGATCCTGAAGGCGCGCAACCTGAAGGCCGACAACATGGTCGCGACCTCGTGGGACGCCGGCCTCATCGTGGTCGCGGGCCTGAAAAAGCTCGGCGCGGAGGCATCGAGCGCCCAGCTCAAGGACTATATCGACAACCTGACCGATTTCCCCGGCGTCGACGGCATCTACGATTTCAAGAAATACCCGCAGCGCGGCTTGGGGCCCGACGCCTCGACCGTCACCACCTACGACGCCAAGACCAAGGCCTGGGTGTGGCTGTCGCAGCCGGGCGGCGCGCCGCTGCCATAAGCGGCATCGGATCCCAAACCGGCCCTAGAACGGTTCCAATGTCTATTCTTGGTGGCATTGCCGGGGCATAATAGGCTATGTTTCGCAACTATGACGGGTGGTGGGGGCGAAAAAATGCGGGAGCTGATTTCTTGGTGCGTTCGATTCGCTAGGGCGGCCTGGCGGGCGCTGGGCTGGCGCTGCGCCGTGCTGGTGGCGGCCGTGACCTACCTCAGCACCTGGTGGGATTGGGCGGTCCAGCGCAGCATCGACTATGTCCCGCCCGATGTCTTCCTCGCGCTTTCCGACATTCCCGGCTGGATGGTGGCGACGAATGTCGCGGCGATCTCGCTCGCGATCGTCTTTGCGCTCGGCCTGATGCCGAAGGTAAAGCTCGAATTCGAAGAGACCGACCCGCGCTGCGTCGTTGCCGTGAAATATCCGAACGGCGCCGCCGTGAGATTTTTTCGCCTGCGCGTTTCCTATCTCGGCGTCGGCACCGCTTTTTGTTACGCGAATCTCGCCTCTGTCGAGAAAGACGGCCGCGACGCCAACTTGCCCGAGCCCGTGCCGCTGACCTTCGCGCCGGCCGAGGATGGCAAGCACGCATTGCGAAAACGCCTGGGCGATGGGATTCCCGCGAATTTGGACGTGGCCTACGTGGTCGAGACCGGCCGATTCTTGCCGGCGACGGAATTCGACCCGGAAAAGGGCGGGCGCGTCGTGCCGGATTGGGCGACCGGCTTTTTCGATGTTCCGGGGGAATATAAATTACGCGTGGTCGTGTCCGCCGACGAGCTCTGCCTCGGAACACCTCGATCTCATCGCTCATGTGACCGGCGCTTACGACACGACCACGGTCGAGGCGTATCAAGGAGACCGCGCCTTGGACGACCTCCCTCGCCGGGTCTTTGACTGGGCAAAATCGAGCTTGCGCGCGATCTTCCAAACCATGGACGAGTGGCGCCGCGACCGCATCTCGTAAGCCCCGGTTCGCGGGCGCTCGATAGCCTCGCGCCGACACGCTTAGGGTCAAGCCGCACGAGCCGCCGATTACTGCGCGGCAGCGTGCAGCTTGATGGCGTTGACGTGGAGGGTTTGACCGTCGTCGGTGCGAATGTCGAAAGCAGGGATGGTCAAGTCGCCGGCGCGCGTCGGCGTGACGAAGAAATTGAAGTCCTCGGAATTGGCGCTCGGATTGGTGCCCGACCCGTTCAAGGTCAGCCCAGCCACCTGGGGCAATTTAACCGCCCCGCTTACTTTGGCGCCCTTGACGGTCAAGGTGATCGTCGTCGGCTGACCGACGACGGCATGGGCCGCATCGGGAATGAACTGCTCGGTCAGCGACGCGGCGGCAAAAGCCGGGCTCGCTAGGCCGAGGGAAAGGACGCCCGCTGCAAAGAGCCGCCGCAGCCTGCGGCGGCGCGCGGCGGATGAATGGGACTGTTGCGGAATGAGTCGCTTCATCGCTGAACCATCCTAGCACAAAGGCGGCGGGAATGACTCGCCCGTCTCGCTCTATCCTCGCCGGTCGCAGCGATCAAGCGCGGCTGCATGAGGCGATACGCCTCAAGCGCAAGCGCCGCATCACGACCTCGTCAGCGACACCCGAAAGCGCGAGCAGTTGAGCTCGACATGGGAGCCGACAAGGGCTCCCTCGAAGGCAGCGGCCTCGAACTTGCCCCGGAGCGGCCCGCCCTGCGGACGTACGGTTCCATTGGGAGCGACCGCCTCGCGGATCGCGATTGGCGCCTCCATTCCGATCTTCACCTCTCCCGCGATCCGATTGTTCTTCACCGTGAGCGTCACCGTGCCGTTGCAGCGGCCTTGGTGATGACCGCCGGTCATGCCGGCCACCTGGCCCGTCCAGGTGCCGTCATAAGCGCCCGCGGCAAAGGCCGTGGCGCTGGAGAGATAAAGAAGACCGGTCAGCGCAGCGGCGATAAAAGCCTGCTTCATGTTCGATTCCCCCTTGCATAGGCCCGATGGATCAGGCCTGCATCCCGGGATGACCGGGAACCCGCGCGAAGGATAGCATTTCCCCGAACGAGCCAACAACGGGGAGGCGACATCCTCAAGATAACGACTGAGAGCGGTTACGTTTCCCGAGTATAATGGCGCCGCGATTCGGAGGCACAGCCATGTTCAAGCGGATCGATCACGTCGAAATCAATACGGATCAGCCGGAGCGCACGATCCAATTCTATACGGAAGTGCTGGGTTTCAAGCTCAGGTCGCGCGATCGCGTCGAACGCTCCGGCGCGGGCGTGCCCGTCGATCTCGCCTACCTGGAGTTGGGCGGAACGACCGTGGAACTCATTTCCCATGAGGGCGCGAAACTAGACCCCGCTCCGACGGGTCTTCATTTGGGCTACAACATGATCGCGCTCGAAGTCGAGGACATGCAGAAAGCCATCGAGTTCCTCAAGACGAAAGGCGTCGGCGTGGTCTGGGGACCGATGATCCGCGAGAAGCGTTACGCGCGCGCGGAGATCACCGATCCCAACGGTTATCACATCGAGTTGCGTCAGTGGTTCTAGAAGAGCCGTGCCGAGACGCTCCAAAGATGAGAACCAATACGGCGACGAAGACGGGATGCCCGCCCGTTGGAAGATTTGAGCGCCTGATTAGGCTGCTTTTTCTCGCATTGCTCAGCGACTGCAAACAGGTCGAGTTACCCCTTTTTGCGCTTCGCTCTTTTAGCCTTCCGGGAGGTAGCGCCTGCTAGCTTTGCAGCCCCCTTCTCATGTCTCAGGGGATGCTTTTGGTTTTGGTAGGCGTCAGACGACCGCGTCCCGTAAGCAATGCTTTTAGGCACCGCCGTCTTTAATTCAAAGAACGTAAGCTGGCACGGCCTATCAACGAGTGGAGTCGAGTTTTATATCCAGCGGCCCGCTGTTCATCATTTCAAGAATAATCGGCCCGCTCCACCCCGGCTAAATCCACGGAGCGGTTTGGTGCATGCTTAAACCGACTCGGGCATAGGTGCTACGCCCCTCGATTAGCGCGATCATGTTCGTGGGAACCTTAATGCTCTCATACGTCATCCCGAGAATGAAGCTCCCAGGATGAAGCGTAAAAAATTCGGGGTCGCCAAAATCGTCTTTGGCTCTCAATTCTTTAGTCGTAAAATAGCCTGATCGCCCTAATGTCCCAAGTCCGCCAGCAACCGAGACAGTCAACCCTTCGGCTTTTTCGAGCTTCGTAAAACTAAAACCGAGCCGCAGATCGACGGACGCCTCGCCCCACTGACGTTCTTCCAGTGGAGGCTCGAACCCAATTTTACCTGCTCTAACTGCTGCCCGCAGATTGAGCTGTGAGAGGATCATATTCCCCCCTACGCCGTGTCACGACGAAGCACATCTATGCGACAGCACGAGCCGGCTGAACGTGCAAATCAGCCCAATCACGTTTCAAATAGGCTAGCCCTGTGGTCGTAAAAAACGAGCCTCGAACCACAACTGCGACAGTGTCGGCTGTTACGGATTTTACGATGGCGGGGATAAACCCTTCATGGTCTTGAATGTTTTTCACGCTATCACTCCGGACAAACCCGGAGATAGGACCATCCGCAGTTTCAAATGTGACAAGCATTTCATGAGGAAACGCACCGCGTTGTACCTCGCAGCGTATTAGGATGGATTCCCCCGGCGTGAACTTTGGCATGGTCTGGTCCCCTTGAGAGCTAAATATGGCGGTCGTTCTTTTTTTGTGCTCACAATGGGTTGTATCAATTACGCCTTTGGCAGTATGGGGAGGCTTGTCAACGGGTGTCAACAACGAATCGACTCCACCCACAGGATCATCCCCAACGTTTTTAGACGATTTCTCACATATCCCACCTAACGCCAGGATTTACTACTTGGCTAGCTCGCTAAGGTGCAGAGCGCTCGAGTAGCCGCGCCGCCCCGCCCCTCGTATCGCCGCCCATAACCGCTGCGGCGTTGCTGGCAAATCGAGCTGCGTCACGCCCAAGGGCGCGAGCGCATCCATGACCGCGTTCATCGTCGCGCCCAATGCGCCCACCGTCCCCGCCTCGCCCGCGCCCTTGATGCCGAGCACGTTGGTGGCGCAGGGCACGTTGTGGAACTCCACTTCGAAGCCGGGGAAGTCGGCGGCGCGCGGCATCGCGTAATCGAGGAACGAGCCCGTGAGCAACTGCCCGCCGGCGTCGTAGCTGGCGTTCTCGATCAGCATCTGCCCCGCGCCCTGCGCGATCCCGCCATGGATCTGGCCCTCGACGATGAGCGGATTGACGAGGACGCCGAAATCGTCGGCGACGACATAGCGCAGGATTTGCGCCGTCCCCGTCTCCTCGTCGATCTCGATCTCGCAGAGGTGGCAGCCGTTGGGAAAGGTGTTCTTGTTCCCCGTGCTGAGCCCGGCATCGTCGAGCGAGGACGGGAGCCCCTCGGGCAGGCGCGTTCCTTGCCGCGCGCGTGCCGCCAATTCCAGGATGCCGATCGAGCGGTCGGTGCCGGCGATGCGGAAGCGCCCGTCGCTGAACTCGATATCGCTTTCGGCCGCCTCCAGCACGTGGCCGGCGAGCTTCTTGCCCTTGGCGATGATGCGCTCGGCGCCGTCCACCACCGCCGTGCCGGCCATCAGCAGCGACTTGGCGCCGCCCGTCCCGCCGCCCCGCGTCAAGGCATCGGTGTCGCCGGTCACGAAGTCGATGCCATCGAGATCGATGCCGAGCCGGTCGGCGAGAATCTGCGCGAACGCCGTCTCGTGGCCCTGACCCGAGGGGCCGGTGCCGATGCCGAGGCGGACGCGACCGTTCGCTAAGAACGCGATCGCGGCCTGCTCTTGCGGCATCGCCGCCGTCACCTCCATGTAATAGGAAATGCCTAAGCCGCGCAGCTTGCCGCGATTCCTCGCCTCATTGCGGCGGGCCTCGAAACTCGCGAAATCGGCGCGCGCGAGGCCGAGCGCCAGATTGGCGGCGAAGTCGCCGCTGTCGTAGGTGGCGATGAGCGGCGTCGCGTAAGGCATCGCCGAGGGGGATATGAAATTCCGCCGCCTTATCTCGTCGCGGCCAAGCCCGGTCTCGCGCGCCGCCGCGTTGACCAGCCGCTCGATGATGTAGGAGCATTCGGGCCGCCCGGCGCCGCGATAGGCATCGACCCAGACCGTGTTGGTGAAGACGCAGCGCACATGGACATGCGCGGCCGGGATGCGATAGGCGCCGGTGAGGAGCCGGAACCCCGCCATGGTCGCGACGAACACCGAGAAATGCGAGAGATAGGCGCCCATATTGGCGAGGGAGTCCACGCGCACGGCGAGGAAGCGCCCGTCCTTATCGAGCGCCAGCTCGGCATGGATTTTCTGCTCGCGGCCTTGCGTGTCGGTGAGGAAAGCCTCCCCGCGGTCGCTGGTCCATTTGATCGGCCGGCCCAAAAGCTTTGCCGCCCAGGGCAGCAGCGTGTTCTCGGGATAATCGAAGGTCTTCATCCCGAAGCTGCCGCCGACATCGCCGGTGACGACGCGAAGCTGCTCGTCCTTGATGCCGAGATGCGCCGCCACGGTGGCGCGCATGCCGAAGGCGCCCTGGGTGCCGATATGGAGCGTGTAGCGATCGCTCGCGGGGTCGTAAGAGGCGAGAATCCCGCGCGGCTCGATGGGCGCGACGACGACGCGGTTGATGGCGAGGTCGAGGGCGACGATCCGCGCCGCCTGGGCGAAGGCCTCGGCGACGGGTTTCTCATCGCCCAGGGCCCAATCGAGCGCGACATTGCCGGGCGCGGCATCCCACAGCGCCGGCGCGCCGGGCTTTACCGCCTCGGCCGGATCGATTACGGCCGGAATCGGCATGTAATCGACCATCATTCGCTCGACCGCGTCTCGGGCCTGATCGGCGGTCTCGGCGATCACCAAGGCGACGGGATCGCCGACGTGGCGCGCCTTTCCCGCGGCCAGCAGCGGCCGGCCGGGGTTGAAATAATTCGACCCGTCGCGGTTCTTCAGCGGCGCCACGCATTTGATCGTCCCTAGCCCCGCCGCCCGAACCTCCGCCTCCGTATAAACCGCGAGCACCCCGGGCGCGCGCTTTGCGGCCTCGCTGTCGATCGATCGGATGCGCGCATGGGCGTGGGGCGAGCGCAGGAAAGCGGCATACGCCTGGCGCGAATCGCGCGCGTCGTTGAACGTAATGCCCTGCCCCGGTGATGAACCGCGCATCCTCTTTGCGGCGAACCGCCTGGCCAATTCCGAACTGACCCATCTTGCCCCCTCAGCTCAAGCCGTACCCCAGACCTCGCGCGCGACCTCGACCACGAGCGCCAGTTTGCGCTTCTCGTCCTCGATGCCGAGCTTGTTGCCGCCGATGGTGCTGGCGAAGCCGCATTGCGGACTGAGCGCCAGCCGCTCGAGCGGCACGATTTTCGCCGCCTCGTCGATGCGGCGCTTCAAGCCGTCCTTCGATTCGAGCTCCGGCTTCTTGGTCGTGATGAGACCCAGCACCGCGACCTTGTTGCCGCTAAGATAGCGCAGCGGCTCGAAGCTTCCGGCGCGTGGCGAATCGTATTCGAGAAAATAGCCATCGAGCGCGATGTCGCCGAACACCGTCTCGGCGACGCGGTCATAGCCGCCCTCGGCGACCCATGCGCTTTCGTGATTGCCGCGGCACATGTGCATGCAGATGGCCAGATCGGCGGGCTTGCCGCTGACGACCTCGTTGAGGAGGCGGACATAAAAGCTTGGGAGCTTGTCCGGGTCCTCGCCCATGTCGCGCACCGTGTTGCGCAATCTCGGATCGCAGAGGAACGGCAGATTGGTCTCGTCGATTTGAAGATAACGGCAGCCCGCGTGGTAGAGCGCCTGAATTTCATCGCGATAGACCACGACCAAATCGGCGACGAAGCTGTCGATATCGGGATAGACCTTGCGGTCGATCGCCGCGCGGCCCCCGCGAAAATGCAAGATCGTCGGCGAAGGGATCGCCTGTTTCGGCATAAGTCCATGCCTGTCGGCGATCGCTTTCAATTCCTTGAAATCATCGACTGCAAGGCTTC